>NZ_CP156678.1:1137500-1140222 GCF_052474395.1 Niveispirillum fermenti | reverse complement strand
GGTGGAGCGAGTAGAAAGCGCCCCACCGACGCGCCGGAGACGCTCTGGCGGCGATGGTTGAATGATCCCTGGATTTGGGGCTTGACGGTTTAGACCGGAAGGCCTAGATGAGAAGGGGTCGGGCGGTGGCCTTGGGGTCGCTGCCATTGATGCCTTCCTCTTCTTTATGTTGGGGTTTGGTTGGCCGGTGTTGAGCCGGTTGGCGGGTGTCGTTTGGCTTGCCTTGTGGCGGCCAAGGTTCTTGGACAAGTGAATCTGTTGAGAAGGGATGCGCAGGCGGCGGGTCTTTATGAGCTGGAGGGTCTGGTTCGTATGGATACGTATGGCGCTTGAGCATCCTGGTACATGTTGCTCTATACGCCATCCACGCTATTGACCTTATCGGGTCTATGGATGGTGGATGGGTTAGGGCAGACGATTGGGAAGTTTGGCGTTTTTTCGTATCCGTCAACGAGGTTTGTTTGCTTAGGCGAGCGAGCCGCATAAAACCTGAGAGTTTGATCCTGGCTCAGAACGAACGCTGGCGGCAGGCCTAACACATGCAAGTCGAACGCATTGGTCTTCGGACTGGTGAGTGGCGCACGGGTGAGTAACACGTGGGAATGTACCCTTTGGTTCGGAATAACGTCTGGAAACGGACGCTAATACCGGATGAGCCCTGTGGGGGAAAGATTTATCGCCAAAGGAGCAGCCCGCGTCTGATTAGGTAGTTGGTGGGGTAACGGCCTACCAAGCCGACGATCAGTAGCTGGTCTGAGAGGATGATCAGCCACACTGGGACTGAGACACGGCCCAGACTCCTACGGGAGGCAGCAGTGGGGAATATTGGACAATGGGCGGAAGCCTGATCCAGCCATGCCGCGTGAGTGATGAAGGCCTTCGGGTTGTAAAGCTCTTTCGCACGTGACGATGATGACGGTAACGTGAGAAGAAGCCCCGGCTAACTTCGTGCCAGCAGCCGCGGTAATACGAAGGGGGCTAGCGTTGTTCGGAATTACTGGGCGTAAAGGGCGCGTAGGCGGCTTGTCAAGTCAGGCGTGAAAGCCCCGGGCTTAACCTGGGAACTGCGCTTGAGACTGGCAGGCTAGAGTACCGGAGAGGTGGGTGGAATTCCCAGTGTAGAGGTGAAATTCGTAGATATTGGGAAGAACACCGGTGGCGAAGGCGGCCCACTGGACGGTAACTGACGCTGAGGCGCGAAAGCGTGGGGAGCAAACAGGATTAGATACCCTGGTAGTCCACGCCGTAAACGATGTCGGCTAGACGTTGGGGCCCTTAGGGTTTCAGTGTCGCAGCTAACGCATTAAGCCGACCGCCTGGGGAGTACGGCCGCAAGGTTGAAACTCAAAGGAATTGACGGGGGCCCGCACAAGCGGTGGAGCATGTGGTTTAATTCGAAGCAACGCGCAGAACCTTACCAACCCTTGACATGCCTGGACCGCCACAGAGATGTGGTTTTCCCTTCGGGGACCGGGACACAGGTGCTGCATGGCTGTCGTCAGCTCGTGTCGTGAGATGTTGGGTTAAGTCCCGCAACGAGCGCAACCCCCACTGTTAGTTGCCATCATTCAGTTGGGCACTCTAGCAGAACTGCCGGTGACAAGCCGGAGGAAGGCGGGGATGACGTCAAGTCCTCATGGCCCTTACGGGTTGGGCTACACACGTGCTACAATGGTGGTGACAGTGGGCAGCGACCATGCGAATGGAAGCGAATCTCCAAAAGCCATCTCAGTTCGGATTGCACTCTGCAACTCGGGTGCATGAAGTTGGAATCGCTAGTAATCGCGGATCAGCACGCCGCGGTGAATACGTTCCCGGGCCTTGTACACACCGCCCGTCACACCATGGGAGTTGGCTTTACCTGAAGCCGGTGCGCTAACCTTCGGGAGGCAGCCGACCACGGTACGGTCAGCGACTGGGGTGAAGTCGTAACAAGGTAGCCGTAGGGGAACCTGCGGCTGGATCACCTCCTTTCTAAGGAAGAACCTTCCCTTTGGACGTAATCCCGGGCTTATCCGGGACATCACCTTGGTGATGGGTCCGCCGTCTCCGCATCCCTTCTCATGGATCAGATGATAGGGCCTGGTGCTTGATCGCACCGGGCTTTGTCATTGGGGTCACCGCTTGACTTTTCCCGAGAGATTGGGGGCGTAGCTCAGTTGGGAGAGCGCGTGCTTTGCAAGCATGAGGTCGTCGGTTCGATCCCGTCCGCCTCCACCAAGCTCCGTTGCGTAACGTTGAGTTTGAGGCGGTGGTGAGGATCCATGGGAAGCAACAGATCGGTTGCCTGAAAGGGTGACTGTAGGCAGCAAGGGCTGCCGGTTCTTGGACATCGTGAAAATGGTTTTGTGAAGTGTGACCGAATGGGTTCCGCTTTGCAGGGGATCTGGCCTCTTAGCCGAGAAGGTCTGGTTCTGTCGTCATTCTGCGTCAGCGGGATGAGGGACACCTGGAGAGCGGATAGTGCTGTTTGTTGTGTTCATGATGTGTGGGCTTGTCCCTGCGCGTGAGCGTGATGAATGGATCAAGCGTCTTAAGGGCATCTGGTGGATGCCTTGGCACTGAGAGGCGATGAAGGACGTGGCACGCTGCGAAAAGTCATGGGGAGCTGCGAGCAAGCTTTGATCCGTGAATATCCGAATGGGGAAACCCACCTGGCAACAGGTATCCCAAACTGAATCCATAGGTTTGGGAAGCGAACCCGGGGAACTGAAACATCTAA
>NZ_CP156678.1:0-1132500 GCF_052474395.1 Niveispirillum fermenti | reverse complement strand
GCTGTTGCTTGCAGTTTAGACTTTATCGTATTGTATTTTGCAATACAAGGTACTATCTTCGAGCTAAGGAGACTCGCCATGGCCAACACTGCTGAACGCAAGGAATATCCGATCTCGATGCGTCTGCTCGAGGCGGATGTTGCCATGATCGATCGCGCCGCGGGCATGCGCGGCCGCTCACGCACGGATTTCGTGCGCGAGGCCGCTGTACGCGCGGCCGAGGAGGTCGTCATGGAGCAGGGGCTGGTCCGGATGAGCCCGGAAGGCTTTGCTCAGTTCATGGATGTGTTGTCGCGTCCCGCCGCTCCTGTTCCGGAGATGGTGGAAGTGCTGAAACGGCCTGCGCCGTGGGAGCCGGGCTACGTGGCGAAGCGGTAGTCCCTTGCAGCTTTCGGGACCCGAGCCGCTTACCGCCGCTCACGATGTTTCTGAGTTTTCCTGTGGCAAGCCGACGCTCGACCACTGGCTGAAAACCCGAGCGCTCTCTAATCAGCAGAAGGGCTTTACAGCCGTTCTTGTCGTGCATGAGGCTGGACGTGTGGTCGGGTACTACGGTCTCGCACCCACCGCCGTTGTCCCATCGGTCATGCCGCGTTCAATACGGACTGGGCAGCCGCCTAATCCGGTGCCGTGCATACTTCTGGGGCAACTGGCCACCGATACCGCATGGGCAGGGCTGGGCATCGGCACCGGCCTTGTGAAGCACGCCCTTCAGCGCTGTGTTCAGGCGGCCTCGCTCATTGGCGGGCGGGCCTTGATGGTCAATGCTGTTGATGAAGAAGCTGCCGAATTCTGGAGGCGGCGCGGATTTGAGCCTTCCCGGGACGATGCTCTGATCCTGCTGCGTTCTATCGGTGATCTCGCGGCCTCACTCGCCAAGACCAGTGGATGAGAGCCGTGGAGCCGAGAATGCGCTCTACAAATCAACTGCTTGCGCACGAACATGCGGAGCTGTGCGAGCGCGGACCTCGTCATAAAGAGCGACCTCCCCGGGCATGGAAATCGTCACGGCCAAACCGAAAGGAACCATCTCGTCGTTGGGCGCGCCCTGATCCGGATCGCGCTGAATGACGAGGGGGATTGTCATGTTCGGGGTCACGACGGGCGAGTTCTCGCCGCTCCAGCAGCGCGAAAAGACAGTTCCCCGATTGCTCTGGTTCTCGTCTGGTTGCCAACTGTGGCCAGAGACAGCCAGCGCATTCAGTTCCGTAGGCTTGAGTATCTTGAGTCGGCAACTGCGATAGCTCTTGCGCCCGGGCGAGACAGGCGTGAACCAAGCAACTGTAGCCGAAAGGCTGTGCGGCCTGGCCTTGCCTCCAATCGCGACGGGGACCGGGACGTCGATCGTAACGATACGATCAGCCCCCAGCAGCCCTGTTGCAAAGAAAGTCGCCCGGTCCGCGGCACAAGCTACTGCGTCGTCGGCGTCAACGTAGCCATATCCCATGAAGCGCCGGATATTGTCCTTCTGCTTTGATGCCTGACCGCGGCCCGTGGGGCCGAGCGTAGTCTTTATGAGATCGGCGGTATCTCGGGGCCACTGGGCGGGATGCACCAGTAGCGCTTTCAACAGAACGGCACGCTGCGTGGGCGTGAGCCGCAGAAACTCTTCGCCGTAGGCAGCCTCCAGAGCATCATGTATTCTGTGACAGGTGCGTGAGGCGAGGGCTGCTGCAGCGCTCGTGCCATTCGTATAGCCATCGAGATTTTCACGGCCGGCTCTCGGCGGGGCTGCAACCTTGAGGCCAGCGCCGCGCGAGGCGGCGGCCGGAACGACATCGATATGGGCATGGTTGCGCACAAACCGCATATGTTCGCGCGCGCCAGGCATCAGGATGTCCGGTTTGATCGAACGGGCAAAGCCTGGCCCAAGACTGCTCGAGGGGTTTGCCATAAGATGGCTGGGAAACGGATCGATCAAGGCTCGCGCCAGCGCCCGATCAGCCGGAGCTACAAAGTCAATATTTCCGCCGCCCACGGTGATGCCGTTCACAGTCTCGGCTGGCGATAGCAACCGTCGCTCAGCCATAACTCCATGGAGAGCAGTGATCATGGACCTCGCACGACTTTGTCCGTCCGCATCCTCATATTGGCTGGCCGTCGCATAGCCAGTGATGCCGAAGTCAGTCGTCTGATTGCCGGCGCTCACCACAAACAGCAGGCCGAGACGGTAAGAGAGCCGGTCAAGAAGACGCGCCCAAGGTGAGAGCTGATTGTGAAACGGCCGATACCTGTTGCCCAGCGAGAGATTGACGATCACGATCCCGGGGCGCTGTTCACGTAGCCGCATGACCGCAAGGTAGATGAGGTCCACGACGAGTCTGTCGTCAGGGAATGCGTCGCCATTCCCCATCACTGGAATGACATGGATCTGCCTCGGCAGCCGGTCCTCGTTTCGATTGAGATCGCCATGGATGATGAGGGACGCCATCGCCGTTCCATGTGCTCTGGATTCCACCAGAGCGTGTGGCTCGAGTTCGAACGGATCGTCGAGATCGATATGAGCTGTCAGTTGACGATGGGCGCTTACCGGTACTCCGTCGAGGAGGGCCAAGATCGGTTCGCCCAGGGCTTGCCCGGCACTGTCGACCAGCGGGATTTCGGACGGATCAGCGATCTCCACCGTTGTGGCTTCGGACTGAGGCCGGATATGCATTACAGATTCCAGACCTGCGATGCCTTCGATCCGCTGTTCGATGATTTCGCGGACCGCCCAGGCCGGAATGTCGGCGAGCAGCGCGTGGTACGAAATATCCGGCAGGCGTGCCCGCGACACGATTGCGCCCCCGCGGGCGGTTATCGCGCGCGACGCCTCAGCTTCGCTCGCTCCTGCTGCCGCGTCGTTCGATCTAAAGACGAGCTCGATTTCGACGCGGATGAGTTGGTCGTCCTCATGATCGTCGACGATGGTGGCGAGAAACGTCCGATCTGTTGGATGAACCCGGTCATTCGGCCCCCACGGGCGCAAGTCCCGAAGGTGCTCGAACACATTTGCCCAGGTCGTTTCGCCGCGGACAAGCTCTCCTGCCTGCCAACGGCGCCAAAGGGACTCGAGATTCTGCAAAGCCGCCATGTCGGGAACGAGCAGATAGGCGAAGGGATGCTCATCCCCTTCGTCACCTTCAAGCTCTTCCTCATCCACGAGTTCCAGACCGGCAACCTGCTGGATGGCTGCGGCAAACGAACTTATGGAGCCGCGAACTTCAAAGACCAGTAGCCGTTCAGGGGCGAGACCCGCCGGATCGGCACGCAGTTCAAGCGCGGCATTTCCGCGAGCGAGAACTTCCGCCAGACGCGCAAACTTTGGCCCGATTGCCGCAGTTTGACGTTCTCTTGGAAAGGCATCCGGAGACGGAACAGGCCGTGGACGACCTATAGGGCGAGGTTGATCAGCTCTTGGTGTCAGTCTCAGGAGCGGTTTCGTTGGATCGCTCGGCATTTATGATCTCTGGCGTAACGCGCGAGGTCCATAGATCAAGCTCCACGCGCAGTGCGTCATCAATCGATACCTCCCCCAAACCCAAAATCTGGCGCCGCCTCACATTCTGGCAAAAATCGAGAGCTTCGGCGTAACTGACATTCCCTAGGCGACCGGCAATCCTGCCGAGCGTCATTTTCGGCGCATCCGGCCAGCCAGACACGATCCGGTCCAGGAGAACGGTGATCTCGCTCTTCTTCGGCGCCGGAATTGCGAGCCGCATCTGGAACCGCCGCCAGACGGCCCGGTCGAGCAGTTCGCCATGATTGGTCGCAGCCACGACGATCACATAGCTCGGGAGCTGATCAAGCTGCATCAGAAGGAATGAGACCACACGCTTGATCTCACCCGTCTCGTGCGTATCGCCGCGCTCTTTGCCAATGGCATCGAACTCGTCAAAAAACAGCACGCTCGGTGTCGTTCTTACATAGTCGAAGAGCTTGCGAAGCCGCGCGTTGGTCTCGCCGAGATAGCTGCCGATAAGGGCGTCGTACCGGACGACGTAGAACGGCAGGCCCAGACCCTCGGCGACCGCTTCGGCAAACGAAGTCTTGCCGTTGCCCGGTGGACCGGAAAGCAGTACGCGGTGACGAGGTTCATAGCCACTTGCCCGCAGAACGTCCGCCCGTTGATGCTCCTCAATGAGTTGGCGACCGCTTTCGCGCGCCGGCAGTGGGAGAAGCAGATCGTCCATTTGCAGCCGGGGAGTGATCTCCAGAATGGCTTCGCGCCCGTTGGCGGCGGCAAGATGAGGCGAACTCGCGGTAAGAGCTGGTGGCGTGATCGGAACGGTCGACAAAGCTCGTTGCATTCGGTCTGCAACAATGAAATGCTTCTTGGCACGTTCCTCGGCAACCATGGCTTCGGTAGTTGAGCGCAGCATCTCCTGATCGCCGGTGGCACCGGCGCGAATTAATGACACAAGAAGATCGCTACGCGCCATAGTGGCCTCTATTAACCCCCAACCTCAAGCCATGAAGTTTGTTCATGCTAACCAAAAGTGGCTACACAGTTTTCTGCCGATTACCGCGTTCAGCAGCGGCAACCCAGGCTGAAGCGATTCAGTAGCTTTGACACCTTAGCAGTCCGTCGAGGTTTACGGAATCCCCAATTGACAACTCCCTCCTCTCGGCAATCACGTGCCCCTGTCGGGGCAATTCGGCAGATCGTGTGCTTTCTCCGGATGTTTTTCACAACGGTCATCGGGGAGCGTACAGTGCCATCAGAGTGAGGGTGTGGGTTTCCTGGTACTTGGGCGCGTGCAGAGAATCGATCTGATTTTGTGAGGGAAAGCCTTCCCCCTGGCCGGCACTTCCGTTACCGACGCACCCCCTTCTGCGGGGAGACCCCGCAACGCCCCCTGAGAGTGAGAGTGCGGACGGGTTTTTCCGTGACGGGTTGAGGGCTGGAGAAGAGGTCTCCGGCGCCCGTCGCGGAGATCATCCCGATGGCCAGAACTGACAGAGCCACGCGAGGCGGCGGCAATCGCACCAATCTTTACGACGACATTACCGGCAAGATCATCGCGGAGCTGGAGGAAGGTCGGCTGCCCTGGGTCCAGCCATGGGGCACATCAACGGCAAAAGCGCCACTCGCCATGCCGAGGAATGCGGCAACTGCACGGCAATATTCCGGGATCAATGTCCTGATCCTTTGGGGCGCCGTGATCCAGCACGGCTATCCGACCCAGCATTGGCTCACTTTTCGTCAGGCGCTTTCGCTCGGCGGCAATGTCCGCAAGGGCGAGCATGGCACGACCGTCGTCTATGCCGACCGCTTCACTCCTGAGGACGAAAAGCGTCGCGCCCGGGACGCCGGTGAAGAAGCGGGAAGCATTCCATTCCTGAAACGCTTCACCGTGTTCAACGCGGCCCAATGCGAGGGGCTGCCCGAGAATATCGCCGTGGAGGCGCCGCCACCGCCGCCCGGCATGATCGAGCCAAGGGTCGAGGCACTGATCCGCGCGACCGGTATCGATTTTCGCATTGGCGGCGATCGCGCCTTTTATGTGCCGGCGCACGACTATGTGCAGGTGCCGCCTCCGCAGGCCTATTTCGAGCCGATCAACTGGCACAGGACCGCCCTGCACGAAATGGGTCACGCCACTGGTCATGCCTCACGCCTGGGACGGGATTTCTCGGGCAGCTTTGGCACGAAGAAATACGCCTTCGAGGAATTGGTCGCAGAGATGAACGCGGCCTTCTGCTGCGCTTCTCTTGGTATCGTACCGACCGTTCGTCATGCCGACTATATTGGGTCCTGGCTGGAATGTCTTCGGGAGGACAATCGCGCCATCGTCCGCGCCGCCTCGCAGGCGAGCAAGGCGGCCGACTGGCTGCTCGCGCATCTGCCCGACGAGGAGGTCGCCGAACCTGTCGCAGCCTTGGTTGAGCGGAGGGCTGCGGCATGATCCTCCTGACCCGCACGCAGCGCGCGCAGCTTCTCGCCAATGGCCGGCGGCGCGACACTGATCACCACCCCGTCGTCAAATTCTACAATCCCCTTGGCGCAGGCGTCTGGCTCGCGACCGAACTGGATGAGGACGACGACATCATGTTTGGTCTCGCCGACATCGGCTATCCCGAACTCGGTAGCTGGAGCTTCGCTGAACTGGAGGCAATCCGGCTGCACTTGGGTATGACGATCGAGCGGGACGTGCTTTTTACCGGCCTGTTCCCGATCTCGGTCTGGGCTGAAACAGCGCGCATGGCGGGCGGCATACGGGCCGCCGAGCAACTCCTGTCCGCCCGCTTCCGTGGCGGTGCTGCACAGACCCTGAAACCCGCCGATACAGAAATCCGGAAAGCCTGAGACCCGGCTGTCCGGATTTGCGCTTTTGCGCCGCTCTCTTGGAGGTAGAGGGCGGCGCCTCTCGTCGTGACGTGGTGAAAGTTCCGGTGCCGGGCCGGCTGGGCCGAGCGGCAGCCAGGAGAGGAACAGGAGGGATGGGAGTTTCGTGACGGGCTGGTTGCCGGAGAGAGAGGCTCCCCGGCGTCCGTCATGGAGCAACTGACATGGCCACTGCCGTTCAGAAGATCACCCTGTCGTCCTCGCGCGATATTCCCTTCAACAAGCTGATGCTTTCCCAGTCCAATGTCCGGCGCGTCAAGGCCGGCATCTCGGTCGAGGAACTCGCCGAGTCCATCGCCCGCCGCGGACTGATCCAGTCCCTGCATGTACGCCCGGTCCTGGGCGAGGATGGCGCCGAGACCGGCATGTTCGAGGTGCCTGCCGGTGGCCGCCGCTTCCGAGCGCTGGAACTGCTGGTGAAGCAGAAGCGCCTTGCCAAGATCGCGCCCGTGCCTTGCGTGGTGTCGGAAGCCGGGGCTGATGTGCTGATTGACGAGGTCTCGCTCGCCGAAAACATCGAGCGCGCGCCGCTGCATCCGCTCGACCAGTTCCGTGCCTTCCAGTCCATGCGCGAGAAGGGCATGACCGAAGAGGCGATTGCTGCTGCCTTCTTCGTCGACGCGAAGGTGGTGAAACAGCGCCTGCGCCTTGCCTCGGTCTCGCCCGCGCTGCTCGACATCTATGCCGCAGACGGCATGACGCTGGAGCAGCTCATGGCCTTCACTGTCAGTTCCGACCATGCCCGGCAGGAACAGGTCTGGGAGGCGATCAAGGATGGCTGGCAGAAGGAACCCTACCATATCCGCCGCCTGCTGACCGAGACCACGGTGCGCGCCGCCGACAAGCGGGTGCTCTTCGTCGGCATCGACGCCTATGAGGAGGCCGGCGGTTGCGTTTTGCGCGATCTCTTCCAGCAGGACGATGGCGGATGGCTGCAGGACCCGGTTCTGCTCGACCGGCTGGTGGGCGAGAAGCTGAAGACCGAGGCGGAGAGCATTGCCGCCGAGGGCTGGAAATGGATCGAGGTCGCCCTGACCTTTCCTTACGGCCACGATCATGGACTTCGCCAACTGGTCGGCACCACGGTCGATATGACCGAGGAGGAGCGCGCAGCCCGTGAGGCGCTGCGCGAGGAATATGACCGGCTGGAAGCGGACTATGCCGAGGCTGACGAATTGCCCGACGAGATCGATGCACGCCTCGGCGAAATCGAGCAGGCGCTGGATGCCTTTGAGCGCCGTCCCATGATTTTCGATCCGGATCAGATGGCCAGGGCGGGCGTCTTCGTCAGTATCGATGCCGATGGCACCCTGCTGGTCGAGCGTGGCTATGTCCGTCCCGAGGTTGAGGCGCCTGCAGAACCGGCGACCGATGTCGTCGATCCGGAAACTGGCGAGGTGCTCCAGGGGCCTGAAGCTGATGGCAGGCATCAGCGCGCGGTCATCACGCTGGGCGGTCAACCGGCCGAACCGGATGAGGAGGATGAGGCCGAAACGATCAGGCCGCTACCTGACCGGCTGATCAGCGAATTGACGGCGCATCGTACGCTGGCGCTGCGCGACGCGGTCGCATCCAACCCGCAAGTCGCCATGACGGCGCTGCTGCACCGGCTGGTCACCGATTGCTTTCTGCCGCATTCGACGCGGGGCTGCCTGGAAGCGCAGGTCCGCGAGGTCCATCTGCCCGCGCAGGCCGAGGATCTGCGTGACAGCACCTCGGCCAGGGCGATCCAGGAACGGCATGAACGCTGGAGCGACCATATCCCGGCCGATGATGCCGCGCTCTGGGACTGGCTGGCCGATCTGGATGATGGCTCCCGCATGGACCTGCTCGCCCATTGCGTGAGCTTTGGTGTCAATGCGCTCTACGAGAAGCCAAACCCCTATAGCGGCATGGGCGTCAGCCAGCACGGGCTGGAAATCCGCTTGTCGCAGGCGGACCGGCTGGCGCGTTCGACCGGTCTCGACATGGTGGCGGTGGGCTGGCGGCCGACGGCTGGCAATTATCTCGGCCGCGTGACCAAGCCGCGCATCATTGAGGCCGTGCGCGAAGGCGCCGGTGACCGTGCCGCTGAACTGATCGGGCACCTCAAGAAGGGCGACATGGCGAAAGAGGCCGAGCGTCTGCTGGCTGATACCGGCTGGTTGCCCGAGCCGCTGCGCATGGTCGATGAGGGGGCCGAGGTCGATCTGGTCCATGCTCCCGAGGGCGAAGCCGACGATCTGCCCGATTTTCTCGCTGGCGATGGCGAGGAAGACGGTCCCGTCGACGACGAGGAAGAACAGCACATGGTCGCTGCCGAATAACCTTCCGTCGGGGTGGCCTTCGGTCGCCCCGACCACTCCATTCCGTTTCCCTGAGCTCGCCCGGTCCTTGTGGCCGGGCTTTTTCTTTGGAGAACTTCCATGCCCACGATCATCGACATCGATCAGATCTTCCACGAAGCTCGCGCGAATCCCCCATCGGAGCGCACACTTCCGTGGGAAGAAACTCGCGACGGCATCACTGTCGTCGTCGAGCCCAAGCCCCATTGGGCCGAGGATATGCGGGTGTTCCGGCTCGATGCCCGCGAATATTGCCGCTACGCCGAATGGACAGCCTATGGTGGCCGCGCCCGGTTTTACGGCCATATCGACACATCTGGCGATGATCTGATGATGCAGGCGCGCGCAATGATTGCTCGAGAAATCGCCGATGGGCTTTGGGGCTGAAGGCCAGTTGAGGGCAACCTGGGGCCTGCGGAAGATGAGCTTCGCACTTTTCGCACTTGGGGTTTCCAGTTCCAGCTGCACCATGGCGCCGTTCATCCTGTCTGGGCAGCGGGTGCCATCCCCGGCCTGGAGAGAACACGGGTTCTGATGCCAGCATGGCGGCAAGGCTGGCGCGGCAAGGCATCTGCGGGCGGGTATCCGGCATCCTGGCAGATGCGAAGAACCACCCCCGCTTCCATTCGCTAACCTTGGTCTGATCCGCTTCTTGGCATTCAACCCCGGAGGGGTCGGCTTGACGCAAGCGTGCCGCCCTCGGGGATTCGGGCCAAAGGGCCGAACGCCCTCGGGTGATTGCAGATACGGTCAGACACTTCGGGCGCCTGTCGCGCGGGGGATGGTCCCCCGCCTCCCTAAGACAGGAGCCGGAACCCATGTCCTATGCAGATGCCACCGCCTTCGCCGCCAGCCTCGCCGCCACACTGATGGTTTCGATCGTCGTGTTCCAGGCCGGAGACGGCACCCACGCCGCTTGCCCCGCCGCCGAGTTCGACGGCGATGACGATATGGTGCGGCTGGAACTGGACCCGTGGGCATAAGGCGCGACACGCGCCTCATGCCAACGGCCCGGTGCGCGGATCCCGCGCCCGGGCCTTCAGCCCTGCGATGGCGCCCATCGCCGGCAGCGGAACCGGGGACGCGCCCCGGTCAGAGAGGAAGAGTGGGGGCCGTTCGGCCGTGACGGGTTGAAGGTCGGAGAGAGAGGCTCACCGGCGCCCGTCGTGGAGTGATCCCGATGACCATCGCCCGTTTTGAAACCTTCCGTCCCATCGGCGAGATTCTGGCCGCTGATGTGCTTCCCGCGCTTTATCGGGCGCAAAAGCTGCCGCTGCGCATCTCCTGTCTCGGTCTGGCCAGCGCTGACGGTGGCGATAATGCCGACAGTTTCGAGCGCATGATCCCGCTAGGGGAATGCCCGTCGCCAGAAGAGGCCATGCAGTTCGCCGCCCTGCGCCTGTCGCGGGGCGACATTTGCAGCGGCTCGGACAGCTTTCCGCATTTCTGCCCGCGCATCATGCTCATCCAGGACCGCGAATACGGTCTGGTCCTTGCCGGCGAAATCCGCGCCGGCATCATCCTCTGGCAGCAGCCTGTCACGTCCAATGCCGAGGCTCGCCGTATCGTCACCGAGGCCAGTCGACTGCGCGGTATGGCCTTTGCTGCGTCGGGGCGCGCCAATCGCGAACTGGCCCGTGACCTGCGCTTGCGCGCCAGCCTTTGTGAGGCGCGACTGGTCGACCCCTTCTGGCGCGAGACGGCGTCCGACCTGCTTCGCCTGCCGCAAGCCGCCTGATCTTCCATCCATTCGGCCCGGTTCAGCGCCGGGCCTTGTCATGTCCGGAGGCCGCCATGGCTGACTATTACACGCATTTTTCCTGCCTGCTCGATGTGGGCACGCCGGAAAACGCCGCCCGCGCGCTCGAACTCTACAATGCGCTGGCCGATGAAAATGACGCGGAAGATCCGCCCTCGGATGGATTCCTGCTTTCGATCCAGCCCGAACATGGCGGCACGCAGCTCTGGATGCGCGATGACGTTACCGGCGATCCGGAGCACGTCATCCAGTTCGTCAAACGCTGCGCCTCCGAATTCGGTCTGAGCGGCCGGTGGGGCCTGCAATATGCCAATACCTGCTCGAAACCCCGCGTCGACGGTTTCGGCGGCGGCGCGCATGTTCTTGACCTCGCCACCGGCGAGACGGTCGACTGGATCTATACCGATGGCTGGCTTTCCACCGTGCTGGAGGGAGGCGATCCCTATGAGTAAGGTCATCGAAACCACCGTCTATCGCCTCGACGAGTTGTCGGATGCGGCGAAGGACAAGGCCCGGGCCTGGTGTCGTGAAGGCGGCTTCGACTATGACTGGTATGAGACCGTCTATGAGGATTTCCAGCGCATCGCCGAAATCCTCGGTCTTGACCTCAAGACCCGGCCGGTCCGGCTCATGGGCGGCGGCACCCGGCAGGAACCCTGCATCTGGTTCCGGGGCTTCTGGTCGCAAGGGGATGGCGCGTGCTTCGAGGCGCGGCTTTCCTACCATAAAGGCGCCCCACGTCTGATCCGGGAATATGCGCCGCAGGACACAGAACTGCACCGCATCGCCGATGTCCTGCAGGCGATCCAGAAACGCAATTTCTACCAGCTGCGCGCCGAGGCCAGCCATCGCGGCCATTACTATCACGAATACCGCATGGCGATCTCGGTCGAGCGCGACAGCCCGAACTGGCAGGACATGACGGCGGATGCCGAGGAGACTGTGATCGAAGCGCTGCGCGATTTTGCTCGCTGGCTCTACCGCCAGCTGGAGCGCGAATACGATTATCTCTCCTCCGACGCGGTCGTGGATGAAACCATCCTCGCGAACGAATACATGTTCACCGAAACCGGCCGCCGCTTCGGCTGATCCTCTGGCGCCCCACCATCCGGTCGGGGCGCTTTTCTTATGCGGCCAGGTTCAGAGGAAGAGGCTTGCCGGAAGGGGTTGAGTCCGGGTGGTCGAGAGAGCGCTGGCCGGGCTTGCCCGCTTATGCTCTCCCGAGGTTTTCTGACATGAACATGGTGTTTCCCGTGACCGATCCGGTCACGCCGAAGGCGGCTGCGCCCGCAATTCTGGCTGCGGCCGAGCTGCTGCTTCCCCATCTGGAACGCGGCCAGCGCATTGATGCCGTCGCACTGCGGACGGCCATGGAAACCGCCTTCGGTGTTTCCGATGCTTCCGGCGCCTGGGACTGGAAGACGGCATATGAGGCCTGCGAGGTCGCGACCGTTCTGTTCCTGCGCAAATACGGAAAGGCGCTTTTCCGCAAATCCGCCTCTGCGGATGCGCGTCTCTCCCATCTGACGAAGATTGCCGGGCTCCTGCCGACGCAAACCCGGCGCTCCGAGGAAAGTCAGAGCCTCCAGCAGTTCTCGACGCCTGTCCCGCTGGGTCTCGCTGCCCTGACAGCGGCCGCGATCACGCCTGATGACAGGGTGCTGGAACCATCGGCCGGCACCGGCCTTCTCGCGATCCTGGCGCAGACCGCCGGCGGGTCGCTGATCCTCAACGAGTTGGCCGATACCCGCGCCGATCTTCTTGCCCAACTCTTTCCGGCCTTCGCTGTCACCCGGTCCGACGCCGCCCAGATCGACGATCATCTGGCCCCGGATGCCGTCCCGTCCGTGGTGCTGATGAACCCGCCATTCTCGGTCATGGCCAATGTCAGCGGTCGTGTGTCCGATGCGGCCTACCGCCATATTGTCTCGGCGCTGGCCCGTCTTGCCCCCGGGGGCCGCCTTGTGACGATCACCGGCGCAGGCTTTGGTCCCGAAGCTCCGGCATGGCGGGATGCTTTCATCCGCTTGCAGGCCCGTGGTCGTGTGGTGTTCAGCGCCGCCGTCGATGGTGCGGTCTATGCAAAGCACGGCACCACGTTCGACACGCGGCTGACCGTGATCGACAAACGGCCCGCCGACGATCCGGCCAGTTTCCCGGCCTCGCCGGGGATCGCGCCTGATGTTGCCACGCTGACCGAATGGATTGAGGAGCATGTTCCGCAGCGTCTCCCGGTATCATTGCCGAAGATCGTGGTGCCCGCTTCGGCGACCGCGCCGAAAACCGTGCGAGGCTATCTGGCCCGCGCGACAGCCACACGGCCTGCCGCTGCCCCGGCTAACGATCCCGAAGGCGTCGAACTCACCTATGAGACCGTGGACTGGACGCCACCCGAAGGCGCTCGCCTGTCTGACGCGATCTACGAGGAATATGCGATGCAATCGCTGCGTATCGCTGGTGCACAGCCGCATCCGACCAAGCTGGTGCAATCCGCCGCCATGGCCTCGGTCGCACCGCCCAAGCCTTCCTACCGGCCCATGCTGCCGCCCGACATCTGCGCGCGTCTGTCGGACGCCCAGCTTGAAACCGTGATCTATGCCGGTGAAGCCCATGCCGATCATCTCGCCGGCAGCTGGACCGTGGACGAGCATTTCGACACTGTGAGCGCCGCGCCCGAGGATGCTGCCGGATCGATCCGCTTTCGCCGGGGCTTCATGCTCGGTGATGGAACCGGCGCTGGCAAGGGTCGCCAGTCCGCCGCCATCATTCTCGACAACTGGCTTCGCGGTCGGCGCAAAGCGATCTGGATCTCCAAATCCGACAAGCTGATCGAGGACGCGCAGCGCGACTGGTCGGCGCTCGGCATGGAACGGCTGCTGGTCACGCCTCTGTCACGCTTCCCTCAAGGCAAGCCGATCATGCTGTCGGAAGGCATCCTTTTTACCACCTATGCCACGCTGCGCTCCGACGACCGGGGCGAGAAGGTTTCCCGCGTCAAGCAGATCGTCGAATGGTTGGGGTCCGATTTCGATGGAGCCATTATCTTCGACGAAAGCCATTCCATGCAGAATGCCGGTGGCGGAAAAGGTGAGCGCGGAGATGTCGCCGCCTCGCAGCAGGGACGTGCGGGCCTTCGGCTCCAGCACGCGCTGCCCGATGCCCGCGTGGTTTATGTCTCGGCGACCGGCGCCACCACTGTCCACAATCTCGCCTATGCGCAGCGCCTCGGCCTCTGGGGCGGTGAGGACTTTCCGTTCCAGACGCGCGCCGAATTTGTCGAGGCGATCGAAGCCGGTGGCGTTGCGGCCATGGAAGTGCTGGCCCGCGACCTGCGATCCCTCGGCCTCTATACCGCCCGTTCGCTCTCCTATGATGGCGTCGAATATGAACTGGTCGAACACCAGCTCACGGACGAACAGCGCCGCATCTATGATGCTTATGCCAGGGCGTTTGCCGTCATTCACAACAATCTGGACGCGGCGATGGAAGCCGCCAATATCACCGGCAGCCCAAACTCTGGGGGAGCGACGCTGAACCGGCAGGCGAAGTCGGCGGCGCGTTCGGCCTTTGAGAGCACCAAGCAGCGCTTCTTCGGCCATCTGCTGACCTCCATGAAAACTCCGACTCTGATCCGCTCTATCGAGGCCGATCTGGAGGCGGGCCATGCCGCCGTCATCCAGATCGTCTCGACCGGCGAAGCCCTGATGGAACGGCGGCTGTCCGAGATCCCGACCGAGGAATGGAATGACATTTCCGTCGATGTTACTCCGAGGGAGTATGTCGGCTCGTATTTGCAGCATTCCTTCCCGGTGCAGCTCTATGAGCCATTCAGCGATGGCGAAGGCAATCTGTCATCCCGTCCCGTTTTCCGGGATGGTCAGCCGGTGGAATGCCGCGAAGCCGTGGCGCGGCGCAACGAGATGCTGGAGCAGCTGGGTTCGCTTCCACCTGTCCCCGGTGCGCTCGACCAGATCGTCCAGCGTTTCGGCACGGATATGGTGGCGGAGGTCACAGGCCGTTCACGGCGGATCGTGCGCAAGGGCGAAGGGGCATCGGCGCGCCTTGCGGTCGAGAACCGGGCGCCTTCTGCCAACCTTGCCGAGACATCCGCATTCATGGATGGCCAGAAGCGCATTCTGGTCTTCTCTGATGCCGGTGGCACCGGGCGAAGCTATCACGCCGAGCTCTCGGCGAAAAACCAGCGGCTGCGCGTGCATTATCTGCTGGAGCCGGGCTGGAAGGCCGATGCCGCCATTCAGGGCCTTGGCCGCACCAACCGTACCAATCAGGCGCAGCCGCCGCTGTTCCGGCCTATCGCCACGGATGTCAAAGCCGAGAAACGGTTCCTTTCGACCATCGCCCGCCGCCTCGACACGCTGGGCGCGATCACGCGCGGCCAGCGCCAGACCGGCGGTCAGGGGCTGTTCCGTCCCGAGGATAATCTGGAATCCGCCTATGCCCGCGATGCGCTGCGCCAGCTCTATCTGTTGATCGTGCGCGGCAAGGTCGAGGGGTGCTCGCTCGAACGGTTTGAATCCGCCACCGGCCTGAAGCTGATGGACAGCAACGGGGTGAAGGACGACCTGCCGCCGATCACCACCTTCCTCAACCGCCTGCTGGCGCTGACCATCGAGTTGCAGGGCATCCTGTTCTCGGCCTTCGAGCAGCTTCTGCAGGCGCGGATCGATGGGGCGATTGCGTGCGGTACCTATGACATGGGGTTGGAAACGCTGAAGGCCGAAAGCTTCATCGTCACAGATCGGCAGGTCATCCACATCCATCCGGGTACCGGCGCGGAAACCCGGCTCCTGACGCTCACCGAGCGCAAACGCAATCAGCCGGTCACGCTCGATGCAGCCCTGGCGGAACTGGATGACCCTCGCGCAAGGCTGCTCATCAACGAGCGATCCGGTCGTGCTGCTGTGCAGATCCCGACCACCAGCGTCATGCTGGATGATGGTGAGATCGAACGGCGAGTACGGCTCATCCGTCCCATGGAGGCAATGAACATGCCTGTGCGGGCGATGGGCGAGACTCATTGGCTTGAGGCCGACCATTCCGCCTTCACTGCGGCCTGGAAGGCGGAACTGGCAGAGGTGCCGGAGTTCACCGACAGCATCCTGCATATGGTGACGGGGCTACTTCTGCCGATCTGGAAACGCTTGCCGCAGGACTCCTCCCGCGTCTATCGGCTCCAGACCGACGAGGGCGAGCGCATCATCGGTCGCCGCGTATCGCCGGCCTGGGCTGCCAGTGCCTCGACCAGTGGTGTCACCAGCAGCCTGACATCGGATGCCGCCTATGCCGCGCTGATCGAAGGTCGCACGATCCTTGATCTCGCCGAGGGCCTGCAACTGCGCCGCGTTCGGGTCATGGGCGCCAACCGGATTGAACTGACCGGCTTTACTGACGCAATGCGCGACCGGCTGCGGGCCTGGGGTCTCTTCAGCGAGATCATCTCGTGGAAACTGCGCTTCTTCGTACCCGTCGATGTAACGGGGCCGGAGATCATCGGCAAACTGCTTGACCGCTTTCCGGCCCTGCGCATCGGCGAGAGGGAGGCCGCATAATGGCGCGTCTCAACGCTTCCGAACTGGCGCAGCGTCTCGGCCGACAGGCCGAGGCGGTGTGCCGCCACTATCTGTCGAATGGGCGCAAACAGGGCAACTACTGGCAGGTTGGCGATGTCCGAAACACGGCTGGCCGCTCGATGTTCGTCCGGCTGCACGACAGTGTGAAAGGCATTGCCGGTAAATGGCAGGACTCGGCCACGGGGGAATATGGCGATCTGCTGGACGTGATCCGGGACTCACTTGGTCTGATCGACTTCGCAGACGTTGCCGAAGAAGCCCGGCGCTTCCTCAGCCTGCCGCATCCTGAACCGCAGCCAATATCTCGTCCGTCCCGAGCGCCAGCACCATCGGGATCATCCGAGGCCGCACGCCGCCTCTGGCGCATGACGCAGCCGCTGATCGGCAGTACCGCAGAAGCGTATTTACGCGGACGCGGCATTACGGATTTACGCCAGACCGCAAATCTGCGCTTTCACTCCAACTGCTACTGGCGGCCTGAGGACGATGGCCCGACGCAAACATGGCCCGCGATGATCTCTGCCGTCACCGACCTTGATGGCAGGATTACTGGCGCACACCGCACATGGCTGGCCCAGGACGGTTCCGGCAAGGCGCCTGTCGATCCGCCGAGGAAGGCGATGGGCGACCTGCTCGGATATGCGGTTCGTTTCGGGTGCGTGAGGGATGTCATGGCAGCGGGGGAAGGTATCGAAACCATCCTGTCGCTGCGTCAGGCTCTGCCCACCATGCCGATGGTTTCCGCACTCTCGGCCGGACACCTCGCTGCCATCCTGTTCCCGCCGCAACTGCGCAGGCTCTATATCGTCCGCGACAACGATCCGGCAGGTGACAGCGCCCGCGATAGCCTGATGGACCGGGCGCACGAGGCCGGGATCGAGGCCATCACGCTCTCGCCCATGATGGGGGACTTCAACGAAGATCTTACAACTCGCGGGCTGGATGCCGTTCGGACAGAGATCCGAGTGCAAATCGCTCCCGAGGACGTCAGCCGCTTCATAGCTTAAATGGCATAGCCGGTGCGGGGCCGTGATCGGGGCGTTCCGATCCTGTCGTGCGCATAGGCTGCATCCTGTCATCAGCAGAGGACCGCGCCTTGGCCTCCTCAGAGGGCGATCGGCCCACAAACGCTCCGGTCAGGCAATGGCGGCGCCCGACTGATTTCCGTCGGCGGCGGAGCCGCCTTTACAGCGCGAAACAAATCAGCCGGGCTTTGCCATCAAGGCACTCGCCAGAGGCTCGCGCTGCCAGACCGGAGCGCCCGTGCGCTTTCGTCGCCATGAAGGCCGCGACGGTCGCGGTCCAACTGACGGAAGCATCCCATGTACGCGCACGACGATTTCGAACCCGATCACAGCACGTCCCCGACCGGCCATGCCATCGAAGAACTCGAACTCTACGGCTATCGCCCCTCCGAAGACGAAGCCGACCCCCGGATCACACCCGAAGATCACGTCATCCAGGGCGCAGTCTCCGACATCTTCGACGCCCTGATTTCCACCATGGCCGACACCAGCCTCGATTTCGACCTCGACGAAATCCTCTGGTCCACCGTCAACACCTTCCACCGCGCTGTCGAGCGGATCGAACGCAAACTCGACGATAACGAGCAGGCACAAAAGCGCCTTCAGCGCGAACAGGACGGCAGCGAGGTCAAGTCCGTCCAGCTGGAGACGCTGATCGGCGCCGGGCAAAGCCTGATCGAGCGCCGCGACAGCATGGAGACCTTCCGTGAAACTGCCGCCGACATCTATCTGCGCACCACCGGCACGCCCTGGTCACAGCGTTCCGGCTCACGGGTAAACCATCGCCAGATGACCTCTGCCATGATCGACAGCCGCGATTTTCTCGCCGCAAAACGTCGGGCTGACAATGAGGTGCTGCTGCCCGCCGGTCCGAAGATCGCCTTTTCGGGCGGCGACACCACCGATCACCGGACGATCTGGGCCAAACTCGATCAGGTCCACACCAAGCACCCGGACATGGTGCTGCTGCACGGTGGATCGCCCAAAGGCGCCGAACGCATCGCGGCCACCTGGGCCAATAACCGCAAGGTCGCACAGGTCGCTTTCAAGCCCGACTGGGCGAAACACGCCAAAGCCGCGCCCTTCAAGCGTAACGACCAGATGCTCGGCACCATGCCGATCGGGGTCATCATCTTCCCGGGCACCGGCATTCAGGACAACCTTGGCGACAAGGCCCGCAAGCTGGGCATCCCCGTCTATCGCTTCGGAACCGGCAGCGCGTGAGCGCTGCCTTTTCCTTGCCATGAGCCGGATGGCCGAAACCACCGATCATTCCGGCTCGCGCAAGGCGCCATGTTCATGCTATATTCCGCTTTGCGCCATGGTGGTGGTGGAAGGCGCAACCGTTCAACCCATTGCACGGAGACACCACCATGATCGTTCTCGGGATTCTTGTGTCCATCGCAGCCATCGGCACCATGTGCTGGCTGCTGTTCAACCTTGCGGTTTTCGCGCTGCCTTTGTTCATCGGCCTCAATGCCGGCACCTGGGCCTATGGCACGGGCGCGGGATGGCTGGGGGCCATACTCATCGGCCTGGTTGCCGCCGGACTGACGCTGGCGGTTGGTCAGGGCCTGCTCATGCTGGTCCGGCCGATCTGGGCTCGGATTCTGATCGCGCTTGCCTTTGTTGCGCCGGCGGGTGTGGCCGGATTTCATGCGACGCTCGGCATCGTCAAACACATGATGCCGTCAGAAACCTGGCAGATCATCTTTTCGGTGATTGGCGCGGTCGCTGTGGGCGTGACGGCGTTTTTGCGTGTTGCTGGCATGGCGACCGCCGGCCCTGCTGACTCCAGCCTCGCTCGCGCATGAAATGCTGAGCGTAGCCGTGAAGCCATAAAGCGGCCACTGGCCCGGTGAAGACCAGTGACTTCCGGAAGACGGCTCAATCCTCCGGCGGAATCAGGTCTGGGTTCCAGACGATTTCCCAAAGGTGCCCGTCAGGATCGCGAAAGTAGCCCGCATAGCCGCCGTAGAATGTGTCCTGGGCAGGTTTGATCATCTCGGCACCTGCCCGCACAGCAGCCTCCATGCACTGATCGACTTCTTCCTGTCGCGCAACATTGTGCCCGATGGTAAGGGCGGTCGGACTTACCGGCTGCATAGCCAGCCCGGTATCGTGGGCAATGTCAACTTGTGCCCAGAGGGCGAGTTTCAACCCGCCGGATAGGTCAAAAAACGCCACTGCACCATGTTCGAACTCTTGTCCGATGATACCTTTCGTCGGCAGACCGAGCCCGTCTCGATAGAAGGAAAGCGACCGTTCGAGATCGGTTACACCGAGTGTCAGAACGGAAATCCTGGGTTTCATATCATGCCCTTTCTATCGGCACCTGTACCGCACAGATGTCTTGATAGTCTTGGGCCGCTGCCTTGCACCGGAAGGACCCGCAGGGCGCGGGGGCTGGGCCAACCGTCCCGAGCCTAACCTGTTTCAGACCGGTAGAGATTAGGTCGGGTATCCGGGATGGTCAATGGCAGCAATGGTCTGCATAAACCATTGAACCATTGTTGGGCGAGACGGGTGCTCTGCGCGTTGCAGATGCCGCGCACCTACCTGCGGACCAGTCCTTTTGGGCAGCTGTGCGACAGTGGCCTGTTGATGATGGCCAATGTGTATGCGGGGCATCTGCCGACGTCATCAAAATGCCGACAGGCTCGCGGCGTACATCGTCTGATCGGCTTGATCCCCTGACACGGCCACGGGCGGAGCGCAAAACGTCAGCGCTAAAGTCGCGGTCAGGCTCGAAACCCGGTGGGGGTGATACGGATGGACATGGCCGGGAAGATGGATGCGTCCGGCCCGGAACACAGGGTGATAGAGTTGCCGGTGATTGCCGGTCTGGTTACCCCGATGGACCTCAAGGTCGCCACCATCTCCGTTCAGCCCCCGGTGTCTCAACCGCTCCAAACGGCCTCTTCAATGGCCTGATCTGGCCGAAGAACAGCGCGGGGCGCTTCGACCGCTTCGGCGCAACAGCGTCGTCACAACTTTCTTCCCCTGCCGGCAGAGCCGTCATTCCTCGCGCGCCAAGAAAGTTTCTCCTGTGCCGTCCAGCCCCCTTTGGGGGTGCGCCAGCGTTCGTCTTCGTCCTGTCGATCGCCATCGAGGCCGCAATGGTGCGGGCTCGGAAACGGAAAACGGAGACTTAAAATGGCAACCATCGGCACATTCAAGAAGACCGGCTCGAACGAATTCACCGGCGACATCGTCACCCTCAGCGTCCAGGCCAAGGGCGTGCGCATCATCCCCGACCTGCGCGCCACCGGCGACAACGCCCCCAGCCACCGGGTTCTGGTCGGCCGCGCCGAGATCGGCGCCGCCTGGTCTAAGCGCTCGAACGAGGGCCGCGATTATCTGGGGCTCAAGCTGGACGATCCGAGCTTCAACGCCCCGATCTACGCCAACCTCTTCGACGAGGAAGACGGCGAGACCTTCTCGCTCATCTGGTCCCGCCCCAACGGTCGCCGCGGCGACTGAGGCTCAGCACAAAGGCCCCGACCAAAAGGTCGGGGCCTTTGTGCCCGCGGGAAAGCCGCCGCGTCGATGATCCTGACCGGACTGGAACTGCTCAGCCGGTCAGGATCGGGATCATGATTTTCACATGGGCGTCGATCCGCTCCAGCACGGGCTGGGGAACGGTCTCGCGTTCCGGCAGGGTCCACCACCGCGCATCGATGCGCTTCACCGTCTCGGCGACCGCCTTGAGGACGGCGGGCTCGGGAAGCCGTGCCCGATTGGCAAAGGCTTTCCATCTGTCTGGCGTCAGCCCCTTGAAGGATCGCTCGCCACCGAGTGACAGCGCTAATCCGTCGGCCGGAATATAGGGAACGGTGGAAAGCAGGTCGTATACCGGCGCAAGAGCGGGCGTGTTGCCGTCGCCCG
Source organism: Niveispirillum fermenti (assembly GCF_052474395.1). Taxonomy (NCBI): domain Bacteria; kingdom Pseudomonadati; phylum Pseudomonadota; class Alphaproteobacteria; order Rhodospirillales; family Azospirillaceae; genus Niveispirillum; species Niveispirillum fermenti. The sequence goes on along the minus strand of NZ_CP156678.1, from coordinate 1,111,585 downwards.
GATAGATCAGCGACCAGTTCTTGAGGTGCATGTCGCCATTGCCCATGACCACCGAGAAGGTCAGCCGCCGGACAACCTCCAAGGCGGCGAAGGGTGAGATCGCCACATTCAGCACGGATGCGATGTCATGAGAGGCAGCGCCGTCATACTTGCGTGCCGGGTAGAGGCCGAAAACCTGCGCAAAATCCTCGATATGGATTCGCGTGCCATCACTTCCGCGATCGAAACGCCGGACCAGCAGGACGAGCCCTTCGGCAAGCGTCTCGAACTCCTCGGGAATGCCTTCGAACTGGTCGCGGCCGACCAGTTCCCGCTCGGGCACTTCCATGCCGATGGCCTCGGCAAGTGCAAGGTTCGCGAACTCATTCTCCGACACCCCCGGAAAGGCCGTGGAGGGGAACTTGGCGATATACTGGCCTTCACCATCCCCAAGCGGCAGCGTCAACCCGCCGCCCTTGCCGGTGTTCTTCATCACCGAGAGTTTCATCTGCACGCCCGCAAGCGAGAAGCGGGCTTTCGGTTGCCCCGAGGGAGCGGCCGCCCGGATGCCCGGTTGACCGTCGCTGGGCAGAACCCGCACGGCACCTGGCAGATCGGCGCCAAGCGCCGCCAGCAGGTCAAAATCATTGCTCGGCCGGACATTGCCGGCATGGTGCTTTTCCATGGCCTCGCGCAGCCTGTCTTCGGGCAGAAGGTTTGCGAAAAATGGCGGTAGGGCGCCAGCAACCGGACGCGGATCCTTGCGCAGGCCACCTGTCGCTGCGCGCAAGGACAGGCTCAGAACCGGCAGGCCTCCGGCGGCGCGATACCCGGGATCAAGGCTGAAGGCATTGTAATCGCCCGGCGTCCTGACAATCGTCCCGACCTTTACGTCGTTCAGTGAGACGTCCAGCGAGGTGATGGCTTCAGCGGTGCGGGCGGCTGTCATCGTCGCTCTCCGGTTGCGGCAGGAAGGCCGGACGATCATCTTCGGCCTCGGGACGCAGAAGCGCCTCAATGGCGGGCACCATCGTCTGGGGGACCAGCATCATTTCCAGCCCGAGTGCCCGGGCAATGTTGATCAATGTCGTGGCGCGCGCGGCAGCAGCGCCTGTCTCGATGTCGCGGTAGCGCGGCCGCGATATACCGGCGAGATCAGCGACTTGCTCCTGGGTCAGACCGGTCGCCAGACGCGCGCGGCGAAAATGGTCGCCGATCGATCGCAGTGCTTCGTCTTCCGCCTTCATATGATGCCTTTACGGGTCAATTCTATACTTGTGATCTGAGTACGTATCACAAACAGTGGGGAATGCCAAGGCGGTGATATGTATTCGTATCATGGCTTCTATTCGTGAATCGTTTGGGGATCGCGTATCGGCTGATCGGCACTGCGGACAGTATAAAGTGCCGTGCATGCGGGCATGAAGACGAATCAGGCAGCCCTGCCTGCTACCTTATGCAAATAACCTTCTGGCCGGATTCGCCGAATTCATGTGGCGGATCGGGCAAGAGCGACTAAAATAGCCGTAGTTCTGGAATGCGCGCCGGTCGCGATGGGAGGTGATCATGCATGATCACCGCTCGACAGTCGCGGGCCGCACGCGCGTTGCTGGGTTGGACGCAGGAGACGCTCGCTGACAAGGCCCGAATATCACTGACTGCCCTGAAGCGCCTCGAGTCCGAGAACCGGCTCGAGGTGTATGAGACAACGCGGGATCAGGTTCGGCGGGCGCTTGAAGCAGCAGGCATCGTCCTTCTGTCCACAGATCGCGGGCAAGGAGTGTTGCTGGTTCATGGCCAGGATGAGAAGAGTCACCGACAAATCTACGGCGCCTGATCGGCGCATGTGCATTCATCGAACTGCGCCAGCGGCCCGTATCCTGCGGCGATCCTCGATATGACATCCGCGGCTCCCCCTTTCAAAGACATGGCACCGGTCGGGGACGTGCTCACCGAGTATGATCGCACGCATATCAAGCTCTATATGCGACTGCTCGATGCCGCCGACGACGGCGCGGAATGGACCGAAGCCGTTAATGTGCTCTTTGGTATTGACCCTGCCCAGGAGCCTGAACGCGCCAGACGGGTCCATGACAGTCATCTGGCCAGGGCACGATGGATGACGCAGAGCGGCTATCGCCATCTGCTTGGCCGTCCGGCAGATCACGGCTGATGAGGCTGCCGTCCCATGAAGTGATGCTCTCAGGGCATCGCTCCATGTCTGCATTCCGGCTTCCATCTGCGTCAATGTGACGGAATTTTTCACGCTCCACCTATGAAAATTCAACCGGGAGCGGAGTAATGAAGCCGGACACTTCCCGCTGGCGCGACCAGAGCCAATATGACTTCTACGACGCACTGCCCGTCGAGGGCGTCGCATGGGAATGCTTACGCCGTAACGCTGCCTATCAGGCCAACTTCGATGACATTGTAGCGCAAGAAGCTGGGGAGCATCCCCTTTCAGATGATGCCCAGCATCACTGGGGGTTGCGATTTCCCCGCAGACCCCGGCCTTTCCGCGCTCGAGCAGCCAGTCGTCTGGTCACCCCTTGCCAATCCGGCCGTGCTGATGCTCGGGGCCACCCCAGATTTTCTGACCCGCTCGCCGCAGGCGTTATCCGTCGAACCTCATGATGCGATCCGCGCGCCGGAGGGGGCATATGGTACATGCCATGCCGGGGACGGTATTCAATATCTGATCCTCGCCGATACCGGTGCTGATGCCAGACCCGCGATCATCCTGCCACTTGATGACGATCTGCCGGACCGGCTCGAGGCTATTCTCCGGCTTTGGCACATGCTGGCCGCGAAACCGGCGCGCCGCGACACCAGGATGACGCCGTATCAACGCCGGCGCTTCCGCCTGATGATGCAGGCAGCAGACGGAAATGCCGAACACGCGACCTATCGCGAGATTGCCATCGCGATCTATGGCGAGGATCGCGTCCGGGCCGAGCCCTGGAAGACATCGACCTTGCGCGCTTCTGTCATCGCCCTTGTCCGATCCGCCGCCGCGCTCATTGATGGCGGTTATCACGACCTCTTGCGCCATCGTCGCAAACCCTGACGCTGCCGCCAGATCGGGGGGAGGATTTTACCCCTACGATCTTCCTCATCCCCTATGCCGACGTTCCTTCGCCACCGTGCGCATGACACGCCGCTGATCGTCAGCGGCATCCTGCACAATCACGGAGGCCCGCCCCATGCGACCTGATCTCGCCGCCTTGCCGCCACGCTACCTGCGCACGAAGGAAGCCGCCGCCTTCCTCAGTCTCTCCGCACGCACGCTGGAAAAGCACAGGACCTACGGGACAGGGCCAGCCTATCACAAGCTCGGCGGCCGCGTCGTCTATTCGGTGGAGGACCTGGCGGCCTGGGTCGCGCGGGGAGCGGTTACCTCCACCTCCGATCCGCGTGGGCAGGTTCTCCCGGCGAAACCTCTGCCGGCGACGTCATTCACCTCGCCCAAGCGCGTTACGCGCTGAACGCAGCTGCGGTCCCGCGATGGCAGCCCAGCACCGATCCGCCTCGGAACGCGGACAACTCGATCTCTTTCGGGCGCTTCCCGGTGAATTCGCACCACGAGACGCACAGGATCTCATGGCTTATCCCTTCTTCTCCCTTTCCAAATCGCACCGCATTCGCCCGATTGATTTTGCCCTGGGCAGCGTCTCGATCCGTGTCGAAGCTGTTCCCGATCACGGCATGGCGACGATCTGGGACGCCGATATTCTGATCTGGGCCGCCAGCCAGATCGTTGAAGCGCGGGACGCAGGTCTGCGCACCTCACGCCTGATGGCGGCAACGCCCTATGAGATTCTTACATTCACGGGGCGCGGAACATCCCGGCGGGACTATCAGCGCCTGAAGGCGGCGCTCGACCGCCTGCAATCGACCACGGTTGCAACCTCGATCCGTCAGCCCGCCAATGGGCGGCGCCATCGCTTTTCCTGGATCAACGAGTGGTGCGAGCGGACCGGGGCCGATGGCCGCCCGGACGGCATCGAGCTGATCGTTCCCGACTGGTTCTACAGCGCGGTGCTGGACGAGGCGTTGATCCTCACCATCGACCGGACGTATTTCGACCTGACGGGCGGGCTGGACCGCTGGCTCTATCGCCTGGTGCGCAAGCATGGCGGGCGGCAGAAAAACGGCTGGCGGTTCGATTTTCGCCACTTGCATCAGAAATCGGGAAGTCTTTCGCCGTTCAAGCGCTTCGCCTTCGAGCTGCGCGACATTATCCGCCGACAGCCATTGCCCGGTTACACCCTGTTCGCCGAGGTCGAAGCCGGCGGCCGGATGCTGCTTGCGTTCGAGCCCGTTCCAGCCTGTGGAAAACCTGTGGATAGTCTCGTGCTATCGGGAACCCGCACTATCGTGCCATCAGGAACCGCCGGCTCGTGCTATCAGGAACCCAAACCGCTCTTATCCTCCGGTAATAAAAGCGAAAATCGCGCTCTTAACTTAGAGTCTAACACAGAATCTAACTTTGAAGAGCGTCGGCGCGATGTGGAAAAGCTCATCACGAGGGCCGGAACTGCCCTGAGATCGGGCGCACGCCATGGCAAGGCGACCCCTACAGACCGTGGGACACTCGGGGCAACAAACACCCCTGAACTTCCTCTTGGCAAGCCGGGAGGGCGCAGATGATCGTCGCGCTCCTGAACCAGAAGGGCGGGGTCGGCAAGACCACGCTGGCGCTGCATCTTGGCGGAGCCTGGGCTTCGGAAGGACGGCGCGTCATCCTGATCGACGCTGATCCGCAAGGCTCCGCGCTCGACTGGTCCGAGCGGCGCAGCCATGAAGGGCTGCCGAGGCTGTTCAGCACCATCGGCCTGGCCCGCGATACGCTGCACCGCGAAGCGCCTGAACTGGCGCGTGATGCTGATGTCGTTGTCATCGACGGGCCGCCCCGCGTCGCGGGCCTTATGCGCTCGGCGCTGCTCGCCGCCGACCTTGTGCTGATCCCGGTCCAGCCGTCGCCCTTCGATGGCTGGGCCTAAGCTTCCGAGTATTTTCGGGTTGCCGGCTGGGTGGCAGCGAGCTGTGGTGGAACAGGTGCGGAAGTCGGGCTCGAAGATGGCGGACGCCGTCTTGCTGGCAGCCGCGATCGGCTGCCGGCCCGCGGAACTGCTGGCAAAAATCCAACTCCGGATACAGCCGAAGAAAGTGATCGCAATCCATGTGCCGACCGCGAAAGCCGACGCCGGCAGGAAATTTCGCACGCTTTACATTTATCCAGACGATCAGTGGCATGCGGATATCTTCGCTCTCGCCATACGGCGGGCATTTGTAGGGTTGGGTGGCGATCACCCCAGCCGCAAAACGAAGCTCTCTGATACCATCCGCGCGGCCGGCCGCCGGCTTTGGCCGAAGCGACGAGAATGCATCTCTGCTTATTCGTTCCGCCATGCCATCAGCAGCGACTTGAAGAAGAGCCGAAGTGATGTGAGGGTGGTGGCAATGGTCCTCGGGCACAGCACGACGGTTTGTCAGACCCGATATGGCCGGTGGCGGAGTGGTCGCTCGGTGCGGCACATAAGAGCTGAGGCAGAATTGCCGGTCAAAGTGGTAGCCAAGCCACTACCACGATTGCCGCTGATGCCTTGCCTGCCGACCACGGTACAGGCGAGATGGCACGATGCCTTCGCCGGTGCTGACGGTCCTGGTCCATGAGGTCGGCGGTCATTGGCTTCTGACGACGGTCAGCGCGAGGTGAGGTATCCCGCGAACCCGGCGCAGAGGCATGCCAACGGTTGGCGGTGGAAACGAGACAAAACCGCGCTATAGTATGCGCGTACAGCCCCTCTGATGCGGATGACGTCACCGATTAGTCGGTTCGCCGTCCATACGCGTTCCTATCGATGCATGGCACCAGAACGGGGATGCGTTTGAAGGGCCTTTACAGCGGCGAAGATCAGGAAGAGGCCCGGAGCTGGGCACAGACCCGTCCTACGGCCTTCCTATTGAACATTTCCAAGTGCCCCCCGGCAATTTTGGGGAACCAAGATTCCGGTTCGCGGTATGCTCGAGATTCACCGGGTAGCCTCACAGGCCATTCATAGGGCAGCCGCATGAAGGCCCGAATGCCGGGGTGACCTTCATGCTGCCGCAACTGCCCCCGCGACATCGCCAGCGGGCGCTTGGATTACATTTCCACCAGGAGGTTGCCTTTTGGGTCCAGGAGTTGGACCTTCACGATCTCCGCGTTCACGATCTTTTCACCCAGCTGTTCGCCGGTCGTAAAGAAATACACCTTCGACTTCATGTTCGATGCCTCAGCCCTCAAGGTCTCGATCTGCCTTGCCTTGGCCTCATCTGTCACCGTGAACCGCCGGTACTGCACGGCATTCGTGAAGACCATGCTGTAGTTTCCGGTCGTTGGGAAGTAGACGCTAGGGGTGTCGTTGGCGAATGCCATGAAGCGGAACGACTTGCTGTCGAAGTCATATTTGTCCAGTATTCCGCTCATGTCCATGTAATAATACCTAATCCCCTTGGCCTGCTCGATCTCTGCGTCGATTCCCGGCCGTAGGGACTGGATGAGGTCGCGCTTCTTGAACTCGTCGGCGTAGGACAGCCCAGGCGAGATCAAGCCAGCCACCTTTTCGTATTCAACGGGCTGCGTGCCCACGGCCAAATATGCGAACAACAGCTTTCGGCCGCTATCGAGTTTCTCGTATGTCGCCAGCGGCTTGGACCGGTCCGCAACCGGCACGACGGGGGCCACGGCCTTTTCCGGGATGGCCTCCGTCGGTGCCACGACGGACGCGGCGGCACCATCCACTGCCGGTTCGGAATTCGCCGCCTTCGGTGCTGTTGCTTCCTCGGGCTTGGAACAACCTGGGAGGGAGACCATGGAGCAGAACAGCAGGACGGAAAGATCTTTCATCTTCAACATGTTGTTTATCCCCTCACCTTGATCGAAGTAAGGTACAGATCGCATCCGGCGTTGATGTTCTTCACCCGCTTCCCGAAATACCAGGCCATGCCAGCACCCGTCACGATCATCGGCAGGCCGATAATGGCGCCGATTACCGTCAGGCTGGCCAGGATGCCGAGCCCCAAGACCCAATAGCCGATCCGCTTCAGCATGGCGGCGCCGCCGACCATCTGCACGCGCAGGGCTTCGACACGGGCCGGGTCACTGCCTGCCTCCAGGGTGAGGGCGGCCCGGATAGCCTCGGGGCTACCGAGGGCGACTGCCGATGCGGCCGATTCTTTCATGGTGCTCTCCTATTTGATTTGCCGACGAGACGCCTCGTCCCGCACCGGCGATTTGGTTGCAGTGAAGGGATGGTGGCTTGGCTCAGCCCAGGTAGGTCCAGTCCAGGCCCAGGTCGCTGGTGGCGACCAGCAGGCGGCCTTCGCCCTGGCCGTGCTGCAAGTAATGGGTCAGCGGGTTGACACCGGCGGCCTTCAGGTCGGCATTGGCGTCCAGGTAGCCGCTGACGTCCAGGTAGGCGGACGGGTCGCGACCCTCGCGCCAGCCATAGTTCATGAAATGGGTCCAGGCATCCAGGCCGGCAGCCTTCACGTCGGCGTTCTTGGCCAGGTAGTAGGCGCTGTCGAACAGCGGCGTCAGGGAACGGCCCTCGGCCTTGCCGTAGGCCAGGTAATGGTCATAACCACTACGCAGGGTGCCGCTTTCAACGGCCGCGGCCACGTCGGGGTTCATAGCCAAGTAGCCGACCTCGTCGTAGAGCGGGTTGGCCCGGGCATCGACCGCCACGCGGCCTTCGGCCTGCCCCCACTGCTGCCAATGGGCGAAGCCACTGGCCAGGCCGCCGGACTGGACGACCGCCGCCACGTCGGGATTTTTCGCCAGGTAGAAGGTTTCGTCGAACCCGCCGCCCAGCTTCACGGCGGCGTTCAGCCACAGGCCGGCCTTGCCGCCGTCGTTGAAGGCTAGGAATTCCATGTTCAGGTAGGTTTCGGCGCCCTCCGGGCCCACGACCTTCAGGCTGCCGTCGAATTGACGGGTGATGGCATAGCCGGAACGCGGGCCGAACAGTCCAGCCACGTCGATGTCCCGGCCGCCGTCGACGTAGTCGTTGCCGGTGCCGGCGACTACCCGGTCGCTCCCGGTACCCAGGAACAGGTGGTCGTCGCCGGCCCCGCCCCAGATGCTGTCGTTTCCGGCTCCGCCGCTGATCTCGTTGGCCACCGAATTGCCGTTGATCCGGTCGCTGCCCGACCCGGACTTGACGTTCTCGATGGTGCCGACGATGCCGAGGTTGTTCTCCCCGGTATAGAGGTTCGCGGCGTTCTGGGCGTTCTGGTAGATGGCCGCCGTGGTATTGATCAGCTTTTCGGCATTGGTGACCCGCAGGTTGATGCTCGACAGGCTGTTGGGGGTCAGGTCGATGGACGAGCGCATGGTCGAGGCGGACAGGTCGATCGTGTCGGTGCCGCCCGCGTCGTAGACCGTCGTGCGGAAGGCCGTGTCCTGCGCCCAGGCGTAGGTGTTGTTGCCGGCGTTGGTCTCGGCGTTGGCGCCGTAGAGGTGCTGGATGGCCAGCACGTCGAGGATCTTCAGGTTGCTGTCGTCGATCTGCAATGCGGTGCCGGCGGCGGTGAAGCCGTAGGTATTCTTGCCCACGTCGTCATAGGCCATGACGGTCAGCGCCTTGACCTGGTAGTCGGCGGCCAACGAGATGTCGTTGCCGAACGGGTGGGAGAGGCCGAGCGCATGCCCAATCTCGTGCAGGACGACATGGGCGATGGCGTTGTACTCGGCCGTGCTCACCGTGCCGTCGGCCTGCATGCGGTTCAGCCAAGTATTATGGATGCGGACGTCGCCGGCATATGGGGTGAAGGTGATGGAAGACACCTTACGGTGTTGATTTCCACGCGGGATTGACCCGGGATGGCGGCTTATTTCCATTGAGAATTGACCCATGTGACCGTTCCCCCTTCGCGATGAGCGACGGGGGGCACTGGAGTGATCGACATGGGACTTTTGAATGTCATCCGCCGTTTGGCCTTGCGTGAGAAGGTTGCAATCCGGGAGATTGCGCGTCGGACCGGCCTGTCGCGGAATACCATCAAGAAGTATTTGAACGCGGGGACGATCGAGCCGAAGTTCTCGACACCAGAACGTCCCAGCAAGCTGGACCCGTTCGCCGACAAGTTGGCAGGCTGGCTCAAGGCCGAGGCCTCCAAATCGCGCAAGCAGCGCCGAACCTTGAAACATATGCACGCCGATCTGATCGCGCTGGGGTTCACCGGTTCTTATAACCGTGTTGCGGCCTTTGCCCGTGAATGGCGCGCAGCGCGGCAACGCGAGCAACAGACAACAGGACGCGGCGTTTTCGTTCCGCTGAGTTTTCGCCCCGGCGAGGCCTTCCAGTTCGACTGGAGCGAGGATTACGCCGTGCTGGGCGGTCATCGTACCAAATTGCAGGTGGCGCATATCAAACTGGCGTACAGCCGGGCATTTTTGGTCCGCGCATATCTGCTGCAAACCCATGAAATGCTGTTCGACGCCCATTGGCACGGCTTCCGCGTCTTCGGCGGCGTGCCGGGGCGCGGCATCTACGACAATATGCGCACGGCGGTTGACCGCGTCGGGCGTGGCAAGGAGCGCCAGGTCAATTTGCGATTTCTGGCCATGGCCAACCACTATGTCTTCGAGCCGTCGTTCTGTAACCCGGCGTCTGGCTGGGAGAAAGGGCAGGTCGAGAAAAATGTGCAGGACGCACGGCCACGGCTATGGCAGCCGATGCCGGATTTCCCCAACCTTGCCGTGCTGAACGCTTGGCTGGAACAACGCTGTCTGGCCCTGTGGCGGGAGATTCCGCATGGCCATCTCGCCGGTACCCTTGCCGATATCTGGGCAGAGGAACGGTCCGCGCTGATGCCCGTGCCGCTCCCGTTTGACGGGTTCATTGAGCAGAGCAAGCGGGTCTCACCAACCTGCCTGATCAGCTTCGAGCGCAACCGCTACAGCGTGCCGGCCTCGTTCGCGAACCGGCCCGTCAGCCTGCGGGTCTATCCGGATCGGCTCGTTGTCGCGGCCGAGGGAAAGATCCTGTGCCAGCATGAACGGTGGATTGACCGATCCCGTCAAATGCCCCGGACAATTTATGACTGGCACCATTATCTGGCGGTGGTCCAGCGTAAACCCGGTGCATTACGCAATGGTGCCCCCTTCGCGGACCTGCCGGCGGGGTTCCGGCGATTGCAGGATCAGATTCTGCGGCGTCCCGGTGGAGATCGCGACATGGTCGATATCCTTGCCCTGGTTCTGCAGAGGTGGCCCCATGAAATCGGACAGGGTGATAAGCTAATCCCGTCTGCTGGAAGGACGAGGATTGATGGGCAAGGTGACGCGGAAGCGGTATTCGGGGGAATTCAAGGCGAAGGTCGCGCTTGAGGCGATCAAGGGTGAACAGACCCTGGCGGAACTGGCGGCGAAGTACGCGATCCACCACACGATGATCGCGCAATGGAAGCGCCAGGCGATCGAGGGGATGGCAGCGACGTTTTCCGGCAAAGCCGTGGAGCCGGACGCTGCGGTCAGCGGCGCGGATGTCGAGAAGCTGCACGCCAAGATCGGTCAGTTGGTGGTGGAACGGGATTTTTTGCGGGACGCCTCTGTTCGCTTGGGCTTGATCAGAGGCGCCAAATGATTGAACGGGACCGCGCGGGCCTGTCGATTGTCCGGCAATGCGCCTTGCTGTCGCTGAACCGGTCCGGGGTTTACCATCGGCCGGCGCCGGAGAGCCCGCTGAACCTGTCGCTGATGCGCCTGATCGACGAGCAGTTCCTGGAAACGCCCTATTACGGGGCCCGGCAGATGGCCCGGCATCTGCGGCGCCTGGGCCATGAGGTCGGCCGCAAGCGGATCGGCCGGCTGATGGGCAGGATGGGCTTGGCGCCGATCTATCAGAAGCCCAGGACCAGCGTGCCGCATCCGCAGCACCCCACATATCCCTATCTGCTGAAGGGGCTGGTGATCGACCGGCCCAATCAGGTCTGGTGCTCGGACATCACCTACATCCCGATGCGCAAGGGCTTTCTCTATCTGACGGCGATCATGGATTGGGCGACGCGCAAGATCCTGGCCTGGCGGCTGTCAAACACCCTGGATGCCGATTTCTGCATCCAGGCACTGGAGGAGGCCCTGGCCCGCCATGGCACCCCGGAAATCTTCAACACCGATCAGGGCAGCCAATATACCAGCCCGCGTTTCACCAGCTTGCTGAAGGACCGGAACATCAAGATCAGCATGGATGGAAGGGGCCGGTGGATGGACAATGTCTTTATCGAGCGCCTATGGCGGTCGATGAAATACGAATGCGTCTATCTGCATGCCTTCGAGACCGGATCTGAACTGCGGGCCGGGCTGACGACATGGATTGGACATTACAATGCCCGGCGCCCGCATTCGGCGCTAGCGGGACGGACACCGGACGAGGCATATCATCAAACCGGACCGACGATCCTGCCGGGGTTAACCCCGGCAGGATCGTCAACAGGCCCATACGACAAAGTGGCGGCGTAACGACAACCGGGATTAGCTTATTCCTGCCGCCAAGCTGTCCGATCAGACGGGGCCACCTCTCTGCAGCACGATGAGCAGGCGGTGCTGGCTGCGGTCGAACTGGCCCTATCCGACGGCGTGGCAACCAAGACCCATGTCCTGAACATCCTTCATCGCCTGATCGATGGCAAGCCGACCGACGGGCCGACCATCAGCGCACCGCAGACCCTGCTCCTGCGCCATGAACCCAAGGCCAATGTCGAACGCTATGACGACCTGCGCGCCCGCACCGCTGGAGGCCGTCATGCGTCATGACCCCGCCAGCGCTGCCATCGTCATCATGCTGCGAAGTCTCAAGATGTATGGCCTGGCGCAGGCCGTCACCGATCTGATTGAGCAGGGCGCTCCCGCCTTTGAGGCCGCCATCCCCATCCTGAACCAACTGCTGAAAGCCGAGATGGCGGAACGTGAGGTGCGTTCCATTGCCTATCACACCAAAGCCGCACGGTTCCCAGCCTACAAGGATCTGGCAGGTTTCGATTTCCAGGCCAGCGAGATCAACGAGGCCACAGTGCGCCAGCTCCACAGCTGCGCGTTCATCGACGGCGCGCAGAATGTCGTGTTGATCGGTGGTCCCGGTACCGGAAAAACCCACGTCGCAACGGCTATCGCCATCCAGGCGATCGAACATCATCGTCGTAAGGTCCGTTTCATATCGACCATCGAACTCGTCAACGCGCTCGAGCAGGAGAAGGCCAAGGGAAAAGCCGGGCAGTTGGCCGAGGCCATGACACGCCTGGATCTCGTGATCTTGGATGAACTCGGGTACCTGCCTTTCAGCGCATCTGGCGGTGCGCTGCTATTCCACCTGCTCAGCAAACTCTATGAGCGGACCAGCGTCATCATAACAACCAACCTCAGCTTCAGCGAATGGGCCACCGTCTTTGGCGACGCCAAAATGACCACCGCCTTGCTCGATCGCCTGACACATCGCTGTCACATCGTCGAAACCGGAAATGACAGCTTTCGTTTCAAAGCCAGCACTGCCGCAGCATCCGGCAAGAGAAAGGGAAATCCACATGCCTTGACCCAATCATAAACCAAGCCGCATAAATCAATGGTGGGTCAATTCTCGACGGAAATCCCGGGTCAATCCCGCGTGGAAATCAACAACCGAGTGCCTTGCGGGCCTTCGAAATCGCCAAGCCGAAGGTCACACCGTCGGCGGACATGGCCGGTTCATCGCTTCTTCTCCCTGTCAATCCGCTTGTCCGCGGATTTTTCCGTTGATACGCTAGTTTGCGTAGGGCTTCAACGGCAGAGAGGGCGTGCTCGCATGCTGCATCAAACAGCACTGGTCTGGGATCGACAACGACGGCGCGTCTCATCGATCGGGCCCTCGACGCTCAGAGACGCCGGTTTCGCCCGCGTACCGGAAGTCGGTCGCTTTAGCTCCATCGGGCAGAAAGATGCATAACGAGCTGAGACTAGCGACGTCCGATCTCGCGCGCTTCCTACAAGAGAAGCTCCCGGAGCTGTCCGAGGACTGGTGGGCAAAGCACGTTGTTGATCGCCTAAGCTTCCAACAGCAGCGTGTCATCGGCGAGAAAAACATCTCTTCATTGCGAGAGTTGGATTTCGCCGCACTTCTGCGTGTCCTTGACCAGAACTGGTACGACTTATCCGGCAACTGCAGTCTTCCCCGGGAAGCCCGCAACTGGGTGAAGGAGCTCCAAACCGTGCGCAACAAGTGGGCGCACGTGTCTGCGGAAGAAACCCCCGCGAGCGAGATATACCGGGATGCAGATACGCTGGGACGCCTCTTGAACCTCATTGGAGCCCATGAGGGTTCAATGAGCGCGGTTCGGGCAGTCAAGGAATCCGCGCTTGCCAGAATGACCGACGGCGCAGGCGGAACGGCTTCCGCGGCGGTGAGCGACGCGAACTCCGTCACGGCCCCCACCGAAGCTCCCCCAACCGACGCGCCAATGCACCTGTTCAAAGTCGGCGACGTCGTGGCTCTGCGCTCCGACAACTCAGTCAAGCTTCCCGTGCTCGAAGTGATCATCGGCGGGCCAGAAACCAGGTACTGCGTCTTCCAGGATGGAGCAAAAGCCAGCTATTATGAAAGCCAGTTGCAGGCTGTGGCGGGAGATGCTGGCGAGCAACCATCCATCTCAATAGATGAGTTCCGCGCGCGGCTTACTGCACTTCATTTGCTGTCACCATCGACGGCGAATTTGTTCTCGTTGCGCTCCGGTCGAGTGAACTTCGTCCCCTATCAGTATAGACCCGTTCTCAAGCTCATTCGCTCCGATCGGCCCCGCTTGCTGATCGCGGACGAAGTCGGCGTCGGAAAAACAATCGAAGCCGGCCTGATCCTGAAGGAGCTCCGCGCCCGCATGGATATTTCGTCCGTGCTCGTTATTTGCCCCAAGGCGCTGGTCGCTGAAAGAAAATGGCAAACAGAGCTAAAGCGCTTCGACGAGAACTTCACTCATCTCGATGGTGCGCTGCTTCGGCACTGTTTGCATGAGACCGATCTCGAAGGCGAGTGGCCCGAGCAGTATGAGAAAGCCATCCTCCCCTTCTCATTGTTTGATTCGGATCTCATCTTTGGGTCCGAAACGAAGAAGCGGCGTAGAGATCGCGGGCTCCTGGCCCTCGACCCAGCCCCAGCATTCGACCTCGTAATTGTGGATGAGGCGCACCACATCCGCAATTCGGACACCTTTCTTCATCAGGGAGTCCGATACTTCTGCGATAACGCACGTGCCGTGTTGTTGATGACCGCAACTCCCGTGCAGCTCGGCAGCCAGGACCTCTTCACACTCCTCAATGTGCTCCGCCCCGATCTTGTGATCGACCGCAACAGCTTCGAGCAGATGGCGGAGCCAAACCGCTTTATAAATGAGGCGGTCCGGCTATGTCGGGAAACAGGGCCCAACTGGCAACAAGAAGCAAGTGAGCAGCTTAGGCAGGCCACGGAGACCGAATGGGGGCGGCTGTTTCTAAGGGAAGGGCCGACGTTTCAGGGTGTCTTTGACAAGCTGCGAGACGAGGTCGAACTTCCAGATGAGGAGCGTGTCACTCTGACCAGGAAACTGGAGGAGCTGTACACGTTCAGTTCGATCATCAACCGCACACGCCGCCGGGATATCGGCGAATTTACAAGCCGCAAGCCCCAAACGCTCACGGTCGATTTCACCGACGACCAGAAAGCGCTTCACGACGATCTTCTAGGCGTCGTCGCCCGCATTCTCGCCCGATCCCACGGTCAGCAGAACGTCAAGTTCATGATGACCACCATTCGCAGGCAGGCTGCTAGCTGCCTGTATGGGCTTGCACCAATGCTCTCCGACATCCTGAACCGTAAACTTGATCAGCTTGAGCTGATTGAAGCCGCCGATAGCGCCGACGAGGTTGACCTGAGCTTTGTCGAGGGCATCCGTCAAGAAATCGAACATCTCATCAGCAGAGCGGAGTCTCTTGATACAACCGACCCAAAGGTCGAAGCCTTTATTCGAACACTGAGAGATAAAACACGGCTGGCGAACAACAAAGCGCTCGTGTTCAGTACGTTCCGTCACACACTCGCCTTCCTCGCCCGACACACTGAGGATGCGGGACTGCGTTACGGCGTCATCCATGGAGACATCCCGGATGACGAGCGTGCCTCGCTGCGGAAGCGGTTCTCCCTGCCCCCAGAGCATCCGGATGCGCTCGAGGTGCTCTTGTCGTCAGAGGTCGGTTGCGAGGGCCTGGACTTTCAGTTCTGCGATTTTCTTGTGAACTATGATCTTCCTTGGAACCCGATGCGGATCGAACAACGCATCGGACGTATCGACCGATACGGCCAGAAGAGTGAGACCGTCAGTATCGTAAACCTTGTCACGCCTGGAACGGTCGACGCTGACATCTACGAGCGTTGCCTGATGCGGATCGGCGTGTTTCAGCACGCCGTAGGCGGAAGCGAGGAGATTCTCGGCCGGGTTACACAGGAAATCCACGATATTGCAGAGAGCTTTGTTCTGACCGATGAAGAGCGGTCCCGCAGACTGCAACAATTGGCTGACAATGGCATTCGCCGTATTCGCGAAGAGCAGGAACTCGAGGAGAAAGAATCCGAGCTTTTCGGTCTGAATGTCCCAAAGGTGTCCTGGCGTGAGGATATCGACAATGCGGAAAGCGAGTGGCTCTCGCCGGACGCCATTCAGAAATGCGTCTCAACCTACCTGAAATCTCGGACAGGCTCTGACCACGAACACCTGCTCGGCGACAAGCCCCTGAAGACGCTCCGCCTGAGTCAGGACGCGCGCAGCGCGCTACTAGCGGACTTTAGGCTGCTCAAGCGCAGCGCGGATCCGATCTCCAAGGCGTGGGAAAAGTGGCTGAAAGGCGGGACTCCGAGCATCGCTGTCACCTTCGATCAGGAGACAGCAACTGATGACCCGAAGGTGATGCATCTGACAGTACTGCATCCACTGGTAAGGCAAGCCGCGCGCTACCTCGAAACCAACGATGCGATGCAATGCACGCTTCAAGCCTCCGACGGTCTGCCGGCCGGTGTTCACCGCTTTGCCCTCTACAGATGGCGGAAGTTTGGCATCAAGCCGGACGAGGAGCTCGTTGCAGTAGCTGATGATCCCGTTGTCGAGGGAGCGCTAATGAAGATCCTTCACACGGCAACCGAGCCAATCGAGCAACGCGCTGCACCATCGCGTGACTTTGACGATCTGGATGTCTTGCATCACGCGAAATGGACGGCGGCTCAGGCAACCCACATCGCTCAGAACCAGGAGCTGGCTGAACACAGGGTACAGAGCCTCACGGTCAGCCACCGCGCTCGGGTCCGTGCCCTGGAAGATCAGATCTTGAAGGCCACGAATGAGAAGATCCGGATCATGAAGCAGAGCGAGCTTGCTCGGGCAAACGCGGATTTTGATCGGCGCGTCGCTGAACTGCGCGAGGCGGGGAATACCGGCGACATTCGGGCAGCGCCCGTGCTTTTCGGAACCGTTATGGTGGGGGTCGGGTAAGACGATGTCGACCGCAAAAGATAAGCAGCTGGTCATTAACCGCGTGCGGGAAGAGCGCGTCGATCTCGCAAAGGTTCTCAAAAAGCACACAGGCATCAGACGCATCGTCGAAGAGCTTTATCCCGACAGTGCACACTTCATTTTTGAGCTTCTACAGAACGCGGAAGACACCGAAGCAACTGAGGTGGGCTTCGAACTTCGGAGCGACTGCCTGTCATTTGAGCATAACGGTAGGCCGTTCTCCGAAGCGGACATCCTGGGCATTACGGATGTCGGCGAGGGTACGAAGTTCGATGACGTCGATACCATCGGACGGTTCGGTGTCGGCTTCAAAGCAGTTTTTGCCTATACGGAGTCACCTAGAATTTGGTCTCCAACATATTCCTTCGAGATCAAAGAACTTGTCTTGCCCTCGCTACTGAGCGATCGCAGCGATCTTCAAGGAAAGACGCGCTTCGAATTCCCGTTCAACAACCCCAAGAAGCCGAGGGAGATCGCCTATAAGGAAGTTGAAGGCGGCCTCCGAGATCTCGCCGAAACCACTCTACTCTTCCTGAACCATCTCCACTCGATCTCCTGGAAAATTGGTGACAGCGGAGGGGGCACGGTACTTCGTATCGAACACACCGAGAACCACATCGAAGTTCTCAAGGAGACCAACGGCGAAACAACCGCGAGCTCTCACTTCTTGAGGTTCACGCAGCCCGTTGAGGGACTGACGCGGGAGACGAAGCACAAAGTCGCGACGGCCTTTGCACTTGAATTCCTTCCTGACGTGAAGGCCTTCGACCCGCCCGCCCCGATCGCAAAGCAAATGAAGATTGTACCGGTTCCAGGTCAGGTTGCGGTGTTCTTCCCGGCCGAGAAAGAAACATCCGGCCTGCGGTTCCATCTTCATGCTCCATTTGTACCGGAACTAAGCCGAGCGAGCATCAAGGAGACACCTGCAAACGAACCGCTGTTCGAGCAACTGGCAGGTCTCGCCGCAGCTTCCCTTCACGAGGTCCGCGACCATGGCTTGCTGACGTTGGATTTTTTGTCGGTCTTGCCGAACAAGCAGGATTCAATCCCTGCTCGATATCAAGCGATACGGACGGCAATCTTTGATGAAATGAACAATGAGGCGCTTACGCCTACGCACGGAAAGTCTCACGCTCCCGCCAAAAGGCTTTTGCAGGCGAGGGCGTCATTGAAAAGCCTTCTCTCCGAGAAAGATCTCGAGTTTCTTGTCGGAGATGCTGATGCACCTCTCATCTGGTCAGTTGGCGCAACGCAAAAGAACACCAATGCGGACCGATTTCTCGAATCGCTGGAAATTCAGGAATGGGGACTGGAAGAGTTCGTTGATCTTCTCACTGATCGCACATCGCACGGCCAGCGCTATGTGCCTCACCCACCATATTGGGTGAGTGGCCCAGACGGCGAATTCATGAAGTGGCTTTCCTCAAAGCCGAATGATTGGCACCAGCAGCTCTACGCCCTCCTATATAGTGAGCTCGCAAGCGAAGGTGGACTTTATCAGTTCAGGAATTCAAAGATCGTTAGAGCCTGATCCGAAATTAAGTTGAGTGGTATCAGCGGGTTAGCTTGACAGCGTTCCCTATCGGTGATTCAGGGGTTTCGCCAAAAACAACCGTGCATCTCCGATGTGGACTGATACCACCCGCGCCCTTCATGCCCGCAACGGCCTGGCTTTGCCAAGCGATTTGACCGATGCGGAATGGTCTTTGTTGGAACCGCTGCTGCCTGCTGCGTCCGCCGTAGGCAGGCCACGCAAATGGCCGCTGCGCCGGATCGTCGAGGCGATCCTTTATCTGCTTCGGGGCGGCCTGCCGTGGCGGATGCTGCCACCTTGTTTCCCGCCGGTCTCGACGGTGCGGCGCTGGTTCTACCTGTGGCGTGACAATGGTCTGTGGCTCACGGTCAACCATGTCTTGCTGATGGCGATGCGCGAGCAACAAGGCCGTGATGCCAGCCCAACCGCCGGCGTGATCGACAGTCAGAGCGTCAAAACCACGGAATCCGGCGGCCCGAGGGGATATGACGCGGGCAAGAAGATAAAGGGGCGTAAGCGCCATATCCTCACCGACACCCAAGGTAATCTCGTCCATGCCGTGATCCATACCGCCGATATCCAGGATCGTGATGGCGCACCGCTGGTGCTGGCCGAAATCGTCAAACCCTTCCCGTGGCTGCGGCACGTCTTCGCCGATGGCGGCTATGCCGGGGACAAGCTCAAAGACGCGTTGCGCCGCATTGGAAAATGGACCATCGACATCATCAAGCGATCCGACACAGCCCAAGGCTTCCAGGTCTTGCCACGACGCTGGGTCGTCGAACGCACCCTGGCATGGCTCAACCGAAACCGACGCTTGGCCAAAGACTTCGAGCAGACTATCGCTTCCGCAACAGCCTGGATCTTCATCGCCTCCGTACAAACCTTCGTCAGGCGTATCGCAAGGCATTGATGCAATTCAGATTAATTTCGAATCAAACTCTTAGACTTTCTTTTCACAAACCCCTGGTCAGGGCGCACCAGTCCGAAGGAACCATGCTCCGTCTCCCGCACGGTTCGCACGAATTCCAGGATTGAAATCTGCTCGTCGGCGCGATCCAACACATCGTGCAACTCGGCATATTCGTGTGTGCCTTTACGAAGGGCATGCGCCACCTGCAGAAGTTGTTCCGCCTTAACAAGGAATGCACGGCCCTCCGTTCTTGCATGCCATGCGAGCGCTGCACGGCGCTGGAAATAGGTGGATTTCGACTGGCTGCCTGCCACGACAACCGTTTGTAAGGCCCCCCAAAGGTCCCAAGCCTGGCCTGCGCGTACCAGTGCCCGGGCTTGTTCATGAAGGCGGTGCGCCACGGATTCATAGGTGCTGATCGTTGCCGGTGCCAGTTCCCCGGCGGGCGTGAATGCTGCGAGCCGGTTGTCTAGCGTCCGATATCGGACTGCTGGGTTGCTGAAAGGCGGAGGGCATCCTTGGAGCATAGTTAATCTCCGGTCCTGCCAAAATGTGCGTGTGAGAATGTGGGGGCAAGATCGACAACATAATCGGTGTTAACTTTTGCATTGACAATAGGGAATTTTCTGAATTTACATCATGTATGTTGTGTACATGATATGCAATGAAGTATTTTAAGAATTGATCAGGTGTAATTCAATGAATTTGGTTTTCATTTTTACTCATTGACTGGGTCGGGCTCGGATCAGGAGTAATTTAGGGCCCGACAGAATTTACCGAACCGTTCCATCAGCCCACCGCGTGCATGGGTGAGGCATGGCGCGTCCGTCGAAGTGACCGCTGCGGTCCGATCATGACGTCGAATTCTGAATGCCGGCCGGTGATCCGGATCGGACAGCGTACGCGGACGGGACATGGTTCACATCTTGGCCAGTGCTGCGGCCGGATACCAGCGCCGACCTAGCCATAGCGCCAACTGCACCATCAGGATCAGCACCGGCACCTCGACCAGTGGCCCGATGACGGCGGCGAAGGCCACGGGGGATGCCAGCCCGAAGGCGGCGATGGCGACCGCGATGGCCAGCTCGAAATTGTTACCCGCTGCCGTGAAGGCCATGGCGGTAGCCCTGGGATAGTCCGTTTCGATCAGCCGGCCCATGGCGAAGCTGACCAGAAACATGATCAGGACCGCCGCTGCCGGGCGATCTGGGCCGCCCCATCCTGGAACACCAGCGACGCCACGGTGCGGGAACGGACTGGCCGCCCACGGAGCCATCGCATCAGCCGAGCCCGGAACAGGTTCAGGCGAACCAGGCCCGACAATCCGGTCTGTTCTTCCGCAGCGAGCCGGAAACGGTGCCGTCCGCATCGGAAACTCGGAATCCGGCGATGCTGTCCGGCCCCAGTTTCATCGCAGATGCTGCCATGGCCGAACCGGATGCGCAGCAGCGCAAGCTGGACTTCCTGGCCCGTCCCGACGCGGCCGGCATCTATAATCCATACGCCGAGCAGCGGCCGGTATCGCCCAACCAGATCATGGCTGGCAGCGTCATTGCTGCGGCGCTGGTGACGGGCCTGAATTCCGACCTGCCGGGCACGGTCGTGGCTCAGGTGACGGAAAACATCCATGACAGCGTCACCGGCCAAATCCTGCTGATCCCCCAGGGCTCCCGGCTCATCGGCACCTATGACAGCCGGGTCAGCTTCGGGCAGGAGCGTGCCCTGCTGGTCTGGCAGCGGCTGATCCGTCCCGACGGTTCGTCGCTACAACTGGACAACCTGCCGGCCAGCGACACGGAGGGGCAGTCGGGTCTGGCCGACCGGGTGAATTTCCATACCGGCCGCTTGCTGAAGGGTATCGTTCTGGCGACCCTGCTGGGCGTCGGCACGGAACTGACCTTCGGGCAGCAGGAAAGCGAGCTGGTCCGCGCCGTCCGGGAATCCATGCAGCAGAACGCCGACCGCGCCGGCCAGCGCCTGGTTGAGCGCAACCTCGACATCCAGCCCACCTTGACCGTCCGGCCCGGCTGGCCGCTGCGCATCATCGTGTGGCGGGACGTGATCCTCTCCCCCTATCGAGGAGGCTGATCCATGCTGAAGCTGCCCAAGCTCCCCGACCGCACGCCCGTGAAACTGACTGCCACGCTGAGCCCGGATCTACACCAACGGCTCCTTTCTTATGCCGCCCTTTATAGGGCAACCTATGGCGTGGACGAGCCGGTGGCTGACCTGATTCCCTATATGTTGGACGCTTTCCTGAACAGCGACAGCGCCTACGCCAATGCCCGCAAGGAAGACCTGCCACCCATCAAGGAAGTCACCCGCCGCCGGGGGGCACCAGAAGGCAGGTGATACCGGCACCGTGACCGCAACAGAGGCCTGAGCCATGAGCATCATCGGTCATTTCAAGCTGGCCAAGGACGGTGGCTGGACGGGCGTCATCCGGACCCTGACCATCAACGCCAAGGTTCGCTTAGTTCCCAACGACAACCGCGACCAGGAGAATGCACCTGCCTACCGGCTGCTGATCGGTTACAACCGCATCGGTGACGCCTGGGAAGCAATCACCACAGGGGAAGAACCACGTTCCTATCTGCGAGTCCGCTTCGATGACCCGGTGCTGGCTGGTCCGTTCAGTGCCGCCCTCTTTCCGAGTGAAGATGGTATGTCGGCGAAACTTGTATGGAATCGCCGCTGACAGCAAGTTGCTCGATTATTTGGGGGCTTGGAGCTACTCGAGATAGGCTGGTTATTCGTTAAAATGTGCGCTGCTGTCAATCGTGGCTGGATGGAATGAACCTGTTGGCACCATGGGGGACGGAATGCTCACCATGGTTTGGATCTGGCACATGCGCCACACTCTCATGCGGTTGACATCGCGGGCAGGGATGGCTCATGAGCTGCTTCCAGTGCCGCTCCGTCCCGCGTTTGCATTGTCCGATCGGCACTGCGACCTGACTTCAGCTTTCATCCATTCCCTCAAGTTTTGCGATCTGACCGTCTGTTTCATTCGATGATGCAAAAAAGCCGGTGGAGCCACACGGAGTCAGTTCCAGCTGACTCTGCGCCGGAACCCTGTTGTTGAGGGCTGATCACGGACGAGATGGACCTGCATAACATGCATTCGTTAATTGGTGTAGAGTATTTATGAAAACTCACGAACAGATGAATGGAATTCTGTAATATTTAGAGAATCAAAATCTAAATTTGGAGTCGTATTAGAATATTTACTGAAAATCAAACAAATGCTACCGGTCTCATATTTCCGTTTTCATTTTTGGCTGGCGTTCGGCATCGTCCAGATTGGTACGCCGGTCATATCGGGAAGCCTGTGGGCGATGCCCTTGTGACAATCGATGCAGGTCGCTTGACCCGTGAACAGGAAACGCTGGTGCGCTTCGGCTCCACGTGCGCCCTGGCGGGTAATGTCCATGGAATCCGCACTGTGGCAGTTGCGGCATTCCAGCGAATTGTTGGCCTTCAGCCGTGCCCATTCATGGGAGGCCAGTTCCTTGCGCTTGGCCTCGAACTTTTCCGGTGTGTCGACCGTACCGAAAACCTTACCCCATACCTCTTTGGAGGCCTGCATCTTGCGGGCAATCTTGTCTGTCCAGTTATGTGGGACGTGACAGTCGGGGCAGGTTGCCCGCACGCCGGACCGATTGGAATAGTGGATCGTCTGTTTCAGGTCCGCATAGGGGTTTTCCCGCATCTCGTGGCAGCCGATGCAGAAAGCTTCCTTGTTGGTCATCTCCAGGGCGGTGTTGAAGCCGCCCCACCACAGCACGCCGGCCACGAAACCGCCAATGGTGAGGAACCCGATACCCAGATGTCCGGCCGGGCGGTTGAAGATTGCCCAGGCTATGTTGGCCCAGCCCAGGACGCGCCGAGTGATACCCATCATTTCCCCTCCCCGGTTGGGGGACCGTTCCCACGGATGACGCTGTCAACGTCGCGGAAGGTATTGGCCACGCGAGGTTGCGCGTCCGTCTGTGGCACATGGCATTGCAGACAGAAATAACGGCGCGTGGAAACAGCACCCAGGACCTGTCCATCGCGGTCCTGGAAATGGGTGACGGAGATCATGGGTGCCTGGCTGTCGCCCGTGAATTCACGGGCGTGGCACGTCAGGCATTTGTTGGCGCGCAGGTCCAACTGATAACCGACGACAGCATGCGGGATGACCGGTGGTTGTTCGGGATAATTGCGTTGGCGGCGCTGATCATCTGTCACGTCCTTGGGCATTGGGGGGGCCGCCTGTACGGTCAACCCATCGGCCCCGGAAAAAGCGGGACGGCCGCTGGCCTTGACATCGCGCGTGGTGGCTGCCGCGGGAACGGGATCGGTGGCCAGAGCCTGCCGGGCCAGCGGCATCGCCAGCAAAGGCAAGGCCGACAACAGGGCCAGGATTAAGGGGAGCTGGCGCTTTTTCATGTCTCAGGCCTCCCTGACCGGTGTGATGCGCACGGCGCATTTCTTGAAATCGGTCTGTTTGGAGATCGGGTCGGTGGCATCCAGCGTGACCCGATTTATCAGCACATCGGCATCGAACCAGGGCACAAATATCAGGCCGCGCGGCGGCTTGTTGCGGCCCCTTGTTTCCACCCGTACCCGCACCTCACCTCGGCGGGAAGCCACCAGCACCTCCTGTCCGCGTCGCACCTTCAATGCTTGGGCGTCATCGGGATGCATATAGCAAAGGGCCTGCGGGACCGCCTTGTGCAGTTCCGGCACACGGCGGGTCATGGAGCCAGAATGCCAATGTTCCAGTACACGGCCCGTACTCAGCCAGAACGGATATTCTGCATCCGGGCTTTCGGCCGGCGGTTCGTAGGGCAAGGCGAAGATACGGGCTTTGCCATCCTTGTAACCATAGAACCGGATGCCTTCGCCGGCCGGTACATAGGGATCGCTACCTTCACGAAAACGCCAGCGCGTTTCCTGACCATTCACCACCGGCCAGCGTAGGCCGCGTTCTTGGTGATAGGTGTCGTAGGAAGCCAGATCATGGCCATGTCCACGGCCAAAGCTGGCATATTCCTCGAACAGGCCCTTCTGAAGGTAGAAGCCGAACGCCTTGGCCTCCCGGTTTTCATAGGCCGGATCGCACTCGGTTGTGGGAAATTGGTCGACCTGCCCGTTGCGGTAGAGGATATCGTACAGCGTCTTGCCGCGATACTCCGGTGCCTTCGCCAGCAACTCCTCCGGCCACACTTCCTCCATCTTGAACCGTTTGGAGAATTCCACCAATTGCCAGAGGTCGGACTTTGCGTCGCCGGGTGCGTCCACCAATTGATGCCAGACCTGGGTGCGGCGTTCGGCATTGCCATACGCCCCTTCCTTTTCAACCCACATGGCGGCGGGCAGGACCAGATCAGCGGCCATGGTGGTGACGGTGGGATAGGCGTCCGATACGACGATGAAATTATCCGGATTGCGGTATCCGGGCCAGGTCTCGTTCCCGGAATTGGGAGCGGCCTGCATGTTGTTGTTCACCTGCACCCAGTAGCAGTTCAACTTGCCGTCCTTCAGCATCCGATCTTGCAGGACGGCGTGGAAGCCGGGCTTCGCCGGGATGGTGCCCTCCGGCAGTTTCCACAGATGTTCGGCGTGGGCACGGTGCTCGGGGTTGGTCACCACCATATCGGCCGGCAGACGATGGGAGAAAGTGCCCACCTCACGCGCAGTGCCGCAGGCGCTGGGCTGGCCGGTCAGGGAAAAGGGGCTGTTACCCGGCTCCGAGATCTTTCCGGTCAACAGGTGGATGTTGTAGACGAGGTTGTTCGCCCAGACACCGCGCGTATGCTGATTGAACCCCATGGTCCAAAAGCTGGTGACCTTGATCTTCGGGTCGGCGTAAAGTTCTGCCAGCGCCTTCAGTCGGGCCGCCGGCACGCCCGATTGTGCCGCAACCTTCTCCAGCGTGTAGGGGGCAACGAAGGCCGCATATTCGGCGAAGCTGATCGGGTCGGATTCATTGGCCTTGGCGGCGTTCTTGGCCGCCATTTCCAGCGGATTGTCGGGACGCAGCCCGTACCCGATATCGGTGCGGCCCTTCACGAACAAGGTGTGCTTATCCACGAATTCTTGGTTCACCCGCCCGGTCTGGATGATGTGGTTGGCAATATAATTCAGGATCGCAAGATCGGTTTGCGGCGTGAACACCATGGGGATGTCCGCCAACTCGAACGACCGGTGTTCGAAGGTCGACAGCACGGCCACCTTGACGTCCGGATTGGATAAGCGGCGATCGGTGACGCGGGTCCACAGGATGGGGTGCATCTCCGCCATGTTGCTGCCCCACAGGACGAAGGCATCGGCGGCTTCGATATCGTCGTAGCAGCCCATGGGTTCGTCGATACCGAAGGTGCGCATGAAGCCACCGACGGCGGATGCCATGCAATGGCGTGCGTTGGGGTCGATATTATTGGAACGGAAGCCAGCCTTCATCAGCTTGGATGCGGCATACCCCTCATGCACCGTCCATTGACCGGAACCGAACATGCCGATGGCTTCCGGCCCCTTGGTTTTCAGCGTGGCCTTCCACTTCTCGGCCATGATATCGAAGGCCCGATCCCAAGTGACCGGGGTGAAATCACCATCCTTGTCATACCGACCATTCTTCATCCGCAGCAGGGGTGTGGTCAGCCGATCCCGTCCATAGATGATCTTGGACAGGAAATAGCCCTTCACACAGTTCAGGCCGCGATTGACCTCCGCCTTTTGATCGCCGTGGGTGGCAACGATCTGTCCATCCTTCACGCCGACCATGACGGAACAGCCTGTGCCGCAGAAGCGACAGGGGGCCTTGGACCATTTCATCTTCGCATCCAGGCCTGCAGGCAATTGCGTGGCACCGGACTGCAGGGTCAGGCCGGCAGTGGCCGCAGCGGTCGCTGCCGCCTGGGCCTTCAGATAGTCGCGTCGGGTCAGGGGCATGGCATCGGCTCCGCGAGGGCTGCCGTTTGTTCGGCATGGTGGTAGACGGGCAAGGCGCTGTAGACACCGGGCAGGGCATTGATGGCGTCCAGAGCCTCGGCCACGGCACGGGTGCTGGAACGCTCGATCAGCACGATCAGACGACTGGCGTCCCCTTGGGTGGGGACGATTTCGCAACTCAACGCCAACAGATGGCGTGACAGGTCCGCCACGGTATCGGGGCGGGCGTGGACGATGACGCTGGAAATATGGCTTTCACCGCTCACGTACATGGCTCCACCTCGCCCGTCAGTTTGACGGCGTCAACCGGACAGGAGGCCAAGCAGTCGCCACAGCCGGTGCAGCGGTCGGTCTCGACATCTGCCCGCGCCCGCCCGCGCGGCAACAGATGGAAGCGGATGGCCCCTTCCGGGCAGGTTTCGGCACAAGTCCGGCAATAGGCACCATTTTCCGCCAGACACGTGCTAGCGATAACGGCCAGTCGCGTGGCGGATTGCGGCGCGGTAGAGGCCACGCGGGTGAACAGCGTGCGGCGGGAAAGAGATTGTTCCATCAGGTGGCCTTCCCTCATATGCCCGGTGGGCCGGCGACAAGCTGGTACATCCAGACGGCAAAGCCGTAGGCACCGACCACGCCAATGGAGAGGACGGGAACCAGTACGAAGGCGAGGAAGAGGAAAGTCAGAAATTCCATTCTTCTGCTTTCCGATTTGGGAAGGGCGCTCATGACATCCTGCCAGCAAGATTGTTTGCTTGGGAAACCAATGTGGCGAATAATGACTGGCGAGCGTTGATCTGGATCAAGTCCATGATGATGTATACAGAAAATATGAGCAGAGATCATCTGATAACGATTCTAAGTTAATTTGAAATTTGATAAATTCATTGTCCATAATTGATAAAAGTCAATTATGGACAGATAAAGTAATCAAGAATGAGTATTTTCTCTGGCCGATGGCGAAGTGAGCGTGGGGCGGCGGGTATGTCCACCCGCCGCAGCCCGCGTCGTTAGTATCCGGCCTCAGTCAGTAGCTTACCCATGCGCTCCTTGGCCTTCCCGGGCAATTTGGCCGCTTTGACTGCATCCAAGTTGACCTTGCCATCACCGACCACAATCAGCGCTACCATGCCCATGGGGTAATGAGGTTTGCATTCCACGCCATAGAGTCCGGGGGCCTTGACGGTGATTGTGTAGCTCTTGTTGATCTCGCCAGCGAAGGTCTCAGCTCCTGGCGGCAACAACCCGGTGATGGCCTGCGCATTGTGTCCTTTGTCCGTAATGGTAAATGTGATGGTGTCGCCGGGAGCCGCCCTTATCAACGCGGGTTCGAAAACCATCATGCCGTCGGTCCCCTTATTCAGGGCCTTGATCTCATGCTGGGCGGCCGAAGCCGCCGACAGGGAGAGGGCGTTGGCGAAGAAGGCCAGGAAAAGCAGTAGCAGACGCATGTCAAAACATCCTTGGTCAGGAGGAAAACCGGCCGCCGCTGACGGCCATTGGGGTAGTCGGCCGGTCAAACAGCCGCTTGCGGGATCAGGGTGATGCCACCCAGCTGCCCGGCCAGTCCTGCTGCGGCTGATGGCGGCATCAGGAGGAACGCGGTGGACAATGCATCAGCACGGCTGGCCGTGCCGGCCCGCACGCTGACTTGGCGTGGGCCGGGAGCGGGACGGCCGCTTCGCGGATCGAGAATATGGCCGAAGCGCCCTCCGGGGTCGAAGCAAGTGCCGTTGGTGGCGGAAGTGGCGAGTGCGCCGGTCAGATCCAATGACGGGCCGTCATTGTTGACCTGTCGTATCGATACGCGCCAGGGTCGGCCCGCGGGATGCCGGCCGAGGGCCCGGACTTCCCCCATATCCACCAGGACGTCGCTAAGCCCTTCATTCAACAACAGCTCGGCGATACGATCGGTGATATAGCCCTGGGCAATGCCGTTCAACGTGACGGCCATGCCTGGTCTGGCGAAAGTGATGCGTGACGGTTCCACCTCTACGGCGCGGAAATCGATCAGTGCCTGCACCGCTGCCACGGCAGAGACCGGTGGTCCCGCAGCATCAGCACCGTTCGTTGCGAAATGTTCAGCGTACAACGTCCACAGCGGCTGCGTCGTAATGTCGAAGGCGCCATCTGTCAGATGGCCGTAGGTTACCGCCTCCTGCATTACGCGCACCAGATCGGCGGGCGGCGCGTCAAGCCGGCCTTTGTGGTTCAGTTGGACAAGGGCGCTATCGGGACGGAAGAGGCTGAGCGCCCTTTCCAGGCGTGTCACTTCCTGCAGACAACGTTCAACCAGTCGATCTGCCATGCGCTCACTCAAACCAACGAGTTGGAGGCTCGCATCGGCACCCAGGGCCGTGCCCTGCCAACGGCGAATGCCGTCCCCGGCCAGAACGCGAGAGGAAGGCAGGAGGGCGGCTCCCGATGCGGCTGCGGCAATGGTCAGGAATTGGCGGCGGTCAGCGCGCATCTGACCCTCCTTGTGAAATAGAGGATGTCTCCATATCGCCACCGAGTACATCGTCGGGCCGGATGTCGGCGAAGCGGCGAAGCTGCCCGCCATAAACATGGATGAAGTCTCGGGCGTCGGCTTCCTTGGAAAAGGGGTAAAGTTCCGCTCCCGTCATGGCGGCCGGCGCCTCTGCCCCCGCGACGTACCAAGCTTCCTGCACGGCGACCCAACGTGTCGGGTCGGCTTTATCCGGACCGGTGGTACCGCCCATGTCGGATACAAAGGCGGCGCGGACATTCTTCGGTTCATCCGGCAGCATCAGGAAGGCGAAAGTGTCACGCACCGATGTCAGCCAGACGGGTGTCCCCCGGCTACGCAGATGCACCTGACCCTTGGGACCGGGATGATCGGACAGGTTCATACCGCAATATTGGCCAACGGCGTCGGCGGTGATTGCGGCGGGAACGACTGGCGGCTCATGCGGCGGTTCGGCGCCACACCCCGACAGGAACCCCATGCCGAGCAGCATGGCGGCAAGCATTTGGGACTTCATATCTGTCTCCGTGAAAGCACCAGGCCGGCAAGGGCCAGGGGCGCCAATGTCCAGGCGGCCAGGGCACCCAGTAATGGCAGGGGGCCAAGTGTAGCCCGTGCCGCCAGCCCGGCCATGCCAGCGTGGCGACCGACGTCGGCAAAGCCGGTCAGATTGAATAGACGGTAGGCGTCGGCGGGATTGGCCAACAGAAGGGTGTTCAACAATCCTTCACCCAACCCTTGGCCGCCGGTTGCGACCAGCAGCCCCAGCAGCCCCATGTCGTACAGCAGCACGAACAACAGCCAAAGGGCAACGGCAATGCCGGCGGCGGTGCCCCGGTCACGCACAAGCGTGCTGGCCAGATAACCCATGGAAACGAACGCTGCCCCTAATAGCACGCTGGACCCGATCATCGCGGCGAAGGCAGCCCAGGGCTCTCCGCCGTCCGGTGCCAGCAGATGCAGTACCAACCCCGCCATCCCATAACCGATGATGGTGGCGAAGGCGATGATGGCAACATGGCCCAGGAATTTGCCCAGCAGTGCCTGCCAGCGCGCCACGGGATAGCTGAGCAACAGCAACATGGTACCGCGGTCGATCTCCCCAACAATGGCATCGAAGGACAGCAGCAGGGCCAGCAGCGGCAGGAGGAAGATCGTCAGGCTGGACAGGCTGACGATTGTCACCTCCAGCCGGCCAATACCAACCGTGCCGGTCGGAGCGCTGCCAAGAAAGGCGAGTGTCACGGCCAGGGCTGCCATCAGAAGGGTGGTGGCCGCGACCCAGCGGTTGCGCAGGCCGTCGCGGATTTCCTTGGCTGCGATGATCAGGATGGTTCTCAAGCCGCGTCCTCCCGGGACAGGAAATGAGCGTAAATCTCATCCAGGCTGGGCTGGACCAGTTCCAGGTCGGTTACGGAATCCGATGCCAGCAGGGTGCGGATCAGTTCCAGCTTGCGCGACCGCTCGCAGGGAATGTTGACGCGATGCCTGCCGTCTACCGGTAGAGCTAGGCGATGAAGAGCACAGAGCCGGGTCGCAGCCTCGGCAGTCTGCAGGGTCACGGTCAGGCGTTGGGGCAGATCGGCCAGCATGCGCAGCGTATCCAGGCTGCCTTCCGCCACCTTGCATCCCCGGTTCATCACCACGACCCGGTCAGCCTGACCTTCCAACTCCGTCAGGGCGTGGCTACACAGCAGGATGGTCACGCCCTGATCACGCAATTCCCGCACGATGGCATAAAATCCTTGGCGCAGCGCCGGGTCCAGACCCGTCGTGGGTTCGTCAAGGAACAGCAGGCGCGGGTCACCCAACAGTGCCTGGGCTAAGCCCAGACGCTGTCGCATGCCCTTGGAATATGTAGAAATCCTCTGCCGAGATGCCGCCTCCGGCAGCCCGACACGGGCTAACAGCGCTGCATTGCCGGCTGGCGTCACGCCTTTCAGCCGCGCATAGAAGTCCAGGCATTCGTGACCCGTCATGCCGGGATGCAGGGCCACGTTTTCCGGCAGGAAGCCGATCCGGCGGCGCATGCCGGCTGCAGCCCGCCCGGCTGGGTCGTGACCCAGCACAGATAATTGACCGGCATCGCGGTATGTCAGCCCCAGCATCAGCTTGATCAGGGAGCTTTTGCCTGCGCCATTATGACCGACCAGGGCAACGCATTCGCCGGGTATCAAGGTCAGGTCCAGGTTGTGCACGGCGCGCTTGCCCCCGTAATGCTTGGCAAGTCCGCGCGCCTCGACGGTTGGCTGGTCGTTCATGGAGAAGCCTCCTGCTTAGTGGGGGCTGGAAGGGCAACGGGATCGGTCATCAGCGGGGCGCTGTCGGTTACGCCGCCGGGATGCAGGGCCGGGAACTGCTTCTGCGCCCAGCGGATCATCTGGATGCCGGGGCTGTTCAGCAGCAGCTTGGCCTGCGGGTGAGCCCAGATGATGCGGTCTACGACATCGTTGGGGCGATAGGGTTCATCGGCAATGCCATCGCCATCCAGGTCAAAGGCCGCATTGTCACTCCAGAAATTGCCCCGGCCAGCGTCTGACCAGTCCAACGCGCGGGTGCCAACATATTTCACCTGGGTACGGTTGGCGACAAAGGCATTGCCGGCGATGATGTTGCGTTCCGAACCCGCCGTGAAATGCACACCGATCTCACAGCCGGAGAAACGGTTACCCGTCAGCCGGTTCTTGTTGGCATTGTAGATGAAGACGCATTTGCCTGTGCCAGTACGCGGGGCAGTGGGATCCAGGTCGTCGGCCGGCATGTCTCGATCGCCTGACTCTTCGGTCCCGGCCGCTGTGCGAAGCTCGGGAAACCGCCCGTCAATGATGTTACCGCTGATCTGAGAACCATTGGTGTAGTTCAGCAGTAGTCCGTGCAACCGGTCGTGGCGGGAGATGTTGTCGCGCACTGTTAAGCGCTGCGAATACATGATGGCGTAGCCGACATGGTTGCCCTCCGACAGATTGCCGGAGACCTCGCTGTCGTTGGTATACATGTAGTGGATAGCGAAGCGGACACCGGTAAAGCGGTTGTCCTGGAACAGATTATGGTGGGAGGTGGTGACAAAGATGCCGTCGCGCCCTCCCTCCACTCGGTTGCCAATTACCCTCGTGCCCGGCGCGTTCCAGAGCTGGATGCCGTTACCGCGCTCGGACAGGCGGAGGTCGCTGCGGCCAATGATGTGGTTGTCGCGGATAACGACCTCGGCTGCTCCCCAATCATAGATGCCGATCAGGTTACC
The DNA here is from genome assembly GCF_052474395.1 of Niveispirillum fermenti. NCBI lineage: Bacteria > Pseudomonadati > Pseudomonadota > Alphaproteobacteria > Rhodospirillales > Azospirillaceae > Niveispirillum > Niveispirillum fermenti. Next base: position 1,079,946 of record NZ_CP156678.1, on the reverse strand, counting down.
GACCAGATGGTTACCCTCCACCACGGTTGCTGTGGCTCCCTTGTCCAGGAAGATTCCGGCGTTCTGGTCGAACAGGCTGCTGCCGGAATTACGGATTTCCAATCCGCGCAGGACGACCCTGGGGGCCGTGACGATCAGGCTGTTGCCCTGACCGCCGCCATCAATAACGGCGCCCGGGTCGGCCGTCAGCGTCAAGGTCAGGTCCACCCGTACCGGCCCCGGATGGGTGCCCGGCAGCAGTCGCAGCACGTCACCCGGCCGGGCCTGCGCCATGGCCGCGGTCAGTCCTCCCGGTTTCACTGCCAAGGTGGCGGCAGGTGCGGGGACGGCAAAGAGACATGCCGCTGCCAGGATGAGGATGCGTGGGGACAAGGGATGATCCTGCGGGGATTAGGGTGGGCCGTTCCCGCCCGATGTCCCGGGCGGGAACGGTATCGTCGAGGCCAGAAGGCGGTGGTCAGGCGCTCTTCGGCTCAACGATCATGCGGCCGCCCATTTCCATATGCAGGGCGTGGCAGAACCACTGGCAATAGTACCAGTAGACACCAGCACGATCGGCCGTGAAGGTGACGGAGGACGTCTGCTGCGGCCCGATCTCCATGGCGATGCCATGGTTGGTCAGGGTGAAGCCGTGGGTCAGGTCGTCAACATCATCAATGTTGGTGACGTAGACTGTCACCTCGTCACCCTGGCGGACCGTGAATTCCTCCAGCCCAAAGGCAGGGGCGGAGGAGTACATATAGACGCGCACCTTGTTGCCGTCGCGGACCAGTTTGGTGTCGGTCTCCAGCGTCACACCGTCGGCGGCAGCCTGCTTCACGGCGTCGGCAAACATGGGGTCTGCGCGGTCATAGATGTTGCGCGGGTTCACCTTGGAGCGGTGGACGATCAGTGTATCATGCGGTTCAGCGAAGGTGGGGCCGTCATGGACCAGCTTCATCTCGTCGCCAGAAATATCAATGAGTTGATCGTTTTCCGGCTTCAGCGGCCCAACATTCAGGAACCGGTCCTTGGAGAATTTGTTCAGCACCATCAGCCACTTTCCGTCGGCCTCCTTGGTCTGCCCCATGGATGAATGCAGGTGGCCGGGCTGGTAGTGCACATCCAGCTTCTGGACAATGGGGGACACCTGCTCCCCCTTGTAGGCACGCTTGGCGGCTTCGATGTTCCATTTCACCACCTGGCTGTCCAGGAACAGCGTGGTGTAGGCGTTGCCACGCCCGTCATAGGCCGTGTGCAGGGGGCCGAGACCCAACTGCGGTTCCGCTACCACCGTGTCACGCGGTTTGATCTTATCGTCGAAAAGATCATCGAACCTACGCACGTCGAACACGGTGGCGGTAGGTGACAACTTGCCGTTGGCAGTGGCATGGATGCCGTCAGGCGCCATGTTGATGCCATGCGGGCTGTTCGGAACGGGGATGTAGCGAGTGTAGGGGGAACCCTTGCGCCCGTCGAGCACAGGTACCCCGTTTATCATCTGGGCCTTGCCGGCCTTCACAGCAGCTTCGATCCGCTTGAGATTGAAGACGACCAGCCAATCCTGCTCGTTAGCGGTCATTTCCGCCAGGGTCACGCCCTCTTCCGAGTTGTAGCAGGTGGACATGGCATATTTGCCCTGATAATCCGCCTCCGTATTGTCGAGATTGCCATCCACCCAGATCTGCCAGGCGACCTTCATCGTATCGCCGTCGATGGCGCTGAAATGAGAGCGGTATTTCTTGGGGTCATTGAGGTCGCGCCCGTCATTGGGGGTGGGTACCCGCTGTTCGCCATTGGCGAAGATGTAGCCCGTACGTGGATATTTCTGCAGACGCAGGCCATGGATGGCGGCGGCGTTGGGAATTTCAATAACCTTATCGACCTTCATGATGTCGCAGCGCACGCGCGCCACACGGGTATTGGCCTTGTCATTGCAGAACAGATAGCGCCCGTCATATGTGCCGTCGGTGAAGGACATGTGTGGGTGGTGTAGATCGCCGTTCAGATAGGTGCCACCGCGCTTTTCCAGAAATTTCCTGGTTTCCGGCAACAGACCTTCCGTGAGAATTTTGCGGCTTTCATTGGTTAGCCCCCATCCGGTGGCTGAACAACGGTTGAAGACGGGAATGCGCATGAATTCGCGCATGGAAGGCACGCCCATGATGCGAATTTCCCCCGACTGGCCGCCAGAATGGAAAACATAATATTCGTCCAGATCGCCGGGTTTCACCTCTGTACTATTCCTGCCGCTGGTGGCGGCGTCAGCGGCGCCGGGGGCCAGCAGCAAGCCGCCCGTGGCGCCTGCGCCCATGGCGGCTCCCAAGCCTGCAAGCGTCGCGGCCTTGGCGGTCCCGCCCAGCAGGGAGCGGCGGTTCATTCCCTGTATCGTATCGATATACTCCGACATCTCTCGGCTCCGTGTGTTGTCCCGTGATCGCACGGGGGAGTGAAAAAAAGGGGGGATCAGAGGGTCGCCGGCGGCACCGGATACTTGGCGCGCCTGGGATCGCTGGTCATTACGGCGGCTTGGCGTTCGGCCTTCTTCAACCGCGCCACCACCACCGGACAGATCTGGGTGTGGTTGTAGAGGACCTGGCAATGCAGGCATTGAATGCATTCATTGGGATTGATACGGCCGTCAGGATGTATGGCCTGTACCGGGCATTCGATGGCGCAACGATGGCACGGGTTGCCGCATTCGCGGTAGCGGCGAAGCCAGTTGAACATTCGAACGCGGCCTGGAATGGCCAATGCAGCCCCCAGCGGGCAAAGATAGCGGCAGAAGAAGCGTTCGATGAACAGGCCGGCCAGCAGCAAGGCGACGGCAAAGATCACATACCACCAGTCGCGGATGAAATGCAGGATGATGGCCGTTTTGAATGGTTCCACCTCCGCGGCGCGCTCTGCGTCGGCGAGACTGTGCAGCGACAGGCCAAAGATCACCATGAAGATGATGTATTTCAGCGGCCAAAGCCGTTCGTGTATAGCGAACGGCACCTTCACCTGCGGCACCCGCAGCTTTCTCGCCAATTTGTTGGATAACTCCTGCAAGGCGCCAAACGGGCACAGCCAGCCACAGAACGCGCCACGGCCCCAGAACAGCAGTGACGCCGTCACCGAAAACCACAGAATGAACAGCAGTGGATCCATCATGAAATAGTCCCAGCGGAAATCGTGACGCATGGCGTCCACGAAGGTCAGGACATTGACGACGGAAAGCTGTGCATGGGCATACCAACCAAGATAGAGCAGCGTGAACAGCAGGACGGAGATGCGCGTGCGCTCATACAGCTTTGGCCGGCGAACCAGAGCATCCTGAAAGAAGAAGATGGCTGTGACCGCCAGGACGGCCAATGCTGTCAGCACGATATCCACCCGGCGGTTGTCCCAGACGCGTTGCCACAGCGGCATGTCCGCCAGTGCATCGACCTGCGCAGCGGAGGCCGGAGGAGGGCTTATGGTGGCCGGAGCGGCTGTCAGGTATTTCTCCGGTGGGATGTAACCCAGGTCGAAGGTGACGAAGCTCTTGTCCAGCGCGGCCGTGGCCCGTTGTACCAGCAATTGCAGCCGCCAAGGCTGGGTTGGGTCGAACGCCATGTTGTCGGGGATCGTGAACAACGCGATCTCCGGAAGGTTTGGTGCGCCCGCCGCGATCAGGGAGCCTATTCGCCGATGGTTCTTGTCGCGAAAGCGGGTGCTGGCTTCTCCCTGGATCAGTTCGATCCGGTCGAAAATGCCACCGCGCACATAGCCAGATCCCTTGAAGGAATAGCGGCCCCGGCTGGCGATCAGCAGGGCCTGCTGGCCAGGCTTCAGTCGGGCACGTAGCGCCTCGTATTCCGCATCCCCCAGCAGGTTGCGGCCGATGGTCGGGATGGTGGCGAGCCCGGCATAAAGCTCAATAAAGCTGTCATCATCGGGGCCGGGTTCCGGCCGAGCGGCGGCGGCCGCATTGCCGGAGCGGGTAAAGGCAGCGTTGATGTCCGCCACGCTCAACACCAGCCGACGCAGCGAGCCATCGCCGACCAGGGTCTCCCAATCTGCCTGGTCCTGGCGGCTTTTATCGATCTGACGGGTCGGGGATGTCGATGATTGGAGGGTTGCACGCGTCAATATCTGTGACAACTTGCGGCCTGATCGCAACAGGCTGTCGCCAATCACCATGACCGTGACCGTGGCGCCCGACACGATATCAACCGGTGGCTTGGCGCCGTTGGTCAATTGCGGGTCGAAGACGTTGCGCCCGACATAGCCCTGGATAAAGGCCTCCACCCTCGCCACGGGTATGCCGACCAGCACGATGGGCTCGTGATGGCCGACCAGCTTGGCGCCCTTGATTACGCCCTCGGCGGTCAACCCGACCATCACGTCGATCGGTCGCCCGGAATAGCCCGTTGTGTCGACAAGATCGCTGGAGAGATAGGCGTAGCCCAGCAGTGTTTCGCCCTTAAAGACGGAATAGGCCGGGGCCCGTTCGCTGCGGGGGCCGAAACGCTCTCCATCCGGGAAAAGGTCACTGGGTTGAACCTTGTCAAGGTAGGTGTCGATGCGGAAATCTTTAGAATACGACGATGATGAGAATAATGTGAGTGACAGTAAAATAAATAATATGGCCAAAGATAAACTCAGGCCAGAACGTAAATTCAAAAAAGTCAACGACGGCATTGACATTTGTCAAGCACTCCAATCATCATGACAGTGAAGTTATATTCTTTGTCTACGGAACTGTATTTGATCCTGATCAATTCGCTGATTTGACGTGTTGGGGGCGTCAATCTGCGAACTTTTCCCGATGGACTATCCGATAGCGCGCCAACCCAGCTGGCTCTTTGCGCGCCGACAAATAGATACGAGGTCTACACCGCCTGGGAGGCGATAGCGGGGGCTTCACGGCGTTGTTTGCTCCAGCGCAAGGAAGGTCGGCGCCAGTTCTGCTGGCATGGGGCGTGTTGCCCTTAATTTTCCACTCAGGTGTCAGCATGAAAACTCAGCTTGTCCACTTTCGGCGCGATGTCGCTCACGGTCTGGCGCCGCCCGACAGCCCGCTAGGCTCACAAGCCGACGGCTCCATCATTTGCGCCATCAAGGATTGCCCCGACGCATTACCGCCGGAACGGCTGCTGGACCGTCTGAAAGGGCTTTTCCCGTCATCGAGTGTCAGCAGTGTGTCTTTCAGCGATCTACCCGCGCGCGATGGGGGCTGTTGTGGTGGGCACTGCGGCGGCTGACCTATCCCGTGCAGTGCCGGCTTCGATGGAGCAAGAGACCATCTCGTTGTTGCCCCTGCCCATTTCGTATGTCGATGCTACCGTGCCCACCGCCGCCGCAACGCTGGCTGACCTGTTCGATGCGATCTTGGTGTCATTGATCTTGGGATGGTTCCATACCAGACCCGGCGGGACCTGGACGAACCTCTTCACCTGTCGCAACGTGTGGAGAGCGTGCATAGCCAGCTCCGGCATGTTACGCAGGAGGCAGAGGAACATGTTTAGCTGGAAGACTATGCCCTGTTTCCAAGATTCTCCACCGAGGCGATGGCTGCGGCCGTCGCCTCGTGACATGGCGGCCATGGCCAGGGATGGTTGACGTCGGCCGGGGCGTGTTCCTATGCTGACTTCCTGCTGCTGGTATCCTGCCTCTATCTGATGATCGGCATCGATCCGTCACTATCCACCTTACCATTCCCAGTCCGGCCATGAGATCTGAAGACCTGACCCTGATGCGCAGCCTTCCTATGTTCGGCAAGGTGACGGAGGACCAACTCGCAGCGTTGGTGCCGCGTGGGTCGCTGCAGCGCTATCCGCGTGGCACCCTGCTGTTCCGGGAAGGGGACCAGGCCGATTTCCTTATGGTGTTGCTGGAAGGTGGCGTTGAGCTGTTCGCCCGCGACCATGATGAGAACGAGGCTGTGGTCGAGACGTTGTTCCCCGTCGACAGTTTCATCCTGGCCGCTGCTCTGACGGGGGCGCCCTATCTGATGTCGGCACGGACATTTCTTCCCTCGCGCGTGCTGTTGCTGGACGCAGAGATATTCCGCCGTGCCGTGGCGGCCGACCCCGATCTTTCCGCCCCCGTCATGGCAGAATTGGCTCAGCATTTCCGTCGCTTGGTTCGGCAGATCAAGAATCTGAAACTGCGCACCGGTGTTCAGAGATTGGGCTGTTATGTGCTGGGCTTGGCGGGGGCAGCTGACGAGGTTCTGCTGCCATTCGATAAGCGTACCCTGGCGTCGCGGCTGGGGATGACGGCGGAGAACCTGTCGCGCGCGTTTTCAACCTTGCGTGCTCACGGGTTGTCGACACAGGGCAACCGCGTATTGATCCAAGACCGTGAAAGGCTGGTCGCCTTTTCCAGGCCCGATCCCCTGATCGACGCATCCGACGGGCCGCTGTCCCTGACCGAATAGGTCATGCCGGAAGGTGCAGGTCCTCCGCGATGGCCACCAAGCTGTCAGGCTTGATCACTACGATCTGTTGCCGCCCGCCGGCCGTAATGCCCCCATTCTCCCATGAGGAGAGGATGCGACTGACTGTGTGCAGCGTTGTGCCCGTCATTTCCGCGAGATCCTGGCGCGTGAGGGGGAAGCTGATCTCCACGCCTGCCGATACTTCGCGTCCGGCCTGACGTGCCAGACGCAGCAGCGCATAGGCGACGCGGCGCTCCACACGTTGGGTGGACAATTGCCGTACACGGGTCTGCAGGTCTTCCAGCCGATCGCCCAGCATGGCCATGGTGTTCATGGCGATCTGAGGATAAGCCAGCATCAGTGCCTTCATCGTCTCAACGGACCACATCAGGTCGACACTGTCGGTCACGGCCAGGGCATCGCCTGGATAGCCCGACAGGAACATGGCCAACGTGCCATACATCTCCCCGGGTCCCACGAACTGCACCACCACCTGCTGTCCATCGGACCCTGCCTGCTGGATCTTGATGCGCCCGTCCACCAGAGCATGGCAAGTGGTGGCACTATCGCCTTGTTTGAAGACGATGCTGCCTTTGGCAACGCGTCGGGCCTGCGCCTTGTCCATCACCACACGCAGGGTATCGGCATCCAGCCCCGTGAACATGCGCATGGGTTTAAGCAGCGAGGGGTCGGGTTTAAGTTTTTCCATCGGGTCCGCCTTGGCGCCATTATGGGAAGGCACACCATAGGCCCGACGGCTACGTTCACACCAGACCAGTTCATCCCGGCCGCCCGTCAGCGCGTCGTGTCACCAGGATGGGAGCATAAACCAGAAGGTACAGCAGGAAGGAAAGCAACCAACTGCCCCCGGCCACGTCATAGGCTAAGCCAGCGTCTGGCAGGACCGGCGCCAGCACCCGAACCAGGGCCGCCAGGGTCAGCAGTAGATAGGCGGCGACGGTCGGCCGGGCAGCCACGATATCGCGGCCGGTATGGCCCAGAGCCGCCCGTGTCATGACGGCCAGGATCATGGTAGCGAAAGCACCAGCGGTCAGGGCGTGGATCCACCCCTGTCCGATCTCTGCGCCGGTGAGCAACCAAGAGGACTTCAGCAGCAGGCCGACCGGAATCCAAGCATAGGCCAGATGCAACACCCAGAGGATCGGCTGCGACAGCGTTCGCAGCCCGCGCCAACGGGCCAGCCTTGCCGCATGCGCGATGCTCGCCATCAGCGATGCTATACCCGGCATAGTTCCTTCGGGCTGCATCAAGTCGGCAAGAGCTAACAGGACCAGCGTGGCCAGGGCGGCACGATCGAACCATCCGAAGGTGGGGATTTCTGTCTTGCATCCGATCCGCTTCAAGGTGCTGCTCGTAAACGATGGCACGATACGCCCACCGATCAGCGCCACCATCAGCAGCAGCATGTCGATGGCCAGTGTCCGGCCCCGCTCCCAGGCCCCCGGAAGCCAGCCCAGCCGGTCGACATGATACTGGGCGCTAGCCAGGGTCAGCGTGATCAGCACTAGCAGCAATATATAGTTGCGGCGGTTGCGGGCCTTGACGATGGAGGGCAGCACCATGGCGCAAAGCGCGGGGAAGAAGGCCAAGTCGATGATGGCCGCCGGCAAGATGGGCAGGGGGATGAGAGGATTTAATGCAACGCGACCAGCCAGCCATAGGCCGACAAGTGCAACCAACCGACTCCCAGCATAGCCGCGCTCGCCGGTCCAGTTCGGCACTGCCGTCAGCAGGAAGCCCGCGATGGCTGCCGCCGCGAAGCCGAACAACATCTCATGCCCGTGCCATGCCGCCGGACTCCCCAGGCCATCGGGCCAGCGACCCGTCAACAGCACAGCCAGCCAGATGGTCAGCATGATGATGGCATGTAGTCCGGCAACCAGAAAGAACGGCCTGAACCCGTAGGCGAACAGGGCAAAGCGGGAGGGCCGGAGATGCGACATATCTTCGAAATGAGCGGTCATGGCGGCTTCGATCAACTAAGTGCAGTACGAGCTTTGGTACGTCTTTGACCAAAATCGGTCTTTGCGTTGGCACAAACACAAGGCATTTTTGTGCTGGCCGAAAGTAGTGGAGGACCGCTCGTGAAGAAGTGGCTGTCTGTTAATGCATCGGTTGTTGCAAAAAAGGCAGTTATGGCAATGACGACGCTTCCTCCTTTCAATCAGGCGTTTTCGTCCCGCGTCAGGTCGGCCGCAAGGTACTGGAAGCAGAAATCCTGCGCGAAGCGGCGGAAAAGTCGCGCTCAACAAAAGCCGATCTTGCCTCGCGCGGTCGCCGCTTCCACCCCCATTCCTGACCTCAAAATGCGCTCGCCCTGCGAGTTCATAACGACCTATCGTGAAACCGCCTGACTGTCTGGCCAAACAGGGGCCTGAACCGCGCCGGGATTGTCGGCGGCAAAAGTTCGTGAGTCATGCTGCCATTTGCTGAATGCTCACGGCGTCATGATAGCGTTGTTCGGCCTCTGCGGGCGGGATATTTCCGATAGGCTCGAGCAGGCGTCGGTTGTTGAACCAGTCGACCCATTCGAGGGTTGCGTATTCCACGGCTTCAAAGGATTTCCACGGTCCTCGCCTGTGAATGACCTCCGCCTTGTAGAGGCCGTTGACGGTTTCGGCCAAGGCATTGTCGTATAAATCGCCGACGCTGCCGACCGACGGTTCGATGCCGGCCAGCCCCAGCCGCTCGGTGTATCGGATGGACAAATATTGGCTGCCCCGGTCCGAATGGTGAACCAGTCCGGATTTCCCCTTCGGTCGGCGCTGGTGCAGGGCCTGCTCCAGGGCATCCAGGACAAAACCGGCGTCGGCCGTCCGGGACACTCGCCAGCCGACGATCCGCCGGGCAAAGGCGTCGATGATGAAAGCCACATAGACGAACCCGCTCCAGGTGGACACATACGTGAAATCAGAAAGCCACAGTTGATCGGGCCTGTCCGCCCGGAATTGCCGGTTCACCCGATCCAGCGGACAGGGTAAGGCCTTGTCGGCAATGGTGGTTTTCACCGGCTTTCCACGGATGGCACCGCGCAGGCCCATCTCCCGCATCAGCCGCGCGACCGTGCAGCGCGCCACCTGGATGCCCTCGCGCTGCAACTGCCGCCACACCTTGCGCACCCCATAGACCTGGAAATTCTCTTCGAACACCCGGCGGATAGCGGCCTTCAAGCCGATATCGCGCTGTGCCCGCGCCGGCAGTTTGGCCCGATCAGCGGCGCGGGCCGCATGCCGACGCACAGTTGACGGGGCGATTGGCAAAACCTCGCAAATCGGCTCGACCCCGTATTCCTGGCGGTGGGCATCGATGAAGCCCAGCATCATTTCTGTCGGCGGTCGAGCTCCGCCATCGCGAAATATGCCGATGCCTTGCGCAGGATCTCATTCGCCTGGCGCAGCTCACGGATCTCCCGCTCCTGCGCCTTCAACTTCTCCAGCACATCCAGCGGAATGCCAGCACGGCTGCCGCTTTCTACCTCGGCTCTCTTGACCCATTCATTCAGCGTGTGCGCCGAACACCCGATCTTGGATGCCACGGATGAAACTGCCGCCCATCGCGACGGATGATCCTTCTCGTGGTCCAGCACCAGCCGAACAGCCCGCTCGCGGACCTCAGCCGAAAATTTGTTCGTTGTCTTGCTCATCGTAGCCCCATCCTCTCAGGAGTTGGAGCCGCCGACAATCCCGGACCGGTTCAGAGGCACTCTCAAGCCACAGGCTATGCGTTTGAGCTATAATGTCGATGGTCAGGTCACCTCTAAGGAGTTGGGCACCGTCAACAGCCAATCCGACGCTGACTGGCCCGGGTTCAGCATGGTGCAGCAGGCATCCAGTGGCTATGACGGCATGGGCCGCAAAGTATGGGATGCGATGACCGGCGGTGGCGCCATCCAGGCATTGAGCCAGTACAGCTATGACAGTGCCAGTCGGCCCGATTGCGCCGCAGTGCGCCTGAACCAGGCAGCCTATCTCAGCTTGCCGGGTAGTGCCTGCACGCTGACAGCGGTGGGCGGCGACGGTTCTTATGACCGGATTTCCCAGAACACCTACAACGCCGCCGACCAGGTGACGAAGGTGACGGATGCGCTGGGTACCAGCGGCCTGCGGGGCACCCAGGTCACGACGCAGGAAGCCGTTTATCTGGCGACGGGCGCGGTGGACAAGCTGAAGGATGCCGGCGGCCGCACGACCCAGTATGAATATGACGGGTTCGGCCGCGTCACCAAGATCACCTATCCGCACCCGTCCAGTATCGGGCAGGTGAACAGCGGTGACTACGAGAGCTTCACCTATGACGCCGCCTCGCGCGTGACCGGCATGCGTATGCGCAACGGTGTGAATGCGACGCTGGCCTATGACGCGCTGGGGCGCCTGGCCCAGAAATCCACCCTGCCCGCTTCCGGTGGCGAGACCATCAGCTACACCTATGACAATCTGGGCCGCGTGCTGACCCTGTCGAACGGCAGCCAGACGATCACCTATACCTATGATGCGCTGGGCCGCCGCAAGACGGAGACCGGCCCGCTGGGCCAGGTGGCATCCGACTATGACGTGGCCGGCCGGCGGATCAAGGTGACGTGGCCGGGCGGGTTCCATGTCAATTACGATTACGACACCGCCGGCAACCTGAAGGCGGTGCGGGAGAACGGGGCGACCTCAGGCGCCGGGGTGCTGGTCGGCTTCAGCTACGACAGTCTTGGCCGTCGGACGGGCGCGGCCTTCGGCAACGGTGTGACGACGGGCTACGGCTATGACGCGCTCAGCCGTCTATCCAGCCTGACCCTGAACCCGGCGGGCACGGGCCAGGACCAGCATGTCGGGTTCAGCTACAACCGCGCCGGCCAGATCACGGGCCGCGACAGCAGCAACGAGAGCTATACGCGGCCGATCCCGTCGAAGGTGGACCGTTCCTATGCGATCGACGGGCTGAACCGGGTGACGTCGGTCACCAGCCACCAGACGGGCGGCAACAGCACCGCGCCCCTGAGCTATGGCGGCGGGCAGTCGCTGACCGGCGACGGTTCGGTCAGTTTCGGCTATGATCCGGAGAACCGGCTGACCAGCGGCAATGGCGCCACGCTGGCCTACGACCCGGCGGGCCGGCTTTATCAGGTCAGCAAGTCGGCCACGGCCCGCTTTCTCTATGACGGCCCCGACATCATCGCCGAATATGACGGGTCGGGGAACCTGCTGCGGCGCTATGTGCATGGGACCGGCCTCGACCAGCCGCTGGTCTGGTACGAAGGCAGCGGCACGGGCGACCGCCGCACGCTTTTGGCCGACGAGCGCGGATCGGTGGTGGCCGTGACCAACGGCGGCGGGGTGGCCAGCATCAATACCTATGATGCCTATGGCCAGCCCGGGGCGGCCAACCAGGGGCGGTTCCAGTACACGGGCCAGATCTGGCTGGCCGAGGTTGGGGTTTACCATTACAAGGCGCGGGCGTATTCTCCGACCCTGGGCCGGTTCCTGCAACCCGACCCCATCGGCTATGCCGCCGGCATGAACCTCTATGCCTATGTCGGCAACGATCCGGTCAACAGGATCGATCCATCAGGGTTAACGGATTGTCCGCAGCCGGCGAATGGGGCGACCACGTGCGGCGGAGGAGGCGGCGGTAGCACCTACATTCGCTGGTTTGGAAAATTCTTCGACAATGGCCTGGATTACAGGCAGATGGACGATGACTATGGTGGCGGCGAGGTCAGCATCCCTGATGATGTTTCTAATGCTTCTCAAATCACTCAGGTAGCTCAACAATATGGAATGTGCGAACAAACAGATGGCAATGCCAGAGCTTTGGACTATAGTAAAATGCTTTATAAAAGAGGCTCTCAAAGCGTTCAGGATCATATTATAGAAAGGCATTTGTCTGGAATGATTGGGGTTTCCCAATATTTTCAGAACTCCGGATGGAGAGGAGTTCTAAATAACAACTATTACACGTACCTATTTGGGGCGCAAACTTATGACCCAGTACGTAACCTTCATGTGTTCGATGCTCCTCATCCGCTAGCTTTTCTGGGCTACATTGGTATCAGGGCGGCTTATGGAACTGATGGATCCGGGGCGCCTGCGTATACCAATCACCTCGTGTTAAAAAGTGACTGCCGAACCGTAATAACGTCGTATCCAAAATAATGGGATGAGAACGATGAATAATAAAGAAATACACGCAGATGCAATGGCAATTCCAGTCTCCCCTAAAGGTGAATTGAATGAAGATTTTAGAAATTTAACCACTTATATTTCAAGTATAGGAAAATTCTATAACGAACTTGGTTTGTCTCCTGGTCGGTTCGAAGAATGGACTTCAAATTTTGGTGCAGATTGTTGTGGAATTTCTCCAGATGGAGAATTTCTTATCCCTGAATTTCCGGTTTTCTCTAGGCTTGCTTGGATGGATATAGATCCTGTGGTGTTATTTCACGATGATATTATAAATCTAATTATTGAATGCGACAATCTTATAGAAAAAACAAATAATATTGAAGTATCTTTAGAGGCAGTGAACATTAAGACTCTCGCTCAATCTGCAATAATTAATGATTTTTGTATAAAATTTGATTATGCCCGGCAGTTCTATAAAATGAAACCTAATAATTCTAAGATCTCAACAAAATTATTATGGTTTATATGTGGTATTATTCTCTGTTTGGTGTTTTTTATTCTGTTTATTATTGCTGTTTCAAACCAATTTACAACGGGTCTGTATATATCAATATGGGTGATAATTACTATTATATTTCTATTTATAATGGTGGGCTATTTTGGATGGAAATTATGGCAAAGAAAATAATAAGAAAAGCTGGCTGAGGCCGTTTATCTGGCGACGGGCGCGGTGGACAAGCTGAGGACCGGCCTCGACCAGCCGCTGGTCTGGTACGAAGGCAGCGGCACGGGCGACCGCCGCACGCTTTTGGCCGACGAGCGCGGATCGGTGGTGGCCGTGACCAACGGCGGCGGGGTGGCCAGCATCAATACCTATGATGCCTATGGCCAGCCCGGGGCGGCCAACCAGGGGCGGTTCCAGTACACGGGCCAGATCTGGCTGGCCGAGGTTGGGGTTTACCATTACAAGGCGCGGGCGTATTCTCCGACCCTGGGCCGGTTCCTGCAACCCGACCCCATCGGCTATGCCGCCGGCATGAACCTCTATGCCTATGTCGGCAACGATCCGGTCAACAGGATCGATCCATCAGGGTTAACGGATTGTCCGCAGCCGGCGAATGGGGCGACCACGTGCGGCGGAGGAGGCGGCGGTAGCACCTACATTCGCTGGTTTGGAAGATTCTTCGACAATGGCCTGGATTACAGGCAGATGGACGATGACTATGGTGGCGGCGGTGGCGGTGGTGATATGAGTAATGAGAGTCCGTTGGAAAAGAGCTTACTGGACTACGGCAGGGACATGCTCTGCGGTTTGCCTGCCATCAGCCCAAGCATCGGTGCCGATCTGTATGCCGGGCTGGGAATTTCGCTTAGTGGTGGACCGACCTTCGATCTTGCGCGCGGGCAGTTCGGTGTTTCGTGGTCAGTTGCGGTCGGCGTAGGTTTTGGCGTTGATATTGGCGTAGGACTCGCAGGGGGCCCCACCGAAAGCAACATGATTTCCGCAAATCTCGTGGTGGGAGGAGGCATTGCGATTCCTGTTGGACCTGCATTGAACCTCGGTGGCTCCGTTGGCTACAATGTGCTTGGCACCGATCCAGGCTTGTCCGGTGCTGCCATCGGGCGATTTGGGACGCCGCTCGCCTATGTGAACGGGGGAGTGAATGCCGGCTTCAATACTCCATCGCTCTATAATCTTGATTGCAAAGAATAGACCTTTCGGATTCCAAGGAGATTGATATGAAACCATGGATGTCATGGCTGGTATTTTTCTTGATTTGTGCAATGCTATCTTACTTTCTAGCGGAAGGGTGGCCTTCAAGGGTCCTTCTTTTTCTGATAATGTTTGTGCCAATCACAATTTGGGCTTTCCGGAATTTGAAATAATTTCCGGAAAAGAGCTTTCTGGGCCATGGCAGGGATATTCTCAGTGTCCGTCCGAGAAGGATCTGAATGAGATCAATGCGATATGAAAATGGTTTGCGGGCGGTGACACAATTGTGATTCTTTAATTGGCGTCATCATCAGGACAAAGGTCATGTGGACGCCCGAGAACCGCCCCCTGTACAACCGGGATCACCTTCGTTACCCAAGCGACCTGACCGACGCGGAATGGGTGTTGGTGTCGCCTTTGCTTCCTCCGGCCAAGCATGGAGGGCGCCAGCGCAGTGTGGACCTGCGGGAGGTGGTCAACGGGGTGATGTATGTGCTGGGCACCGGCTGCCAGTGGCGGGCGATCCCGAAGGACTTGCCACCGCGCAGCACGGTTTTCGACTATCTGAGCCTGTGGAGTTGGGACGGGACGCTGGACCGCCTCCATCACGAACTCTATGTCCGGTGCCGTGAGCAGGCTGGCCGCGATGCCAGTCCGACCGCAGCGATCATCGACAGCCAGAGCGTGAAAAGCGCTGAAAAAGGGGGCGCTGCATCGACCCGGCGGGCTACGACGCGGGCAAAAAGATCAAAGGCAAGAAGCGGCTGTCGCTGGCGGGATAAAACTCCCCAGAAGTGGCGAATGAAAAGTCCCCGATTATGGCAGGAAAAAGTACATCACAATAATCACCCCACGCAATGGTGGGCGTATCGTATGACAAGTCAACCCGACTAGGTTGTCCAAGGGAGTGTCGTAGCGATGTGTTCTGCTATGGGAAACGGAGACGGACTCTGCCGTTCGTTCGCCAATTACAGCGACTTGGTATATGGCATAGGCTTGCGAGACAGTGAGATTATACGCCTATCGGCGATCCGGAAGAAAATTCACGATTTGTTCTCATCTTGGGAGAAATCACCCCATTGAAGGTGGACACCGCGCCCAGGAACCGGCTTCGTATCGCCGCGTGATTTGGCAGAGTGGCAGACCGCTCAAGCCGCTATATCGTTGATACTCATGATCCCCGAGATCAGCGCCGCGAAGATTGTCCCGATCAGCCCACCCAGTACCAGCGTTAAGCCTGGCACCAGCAATGCAAGGAGCCTGCCAAGCGCAGTAGTCCGCTCCCGTTCCAGCAGGTTTGCCAGATTCGATAAGGCTCGCGGCAAGGCGGTCGCCTGTTCGGCCAATGCCACCAGCCGTGCCAGCCGCTGCGGGAACAGCGGTTCCGCCGACATGGCCCGGCTGAGCGACGTGCCTCCGCGCACGCGTTCCGAGGCACGTTGGGCAGCACCCGCCAGAGCGCGGTTGGACAGGCAAAGGCCGGCGGTCGCCAGCGCATCCGCAAGTGGTACGCCCCCACCCAGCAGGGCGGCCAACGTCCGGGTATAGACAGCGATCTCCGCGTCCCGAACCAATCGGCCCAGCGGCCCTGTCCGCCTCACTAACCACCCATCCATCGCCAACCTGACCACCGGGCGGCGGCGCAGCCTGACGATCGCAAGTCCTCCCATTGCCGGAAGCAGCAGCAGCCACGGCCCGAATTCCCCAAGGAAACGACCGGCGGCCAGGACCGCCGCCGTACTGGCGGGCAGCCGGGTCCCGCTGCCCTCAAAGAGGTTCTCGAACTGCGGGATGACATAGCCGCTCAGCAGGGCCAGCGCCGCCAGCGTCAGCAGGCCCACCAGCGCCGGATAGATCAAGGCCGAAACCAGCTTCTGCCGGAATGTCGTGCGGCCTTCCTCCAGGTCGGCCAGGTGGGACAGGCTGGCGGCGAGACCACCCGCCTGCTCGCCGGCGGCCACCATGCCCTGGGCCTCCGGCGGGAACAGTCCGCCCTGCGCCACCATAGCCCGAGCCAAACCCTCGCCGGCACGCACGCGGCGGCGCACGTCCTCCACCAGGCCCTGTGCCGATGCCCGTTCCATCTTCTCCCCAACCAACCCCAGGGCGGGCTCCAGCGCGATGCCGGCTTCCAGCAGGTTGGCAAGGTCCCGCAGGAAGGACAACCGCTCCGCCGATGTCAGCGCCGGCGGCCTGAACCAGCTGCGCACCGTCCCGGCTTGGGGAAGGGGCCGCAGGGTGACTGGCGTAAGCCCCCGCGCGCGAAGCTGCTCCAACGCCGACTTGTCGCTGCCCGCCTCCAGATGCCCGGTCTCGCGCGACCCATCGGCCCGCAGCGCCCTGTAGCGGAACGTCGCTGTTTCACCCGGCCTTGGCGACACGCATCACCTCCTCCGGCGTCGTATTCCCGGACGCCACCAATTCGGCACCGGCGCGAAGTCAGTGTCGGGAAGCCGCGCTCCACCATGAGGTGCTCAAGCGTTTCGGCGCCTGTGCCTTCCCGTATCGACGCGCGCACGACCTCGTCCACGGGCAGCCATTCGGCGAGCGCCCGCCGCCCGCGATATCCCGTCCCGCCACAGGCCGGGCAGCCCACCGCGCGCGGGACCGCATGGATACCGCCCGAAAGCCCCAGCGCGCGGATGTCCCGTTCCGTCACCTCGCGGGTACCCTTGCATTGCGGGCACAGCACGCGCACCAGCCGTTGCGCAAGCACGCCGTTGATCGTGGCCGACAGGAGGTACGGATCGACGCCCATGTCCATCAGGCGCGGCAGCGCCCCAGCGGCACTGTTGGTATGCAGAGTGGACAGCACCAGATGGCCTGTCAGCGCTGCCTGGACCGCGATGGCCGCCGTCTCCCCGTCGCGGATCTCCCCCACAAGGATGACGTCGGGATCCTGTCGCAGGAAGGAACGCAGGACGTGCGCGAAGGTCAGGCCGATGGAAGGTTTCACCTGCGTCTGGTTGACCCCATCCAGCACATACTCCACGGGATCCTCGACCGTCAGGATCTTGCGGCTGCCGGCATCCATGCCGCGAAGCCCGGCGTATAGGGTGGTGGTCTTGCCGCTGCCTGTGGGACCGGTAACCAGGACGATGCCATGCGGTCGTTCCAGTTCCGCGGCCAGCGCCTTCTCTACCGCCGGCGGCAACCCCAGCCGGTCCAGGCGCGTCCCTCCACCACCTGCCTGATCCAACACGCGCAGCACCACATCCTCCCCGTGGACCGTGGGCACCGTGGCGATGCGAAAGTCGATGTCGCGGCCGCCATAGGTCTGCCGGATGCGCCCGTCCTGGGGCAGTCGCCGTTCGCCGATATCCAGACCCGCCATGACCTTCAGCCGGCTGACCAGTCCAGCCGCGTCACGGCGGGGCAGGGTCTCCGTCTCGCCCAGCAGACCATCGACGCGGTACCGAACCACCAGACGGTCGGCCATCGGCTCCACATGGATATCGGTGGCGCGCATCTGCAGCGCCTTCTGGACGAGGTCGCCCACCTGGCGGACCACTGGCCCCTCGTTGGCAAGGTCCCGAAGGCGTTCTGCGTCGCCTTCCAACATATCCGCCGCGGAATCGCCCCCGCCATCCTCGGCCGGCAGGATGCGCGAGAGCGCCGCCTCGATTTCCCGCCCGGTCGCCACCGCCCAGTTCGGCGTACTGCCCAGAGCGAATTCCAGCGCCCGACGCAGGCTGGCGTCGAGCGGATCGGCAAGGAGTACTTCCACCCGTCCGTCGGGCCAAGCTAAGGGCAGGGCACGGTTCGAGCGAAGGAAGGCTGGGTTCAGGTGCGTGTCCGGCGGAAGGATCCCCTCCGCCTGGCTCCCGATATCTCGTAACGGCAGGCCAAGGACGGTGCTGTATGCGGCCGCCATGGCGTCGTCCGGCACAAGGCCGAGATCCAACAAGGCACGGTCAATTCTGGCTGAGCTGGTGGCTCGAGCGCGTGCAAGGGATGACGCAGGAAGCTGCCCCCGTTCTGACAACAGCTCCAGGACCCGGTCCAGCGGAGGGCTACCCTGAGCCGGATGGCTCCTTGTCGACATGCCGGTGCTGGTCATCGCGGTGGACATGAGGAATTGTTATCGCATAACGGGAGTCGTTGGCTAGTCTTAAGGAGATTGAGCCCGCTGGCGGACTTCCTGCTGCATTTTCGGGCATATTACTAATGCCAATGCACCGAAAAATGGGTCAAGGTCTGCAGGATCGGACTCCGCACCGGTTCGGTCAGATCGAGATTACGCTCAGCGGCGGCTTGTCCCGGCGCGCTTGCTAATCATCGTGGACACTACGGATATCAATGTTCACGACGTGCCCGGATGGGCCAGAACCCAACGTCGTTTACGTCCCTTACACAGCCAAAACCGCTCCGGGTATTTCCATAATTATCCTTACCGCGCATTTAGTTGTAGGCAAAGTTAAAATGTCAGTCCTGAGCAAGATAGAAATGTCAGTCTCTGGATCGGTTTTGGCCGGTTTTGGGGGCTGTCATGGGCTGGCTGATGATGAGCGATCGGGATGTCCGGCGTGTTGAGGTATTGGCAGAGATCGAGAGTGGTCAGCTTGGGGTTTCGGACGCGGCTGGGATATTGTGACCTGCTCCCTGGAAATGTGCCCGGCGTGAAGTAGAGTCCTTCCGACCGAGGAGGGCTATTTGATGAAGAAGAGCCGTTTCAGCGAGGAACAGATCATCGGGATCCTGCGAGAGCAGGAAGCCGGCCATAAGACGGCGGACATCTGCCGCCGTCATGGGATTTCGGAGGCGACATTTTACGCCTGGAAATCGAAATATGGCGGGCTTGAGGTATCAGAAGCCAAGCGTCTGAAGGGCTTGGAGGATGAGAACAGCCGCCTGAAGAAGCTGCTGGCCGAGGCGATGCTGGACAACGCCATGCTGCGCGAGGTTGCAGGAAAAAAGTGGTAAGGCCCGCCGCGCAGCGCCGGACGGTTGCCCACCTGCGGGCGACGTTCGGGGTGAGCGAGCGGCGGGCCTGTTCTGTCCTGAAGGTGCATCGCCGGACGATCCGCTACCGATCTCGGCGCCCTGATGACGGCGCCCTGCGGCAAAGGCTGCGGGAGCTGGCATCGGAGCGGCGGCGGTTCGGCTACCGACGTCTGGGATGTCTGCTGGCCCGGGAGGGGATGGCGGTGAACCATGGGACTATCGGGAATTTCGTGCTCGGCTGGGCGGTTTGAAATCAGGCGTTCATCGCCTTTGTGAACCTGTCGCCGAACAGGACGGCCATCTGCGCCTTGGCTGCCGTCCATTCACGTGCGGGCATCTTCCATTCTTTCTCGGCCCTGTTCAAGACCAGGAACAGCAATTTCAGCGCCGCCTCGTCATTGGGGAAATGCCCCCTGGCGCGGACGGCCCGGCGGAGCTTTGAATTCAGGGCCTCGATGGCGTTTGTTGTATAGAGTATGCGCCTGACCTCGCGGGGAAAGGCAAAGAACGGGATGACCTCCTGCCAAGCACGGCGCCAGGCCTTGCCGATAGCCTCATATTTCTGACCTCAGGGGCCTTCCTCGAATTCTGTCAGTGCCGCTTCGGCGGCCTTGTCATCCAGGGCGTCATAGACCTTCTTCAGGGCGGCGGCGACCGGCTTGCGGTCCTTCCAGGAGGCGAACTCCATGCTGTGGCGCAGCAGATGGACGATGCAGGTCTGCACGCTCGTCTCCGGGAAGGCGGCAGCGATGGCCTCGGGAAAGCCCTTCAGCCCGTCGACCACGGCCAGCAGGATGTCCTCCACGCCCCGGTTGTTCAGCTCGTTCAGAACCCGCAGCCAGAATTTCGCCCCCTCGTTCTGCTCAATCCACAGGCCCAGCACCTCCTTGGTGCCGTCCGCCCGCACGCCGATGGCGATGTGGATCGCCTTGTTGCGCACCAGACTTTCGTCCCTGATCTTGACCCGCAGCGCGTCCAGGAAAACCAGGGGATAGACCGCTTCCAGCGGCCGGGTCTGCCAGGCCGCCACCTCATCCAGAACCGCGTCCGTCACCGCTGAGATCAGGTCCGCCGACACCTCGATCCCGTACAGTTCCCGCAGATGGCCGGTGATTTCCCGCGTCGACATGCCCCGCGCGTACATCGAGATGATCTTGTCGTCGAACTGAACCGGTCCGGGATTGTCGGCGGCTCCAACTCCTGAGAGGATGGGGCTACGATGAGCAAGACAACGAACAAATTTTCGGCTGAGGTCCGCGAGCGGGCTGTTCGGCTGGTGCTGGACCACGAGAAGGATCATCCGTCGCGATGGGCGGCAGTTTCATCCGTGGCATCCAAGATCGGGTGTTCGGCGCACACGCTGAATGAATGGGTCAAGAGAGCCGAGGTAGAAAGCGGCAGCCGTGCTGGCATTCCGCTGGATGTGCTGGAGAAGTTGAAGGCGCAGGAGCGGGAGATCCGTGAGCTGCGCCAGGCGAATGAGATCCTGCGCAAGGCATCGGCATATTTCGCGATGGCGGAGCTCGACCGCCGACAGAAATGATGCTGGGCTTCAT
This sequence comes from Niveispirillum fermenti, assembly GCF_052474395.1. Taxonomy (NCBI): domain Bacteria; kingdom Pseudomonadati; phylum Pseudomonadota; class Alphaproteobacteria; order Rhodospirillales; family Azospirillaceae; genus Niveispirillum; species Niveispirillum fermenti. The sequence continues at coordinate 1,059,213 of NZ_CP156678.1, read as the reverse complement.
CGATGCCCACCGCCAGGAATACGGGGTCGAGCCGATTTGCGAGGTTTTGCCAATCGCCCCGTCAACTGTGCGTCGGCATGCGGCCCGCGCCGCTGATCGGGCCAAACTGCCGGCGCGGGCACAGCGCGATATCGGCTTGAAGGCCGCTATCCGCCGGGTGTTCGATGAGAATTTCCAGGTCTATGGGGTCCGCAAAGTCTGGCGGCAGTTGCAGCGCGAGGGCATCCAGGTGGCACGCTGCACGGTCGCGCGGCTGATGCGGGAGATAGGCCTGCGGGGTGCCATTCGCGGCAAGCCGGTGAAAACCACCATTGCCGACAAGGCCTTACCCTGTCCGCTGGACCGGGTGAACCGGCAGTTCCGGGCCGACAGGCCCGATCAGCTGTGGTTGTCCGATTTCACCTATGTCTCCACCTGGAGCGGGTTCGTCTATGTGGCCTTCATCATCGACGCCTTTGCCCGTCGGATCGTCGGCTGGCGGGTGTCCCGGACGGCCGATGCCGGTTTTGTCCTGGATGCCCTGGAGCAGGCCCTGCACCAGCGCCGGCCGGCGGGGAAATCCGGATTGGTCCACCATTCCGACAGGGGTAGCCAATATCTGTCCATCCGCTACACCGAGCGGCTAGGCCTGGCCGGCATCGAGCCATCGGTCGGCAGCGTCGGCGACAGCTACGACAACGCCTTGGCCGAAACCGTCAACGGTCTCTACAAGGCGGAGGTCATCCATAGGCGAGGACCGTGGAAATCCTTTGAAGCCGTGGAATATGCAACCCTCGAATGGGTCGACTGGTTCAACAACCGCCGCCTGCTCGAGCCTATCGGAAATATCCCGCCCGCAGAGGCCGAACAACGCTATCATGACGCCGTGAGCATTCAGCAGTTGGCGGCGTGACTCACGAACTTTTGCCGCCGACAATCCCGGCGCGGTTCAAACCCGGGGAACCGGCGCTGATACTTACCGATCAACTGCGGATCAAATGTCGAGGCCCGGTCACGCGGGACCGACAGTTCCACTGCCCCCGTATCCGTCAGCACCGTCTTGCGGCCATAGCCGTTGCGGCGGTTGCCGCTCTCGTCACCGGCAAGATGATGGTCCATCTCCGCCTTCAGCACCCGCTCTGCCAGCGCCTTCTTCAACTGGTCAAGCAGCCCGTTCTGGTCAAAAGCTGCCTTCGCGTCGCCGCCAGCCAGCAACTGGTCCAGAAGCACATCGGGGATAATCGGGTCCTTGCGTCGTGCCATCGTGAAGCTCCTTTCGCATCACTATGGCCCAGCCGAGCACGAAATTCCCGATAGTCCCCCGGGCCGCGTCACCCGGCCCAGGACACGCAAGCCCTTGAGATGCATAAAAAAACTTCGCCGCGCTGGTCGCCGCGGTAATCCCAGACCACGCAAGCGGCAAGCCTCTGGAATTATGGTGGCAGGATGAGGCCCGCGTCGGGCAACAGGGAACGCTAACCTACGCCTGGGCCGACAAGGGCAGCCGGCCCCGCCAGTTGAAGGACACCCGCTATACCTGGGCCTATATCTTCGGTGCTGTCTGCCCCGCACGCGATGTCGGTGCAGCCCTCGTCATGCCCCGCGCCAACGCAGAGGCCATGAATAAGCATCTGGCCGAAATCGCCTCCCAAATCCAGCCAGGAAGCCATGCCGTTCTCATTCTCGACGGCGCCGGGTGGCACCAGACAGGCGGAAGACTGAAGGTCCCCGATACCATCAGCATCCTTCATCTGCCACCCTATTGCCCCGAACTCAATCCCGTCGAAAATATCTGGCAGTACCTGCGCCAGAATTTCCTCGGCAACAGAATATTCAATGATTACGACGATATCGTTGATGCCTGCTGCAACGCATGGAACAGCATCATCGCACAAACAGGGAAAATTCGACAAATCGCTTCAAGGTAATGGGCAACGGTCAATCATTAGGGAGATTGGTATTATTTCGAAGACAAGAAGAAGCTGTTCGACGCCGTCTTCGCCCGCCGCGCCGCCGTAACCAGCGAGCGGCGGATGACGGTGCTGGAAGAGTATGAGAGGACCACCAACGGCAAGCCCACGGTGGAAGGGGCGCTGCACGCCTTCCTGGATACCGACCTGGACCTCTATATCGAGGGCGGGGACGCCTGGAAGAACTACGCGGCCCTGGGTGCGCAGGTGGCCAACACGCCCGAATGGGGGGCGGAGCTGATGGACAAGCATTTCGATCCCGTCGTGCGGCGGCTGATCGATCTGCTGAAGAAGGCCCTGCCCGACCGGGCGGAAGAGGACATCTTCTGGGGCTATCACTTCGTCACCGGGGCCCTGCTGCTGACCCTGGCGCGCACCGGGCGCATGGACAAGCTGTCGGGCGGCCTATGCAAATCCGACGATTTCGCCGCCGTGAAGGCCCGCATGGCCGCAGGCTTCAAGGAAGTGTGCAAGGTGCGGACATGAAATCGGCGGGCGCCTGACCGGGTCAGGCGCCCGTGATCCTCACCGTGCCACCGCCATCACCGGCTGGCTCCAGCCACCGCTGGCCAACTCGCGTTCGGCCTGCATGAAGCCGTAGCCGGGGACCAATTCATCCGCACGGTTTGTGACCTCGTCCAGCCGCGCCACCACGGCGTCGCCCGTGCCGGGACCGCTGCCGATATGGCAGCCCTGGGTCAGGGTGACATTGGCCGCCGCGAAGTGACCGCCGCCGGCGCACAGGATGGTTCGCGTCGGCGCGTCGGCGCCGACCAGCGGCAGCAGCGCCGGGCTGACCAGCGAAGGGTTCAGCCGTTCCAGGCTGTCGCCGGACAGGACGCCGTCGGTCATCTGCGTGGCCGCCGTCGGCGCCAGACAGTTGACGCGGATATTGTACCGCTCCCCCTCGATGGCCAGGGTCTGCATCAGGCCGACCAGCGCCATCTTGGCGGCACCATAATTGGCCTGGCCGAAATTGCCGTAGAGGCCGGAGGAGGAGGTGGTCAGGACGATGCGGCCATGGCGCTGGGTCCGCATGATCTCCCACACCGCCTTGGTGCAGATGACGGCCCCCATCAAATGCACTTCCAGCACCAGGCGGAAATCATCCAGCCCCATCTTGGCGAAGCTCTTGTCGCGCAGGATGCCGGCATTGTTGACCAGGATGTCGATGCGGCCCCACTGATCCATGGTGCGGCCCACCATAGCCGCCACCGCCGCCTCGTCCGTCACCGATCCGGCGATGGCCAGGGCGTCACCGCCCGCCGCCGCAACCTCCGCCGCCACCTTGTCGGCCGCCGCCTGGTTCAGGTCGTTGACGACGACCTTGGCGCCCTGGCGGGCCAGGAACAGGGCATGCTGCCGGCCCAAGCCGCCGCCCGCCCCCGTGACAATCGCAATCCGTCCCTTCAACGCCATTTTACGGCACTCCCTCCTGGTTTTTTCGATGCGTCAATATACGAGACAAAATATTCACTCCCAAGATAGTGAATTATAGGTCGCACCATTCCGGCGACCCCCTATCAGGTCACCCCGCGCTATAGGTGGCACGAAGCTGAAGCTTGTCGATCTTGCCGGTTGATCCGCGCGGCATGCTCGGCACCCGCACCACGGCATCGGGGATCCACCAGGACGCCACCTGCCCGCGCAGCGCGGCGAGCAGCTCCTGGTCGGTGATCTCCTGATCGTCGCGCAGTTCGACCAGCAGCAACGGGCGCTCGCCCCATTTCACGTCGCTGCGGCCGATCACGGCGGCCAGACTGACCTGCGGCAGGGCGCCGACTACCGCCTCGATCTCGGCGGGGTTGATCCATTCCCCGCCCGACTTGATCAGGTCCTTGGCACGGCCGGTGATCATCAGGTTGCCGGCATGGTCGATCCGGGCCAGATCGCCGGTATCGAACCAGCCGTCGGCATTGGTGGCCGGGCTTTCCTGCCCGAAATAGCGGTCGATCACCGCCGCCCCCCGCACATGCAGCCTTCCTTCCTGGTCGCGCTGTTCGGTCAGCGGCGTGCCCTTCTCGTCGGTCAGCATCAGGTCGACGCCCAGAGCCACCCGGCCGGAGATCGCCGCCGGGCGCTTCGGATCGCTCATCACCCCGAAGGTGCCGACCGGCGACAGCTCGGTCATGCCCCAACTGGTCTGGACCGGAATGCCCAACTGTCCCTCGATCCGTTCCATCAGGGCCGGCGGCATCGGCGCGCCGCCAACGGTGATCTGCCGCAGGGAGGGCAGCGCAGCGCCGGTTTCCTCCAGATATTCGCACAGGCCCAGCCACACGGTGGGCACGCCGACCGCGATTGTCACCCCCTCGCCAGCGATCAGCCGCGCCAGACTGGCGCCATCCATGTGCCGGCCGGGCAGGACCAGCTTGGCGCCGGCCGCGGGCACGGCGAAGGGCAGGCCCCAGGCATTGGCGTGGAACATCGGCACCACCGGCATCACCACATCGGTGCTGCGGATGCCCGACATATCGGTCTGCAACAGGCGCAGCGTGTGCAGGAAGCTGGACCGGTGGGTATAGGTCACGCCCTTGGGCGCACCGGTCGATCCGGAGGTGAAACAGAGACCGCTGGGGGCTGTTTCGGCGAAATCACCCCAGACCACACCGCCCGCCCCGGCCTCATCGATCAGTGGGGCCAGCGGCCGGATGGCGATGCCACCATGCGCCTCTATCGCCGTCTCCCCATCGATGACGAAGAGGTGCTTCAGGCCCGGCGCCTCATCCACGATCCGACAAGCCAGACCCAGCAGGTCGGCACTGACGATCAGGATGCTCGCCCCCGACTGGCCCAGCATCCAGGCCAGTTGCGTGGCGGTCAGCCGCGGATTGAGCGTGTGGCACACGGCCCCCATGCCCATGATGGCGAACCAGCATTCGACATGCGCCTGGCTGTTCCAGGCCAGGGTGGCCACGCGCCCGCCGACCTTCACGCCCCGCCCGGCCAGCAGGCTGGAGACCTTGCGGGCCCGGATGCGCAGGTCGGCATAGCCGATGCGGGCGACCGATCCGCCCTCGCGCGCGGTCGCCACCTGAACATCGGGATGCCATTTCGCCGCGTGGTCGAGGATGCGGTCGAGCGTCAGGGGGAAATGCTGCATGCTGCCGTCGTTCACTTGCAGGTCTCCTGTGCGGGCGGCAGCGGCGGTGCGATGAGCCCCATGTTCCAGTTCCAGGGAATGTTCCCGGCGGCGCGGCGGCGGCAGATCACCTGATCATGCAGCGCGTATTGCGCCGGCAGCAGGTCATACGCCACCTGCGGCTTGGCCGCGAACAGCATGTAGCCGGCCTTGGCGCCGTGCGACGGCCAGGAAGGTTGGTTACGGGCGGTGGGCACGCCGGTGCGGGCGAAGCTGGCCCAGTAATCGATCATGGCGTCGGACAGGGCGCGTTCGGTGTCCGTGTCGGGAATCGCCGGCCACTGGGCAGTGACGCGGTCGATCGTGCCGAACATGTAGGGCACTTCCGACGCGTGGAAAGCATGCATGCCGCGATCGTCGGCCGCCGGATAGCCATGGTCGAAATAATAGAGATATGAGGGCTGGCCCAAGGCCGCCTGTTCGCGCACCAGCCGCTGCGAAGTCCAGGCGAAGAACCCGTCACGGGCCGCGGCCAGGATGCTTTCGCGCATGTCGGCCGCCGGATAGAGAGAAAGGAAACGGTCGCCCAGTTCCCCATAATTGGCGCGGATCGCGGCCTCGTACTTCGCCGCGTCGAACTGTCCGGCATCGGGCAGGCCGGGCAGGATGGAGGCCATGGTGCGGATTTCGCCACTGGTGAAACCGGTCATCACCGGCACCCGCGCCTGCTCCCCGCGCTCGAACGTTTCCACCAACTGGCGGGGCAGCAGCTTGCCATCGACGATGGCGGTGGAGACGAAGCGCGCCTTGGTGGCGAGTGCCGTAAGCGTCGGGCCGTCAATGGCGCGCAGGTCGGCCAGCGTTCTGGCACCGAATGCCGTCGCGTAATAGTCGCTTATGGTCTCCGCCGACGGCAGACCGAAACGTGCCTGCTTCAGGTCGGGCAGGTTCATCAAGGACGCGCTCTGCACGATGGCCTTGGTGAACAGGCCATGGGCGCGCGGTGCAGCCAACAGATGCAGAATGGCCAAACCACCGGCGGATTCCCCCGCGATGGTGACGTTGGCGCCATCGCCGCCGAAGGAGGCGATGTTGTTCTTGACCCATTGCAGGGCGGCGATCTGGTCCAGCAGGCCGTAATTGCCGGAAATGCCCTCGGGCGATTCCGCACTCAATTCGCGATGGGCGAAATAGCCGAAGATGCCCAGGCGGTAATTGATCGACACCACCACGATCCCGCGTTTGGCCAGTGCGGCACCATCGAACATCGGCTGGCTGGAGGAACCACGGATCAGATTGCCGCCATGGATCCACACGAAGACCGGCGCGTTCTTCGCCTTGGCCGGGGTCCAGATATTCAGCGACAGGCAATCCTCGCTCATCGCCGGATAGGTTTCGGTATAGATGCTGCCGGCGGGATATCCGGGCTGCTGGCAGGCGGGGCCGAACTGCGTGGCGTCGCGCACCCCGTCCCAGGTCGGCACGGGCTGTGGCGGCTGCCAGCGCCGCTCCCCGACCGGGGGCAGCGCATAGGCGATGCCCTTGAACATCTGCTGCCCGTCGGCCTCGATGCCGCGAACGATACCGGCGGGGGCCTTGACCACAGGCTGGGCGGCGGCCTCAACACTCATGCCAAGACACAGGGCCGCGATCGCCGCGGCAAAACGCGCGAACGTCATTCATTCCTCCCGAACCTTATGTTTTGCGGCAGGACCTTGGGTCCTAGCCGATCACTTTCGTGAGCCGCTGCCAGAGCTGCTCGTCAAACGTCTTACTGTCACCCGCCGCTGCACCGGTGCGCACCACGATCAGCTTGGCACTGGGCACGACATAGAGGCGGCGGTCGAACGCGCCCAGGGCCGCGACCATGTCGGAAGGTGCGGCGGCAATCAGCGGACCCTCACGGCGATTGCCCATCGCACCCAGCGTGTAGGCGCTGCCATTCAGCCACCATAGCCGCCCATAGGCCGGGTTGGTGGCCGTGGGCGCCAGCATCGCCTGCATGCCGGCTTCGGAAACGATGCGCTTGCCGTCGCCGGCCAGCCCGCCGGACAGGATGATGAAGCCGAACCGGGCCGTGTCGCGCGGAGAGGTAACCAGCCCGGTATCATTGCCGATGCTGGCCAGCACCGCAGGCCGCTTGCGCCAGGCGGTATTGCTCATCCCCGCCGGCACGGTCAGCCAGTCGCGGGTGAGCGCATCCAGCGGCTGCTTGGCCGCCGCTTCCAGGATGCGCTTGGTCACGGCATAAACTGGCGTGTTGTAGAAGAAGGTGGTGCCCGACGGGGCGGTATAGGCGAACTTGTCGTCCAGACCCGAACTCATGGTCAGCAGGTCGATGACGCGGATCTTGGCTTCCTGGTCGGGGGCCGCCTTCGACCAGCCCGTGCCGATATAATCGGAAACCGGCTTCTCGACATTGATCAGGCCCTTGTCCACCCCGATCGCCATCAGCACGGCGATAAAGCTTTTCTGCTGGGAGGCCACATCCTCCAGCAGCGCGCCGTCCCCATCGCGCTCATAGGCGAACAGCGCGAACTGGGCATTGCCCTTGGGTGCGGGCCAGTTCTTCTCGATCAGCACCTTGCCGCCCTGGATGACCAGGAAGCCGGTGGTGTTCTGATTGCGCAGGTAATCCAGCAGCCGGGTCATCTCCGCGCTGTCCGCCGCGACAGCCGGCGTTGCGGCGAACGGGACCGCTAGTGCGGCCGGGCTTGCCAGGGCGGCGACAAGCAGCAGTGCCTTCATCGGGGATCGAGCCATTATTCAGCCTCCTTTGACGATGCGCGGCTTGCGGGCCGGGGACAGTGACGCCTCCCGCACCCGTGATCCATGGGCGAGCATGATCCGCGCGACCTCGCTCTGCATGAAATAGAGGATGTCCCGTGCCGCCTGACTGGCCTCGTTGGCATCGCGCTTCACCAGCGCGGCACGCACGCGGCGCCAATGCGCATAGGGACCGGGACCATCGGCGGAAAGCGCCAGGGCGACATAAGAGAAATGGAACCGCGTCTTGCGGCGGATGGACTCGATCATCCGCTGCGCATCGGGGCTGGCCACCTCGGCCATGTCGCTGAAGATCGCCTCGCTGAGCGCAATGATCTGTTCGGCGGAGGCGCCGGTGGCGGCATCGTTCAGCAACTGGTCAATCTTGACCAGCATGGCGCGGATCGCCATGTCCGAGGCGCGCAGGCAGGCGAAGCGTGCGGCAAGGCCGTAAAGGGCGGCACGCACCTCGTAGAGGTCGAACACCTCCTCCACGCTGGTGGATGAGACCCGCGCACCGCGATTTTCCTCAATCTCGATCAGGCCATCATCGGCCAGGGCGCGCAGGGCGCGGCGCACGATCGACCGCCCCACACCGAATTCGTCACAGAGCCGCGCCTCGCGCAGCCATTCGTCGGGTGCCAGTTCCTGGCGCTGGATGCGCCGGCGCAGTACCTGGGCCAGTTCGTCGGCACTGGGCGGGACACCCGCCACGCCCTCCTCCACCTCATCAAGGTTGGGATCGTGATCCGCCGATTTGGCCCTGTTGCTCAACGCCTTGTCCTCTCTGCCGACGCTCGCGTCCGGATGGGTGAATGCCGGTCCCGATGACGTCTTTCTATTGCTCCCACTCTCCCGGGGCAAGCAATTTGTCGTACGTCCAATTGAAAATTGTCGTACAATCCTGTTGACATTGAGACACAAAATGAACGACCACAATATCCGAGGCGCAGCAAAAAACGCCCTTAGGGAGGATCAATGCGACATATTCTGGCCGTCACCACGGCAACCCTGGCGCTCGTCACCACGATGCCCGCCATGGCGCAATCCCCGGCCCCCGGCGCGCAAGGCACCGAGGAGGTCAGCCTCAGCGAGATCATCGTCACCGCCCGCAAGCGTGAGGAAACGCTGCGAGACATTCCCAGCACGATCACGGCGCAGACCGCCGACCAACTGGAAGCCAAGGGCCCCGTCACCGGCGTGGGTGACCTGTTGCAACTGGTACCCGGCGTGCGCTTCAACGGCGTGCAGAGCGAGAACCTGGCTGAAGTGTCGGTGCGCGGATCGGGCACCCAGCGCGCCACCAGTGCCGATTCCGGCGTCGGCCTGTTCGTGAACGGCGCCTATGTCGGCAGCAGCACGCTGGGCGGGCGCAATTTCAAGCGCATAGACTATTTCGACATCGCCCGCGTCGAGGTTCTGGAAGGGCCGCAGGGCGGGCTCTATGGCCGCAATTCGGAATTCGGCACCATCAACATCGTGCTGGCCCAGCCGCAATTCCGCGACACCGGCCGGGTGCAGGCCACCTACAACGCCACCCAGAAGCAATTGCAGTTGGAAGGGATCGTCAACCAGGCGGTCAGCGACACGGTCGCCGTCCGGCTGGGCGCGCAGGTGACCGGCCAGGGCGGCGGCATCTATTACAATCCCAACCAGGACGAATATTACGACCATACCGACGGCTATATCGTCCGCGGCCAGATGCGGTATTCCAGCGGGGCGGTGGATGCCAAGCTGCTGGTCGATGCGATGGACATGAACCTGCCGACCTTCGTCAACCAGTGGGTTCTGCCGCCCGGCATGCTGGCCGCATTGCCGCAGGGCTATACCGGCCCGCGCTACGACGTGCCGTCCGACGTCAAGAATGGCGTCCACCAGAATGTCGTGCGCGCCATGCTGATCGCCGATGTCGATCTGGACGATCTGACCCTGACCTGGACCACGATGGGATCGCGGTCGGAATCGGCGCAGAGCTTCCCGGCGGCAGTCGATCTGGCCACCCAGGCGAATTTCCAGCGGCTGGGCCAGATCGGCCTCTACCCGCTGGGCCAGACCTCCACCTATGCCCGCAACAAGACGCTCTATCAGGACATTCATGTCAGCGGCGGCGACGACTTCATGTGGATGGCCGGCGTCGAAGGCATGATGCAGAACGATTATTACACCCGCGATGCCGTCACCAACCCCTGCCCGCTGACCGCCACGTCCAGCATCTGCGGCGGCACACCGACAACGCCGCTCTGCTACAAGCTGCTGCCGACCTCGCTGAACTGCCCGACCGTGTTCCCGCTGGCCTTCGGCGCCCGCCAGGTCACGCCCAGCAAGTACCGCTCGGCGGCGGCCTATGGCTCGCTGAAGCATGATATCGGCCGCCTGTCGCTGAGCGGCGACCTGCGCTGGTCCTATGACTACAAGGAAGCGACCCAGAGGAATTACCAGCTCTACACCAGCAACCTGTCCGGCACGCCAAGCTCCTTCGATTTCAGCCAGGACAGCATCAGCTATTCGGCCACCGCCAGCTATAATTTCGGCGAAGACCTGCCGATGCTGCTCTATGTCAAGACCGGATCGGGTTATCGCGCCGGTGGCGTCAATAACGGCACCTATATCGCGGCGGCCCCGAACCCGCTGCGCACATCCTATGATAACGAGACGACCACCAGCTATGAGGTCGGATTCAAGGGCAGCTTCACCCGCGACCTGTTCCTGCGCCTGTCGGGCTATATCTCCAACACCGACGATGCCATCACCAGCATCCTGGACGGCTGCACGGTGACCAATGCCTGCGGCCGGGCCGGCACCTATTTCAACCTGAATGGCGGCAAGGTCCGGGTAAAAGGGGTCGAGGCGGCGTTCGACGCCAAGGTCCCGCTGGGTGCGGGCGTGCTGGCCCTGGGCCTTACCGGGGCGCGTCAGGATGCCAAGTTCGTCTCGGTCGCGGCGGGCGTGTCGGGCCTGCCCGTCATCGGTTCCCCCGTGGCGCAGACGCCCGACTGGACCTGGTCGGTCAATGCCAATATCCGCCAGCCGATCGGCGAGAACCTGACCGGCTTCTTCAACGTCGCCTATAATGGTGCCCGCGGCGGCGGGCAGGATACGGTGACCCTGGCCACGCCCTATATCCCGCTGGAAGATATCGACAATGTCGACCTGCGCGCGGGCGTGGAGTTCGAGCGCATGACCTTTGCCGCCTTCGTCAAGAACGCCACCGACAATGTCATCCCGGTCCTGAAGCTTCAGTCGGGCTCCATTCCGCTGACCAACCGCTACAACAATCCGCGCACCTACGGCTTCAGCGCGTCCTACCGCTGGTAATCGCGTGCCGGTGCGGGCGGCCCGCCCGGACCGGCACTCCACCAACGTCAGGAGGAGAGAGACTTTGTCGGATCAGCAGCAGCCCGAGGGCAAGCCCAGCATAAAGGTCGCCGTGATGGCATCCGCCGGCGCCTCGGTCGAATGGTATGATTTCTTCATCTACGGCACCGCCGCCGCGCTTGTCTTCCCCAAGCTGTTCTTCCCGCCCGACATGCCGCTGTTCGTGGCGCAGATCGCGGCGTTCAGCACGTTTGCGGTCGGGTTCCTCGCACGCCCCCTCGGCGGCATGCTGTTCGGCCATTATGGCGACGTGCATGGTCGCAAGGGCGCCCTGGTGCTGGCCATGATGGTCATGGGGCTGGCGACGACCGCCATCGGTCTGCTGCCCACCTATCAGAGTGCCGGGATCCTGGCGCCGCTGGCCCTGATGCTGCTGCGTTTCCTGCAGGGGCTGGCGGTCGGCGGCCAATGGGGCGGCGCCGCCTTGCTGGCCATCGAAAGTGCCCCCGGCAACCGGCAGGGCTTCTATGGCAGCTTCGTCCAGGTTGGCGTGCCGATGGGTGTGGTGCTGGCCAACAGCGTCTTCCTGCTGGCCAGCACCCTGATCGATGCCGACAATTTCCTGGTCTGGGGCTGGCGGATCGGCTTCCTGCTCAGCGTCACGCTGGTCGGCATCGGCCTTTACATGCATTGGCATGTCGAGGAACCCGAGCATGCGGAACCCGTCCCGGCAGTCCAGGAAGCGGCGAAACCTGCCTCGCCCCTGCTCACCGTGCTGCGCAAGCATTGGGGCACGATCCTGCTGGCCGGCGGCGCATTCATCGCCAACAATGTCTGCTTCTACATCGCCATCACCTATGCCATCGCCTATGGCACCACGACGGTGGGCCTGTCGCAGGAGGTGCTGCTGGCGGCGGTGATGATCGGCAGCCTGGTGATGATCCCGGCCCTGATCGGGAGCGGCGCGCTGTCGGACCGTTTCGGACGGCGCGGCATCTTCATGGCCGGTGCCATCCTCTCCGGCATCTGGGCCTTCGCTGTGTTCCCGCTGATCGATGCCGGGTCGCCCGTGACGGTGACCATCGCCGTTTCCGTGGCGCTGATCTTCGTAGCCCTGATGTATGGCCCGCAGGCCGCCCTGTTCGCCGAGCTGTTTCCCCGCCATGTCCGCTATTCCGGTGCCTCGCTGGGCTATCAGGTCGGCACACTGGCCGGCGGTGGCTTCGCGCCCATCATCGCCACCGCCCTGTTCGCCCACTACGGATCGGCCATGCCGATCTCGTTCTATCTCGCCGCGACATGCGCGATCTCGCTGGTATGTGTCATGTTGCTGGGAAGAAATACATTGTCTCGGTGATCGTAACCGATCACCGCCCAATCGCCGGCGCCCACATCCGTTGGCTTGTGTTTTCGAAATGTCAGTAAGATGTGTGATCGCCGGCCGGGGCATGCCCCGGCCGGCGATCCGTCCGGAAGACCGCTCCGTGGAAAGGTAGATCATACACCGTAGCCAAGCATGGTTCTCCGGTCGGCCCCTTCATTGACCCGAACAGTTGCTTGGGGTTGCAGCCCCGTACGTGCAAGGCAGGGAGTATGAAGATGGCACAACAGGACTTTATCATCGCCCTGGACGTCAGCAAGGCCCGTCTGGACGGGTTGGATGCCGAGACAGGAGAGGCTTTCCAAGTCGAGAATGCCGAGGCTGGTTACAGTCTCCTTCGGCGACGGTGTGGCAAGCGCGCCGTGCAGGTCGTCCTGGAAGCCAGTGGTGGCTATGAGCGGCCGGTCATGGAGGCTTTATCGAAAGCCGGCATTCCCGTCCGCCTCGTCGATCCTCGCAAGGTCCGGCATTTTGCCAGGGCGCATGGACGCTGGGCCAAGAATGACCGGCTGGATGCCCGGATGATCGCCGCCTATGCCCAGGCGATCCCCGGAGCCGCCTACCAACCCGATCCGGAACGGGAGGTCCTGGCGGAACTGGCCACCTACCGGCGCCAGTTGCTCGACGAGCAGACCATGGTCAGGAACCAGGCCCAGACCCTGGCGGATCCGGAACTGCGCCGCTTGGCCAAGCGGCGCCTGGATGCCATCGCCCTGCTGATCCTGCGCCTCGACAAGCGCATTGCCGAGCAGATCGCGGCATCCAAAACCTTGAAGGTCAACGACAACCTGCTCCAGTCCATTCCTGCTGTCGGGCCGGTGCTGGCGGCCACCCTGCTGGCCCATATGCCGGAGTTGGGCACACTGACACGACATCAGGTCGCCGCCCTGGCCGGCGTTGCCCCGATGGATAACCAGAGCGGCAAACGCGATGGCCCGCGCAGCATCTACGGTGGAAGGCCCGTTGTCCGAACCGTCCTTTACATGGCTGCCGTCGTCGCCAGTCGGCGAAATCCACCCTTGGCCGCCTTCTATAAAAAACTCATCGCCGCTGGAAAGAAGCCAAAGGTTGCCCTCGTTGCCATCATGCGAAAGATCGTCGTCCTCGCCAATGCCATCATCCGCGATCAGAGAACTTACGCCGCATGAAAACAGTTGCTTGGCTACGCGGCACGAGCCGCGCGGCGGCAGTCGCCGCCGGGTTTCACCTTGTTCACGCGGGAGGTTCCTTCATGCTCAAACCCAGCAGACGCAGCTTCCTGGCGGCCGGTGCCACCCTGCCCGCGGCGTCGGCACTGGCCAAGATGCAGCCGGGGCAGGAGGAAAGGGTCGCCGCCGATCTCGCCCGCTATATCGGCTTCGGCAGCAAGCAGGCTGGCGGGACCGGCGACAATGCCGCCGGGGAGTGGCTGATAGCGGAGTTGGAACAGCTTGGTTTCAAGGTCGAACGGCAAAGCGTGCCCACGCCTTTCTTTGAAACGCAGCGCGCCGAACTGCTGTGTGGCGATGCCAGAGCCGCGGTGTGGCCGCAGCCCATCGTGATGACGACGGGACCCGACGGCGCCACCGGCCCGCTGGTATGCATCGACGTGAATGGACAGGCCGCCGGGCCGCTGCCGGGGGCTCTGGCCCTGATCGAGCTGCCGCATGGCCGCTGGTCCAGCGCGCTGGCCAAGCCGATCCGCGAGCCGATCAATGCCGCCTTCGCCGCCGGGGCCAAGGCGGTGGTGGCGATCACCAACGGCCCGACGGGCAAGGTCATCGCGCTCAATGCCGATGGCCGGGAGCCGATGTTCGCCGGTCCGGTCGCCCTGCTGGCACCCGACGATGCCAAGCCCTTCCGCGCCGCCGCGATCACCCGGCAGCCGGCCACGCTGCACCTGCAGGGGCAGACCGGACGGCGCCCGGCCTTCAATTTCATCGGCCGCATTGATCGCGGCAGGAAGCGCTGGCTGGCCGTATCGACGCCGCGTTCGGGCTGGTACATCTGTGCCGGCGAACGCGGGCCCGGCATCGCGGCCTGGCTGTGGCTGGCGCGGTGGGCCAGCGAAACGGTGAAGGACCATGATCTGGCCTTCGTCTGCCATAGTGGACATGAATATGAGAATTTGGGCGCGTCGGAAGCGTTGAAGGCCATCGCGCCCAAACCTGCGGAAACCCGCTTCTGGCTGCATCTGGGCGCCAATGTCGCGGCGCGCGACTGGCACGAATTGCTGGGCAAATTACGCCCGCTGCCCAGCGTCGACACCCAGCGCTTCCTGTCGGTCAGCCCCGACCTGCTGCCGGTCGCGCGCGAGGTCTTTGCCGGGCATGCCGGGCTGGAGGCAGCCTGGACCACCGATGAGATCACCGCAGGGGAACTGACCGAAATCGTCGGCGCCGGCTACGCCCCGGCCGCCGGCGTGTTCGGCATCCACCGTTACCACCATGTCGCCGAGGATGATGCGCGGTGCGTGTCCGCAGCCAGCGTCGCCGCCACGGCCGCCGCCTTCCAGTGTCTCGTCGAAACGCAGATCCGGGGCTGAACATGATCGAACTCTGGCACTGCGCCGATACGCGTTCGTTTCGGGCACTCTGGGCGCTGGAGGAGATGGGGCTTCCCTATCGCCTGCATCTGCTGCCCTTCCCGCCACGCATCCACCGACCCGACTATTTGGAGATCAACCCGCTGGGCACCGTCCCGTTGCTGGTCGATGGCGATGTGCGGATGACGGAATCCGCCGCGATCACCCAGTATCTCGCCACCCGCCATGGACCGACGCCACTGGCGGTGGCGGCCGATGAACCCGATTACGGGCTATGGCTCGACTGGCTGCATCGCAGCGAGGCGACGCTGACCTTCCCGCAGACGATCGTGCTGCGTTACTCACGGTTCGAGCCGGAGGAGCGCCGGCTGGCGCAGGCGGCCAGCGATTACACGCAATGGTTCCTGTCGCGTCTGCGCCATCTCACCCGGGCGCTGGCCAACCGCGAATGGCTGTGCGCCGGGCGTTTCACCATGGCCGACCTGTGCGTCGGCTTCGCCCTGCTCTCTGCCTGCGACCTGAACCTGGAACACAAGTTCAGCCCGGAAATCGCCGCCTACTGGCACCGCCTGTCCACCCGCCCCAGCTTTCGCGCGGCCAAGGCGGCGCAGACCGGCATGTACTGAGCCGGCGACATTCCTAAGAGTTTGATTCAAAAATAATCTGAACTGTATCAATGCCTTGCGATCCGTCGCACGAAGATTTGCACGGATGCGATGAAGCACCATGCGGTTGCAGATGCGATTGTCTGCTCGAAGTCTTTGGCGAGCCGTCTGTTTCGGTTGAGCCATGCCAGGGTGCGTTCTACGACCCAGCGTCGCGGCAAGACTTCGAAGCCTTGGGCTGTGTCGGATCGCTTGATGATGTCGATGGTCCATTTTCCGATGCGGCGCAGGGCATCTTTGAGCTTGTCCCCAGCATAGCCGCCATCGGCGAAGACGTGCCTCAGCCATGGGAAGGGTTTGACGATTTCGGCCAGCACCAGCGGTGCCCTGTCACGGTCCTGGATGTCGGCAGTGTGGATGAGGGCATGGACGAGATTGCCTTGGGTGTCGGTGAGGATATGGCGCTTGCGTCCTCTGATCTTCTTCCCGGCGTCATATCCCCTCGGGCCGCCGGATTCCGTGGTTTTGACGCTCTGGCTGTCGATCACGCCAGCGGTTGGGCTGGCATCACGGCCTTGTTGCTCACGCATCGCCATCAGCAGGACATGGTTGACCGTGAGCCACAGACCATTGTCACGCCACAGGTAGAACCAGCGTCGTACCGTCGAGACCGGCGGGAAACAAGGCGGCAGCATCCGCCAAGGCAGGCCGCCGCGCAGCAGATAAAGGATCGCCTCCACAATCCGGCGCAACGGCCATTTCCGCGGACGCCCGACAGAGGACGCAGCAGGCGTAACTGCTCACGGGGCTGGCGAAATGAGTTGCGCGCGCTCGTTGGATATGAGTCAACGTTCGGATGGAAGAGCGGTCGCGCTACCGTCTGAGTGAAGCCGAGAAGGACGCCCTGCTTTTGGAGCAGGCGGCGTTGATCGAGCGCTTGGCCGCGCGGATCAAGGAACTGGAGGCGCTGGTCGGCAAGCCGCGCAAGAATTCGTTGAATTCCCACACTCCGCCGTCGCAGGACGGTCCCGGCCGCCCCGGCCGCCCCGGCCGCCCCGGCCGCCCCGGCCGCCCCGGCCGCCCCGGCCGCCCCGGCTCGAAGGCGGTGGCCAAGCGCCGGCACAAGCCGCGCCTGTCCCGTTCTGGCGTATCGCGCCCGCTGGCCGAGGAGCCGGACAAGACGGAACGGTGCCTGGCCGCGATCTGCCCCCATTGCGGGATGGCGGCCTCAGGGCTGCCCCAGCGCTGCCGACACCGCTACGACCACATCGACCTTCCCGTCATCCGCCCGGTGGTGACGCGGGTGGAACTGTTCGGTGGGCGCTGCGGCGACTGCGGGCGGCGCTACCGGGCCGAAGCTCCGGCCATGATGCCGCCGGGCACGCCGTTCGGGCCGGGGATCCGCTCGCTGCTCGCCTACCTTCACCACAGCCATCACGTCGGCTTCGAGCGTCTGTCGCGGATGCTGAAGGAACTGTTCGGGCTGACCATCTCCGAAGGCGCCATCGCCAACAGCTTCCGGCGGATGGGGGCAACGTTCGACACGGCTCGCGCGGCGATCAAGGCCAGGCTGCTGACGGCGCCGGTCATCGCGTCCGATGAAACCACCACGCGGGTGAACGGCGTCACCCAGTGGCAATGGGTCTTCCATTCCGACAAGGCGGTGCTGCACGACATTGTCCCCAGCCGGGCCCGGAGCGTGGCAGCCCAGCTTCTCGGCGATCATCGGCCCGAGGTCTGGGTGTCGGATCGCTATGCCGGGCAGCAGGAACTCGCCCGCGCCCACCAGGTCTGCCTCGCCCATGTCCTGCGCGATGTCCAGTACGCCATCGACTGCGGCGACACCGTCACCGCCCCCAAAATCCGTGACCATCTGCGCTGGGCCATCCGCATCGGCAAGCGACGCCCCACCTTGAAGGATAGCACGCTCAAAGCCTACGCCGCCAGGGCCGACCGCGGCCTCGATGCCCTGCTCGGCGTTCCCGCCGCCCATCCCGCCGGCCGCGACCTGCAACGCCAGATCAAAGCGTGGCGCGGCAAGTTCTTTGTCTTCCTCGACGACCGCCGCGTCCCCCCAACCAACAACGGCAGCGAACGGGAAATCCGACCTTCCGTCATCTTCCGCAAGGTCACCAACGGCTTCCGATCAACCTGGGGGCCCGGCATTCATGCCGGTTACCGATCCGTCACCGGAACCGCTCGCTTGCATGGCCAGTCCCCCTGGAACGCCATCCGCGCGCTCATCGACGGCAACTTCGCCCTCGCCTGAAACCTCCCGCCGCCAGCCACGTGAGCAATTACCAAAGAGCTTCAGCAGGAAGGGAAAAAGGCCGAACAGGCTGGCCATCAGCACGACGCCTCCATCACGATCCTGGATGTCAGCGGCATGGATGATGGCGTGCATCAGGAAGCCTTGGGTATCGACGACGATGTGCCGCTTCTTGCCTTTGATCTTCTTGCCCGCATCGTACCCTGGCGGGTCGATGCAGCACCCCCTTTTTCTGCGCTCTTCACGCTCTGACTGTCGATGATTGCGGCGGTCGGACTGGCATCACGGCCAGCCTGCTCACGACAGCGGACATAGAGTTCATGGTGAATGCGGTCCAGCGTCCCGTCCCAACTCCACAGGCTCAGATAGTCGAAAACCGTGCTGCGCGGCGGTAAATCCTTCGGGATCGCCCGCCACTGGCAGCCGGTGCTCAACACATACATCACACCGTTGATCACCTCCCGCAGGTCCACACTGCGTCGGCGGCCACCGTGCTTGGCCGGGGGAAGGAGTGGCGACACAAGCGCCCATTCCGCGTCCGTCAGGTCGCTCGGATAACGAAGGTGATCCCGGTTATAAAGGGGGCGGTTCTCGGGCGTCCACATAACCATTGTCCAGAAGATGACGCCCGTGAAGGAATCACACCAGCGTAACCGCCTGCAACCCACTTCCTATCTCATTGAACCATTTCGGTAGCTTCCCGGACGGACACTGAGGGAAAGGTGGGCCAGGACGCCGCCTTCGGGGTGGTTGTCGATCTGGAAAAGACCGCCATGCGCGCGGGCTATGGCATCCACGATATGCAGGCCCAGGCCCGTGCCCGGTATGGGGCCGGCATTCGTGGCCCGGAAATAGCGCTTGATGACATCGTCCTTTTCATCCTCGGGAATGCCGATGCCCTGGTCGCGGATATCGATATCCAGTCGCCCGTCATGGCAAGCGCATGAGATCGTGATGGCGCGCGCGGCGTCGGAGAATTTCACGGCATTCTCGATCAGGTTGGAAAGTGCCACCGCCAGCATGTCGGGATCCAGCCACCCGGTCAGTGTCGCGTCCACATCTGTGCGTTTCAGGATGATGTCCCGTTCCGGATGAAGGTGACGGATCCGGTCAAGGATCATATGCAATGTGTGGGCGATGAATACTTCCTGCAGGCGGGCAGTGACGGTACTGCCTTCCATCCGGTCCCGCTGCAAGGATACATCCAGGATCTGGACAAGATCGCGGACGGCCGTCTGGATGCGCCCCACCCTTTCCCGTCCGGCCCAATCATCGGCCTGCATGGTGTGCCGCAGGGCTGTAACGCTGTTGCGGATGACGGCCAGCGGTGTCTTGTACTGATGGCGCACCACATCGATGAAGCGTAGCTGCTCCGACTGGCTTTCCCGCTCGGCGGCCAGGGCGTTTTCGGCTACCTCCTTTGCCGTCTGCAGCTCCCGCGTGCGTACCGCAACCAGTGCCTTGGCCTGTCCTTCCGCGCGTCTGGCCATGCGGATGGTCACGCTCTCCCGCCGCCGCTGCTCCAGCCATCGGGCCTGCAGGATCAGCGACAGGCTCATCAGCAAGGTGAAGGGAACGGCCCCGATCCAGTAGGTATATTCATAGAAGCCGTTGAAATCGGCCCCCCCCACGATCCAGAAGACCAGGATGGCGGCCGTCACGCATTGCACGATGGCGGCCAGGGCTGCCGCCAGGCTGCCAGGCCGGTGATAGCGGGCGCGCAGATGCAGGCAGCCATAGACGAAGAAGCACTGGACCAGCATGCTGGACAGCAGGGCTGGTGCCGCCACGGGGCGATAGAGGCCGAGGAAGGGTGTCAGCAGAGCCAGCGCCTGGAGACCGATCAGAATCTCCAGCCCGCGGTGCACACGTGGGAAATGCCTTCGTGTCTCCAGATATTCCCGGATGAAGATGCAACTGCTCAAGATCACCAGCAGAACCGAACTGCTCATGACCATGTCGTTCAACACGCCGTTGCCTGTCAGCGATCCCAGCTTGAACACGCCGCTATTGGCCAGGATGTAATAGCAATTTGCCAGCAGGTGCAGGCCGAACACCATGAAATGACGGCGGCGGTAATGGAACCAGTAGGTGAAACTGAGTATTGTGGCCCCGAGCGACAGCGCCACGGGCAGCAGTGCCGACACCACGCGGGTCAGGATGATGTCCTGCATCCCTGTGGGCGAGGCGATCCAGCCGCGCAGCACCAAGGCGCTGTCCGTCTGGATCATGACATAGATGTCCACCGCGTCCGCGTCGGGCAGGTGCAATGGCACCGCGTAGGACAATTGAAAGCGGCCCGGCTGGGCGGCCGGAAAGTGGTCGCCGCGCTGATGCAACAGAAAATCCGCCGCCGATGCGGGTGCCGCGACGCGCGGCACATGGATGTCCACGCGATCCAGATAGATGGGGTGGAAATGGAGATAGGGATCTTCCGGCCACCGCCCCCCTTCCCGCTTCACGGTGATTTTCAGCCACAGGGCGTCCGGCCGGTAACCCATGGCCACGTTGCGGGGCAGCGGTTCGAACCGGGATGCCGCCGGGCCGAAGGCCACATCCTGCAAGGTCAGTTCATTGTCGGGATCGACCAGCGCCGCAAAGTGTCCCGACAATTCCACACCGTCCAGCGGGTTGGAAAGTATGACCGGTGGCGCCTGCGCCAGACCTTGTCCGGGTAGCAGGACAGCGGTAAAGATTATTAACCAGATCAAGGATGCAATGACTTGTAAATACCGGCCTTTGCGCCCAGCTTGGGGCCATGCCGGTTCCGGTAGCGGCCCCGGCATGACAGGGCAAAATGGGGGGGGCGGGAGGGCCGCCCCCGGATGATCGGGCTTTACATGGTGCGTCGTGGCAAATGTCATATTGATTGAGGACAATATCTCTTTCCGGAATAGTCTGGCGGATTGCCTGACCATGTTCGGACACACGGTGAACGAGGCGGGCACCGCCATGGAGCTATACCAGCTTCTGGGCTCTGAAACCTATGATGTCGCTGTTGTGGATATCAATCTTCCTCATCATAGCGGGTTTCTGATCACGGAATACCTTTCCCGAAACAGTTTGGCTTCCGTGATCATCACATCGGTACGTGATGCCGTGGAGGACCGTGTGCAGGGCTATCGCTGCGGGGCCGATATCTACATGGTCAAGCCTGTAGAGCCGGAGGAATTGTCGGCGGCCATCACACGCCTAGCGCTGAAACGGCTTTATGGTCCGCCGGTATCGGAACAGGAAAGTTCCTGGTGCTGCGACGTGGATGCACAGCTACTGCACGCGCCCGATGGCACATGCATCAGGCTGACGCCGCGGGAGACGCGGCTGATCGACATTTTCATGGCGATCGGGAGCAATGGCGGCCATCGCGTGACGACGCGCGCCATGGTGCTGGCCCAGATGCAGGAACCCGACAACCGGGAGGCGCGGGGCAAGCTGGACACGCTGTTGAGCCGGCTGCGCACGAAGGTGCAGGCAAAGGCCAACATGCCGCTGCCCATCCTGACGGCCTACAATGCCGGTTTCACCGTTACCGCCCCCATCCATCGTCAATCCCGGGATGGCGGGCCGAACCTGTCCGGCGGGGAAGCCTGACATCCATAGGAAAAGGCGCCCGCCGGATGGCAGGGCGCCTTTTCGGTGGGGGCGTCCGGACCCCGGCTTGCCTGCTACCGGGCGTAGCGGGCGGCGACGGGAGCATAGAGGTCCCAGACCTGCCGGTCGCGGACCGACCGCAACAGCTTCACATATTCGGCGTGGCTCCAGGCCAGCGGCGTGGCGCTGTTCGTCCCCTGCCCCAGCACATAACCCGCAGGCGCCACGCCGACCCCGTCCCACACCTGTTCGGGGATCATAAGCCCTTCATTGGCGAACTTTTCCATGCCCCGCACATAGGTCATGCGGATATGGTCCAGGTCGGCCGGGGTGACGCCGCCGGGCTTCGCCCCGGCGCGGGCCAGTTCGTAATGGCCACGTTCGCCCGTGAAGATGGGCCAGACCCGGCCGCGCTGGCCGACGCCCATGCCGCCTTCCAGTTCGCCCGTGCCATAATTGCCGCCGTTGCGCACATCCTCGCCATAACCGTCATTGCCATAACGGCGCCAGCCCGGATATTCCATCGGGTCGCCTTCGTACCGGAAGACGTACTTCACGCGGAAATGGTCCGGGATGGACATATCGTCCAGTTCTTCCAGGCTGTCGGTGATGCTGGGGGCATCGGGAGAGCGCACGCCATAGCGTACCAGTTCCAGGAACCCGCCATCCAGATAGACATCCTCCGTCAGGCCCTGCTGGCCGTTGGCCGGGTTGACGGGACCCTTGTCGTTGGGATTCTCGTTCTGATTGACACGCAGGAAATAGCGGCCATTGCCATGGCTGCCGGCCGTGGTGAACATCAGCGCCTCGATCCGGTCATTGATCTGGTCCGCCGTGGCACGATAGGCGGCGGCATCTTCAGCCCGGCCCAGCTTTTCCGCCATCTCCCCGGCCGCCACCAATCCCGCCACGATCGCCGCCGTGGTGGAGGGGGAATAGCCTTCCTGTTCCTCCCAGCGTTCCTGCTGGGTGTAGGGCGGCTTGATGCTGGCCTTGTTCCAGTCCAGCCCGACCGTGCCACCCCTGACCAGGAAATCGGCTGCCGGCTTCAGCAACGACGGATACATCTGGTTCAATGCCGCCTCGTCCAGCACGCCGGCCTGCCACAGCTTCCAGCCCAGCATCAGGGGCATCGCCGTCTGGTCGAGCTGTACGGCCATCCATTCACGGGTGCCATCGACATGGGTCTTCTGCAGGAACCAGCCCGTGGCCCCCTTGTTGCCCTTGGTGGCGGCCGACACCTGGATCATCTTCAGATAATTGAAGGCGGCCAGCGGTGTCTCGGTGTCTCCCAGGGCCAGCATTGCCATGGCGCACTGATAGAAGTCGCGCGGCCATACGGCCTTGTACCCGGTCGCCAGCTTCTCCGACGACACGGTATCGCCCCAGGGGGCCGACAGCGAAGCGATCAGGGCGCCGGCATGTGTCTTGTCCTCCTGCGCCTTCAGCACAAGGGCGCTGACATGTGCCAGCCGGCCCCCGTCGGTGGCCATGGCTGCCAGGTCCTTCAGGGGGTCCAGCCCGGCCAGGTAATCCTGCCAGCCGATCCTGTCACCCTCCCCGTTGTAATGGGCCAGAACGGACGGATATCCTGCCTGCAGCGTTGCGTCGGCTGCCATCAGTGCGGCCGCATGGTCCGTACCGAAGCCCACGACGATGTCGTAGGTCGCCGTCTGGCCCTCCGACAGGGTGGGCAGTGCGCCGGCCAGGGCGACATTGCCCTTTCGCGACCCCGTCCTGTCATAAGCCTTCAGCACGCCATCGCGGCGAAGCTGTGTCAGTCCGTCTGATGTTCCGACAAAGCCCACGCTGGCCGTCGTGAAGGGCTGTGACGCCTTGATGACCAGATTGTGCCGTCCCTCCCCCGCGTTCAGCGTGCCCCCCTTCGTGTCCGCCTTGTCGCCATAGCCCGTACCCGCCATTTGCGGGTCGGCCAGCAGCACCGGCGTCAGCGATCCCTTCAGCGCCCGAAAGATGCTGCGCACGAACAGCACATCCCGGTCCGGATCGGTGAAGATATGCTTTTCGATTTCGTATCGGCCATTCCGGTCACGGTTTATAACCCTGTAGGCAAGCGACAGGGGCCGGCCGGCGGCATCGGTATGCAGGTAATCGACATGGCTTTCCATATCGTCATATTCGGTATGGACAAAGCCGTCCCCCTTGACGGCGAACTGCATTTCACGGAGCTGCGCTTCATGGATAAGCCCCTGCATGGTCTCCGTGATGACGCCATGGGCCAGGGAGAACCAGACGCGGGACACAGGACCCGTGGCGCCGCCATCCTGGTAACGCCCCTGCACATAGGCTTCGTAGGAGGTGCCGATACCCTGCTTGCCCGAATAGGCCAGCATCGGCTTTGCGCCCGGCGCTCCCGGTGCGGTCGCCGCCAGGGCCGTTCCGGCCAGCAGCGTGGACGTGAAAGCGGCGGCCAGGGCCGCGTGCCGGATGAAGCCGATGTTCCTGGTCATGTTCTCCCCAACTCCCGCATCTGTCTTGGGGGCCATCGCCGGCCCGTGGATGTTGGGGGCATCATTCGTTCATCCTGCCGCCGCGCGCCGGCTGAATACGTATGTTGTGCGCCGCAACGCGCGGCGAAATACGTATGCGGCACGGCGGCGGCAGGCCGCGTCGGGGGCTATTTTCCCGACATGTCGAGGACGTATATCTGGCCGATCTCCACCACCTGGCGCGCGGCGGCGATCTGGAAGCCGATGACGGCACCTCCCTGGCCGATGGCCCTGTCCGCCCGGGCCCTGACTTCGTGGATCTGCCAGTCGGGGCCGATGGACATCATCTTATCCCCGAACCCGGCATAGGGCGCTTCGTTCATCTGGATGCGCAGCCCCAGCCGTCCGTACCCGTCGGGTGTTTCTGCCGATACGGTCCGCGCCCAGAAGGCGACCGTGATCGGCTGATCCGGGATGACTGGAGCATTGAGCGGGATGTTCACCCCGATATCATAAGGGTTTGCCCCCGCATGGGGGGAGGAGACCTGCAAGGCGATGCCGCCGCCCACGCCCGGCGTCTTGATCCGCCTGTTCTTCTGTCCGCGGCCATAGACGACCCAGTCCATACGGGTGGGGTCATTCATCAGCTTACCCGGCAGGGCCGCCTGCAAGGCGGCCAGTGCATCATCATCACCGGCCGGTGCCGGCAAGGCCGGGCTGGTGATCAGCATGACAGATGCCAGTAATGGCGCAACCAGTTTGCGTAAATACATTGCTTCCTCCCTTCCCCCTGGCCGGGGGTCTTCTTGGTCCGGTCAGTAAACAACCGGAAGGACTGGCATTCAACGATAAATGGGAGCGCTATCAGACGTAGATTGGTGGGGGGTGACGATATCCGGCTTGTCTGAAATGTCCCGCCAGTGACAATAAAAATGACAACGCTATCCGTGCATGGTCCGACATTCTCGTCCGACGCGGGGGCAGATGACAATTCAACCCCTTATCCTGACCCTATGGACGCTTCGGGTCGAATTCCCGCCAGTCACCTCCGATGAGCCCGCGTGTGCCTTGCCGGACGGGTGTGCGGGCCGAAGCGGCGGAACGACCTGGCATCATGCTTGCCTGTGCTGCCGACGGCGTTGCCCGCAGGCTGGCATCACCGGCCGGCTGTTTACGAAATTACCGCCAACCCCCCGATTTTGGGTTGCGTTATTACGTGATTCAGCGGAGAAAGTGACTGTTCCTACAAAACAGTGTCGACAGCGTTGTCATTTTCTGCGACATGTCGACAAAACGAATTCCTTGGGAGGTCGCCTTGGCGCAGTCCGTACCGAATGCCGCATCGGGTGGGAACTCCACCTTCCCGGTGGCCCGCAAGATGCTGCCCTTCACCTTCATGCTGTTCTTCATCGTGGGTTTCGTGACCGTGCTGGTCGACCCGCTGGTGGCGAAGTTCAAGGCGGCTTTCAGCCTCAGCTACGCCGAGGCCATGCTGACCCAGTTCTGCTATTTCCTGGCCTATTTCCTGATTTCGCTGCCGGCCAGCCGGGTGCTGGACAAGTTGGGATATCTGCGCGGCGCCATTACCGGCTTCGTCACGGTCGGCATCGGCATCCTGCTGTTCATTCCCGCCATCGAAATCGCCCAATATTGGGTCTTCCTGGCCGCCCTGTTCGTGATCGCCACTGGCGTCACGATGATCCAGGTCGTCATGAACCCGCTGGCTTCCGGCCTGGGATCGCCCGATACGGCGCCGCAGCGGCTGACGCTGGCCCAGGCGTTCAATTCGGTGGCGACCTTCATCGGCCCGCTGCTGGCCGGTATCTTCATCTTCAACGCGATCACTGAATTGCCGGAAGGCATGGCGGGCACGACGGGTTCGCTGCGCGTGCTGGAAACGCCCTGCATCGTGCTGGCCCTGATCATGTTCGCCATCGCCATCCTGTTCTGGGTCCTGCGCCGGAACGAGACGGTCGTGCGCCGTGAGAGCGCGCATTGGCACATGCCCTCGCTGCGGGAGAATCCGCGTCTGGGCTTCGGTGCCCTGTGCATCTTCTCCTATGTCGGTGCGGAAGTCGCCATCGGCAGCCTGATGATCAATTATCTGGGCCTGGAAAGCACGCTGGGGCTGTCGGAGGAGCAGGCGACCACCTATCTCGCCTTCTACTGGGGCAGCGCCATGGTCGGCCGCTTCATCGGGTCGGCCGTGATGACCAAGGTGTCGCCGGCCCGTGTCCTGGCCTTCTGCGCCCTGATGACGGCGGTGCTGGCCACGACATCGGCCATGACCACGGGTGCCGTGTCGGCCTATACGGCCATCGCCATCGGCCTGTTCAACTCCATCATGTTCCCCACCATCTTCTCCTTGTCGGTGAAGGACATGGACGACCAGACGCCGGCCGCGTCGGGCCTGCTGTGCCTGGCCATCGTGGGTGGGGCGGTCGTGCCGGTGCTGACCGGTGCCTTCGCGGACGTGACCAGCCTGCATATGGCCATGTTCGTCCCTGTGGCCTTCTATCTGGTCATCGTCGCCTTCGGCCTGCTGTGCCTGAAGGGGGCGCTGGAAAACGGCCTGGGCCGGGTCCGGCCTGCCCCGGTCGGTGCCGCGGAATAATCCGCCCACCTTCCCCCTTTCATCGCGGAAGGCGTCGTGACCGGCGGCGGGGTATACGGAAGACCCCGCCGCCGCTTGCGGCTTTTGATGGACCCGGACGGGATTTATGCCGAAAATCAATCGTTCCAACCGGGAGTACCAGATGGCGCAGCCGCATCGCAAACCGACGATCAACGATGTCGCGGCCTTGGCCGAGGTATCGATCAAGACCGTCAGCCGCGTCATGAACAAGGAACCGAACGTCCGCGACGTGGTCCGCCAGCGTGTGCTGGCCGCCATCGCACAACTCGGCTACCAGCCCTCGCTGTCGGCGCGCAGCCTGGCGGGGGAGCGTTCGTTCCTGATCGGCCATTTCTACGGCGACACGGGCGGCCAATATACGCACGATATCCAGCTTGGCATGCTGAACCGCTGCCGTGCCGCCGGCTATCATCTGCTGATCGAGGAAATCGCCTACAACGCCCCGGATGTGGAGGAGCGGGCCGCCGCCCTGGTCAATCAGGTCCGCATGGCCGGCGTCGTCCTGACCCCCCCCGTCACGGACAATCCCGTGGTGCTGGGGGTCTTGCAGCGGGCCGGGGTGCCTTACGTGCGTATCGCGCCCGACCGGGATATCGACACCTCTCCCATCGTCCGGATCGATGAATGGAAGGCCACCCGGGACCTGACCGAACATCTGATCGGCCTGGGCCACCGCCGTATCGGATTCATCAAGGGCAAGGCGCAGCACGCGGCCACCCGCCTGCGCTATGCCGGCTTCTGCGAGGCGCTGGCCGATCATGGTCTGGCCCCCCTTCCCGACCTGATCGAGGTGGGCGAGTTCAATTACGGTTCCGCCCTGCCGGCGGCGCAGCGCCTGCTGGACCGGCCCGACCGGCCGACCGCCATCCTGGCCAGCAATGACGAGATGGCCGCCGCCGCCCTGGCCGTGGCCCACACGCTGGGCATCACGGTGCCCGACCAGCTTTCCGTTGTCGGTTTCGACGACATGCCCATCGCCACCATGGTCTGGCCACAGCTTGTCACCATCCGCCAGCCCGTGATCGACATGGCGGAGGCGGCGGCCGACATCCTGCTGGAACTGATCAAGCGCAAGGATGCCGGTGTCTGGGACAATCCCATGCCGCACCGGCAGCTCGACCACGCGCTGGTCATCCGCGGGTCCACGGGGCCGGCGCCGGACATGCCCGGCGCCGCGCTCCGCCCCATGCGCAGCGCCAGTGCCTGATCCCCTTCCCTTCGCCCTGAAGCCTTCCCGCCTGCCCTGGAACGACACCATGACTGACGGCCCCGCCCCCTTTCTGATCGCCGATATCGGTGGTACCAACGCCCGCTTCGCCCTGGTCGGGGCGACGGGCTCGCCCTTCAATGAACAGGTTCTGCGCTGTGCGGACTATCCGACCCTGCAGGAAGCGGCCCTGGCCTACCTGCAGGCGCAGGATCTGGTGGGGCGGGTGAAGACGGCGACCTTCGCCGTCGCATCACCCATTACCAGCGACCTGGTGCGCATGACCAACCTGGCCTGGGAATTCTCCATCACTGCCGTGGGCCGTGATCTGGGGCTGGACCGGCTGGATGTCATCAATGATTTCACCGCCGTGGCCCTGGGCATCCCCGAACTGGGGCCGGATGATTACACCCAGGTCGGCGAGGGGGAGCCCGTGAAGGGATCGCCCATCGGCGTGCTGGGTCCCGGCAGCGGGCTGGGCGTCTCGGCCCTGGTTCCTGCGGTCGGCGACGGCCATTTCATGGCGCTGGCCACGGAAGGCGGGCACGTCACCATGGCCCCCGTCACCGACCGGGAAAGTGCGGTGCTGGCCCAGCTTCGCAAACAGTTCGAGCATGTTTCGGCCGAACGGCTGGTCTGCGGCCCCGGTCTGGTGAACCTGTATGAGACCTTGTCCTTCCTGGACGGGATCGAGGCGGAGAAGCTGACGGCGGCGGAGATTTCCGATCGGGCGGTATCCAGGCGCTGCACGGTCTGTGTGGAGGCGCTGGACATGTTCTGCGCCATGCTGGGCACCGTGGCCGGTAATCTGGCCCTTTCGCTTGGATCGCGGGGCGGCATCTATATCGCGGGCGGCATCATTCCGCGGTTCCTGACCTGGTTCGGCCACAGCCGCTTCCGCAAGCGGTTCGTTGAGAAGGGCCGCATGCGCGCCTTCCTGGGGCCCATCCCCACCTATGTCGTCACCCACCCCTATCCAGCTTTCCTGGGGCTGGCGGCGCATGTGCGGCGGGTCGGGGTATAAGGCACTTCCGCCTCGATCCCCCCACCGCGACATCATGCGCCGCAATGCTGGCGGATGAAGTCGCGGTGGGTTGGCATGTAATCGGCGGAATTGGCGATGGCCTCGCGAATATGCGCCAGCCTGGTGCGGGTTTCCTCCAGGCTCAGGATATCGGCGACGGGATCGTAGCTTGCAGGCTGCATCAACTGGCCCAGCATGACGGCGAACCAGCTTGTATCGTTGAACAGTTCCTCGTTCTCCCGGAACGTGCGGCCATGGGCCAGGAACACCGCCATCTTCTCGGCCAGACGGTCGGGCACCGGCATGGTGCGGCAATAATCCCAGAAGGGGCTGTCGTCGCGTTCGGTCGCCTTGTAATGCAGGATCAGGAAGTCGCGGATCTCCGCATATTCCGTGGTCAGCACACGGTTGTAGCGGGCGATGGTGGCGGGGTTGAAATCCCGGTCCGGGAACATGGCCATCAGCCGGGACAGCCCGCTCTGGATCAGCCAGATCGACGTGCTTTCCAGCGGTTCCAGAAAGCCGGAGGACAGGCCGATGGCCACGACATTGCCAACCCACAGCCGGCGGCGATGACCCGTCCGGAAGGGCACGATGCGCGGATCGGCCAGCGGCTTGCCGTCCAGGTTGGACAGCAGGGTCGATATCGCCTCGTCGTCACTCATGTAGGCAGAGCAGAAGACATGGCCGTTGCCGGTGCGGTGCTGCAACGGGATGCGCCATTGCCAGCCGGCCTTGCGCGCCGTCGATCGCGTATAGGGCGTCATGGCCTCGGTCCCCTCGCATGGGACGGCCACGGCCCGGTCACAAGGCAGATGATG
Source organism: Niveispirillum fermenti (assembly GCF_052474395.1). Lineage (NCBI taxonomy): Bacteria > Pseudomonadati > Pseudomonadota > Alphaproteobacteria > Rhodospirillales > Azospirillaceae > Niveispirillum > Niveispirillum fermenti. The sequence continues at coordinate 1,029,594 of NZ_CP156678.1, read as the reverse complement.
GGACCAGTCGACATAGCCCGCCTGCATCGCGCCTTCGATCAGCAGCCCGCGGAAGCCGCTGCAATCGATGAAAAGCTCGCCTTCCACCCGGCTGCCATCGGCCAGTTGCACCGACTGCACGAAGCCCGTCTCCGGATGCCGGTGGACGGCGACGATCCGGCCCTCCCGCCGCACGACACCGCGGGCCTCGGCATAGGAACGCAGATAGCGGGCATAGAGGCCGGCATCGAAATGGAAGGCGTAGGCGATGTCCGACAGGGGGGAGCGGCCGGCCTTGATGGCGCGCATGAAGCGCCCGCGCGCGCCGGCCGTGGCCTGCAGGGACCAATCCTCGATCCTGTCCACCAGACCCGCCTGCTTCAGGCGCAGCCAGTAGGCGTGGAAGGACACCCCCTCCATATGCAGCCCGATATGGCCGAACGGGTGGAAATAGGTATGGCCAAGCCGGCCCCAATCCACGAACTGGATGCCCAGCTTGAAGCTGCCCTTCGTGGCGCGCAGGAATTCATCCTCGTCGATGCCCAGCATGCGGTTGAAGGTGGCCATCTGCGGGATGGTCGCCTCGCCCACGCCGACAATGCCGATCTCGTCGGACTCGACCAACGTGATCTCCGCATAGTCCGGCCCCAGGATGCGGGCGAAGGTGGCGGCGCTCATCCATCCCGCGGTGCCGCCGCCGACGATGGTGATGCGGCGGATGCGGCGGTCGCTCATGGGTCTCTCCGTGCGGCGCAATGGCGGGCGATGAACGACCCATGGTCCGGCATGGCATCGGCGGCGCGGGCGAACAGGCTGCGCAGCCTGTCCAGATTATGGCGGACAAGGCGCGGATCGATGGTGTCGGCCACGGGGTCCCAGCGTTCCGGCAGGATGTCCTGGCCCAGCAGGACGGCGATCCAGCTATTCTCGCTGAACAGTTCGTCCTCGAACCGGAACAGCCGCCCGCCCGCCCGGAACAGGGCGATCTTCTCCGCCAGGCTGTCGGGAACGACCATGGCGGCGGCCCGTCGCCAGAAGGGTTCCGGCCGGTCATTGGCCAGGTAATGCAGGATGATGAAGTCCCGCACCTGCTCGAACTGCATCGCCGACAGCCGGTTGTAGGCCGCTTCATGCGCCGGGTCGAAGGATCGGTCGGGAAACAAGGCCAGCAGTTTGGAGATGCCCGCCTGGACCAGATGGATGGAGGTGCTTTCCAGCGGTTCCAGAAATCCGGAGGCCAGGCCCAGGGCCACGCAGTTGCGATTCCACATCCGCCGCCGCCGGCCCGTGGTGAAGCGCAGCATCCGTGGATCGGCCAGGGCCGGCCCTTCCAGATTGGCCAGCAGCGTCTCGGCCGCGCGCGCATCATCGATATCCCGGCTGCAATAGACGTACCCGTTGCCGGTCCGGTGCTGCAACGGGATGCGCCATTGCCAGCCGGCCTCCCGGGCCATGGCCCGGGTATAGGGCGGCGGCGGGCCGGCATTGGCCGACGGCACCGCCAGCGCCCGGTCGCAGGGCAGCCAATGCGTCCAGTCCTCATACCCCGTGTGCAGCGCCCCTTCGATCAGTAATCCCCGGAACCCCGAGCAATCGATGAAAAGGTCGCCGTCGATCCGTCTCCCGTCGGCCAGGATGACAGCGTCGATGAACCCGTCTTCGGCCCTCAGCGGCACGCCGGTCACCTTGCCTTCCACCCGCCGCACGCCCCGCGCCTCGGCATGGCGGCGCAGATAGGCAGCATAGAGGGCGGCGTCGAAATGGAAGGCGTAGGTCACCTGCGACAGGACGGAAGCCGGGTCGGCCGATGGACGCGCGAACCGGCCCTTGTGCGCCATCACCGCGCAGAGATTATAGTCATCCAGCGGGCCGGCCAGCCCCTGGCTGGACAGTTTCAGCCAGAACTGGTGGAACTTCACCGCCTCCATGTCGAAGCCGAAGGACCCGAACGGGTGCAGGTACCGGTGACCGGGCCGTGTCCATCCCTCGAACGCGATGCCCAGCTTGAAGCTGGCATGGGTCCTGGCGACGAAATCATCCTCGTCCAGGCCCAACAGCGCATTGAAGGCGCGGATGGGCGGGATCGTCGCCTCTCCCACGCCGACGGTGCCGATCTCCTCCGACTCCACAAGGGTGATGCGGGTCACGCCATTGCCGGACAGGCGCGACAAGGCGGCTGCAGCCATCCAGCCGGCGGTGCCGCCGCCCACGATGACGATGTCGCGGATGGTATCGGGGGGGCGCATGGGTCAGGTCCCTCCCGACAGATGGGCCAGCGCCCGTACATGAGGCGGCAGCCCACCGGCGGCCCGCAGCAGAAGGGTGCGCAACCGTTCCAGATGCGCCAGGATGGCCGTGTCGGGCAGGGCGGCGGCCTGGATGTCGCAGCGGCGTGCCCGCACACCCTGGCTGTCGAACAGGTTGGCCCAGTCGGACCGGCTGAACAGTTCCCCGTCCAGCAGCGGAATGCGGCCCCGGCTCTCATACAGCGCCATCTTATGGGTCAGGCTGTCCGGCACCGCCATGTCACGCGCGGCATCCCACAGCGGGTCGCCCCGCCGGCCGTTCAGCTTGTATCGCAGGATCAGGAAGTCACGCGCGCGTTCCAGTTCGTCGATCGTCTGCCGGTCGTACTCCCCCGCTTCAGCACCGTTTCGGGGGTCGACGGGGTAAAGCCCGACCAGACGCCCGATGGCCGATAACAGCAAGGAGAGCGACGCGCCGCCGACCGGGTCCAGGATGGCGGCGGCCCCACCCAATGCCAGAACGTTGCCCTGCCAGGGAGACCGGCGCCTTCCGCAGGTGAAGGACCGGGTGGCGGTATCAGCCGGGCCAACCGCACTGGCGGACAGACGCGCCGTCCACGCCCCCCGGCGCAATGGCAGCCGCCGGGTCCATCCCGCCGGCTCCGCCGCATGCAGCCCGTAGGGTGGCGGCGGGCCGTCGGGCGCGACGGGGACAATGGCGACCTTGTCACAGGGCAACCACCGTCCCCAATCCTGCCAGCCATTATCGGGCCGGCACAGCAGGGCCGATGGCCCCGTGGCATCGATGAACCAGTCCCCGGCCAGACGCGCCCCATCGGCCAGCACCAGGGCCGCGACATTGCCGTCCCCCGTCCGTTCCACCCCGGCCAGGGGGGACGATGCCTGCCGTGCGCCCGCCGCCTCCGCCCGCCGGCGCGCCAATGCCGCCAGCCCGCCAAGCTCCAGGAAGGCGCCATACGCCAGGGTGGACAGGACGGATCGCGTGTCCGCCACGGGCAGGCTGAACCGGTCCATCTGGGCGGCAAGGGTGGCCAGTGAATAATCCGTCATGCGCAGCCCCCGGCCGGTCTGACGCGCCCGCCAGACCAGTTGGGTAAAGCCGACACCGTTCAATTCCGCCCCGGTGTCACCGAAAGGCTGAAAGGACACGGATGACGGACCCGCCCAGCCGGTGAAGGCCGTGCCCAGGCTGAAGCCGCCACCGCCGGCCCGCAATACCTCCCCCTCCTCCAGTCCCAGTCGGGCGAAGGCAGCCCCGAAACCCGGCAGGGCCGGGGCGACGGGGCCGAACGGGTCCAGGCTGTCGTCGGGGCCGGACACGGGCACCAGCGTCACCGACCCGCCGCGGCCGGCATGCACCCGCGCCAGGGCGCAGGCCGCCAGCCAGCCGGCAAGACCCGCACCGGCAATCACGATGTCATGCAGCCCGGATTTCATGATGCCATCCCCTGGCGATATCGGGCCAGCACATCGCCATGCAGGGGCATGACGGCCGCCGCACGGCGGCAGCGCTCGGCCTCCGCCGCCATATGCCGGGATATTTCGGCATCAGGCACCAGGCCCGCGCGCGGGTCCACCCGGTCGGGCAGGATGTTCTGCCCCAGATAGACGGCCAGCCAGCTTGGTTCCAGGAACATGCCGTCGCGGTAGGTGACGACCACGCCACGTTCCCGGAACAGGTCCATCTTGGTGGCAAGGCTGTCGGGCAAGGCCATGGTGCGGCAATGGTGCCAGAAAGCTGTGTCGTCGCGCTGGGTGGCCACGTAATGCAGGATGATGAAATCCCGCACCCGCTCATATTCGAGGTCCATCAACCGGTTGAATTCCGCGGCGTCCAGCGGGTCCCAGCCCCCCGGTGCCGGGAACAGGTCCAGCAGACGGCCGATGCCAAGCTGGATCAGGTGGATGGACGTGCTTTCCAGAGGCTCCAGAAAACCTGCCGACAGGCCGATGGCCACGCAATTGCCCACCCATTGCCGCCTGCGCTTGCCCGTGGTGAAGCGCAGGCGGCGGGGGGTGGACGATGTCGGGCTTTCAAGCTGGTCCAGCAATGCCTGTTCGGCGGCATCGTCATCGATGAAGCCGCTGCAATAGACATGGCCATTGCCGGCACGGTGCTGCAGCGGAATGCGCCACATCCACCCCGCCATGCGGGCCGTGGCGCGCGTGTAGGGTGTGACGGGGCCGGCATTGGGGCACGGCACCGCCACCGCGCGGTCGCAGGGAAGCCAGCGGGTCCAGTCCTCGTACCCCGTGTGCAGCGCCTGTTCGATCAGCAGCCCGCGGAAGCCCGAACAGTCGATGAACAGATCGGCCGCAATTTCCTGCCCGTCCGCCATCACGACATGGTTCACGAACCCGTCGGGCCGCAACCGCACGCCGGCCACCTTGCCTTCCGTTCGCACCACGCCGCGCGCCTGGGCGAAGGCGGACAGATAGGCGGCATAAAGGCCGGCATCGAACTGGTAGGCATAGGAATAGGTGGAATAGAGGCTGGCCGGGTCCGGTGACGGGTGGCCGAACCGGCCGGCGCGGGCGGCCTGTACCGGCAGGGACATGCTGTCCAGCCCGGGCGGCACCAGTCCGGCCCGCCGGGCCCGCACCCAGTGATGATGGAACGGCACGCCGCCGATATCCTGGCCGAAGGCCCCGAACGGGTGGATATAACGGTCACCGATACAACCCCAGTCGCAGAACTCGATGCCCAGCTTGAAGGTGGCTTCGGTGCGCGACATGAAGTCGGCCTCGTCGAATCCCAGGCTGGCGTTGAAATGGCGTATGTGCGGCACCGTTGCCTCACCCACGCCGACAGTGCCGATTTCTGCGGATTCCACCAGCCGGATGGACACACCTGTTCCGGCCAGCTTATGGGCCAGCGCCGCCGCCGTCATCCAGCCGGCCGTGCCGCCGCCGACGATCAGCACACGCATGGTCGGCGCAGGACCTGTTCCCTCGTTTCCTGTTTCTTCGTTTATTGTCACGGCCCCTCCCCTTTACTGTATATGTTAACGCTCACGTCTGGATTTCGTCAATGTGTGTGCGCTGCGCCGTGATTTTGTTGCAATGCAAAACGAATAGAGAAAAATTTTGTTAGCCCTAACATCTGGAGACTTGACGCTGATGGGGGCTTTAATTACCAATTAACCTACAGAAGGCGCAAACAACAAAATGCTAGCGCTAACATGGTGGGAGGAAATGGGGATGGGTGTTGTGGTACGCCCCCTGACGGGGGAGCGGCGGCGGCCCGATTTCGGCCTGACGCTGCGGGATGGGGTATCCATTGCAGCCTTGTGCGCCATTGCGGCTGTTCTGCCCGTAAAGGCCCAGCAATCCGCGAGCGGGCAGGATGCGCCCGACACCCTGGTTGCGCAAGCCTCGGGTGACAGCGCTGTCCAGTCCGAATTGCTGGAAGAGATCATTGTCACCGGATTTCGCCGATCGCTGGAAAGCGCGCAGGACCTGAAGCGCTATTCCGAAAGCATCGTCGACAGCGTCACGGCAGAGGATATCGGCGCCCTGCCGGACCGGTCCGTGACGGAAGCGTTGCAGCGCATTCCCGGCGTGACGATCAATCGTTTCGCCGCCGGCATCGATCCGGATCATTTCTCGGTGGAAGGCTCGGGCGTGGTCGTGCGTGGCCTGACCTATGTCCGGTCGGAATTCAACGGCCGCGAGGCGTTCAGCGCCAATAACGGCCGTGCGTTGGGCTTCGCCGACGTGCCGTCCGAACTGATGGGCGGCGTGGATGTCTATAAATCGCCCACCGCCGACCGGATCGAAGGCGGCATCGCCGGCGTCGTCAACCTGCGCACACGCAAGCCCTTCGACAGCAAGGGCACCGTCATGGCGGCCTCGGCCGAGGCTTCCTATGGCGACTTCGTCAAGAAGGCGGCGCCGACGGGCTCCATCCTGCTGTCCGACCGCTGGGAGACGGGGGCCGGCGAGTTCGGCCTGCTGGGCAGTTTCGTGGGCTCCCAGCTCAAGACCCGTGCCGACCGGTTCCAGCTCTCCAGCTTTCGCGTCCGCAACCTTTATTCCGATGGCGACGTCGTCCAGAACGGGTCGGAGGAGGCGCCCAACGCCATCACAGATCAGGTGCTGTTCCCGCGCGGTGCCGTGGTGGGCAGCCAGGAATTCGACCGGCGCCGGTATGGCTATGCCGGAGCCGCGCAATGGCGCAGCCCCGACAACAGGATGGAGGCGGTGTTCACCTTCCTGCGTTCCGACGCGCGGCAGGCCTGGACCGAACATGCGGTCGAAATCGCGACCGACAACGTGGCCAACAACGGCGACAGCCGTCGTGTGCCGGGCACGGAATTGAAGTTCAGCAGCAGCGGCATGTTCGAAAGCGGTCTCATCACCGGGCCCAACGGCTGGCGCGACGATCAGCGGACCGAGGATGCCTGGGGCAATCCCGTGGTGCCGCGCATCACGGAATATGGGCTGCAGAGCAACAATATCCGCCGCGATCATGAAGAAAAGCTAGTCACCAACGATTACGGTCTGAATTTCCGCTGGGATGTCACCGACAATCTGGGCCTCAACTTCGATTACCAGCATGTGAAATCGTCAAGCTGGATCATCGATAACGGGCTTTGGACCTCCAGCTACCAGAATGTCCTGATCGACATGAATGGCGGCAAGGGATATCCGCGCGTCGAGTTCCAGCCGCCGCAGGTCTGCTCCGGCCCCTCCGCCAACTGGGCTTGTTCCGGCGTCCCCGGCAGCACGGGCAGCCCGACCTATTTCGGGGAGGGGCATAACAGCTTTGCCGACCCGTACAATACCTTCTACCGGTCCGCGATGGACCATATCGAGGATAGCACCGGCAATTCCGACGCTGTCCGTATCGATGCCGACTACAAGTTCGAGGATAGCAATTTCCTGAAATCGGTGCAGGTGGGTTACCGCTATGCCGACCGGCAGCAGACGGCACGCTTCTCCACTTACAACTGGGGTCGTCTGTCGGAGCAGTGGGGCAATAACGGCCCGGTGTGGCTGGACGATCCGCTGGATGGCAACCCGCAGACCAACGCCGTCGGCACGCCGGCCACGGCTTATCAATCCTACAAATACCCGAACTTCTTCCGCGGCAAGTTCCCCGATCCGCTGCTGGGCCAGGGCCGGCTGTTCTACTCCGGCAATTCCGCCAAGAACTATGCCGATTACATCGCCTTCGCCAACTCGATCAACCGCGAATGGGAACCGACGGTGACGGGCGAGGATGGCGTGGTGCGCAATGGTGGCTGGAATTCGCTGGCCGACCGGGCCGGGGTGGTGGCGGGCACGCCGTTCCTGCCCGGCGAGATCAATCCCATCCGGGAGGAGAACAACGCCGGCTATATCCTGGCCAAGTTCGACGGCGATATGAGCAATGGATGGAAATTCAGCGGCAATGTCGGGGTGCGCTATACCACCACCGACCGCACGTCCGATGGTTTCCTGGCTTTTCCCACGCCCAGTTCGGCTTTTCCGACCGACCAGAATTGCCTTGAATTGCAGCAGCAGATTGAAGAGACGGGTGAAGGCGCCCTGCCCGCCTTCTGCACTTTCAGTCCGGAGGTGCGGCAACAGGCCCGTAATTATACCAATAACGCGCTGATCCCCTCGCGGGTGAAGATCAACTATGATCACTGGTTGCCGAACCTGAACCTCAAACTGGCCGTGAGTGACGAGTTGCAGTTCCGCGCCGCCTATTTCAAGGGGGTGGCGCCGCCGGCCACGGGCCTGACCCGCAACTATTTCAACGTCAACCTGGAGACGGTCCAGAATGTGAACAGCGACGGCAGTGCCATTCCCGGCAGCTATCGCCTGCAGGGCACCTTCAATGCCGGCAACCCGTTCCTGCGGCCGACCACGGCCGACAATTACGACCTGACGGCGGAATGGTACTTCGCCAATGTCGGTCAGTTGACGGCATCACTGTTCTACAAGGAACTGAAAGGGGTGCTGACGAATGATGTCCGCCGTTATTCGCTGACCAATAACGGCGCCACGTTCGACAGTGTCGTGACCACGCCCGTCAATGCTGATGAGATCGGAAAGATCAAGGGACTGGAACTGGCCTATCAGCAGACCTACGACTTCCTGCCGGGCATCTGGGGTGGTTTCGGCCTGCAGGCCAACTACACCTATGTCCATTCAAAGGGGGTGCCGCAAAGCACATTGTCCGAAACGGACCCGGATGTGGGGGCGGGGCGCGTGACGACGGTGGACATGACCAAGCTGCCGCTGCAGGGACTGTCCAAGCACTCGTTCAACATCACGCCCTTCTATGAATATGGACCGATCTCGGCCCGCATTTCTTATTCCTGGCGGTCGGATTTCCTGCTGACCATCCGGGACGTGATCTTCCCCTATGATCCGATCGTCAATGAAGCAACAGGCCAGTGGGATGCCTCGCTGTTCTACAGCTTCAACGACAATCTGAAATTCGGACTCCAGGGGGCCAATCTGCTGAACGAGGTCACGAAGACCTCAGCCGTGGTTACCGGCCCCGATGGCGAAAATGTGAAGGTGCCGCGCGGGTGGTACATGAACGACCGCCGCATCACGGCCGTCGCGCGCTTCACCTACTAATACATGCGGCGGGCGGCCGGGTTCTTTCCCGGCCACCGGGGGCATGGGTCCTCATCAAGTCTCCTCAAGCAACTTGGGCGCCGTCGTTCCCGCGACGGCGCCATTTTCTTGCCCTCAATTTCCCTGTCGCTATGCCCGGCCATATCACGGCAACCGGTCGATGGGGCCGCCCGTGTCGATCAGGGGGGCGGCGTCGATATCCTCGGCATCCATCAGGCTGCTCAGCCGTTCCAGCATGGCGATGAGCATCGCCTGTTCCCAGTCCGGCAATTTGCGGAAACGGTTTGAAAACTGATTCTGCAGCATGTCCGGCGCGTCCGCCAGCACGTCCCGGCCCCGCGGCGTGATGGCGACCCATACCTGGCGCCGGTCCTGGCTGCCACGGCGGCGGGCGGCCAGACCCAGGCTTTCCAGCCGGTCGACCAGATTGGTCACGGTGGCCTGGCTGAACTGCACGGCTGCGGCCAGCGCACTGGGCGTCGCCTCCCCCCGCCGCGCCACTTCCTGCAGAAGAAGCAGTTGCGACGGCGTCAGGCCCGTGGCGGCGGCCAGCCGCCTTTCAGCCATTTCGGCGGCACGCATGATACGCCTGATGGCACGCAGGGCGGCTTCCGTTCGGGGATCTGACATGGGGGGAATCACTTCGGGGCCTGTCTGTACATTCTGGCTTTACCGGCTGCGAACCCGCCATGCAAGGCTGATTATATTTTTATAGATGAAGGACTTTTTCGGGCGGACATAGCTGCTTCCACCCGCTCTGGAAGCAAAAAGTCGACCCAAAAGGTTGACGTGACCTTGTTTTTGCGTAAGCCTTACCCACCTTCACGGCTCCGACACAGGCATGTGTCTGTGCCAGATGATTCGAATGATAAAATATCAAGGGGGTGAAAAATGGCTTTGCCAGGACACCAGCCCGAAAATGACGCCACCACGCCTTCCCGTCCCGGCCCTGCCCTGCGTTTGCGTCAACCGCTTACCGAAGATGGGGCCGCCATCCATCGGCTGATCGCCGCCTGTCCACCCTTGGACACCAATTCGCTGTACTGCAACCTTCTGCAGGCCAGCCATTTCGCGGATTGCAGCATCCTGGCCGAGGCGGATGGGCGCCTGCTGGGGTGGATTTCCGGATACCGGCTGCCGGCCGATCCGACGACCCTGTTCGTCTGGCAGGTCGCGGTACATCCGGACGCCCGTGGCCTGGGGCTGGGCCGGCGGTTGCTTTCCGACCTTCTGGCCCGTCCGGGCCTGGCTGATATCAAGACCATGGCCACGACGATCACGCCTTCCAACGAGGCAAGCTGGGCCCTGTTCCGCAGCTTTGCCAAATCCCAGGGCGCAGCCTTTCGCCATGACGCCCATTTTGAACGCGACCGGCATTTCGACGGCGCCCATGAGGCGGAACATATGGTCACCATCGGACCACTCCCTTCCGTCCGCGCCGCCGCCTGAGCCGGCCTCGCAAAAACGAGAGACAGATCATGACTATGATGCCGAAACCGACGGCCACCCTGCCCGACGTCTCCACCTTCGACCGCATGGAATCGCGCGTGCGCAGCTATTCGCGCGCCATGCCGCGCCTGTTCACCAAGGCGCAAGGTGTCTGGATGGAAGATGCCCAGGGTGGCCGCTATCTTGATCTTCTGTCGGGCTGTTCCAGCCTGAATTACGGTCATAACCACCCGGTGCTGAAGCAGGCGCTGATGGATTACATCGCCAGCGACGGCGTGACCCACAGCCTGGACCTGCATACCGAGGCCAAGGAGGAATTCCTGGCCGAACTGGAAAGCACGATCCTGGCCCCGCGCGGCCTTTCCTATCGCGCCATGTTCACGGGGCCGACCGGCACCAACGCCGTGGAGGCGGCCCTGAAGCTGGCCCGTAAGGTGACGGGGCGCCAGCATGTGATCGCCTTCACCAACGGCTTCCACGGCATGACGCTGGGTGCGCTGGCCTGCACGGGCAATGCCGGCAAGCGCGGCGGGGCCGGTGTGCCGCTGACCCATGTCAGCCATGAACCGTTCGACGGCTATTTCGGCCCCGACGTCGATACGGCAGAATTGCTGGAACAGCGCCTGTCCGACCCATCCAGCGGTCTGGACAAGCCGGCGGCCATTCTGGTGGAGCCGGTCCAGGGTGAGGGCGGGCTGAATGTGGCCTCCCCGGCATGGCTGCGCCGCATCGCCGATATCGCCAAGCGCCATGGCGCGCTGCTGATCCTGGACGAAATCCAGGCCGGCTGCGGCCGGACGGGTGATTTCTTTGCCTTCGAGGCAGCCGGCATCAAGCCGGATATCGTGACCCTGGCCAAATCGCTGTCCGGCATGGGGTTGCCCTTTGCCCTGACCTTGTTCCGGCCGGAACTGGACCAGTGGAAGCCGGGCGAGCATAACGGCACCTTCCGTGGCAACAACCATGCCTTCATCACGGCCGCGGCGGCCCTGCGCCATTTCTGGCGCGATGGTGCCTTCGAGCGGGAGGTGAAGGCACGGGGCGAATTCCTGGGCAAGTGCCTGCGGGAAATCGCCGCCCCCTATGGCGACCGTGTCCGGCTGAAGGGCCGCGGCATGATGCAGGGTATTGATGTCGGCTCCGGGGAGATCGCCGACCAGATCACCGCCGCCGCCTTTGCCCGCGGTGTGATCATCGAGACCAGCGGCGCGCATGACGAGGTGGTCAAGGTGCTGGCGCCGCTGACCATCACCGAACAGGAACTGGCCACGGGCATGCGCATCCTGCGCGAATGCACGCAGCAGGCCATGGCGCCGGCCTTCCAGGCCGCCGCTGAGTAATCGGACGGATTTTCTGGGAACGACCGGCCGTCGCAGGCGTTATCGATGCGACCCCCGCGCCTATACCGGTCGGGAAGCCGCATGGCTGCATGCATGCGGTGCCCCGCCGGCCGTTCCCGGCCATTCGTCTTCAGGGAATTATCCAGGGAACCAGAAAAATGATCGTACGCAATCTCGCCGACGCACGTTCGTGCGAACGCAATGTCGTCTCCAAGGGTTGGGAAAGCGCCCGGCTGCTGCTGAAGGATGACGGCATGGGATTTTCCTTCCACATCACCACCATCTATGCCGGCGCTGAGTTGCTGATGCACTACAAGAACCATCTGGAGTGCGTTTACTGCATCAGCGGCGAGGGCAGCATCGAGGATCTGGCCACCGGCCAGGTGCATGAGATCCGCCCCGGCACCATGTATGCCCTGAACCTGAACGACCGGCACATCCTGCGCGGACGCACGGAAATGATCATGGCCTGCACCTTCAATCCGCCCGTCACGGGGCGTGAGGTGCATGACGAAACGGGCGCCTATCCGGCGGAAGAAGCGGCATGACCCCAGCGTCCCGACCGCTTTCTCCGGACAACCGATACGAGGCCATCTCATGATCGACCATTATCCTTCCCGACAGACCGACCGCGCCAGCCTGCTGCCGCGGCTGGACCCCGTCGTCCATGGCACCTGGACGCCCCAGGCGCCGCTGACGCAGGAGCAGAGCCGTTTCTTCGATGAAAACGGCTATCTGGTGCTGGAAAACCAGTTCGACGCCGCCGAGATCGCGGCCCTGCAGGCGGAGGCCGCCACGCTGCTGGCCCATCCCGCCGGGCTGAAGCCGGAAACGGTGATCACCGAGCGCAACAGCAAGGAAGTGCGCTCCATCTTCGAAATACATCGCCAGAATGCGATGCTGGCCTGGCTTGCCGCCGATGCGCGGCTGTCGGAGGTGGCCCGTTACCTGCTGGCCGATGATGTCTACATCCACCAGTCCCGCCTGAACTACAAGCCCGGCTTCCAGGGCAAGGAGTTCTACTGGCATTCCGATTTCGAGACCTGGCATGTTGAGGACGGGATGCCGCGCATGCGCGCCCTGTCCATGTCCATCCTGCTGGCGCGGAACACGCCGCACAATGGTCCCCTGATGCTGATCCCCGGATCGCACAAAGAGTATCTGACCTGTGTCGGTGAAACGCCCGACGACCATTACAAATCGTCCCTGAAGAAGCAGGAATATGGCGTGCCGGACGAGGACAGCCTGGCCGATCTCGCCAACCGTCACGGCATCGTGGCGCCCACGGGCGAGCCGGGCACGGTCGTCATCTTCGACTGCAACATCATGCATGGTTCGAACGGCAACATCACGCCCTTCCCCCGGGCCAACGCCTTCCTGGTCTACAACGCCCTGTCGAACCGGCTGGAGAAGCCGTTCGGCCCGGCGACGCCCCGGCCGGATTTCATCGCGGCCCGGAAGGATATCGAGCCCGTCCGGCCCATGGCCGGTCCCCTGAAGCGGAGGGCGGCATGAGCATGGATATGAAAGCGGAGCTGACGGACCCCTCCCCTGTGATGGCCACCATGGCCAACCACACGGTTGAGAAGATCGGCGGCACCTCCATCACTGCCACCGACACCGTCTTGCGCAATGTGCTGATCGGCGGCCGCAGCGGCGATGCCCTCTATCGCCGCATCTTCGTCGTATCCGCCTATGCCGGCATCACGAACCTGTTGCTCGAACACAAGAAGACGGGCGAGCCCGGCGTCTACGCCACCTTCATCAACGATGGCACGGGTGACGAATGGGGGGGGGCGCTGGAACGGCTGAAATCAGCCATGCTGGAACGCAACGCCACCATCTTCACTCCCGGCCCCAGCCGCCATCAGGCCGATGCCTTCGTCGCGGAGCGGGTGGAGGGCGTGCGCCAGTGCCTGGACGATCTGCACCGGCTGCGCAGCCACGGGCATTTCCGTCTGGCCGAACCCCTGGCCGCCGTGCGTGAGATGCTGGCCGGGCTGGGCGAGGCGCACAGTGCGCACAACACGGCCCTGTTGTTGCGCGACAAGGGGATCAATGGCTGCTTCGTCGACCTGACGGGCTGGCGCGACACGGCCCAGCCAGACCTGGACACGCGCATCCGCGACGGGCTGGCCGGGATCGATCTGTCGACCTCCCTGCCCATCGTCACGGGCTATGCCCAGTGCAAGGAAGGCATGGTCGGCCGTTACGACCGCGGCTATTCGGAAATGACCTTCTCCCGTGCGGCCGTGCTAACCGGCGCGGCGGAGGCCATCATCCACAAGGAATTCCACCTGTCCAGCGCCGACCCCAAGCAGGTGGGCGAGGCCAATGCCCGCAAGATCGGCCTCACCAACTATGACGTGGCGGACCAGCTTGCCAATCTGGGCATGGAGGCCATCCACCCCCGGGCCGGGCGCGGGCTGCGTCAGGCGGGGATCTGGCTGCGCGTGAAGAACACCTTCGACCCGGCCGACGACGGCACGCTGATCCGTGGCGACTATGTGTCCGACCGGCCGCGCGTGGAGATCGTCACGGGCCTGCGCAACGGCACCGCGCTGGAGTTCTTCGAGCAGGACATGGTCGGGGAAAAGGGCTATGACGCCGGCATTCTGGAGGCGTTGACCCGCCACCGCGCCTGGATCATCGCCAAGTCCAGCAATGCCAACACCATCACGCATTATTTGCGCGCCAGCGGCACCGCGGTGCGGCGTGTGGTGGAGGATCTGGAAAAGCGTTTCCCCACGGCTGGTATCGCCACGCATGCTGTTTCCGTCGTATCGGTGATCGGCAGCGACCTGAACCGGCCCGGCCTGCTGGCCGACGCGCTGGGGGCTCTGGCACAGGCCGGCATCTCGGTGATGGGCGTTCAGCACCAGATCCGCAATGTGGATGTGCAGTTCATTCTGGCCAGGGATGATTTCGACCGGGCCGTGAAGGCTCTGCATGACCGGCTGATCGGCACCGCCGACAGCACCCCCATGCCCGCCCCGGCCATTGCCGCCTGACGGGATGCTGCCCATCTTGATGACCAGCGCCCGCTTTGAAGGCTTATACCCAGTCCCGGTGATCGCAACCGATCACCGGCCTCAATCGCCGGCGCCCACATCCGTGGGCTGCCGGATGGCGATGGCCGGTGGCGGAGTGGTTGGAAAGGATGGCATGGCGTTGATGGCGAGATTCAAGGTGGCACGATGATGGCGTTGCGTTCCGTCCGCGCGCTGCTGGCCGCCATTTTCCTGGCCATGGCCGGCAGCGGGTTCCTGGCCACGTTGCTGGCGCTGCGTCTGCGCGATGCGGGGGCGGGCCCTGTCACCATCGGCTGGATGGGCACGGCCTATTTCATCGGGCTGGGCCTGGGTTCGCTGCTGGTCTTCCGGATCATCCGCCGCGTGGGGCATATCCGCGCCTTCGCCGCCTTCGTCTCCACCTTTTCCGCCACCCTGCTGGCCTATGCGCTCTACCAGGACACGGTGTTCTGGGCTGTTCTGCGGCTGCTGGACGGGCTGTGCATGGCCGGAATCTTCGTCTGCCTGGAAAGCTGGCTGAACGAGCGTGCCCCATCGGAAGGACGCGGCGGGGTCCTGGCCTTCTACATGATTGCACTCTATGTCGGTCAGGCGGCGGGTCAGCCCCTGCTGACCCTGGGCGATCAGGCCGCGCTGCTGCCCCTGGCGGCGGCGTCGATCCTGATGTCGCTGGCCGTTCTGCCCGTGGTGCTGACCCGCATGCCACCCCCCAGCCTGCCCGAGGGCGGGGCCATGGGCCTGCGTCCGCTGTACGAGGCATCGCCCCTGGGCGTTGTCGGGGCGCTGACCACGGGCATCATGCTGGGCGCCTTCTATGCGCTGGGCGGGCTGTTCGCGGCCGGCATCGGCCTGGACCTGACCGGCACGTCCTGGTTCATGACGGCCGCCATCCTCGGCGGTGTCGTCCTGCAATGGCCGCTGGGCCTGATGTCGGACCGTTTCGACCGCCGGCAGGTGATCATCGGCTCACTGGCGGCGGCGGGCATCCTGGCCCTTGTCATCATTCTGGCGGCACTGGCCCTTCCCGCCTTGCTCCTGCCGGCCATCGCGCTGTTCGGCGGCGTGGCCTTCGCCCTTTACCCGCTGTTCGTGGCCCATGCCAATGACCGGCTTTCATCGGAAAACCGGGTGGGCGCCACGGGCGGGCTGGTCATGGTCTATTCCGCCGGGGCCGTGGCGGGTCCGGTCAGCGGGGCGGCAGCCATGGGGCTGGTCGGCCCCTGGGGATTGTTCGCGTTGATCGGACTGGTGGCCGCAGCCACGCTGGGGTTCGCCTTGCGCCGGGCACGCCTGTCCGCCCCTGTGCCATCCGAACAGCAGATGCCCTATCAGATCCTGCCCCGCACCACCCCGGTGGCGGCCAGCGTGCTGGAGGTTCAGGAAATACCGGACCCGGCTGCGGACACGGATGCCGCCGGCCCGGTGGAGAATGTCCCCTCCCCCGGACCCTGATGGCGGCCTTGAAGGGAGTGGTGGTGCCGGGATGCGTGTCTGGGGTAGAAGTCAGCGCATGAGGAGAAGTTGAACGGTCGGCATCGACCAGGAAGCGCCGATGAGCAATGCAGTCGACAAGGCCTATATGGCCATCCGGGATGCCATCCATGCGGGTCGTTTCCCGCCGGGCACGCACCTGAAGGAAGGGGAACTGGCCGACCTGACCGGTGTCAGCCGCACGCCCGTCCGCGAGGCATTGCGCCGGCTGAACGCCGAAGGGGCGGTGCGCTTCCTGCGCAACCATGGTGCCTTCGTGGCTGACTGGTCCATGGCGGAGATCCGGGAGATTTTCGATCTGCGGTCGATGCTGGAGGGATACGCCGCCGAACGCGCCGCCGAACGCGCCACGCCGGCGCAGGTTGCAAGGCTGCGCATCCTGGCAGAGGAGATGCTGGAACTGGGCGGACTGGCAACGCCCGACGCCCTGTCCCGCATCGCCGAGGCCAATGGCGAGTTCCACCGCCTGATCACCCAGGCGGCGGGGACCCAGCGCCTGGCCCTGATGATGACCCAGGTGATCGAACTGCCGCTGGTGCTGCGCACCTTCCACCGTTACAGCACGGAGGCGCTGCATCGCAGCCTGCGCCATCATATGGAGATTGTGGCGGCGTTCGAGGTGCGTGACGGCGCCTGGGCCGGTTCCGTCATGCGCAGCCATATCGCCGCCGCCTGGCATGCGATCGAGATGGGCGGCGCCCGCCAGCCCGAACCGTCACGGGCCGCCGCCGAATGACCGGCCGATCCCGCCCGGGAAGCCGATAATACCAACTTCCGGTGATCGCAACCGATCACCGGCCTCAGGCGCCGGCGCCCACATCCGTTGGCTTGTGTTTTCGAAATGTCAGTAAGATGTGTGATCGCCGGCCGGGGCATGCCCCGGCCGGCGATCCGTCCGGAAGACCGCTCCGTGGAAAGGTAGATCATACACCGTAGCCAAGCATGGTTCTCCGGTCGGCCCCTTCATTGACCCGAACAGTTGCTTGGGGTTGCAGCCCCGTACGTGCAAGGCAGGGAGTATGAAGATGGCACAACAGGACTTTATCATCGCCCTGGACGTCAGCAAGGCCCGTCTGGACGGGTTGGATGCCGAGACAGGAGAGGCTTTCCAAGTCGAGAATGCCGAGGCTGGTTACAGTCTCCTTCGGCGACGGTGTGGCAAGCGCGCCGTGCAGGTCGTCCTGGAAGCCAGTGGTGGCTATGAGCGGCCGGTCATGGAGGCTTTATCGAAAGCCGGCATTCCCGTCCGCCTCGTCGATCCTCGCAAGGTCCGGCATTTTGCCAGGGCGCATGGACGCTGGGCCAAGAATGACCGGCTGGATGCCCGGATGATCGCCGCCTATGCCCAGGCGATCCCCGGAGCCGCCTACCAACCCGATCCGGAACGGGAGGTCCTGGCGGAACTGGCCACCTACCGGCGCCAGTTGCTCGACGAGCAGACCATGGTCAGGAACCAGGCCCAGACCCTGGCGGATCCGGAACTGCGCCGCTTGGCCAAGCGGCGCCTGGATGCCATCGCCCTGCTGATCCTGCGCCTCGACAAGCGCATTGCCGAGCAGATCGCGGCATCCAAAACCTTGAAGGTCAACGACAACCTGCTCCAGTCCATTCCTGCTGTCGGGCCGGTGCTGGCGGCCACCCTGCTGGCCCATATGCCGGAGTTGGGCACACTGACACGACATCAGGTCGCCGCCCTGGCCGGCGTTGCCCCGATGGATAACCAGAGCGGCAAACGCGATGGCCCGCGCAGCATCTACGGTGGAAGGCCCGTTGTCCGAACCGTCCTTTACATGGCTGCCGTCGTCGCCAGTCGGCGAAATCCACCCTTGGCCGCCTTCTATAAAAAACTCATCGCCGCTGGAAAGAAGCCAAAGGTTGCCCTCGTTGCCATCATGCGAAAGATCGTCGTCCTCGCCAATGCCATCATCCGCGATCAGAGAACTTACGCCGCATGAAAACAGTTGCTTGGCTACGCCGCATGTGCGGCGCGGCGGCCGTCGCCGCCGTACCAGATCCCGGTGAGTTGCTCTCACCGGGATCTGGTATCAGCCCTCAGGACAGGAGGCCGATGGTCACGGAAAAGGCCGTCCAGGGCCGGGACCGGCGGGAGACGACGGCAAAACCAAGGCCCCTTGTGCATGCAGATATTCGGCGACCCCGCGGCCAGGGCCGCTGCGCCCGCCGATGACAAGCACATGCATCTGGTCTGGCGCCTGTTCGATTGCCTGTTTCTGTCAAAAATCACCCGCCGCGGAAAGGGGCGTTCCCGCGGCGGGCCCAAGTCGGAGATTACCAGCTTTTGGAGACCTGCAACACGAAGGTGCGGGGGGCACCGGCCAGACCGGCGGGAACCAACCCGTTGGCGGCGACAGTGATCAGGTACTGTTCATCGGCCAGGTTCTTGCCGACGACCTGGACACCCCAGCCGCCCTCGTCACTGTTCCAGCCGACCGAGGCGTTGATCAGGTCATAGGCTTTCTGGGAAAAGATATCGGCGTTGGAGGCATCGTAATAAACCTTGCTCTGCCGGAAATATTCACCGCGGATGAAGGCCGTGCCCGGCCCCACGTCGAAATTATACTGGCCATAGGTGGACAGCGAGCTTTTCGGGGCGGCATTCAGGCGGTTGCCGGTTGCGTCGAAGGTGCGGCTGGCCGCGTTGAAGCGCGGGTCCGTCGCCACGAAATTCACGAGCTGGTTGGGCACGCTGGAGGTTGGGAAGGCCCGGTACTTGGTGTCCAGGAATGACAGGTTGCCGCCCAGTTCCAGGCCGCTGACGGGCCGCGCCGTCAACTCGAATTCCACGCCGCGCACGCGGGCATTGGCGGCGTTGCGGATGGCGACCACGCCGGGCGCAATCAGCGACTGTACCTGCAAATCCTTGTAATCATAATGGAACAGGCTGGTGTTGAAGCGCAGCCGCCGGTCCAGGAGATCGCTCTTGATACCCCCTTCATAGGCCCAGATGGTTTCAGGCGCGAAGGACAGATCGGTGGCGTTGTTGGCGAAGATGCTGGTGCCGCCGCTTTTGAACCCGCGTGTGGCCGATGCGTAGAGCATGATGTCGCTCGTCACCTGGTAATCCAGGCCGAATTTCGGGGTCACGGCATCGAACTTGCGCTTCAGCTCATAGACAAAGGGAAAACCGGGGGTCGATGAACCGGTGGCCAGCGACACGCGGTCGAAATTCTGTTCGATCCGCTTGGTATCCTGGGTGAAGCGCAGGCCGGCCGTAAAGCCCAGATCATCGGTCAGCTTGTAGGTCCCCTGCGCGAAGGCCGCGAAGGAGGTGGTGAAGCTGTCCGGCTCGGTGCGGATATAGAAGGCGTTGGCCGGTGGCAGGACGGGGCTGGCATAGTTGGTAGATTGCAGCAGCGTGCTGGTCTTGTCATGAAAATAGAACAGGCCCAACACACCATTGAAGCGGTCAAAATTGCCTGTCAGGTTCAGTTCCTGGCTGAATTGCCGGGACCATTCATTCTGGTTGCTGGTCTGGGCCAGCAATTCGGTACCATCGCTGTCCACGAACAGGTTGTACCGGCTCTTGCGGAACGCGGTCAGCGACTTCACCGCCAATGCGTCCGTCAGGTCGATGTTCACCTCCTGCGCCACGCCCCACAGCTTGGTGTCGTTGGTCTGCGGTGAATCGAGCGCCACCTTGGAATAATCACCCACGATGCCGGATGCCAGCGGCGTGGGGTTGGCGCCACCGGGCCGGAAGGGCACCAGCAGGTGGCTGTAGCTGTCGAACCGTTCGTCGCTGCGGCTGTAATCGAAACGGGTGATCATCTCGACATTGTCGGCCGGCAGGAAACGTACCTGTCCGCGCAGGCCGCCACGGTTGGCATTGTTGGTGCCGGGCTGGCCAGTGGCAACGATATTGTCGATGTAATCGTCATGGCGGATATAGGTTCCGGACAGGCTGGCCTGCAGCTTCTCCTCCACCAGCGGGCCGCTGACATAGAATTGCGCCTGCCGGCGCTCATAATCGCCGACGGTCAGTTGCAGCTTGCCCGTGGCCTTGTCCGACGGCTTCTTGGAAATGATGTTGATGGTGCCGCCAACGGCGTTGCGGCCGTAAAGCGTGCCCTGGGGCCCGCGCAGCACCTCCACGCGCTGGATATCCACGAAATCCTGAAACTGGCCGAAGGCGCGGGCGATATAGACCCCGTCGATCTGCGTCGTCACGCTGGGGTCGGAACCGCCGAAAACGTTGGAACTGCCGATGCCGCGCATATAGATGACGGCGCTGGCCGTCACCTGCGCCACCGACAGGTTGGGTGTGACGGCCACCAGATCCTTGACGTTCAGGACCAGCGAACTGTCCAGCTTGTCGGCTGAAAAGGCGCTGATGGCCAGTGGCGTCCGCTGCATGGTCGTCTCGCCCGCCTTGGTGGCGGTGACGATGATCTCATCCAGCACGTCGCCGGCCTGGGCGACCTGCGTTTCCTGTGCCTGGACCAGTGTTGGCATCAGCAGGGCCAACGCGCAGACAGCACCCCTCATTCCTTGATGGGCCATCGACTTCCTCCTCCCCAATTTTGATTATTGTCGGTACGGCAGCGCCCCCGATTGCAGGGGTCTGTTCTTCATTTCGGGATCATGCCCGCAGGCGCTCGCCGCCTGTCGCGGGCGTCAGGCCTTCCGGGACCCGCCCCGGGTGGGCGGGTCCCTGCCCTGCGGTTACGGCGCGGTGCGGCCCAGGGGACGGATATCCATGTCCACAGCCAGCCGCTCCGCCCGCCAGCCGGTGATGACGGCCTCATATTCCAGCGGGCCGCCGCCATAGGTGCCGCCGACATAGGTCGGCCGGTCCTTGAAGGCACCCTCGTTGTTCAGGAAGCCGGGTGTGCATTCCTCATAGAAATGCTCATGGTCGACATGTTTGGCCTCCACCTGTTCCAGCCAGCGCTCCTCGGCCTCCGGCGTCGGTTCCAGGGCGGCGACGCCGTTGCGCAGGCCGTAATGAATGATCTCGGCGGCATGGGTGGCCTGGATGTCCAGCGTATGGGTGAAGTTGAAGGCCGTGGTACCCTGTTCCGCACCGCCCACCACATGGAAATTGGGGAAACCGCTGAACATCGTGCCGTGCAGGCAGCGCAGGCCGCCCTGCCATTTGTCCTGGATGGACCGTCCCCCACGTCCCACCACCTGATAGCCGCCAACCTTGTGTGCCGGTGCGCCGACATCGAAACCGGTGGCGAAGATCACGCAATCGACGGGATATTCGCGGCCATCGACGCAGACCCCGGTCGGGGTCATCGCCTCCACCCCGCGCCCGCCGGTATCCACCAGGGTGACATTGGGCCGCTGGAAGGCCGGCAGGTAATCGTCACTGAACAAGGGCCGCTTGCACAGGAAATTGTACCAGGGCTTCAGCGCCTCCGCGGTCTCACCCTCGCCAAGGGTGGCGGTCACACGGGCGCGGATCTGCTCCATCTTCTCGAAATCGGCCTGTTGCATGGCCTGCGGCGGGGACAGCCTGCCCTGGCCCTGCGCCATCAGGGCGCCCATGCGCTCCCAAAGGTCGGTCCAATGATCGCCCACCAGATTTTCCGCCTGCGGCCGGCCGTTCAGGATGGACAGGAAATTTTCCATCCGGCGCCGCTGCCAGCCCTTGGGCTGGGCTTGAAGCCAGGCCGCATCGGTCGGCCTGTTGTTGCGCACTTCGATGGCCGAGGGCGTGCGCTGGAACACCAGCAATTGCATGGCATGCTCGGCCAGGCGCGGCACGATCTGCACCGCCGTGGCGCCCGTGCCGATGATGGCCACGCGCTTGTCGGCCAGCTTGACCTGTCCGCCCGACGCATCGCCGCCGGTATAATCGTAATCCCAGCGGCTGGAATGGAAAATCCGGCCCTTGAAGCTTCTGATGCCCGGAATGCCCGGCAGCTTCACCTTGGCCAGCGGGCCCTGGCTGACGGACACGAAACGGGCACGGATGCGGTCGCCGCGGTCGGTCGTCACGGTCCAGCGGGCTGCCGCCTCGTCCCATTCCAGGCGCTCCACCTTGGTCTGGAACAGGGCATGGTCGTAAAGGCCATAATGCCGGCCGACGGCCTGTGCATGGGCGAAAATCTCCGCGCCCGTGGCGTACTTCTCCGTCGGAACGGTTCCCACCTCTTCCAGCAGCGGCATATAGATATAGGCCTCGATATCGCAGCGGACGCCGGGATAGCGGTTCCAGTACCAGGTGCCACCGAAATCCCCCGCCTGTTCCACGATGCGAAAGGAACGGATGCCCCGGTCGCACAGCTTGGCCGCCGTCAGCAGGCCACCGAAGCCGCCGCCGACCACCAGCACGTCCACATCCTCGGTCACCGCGTCGCGGGTGAAGCCGGGAGCGACATAGGGGTCGTCGGTGAAATGGTTGAATTCACCGGTTGCGTCGAGATACTGGCCTGCCCCGTCGCGGCGCAGGCGCTTGTCCCGTTCGGCTCGATACTTGGCCCGCAGGGCATCGGCATCATAGGCCGGCCCCTGGAAAGGATGATCTTGCATGTGGCGCACTCCCCGTGCCGGTCCGCCTCTGCCATCGGCCGGCTTTCCGTATCAGGACCGGTTGCCCCGACCCTTCGTTACGCGGCGCCGGTGGTCTTGCATCCCCCTACCGGTCCCCGTGGAGTTAATGTCGCACATCACAAACTGGCATGCAAGCATGTCAGTTCACAAAACGAATGGTTATCGCCCTTTCGATCGCAGGCCTGCCGCCACGGCCGATGCCACGCCGGCAATGTGGCTTTCCGACAAGGTGCGGGCGCGTGAAGGCGATTTCGATGCGATGGCCTCGATGATTTCCTCATGCTCCTGCGCGGCACCGCCCATGAAGGCGGAAAAGCCGATGGCCTGGTTGATGAAGAAATCCGACATGTTGAAATTGCTGCTCTGCCGCTCGTCCACGAAGGGGGACTGTGCCATGTCGTGGATCAACTGGTGAAAGGCCCGGTTCAGTTCCAGATAGGCCTGGGCCGCCTCCGGCTGCGCAAAGTCGATGGCACCGATGCGGGCCTGGATGCCACGCAGTTCCTTCAACTGCGCTTCCGTCCGGCGGGCTGCCGCCAGTTCGGCCAGCAACCCCTCCATCCGCTCGAACATCAGGTAGAAATCCGCGATCTGATTGTGATCCGGGCTGATCACCTCGCACCCCACCTGGGGAATGATCCGCACGAATCCTTCCGCCGACAGGCGGTTCAGCGCGGCCATGATCGGCTGACGGCTGGCGCCCGTGTCTGCGGCAACTTCCTTCACCGACAGTTTCTGGCCGAACCTGTAATCTGCCCCGACCAGCCGGCCGACCAGCAGTTCATAGACTTCGTCCTTCTTGTTCACGATCAAATCCCCTCAACAGGCGCCTCCTTAAATCCGTATCAAGCCAGAGTGCTAGGATGCAACATTGAAATGGCTGCCTGACGGAAAAGCCAGATTCGGTTACGATTTGCTCTTCCATTCCTCGCGCCATGGCGCGAGGAAGCCCTGGCCCTGTGCGCCTGGCAGGCGGGATAGGGGCGTCAGACCCGATAGCCGTGATGCCAACCCTTTGCCCCGCATCCGGCACCAGCGACACAAATTCTCTCTATCATATTGATAAATATAATGGAGATTCAATGATGTCTCTCGCGAGAAATGCCTTTTCGACCGAGGCTGAAAAACGCGCGTGACAAGCGCGCTCAAAACTTACATGCTAGCGTGTAACAAATATGGAAAGAGGGGGAGGCACAACATGCATCTTTGGCCCGAGATTGCCCGTGGCGCCATCCGCCTGGGCTATGTCCAGGCGGGACCGATCCGCACGCGCTATGTGGAGGCGGGGGATACCGGCGCTGACGAGGCGGTGGTCTTCATCCCCGGCACGGGCGGGCATCTGGAGGCGTTCACGCGCAACCTGCTGCCCCATGCCGAACATTACCGGACCATCGCGCTGGACATGATCGGCCATGGCTATTCCGACAAGCCCGACCATGATTACGAGATCCGGCACTATGTGCAGCATCTGCTGGATTTCTGCGACGCGCTGGGGCTGGCGCGCATCCATGTGCATGGGGAATCGCTGGGCGGCTGGATTGCGGCACAGTTTGCCATCGATCATCCCGACCGTGTGGCGACGCTGACGCTGAACACAGCCGGTGGCCTGAACACCGATCCGGCCGTGATGACCCGCGTCTACAACGTCACCATGAAGGCCGTGGCGGAAGCCAGCCCCGCCACCGTGCGCGCCCGGCTGGAATGGCTTATGCACAAGCCGGAGCGCGTGACCGACGATCTGGTGGAATTGCGCCTGGCCATCTACACCCAGCCCGGCTTCCTGCGCGCCATGGAACATATCTTGTGCTTGCAGAACATGGATATCCGCATGCGCAACGTGCTGACGGATGAAAGCCTGGCGGGCGTGACGGCGCCGACCCTGGTCATCTGGACCGACCATGATCCCACCGCACCCGTCGCGACAGGCGAGCGTTTCGCCCGGGCCATTCCCGACGCGCGGCTGGTGATCATGGATGATTGCGCCCACTGGCCGCAGTGGGAAAAGGCGGATGAGTTCAACCGCCTGCATCTGGCGTTCCTGGCCGAACATGCGCCGGCCGCCTGAAACGGGGAACAACCATGCCATCGCCATTTGCCGAAGCGCGCATGATCTGCGCCTCGCACACGCCTCTCATGGACCATGTGGATGCCGATCCGCTGGTGGATGCCGAGGTCCGGCAGCATTTCGCCCGCCTGGCCGAACAGGTCGCGGTGTTTGATCCGGAACTGATCGTCGAGTTCGCGCCCGACCATTTCAAGGGCTTCTTCTATGACATGATGCCGCCCTTCACCGTCGGCATCCGCGCCACCGCCATCGGCGATTATGATATCGGGGTGCCGGGCGACCGGTTCGACATTCCCGAGGAACTGGCGCTGGATTGTGTGCGGAACCTTTATGCCGCCGATGTCGATGCCGCCCTGTCCTATCGTGCGCAGCTTGACCATGGCTTCGCGCAATTGCTGGTGCTGCTGACGGGCAGCGTGGGCCGCTATCCCGTGCTGCCCATCCACATCAATTGCGCCGGCACACCCCTGCCTTCCTTCAGACAGGTGCGGCGGCTGGGCGACGGGGTCGGCCGCTGGCTGGCGGGCCTGAACAAGCGGGTGCTGATCCTGGGATCGGGCGGACTGTCGCACGACCCGCCGATCCCCACCATTGCCACGGCCCCGCCGCCGGTGGCGGAAATGCTGATCGCCGGCCGCAACCCGCCGATGGAGGCGCGCCGCGCCCGCGAGCAGGCCAATTACGAGACCGCCCGCAAGCTGGCACGGGGCGAAGGCCATGCCACACCGCTGAATGCCGCCTGGGACCGTTCCTTCATGGCGCAGATGGCGGCGCTGGATTTCGACAGCATCACCGCACTGGCGGAAGGGGAACTGACGCAACTGGCCGGCTGCGGCGGGCACGAGGTGCGCAACTGGGTCGCGGCCTATGCGGCCATGGCGGCGCTGGGCCCCTTCACCCATCAGGACATCTTCTACCGCGACATCCCGCAATGGAACGCCGGCATGGGCATCGCCGCGGCCCGGCGCCCGAGCGGACATCAAGCTTAAGGATCAAGCAATGACCAAGGTTCTCGTTCTTTACTATTCCGCCTATGGCCATATGGAAATCCTGGCCGATGCCATTGCGGAGGGCGCGCGCAGGGCCGGTGCCGACGCCGTGGTCAAGCGCGTTCCCGAAACGGCACCGGAGGATGTGGCCAAGGCCGCCCATTTCAAGCTGGACCAGAAGGCGCCCGTCGCCACGGTGGAAGAACTGGGCGATTACGATGCCATCATCGTCGGTTCCCCCACCCGTTTCGGCCGTATCGCCAGCCAGATGGCCGCCTTCTGGGACCGGACGGGGCCGCTCTGGTATCAGGGCGCCCTGCGCGGCAAGATCGGTGCCGCCTTCACCTCCGCCGCAACCCAGCATGGTGGGCAGGAGACGACGCTCTTCTCCATGATCACCAATCTGCTGCATCATGGCATGGTGGTGTGCGGCCTGCCCTATTCGTTCCAGGGCCAGATGCGCATCGATGAGGTGACGGGCGGCTCGCCTTACGGCGCCAGCACCGTCAGCGGCATGAAGGGCGAGCGCCTTCCCTCGGAAAACGAGCTGGAAGGGGCCCGCCACCAGGGGGAGACGGTTGCCCGGCTGGCAGGCCGGCTCAGTGCCTGATGCCAATGGAAGATGGTGCCGGAACAACAAGAAGAACGGGAGGACAGAACGAGATGATCAGGTCGCTGCAATATATGGCCCTGGGTGTGCCGGACCTGGCGCCGGGCGCCGATTTCTATGAAACCTTCGGTCTGTCGGTCGAGAACCGCGCCGACCATCTGGCCTTCCGCTGCAAGGGGCGTGACCAGGACCAGATCGTGCTGGTGGAAACCGGCAAGTCCCGCCGGTTCCACCATATCTCCTTCGGGGCTGATGCGGCCGGGCTCGACGCGGTTGCCAACCGGTTGAAGGCCCGTGGCGGCGCGTTGCTGCCCCGCCCGTTTGCCGGCGCACCGGACGGGCTGTGGTTTCACGATCCCGACGGGCATCTGGTGAATGTGCAAGTGGCCGAAGCGGCCCCCCAGACCCCGGAACCGGCGATCCTGGTCAACAGCCCCGGCCTGACCCCGCGTTCGGGCGTGCGCGGCTGTCCCACCCGCGCCCTGCCCACCAACCCGCGGCGGCTGGGCCATCTGATCCTGTTCACGCCCAATGTCCCGCGGAAGATGAATTTCTATCGCGAGGTGCTGGGCATGAAAGTGTCGGACACGTTGCAGGACGAATATGGCGCCTTCCTGCGCCTGTCCGGCGACAGCGACCATCATGTCATCGGCTTTCTGAACTCCCCTGCCCCCGGCTTCCACCATGCCAGCTTCGAGATGGCATCCATCGACGAGGCGGAACTGGCGGCCGGCAAGCTGTTCGCCAAGGGTTACAAGCATGCCTGGGGGCCGGGGCGCCATGCCATCGGGTCCAACTATTTCCACTATTTCCGCGATCCGTGGAACGGCATGTGCGAATATTATTATGACATGGACCATATCCCGGCGCAGTGCGATTGGGAGGCCATCGACTGGACCAAGAAGGACGGCATGTTCATCTGGTCCGCCGATGGCCCGCCGCCCCCCGATTTCGGCCGCAATTACGAAATCGATTGAGGAAGGGGCCACATCATGGATTTGGGACTGAAGGGCAGGAATGCCATCATCTGTGCCGCCAGCCAGGGGCTGGGCCGGGCCTGTGCCATGGCGCTGGCACGTGAGGGCGCCAATGTCGTCATCAATGGCCGGTCGCAGGAAACGCTGCTGGCCACGGCCGCCGACATCAGGCGTGAGGCGCCCGATGTGACCGTCACCCCCGTGGCGGGCGACGTCACAGAGCCGGCCGTGCGGGCCGCCCTGGTCGCGGCGTCGCCGCAGGTGGACATCCTGGTCAACAATAATGGCGGACCGCCACCCGGCGATTTCCGCGATTGGGACCGCGATGCCTGGATCAGGGCGCTGGATGCCAACCTGCTGACCGCGGTGGAACTGATCCGCATGACGGTCGATGGAATGGGGGAGCGTGGTTTCGGCCGCATCGTCAACATCACCTCGTCCGCCGTCCGCGTCCCCATCCCCGTGATCGGCCTGTCGAATGCCGCACGGTCGGCTTTGACGGGCTTCGTGCTGGGGCTGGTGCCGACCGTGTCGGGCAAGGGGGTGACCATCAACAACCTGCTGCCGGGCCCGTTCGACACCAACCGGCTGCGGCAATCCAAGGCGATCACGCAACATCTGACAAAGAACAATGTGGCCGGCCGTGTCGGCGATCCTGAGGAAATGGGCGCCATGTGCGCCTTCCTGTGCGGTCGCTATGCCGGCTACATCAACGGTCAGAACATCCAGATGGATGGCGGCCTCTATCCTGGAAATTTCTGACGGGCGGGGGGCAATCCCACCCCGACTGCGGCGTCCGCCTCCCCCGGGGGCGGACGCCTTTTTTGTAACTTCGGGGTGCCGCGCGAATGGCCGTGAAGGGGCATGCCCTTCTGTTGGAGAAATCCGGCTCAGCGTCGCCTGATCGACGGATCATGCCGGAACCGGTCCGAGGGGGTCTTGCGGCAGTGCCCTGACGGAGCTGTCGGGCGGCTGGCCGTCTTGTCCCTGCGAACCCGGTTCTGTTCATGACCCCGGCGCCATCCCGGCGAAGCGGTCGGCCACCCAGTCGGCGATATAGCTGCGCACCGGTTCCATGTTGTCGGCGCTGACATGTTCCACCCCGCCCTCGCGGTCGGTGAAGAATTTCAGCTCGCACCGGGGGCTGTTGACTGCCTCATCATGGCTTTGATGGGCATATTCGGCCGGGATCTGCCGGTCCCCGGCGCCGTGGGTGATCAGGAAAGGGACCGTCATGTTCGCGATATGCCCGCGCAACGTCACACGCGGCACGAACTCCATGAATTCATCCAGGCTGTCCTTGCCCCAGACCCACATGACATGGTCCCAGTAATGGGGCACGGGCCGGTCGCCCTCCCGCGCCATGCGGCGGCGCTGCAATTCACCCCAATCATGGTTGGCGCCCCAGGCCACGCACAGCTTGAACCGCTTTTCATAGCAGGCGGCACGCGGCGCGTAATAGCCGCCCAACGACCAGCCTATCATGCCGATGCGGCTGGCATCCACATCCGCGCGCGTCTCCAGATAATCCACGGCGGCCCCGGCCCAGCGCTCGGCCTCCACGATGGCGGGCAGCCCGTTCAGGCGCAGTGCCTCCCCCACGCCGGGTTGGTCGACCATCAGGACGGAGATGCCGCGCACCGCGAAACTGTCGCGGACGGACAGGTAGATCATCTCCTTCACGCTATCCAGCCCATTGCAGAACACCATGCAGGGGCGCGGCCCCTCCCCCTGGCCCGGCACGAACAGGGCGGGAAAGCTGCTGTCGCCATAGGGGATGTCCACCCGCTGGCAATTCAGGCCGCCGACGGAGATCGCCCGCCCCATCGTGTCCAGCATGCGGCGGTACATGGCCTGGCGCGGGGCGTAATGCCGGCTCTGCATGCGTTCGGCCGTCATGTAATAGGCCGTGGCGCGGCAATATTTCTCGGCCGCCGACAAGGGATGGCCAGCCTTTTCAGCCTCCTCCCCCAGGGCGTATACGCGGTCGGCCATGGCGCCCCAGCTTTCGAAGAAGGCTTCGGTACCCTTGTCCTCTCCCTCAGCGGCGATGGCGCGGACCTGGGCGTTGGCCTGGTCCATTTCCCCCATGGCGCCGCCCATGGCGATGCAGATATTGACCGACAGGTTCCAGACATAGTTACCGGGAAACGGCTCGTACATGACGGGTCCTTATTGTTTTGGGGCGGCCGGCGCGTCGTCGATGATGGCGACGGCGCGCGTCCAGCCGGCGGACGCGGCGCGGATTTTCATGGGGAAGCAGGCGATGGTGAAGCCGGTCGGCGGCAAGGCTTCCAGATTATGCAGCTTTTCCAGGTGGCAATAGCCGATATCGCGCCCGGCCTTGTGCCCTTCCCAGATGATGGACGGGTCGCGGTTGGCCAGATAGCGCTCGCGCGTGTGGATGAAGGGGGCATCCCAGCTCCACCCGTCCGTGCCGGTCAGGCGCACGCCGCGTTCCAGCAGGTACATCGTCGCCTCGTACCCCATGCCGCAACCGGTGGTGACATAATCGTCATGGCCATAGCGGGCACCGGCCGCCGTGTTCACCACCACGATTTCGAGCGGCGACAGAACATGGCCGATGCGGGCCAGTTCCGCCTCCACATCCGCCGCCGTGACGACATACCCATCGGGGAAGTGCCGGAAATCCAGCTTCACTCCCGGCTGGAAACACCAGTCCAGGGGCACCTCATCGATGGTGATGGCCCGCTCGCCGCCATTCATGGTGGATGCGTAATGGTAGGGCGCATCCAGATGCGTGCCATTATGGGTGATCAGGGTGATCCGCTCGATGGCCCAGGCTTCCCCATCGGGCAGGTCACCGGCCTTCAGGCCGGGAAAGAAACCGGCCAGATCGGGCACGGATTGTTTGTGGTCGATATACTCGATCACCGGCTTGAACATTGGCGGATCGGAAACGACGTCGTTTTCCAGATAGATGGACAGGTCGATGATGCGTCTGGCCATGGTCAGAACTCCACCCTGTCGCCGCCCTTCAGGGCCAGCATCTGCCGCGCCTCTGCCGGCGTGGCTGGTTCCAGGCCCATTTCGGCCAGGATGCGCACGATCTTTTCCACCTGTTGGGCATTGGACATGGCCAGTTGCCCGCGCTCGATGAACAGGCTGTCCTCCAGCCCCACGCGCACCTGCCCGCCCAGCAGGGCCGCCTGGGTCAGGAACGGCATCTGGTGCCGCCCGGCCGCCAGCACCGACCAGCGGTAATTCTCCTCCCCGAACAGCCGGTCGGCTGTACGCTTCATGAAGACCAGATTGTCCAGGTCGGGTCCGATGCCGCCCAGCACGCCGAAGATCATCTGAACGAAGAAGGGCGGCTTCACCAACCCCCGGTCCACGAAATGGGCCAGATTGTAGAGATGCCCGACATCGTAGCATTCATGTTCGAACCGGGTGCCCGCCTCCCCCAGCGTTTCCAGGATGCTGGCAATGTCGCGGAAAGTGTTGCGGAAGATGTAATCGTCGGAATTGACGACGTAATCCCGCTCCCAGCCGTATTTCCACGTCTCGATGCGCCGGGCTGCCGGGAAGAAGGCGAAATTCATCGACCCCATGTTCAGCGAACACATTTCCGGGCGGAAGCGCCGGGCCGCCGCCAGCCGGTCGGCCAGCGACATGGTGGCCGCCCCGCCCGTCGTGATGTTGATCACGGCGTCCGTCGCCTGCCGGATCACGGGCAGGAAGCGGGCATAGATGTCGGGATCGCCCGTCGGGCGCCCATCCTCGGGCACGCGGGCATGCAGGTGCAGGATGGAGGCCCCGGCCTTGGCAGCGTCGATGGCCTGTTCCGCGATTTCCGCCGGGGTGACGGGCAGCGCGTCCGACATGGTCGGCGTGTGGGCCGATCCGGTGACGGCGCAACTGATGATGACCTTGTTCTTCATGTCAGTATGGCTCCATCAGTGCCAGGGTCGCCTCATGCAGAAGCTGGCCGGGACGGGCGTCGGGATTGTGGATGCCGGCCCATTCCTCCATCTCCCAGGCCAGGATTTGGGCGGAGCTTTCCACCACGTACCGTGCCCGGTCGAACCGGCGGGCCATGAATTCGTCCAGCAGCGGCGGCAAAGGCCCGCCCCGGCCCAGCAGGTCAGCCAGCAGCACCGCATCCTCGATGGCCATGGCGGCGCCCTGGGCCAGATGCGGTGTGGTGGCGTGGGCGGCGTCACCGATGATCAGTGTGCGGCCCTTGTGCCAGGGGGCCGGCAGCAGCAGGTTCTCCAGCGGGCGCAGGACCACGGCGGCGGGATCGGTGATCAGCGTCGCCAGTTCAGCGATCCCGCCA
Organism: Niveispirillum fermenti; assembly: GCF_052474395.1. Classification (NCBI taxonomy): domain Bacteria; kingdom Pseudomonadati; phylum Pseudomonadota; class Alphaproteobacteria; order Rhodospirillales; family Azospirillaceae; genus Niveispirillum; species Niveispirillum fermenti. Next base: position 997,994 of record NZ_CP156678.1, on the reverse strand, counting down.
CCATAGGCGGCCAGCCGGTCGCGCATCATCCCGGCCAGTTCGGCGGGGGGATAGCGGCAATTCTCCGGCTCCCGCGTCACCACGAACATGTACATCAGGGTCGGTGACAGGGGCACCAGCCCGACCTTGCTGTCGGGCCCGAAATAAAGCTCCCCCCATTCCACGCTGGCCGGGCGCGGCAGGTTATAGCGCCAGACGCACTGGCCCGTGTAACGGGGCCTGACCGCATCACCGAACAGGCGGCGGCGGGTGTCGGAATAGACACCGTCGCAGCCGATGACCAGATCGTAATCCCCTTCCCGTCCATCGTCGAAACGCACATGGACATGGCTGCCGCGGTCATCCAGTTCCGCAACCCGCGTGCCCAGCCGGATGGCGGCACCGGCATCACGCGCACCATCGGTCAGCACCTTGTGCAGCAGGGGACGGGTGATGCCATTGATAGGCGGCAGACCGGGGGCGGCCGCGTCGGTCGCCGCTGCGTCGAACAGGAAGGCGCCGGCCGCGTCATGCATGCGCCAGCCGGGATAGGCCGCCCCCAGTTCCACGCAGCGCCGGGCCAGCCCGATCCGGTCCAGCGCCCGCAGCGTATTATTGGGCTGGATGATGCCGACGCCATAGACGCTGAGATCGGGCTTGCTCTCGATCAGCTCCACATTGATGCCTTGCTGGCCCAGCGCGCAGGCGGCCGTCAGCCCGCCGATGCCACCGCCGATGACCAGGGTTTTCGAAACGGCGGCCATCAATGGTGCCCCTCCTTGGGCTCGATACCGGTGATGTAGTGGAAATCCCAGGCCGGCGGGTTCATCAGGAACGGCGGCAGGTTGTGGACGAAATGGGAGAAGGCGAAGAGCGGGGCCGTCCATTCGCGCGGCACCCAGCCATCATCGACATAGTCGCCGTCGGCGCCATATTCCGCCTCTCCACCCGCCGGGCAGGGGATGTAGTAGAACAGGGCGCTGTCGATCCGGTGCCGGCCCAGGCCCAGATGCGACGCCTCCCACCCCTGGCGCTGCATGTGGTTGGCGCCCACCATGATCTCGTCGATATCTTCCACGGCGAAATTCGCGTGGTGGAACCGGTGTTTGCCATCCATGCCGGGAAAGGGGGCGGAAGCGTTCAGCAGCAGCAGGCTGTGATGGTTGTTGGTGCCGTCGGCCCGCAGATACATGCCGAAGCCGCGCTGATTGTCCGACAGGCGGAAGCCCAGCCGGTCACGCATGAACACATATCCCGCCTCATAGTCAGGGATGGCGAACACGACATGCGCGATCCCCTTGGGACAGGCGCGCAGCCGCCATTTGCGGTGCTGGTTCAGCCTGCGGACATGGCCGGGCGCGTTGAGCGGATCGGGTGCGCAGGTCACCGGCACCTTGTTGAACAGCGTCAGGCCCATGGCCAGCCCGAAATCGGTGACAAAGCGGAAGACACCGTCCGTGCCCTGCGTTACGACGCGGTCGCGGGACAGGTCGGCCACCAGCGCTTCCAATGCCGCCGGGCCGTCCACACCCCATACCACCTCCCGCACCCCGTCCCCCTCCAGGGAGGAGGCGGGCAGCAACGGGTCGTCGCGGTGGCGGATCACCACCTGAGACCCTTCCGGCAGGGTGAAGCGGCGGTGATGATCCCCGCCTGCCGCGGGGCGCAGACCGAAATCCTCGAAGAAGCGTGCGGAGATGTCGATATCCCCCACGCCATAGACCAGTGAATGGATGCCAGTGATGGCCATGGGAAATTCTCCCGTTCTGGATATTTCAGTACCGGCCAAGGTCGGTGGCGACCGTCACCGGTCCCTTGAACTGGTCGGACAGGCCGCGGACATAGCCGTCGGTCGATGTTTCGCTGTCCAGGCCGGGCACCAGATGGGTCAGCACGACGGCCCCAACCCCGGCCCGTGCCGCGATGCGGCCCACCCCTTCTGGGGTCAGGTGATCCTCGTCCATGTGGTGCAGCAGCCCGTCGATGGTGGCCGGGGTCAGGCCCGGTATCTGGCGCAGGGCCAGGGCGATGGCGGGCCGGTCCATCACCTCGCTGACCAGCAGGTCGGCTCCCTGCGCCAGCGCTTCCACCTTCTCCGACGGGCCGGTATCGCCCGTGAAAACGATGGACCGGCCCTTGGCCTCCATCCGGAAGGAATAGGAGCGCTCATTGGCGCCGGGGTCGCCAGGGGCGACGTTGTAATGGCTGTTGGTGACCGCGGTCACCCTCACCACCCCGTCATCATAGATGGTGGCCGGCCTGTCCATGCTGGCCGCCAGATCGCGCGGGCGCACCGTGGCGGCCATGGGCGGGTCGGTCGGCATGCCGAGTGGTGCGCGTTCCGTCGGGGCGAAGGCCGCGACCATGCCGCGCACCATATGGTCGGTGCCGGGCGGGCCGATCACCGGCATGGGCGCCCTGGCCGCCATCACCCAGCGGTTGGCGATAAACGATCCCAGCCCGCCGACATGGTCGAAATGGAGATGGGACAGGAATACCGCCTTCACCCTCTGGATCGGCAGCCCGGCCGCGGCCAGTTGCCGCAAAGTACCGTCGCCGACATCGAACAGATAGACGGTGCCATCCACCACCAGGGCATTGGCCGGCTGCGAACGCTGGACCTGCACGCGCGGCCCGCCGCCCGTGCCCAGCGTGACGAAAGCCACGCCATCGCCCCTTTCTGCCGCCCCGGCCGGAACCGGGGCGGCAGAAAGCATCAGGGAAGCGAACAGGATGGGGATCAGTTTGCGCATCGCACAGGCCTCCGTCAGTAATGCACACCGACCCGCAGCCCATAGGTCCGGGGCGCGCGCAGGATATTGTAGACGGCGGGGATCACGGGCCGTAGGCTGGACCCCGCATAGATCGTGCGATCCTCCAGATTGTTGACGAAACCAGTCACGGACCAGAGCCCGTCGGGGCTGTTCAAGGTCGCGTAAACGTCAGAACTCCGGTAGGATTTCTGGTACTGTTCGGGCAGATACTCCGTTGCCAGATAGCGGCCGGACTCGATCCGCGTGCGGATGCCCACATCCAGCCCGTAGTCATTGGCAAGCTCGAAGGTCCGGGTATAGCCGAGATTGACCGTCCATTTCGGCGAGTTGATCTGGCGGTTGCCCGAGCAATCGACCAGGAAGGGCTGGGCCGGCGGTGCCATGGGCGGGTTGCTGGTCGCTGTGACGGTACAGCCATGGCGCAGCGGTGCCCCGCTGGCCGACACGGCGATGTAATCGAACTTCGTATATTTGCCGTTCAGATACTGGACATCGACGGCAAGCCGGTCGTTGGGCGTCAATTGGAAGTTGATTTCCGTATCCAGCCCATACATGCGCGACTTGCCGGCATTGGTGGTGATCAGGCCGGTGCCATAGGTCGTGGCCGAACTGCGGATCGGGCCGATATAGTTGACCTGTTGGTCGCTATAGTCCCAATAGAACGCCTCGACATTGACCTGCAGGCGATTATCCAGGAACCGGTTCTTGCTGCCCACCGTATAGGCCGTCAGCTTTTCCGGGGAAAAGCTGTTATCCAGGGCCGCAATGAAGAAGCCGCCCGATTTGAAGCCCGTCCCGACATTGGCATAGAGCAGGGAACGCGGGGCCGCGTCATATTCGATGCCGGCTTTCCAGGTGAAGCGGTCGAACTTGGCCTTGCCCGTGAAATCCGAGGTGACGCCCTGCCCGAAGGAGGTTTGTGTCAGGGTCGTATCCTGGGACTTCTCCTCCTTGGTGTAGCGTCCGCCGGCCACCACCCGCAAATTATCGGACAGCGACAGGGTTGCCTGGCCGAAGCCGGCCACGCTTTCATTATGCAGGCGGGTGGTGAAGTTGGTGCGCAGGACAAGACCCTGCGTGAAGTCGTTCAGGTCGACCTGCTTCTCATCGAAGATATAGGCGCCGACGACATAATCCAGAATGCCGCCGCTGTTGGAGGCCAGCCGGACCTCCAGCGACTTCTGCTTGGCCACTTCATCGACGCGGGAACTGTAACCGCCATTATAGGCCAGGAAGTCGGGCCGCGTGTCGCGATAGGCCGGCAGGACCGTCAGGGTCGCGGAACCCAGGTCGGCCTCGAAAGTGCCGGCGATGCCCCAGAAATCATTATCGACAAAGCCATCGGTGCCCGGCGGCTTCACCCGGCCGGAACTGACCATGCCGGGAAACCCCGCTTCCAGGGCCGCGATGCTGCGCGGGTCGGCGCCGCCGATCCGGTCCTTGGGATCGGGTGCTCCCGGCGTCAGCGGACCGGGCACCAGCACGCCACCGCCGCCCTTGCCGCCCTGGTGGAAATAATCCGCCACGATGGTGGCGGTCAGCCAGTCATTGGGCTCCAGCAGCAGGGAGACACGGGCCGCCTGCCCCTTCTCGTCATCATACCCGTCGGACATGTAGGCGTCGCGGTCCCGGATCTGGCCGGCCACGCGCACGGCTGCCTTCTCGCCCAGCGGCAGGTTCAGGGCCGCCATCAGCGCTTTCGTGTCATAGTTTCCGTATTCCGCCGTCATGTCGAAGCCGACCTGATCCAGCTTGGGCCGGGCCGGCAGGACATTGATGGCGCCGCCGGTGGCATTACGGCCATAAAGCGTGCCCTGCGGCCCTTTCAGCACCTCCACCCGCTCCAGGTCATAGAAGGTGCCCAGCGGGGCGGCCGGGCGGGCCACATAGACGCCGCCGAAATTGAAGGCGATGGGGTTTTCCGTGAAGGCATTGGCGGCAAAGCTGCCGACACCACGGATATAGAAGTTGGTCGCCGTGCCCACCGACGGCTGAACCACCAGGGCCGGCACCATCTTGGTCAGGCTGGTCACGTCGGACACGCCGGCGGTGGTCAGCAGATCACCCGTGACCGCAGAAACGGGGATGGCGGCCCGCTGCAGGTTCTCTGCCCGGCGCTGGGCCGTCACCACGATTTCCTCAAGACCGAATGCCGGGGCCGCGTCATCGGGCGCCGCGGCGGCTTCGGCCTGTGCCCAGGCCGCCGGTGCATAGAGACCGCAGGCAAGACCCAGCATCGACGCGCACAGGCGCCTTCCTGTTCCCTTCATGGCTTTTTCCTCTCCTGTTCACCGCTTTGTTCGGCGCGGTTTCTGACAAGAGCTTGCGACAGAGCCGTTTACCGGGGAAATCGTATCGGCGATTGGGAGCCACAAGCGTCACTTGTGGCTCCCGCCGCCTACCAATGCACCATGGGCAGGCCGGGAACGGGGCTGCGGAAGGTGGGAATGCTGGTGCCCAGCAGGCTGCCCAGATGCACCGTGCGCAGATCGGGGCCACCGAAGGTGACGCTGGCCAGCCAGGGGCAAAGCCGGCCCCGTGCCTTCATCAGCAGGTCGAACGGCACGGGCCCGCCGCCCGTGAAGGCTGTTTCCAGGGCCCGGACCGCTTCCGGGTCGCCATCGGCGAACAGTTCCAGCATTTCCCCGTCCGGCGTGATGGCGATCAGCCGGTCGGCGAAGATCATCGTCGCCCACAGATTGCCATAGGCATCAAACGCAATGCCGTCGATCATCCCGTCACCCAGGCTGGCCGGGCCATAAATCTCCCGGTCGGTCAGCGCGCCGTCGGCCTGCACGCGCAGGCGCGTCACGCGCTTGGCCGTGGTTTCTGCGACGTACAGCCATTCCTCGCGCTCATCCAGCCGGATTTCATTGGTGAAATGGAAGCCATCGGCGACGATGCGGGCGCCCTTGCCGTCCAGCAGGATGATGCAGCCATCGGCCAGATCGCGCCGGATGGCGTCGCTCCACGGGTTCACCTGGGTGGAGACGGTGATCCAGATACGATCGCGGCGGTCGCGCAGCACGAAATTGATCTTGCCCGGCGGCCGGCCGTCGACCCGGTCCAGCAGGACGCGCGTAGCGCCGTCGCGGGTCATCACCTCCAGCCGGTCGGTCCCGAAGTTGGAGATCAGGATATCGCCATTGCCGGCGAAGGCCAGGCCATTGGGCAATGTTCCTTCCAGAAGGCTGGCGGCGGCATCGCGGGACACGTCGAAATGCGGGTCCGGCGCCTGGGTGATCAGCCGCTGGCTGCCATCGGATGCAATATGCATGACGCCGCCGCGCGCATCGGCGGCCCACAGGCTGCCGTCTCGTTCGGCCAGGATGCATTCCGGCCGCCGCAGGTCCTGGCCGACCGGGGTGACAACGGCCTCCTCCACCCGGAACCCGATCAGCGGATTGGGGCCTTTTCCCTGCTTGATCACGATCATGCACTTTTCCTCCCATTGTCATCCGCCCGGATGGACGGCCTGTTTTGCGGGGGGAAAGCCTAATGGCCGGGCCGGCCGGCGGGAAATCGGCAGCCATTTTGGCACCAACAAGCCGTGCTTGTGGATGTGGGGGACAGGTTGACCGGCCGGTGATGATCAAGGATAGTGCAGGCCTGCGCGGGATCGGGACCGGCCGCCGCGCGGCGGAAAAGGATGGTGCCGGCGGGGGAATGCCCCATGCGTTTCAGCCATTTCGACCTGAACCTTCTGCGCGTGCTGGACATGCTGCTGACCGAACGCAGCGTGACGCGGGCGGCGGAAAACCTGCATGTCACGCAGCAGGCCATGAGCGGATCGCTGCGCCGGCTGCGGGATTATTTCGACGACCCGCTGCTGGTGCGCATCGGTCGGGAGATGGAATTGACCCCGCTGGCGCAAGGGCTGGTGACGCCGGTGCGCGAGGCACTGCTGACGGTCGAGGGGGCCTTGAACTATCGGCCGCACTTCGATCCCAGGAGGACGGCGCGCACCTTCCGCATCGCCATTTCCGATTATGGCTCCTTCGTCATCATGCCGCCCCTGCTGCGGCTTCTGGCGCGGGAGGCGCCGCAGATCGCGCTGGATGTGCGGGTGCTGATGGGGCATAGCTTCCTGGCGCTGGAACAGGGCGATGTGGATTTCGTCACGACCGCCCACCCGACCGATCTTTACGGCCCCTACCGGCCGGGGGATCTTATCCGGCGGGAGCGGCTTTTCTCCGACGATTTCGTCTGTATCGCCGATCGCAACCATCCGGATATCAGGGGCGGATTGACCCCGGACCTCTACCGCACCCTGCGGCACACCGCCGTCAATTTCGGCCCCAATGTGGAAACCATCGTCGAGCGCGCCTGGAAGGCCCACCATTTCCGGCCCGATATCGGATCGACGGCGCTGGGCTTCGCCACCATGCTTTTCATGCTGCCGGGAACGGTGCTGGTGGCCACGGCACAGCGCAAGCTGGCCGAGGTGCTGGCCCCGCCCCTGAACCTCGCCATCCATGAGGCGCCCATGGCCATCGGCACGCTGGAGGAACATCTATTCTGGCACGAGCGCAGCACGGACGACCCGGCCCATTCCTTCCTGCGCGGCGCCTTCCGGGAGGTGGCCCTGGCCTTGCACCGGTGATCACCCGCCGGGATCGGCCGTGAAATATCGTGCCGCGAACTGCCCCAGGATCGGGGCCAGCATCATGACCAGGACCAGCCGGGTGAACTGCATCGTCATGATGACGGGAAGATCGACGGCGACGCTGGCCCCCATCAGCATCACGACATCGGCGCTGCCGGGGTTGAGCGCCAGACAGGCGGTCAGGAAATCGACCGGCATCAACCGGGTCAGCAGCCATGACAGGCCGGTGCAGAACAGCAGGATGACGGCGATGCCGGCCAGGATGCGGGGGATGAACCGCGCACTGTACAGCAGAGAGGGCCGCGTGAAGCTGAGCCCGACATGCCATCCGATCACCGCGAAGGCGGCTGCCGATGCCAGGGGCGGCACCACCAGCGTGACCCTGCCTGTTGCCTGCAACGCCACCCCGGCGAACACCGGGAACAAAATGATGAAGACGGGGCGGCGAGTGATCAGCGTCAGCGCCATTCCGGCCGCGACCAGCGACAGGGTGGTCGCCAGGGAACGGGGGTCGATGGGTGGAAACCAGGGCGTGGATGGCCCGCCCGGCAACAGGACCATCGGCGGCCCCTCATGCGGGCTGCCCAGCCAGGAACCGAGGGCCACCACCGTCAGCGCCGCACAGACCAGGCGGAGATATTGCATGACGGCAACCAGACGCTTGTCGCCGCCATAGGCCTCCGACAGCATGACCATGGCGCCGGCCGCACCGGGAGACATGCCCCAGATACCGGCCGTGCCCGGATAGAAACGGATGCGTGTGGCTGCCACGCCGATCGCGAAGATCCCCAATATGGACACCAGATTGATGCCCACCAGCACGGGCCAGTGGGGAAAGAACAGGGCCAGAAGGGGCGGCGACAGGGCACAGGCGATAAGACAGCCCAGAACGCCCTGCGCCATCAGCGTTGTCCAGCGCGGCAGGGACGCCCCTGGCCTGTGCAAGGCGGTGACGATGCCGGCCGCCATCGGCCCCAGCATCAGGGCGGCCGGCAGGTGCGCCATGCGCAGGCTGATCGTGATCAGTGGCGTCAACACGATCAGCAACGCCCATGACCCTGCCGGCCATCCTTTCCTGCTGTCTGACATGCCGGACACGCATCCTGCGGTTGGGGCGTTCCCGCCCGGTGTCGGGATCGTGTTTGCGGCGGACTGGAAACACGATCCGGCTTTTCGCTGCCTCGATCACCGGCGCGTGCTGCGCGACGGCGGTCGCTGTCCGCTAAGCAGATTTCCCGAACGCCGCTTATACAGGGACGGCCTCCTGCCGTACCGGATTGGACAGGGTGCCGATGCGGTCCATCTCCACCGTGCAGATGTCGCCGGGTTTCAGCCAGACCGGCGGCTTGCGCATGGCGCCGACGCCGCCCGGAGTGCCCGTGACGATGACGTCGCCGGGGGCCAGGGTCATGGCTTCCGACAGGGTGGCAACCAGATCGGCGATACCGAAGATCAGGTCGTCGGTCGATGCGCACTGCATCACCTCTCCATTCAGGCGCACGGTCAGGGTCAGGCCCTTGCAGCCTTCGGGCAGTTCATCGGGTGTGACCAGTTCGGGGCCGAAGGCGCCGGTGCCGTCAAAGGCCTTGCCCATGGTCCATTGCGGGGTCCTGATCTGGAAATCGCGGACCGACCCGTCATTGAACAGCGAATAACCCGCGACATGGTCCAGCGCCTGGGCCCGGCCGATATGGCGCCCGCCCTTGCCGATGACGGCTACCAGCTCGCCCTCGTAATCGAAAAGATCGGACGCGGCAGGCCGGACCATGGCGGCGCCGTGACCCACCAGGCTGGAGGCGAACCGTGCGAAGACGGTGGGATATGTGGGAACCTCGAACCCGCTTTCGGCGGAATGATCGGCATAGTTCAGGCCGACGCAAATAATCTTGTCCGGTCGCGGAATGGGGGCCAGCAGTTCGATGTCATCCATGTCCAGCAGTGGTGCGCCGGCCAACTCGCGGCCCAGGGCAGCCAAAGCCTGCCCATCATGCAGGGCGCCCTTCAGGTCGCGCCCCAGCACCTGCACCGGCCGGCCGCGATAACCGCCATCCGCGGCGATGCCGACACCTTCGCCCTCTGCCGTCCTGTACGTGATGAATCTCATGACCGTTCCTTTGATCTTGATTGTGAGGGCACCCGGCGCGGATCAGGCCGCGTGGACGGCCCCGGTTATAGTCGCGGCGAAAAGTGCCACGAAGCAAAGCCAGATGGCCCAGGGCCAGGCGAAGCGCTGCAGGGTGCCGATATCGGTGCGCAGCAGGCTGGCGCAGAAATAGATGGGGGCGATCAGCGGGCTCAGCGAATGGCAGGGCATGCCGATCAGGGCGGCCCTGGCCACCACCTCCGGCGGCACGCCATAGGCGGCGCCCGTATGGGCCAGGATGGGCAGTACCCCCAGGAAGAACCCGTCGGTGGACAGGATGACCAGCAGGGGCATGCTGATGACGGCCGTGACGAAGCCGAAATATTCTCCCAGCCCGTCCGGCACGGCGGCGATCATGGTATCGGCCATGGCCTTGACCATGCCCGTGTCGCCGATGATGCCCGTGAAGGCACCGGCGGCCAGCATCAGGGTGACCAGCGTCATCACGGTAGCACCGTGTTCCTTCAGGCGCTCCTGCTGCTCCCTCACGTTGGGCATGTTGACCGTGACCGCCACGGCGAAGGCCAGCATGACCAGCGCCGGCAGGGGTGCGATGCCCAGGCCCATCCCGGCCATCAGGCAGATGGTCAGGATCAGGTTGAACCAGAAATTACGCGGCTGGATGATTTTGCGTGGCTTCAGGTGGCTGCCGCCCTCCCCGCCCGCCGCGATGCCTGTGACCGCCAGCTGTGCCAGCCGGCGCTTTTCCCGCAGGCCCAGATGATAGGCCAGCCCCAGGGTGGCCAGCAGCGAAAGCAGCAGGGCCGGGATCATCGGTCCGACGATATCGTCGATATCGACCTTCAGCGCGATGGCAGCGCGGGCCGCCGGGCCACCCCAGGGCAGCCAGTTCAGAACCGGGCATATCAGGCCCAGCATCAGCGCGATGATCAGCGGATTGATCCCCACCCGGCGATAGATGGGATACATCGCCGTAATGGTGATCAGTACGGCCGTGGCCCCGTCGCCGTCGAACCCGGTGATGATCACCAGCAGCGCCGTGCCGATGACGATCTTGACCGGATCATCGCCCACCACGCCGATGATCTTGCGGATGAATGGTTCGAACAGGCCGGATTCGAACATCACGATGAAATAGAGCAGCGCGAAGACCAGCATCACGGCTGTCGGCGCCGTCTGAACGATGCCGCCCACCATCATCTTGCCGATCTCCGTGCCGAAGCCGGCAAGCACTGCGAAGATGATGGGGATGCCGATCAGGCCCGCGACCGCCGATACCCGGTTTGTCATGACCAGTATCGTGAACAGCGAAATGGTGCTGAAACCCAGCAGAGCGATCACCTGAACAATCCTCCCGGACATGTAACAATGTGCGCCGGGCGCTTCATCGCTACTTTCGTTATTTCACTCAAGCTACGATGGGATGCGCGGGATGGCCAATGTCACGCCCGACAACAACGATGCATGAAACGTATGGTCGCGATCCCCGTAGGGGCCGCGGCCCCTGCCGGGATCGCTGCCGCTCAATGCTGGTTGGCCGGCACCTCGCTGCCGGTCATGCCGACCAGGAAGTCCAGGTCGCAGCCGTCATGCGCCTGGTTCACTGTGTCGACATAGAGCTTCACATAGCCCCGGCCGGCCTTGGGCGCGGGGGCGTGCCAGTCGGCCAGACGCTGTTCCAGCTCCGCGGCCGGTATCAGCAGGTCGAGCCGTCGTGCGGCCACGTCCAGCTCGATCATGTCGCCATCGCGGACCACGGCCAGCGCGCCGCCCGCCGCCGCCTCGGGCGACACATGCAGGACGACGGCACCGAAGGAGGTGCCGCTCATCCGGGCATCGGAGATACGCACGATATCCTTGACGCCGGCCGCCAGCAGCTTGGCCGGAATGGGCATCATGCCCAGTTCGGGCATGCCGGGGAAACCGCGCGGCCCGCAATTCTTCAACACCATGACGCTGTCGGCCGTGATTTCCAGCGCCGGGTCATCGACACGGGTCAGGAGATCCTCCTGATCTGCGAACACCACTGCCGGCCCCCTGTGGCGCAGCAGGCGGGGGTCGGCCGCCGATGGCTTGATGACCGCGCCCTGCGGACACAGGTTGCCCTTCAGGACGGCGATGCCGGAATGCGACTTGAACGGTCTCGCCACGCTCCAGATTACATCCGGGTTCAGGCAACGGGCGGCGGCATTGTTCTCCGCCAGGGACTTGCCGGTCGCCGTGATGGCGTCGCCATGCAGCAACCCCGCCTCGCACAGGTCGCGGATGATGACGGGCAGGCCGCCGGCCTCGTGGAAATCCTGCATCAGATAGCTGCCCGACGGCTGGATGTTCAGCAGCGTCGGAATGTCCCGGGCCAGTTCGTCCCAATCCGTGATGTCCAGCGGCACCTCCATGCGCCGGGCCACCGCCGTCAGATGGATGACGGCGTTGGTGGAACCCCCGATGGCGGCATTGACGCGCACGGCATTCTCGAATGCCTGGCGGGTCAGGACGCGGTCCATCGTCTGGCCCTCGCGCACCATTTCCACGATGCGGCGCCCCGTCAGGCGCGCCAGCACCTTGCGCCGCGCATCCACGGCCGGGATCGTGGCATTGTTGGGCAGGCTCAACCCCAACGCCTCCACGATTGCCGCCATGGTGGAGGCGGTACCCATGACGTTGCAGACGCCGTGGGACCGGTTGATGCAGCTTTCCGCCTCCTCCACATCGGCCAGGGTCGCCCGTCCCCCCCGCACGTCATCGCCCAGGTGCCAGGCATCGCGGATGCCGAACGGCTTGCCGCGCCAGCTTCCGTTCAGCATCGGCCCGGCGGATACGCCGATGGCCGGGAGGTTCACGCTGGCGGCCCCCATCAGCAGGGCCGGCGTGGTCTTGTCGCAACCCATCATCAGCACGACGCCATCAATGGGATTGGCCCGCAACGTCTCCTCCACATCCATGGAGCAGAGGTTGCGCAGCAGCATGGCCGTCGGGCGTGTCAGGGTCTCTCCGGGGGAGGTGACGGGAAATTCCATGGGCACCCCGCCCGCTTCCAGGATGCCTTCGCGCACATGTTGGGCCAGTTCGCGGAAATGCGAGTTGCAGGGTGTGAGTTCCGACCAGGTATTGCAGATGCCGATCACGGGCCGGCCATCGAAATGGTCGCCGGGAACACCCCGACTGCGCACCCAGCTTCTATGCACGAAACCCTTCGGCCCCTTGCCGCCGAACCATTGCTGCGACCGCAGGCCGGGCTTGCTGTCATCGGACATGGTTTTCCATTCCCTGTCTGTTGGGTCGTTTGCGACCCGTTGATCCTGAAGGTCTGCTTCATGGCGCGCGAAGGCGCGCAGCCATGTGCCGGGAGGCAAGCGGCACCCGCCGGCCGACAGCCGGAAGGCGGGTGCCGGAGGCTTGCGATGGGGATGCATAATCCACCGCGGCGCCCCACAGGAATGCGTGAAATCATGCGCCAAACGACTAAGCAGGTTCCTCCAGATCGGGCCACACATGGCCCGGCCTGGAGGAACCTGCCGACTCCATGGTTTGCAAATTCTCCGAGCCCGCCCATCTGTGGGCGGAGTTCGGAAAATCTGCTTAGGACCGGCAGCGCACAGCCATCCCGCGCGGACAGGCGCGGTCAGCGGACAGGCATGGGCAAGGGTGCGGCGACACGTGGGGGGGGCGCCACCCTTGTAACCCATCCTTTCTAAAATCCTACTTGCCGGCCTTGCTGATCCGGCTCCACAGCGCCTCGGCAGCGGGGGCCTGTCGCGCCTTCGGGCGCCACAGCCGGATTTCGATCGGCACATCCTCCTCCACCGGTGCGGCGCGCACCAGGGCACCGGAGGCAAGATCGTCGGCCACCAGGCTCAACGCCGTCCAGGCCACGCCCCTGCCATCCCTGGCCATGGCTGTCAGCACACTGGCCAGATGGGAAGTGAAGATCGGATGCAGCGGCGGCGACCGGCCCTTGGCCGCCCAGGCCGCCGCCAGAATCCGGCCCATGCCGGATTCCGCGGTGAAGCACAGATGCGGGGCCTGGGCCAGGTCCACCCCTTCGGCCAGACGGGGCGAGAGGACAGGCAGCAGCACATCCTCGCCAAGCTGGACCGACCGGAAATCCGAACCCAGCTTGGTGCTGGCCGCCTCATGATGGTGGCACAGCAGGAACTGCGCCCGGCCATCGATCATGATGCGCTCACACGCCACCATGTTGTCGGCCGTCAGTTCCACGGTGACGTTCATGGGCGCTTCCGCTTCCATGCGGCGCAGCCAGGCCGGAAAATAGGTCAGCGACAGCACATGGGTGGACGCGAAGCGCAGGGTTTCTACCGACGCCTTGGAAATGGCCCTTACCTCTTCCCGGCCGACATGCAGACGGCGCAACGTCTCCTCCGCCACCACCCGGAACCGTTCACCGGCCGGGGTCAGGCGCATCGTGTGCGTGCTGCGATCGACCAGGGTTGCGCCGACCCATTCCTCCAGGGAACGGATGCGCCGGCTGAAACTCGGCTGGCTGACGGCCCTTTGCTCCGCCGCGCGGGAGAAGCCGCCACAGTCGATCAGGGCCAGGAAATCGACAAGCCAATCAGAATCCATCAACTCGCTCAATGACCGCAGATCGTGGGCCGGGCGACTATATAGGCGAAACCGGCCTCGATCCAACAGGGATGGTTGGGGCCGGTCCCGTGGTGCCAAACCGGCCTGTCCGTAACGCCCGGCGGACGGCGGCATCCGGCCACGGCCGGTACCGGCGTATGAAATCATACGAACTCCGAATTGGCGGCCTGTGCCGATGATCTTTAGTTCATCAGCGATACGGCGGATGGATTTGGGGGCCGGTCCGCAGCCTGCCCCCCCATGCGGAGAGTAGAGATGACATCAGGGAACCGGCGCGTTGTCGTCACGCAGCGCTTCTTCGATCAGGCCACCATCGATTATCTGACGGCGGCGGGGTGCGAGCCCGTCCAGGCGGAACTGCCGCCCGGGCAGGCGGACGGGAACCTGACGCACCAGGAACTGAAGGAACGCCTGACGGGGGCCGCCGGCTGGATCGTGGGGCACGCGCGTGTGACGCGGGAATTGCTGGCCGAGTTGCCGGATCTGAAGATCATCTCTCGGCGTGGCGTCGGGTATGACCGGGTCGATCTGGCGGCGGCGCGCGATCTGGGCAAGGTGGTCTGCATCGCCGTGGGCGGCAACCATGAATCCGTTGCCGACCATACGATCGCCCTGATGCTGTCCGTCGGCCATCGCTTCCGCGAGACGCAAAACAACATGATCGGCGGTAACTGGGCGATCCTGCTGGGCAGCGATCTCTACCGCAAGACGGTGGGCATCATCGGCCTGGGCCGCATCGGGAAAAGCCTTGTCCAGCGCCTCAGCGGTTTCGAGGTGAAAGTGCTGGCCTACAGCGATGTCCGGGATGATGCCTATGCCGCGCAGACCGGCGTCAGATATGTCGGGCTGGATGAGCTGCTGGCGCGTAGCGACTATGTCAGCGTGCATGCGCCGCTGACACCCCAAACACGTTTCATCATCGGGCGCGACGCTTTGTCGAAGATGAAGCCCGGCGCCTTCCTGATCAACGCCGCGCGCGGCGGCCTGGTGGATGACGCGGCCCTGCTGGAGGCGCTGCGGGCTGGCACGATCGCGGGGGCCGGGCTGGATGTGTATCTGAGCGAGGCCGATCCGGCCCTGAAGCCCGTGACGCAGGCGCTGATCGAACTGCCCAACGTGATCGCCACACCGCATGCCGCCGCGTCCTCCCGCGAAGGGCTGGACCGGACCAACATGGTGGCCGCCCGCTGCGTCGTCGCCGTGCTGGACGGGAGCGATCCGGCCCCGGAATGCGTCGTTGCCGATGGCCGCGTGAAATGACCCCGCAACGCCGCCTGCTGCACGCCATGTTCGACGCGGCGGTGCAAAGCGCACTGCCGCACCATTGCCTGCCGCCGCACCTGCCGGCCCCACCCAGGGGGCGCACCATCGTCGTCGGCGCCGGCAAGGCCGCGGCTTCCATGGCACAGGCGGTGGAGGACAACTGGCCGGGGGACATCCAGGGTGTCGTCGTCACCCGCTATGGCCATGCCGCCCCCTGCCGCAGAATCCGGGTGCTGGAGGCCGCGCATCCCGTCCCGGACCAGGCCGGGATCGACGCGGCGCGCGCCATCCTGGATGCCGTGGCGGGTCTGACGGCGGACGATCTGGTCATCTGCCTGATTTCCGGCGGCGGTTCCGCCCTGCTGCCGGCCCTGCCGGCTTCCATCTCGCTGGAGGATGAGCAGGCCCTGGCCCGCACGCTGCTGCGGTCCGGCGCTGCCATCACCGAAATGAACTGCGTCCGCCGGCATGTCTCGCTGATAAAGGGCGGCCGGCTGGCCGCCGCCGCCCGCCCGGCGCGGGTGGAAACGCTGATCATCTCCGACGTGCCGGGAGATGATCCGGCCGCTATCGCGTCGGGCCCCACCGTTGCTGACCCGTCGACGCGCGGCGACGCCCTGGCGGTGATCGACAAATACGCCCTCGACATTCCCTGGAGCATACGGGCCTGGCTGGAAAACCCCGATTGCGAGACACCGAAGCCCGGCGAACTGGCCAACAGCCGCCATAAGGTCATCGCCACGGCGCAATCAGCGCTGACGGCGGCGGCGGCCGTGGCGGCGGATGCCGGCTATACCCCGCTGATCCTGGGTGACGCCATCGAGGGGGAGGCATCCACCGTCGGTCTGGTGCATGCCGGCATCACGCGCCAGGTTCTGGCGCATGGCCAGCCGGTGCCGGCACCCTGCGTCCTGCTGTCGGGCGGGGAGACCACGGTCACGGTACGCGGCCAGGGGCGCGGCGGGCGCAACGTGGAATTCCTGCTGGGTCTGTTGACCGGACTGCCGGATGTGGCCCGCATCACCGCCATCGCCGCCGATACCGATGGTATCGACGGCACGCAGGACAATGCCGGCGCCATGATCGACAGCACCACCCGGACCAGCACCACGGCCCTGCCCTTCCCGCCGGACACCTATCTGCGCCGCAACGACGCCTACAGCTTCTTCGAGGCGACGGGCGATCTCGTCAGGACCGGCGCCACCCACACCAATGTGAATGATTTTCGCGCCATCCTGATCGAGGCGCGATCCCCGATAGTGGAGTTCCACCCACCATGACAAAATCCACCACGCATCGCATTGCCGTCATTCCCGGTGACGGCATCGGCAAGGAAGTGATGCCCGAGGGGTTGCGTGTGCTGGAAGCCGTATCGGCCCGTTTCGGGTGCCGCTTCCAGTTCGACCATTTCGATTTTGCGAGCTGCGACTATTACCAGCAGCACGGCCGGATGATGCCGGAGGACTGGAAACAACGGATCGGCGGGCACGATGCGATTTTCTTCGGCGCCGTCGGCTGGCCGGAAGCCGTGCCGGACCATGTGTCGCTCTGGGGTTCGCTGATCCAGTTCCGGCGGGAATTCGACCAGTATGTCAACCTGCGGCCCGTCCGGCTGATGCCGGGCGTGCCCAGCCCGCTGGCCGGCCGGCAGCCGGGCGACATCGATTTCTATGTCGTGCGGGAGAATACCGAGGGCGAATATTCCTCCATCGGCGGCAAGATATTCCCCGGCACGGACCGCGAGGTGGTGGTCCAGGAAACCGTGCTGACCCGCATCGGCACCGACCGCATCCTGAAATATGCCTTCGACCTGGCGCAGCGGCGGGACAAGAAGCATCTGACCTCGGCCACCAAGTCAAACGGCATCTCCATCACCATGCCCTATTGGGACGAGCGGGTGGAGGCCATGGCCGCGCATTATCCCGACATACGCTGGGACAAGTACCATATCGACATCCTGACCGCCCATTTCGTGCAGCATCCGGACTGGTTCGACGTGGTCGTCGCCTCAAACCTGTTCGGCGACATCCTGTCCGACCTGGGGCCCGCCTGCACCGGCACCATCGGCATCGCCCCCGCCGGCAACATCAATCCGGAACGCAAGTTCCCCTCGCTGTTCGAGCCCGTCCACGGTTCCGCCCCCGACATCGCCGGACAATGGATCGCCAATCCCGTCGGCCAGATCTGGTCCGCCGCCCTGATGCTCGACCATCTGGGCGAATACCAGGCCGGGGCGGCCATCGTAAGGGCCATCGAAACCGTCCTTGCCCAGCCGCATCTGCGCACCCGCGACCTGGGCGGGCCGGCGGATACCGTAACCTGCGGCAAGGCCATCGCAGACGCGATCGGTCATTGATGCCGGCCGGTGCCAGTTATGACCGGCACATAATCACGACAGACGATAAGGGAGGAAAGATGGCGGAAAGACTGGCCGGAAAAGTCGCGGTCATCACCGGCGCCAGCCGGGGCCTCGGCCAATATTGCGCCCTGGGCTACGCGGCGGAGGGGGCCACCGTGATCGTGGCGGCCCGTTCATCGCAGGAGGCGGGTCCCGGAACCGTGGAAATGATCCGACAGGCGGGCGGCAACGCCTTTGCGGTTTCCTGCGATGTCGGCGACCCGGCATCCATCACGGGGATGGTCGGCACCGTCCTGGACCGGGTTGGACGCATCGACCTGCTGATGACCAATGCGGCCTATTTCGCGCCGGGGACCTTGTCCACCATCGACATGGCCGACTGGGACCGGCAGTTCCGGGTCAATGTGGATGGTGTGTTCCATGCCATCCGGGCGGTATTGCCCGCCATGAATGCGCAGGGCGGCGGCAACATCATCACCGTTTCTTCCGTCGCGGCGCAGAAGGCCAGCCATTACGGCCTGACCAAGCGCGCCGTGGTCGGCATGACCCTGGGCTTCGCGGCAGAGCAACGGCAGAACGGCATCGCCGTGAACGCCCTGCGTCCCGTGGCGGCCATCCGCACCCCCGGCTGGCTGGCCAGCCGCGACCCGGCAGTGCTGAAGACCCGTGAGCATCGGGTGTCGCCGCCCGACAGCTATGTGGAGGCGGCGATCCTGCTGGGCATGCGCACGGCCGACACCTGTACGGGCCGCGAACTGAGCGACGCGGAGGTCATCCGGCTTTTCGGCAAACCGGGCGATTACGAACGCTTCAAGACCATGAATGCGCAGGTTTGGGGCGATGATGCCGCGACCCGCCTGGCGCCGGGAGCCTGCGGATGAACGGCGCACACGCCATTATCGACACATTGACGGGGTGCGGGGTGGAGGTCTGCTTCGCCAATCCCGGCACATCGGAGATGCAGCTTGTCGCGGCCATCGACCGCCAGGACGGGATGCGGGCCATCCTGTGCCTGTTCGAAGGCGTGGTCACCGGCGCCGCCGATGGCTATGGCCGCATGGCGGACAAGCCGGCGGCGACCCTGCTGCATCTGGGACCCGGCATCGGCAACGGGCTGGCCAACCTGCACAATGCCCGCCGGGCGCGCACGCCCGTCCTCAACCTGGTGGGCGAACATGCGACCGACCACCTGCACCATGACGCGCCGCTGACATCGGACACGGCCGCGGTGGCGCGGCCCATGTCCGACTGGCTGCGCCTGTCGCGGTCCGCCCGCGATCTGGCCCAGGCCGGGGCGGAGGCCTATGCCGCTGCCATGACCTATCCGGGCCGGATCGCCACGGTGATCGTGCCGGCCGACCATGCCTGGACCGACGGGGCGGCCCCGGCCGGCCCCCCTGCCCTGCCCGTGCCGCCGCGCAGCCCGCGGCCGGTGATCGGGCAGGCGGCCGATGCCCTGCGCGCGACATCTGGCCCCTGTTGCTTGTTCCTGGGCGGGCGGGCCCTGCGGGAGGATACGCTGGTACAGGCCGGTCGCATCGCCGCGGCCACCGGTGCCCGGCTGGTCTGTGAAACCTTTCCCGCCCGCCAGGCGCGCGGCGCCGGCCGCGTGGCGGTGGAAAAGCTGCCCTATTTCGGAGAACAGGCGGAGGCTTTCCTCCGGCAGTTCGACACCATTCTGTTCTGTGGCGCAGAACCACCGGTTTCCTTCTTCGCCTATCCCGGCAAGCCGGGTTGGCTTTCTCCCCCACAGGCACAATTGATCCGTCTGGCCGGGCCGGCGGAGGATGTGCATGCGGCCCTGGCGGATCTGGCGACGGCCCTGGACGCACCGGCTGATCCGGCCCTGGTCCAGCCGCCGGGCGAGCATCCGCCCCTTGAAGAGGGCCCGCTGACGCCGGCCAGTCTGGCGGCGATCCTGGCCGGCCTGATCCCGGAAAATGCCATCATCTCCGACGAGGCGGTGACGGCCGGCGTTGCACTGCAGGCCATGACGGTGGGCGCCCGGCCCCATGAGTGGCTGTCCTTGACGGGCGGCTCCATCGGTCAGGGACTGCCCGTGGCGGTGGGGGCCGCCGTGGCCTGTCCGGACCGGAAAGTCATTGCGCTGCAGGCCGACGGGTCCGGCATGTATACCAACCAGGCGCTGTGGACCATGGCGCGGGAAGGGCTGGATATCGTCACCATCATCCTGAACAACGGTTCTTATGCCATCCTGAACATCGAGCTGGCGCGCGTCGGCGTACGCGATCCGGGACCCAAGGCGCTGTCGATGCTGGACCTGACGCGGCCGGCGATCAACTGGGCGCAACTGTCCGAAAGCCTGGGCGTCCCCGCGACCCGCGTCGCCACCACCGGCGCATTCCGCGAGGCGCTGGCGCATTCCTTGGCGACGGGCGGGCCCCGCCTGATCGAGGCACTGCTCTGACGGGGTCCGGCAGGCCCCGGCAAATCCCTGATGCCAGTTCCCGGTTGAGAAACCGGGGTTTGGTAAGGCGGTGACCAATGCCATGCCGCCTGTGCGGCGCACGCCCGGGGCCAACGGATGGTGGCCCGGGCATTCAAGGCCGGTGATCGGTTCCGATCACCGCGATGTGGTATGAGGTGCTGAAATGACCCTTCTGGAACAGATACGGGCAATAGTCGGCGATGTCGGTCTGGTCACGGGCGCGGATGTCGCGCGCCGCCCGGCAGATTGGACGGGATCAACGCCGTGCCGGGCCAGGGCCGTGGTGCGGCCCCGGACCACGGCCGAACTGGCTGCCGTCATGAAGCTTTGCCACGCCGCCGGCCAGCCCGTCGTCCCCGCAGGCGGGCTGACGGGGCTGGTCCGTGGTGCGTCGGCGACGGATGAAGAACTGCTGGTCTCCTTTGAACGCATGCGGACGATCGAGGCCATCGACCCCGTCGGCCGGACCATGGTGGTCCAGGCCGGCGTCCCGCTGGAAGCCGTTCACGACGCAGCGGCGGAACATGGGCTGATCTACGGCGTCGATCTGGGGGCCCGCGGTTCCTGCACCATTGGCGGCAACATCGCCACCAATGCCGGTGGCAATACGGTGATCCGCTATGGCATGACCCGTGACAATGTCCTGGGGCTGGAAGCGGTGCTGGCCGACGGCACCATCCTGTCATCCATGAACGCCCTGTTGAAGAACAATGCGGGCTATGACCTGAAGCATCTGTTCATCGGCAGCGAGGGGACGCTGGGACTGGTCACGCGCGCCGTGCTGCGCCTGCATCCCGCACCGTCCAGCGAGGCGACGGCGATCCTGGCCATCGATGGGTTCGACGCGCTGACCGGCTTTTTCGCGCTGGCCGGGCGGCGGCTGGACGGCGGCCTGAAATCGTTTGAGGTGATGTGGAGCAGCTATTACGACCTGATCGCGATCCAGAGCGGCCGTCACCGGCCGCCGCTGCCCACGGGCCATGATTTCTATGTGATCGTGGAGAGTGCCGGCACCGACCCGGAGCGCGACGAGGCCCTGTTCGCCGGGATGCTGGGCGAGGCGCTGGAGCAGGGGCTGGCCCGCGACGCGGTGATCGCTGCATCCAAGGCGCAGCGCAACGCCATATGGGCCATCCGGGAGGATGTGGAAGGCCAGATCAAGATGCTGATGCCGGGCATCTCCCTTGATGTCAGCCTGCCCATTACGAAGATGCAGGAATATGTCGATGGTCTGTGCCGCTCCCTTCCCGATTTGTGCGGGAAGGACGCGATGATGGTCGTATACGGCCATATCGGTGACAACAACCTGCATCTGCTTGTCGCCCCACGCCCCTGGAACGCGAAGGCGAAGCACAATGCGGAGATCCTGGTCTATGGTCCGCTGGCCGTGCTGGGCGGGTCCGTTTCCGCCGAACATTGCATCGGGCTGGACAAGCGCGAATGGCTGCCCCTGTCGCGCTCGCTGGAGGAACTGGCGATGATGCGGCGGCTGAAGACGGCACTGGACCCGAAGGGCCTGCTGAACCGCGGCAAGGTCCTTTAAGAACCTTCAGGCAATCCCGGCCGTATCCAGCGCCCGCGCACGCCTGGTGGCGGGGCGGCCGAATTGTTCCCATGCGCCTGGACAATCCAGCAGCCGCCCTATACTCCGGCCGAATTGTTACAGTCGGTTTTTCGATTGGAGAAAGAATTCGCCGGCAACTATTTCGTTATGCGCGGGCACCGCTGATTGCCCAACGTTCCTGGAACGCACTGACAGACCACAACGCTGTCGGCCGGCCCGGTGATCACAGAATACGGCTGCAAAAGCCGGAGAAAGTCGGGGCCGGACACGGTCGTCCCCGCCGCAAACAGAGGAAGGCATGATCCCCGGCCGGGGATGTTCCGGGTCATGCCCTACCCGTTCATTCAAAATAACATGGGGAGGAAAAATCATGTCACGCGAAGGGATAAGGAGCCGCCGGCTTCTCGGCGCCTCCGTTCTCGCCCTTTCCTGCGTCGCCATGCCGGCGGCCGCACAGGATGCCGGCGGCAGGCAGGCCGGTGATGTGCTGTCGGAAATCATCGTCACGGCGCAGCGCCGGGCGGAAAACAAGCAGGATGTGCCCGTCACCGTGACGGTGCTGGGCGGCGATTTCATCCGCGATGCACGCATCCAGTCGGTGCAGGATATCGTGGCGCGCACGCCGGGCTTCGGCTTCGATACCTATCCGGCCAGCGAACCGCGCCTGTCGGTCCGGGGCATCGGCTCGTCCGCGCGTGGTGCCGGCGGC
The DNA here is from genome assembly GCF_052474395.1 of Niveispirillum fermenti. Classification (NCBI taxonomy): domain Bacteria; kingdom Pseudomonadati; phylum Pseudomonadota; class Alphaproteobacteria; order Rhodospirillales; family Azospirillaceae; genus Niveispirillum; species Niveispirillum fermenti. The sequence goes on along the minus strand of NZ_CP156678.1, from coordinate 975,582 downwards.
GACCCCAGCACCGCCATCTTCATCGACGAGATCTATTACGGCCGTCCCGCCGCGATCATCTTCGAAACCTATGATGTGCAGCGGGTGGAGGTGCTGAAGGGGCCGCAGGGCACCCTGTTCGGGCGCAACGTGGCCGGCGGCGCGGTCAGCACGGTCACCAACCCGGCCGATCCGCGCGGTTTCGACGCCGGTGCCGAGGGCACCTACGGCAATTACGACCGGGTCGATCTCGCAGGTTTCGTCAATGCGCCCATCGCGGACGGCAAGGGCGCCATCCGCGTCACCGGCACGCTGCACCGCCATGACGGCTATGTGGATCGTGTGGTGAACGGCGTGAAGGACGGCGATCTGGACGATCAGAACGCGAAGTACGGCCGTGCCCAGATTTACCTGGAACCGTCCGACACGCTGCGTCTGGACGTGAAGGCCGATTACGCACGCGACCGGGCCCATGGACCCGGCAACCGCCCCGTGATCGACCTGGGCGATGGCGGGTTGTCCGGCCTGCTGGCACCGGGCACGAAGCGGGGAGAGAACGCAGCCACGTTCAACGGCATCCAGGACCGTGACACCTGGGGCGTGCGCGGCAAGATCGAGAAGGACCTGGCCTTCGCCAGCATCAGCTATCTGGGTTCTTACCGCGAACTCGACTATGAGAGCTTTTACGATTTCGACGGGGCGGACCCGTTGCCCGGCCGCCCGACTTTCGATATCGATGGCGGCAACAGCGAGCGGACGGAGTTTTCCAGCCACGAGGTTCAGTTGCGTTCGCTGCCGGAAAGCGACCTGCGCTGGGTCGTCGGTCTCTATGCCTACAAGGCCGACACGTTCCGCGATTCCACGACCGACCTGCGCGTTGCCGGTGACGTCGCCGTGTCCGACTATGTCGTGCAGGACGCCACGACCGACAGCAAGGCGATCTATGCCGACGTCACGGTACCGGTGACCGACACCATCAATATCTTCGGCGGCGCGCGCTACACTTGGGACAAGAAGCGGTTGTCCGGCAGGGGTGAGACGAACGATCCCGGCACCTTCTTCACGGTCGGCGACCCGGATGAGGATGGCGATCCGTCCGGCTTCTACGAGGCGGCGGCCCGTAACAGTTGGGGGGCTTTTACCTGGCGGGCCGGTGCGGATTGGCACCCCACGTCCGACATCATGCTCTATGCATCCGTGGCCCGCGGCTTCAAGAGCGGCGGATATCAGGACACACCCACCGATTCCGCCGATGTCCGCGCCGGCATCAACCCGGAATATGCCACCAACTTTGAAATCGGACAGCGCGGGACCTTTCTGGATCGGCGCCTGATCTGGAACAATTCGGTCTATTTCACACGCTATACGGACCTGCAGACCCGCATGCTGACGGGCTTCGGCTATCGCGCCGACAATGCATCGGCAGAGATCTACGGGCTGGAATCCGAGCTGACCTGGCGGATGGGCAACGGTTTCGCCCTGGCTGGAAGCTATGCCTACACCCATACCCGCTACACCAAGTTCATCACCGTGGAGAATGGGGCGAACGTGGATTATGCCGGCAACCGCCTGACCCGCGTGCCTGACCACAAAGTGACCCTGACGCCGTCCTATACGCATGATCTAGAGTCCGGGGCCACGCTGGAACTGGCCGCGGACTATACCTATGAAAGCCGGATCTACGACGATCACAACAACAAGCCACCGGCCATCCGGGAACCAACGCATTTCATCGATGCACGGATGATCTATACGACACCGGATGGCAACTGGTCCGTCTCACTCTGGGGCAAGAACCTGACGAATGAGAAGACGGCCACCTACCAGGCGGTGTTCGGCGGGGTGATGTTCGCCGCCTACAATCCTCCCACGACCTATGGCGCCACCGTGCGCTGGAGCTACTGACCAAGGCGCCGGCCTTGCCGCCGGCGCGACATCCGGAAGAAAGGACGCCAGCGCCCCCAGGGGTCGCTGGCGTACTCCATTGCGCAACCCCATCAGGGAAGCAAGGCATGCCTCAATTCGGAGATTATCAGCTTGATATCTATTTCGCGGGCCTGAGCGGTGTCACACCCCGGCTGCCCGTGGATTTCGCAACCCTGGAAAGGCGGGCGGCGGCGGCGCTGCCCCCCGCCATCCTGAAATATGTCCAGGGTGGCTGCGGCGATGAACATACCCAGCGCCGGAATGTGGATGCCTTCCGGGAATGGGGCATCGTGCCGCGCATGATGGTCGATTGCACGACCCGTGACCTGTCCGTCGACCTGTTCGGGATGAGGCTGCCCAGCCCGCTGTTCATGGCGCCGGTCGGTGTCACGGCGCTGTGCGCGCAGGACGGCCATGGCGACCTGCAGGCCGCGCGGGCGGCGGCGGCCACGGGGGTGCCGTTGACCGTTTCCACCCTGACGAACGACCCGCTGGAGGATGTGGCCGCCGTCATGGGCGGCACGCCCGGCTTCTTCCAGCTTTACACGCCCAAGGACCGGGAACTGGCTGAAAGCCTGGTCCGGCGGGCGGAAGCGGCCGGATACAAGGCCATCATCGTCACGCTGGACACCTGGGTCACGGGCTGGCGGCCACGCGACCTCAATGACGCGAATTTCCCGCAACTGCGCGGCCATGTCCTGTCCAACTACACGTCCGACCCGCGCTTCCGCACCATGCTGGGCGCCGAGGCGGCGGGCCATGTTCCGGCCGTCGTGAAGACCTGGGCCGGCACCTTCGGGAAGGTGCTGACCTGGGCGGATATGCCCTGGCTGCGGTCCCTGACCAGACTGCCGATCATCCTGAAGGGCATCTGCCATCCCGATGATGCGCGGCGCGCCATCGATGAGGGGGCGGACGGTATCTATTGTTCCAATCATGGCGGGCGGCAGGCCAATGGCGGCATCGCAGCCATCGACCTGCTGCCGGGCATCGTCGAGGCCGCCGGTCCCGTGCCCGTCCTGTTCGACAGCGGCATCCGGTCGGGTACGGACGTGGCCAAGGCCCTGGCCCTGGGCGCCACGGCCGTAGGCGTGGGCCGCCCTTATCTCTATGGCCTGGCATTGGATGGAACCGCCGGCGTGGTGCACGTCCTGCGCTCCCTGCTGGCGGAGGCGGATCTGCTGATGGCGGTGGACGGCTTCCCCGATATCGCCACCTTGCGGGCCGCCGGGGCGGTCAGGATGACCGGCCGCAGCACGGGATAAAGGCAGCGCAGAAAGGCGCGGCCCGGTCTTCCGAACCGCCGCGCCCCTTGCCGTCGCACCCTGTCGCCGGTATCGCCATCCCGGCCGCCACCGCCACAGCCGGGGTGGCAACCGGGATGGCGAGTGGTCAGCGTTGCTGGCCGGCCCGCAGCGGTTCCAGTTCGGGCAGGTAGCCCAGGGAGTTCGGCTCCAGCGTCGTGCCGAAATTGCGGGCGACGCAGGATTGGATGATGTACAGCCCATAGACCAGCATCAGGTCCGTCACCCCCTCCGGTCCGAACTGGTCGAACTGTCCCCAATGCGCGTCGGACAGCCGGTTCTGGTAATAAAGCTCGTCGATGGCCGCCACCACCACCCGGTCGAAGCCGTTGAGCCGGGTGCTCCGCGGCCCCTCTGCCACACCCAGCAGATCCTCGTCCGTGACGCCCAGCTTCAGGCAGGCCTTGCGGTGCTGCGACCAGAGATATTCGCTGTCGCACAGCCAGACGGTGCGCATGCACGCCAGTTGCCAGACCCGGGGCGGCAGCGATGTATCATCGATGGCGCGCTTGCCGAAAGGCGCGATGGCCTTCAGGAAATCGACATAGTTGATCATGCATTTCTGCAGCTTCGATGTCGAAGGCAGGCCGCGGCGGCCCATGCGGTTGGCCTGTTCCTGCTGTTCTGGCGTCAGGGCGGCGTAATCGGCCTCCGTCACCCGCCCGGGCAGCGGTGTGCCCGGCTGTGGGGGCTTGTGGCCGGTCTGGTCTGCGGCCTTCAATGACAGCAGCGCGGGGGACCAGCCGGCAAAGCCATCTTCCAGCGCGACACCCGTACTGTTGCAGAACGCTGCCATGGTGACATAGAAGCCGTAGGTCGACATGACATCCATGACGGCGTTGGGGCCGAACCGGTCAAAGCCCGTCCATTTCCCGTCCCACAGGTAATGGGTGTAGTGCATCTCATCGACCGCTTCGATGATCAGCCGGTCCAGCCCCTGCAGCGTGCCGGTGACCGGTCCCAGCGCCACCTGGTGAAGTTCATCTTCGGTGATGCCCAGCGCCAGGCATTCATCCCGATGCCGCGCCCACAGATATTCGCTGTCGCACAGCCAGACGGTGCGCATGCAGGCCAGTTGGTAAAGCCGGGACGGCAGGCTGGTGGTCAGCGTCACACGGGTGGAAAGGCGACCGATCGAACGCGCGAATTCCGGATAATTCAGCATCGTCCGCATCAGGTTGGAGGCATCCGGCGTGCCGAATTTCCCCATCTTGGCACTGACCACGGTCTGCCGCGGCGATAGGTTTCTGTGATCGACGGGGCTGACGCGCGTCGGGTGTGTCATCGGTCTCTCTCCTTGGTTGACGGCGCCGGCCGGCAGACCGCCGGCGGCCGGGACCCACCCCCGTTCTCCGGGGGCTCCGCCTGTGCCGGGATGGCTCCTGCGGACCTTGTCGGCCCTCGCTCTCTTTGCTCCTCCCGGTCGGGGCCTCGGGGGCACCGACCGTGGACTGGAGATAGGTCCCGCCGCCCCGGCGCGCTAATGCTTTCATCAAATCGTTGGATACATGGGCGGCATGATCGGCGGTGTCCCATGGGCAGCCCGCATGGAATGATACGTTCTGTGAATTGGTGCTTCCGTCCCGCGGTTGCTACTCGATACAGCCTCCCCCGCCGTCGACCAGGAGAGGAAGATGCCCCTGCGCTTTGCGCCACCGACAGCCGAGGCCTACCGGTATCCGCTGACCATACGCCATCTGCTGGCCAATGTGCTGCTGACCGCCGCATCGCGGGAAATCGTCTATCGCGACAAGGTGCGCCTGACCTATGCCGATCTTGTCGGGCGGGTGGGGCGGCAGGCTTCCTTCCTGGCGGGGCTGGGCGTGGAGGCTGGCGCCACCGTGGCCGTCATGGACTGGGACAGCCACCGCTATCTGGAGGCCTATTTCGCGGTGCCGATGATGGGAGCGGTGCTGCTGACCGTGAATATCCGCCTGCCGGCGGCGCAGGTGGCCTACACGCTCGCCCATGCCGGGGCTGAGGTGCTGCTGGTCCATCGGGATTTCTTCCCCCTGGTGGAGGCCATCCTGCCGTCCCTGCCGGATGTGAAGGCGGTGGTGGCGATCCTGGATGGGGAGGAAAGCCCCCTGCCCGCTTGGGCGACCGGCGAATATGAGGCGCTGTCTGCCGCCGCCGACCCCGGCTTTCCCTTCGCCGATTTCGACGAGAACGCCATCGCCACCAGCTTCTACACAAGCGGTACGACGGGGGACCCCAAGGCCGTGTGCTTCAGCCACCGGCAACTGGTGCTGCACACGCTGGCGGCATCGGGACCGTTCGGCGCCTCCCCCGTGGCACCCCTGTTCGGCTATGGCGATGTCTATATGCCGCTGACGCCGATGTTCCATGTCCATGCCTGGGGGGCACCCTATGTCGCCACCATGCTGGGGCTGAAGCAGGTCTATCCCGGCCGGTATGAGCCGGAGATGATCTGCCGCCTGCGTCAGGAGCATCGCGTCAGCTATTCGCATTGCGTGCCCACCATATTGCAGATGGTGCTGGATGCGGCCGCCCGCACCGGCGCCGACCTTTCGGGCTGGAAGATGGTGATCGGCGGATCGGCCCTGACGCGGGCCCTGTGCGTCGAGGGCCGCCGGCGCGGCATGGTGGTGGTCGCCGGTTACGGCATGTCGGAAACCGCCCCCATGATCGCAATGGCCCGCCCGGCGCCGGACGGAGAGGAGCAGGAGGAACGGGCCGTGGAGGCGCTGACGGCGGCCGGTGTGCCGGTGCCGCTGGTCCATGCGCGGATCGTGGATGCGGACATGCGCGACCTGCCACATGACGGCGTGGCACGTGGTGAGCTGGTGCTGCGGGCCCCCTGGCTGACCCCGTGCTACGTCGGCAACGACCAGGCCTCCGCCGACCTGTGGCATGGCGGCTGGATGCATACCCAGGATATCGCCACGATCGATGCCGATGGCCGCATCCGCATTCGCGACCGGTTGAAGGATGTCATCAAGACGGGCGGTGAATGGATCGATTCCATCCATCTGGAAGAACTGGTCGCAACGGCCCGCGGCGTGGCCCAGGCCAGCGTCGTCGCCGTGCCGGACGAAAAATGGGGGGAACGGCCATTGGCCGTGATCGTGCCGGATGCGGGCGCCAGTCCGGACCTTGCCGACCTGAACGCCCCCATCGAGCAGGCCATCGCCACGGGGGTCATCACCCGCTTTGCCCGGCTGGACCGGTTCCGGATCGTCGATGACCTGCCCAAGACCAGCGTCGGCAAGATCGACAAGAAACGCCTGCGCGCGCTGTTCGCCTGAGGAGGATCGGGACGGCCGCGGCCGCCCTATCCCCGGTCGATGGCGGCCAGCACGTCACGGAAGGCGGCCTCCCCATCGGTGAACGGGCGTAGCCCGTCCAGGTCGGCCGCCGCCGCCGCGATGGCGCCGCCGTCCCGCGGCCCGAACGCCGGCACGGTGGTTCCTTGCGTCTCCACCGTCATGGCGCGACGAAAATGTCCGCCGCCGGCAATCCACATCTCCCCGGTCGCCTGACATTGCGGGCTGGTCAGCCACAGTGCCGCGGGTGCCACCTTGTCGGCGGCGAAATGCGCCATGACCGCGGCCCCGACATCTTCCGTCATTGCCGTATCGGCATAGGGCAGCAGCAGGTTCACGCCGATGCCCCTGCGCCGCAATTCGGCCGCCAGGGTCAGGGCGAAGGCGTTCATGGCCCCCTTGGAGGCGGCATAATGCGCCCGGCCGTAGAGCCCGTGCAGTCCCGCGCTGGACGAGACGAACAGGATGCGGCCGGCCGCACTGCGTTCCAGCAGGGGCAGCAGGGCCTGGACAAGCGCCACATTCGCCGTGAAGTTCACCGCCATGACCTGGGCGAATGCCGCCGGGTCCATGCTGGCGATCCGGCTGGCGGTGCCGTTGATGCCGGCATTCAGGACCAGCGTGTCAAGCCCGCCATACCGTTCCTCCAGCGCGGAGCGGATGCCGGCCGCGGCGTCGGGCGCGTCGATGGCGTGCAGGTCGGCGGTGGCATCCCACCCTTCCGCGCGCAGGCTGCGCGCCACCTTTTCCGCTGACGGTTCCCCCTCGCGGCGGTGGCGGTTGTTGACCATCACCCGCGCGCCGGCCCCGGCATAGTGCCGGGCGAGCGTGGCGCCCAGTCCGGCACCGGCACCCGTGACCAGCACGGTGCGGCCGCGATGCAATTCCGTCCAGTCACCGGTATCATCCATTCCGGTTCCCTCCCTGTTGCGCGTCGACATGTCGTACCGTTCCCGGAGAGTTCTATTCACCGGGAACGGGCATCAAAGGCCTGGCGCCGGCGGGCGTATCGATACGCCCGCGGTTCCCATGACCACGATCTCCGTGCCCAGGCGCACGCAGACATCGGCCACGACCTTCCGGTTGTCATGGTGCAGCACCCGGCCTTCGGCCAGCAATTCACCCCGGCCGGTGTGAACCGGCCGCAGGAACCGGACATTCAGGTCCGTGGTCAGCAATGTCTCTCCCGGTTTCAAGCAGGACATGGCGGCCGCACCGCCGACAATATCGATCAGCGCCGCCCCCACCCCGCCATGCACCAGGCCGACGAAATTCACATGCCGGTCGTCGGGCCGGCAGGCGAACAGCACCCGCCCGAATGCGGCTTCCAGCGGATAGGAGCACAAGGTGCCGTTCAGGCCGGCCACCGGCCCCATCTCGATCCAGCGATGCAGCAATTGCAGGCCGCTTTGTGACCGGTCCAGCGGAAAGACCGGCAGATTGCCCGGGCCGTCCATCATGCCGGCCCCCGCGCGAAGGTCTGGAACCGGCGGCATGCCGCCTCGTACTGATCCGCCAGCCCATCCACGATCCCGGCCACCGGCTGCACATCCTTGATGGATTGCAGCCCCTGTCCGGCCGCCCAGACATCCTTCCAGCGCTTCTGGCTGCCTGCTCCCGACGTGTAATTGCGTTCACCCGCCGGCTTTTGCATGTTGTCGGGGTCGAAACCGCAGGCGATCAGGCTGGGCCGCAGCCAGGAGGCGGGCGTGCCGGTGACGGCATCGCTGACGATCAGGTCGTCCGGCCCGTGATCAACGATCATCTGCTTGTACGCATCGGCCGCCAGACTTTCCCGGGTCGCGATGAAGCGCGTGCCCAGATAGGCCAGATCAGCCCCGGCCGCGATGGCACCCGCGATCCCGGCCCCGTCGCTGATCCCCCCGCCTACGACGATCGTGCCGTCAAACATCGACCGCACGGCGGACACGAAGGCGAACGGTGACAGATAGCCGGTATGCCCTCCGGCCCCGGCCGACACGCAGACCAGCCCGTCCACCCCCGCTTCCACGGCCTTGCCGGCCAGCCGCATGTTGATCACATCGGCGAAGACGCGGCCGCCATAGCCCTTCACCACCTCCATCACGGGCTTGGGCGAGCCCAGCGCCGTGATCACGATGGGGGGGCGGTATTTTTCCAGCAGACGCAGTTCGTCACCCAGCCGTGCATTGGAACTGTGGGTCACGACATTGGCGGCCCAGGGCCCCACAGCCCGCGGGCTGGACGCGCGGGCCCGGTCCAGCCGCGTTGTGATGTCCTGCATCCAATGGTCGAGGTCGTCGATGGTGCGGCAGTTGGGCGTGGGGAAACTGCCGACGATGCCGGCCTCGCAGGCCGCGACCACCAGATCGGGGCCGGACACCAGAAACATGGGTGCCGCAATGGCGGGCACCCGCAGGGAAGAGAAAAGAGGCTCGGTCATTCGTCACCATTTTCAGAAAAGACTGCGCGCAATTCACGTTTGAGAAGCTTGCCCACCGGGTTGCGCGGCAGTTCGTCGAGCAGTTCCAGGCGTTCGATCTGCTTGAACAGGGCGATCTTCTTCTCTTCGACCAGGAACCGGTTCAGTTCCTCCATCGTCGGGCCGTCGCCGGCCGGCACGATACAGGCCAGCAGTTTCTCCCCCAGGATGTGGTCGGGATAGCCGATGACCGCCACGTCGCGCACGGCGGGATGTTCGATGAGATAGCGTTCGATCTCCTCGGCGGAGATATTCATGCCGCCGCGGATCACGATATCCTTCAGCCGGCCGACGAAGCGGTAATACTGGTTGTGGTTGCCCGCAATGGCAAACAGGTCGCCCGTACAGAACCATCCCTGCTCGTCGAAAGACCGGGCCGTGACCTCCGGCGCCTGCCAGTAGCCGGAAAAGATCCCCGGCCCCTTCACGCGCAGTTCCCCCGGCACGCCGGGCGACGATATCTCGTGACCGGTATCGGGATCGACCAGCCGCGTCCAGGTACGGTCGGCCAGCGCATAGGTCCAGGTGAAGCCATGGTCGCCCAGCCGCGGGAAATGGATGGCCCGATCCCTGGGGTCGGGCACATCCTCCAGGCAGGCCGCGAAGGAGGCGCCCTCGTTGGAGCCGAAGATATTGATGACCTCCACCCCGTGGCGTTCATGGAAGGTCCGCACCATCCAGTCCGACAGGGGCGCCGAACCGGACCCCATGCGCCGCAGCAGCCCGAAATCGATGCCTTTCAGCAACTGGTCATTGGACAGCAATGCGGTCAGAAGGGCCGGTGGGGCCACGGTATAATTGATGCGTTCCTCCCGGATCTGGGACAGGAAGACCGGCAGGTCGAACGGATGGTGCTGGACCAGGGTGCCGCCGAATTCCAGCCAGGTGCAAAGCCCCGTGGAAATGCCGGCCATGTTCACCATGGGAAACGGATTGAGGGTGCGATCGCCCGGCCGCAGTTTGGCGCAGGCCATGCACCCCTGCCCCATCACGATCCATTCATTGTGGTTGCGCGGCACGCCCTTGGGGTCTGCCTCCGTACCCGATGTCCAGCAGATGGTGGCGACATCGTCCGCCGTGGGCGGATCCTGTGCGACGGCCGCCTGCATGGAGGCCACATCCGCCGGCACCACCGCCGCCAGCGCCTGGGCAAGGTTGATCCCATCCCCGCCGCCGGGGCCGACCAGGAAACAATGGCGCAAGCCGGGAGAGCAGGCCCGCACCGCTGCCATCAGGGCTGCATGGTCATGCCGGCCGATCCGTTCGGCCATGATGAGGCCCGACGCCCCGGTGCGGCGGACGATGCCGGCCAGTTCGTTCTGCCGGTATTGCGCCGGGGCGGGCGAGGCGATCACGCCCAGCCGGAAGCAGGCAAGCAGGGCCAGGGTCAGATCGACGCTGTTGGCAAGCTGGATGACGATCACGTCATCCTTGCGGAACCCGTGCCGGTAAAGCAGGGCCGCCCGCTTCTCCACCCCATCACGCACTTCCTGCCAGGTCAGGCGGCTGGGCGTGATGCCGGCGATCTCCGCCAGATTGGGCGGATCGACAAGCGCCTCTTCCTGCGGCCTGGCATCGGCATGGGCGTTCATCTTGTCGATGAGCGTCGTGTCGCCCCACCAGCCCCTGGCCTTGAATTCCGCGATGCGTGCGGCCTCGACGATGATCATGACTGCCTCCCTTCGGCGCTCTGCGGCGCCTGTCGCTATGCTGAAAGACGTTCCAGGATGGTAACCGCTGTTGCCCCTTCCTCGCCCCCCAGAAAGCCGCCGCCATTCTCGGCGATGCCGATACGGGCGCCGTCAACCTGTGCCGCTCCCGCCTCGCCGCGCAACTGCTCGCACAGGTCGTGAAGCTGGATCAGGCCGGTGGCACCCACCGGATGGCCCTTGGCCAGCAGGCCGCCGGATGCGCTGACCGGCTGGCGGCCGCCCAGCGCGAAATCGCCGCGGCGCAGCCGCTCCCCGACCGTGCCGGGCTCGGCCAGGCCCAGATTCTCGATCTGCTGCAGCTCGGCATAGGCGGTGGCGTCGTGGACCTCGGCCAGGTCGACATCCGCTGGCCCCAGTCCCGCCGCCTCATAGGCGGCCCGCGCCGTCAGCCGGCCGATATGCCGGTCGAAGGCCGCTGGCGCGCGCACCGTGGCGGAACGCAGCACACTGGCCCTGATGCCCACCGCCCGCCCGGCCATGCCCGACAGCCGCCGCAGTCCCGCCGGAGAGCAGACCACGGCTGCCGCGGCCCCGTCGCTGACCGGGGCGCACATGGCGCGGGTGAAGGGATAGCTGATCAGCCGGTCGGCCATCACCTGTTCCACGCTCATGGGCGTGCGGAACTGGGCACGCCTGTTGTGCCGGGCATGGGTGTGGTTCTTGGCGGCAATGCGGGCGAAATCCGTCTGCGCCGTGCCGAAATGCTGCATATGCAGGCGGGCCTGCGCGGCGTAAAGGTCCATGAAGATGCTGCGCCGCCCGTTGCTCTCGTCATCTACATCGACACCAAGCGCGCGGGCATATGCCTTGGTATTTTCCAGGTCGTGGATGTCGGTGCCGCCCAGAAACGCGGCGGCAACCGCATCGGGGCGGTCGGGAAAGACCATCTTCTCCGCCCCCACCACCAGGGCGATGTCCACCATGCCGGCCCGGATGGCGGTCATGGCCTGGATCAGGGCGCTGGAGCCGCTGGCGCAGGCATTCTCGATATTCACGACCGGAATGCCGCAAAGGCCCAGCGGGCGCAGCGCGATCTGCCCCCGAATGGCGTTCTGGCCTTCCAGCATCGGCTGCCGGGTGTTGGAGAACCAGGCCGCCTCGATCTGGTCGGCCCGCGCGCCGGCGTCGCGCAATGCTGCACCGACGGCTTCGGCCACGAGATCCTTGACGCTGTGCGCCGGGCGCTTGCCCAGCGGCGTGCAGGAGATGCCCGCGATGAGGACCGGGACCGTCATGCCACGGCCGCCGGCCAGCGCCGCTGGACAATCCGGAACCGTGACGCCACGAAGGCCAGATCGGCCAGGCAGGCATTGCCGGCGGGGTTCAGCCCCGTGACATGATAATCACTATAGGCGGCCGCGAAGTTGATCCACATCGCCCCGTGCAGGTTGATGGACAGGTTCGCCCCGGCCGCGGCATAGGCATCGACCGATCGTTCGACGAACGCCTCGTCGGTGGAATAAAGATAGGCGGAGATGGTGCCTTTTTCCTTGGCCAGGGATGTGGCCAGCCCTACCGCCTCATCCGCGTCCGCCGTCTCCACGATGAAAAGGACGGGGGCGAACTGTTCCTCCGCATAGATATGGCTCAGCGCCGCGGGCACGACCGCCACCAGCGCGGTCATCGTGCGGGCATCGGGATGGTCGGGATGGGCATAGGGGCGGGCGTCACGCAGGATGGAGACGCCGGGCTGTTGCGGCAGGGTCTGCCGCAGCGTCTCGATCACCTTGATGCTGACCTCTCCCTGGATGGCGCCCATGATGCCCGCGGCCGTGGCCGGGTCATCGGCGATGGCATCGATCTCCGCCGCGACGGCCCGGGCGAAGTCCATCGCCCCCATCGGGCCGGCCGGCGTGCGCACACCACCGGCCGGGATAAAGATCGTCTGCGGGCTGGTACACATCTGGGCGGAGAAAAGCGAGGCCGACCGGGCAATGGCGCGCACGGTGGCGGTCGCATCATCGGTGGATTCCACCACCACGCTGTTCAGGCCGGCGGTTTCCGTGAACAGAAGCTTGCCGACGATGGTCCGTTCCAGCACGGCGCCATAGCGCGGGCTGCCCGTGAAATCGATGATCTGGACGGCCGGATCATCGATGAAGGCCTGGGCCACCGGTGCGTCCGGCGTATCGACGGCCAGGGTCACCAGATCGGGGTTCTGGCCATATTCGGCCAGAACCTGGCGTGCCACATCCACCACGATGGCCATGGGCAGGATGGCGATGGGGTGCGGCTTCACGATGGCGGCATTGCCCGTGGCCAGATTGGCGAAAATGGCCGGATAGGCATTCCAGGTCGGGAAGGATGCACAGCAGATGACCAGCCCGATGCCGCGCGGCACCAGGGTATAGCGCTTTTCCAGCCGTACATCGTCCCGGCCGAACGGCCGCCGCCACTGCACCCTCGGGGTCACGTCGCGCATGGCCTTGGCGGCATAGGCCAGCGCCTCGATGCCGCGATCCAGCGCGTTCGGGCCGCTGCCGCTGAAGGCCTGGACATAGCTTTGCCCGGCCACATGCATGACCGCATGCGCCATCTCGAAATTGCGGTCGTAAAGGCGCCGGGCCATTTCCAGGCAGAGGGCGATGCGTGCCTCCGGATCGACATGCCGCCATGTCGCCATAGCCCCCTGCGCCGCCGCGACCAGCGCGTCGGGGGCGCTGCGCGGATAGGTGATGCCCAGCGGCTGGCGCGTGAAGGGGGAGGTTTCAGCGCCCACCCAATCCACGATGCCCGGCTGTTGCAGGTCGAAGCGCCGGCCCAGCCGGGCTTCGAACGCCGCCTTGCCGGCCACCGGCTTTTCAGCGCCATGGATCTTGGTGGAAGGGCTGTCGGCAAACGGGCTCCAACTGTTGCGCGTCTCCACCGCCTTGATGGCATCCGCCAGCGTGCCGGCATGGGCGGCGACCAGTGCTTCCAGGGCCGGGTTCGGGGAATGCGTAGCCATGGTCAGAAATCTCCCCGTTCGATCAGGATCGCGGCCCCGACGCCGGACCCGCCGGCCCCCACGGCCAGACCATACCGGCCATCGCAGGCCTCCAGCGCATCCAGCAGCGATGACAGCAGGACACCGCCGCTGGCCCCCAGCGGATGGCCGCGCGACAGGGCGCCGCCGGCCACATTGACCCTGGCGGCATCGACGGGATAATCGCGCAGGAACCGCGCCACGGTCACACCGAACGCCTCCATGAACTCGATCCGGTCCATGTCGGCCAGGGTCAGGCCGGCTTGCGCCAGGCACTTTTCCATGGAAGCGAAGCCGGCGGTCAGCGAGGCGTGCGGATCGCCACCCGCCTCGGCGAAGGCGACCACGCGGGCCCGTGGCGCCACGTCGAAGGCATCCCGCGCGCCGACCAGCGCCAGGGCCGCCCCGTCGCACATGGGCGGGGTGTGGGCGATGGTGTGAACCGGCGCCACGTTCTCCCCCTCCAGGGCGGCGGCGAAGGTCCGGGCCAGGTCACCGAAGGCCGGGGCCAGGCCGGCCAGCTTTTCCGGCGTGGTGGGCCGGATGCATTCATCGACCTGCAGGATCACGGCTCCCGTCGTGTCGCGCACGGGAATGCGGGAACGCGACAAAGCCGGATCGTCCTCCGCCGCCACGGCCCTGGACTGGGATGTCAGGGCCGCGGCGTCCAGCAGGTCCCGCCCCACGCCCCAGGTGGCGGCCAGCCTGTCGGCACCGATCGCCACGGGCACGAACCGGCTTTTCACGGGATAGGTCATGTCGCGGTAATAGCTGGCCTTGTCGCCCATCATGGGGACCAGCGACATATGTTCCACACCCCCGGCCAGCACGGCGCGGTCATTGCCCAGGGCAACGCGGGCCACGGCCATGCCGATGGCCGAAAGGCTGGAGACACAGAAATTATTGACCGAGATGGCGGTGGCCGCGTCGGGCAGGCCGGCCCGGAACTTTGACAAGAGGGCAACATGGCCGCCCTGCGCCCCCGTCTGCGTCACACAGCCCAGGATCAGGGCGTCGGCCTTGCCGACGGCGCCGGCGACCCGCCCGTCCAGCGCCTGGGCCAACTGTGCTACCAGCCCGGCCGGCTCCACCCCGGCCAGCGGGCCGTCGGGCCGGACCTTGCCGCGCGGCGAGCGGACGGCATCGAAGATGAAAGCTTCCATCGGAATATCCCGCCCTTCGTTCAATTGCGGATCAGGTCGCCGGCCGCCCAGGTACCGTGGAACCCGGCCGGTACGCGGCCCGGCAGGGGGATGCGGGCGATGGGACCGTCGGCGAAGTTCTTCGCGGCGATGACATGCACCTCCGACCTGCCATTGACCGGATCGGTGACGAAGGAGATGACATAACCGTCATCCTCGTCCACGGCGCCGATGCGCGGCGCGAAGCCCGCCTCCGACCCGCCCCAGCCGGCCGGGTGCATGCACACCTCGCTGTCGCCCGTCTCCAGGTTGTATTTGATCAGGCCGTCGAAGCGCTGAAGCTCCTCCGGCGCCATGGAGACATTGTATGACCACCGGCTCTTCCGGCCTGTATATTCCTGGTTGATGATGGGAAATTCACCCAGCCGGTCATCAAGCTGGCGCTGGCGGATCTCGCCGGTCGCCATGTTCATGCGCCATTCGAACGGCACGGCATGCAGCGCCATCACCGTCACCATGGTGGCATAGGCACCATAGGCCGGATTGGGCTTCAGCCCGTTGGGCACCATGCGGCAGGCATGCATGACCACCTCGTCGCCTTCCTCCCAGGCATTGGCGACATGGTAGATGTAGCAGGGATCGGTTTCGAACCAGCGGACCTGATCACCGCTTCCGTTGCGTGGCACGACGCCGAAACGCGCCCCCCGGTTCTGCGTCTGGATCTGCCACATGCTGTTACGCAGCCCCGATTCCGTGAATACCACGGGCAGGTCATGCAGGATGATGTAGTTTTTCGTCAGGCCCATGTCGTGGGGCAGGCGCGGGCCCGGCAGATCGACTTTCGCGAAATGGGTCAGCTCATTGTCCTTCGACACCACGCCGAAGCTCATCCACGGCTCGTAAAGCGAATAATCGAAGAAGACGAACTCTCCGGTCAGCGGATCGACCTTGGAATGGGCAGAGACATGGCGCGGAAGGTGGCCGCCGAATGTCTCTTCCCCCAGCGTTTCCAGCGTGCGCGCGTTCAGGCGCACCGGCGTGCCGGAAATGTACCACAGCGCCATCAACTGGCCGTTATGCAGCACCAGATCGGTGTTGGCCGTGTCCTTGTAGACCTTTTCACCGCGCGATCGGGTGGCCGGCAGCAGCACGCCCCCGGCGCCGCAGCCACCGGTCCGGTCGGCCAGATGATCGGCCGATCCGACATAGCGATTGCGGTATTCCGCCTTGCCGTTTTCGAAATAGATGGCGTGGATCATGCCATCGCCGTCGAACCAATGGTGCGGCCCCTGCGGATCGTTGAACGGATTGGGACCGTTGCGCACGAAGGCGCCATGCAGGTCCTTGGGCAATTCCCCGATCACGGGCAGGTCCAGCGCCGTCAACTCCCGCCGCTGCGGCGCATAGAAGCCGTGGATATAGGGGTTCAGATCATTGATATTGGGTTGGGCTGTCATCTGTTTCCTCCTGCCGGAAAGTCCGGCCCGCTAACTGTGCATGTCGGGTTCGATGGGGGTGCCGGCGGTGTGATGCGGCGCACAATCAGTCCATTATAAATATCTAATTTGACTCAAGAACCGATATTGTCAGCTGCCCTGGGGCGTGGCCACGGGAAGAAACGGGGGGTGCGCCGGCAATAGGCCTGCCACGCTTCGCCCCGGGTGCGCGCCATGTGCCGTTCCTTGAAGGGCCCCGCCGAACCGAAGCCCATGAACCATGTGGCGAAGATCGGGGCACCGATCGATATCCAGCCCAGCGGATGCGCCAGCGCACAGATGAAATAGCCCCACCACATGACGGCTTCCCCCAGATAGTTCGGCTGCCGGACAAGGGCCCAGACGCCTTGATCCAGGATGCGGCCCCGTCCGCCGCCGGCAGCGCGGAAGCGGGCAAGCTGTCGGTCAGCGGCGGTCTGCAGGGCAAAGCCGCAGGCCCAGACCGCAAAGCCCAGCCATGGCATTGCCCCGCCATCGGGCGCCATGACCGCGAAGACCAGGGGCGCGGACCAAAGCCAGATCATGGTGCCTTGCAGCAGATAGACCTGGAACAGGCTCCAGAATCGCCAGCGGGAACCGCCCCTGGCCCGCCAGGAAGCATAGGGTTCACGTTCCTGGGCATGATTCTGGCCCAGTGTCTGCCATGACAGGCGCCCACCCCAGAGCGTGACGGCCAGCAATGCCAGTGCCGCCGCAACGGACATTTCGCCCGCCAGAATCCAGGCGGACCAGGCGATAAAGGCGGGCGCGATCGGATACACGATGTCCATGAAGCCATGGTTGCGCGCCAAGGATCCCGCCGTCCATGTCAGCAGCAGCAGCGAAAGGGCCGCCACACCGCCCCCGATCCACGCCGCGCCCATCGAGCGCAGCGGTCCCGGCGACAGGGCCCAGATACCAAGCGCGACCACCAGCGGCACGGGCGCCAGCAGGTAATGCCATGCCTTGCCCCGCGCGTCGCGCGGCAGCAGGATCAGCCATGCCGCCATCACCACGGCCGCCGCCACGGCGGCTTCCATTTCCCATTCCATCGGCTCCCCCCTTTTGGCCAGGGCCCATAACTTGTTTTAATGGACCTTACATCCCGCTTGCTTTTTTAGTCCAGTACTAATATCAATCTCGGACAACTATTCGCCCGCCGATCGGCCCATGGCGAAACAATCAATGAAATTGGGGAGGTACCATGAAGATGCACGCCGTTGCCGCGCTGGGCGTTTCCGCCGTCGCGCTGGCCGCCACGCCCGCCTTCGCGGCCGAGGAACAGGCCGCCGCCGCCGCATCGGGCGCCGGGTCGACCGGTATCCTGCTGGAGGAGATCATCGTCACGGCGCAGAAGCGCGAACAGTCGCTGAGCCAGGTGCCGATCTCCATCTCCGTGCTGGGCGGCGAGGCCCTGGCCGAAAAATCGGTCAGCAACCTGCAGGACATGGCCGTCACGGTGCCGAACTTCCAGATCACGAAGACCGGCCTGACGACACAGACCTTCATTCGCGGCATCGGGTCGGGCAACGACCCCGCCTTCGAGCAGTCGGTTGCCCAGTATGTCGATGGCATCAATTACGGCCGCGCCGCCCTGACGCGCGCACCGTTCTTCGATACGCAGCGGGTGGAAGTGCTGCGGGGCCCGCAATCGATCCTGTTCGGCAAGAATTCCACCGCGGGTGCGCTCAGCGTGATCGCGGCCCGGCCGACCGATTTCGTGCAGGCGGGGCTGACCACCACCTATACACCGGCCTTCGACCAGTTCGAGACGACGGCCTTCGTTTCCGGCCCCGTCGCCGATAACCTGTCGGCCCGTGTCGCTGTGCGCCATGCCAAGGGCGGCGGCTACGTCCGCAACCTGACCAAGGACAAGGACGAGCCGGACGGTGAGGACATCGCCGCCCGCGCCACGCTGCAATATGGTGGTGACGGGTTCAATTCCACCTTCAAGGTCGAATATTCCAAGTTTGATGTGACCGGCCGGGAACTGGAGGTCATCGCCGACAATGCCACACGCACGATACCGGCCGGCCCCACGGCCGGTCAGCCCCTGACCTTCGCCAGCGCGCTCGCCCTGCAGGGCCTGCCCGGCGTGCTGACGGATACCAGCTTCGATTTCAAGCGCCAATCCGATCTTTACGAAACGGACAGCACCAAGCTGTATAAAATCACCTGGGCGAACGATTTCGAGGTGGGTGACGCAGTCGTCAGCGCCATTACCGGTCTTGTCGATTATCAGCGCGCCTTCCATGTCGACCTGGACTTCACCGAGGCCAACATGCTGGGTGGCCTGACCGACGAATCCTTCCGCCAGATCAGCCAGGAACTGCGGCTGGCCTCGGCGGAGGACGGTACCTTCTCCTTCATCGGCGGCCTTTATTTCGAGCATAACAAGATCGATTACGCCGACGCGACGGAGTTCGGGCGCGATCTGGTCAGGTTGGGCTATGGCGCCATCGCCGATGTCAGCGCCGCGCGTACCTATCGCCAGTCCAGCACCACCTATGCCGCCTTCGGCCAGGTGACGGCCCGCGCCACCGACGATCTGCGCCTGATCGGCGGCCTTCGTCTCTCCCGCGATGAAAAGGAAGCCGCGCGCCGGGTGTTCGCCATTCAGGGCCAGGGTGCCCTGAACGGCACGCTGGTAACGTCGGCGGCCACCATCGCCACCCTGCAGGCGGGGCTGGGCTTCTCCCTGGACAATCCCGGCGGCGCCGGCCACGACATCAATGCCAGCCGCGGCCAGACCCGTCTGGTTCCCTCCGTCACGGTCGAATATGACGTGACGGACGACACGATGCTCTTCGCTTCCTACAAGGAAGGCTACAAGGGCGGTGGCTTCAACGTCCGCGCCAACAACAATGCGAATTTCGAGTTCGATGACGAAACAGTGGAAACCTGGGAAGCCGGCGTGCGCTCCAGCTTCCTGGGCAACCGCGGCTCGATGAGCCTGACGGCCTACCGCTCCACCTATTCCAACCTGCAGATCAGCCAGTTCGACGGCACGGTCGGCTTCAATGTCGGCAATGCCGGCCGCACGCGCGCACAGGGCGTGGAGGCAGAGGCGCGCTATGCGCTGGCCCCCGGCATTACCGCTGGAACGTCGGTATCCTATCTTGATTTCGAGTATCTGGAGTTCCGGCGCGGCAATTGCGCCTTCGGCGAGACGCCGGATGGCGACGTGGTCGGGGGCGTGCGCCTGTGCGATTATACAGGCCGGCGGGGACGGTTCACGCCCAAGCTGAACCTGATGGGCAATCTGACCGTCAACCAGCCGCTGACCGACACGATCGACCTGCGCAGCGGCCTGGACGTGTCCTATCGCAGCAGCCATCAGGTTCACGACAATCTCGACCCGCTGGGCCAGGTGAAGGGGTATACGCTGGTCGACATGCGCATCGGCATCGGCACCGACACCTGGGATCTGGCCGTGCTGGGCAAGAACCTGCTGGACAAGCACTACCTGACCTATTCGGCCAACGTGCCCTTCGCATCGTCGGTCGGAGCCAATACGCAATATGCATCTGTCGCCCGCGGCCGGGCGATTTCGTTGCAGGCGAGCCTGAAATATTGAGCCGGCGATGAAAGCGCTCAAATTCTATGCCCGTTTCCTGCCCTCCTTCACAGCCATCGGCTTCGTGGCGCGCGGGCTGTCCCGCCGCCCCGTGCGGGCGGATTTTTCCGGCCAGACCTGGATGGTCACCGGTGCGACGGGCGGTATCGGGCGGGCCGTCGCCCTGGCCGCGGCGGCGGCCGGGGCTCATGTCATCGCCGTCGGCCGCCGCCCTGCGCTGCTGGAGGCGCTGGCCGCATCGGCAACGGGCACCATCACCCCGGTTGCGGCCGACCTGTCTTTGGTCGCCCGCAACCGGGAACTGGCCGAACGGCATCCGGAAATCGATGTCCTGGTCAATAATGTCGGGATTCTCGATACCGGATACCACCGGACGGAAGAAGGCTTCAGCCGCATGTACGCCACCAACCTGCTGGGCCATTTCGCCCTGACGGAAGGGTTGCTGGCCCGGGGCAGACTGCGGCGCGGTACGGTCATCAATGTCACCTCGGGCGGGGCTTACAATGCCCCGCTGAACCTGCCGGGGCTGGACGCGCGGGAAGCCGATTTTAACGGCTTCGCCGCCTATGCCTCGCAGAAACGGGCGCAGATCGCCCTGGCCGACCATTGGAATGCAGCGGTTCCGGGGCTGCGTGCCTATACGATGCATCCCGGCTGGGTTCGCACCGATGGGGTGCGTTCCGCCCTGCCCTGGATGGATCGCTGGATCGGCGCCGTCCTGCGCACGACGGCGCAAGGTGCTGACACGATCCTGTGGCTGGCGGCAACGCAGCCCCCGCCCCAGGCGGATGTCATCTGGTTCGACCGTGCGCCCCGGCCGGCGCACATGTTCGCCACGACCCGCGAGGCGAAGACGACGATCCCGGCCCTGGCGGCGCGGTTGCAGCATGATATGGAAGGGGTGACGGGATGAGCGGCGATGATCTTGTCGAAGCGATCTTCACTGCCTGGCGGGCGGGCCGGATTGAGGAGATCGTTGGCCTTTTCACGCCGGACGCCGTCTGGCATTTCTCCGCTGCCACCAAGCCGCCGGCCATCGGTCACGCTGCCATCCGCGATTTCCTTCTCCGCTATTCCGGCATGAGCCGGGAGAACCGCCTGCGCCTGTTACGCCAGGTGCGACAGGGGGATACGATCTTTTTCGAGGCGGTGGAGGATTTCACCACCGTCCAGGGACGTGACGTGAAGGTTCCTTATGCGGGCTGCATCACGCTGCGCGACGGGCTGATCGCGGATTGGCGCGACTATTTCGACCGGGGCCTGATCGATGGGCAGATCCAGGGCACGGCCGTCCTGCCCGATTATGCGATGCCGTTGCTGGACGATACCTTCCCCGTCCCGGCCCCTTCCCCCCTCCCCCGTGGAAGGTGGACGGGTCGGCGACATCATCCTGACGGCCCTGGCCCGCTTTGGTGACCGGATTGCCTTCATCGACGGGGACCGGCAGGTCAGCTATGGCAGCCTGGGCCGGCGGATCGCCCAGGCGCTGGCGGCCTTCACCCGGCTGGGGCTTGAGCCCGGCGATACGGTCGCCCAGATATCGGCCAACAGTCCCGACATGTATGCGGTCATGGCTGCCGCCTATATCGGTGGCTACCGCTCGCTGACCCTGCATCCACTGGCCGGGCGCGATGACCAGCAATTCATCCTGGCCGATGCCGGGGCCGGCATCCTGATTGCGGATGCGGCACATGCGGCCCGCGCGCGCGAACTGTCGGTTACCGGCTTGCGGCTGCTGGGCCATGAGGCGGCGGGCGGGCTGGATGGTTTCTGGATGCCGGACGATGGGAATACCGCCCTGCCCGCCCAGGCAAAGGGTGGGGCGGAAACCATCGTGCGACTGGCCTATACGGGCGGGACGACGGGCCGGCCCAAGGGTGTGATGCTGTCCAACCGGGCGTTGGTCGCCAACACCATGATGGCGCTGGCCGGCATCCCCTGGCCGTCGGACGATATCCGCTTCCTCTGTCCGGCTCCCCTTTCGCATGGGGCCGGTTCCCTTATTCTGCCGACGCTGGCACGGGGGGGACGATCATTCTGCAGCAGGGGTTCGAGCCGGAGCGGTTCTGCGCGGCCCTGGAACGGTACAGGGCGAATGTCACCTGGCTGGTCCCGACCATGATCATCGGCCTGCTGGACGATGCCGTCGCCGCATGCCGCGATTTTTCCAGCCTGCGAACCCTGGTCTGGTCGGGCGCGCCCATGGCGCCGGACCGCGTCCGCCAGGCGATCGATCGGTTCGGGCCGGTCCTGGTGCAATGCTATGGCCAGACAGAGGCGCCGAACACGGTTCTAACCCTGGCGGGCACCGATCAGGCACGCAAGCCCATGGCGGCCGGCCGGCCCTTCCCCGGCCTGGAAGTGGCGCTGCTGGACGAGGATGGACAGCCCGTTCCCGCCGGCACTGCGGGGGAGATCTGCGTCAGGGGCCCCTTGGTGATGAGCGGTTACTGGCGGATGCCGGATGCCACGCGGGACGCTTTCGCCCATGGCTGGCTGCATACGGGTGACATCGGCCGGATCGACGCCGATGGTGACTGGCACGTCATCGACCGCAAGAAGGAAATGGTCATTTCCGGCGGTTTCAATGTGTTCCCGCGGGAGGTGGAGGACGTGCTGACCGCCCAGCCCGGCGTCGCCGCGGCCTGCGTCTTCGGCGTGCCGCATGACAAATGGGGGGAAGCGGTGGTGGCCCTGGTTGTGCCCGCCCCCGGTGCCAGCCCGGTGGCAGACGACCTGATCCGGGCTGTCCGGGATGCCAAGGGGCCGGTGCAGGCGCCCAAGCTGATCGAGTTTTCAGCTTCCATCCCCCAGACGGGGTTGGGCAAGCCGGACCGGAAGGCCCTGCGGCTGGCCTTCGCCGACAGGATGCGGGCATAGGGCCCCCGGGGGGCGGCAGCCCCGTTTCCCGCTTGCTACCGCTTGTCGTGACCTTGCACTCTTTACCTTGGGAAGGATCGACAGCGGGCCGGGGCACATGATATGGCCTGCCGTCAGTATCCGGAGTGTTACCGCTCCGGACCGGGAAGATGGATAGACGATGTTCCGGGCGGTCGCCGTGGTCTCGCCAGACCGCCCGAAAGGGAGCCGTTGTGACAGGTGATGTGTCGAGCAGGGCACTGGTGACCGGCAATCCGGTCGCACTTGCGCATGCCGTTTTCGGCGATGCGTGGAGCCAGCTTATCCTGCGCGAAGCTTTTTTCGGTGTCCGACGCTTTAACGAGTGGAGCGAGAGCCTGCGCGTTCCGCGCAGTGTGCTGTCGCAACGGCTGACCCACCTGTGCGAGGTGGGGATCATGGCATCCGTCGTTCCGCCCGGTCGCAAGCGGGCGGAATATGTCCTGACCCCCATGGGTCTGGACCTGTTCGGCGCAGCACTCATCCAGGGCCAGTGGGAACGCAAGTTCGCGCCCTCGGCCATGCAGGAGCGCTATTCCCTCACCTTCTTCAATGCCCTGACCGGCAATGTGGTCGAACCGGTCGTGCTGGACCGGGAACAGGGCAACCCGATCGGCATCGATGATGTCATCTATGCCATCGGCCCCGGCCTCGTGGAGCGGCCCCCACCTCCCCTGCGGCGTGCGGCGGTGGCCCGTGTGCAACTCGAACGCCCGATGATCGAGCGGTCGGTGACCATCGTCGGCGATTACTGGACCTGGTCCATCGTGGCCTGTGCCTTCCTGCGATTCCGGCGGTTCGATGCATTGCTGGAGGCCACGGGCATGGCGCCCAACATGCTTTCCGACCGTTTGGGCCGTCTGGTGGATTTCGGCCTGCTGCGGAAAAGCCAGTACCAGTCAAGCCCGGCACGCCACGAGTATCGGCTGACCGATGTGGGGCTGGCGCTGCATCCGCTCGTACTGGCCATCCATGGCTGGAGCGAGCGCTGGCTGTGCAATTTCGACGACCCGCCCGTGCGGCTGATCCGGCGCAGCACGGGGGAGCGGATCACCCCCGTGGTCTGTGACCGGACCACAGGCAAGGTCATCAGCGCGAAAAAGACGGGCTGGCGGATGGAAGCACCGGTCCGCGTGCGGTGAGCCCATCGCGGGCCCGTCATCCCTGCGCGCGTTTCCGGCGCGTTTCCCAGCCCTTCCGGGCCGCGGCGGACCGTTTCTCGTGGCTTTGGCTGGACCCGCCGCGACGACCGCCTTTCCGGGAGGATTCATGGGTGTCCGGATGGCCGCGGCCTGAGCCGGACTTGTTGCCGCCGCCGGATTCCTTGTTCACCGTGGCCCAGGCCCGCCGCTCGGCCTCCTCATGGCTGACGCCGCGTTCCTCATAGCTTTCCGCTATATGGTCGGCCTTGCGCTTCTGCTTGTCCGTATAGCTGGATTTGTCGCCGCGGGGCATTGCATCCTCCGTCGCTGGCTGTATGGAACGCAGGCAGCCAGGCAAACCCTTTCACGCCTGCGCATGCCCTTGAACGCCAACCGGACGCCATTGTTCCCCAGCCGCGTCCCCGGGCAGCGGCTGTCCTGAAAGGTTGCCCGTCCGTTGGCAGGGCATCGGCACCCGCCGCCTCTGCCGCCATGATTGATCATCATCCCGCCCCCTGATCAGAACGGTGCGGTCGCCGTGAACCAGACACGCGGGTCGGACGTGCTGCCGTCCGGGTTCAGCCGCAACGCAAGCCCGCCATCCAGCACATAGCCGGCATCGATGACGCCGAACAGGTCCAGCCCACGGGCCATTCCCTCCGTGACGGGGCGGTGCAGTTCAAGGTTGGCCGGGAGCCTGCTGTCGCCCGATCCCTCGCTGACGGGATCGGCAGGCACGCCCGCGGGACCGCCGAGGGGGAATTGTTCCGAACTGTCCAGGTTTGTGCTGCTCCATTGCCCTGCCAGGGCACCGCGCAGGAAGAAGTGCCTGATCACGCCGTATTTGGGCCGACAATTTGGTGAAATCGCCATCGGTGTGGGCCGTCGCCGCGTCGATGGCGGCATCCTGTCGGCTGCTGTACGCGCCTTTTCAACGTGTCATCGCCCGCCGGGCGAGGGCCCGATCAGGCTTACCCGGCAGCCCCAATGTCCGTTCCACCAGTCCTTCCAGGATCGCGGTGGTGGCCAGAAGCTGGTCCAGGGGCACGAACTCGTTCGCACGATGTCCCTGCCAGCCGGCGCCAGGGCCGAAATTCACGATCTCGATCCCGTCATCGGCGAAATAGCGGCCGTCGCTTGCCCCCGTATCCGGCAGGAAACGGGCCGGGGTTCCCGTCACCGCAGCGATGGATGCGCACAGGGCCGTGACCAGCGGCCCGTCATGCGGCGCGCGAAAGCCGTTGGTGCCCGTCAGCAGCCGGCAGGACAGGTTATCCGCCTCCGGATGGGCCTTGACCAGTGCTTCGATCTCCGCGAAGGCGGTTTCCACCTTCTCTTCCGGCAGCAGACGGCGATCGATTTCCACCCGCGCGGCACCGGGGACGACGTTGGTATTCTCGCCACCGCGGAAAAGACCGACATTCAGGGTCGATCGCTGCTCCCCCGATACTCGTGCCCGGAGCCGGCCCGTCATCTCGGCATCGACATGGGTGACAAGCCGCATCAGGCGCAGGATGGCGTTGTCGCCTTCCTGCGGGTTGCCCGCATGGGCTGACCGACCGCGCGCGGACAGTTCCACCCACATCACCCCGCGTTCGGCCGTGATCAACTGGTTTTCCGTCTGCGTGCCCACGACCAGCATGTCGGGCTTCACGACCCCGCTTTCGCGCAGATAGCGGGCGCCGTCGGGCCCCAGATTCTCCTCATCCCCGCAAAAGGTGAAGACCAGACGGCCCCGCGCCGGTCCCCCACGGCGTGCGACCTCATCGGCCAGCCAGAGCTGGGCCGCCATGGACCCCTTGCAATTGCCCGCACCCAGCCCGTGGACACGGCCGTCGATGATCGTGGCGGCCAGGGGGTCGGTCTGCCAGGCCGACCGCTCCCCGATGCCCACGGTATCGGCATGGGCGTTGAACATCAGGCAGGGGCCGGGCGCGGGCCCATCCCATTCCGCCACGACATTCGCAATCTCCGGCCGGTCACGGTGCAGGACCTGCACACGGTAGCCCGCCTTCTCCAGCCGGTCGGCGGCATAGGCCGCGATGGCGACCGTGTCGCCCGGTGGAAAGGCGGACGGAATGGCGATCAGGTCTGACAGGATGGACAGGACGGGATGGGTCATGGGCTCCTGGCGGGCGGATGGGGTCGGTTGCAAGGGTCGCTCGGCCTATCGGGCCAGCCGGTACAATGTCTCCGCCAGCACCGCGGCACCGGCATGGCAATGGCCGGGGGAGGCATATTCCACCTCGTTATGGCTGATCCCGTCACGGCAGGGGATGAAGATCATGCCGGTGGGGCAGCGCGGCGCCATGAACTTGGCATCGTGGTTGGCGCCCGATGGCATGTCCATATGGCTGTAGCCAAGGCCGACGGCCGCCGCGCGCACGGCATCGATGACGGCAGGATCGAAATCGACAGGGGACGTGGTGGATGTCTCCTTCACCGCCACGGTGCAGGGGGCGGCCAGTGCCTGGATCAGTGGCGTGATCGCGTCGCCACGCGCCTTCACCATCGCGGCGTCGGGATGGCGGAAATCGATGGTGAAGATCACCTTGCCAGGCACCGTGTTGGGGGAACCGGGCAGCACCTCGAACCGGCCGAAGGTGCAGCGGACGATGTCATCTGGATCGGCCATCAGGTCGTTCAGGGCCGACACCATGCGCAGGGCCGCCTGAAATGCATCCTTGCGGGCGCCGTGCGGGGTGGTGCCGGCATGGGCCTCCTGCCCTGTCACCTCCACCTGGAACCAGCGGCTTCCCTGGATGCCGGATACGACGCCGATGGTCCGGTCCTCCGCCTCCAGACGCGGCCCCTGCTCGATATGCGCCTCCACATAGGCGGCGGCGGGTCCGCCGAACGGGCGGACGGGCATGGCGGGGGCCAGCGCCAGGGTCTGCGCCAGCGCGTCGCGCACGGTTACGCCCTGCGGATCGGTGCAGCCCAGCACCATCTCCAGGTCCATCTTGCCGGCGAACAGCGCCGATCCCATGCAATAGGGCTGGAAGCGGGACCCTTCCTCGTTGGTCCAGGCCACGACCTCGACCGGATGCCGCGTGGGCAGGCCCGCATCCTCCAGCGCCTCCAGCACCTCGAACCCGGCCAGAACACCATAAACACCATCGTAGCGGCCCCCGGTGGGCTGGCTGTCCAGATGGCTGCCCGTCATCACGGGCGCCAGCGCCGGATCGCTGCCGGCGCGGCGGACGTAAAGATTGCCGATCCCATCGGTTTCCACCGAAAAGCCGCGCGCGGCCGCCCAGGAGGCCAGCAGGGCACGGGCCAGCCCGTCTTCCCGCGACAGGGCCGGCCGGTTGACGCCACCCTTCACCGTCGCCCCGATCCGCCCCATATCCGCCAGACGTTGCGCCAGCCTTTCCTGGCGGACATGGCCGGCGATAGTGCCGAAGGCGGGGGCGGCGAGCATGGTCATGCTGGTGTTCCCTGGTGGTGGGTGCCGGGGCCTGCGGTACTGCGTCGGCGGATGCCTGCTGCCCCGCTAAAATGTTGCACTGCGTCAAACTTCTGTAAAGCGGCTTGACAGGCGGCAATTCCTGATTTGCGATACTGTCTTTGGGAACGAATGGAACACCATGCCCGAAAGCATCCGCTTTGTTCACAAAGGACAGGTCCGGCACCTGTCCGGCTTCGCCCCGACCCGCACCGTGCTGGACTTCCTGCGCGAGGATTTAGGACGGCGCGGCACGAAGGAGGGATGCAACGAAGGGGATTGCGGCGCCTGCACGATCGTTCTGGGTAGCGCGGAGGGGGGGCGTGTGCGCTATCGCACGGTCAATGCCTGCATCCTGTTCCTGTCCGCCCTGGACGGCAAGGAACTGGTGACGGTGGAGGATCTGGCGGCACCCGATGGCACGTTGCATCCGGTACAGCAGGCCATGGTGGACAGCCATGGCAGCCAATGCGGCTTCTGTACGCCGGGCTTCGTCATGTCGCTGTTCGCGCTTTACCATGAAGACAGGGCCCCCGACCGCCGGCGCATTGATACGGCCCTGGCCGGCAACCTGTGCCGCTGCACCGGCTATCGCCCCATCGTGGAGGCGGCGGTCAATGCGGGGTGCGGCCGGGACGGCTTCGATGCGGATCAGGCGCAAACCCTTGCCTTGCTGCGTTCCATCACCCGCGACCGGACGCTTTCGCCACCCGGGGCCGGCCTGCACGTCCCGGCCAGCGCCGACCAGTTGGCCGACCTGCTGCTGACCCATCCCGATGCCACCCTGGTGGCCGGTGGCACCGATGTAGGGCTGTGGGTGACCAAGCAGTTCCGCGATCTGGGTACGATCATCCATATTGGCGGCATCGCAGACCTGTCACGCATCGACAGGCAGAGGGACAGGCAGGGGGACTGGATCGATATCGGCGCCGTGGCGACCATCACGGACGTGGCGGCAGCCCTTTCCCCACTCCATCCCGACCTGGACAGCCTGTTCCGCCGCTACGGATCGGAACAGGTGCGCAATTCCGCGACGATGGGCGGCAATATCGCGAATGCCTCTCCCATCGGCGACACTATGCCCGTGCTGATCGCCCTGGGCGCCCGTCTGCGGCTGCGCCGGGGTGGGGAGGTGCGGGAGATGCCGCTGGAGGATTTCTTCCTGGCCTATCGCCGCACGGCACTGCGCTCGGGGGAATTCGTGGCCGGCATCCGCATCCCTGTCCCGAAACCCGGCCGGCTGTTCGCCTGCTACAAGATTTCCAAACGCTTCGATCAGGATATCTCCGCCGTCATGGCCGGTTTCGGACTGGATGTCCGCGGTGGCGTGGTGGTGGAGGCCAGGTTGGCCTTCGGCGGCATGGCCGGCACACCGAAACGGGCAGCGGCGGCAGAGGCGGCCCTGACCGGCCGGCCTTTCGACCCGGCCGCCGCCCAGGCGGCGGCGGCCGCGCTGGCCACCGATTTCCAGCCTTTGTCTGACATGCGGGCCAGCGCCGCATATCGGCTGGCCGTCGCAGGCAACCTGATCACGAAATTCCAGATGGAGCAGGACCGGATGGGGCCCGGGCGCCCCGTCATGGCGACGCGGGTGACCGACTTCACCCTGGGCGCGCCCCCCAGGGTGGGGGGAAGTCCGGCATGAGCCGCCCTCCGCCCCCCACCACCGCTGTCCCCTTCCCCGCCGTCCATCGGGAGATCATGCACGACAGCGCCCACCTGCATGTCACAGGGGCCGCGCGCTATACCGATGACATGCCGGATCCCGCCGGCCTGCTGCATGTGGCCATCGGGCAGAGTGCCAAGGCCCATGCCCGCATCCTGTCGATGAACCTTTCGGCCGTCTCCGCCTTTCCCGGCGTGGTCGCGGTGCTGACGGCGCGGGACGTGCCGGGCCGGAACGATGTCGGTCCCGTCCTGCCGGATGATCCGATCTTCGCCGAGGGGCTGGTTGAATATGTCGGACAGAGCCTGTTCGCCGTGGCGGCGGAAACCCGACAGGCCGCCCGTGCCGCCGCCCGTCTGGCCCGCGTCGTCTACGAGGAACGGCCGGCCCTGGTGACCATCGCCGACGCGCGCAAGGCAGACAGCCATGTCCTGCCTCCGCGGCGGCTGGAACGCGGCGACCCGGACGGGGCCATCACGGGTGCGCCGCATCGCCTGGCGGGCCGGCTGGCCATGGGCGGGCAGGATCATTTCTATCTGGAGGGCCAGGTCTCGCTGGCGACACCGGGAGAGGATGGCGACATGCACATCCTCTGTTCCACCCAGCACCCGTCGGAGGTGCAGCATCTGGTGGCCCGCGCACTCGGCCGGCCGGACCATGCCGTGACCGTGGAGGTCCGGCGCATGGGCGGCGGCTTCGGTGGCAAGGAGACGCAGGCCAGCCTGTTCGCCGCCGTCGCGGCACTTGTCGCCGACCGCACGGGCCGGGCCGCCAAGCTGCGCCTTGATCGCGACGACGACATGGTCATGACCGGCAAGCGGCATGATTTCGAGGTGGGATACCAGGTCGGCTTCGATGATGCCGGCCGCATCCTGGGCCTGGACATCACGCTGGAAAGCCGGTGCGGCATGTCGGCCGACCTGTCGGGCGCCATCAACGACCGTGCCATGTTTCATTGCGACAATTGTTATTTCCTGCCTGCGGTTCGCATCACATCCTATCGCTACAAGACCCATACCGTGTCCAACACGGCCTTTCGCGGGTTTGGCGGGCCACAGGGCATGCTGGCCATCGAACAGGTGATCGACGATGTGGCCCGCCATCTGGGGCGTGACCCGCTGACCGTCCGCTGGGCCAATTTCTATGGCGGGCCGGGACGGGACCTCACCCCCTATGGCATGCAGGTGACGGACTTCATCGCGCCGGACATCATCGACCGGTTGGAGGCATCCAGCCGTTACCGGGAGCGGCGGGCGGCCATCGCCGCCTTCAACGCGGCCAGCCCGGTGCTGAAGCGCGGCATTGCGCTGACCCCCGTGAAATTCGGCATTTCCTTCACCACCAGCTTCCTGAACCAGGCGGGCGCACTGGTGCATCTCTATGCCGATGGTTCCGTCATGCTGAACCATGGCGGTACGGAGATGGGCCAGGGGCTGTTCACGAAGGTGGCGCAGGTGGTGGCCGATGTCTTCGGCATCGGGCTGAAAGGGGTCAGGATCACCGCCACCCGCACCGACAAGGTACCCAACACATCCGCCACCGCCGCGTCTGCCGGTGCCGACATGAACGGCATGGCCGCCTTCAATGCCGCCCGCACCATCCGCGACCGGCTGGCCGCGTTCCTGGCATCCCGCTGGGAGGTGGCGGTGGAAGACCTGTGCTTCGCCGATGACCGTGTAACAGCAGGTGACAGGACCATGGATTTCGCCGATCTGGCGCGGCAGGCCTATCTGGCCCGCCTCTCCCTGTCGGCCACGGGCTTCTATGCGACACCGAAGATCGAGGTGGACAAGGAAACCCTGATCGGGCGCCCCTTCTACTATTTCGCCTATGGTGCCGCCGTGTCGGAAGTGGTGATCGACACCACCACGGGAGAGAACAAGCTGCTGGCCGTGGACATCCTGCATGATTGCGGTACATCGCTCAACCCGGCGCTGGATCGCGGGCAGGTGGAGGGCGGGTTCATCCAGGGCATGGGCTGGCTGACCATGGAGGAACTGGTATTCGACGCCCAGGGCCACTTGCGCACCCATGCGCCCAGCACCTACAAGATCCCCGGCTGCGGCGATGTGCCGGCGCATTTCAGGGTGGAATTGATCAACCGGCCCAACCCGGAAGAAACGATCCACAGGTCGAAGGCCGTTGGTGAGCCCCCTCTCATGCTGGCCATCTCCACCTTCCAGGCCATCCGGGATGCCGTCGCGGCGGCGGGGGGCGGCGGCCCGGTGATGCTTGATGCGCCGGCCACGCCGGAACGCATCCTGATGGCTGTGCAGGCACGCCGGAACCCGGGGGCGCCATGAACGGCGCGTGGATCACGGCACTGGCAGAATGTGACCGCCTGGGCCATCCGGCTGTTCTGGTCACAATGCTGGATGCCGCCGGCTCCACCCCGCGGGCCGCCGGCACGAAGATGCTGGTGACGGCGGACGGGCTGGCCGGTACGATCGGCGGCGGCGCACTGGAATTCACCGCCATCGAAACGGCTCGCGCCCTGCTGGATGGCGATGTAACGGAATTACGGACGGAAACCTATCCGCTGGGGCCCCGGCTGGGCCAATGCTGCGGCGGGCGTGTCAGCCTGCTGTATGAGCCTTTGTATCCGCCCCGGTTGCGCATCGGTCTGTTCGGGGCAGGGCATGTGGCCAAGGCGCTGGTGACGCTGCTGGGGACCCTGCCGGCCCGTGTCACCTGGGTCGACAGCAGGCCGGACCTGTTCCCGGCCACGGTCCCGGCCAATGTGACGGCCTGCGTGGCGGCGGCACCGGAAAGCCTGCTGGTGCCGGGGTTCAGCCATATCCTGATCATGACGCATGACCATGCGCTGGATTATCGGCTGACGGTCGCCGCGCTGCGCCTTTCGGACCAGCCGTTTGTCGGCGTCATCGGATCGCAGACAAAGCGGGCACGCTTCGCCAGCCGGCTGGCCGTCGCCGGCCAGGATGCGGCACGGCTGGTCTGTCCCATCGGCCTGCCCGGCCTGACGGGCAAGCATCCGGGGGAAATCGCCGTGGCCGTGGCGGCGCAGATCCTGTCGAGCCCGCAGCCCGTCCCTTCCCCTCCTTTGTCCGCCCCCCTTCCCCTGCCCGCCGGTTGTGGCGGTTGCGACGGGCGGTGCGATGGAAAAGGGATATGAATTGATGGCGTTACAAAAAATTGTTTCCATCGAAAAACGCATGGATAGAGGCCTGTACGTAATGGAATTACCGATCTAGACTTGCAGATATAAACCCACTGCCGGCACGTACCGGTGGTGAAAATCCGTGGGGGAAGCGAACGAACAAGGCAATCATGACGGTGGCGCCGCCGCTGCTGTCCGGCTTTGTGAGGACGCGATGAAGAAGCTCATTTCCGCCCTGATCCTCTCCACCCTGGCCCTGTTCACCAGCCCTGCCCTTGCCGATATCGCCGCCCTGAACCAGGCCTGCGGCGGACTGCCCGATGCACCGGCGCGTGTCGCCGGCAACAGTGCCGATGATGATGCCATGCGCCGGTACGG
Source organism: Niveispirillum fermenti (assembly GCF_052474395.1). Lineage (NCBI taxonomy): Bacteria > Pseudomonadati > Pseudomonadota > Alphaproteobacteria > Rhodospirillales > Azospirillaceae > Niveispirillum > Niveispirillum fermenti. The sequence goes on along the minus strand of NZ_CP156678.1, from coordinate 943,101 downwards.
TGCCGAGATGCGTGATTACACGGGCCGGCTCATGGCCTACCTCACCTGTCTGGACGAACATCCGGTGTCGGATACGGCGCTTGCCTCCGCAAGCTATCGCCGCGATGTCATCAATCATCGCCGGCAGGTCGCCGACCGGCTGGAGCAGGATGTCAGTAATTTCAACGCCGAACTGCGGCGCTTCAAATCCCGTCAGGCCCAGATCGCGTCCGTCGATTGATGCCGTCCGATGATCGGCCATGCGAATGGCGCATGGCCGATTCCCATGCCAACGGTGTCAGTTAACCATCAAAAATGCTTCCGTTGCATCGCAACATAACTATACTGCGACGCACAAGAACACGGTTTCGGCACCGACCCGGACCTTATGAAAGGGAGCGAACGTACAAGGCCCGAAATGCCGGTGGCATCCCGCCCCGCTTCAGCTTTGTGAGTATCGCTATGAAGAAGCTCTATTCCGCCCTGTTGCTTTCCGCTCTGGCCCTGCTGGCCGCCGGCCAGTCCCAGGCGGCCCACCCCGCCGTCAAGCGGGCCTGCGGTCAGGCTCCTGCCGCACCGGGTCTGATTGATGGCAAAAGCGCCACCGAACAATCCATGCGCCTGGTGGCCGGCTCCGTCCGCGGTTTCGCCGACGAGTCGCTGAAGTATCTGACCTGCCTGGACAATCAGCCCATTTCCACCGCCTATATGGCGCAGCCTTCCTTCCGCGCCGCCCTGGCCGCCCACCGCGAGGAAGTGGCCGACAAGCTCGAAGTGACGGTCAACGCCTATAACAGCCAGCTCCGTTCCTTCAAGTCGCAGCAGGCCCAGGTCGCCCAGAACTGATCCCCGCCCCTTTCGGGGGTCGGCCAGGCCGGCAGATGAACCGGTCCGGTGCCCTTGGGTGCCGGGCCGGTTTTGCATTTGCCGCCCCCTGTTGCGTGGCACCAACCACTAAATACGTATGCGTCGCAGCGCAGCATGCCCGCGCATACGTATGTGAGGAATATCCGTCCGGCGCAGCCAAATCTACCATGCCCCGACAACAAGCGCTGTGTCCGGGGGGAAGTTCAAATGACGATGGCGGCGGAAACGGGTCGGGCCGGCGGGCTCTCCGGACAGGGAGAGGGCGTGTCCCCGCCCTGGTGGCAGGGCGCCGTCATCTACCACATCTATCCCCGCAGCTTTGCCGACAGCAATGGTGACGGCGTCGGTGACCTTCAGGGCTTGCTGGCGCGACTGGACCATGTGGCCGGGCTGGGGGCAGACGCCGTCTGGATTTCCCCTTTCTTCAAGTCCCCTATGGATGATTTCGGATACGATATTTCCGATTATTGCGATGTCGATCCCATCTTCGGGTCGATGGCGGACTGCGATGCGGTGATTGCCAGGGCCCATGCGCTTGGCCTGAAAATCATCATCGATCAGGTCTATTCCCACACATCCATCGAGCACCCCTGGTTCCAGGAAAGCCGCCGCGACAGGTCCAATCCCAGGGCGGACTGGTATGTCTGGCACGATGCCAGGCCCGATGGCACGCCGCCCAACAACTGGCAGTCCGTGTTCGGCGGGCCGGCCTGGACCTGGGATGCCCGCCGCCGGCAATATTTCATGCATAATTTCCTGTCCACCCAGCCCGACCTCAACCTGCACCATCCGGCAGTACAGGCGGCGATCAAGGATGTGGCGCGGTTCTGGATGGACAGGGGCGTGGACGGGCTGCGCATCGACGCCGCCAATTTCTTCATGCATGACCGCAGCTTCCGCGACAATCCGGTGAACCGGGAGGCGACGGCCCCCAAGCGGCCCTATGAGTTCCAGCAGCAGATCCACAATATCTCCCAGCCTGAGAATCTGGCCTTCATCGAGGATCTGCGCCGCCTGCTGGATCTTTATCCCGACCGGTTCATGGTAGCCGAACTGGGGGAGGCGCCGTTCGACATGGTGGCCGATTATACGGTGCCCGGCCGGCGCTGCCATACGGCCTATAATTTCTCCTTCCTGTACCAGAAAAGCCTGGATGCCGGCCTGCCGCGCCGGATCATCGGAGGCTGGAATCAGGCGGCGGGCGGTGCCTGGCCGTCCTGGACCTTCTCCAACCACGATGCCCCGCGCGCCCTGTCGCGCTGGGGTGGGGATGTGCCGCCTCCCGCCCTGGCCCGGTGCCTGAACACGCTGCTGCTCTGCCTGCCGGGTTCCGTCTTCCTTTATTACGGGGAGGAATTGGGCCTGCCGCAGGCGCGTGTGGCGTTCGAGGATCTGGTCGATCCCGAGGCCATCGCCAACTGGCCCCATACATTGGGCCGTGATGGCGCACGCACGCCCATGCCCTGGACCAGCCAGCCTCCCCATGGCGGGTTCACGTCCGGCCGGCCCTGGCTGCCCCTGGACCCCAGGCATCTGGCGCTCGCCGTCGATGTGCAAGCACCAGACCCCGACAGCACGATGAATGTCACGCGCCGGCTGCTGGCCTGCCGGCGGGCCGAACCTGCCCTGCGTCTGGGAGACATCCGGTTCCACCCACCATCGGACCCTGTGCTGGCGTTCGAGCGGGGATATGCCGGCACGGACCTACTGGTCGTGGTCAACCTGTCCGACACGGCCCAGCCGCACGGGATCGGCGACCCCGCGGCGTGGCATGTGCTGGAGGGCATCAATGGCGCCGATCTGTCCGGTACCGGCCTGCCGGCCTATGGCGCCCTAATCGCGCGCCGCTTGTAGGTGTCACGGCCGGCCGGCGCGGTTACCCGCCGTCACCTTTCCACAGCGGGCGCAGTGGCCAGCCGTTGTGCCAGCCGGTCCAGGATATGCTGTGCCAGGGCGTCATAGTCGCCATCGAAATGATGTCCGCCCGGCGTGGTCACAACGGATACACCCCGGCCACCCAGGCTGTCGCAGATCGCATCCCCATCGTCCCGCCCCTGGAAACATTGCAGCATTGCGGGATCGATCCGCTCCAGATCGGGCCGTACAGGCTGTGCCCTGTCTGTCTTCGCTGACAGGAAACTCCCCACCGTGACCTCGAAATCGGCACTGGCGGACAGGGCCAGCAGGGATATCTGTGCCACATGGGTCCGATCTTCGGGCGGCAGCAGGTTGTACAGCGCCGGCATCACGTCGGCCCCGAAGGAATAGCCGACCAGCACGACCCTGTCGATGCCCCAGGCTGCCCGGTAATGGCGGATCAGGCGCGACAGGTCGGCGGCGCTGTCGGCCGGTGATTTCCAGGTCCAGTAATAGCGCAGCATGTCCAGGCCCACGGTGGGCACGCCGTGGGCTGCCAGATACTCGGCAATGCTCTTGTCCAGGTCCCGCCAGCCGCCATCCCCGGAATAGACGATGGCCAGCGTATTCCGGTCCGCTGCTGCCGGCAGTTCCGTCACCGGCAGGTCGGCCAGTTCGGCTTCCGTCCCCGATGGCGCGTCGGCCCGTTCCGACAGGGCCCGGAACAAGCCACCCTGCCCGTCACCCGTGCCCGTCGGCAGGCGGGTGACGGGCGCCCCCAGATGATCGTCACCCGTATTGCAGATGGGCCGCCCCAGGGCGGGGACGGGATCAACCACAATCGCGCCGCCCAGGACGGCCGGTGTGGCGCTTTCTGCGATACGTGCGGCCAGATCGCCGCCCGCCCCGACACCGGCCAGGATGGGCAGGCGGTACCGCGGCAGGCTCAGGGCGCGCTGTATCTCATGCGACAGATGCTGCACCCGCCATTGCGGATCGACACAGTCGCCCGCCGCCTTGGACAGAAGCGGCAGGGCTGCCTTGACATCGATCCCGACCACCGTGATCCCCGCGCCGGACAGCTGTTCGGCCAGGGTGGCCGCGTTGCTGTCCCAGCCGTCCAGGCCGGAGAAAAGGAAGACCACGGCGCGGCTGTCACCCTGGGCCGGCACCAGATGCGGCGGCCCCAGCAGGGGGTCGGCGATCAGGGTGGCCCGCAACCTGTCGGCGTCGGGATTTCTGTAAAGCGTTGCCGCAACGGCCAGCAGGACGAGACCCAGGACCAGCCCGCCGGATATCAGCAGTCGCCATTTCATTTGCGCACCACGCCCCACAGGCCGCCGCCGATCAGCATCGTGATGTCGGCCAGCGCCAGCATCGGATTGAGCCCGCCAGGCACGGCCATGTATCTGGCCTCCCAGTCCGGTCCGAACTTGGACTTGAAAGCCCGCAGCCCGGCGAAATTGTAAAACCGGTCCCCGCGTTCGTAAACGGCCCGCCCGACCTGCTGCCACAGGCCGACTGCACTGGCCGACAGGCCCGACAATGGCGCCATGCCCAGGTTGAAGCGCCGGTAGCCGGCCGCCTTGAAATGCAAGATCAGCTTCAACATCAGATATTCCATGGTTGCCGGAGGTGCCGCGGCGGAAAAGCGCATCAGGTCGATGCCCGCCTCTTCCGTCATCCCCGTCAGCATCAGGCTGGCAAAGGCCACGATCCGGCCTTCATGGCGGATCACCGCGACGGGACGCAACAAAAGATAGTCGGGAATGAAGGCCCCCAGCGAGAACCGCTTTTCCCGGACGTTATGGGCCGCCATCCATTCATCGGACACGGCGCGCAACGCCTCCATGATGGCCGGCACGCCTTCGGGCGGGACCAGGGCGAATTCCAGGCCCGACTTTTCGCAGCGGTTGTAGCCGTTGCGGAGATTGGCGCGTTTCGCTCCCTTCAATTCAAAGTGGGCCAGATCCACCTGTGCCTCTTCCCCCAACTTGAAGGCGACCAGCCCGGCATCGGCGTAAAGTGCCAGGTTGTCCGGTGCGACCTGATAGAAGACGGCCCGGCCGCCCACGGCCCGCGCCATTTCCACGAACCGCCAGATGAGGGGGGGCCAGGCCTCCTGCGGGCCGACCGGATCGGACAGCGCAATCCAGGAGCGGCCATGCCGCGCATACATGATGAAAGCCGATCCATCCTCCGCGAACAGCAGGCTCTTGTCGCCCAGCAGGGCCAGTTGTGCCCCGGGGCGCGGTTGTGCATCCACGATGGCCAGGGCGCGGGCCCGGTCCGCGGCGTCGGGCGGGCTTTCCGGCTTCAGCCGTGCCGGACGCAGCAGCACCCAGGTGGCACCGACCCCGGCCAGCAGCGTCACCCCCAGCAGGGCACGCAGGCCGCGCGGTGCCTCCGCGGAGAATTCGAACCGCCACCAAAGGTCATGGACATAGGCAATGTCCTTGTAAACGAAGAACAGGATGGCCAGCGCGGAGATCAGCAGCAGGCCCATGGCCACCAGCCAGGGTGGCGTCAGGGACTGGTGCAGCAGGGATGTATGACGTGTGAATTCCCGCCGCGTGATCAGCAACAGGATCAGCAGCAAGGTCAGCAGCAGCATCTCGGTCAGGGCCAGTGCCTTGGCCAGCGCGAGGAAGATCGCCACGGGCACGATGCAGACAGCCGCCCACCATGCGCCATCCAGGCGATAGGTGATGCCGCGCGCCGCCACGAACAGGACCAGACCCAGGACCGACGACAGGAAATGCGCCGCCTCAAGCAAGGGTAACGGCATCCAGCCGGCCAGCAACGCCAGGCGGGTGTCATCGGCCGGCGTCACGCCGGAAAAGACCAGCATGGCGGACAATAGCAGCGTGAGCGCCCCCAGCACGGGCGGTGCCAGTCTGGCACCGGCCTGTACCGCCCGGCTCGACGCCACAACCAGTGCCACACGCCGCGTTTCCAGCAACCCCACCAGCAGGCCCGCCAGCAGCAACGGCACCACATGGTAGATGATGCGATAGAGCAGCAGCGCCCCCAGCACCTGTTCGGTATCCGCCCGTCCGGCCAATGCCGCCAGCACGATCGTCTCGAACACACCCAGCCCGGCCGGAACATGGCTGAGGACCCCCAGCCCCACGGCCACGGCATAGATGGCGATGAAAGCCGGCAACCCGACGCCGGTGGCGGGCAGCAGCACCCACAGCACCGTGCCGGCCGCCGCGATATCGACCAGCGTGGCGGCGAACTGTACCAGCAGCAGGCGCGGCCGGGGCAAATCCACCCGCCAGCGGCCCAGGGGCAGGCTGGCATGCCGGCCGGCCAGCACAAGTAACCCTGCCAGCACCAGCAGGCCCGCGGCCCCGGCGGCATGCCCCAGCCAGCCGGGCAGGCTCAGGCCCGTCACATCGCCCGCTACCAGCAATCCCAGCGCCGTCACCCCGGCAACGCCCAGGCCGAAGGTCGCCGTGACGAAGCCGACGATCCGCGCCACCTCCTCCGGCTCCAGCCCGTGCGGGGTATAGAAGCGATACCGGATCGCCCCGGCCGTCAGCGGCCCAAAACCGACCGTGTTGCCCACGGCATAGGCACAGAAGGAGGTGAGGCCGACAACCGGATACGGCACCCTGCGGCCCACATAGGCCAGGGCCGTCCAATCATAAAGCGTCAGTGCCAGAAAGCTGACGCCGGTGGCCGCCAGGGCCAGGCCGATGGCCCAGAGCGGCGTGGCCCGAAGGGCCACGACCACTTCCGCATATGAAATCTCGGCGGCCAGCCGCGACAGGGCTGTCCAGGCCAGGGCCGCCACGGCCAGGATGACCAGCCCCGTCAGCCCGCCCTTCACCCAGGTCCGCCAGGGCATGGCCGCACCGTCTTCCGTCACGCTTTCCATCATGGCACCGCCCGTCACCGCGGGAGCGCCCTGGGCCCGGCGGCCGGCACGGGTGCCGGCCGGGGTCTGGCATTCCCGTTCTTCCCAACGGTGTCATCTGCCAAGATCGGTCCGGCCGCAAGGGGCTTGCAATGATCCTTTGGACAGGTTGGAAACGGCCTGCGACCTGGAATATACCGGCGGGCGGCATTTCCCGCCGCAGGCCTGGCGTTTCCCGGCGGGGAACGGCCAGGACGGGGTTCCGGGAAAGGCGGGGTCAGCCCCCGGGAAGGGGGGCCGGCGTCGCCGGCGGTTTGGATTGTGCCTGATAGCGTGCGCTGCCGTCGCCCAGATAACGGACATTCTCCTCCCGCTGCTTCGCCCCCTCCTCATCATAAAGGAATGGCAGGAAGGCATAGCGCGTGCCGCTGGTCACCGGCATGGCGCCATGCAGCAGGGAGCAGGAGAAGACCACGGCCCCGCCTGTGGGCGGGCGGTAGGAACGGCTGCCGAACTCCGGGAAATGCAGATCACCGCCTTCGAACGCCTCTGCATTCAGGTTGATGCTGACGGCCAGCCGGCGATGCGCCGTGGCGCGGGTCGTATTGTCCCGGTGCGGGCTGAAAAAGCCCTGATCGTCACCGTCGTAGCAGGCGACGATATAGCGTTCCATGCGGGTGACCCGGAACTGCAGGGACCGCGCGATGACGGGCAGCAACCGGCGTTCGATCCGCTGACGCGCGGCGATACGGGTCTTCTCGTCCTGGATGTCCATGTCACGCCGACGTTTGAAACCATGGTCGATGATGCCCACGGTCTTGCCACCGACATCGCGCATGAAGCCCGAGTCCGTACCGCCATCCTGCCTGTACAGTGCGATCAGGTACTGGCAGAAGGCCGGTTCGAAGATGTCAGGCACGATCAGGACAGGGGCCAGCCCCTCGGTTGTGGCGGACCCCGCCGTCCGCTGCGCGGCTTCCGCCAGCAGGGACGGGCCGTCATCCAGCGGGCCGCGCCGCACAACGCGGAGCATGGGGTCGATCAGGATGAAGCCCCCCTCCCGGTCGACGCCGTAAAGCCGCCGGATCTGGCCCTGGCCATCCTCGAACAGGTTGAGGGCCGGGAAACGATCACGCAAGACCCCGATATCCGCCGGTCCGACCACGCCGAAGCAGGCCAGCCTGCCCACCGGCCGGCCGGCCGCAAGCTTCCCCATCATTTCGATGGATAGCATGGATCGTGCCCGGTCGACCCCCGGAAAGAACAGCACGATATGCCGGCCCCCCATGCTGCCAAGCTGGAACTGCGGGTTGCCGCCGCAGGGGGCGACGAACAAGGGGGCGGGCTCACCGGGACCGGGACGGTCGGTGTCGGGAAGCAGGAAGTCCATGATGCTTCAGGCCTTCAGATACGGAATGTCATGACAGGGCGCTATCCCGCCGGGCCGGCTGCAGGCTGACTGGCAGCCACAGCCCCTGGCGAAGGGCAACAGGTTGAGACAGGTTGCCGGCGCGCCATTCCTTCAGCAGGGCCAGCGCCACCAGCAGCGACGCTCCACCGAGATTGACCAGCAGGACCCGGGCCCAGGACGGATCGGGCCATAACACCAGCGCGCAGTAACCAACGAAACTGAGAATGGCGCCGGCAGCGAAGACCGGCAGCGGCTGCCGGCCCATCAGCGTCAGCGGCACCAGCCAAGGCTGGCGCAGCCAGGCGGCGTCCCGGGAGATGAACCGCTGTACCAGATGGGCCAGGGCCAGAATGTGGAGCAGGCGCTGCCAGGCGAGGTCGTTCTTGGCCCCCAGCGGCATCTCCCCTTCCATGGGGAAGCCGAACGTGATGCCCAGATGGCGCCATGGGGTCGCTGCCACGAGACCGGCCAGCACCCACAGGATGGCGGCCGCGTCCAGCAACCGGTGCCGGGGCCAGGACCAGCCCCGCCGGGCGCCAAGGCCGATTATCATGCCGATACAGAACAGCAATTGCCAGGCCAGCGGGTTGAACATCCAGCCCTGTCCGTCGAAGCCGGACGGCAGGTTCCGGCCCGTCACCTGCACCATCAGCCACAGCAGCAGCGAGGGCACCAGCACCAGGGCCGGGTGCCGGCCGGCCAGCGGCAGCAGGAAGGCGCTGAACAGCACCAGCGGCACATAGGTGGCCAGGATGTCGGCATATCCGGGCAGATATGACAGGGCGAACATGGCCGGCAGGGCCGCCACCGTATTGTCGATCAAGGGGGTGATGCCCAGGTGCCACAGCACGGCACGGTTGTCCGTCACCGCGAAGGCGAAGGCCCCGCCGGCCGCCAGCGCCATGGCCAGCAGCAGATAGGTGCGGTACAGCCGGAAGGAGCGCGAGGCCAGCCGGGCAGCCAGCGTCACCCAGCCATGCCTGGCCTGGTAATTGGCATAGCCGATGGCCAGGGACACACCGGCCAGCAGCATGAACACTTCCGCCGCATCGGAAAAGCCCAGCCAGCCCCAGGTCAGGTAGCGTGCCGGATTGGTCGGAATATGGTTGATGAAGATGGCCAGCAGCGCCAGACCCCGCAGCATATCGATGCGCAGGTCGCGGGCTTGCGATGGCGGGTTCTTCGACATGGGCGCTTGGGTCTTTGCGGCTGTTGACCCTTGAAGAACGTGCGCCCTTCCACTTTCATCCCGGCAAGGGATGCGTTTTTCACAGACCCGGGTCGTCGGCAACGCCGTCGATGGTCGCCACCAGCTTGTCGAGCGCGATGGGCAGGCTGCTGGACACCACCACCAGCGCGAAATCCTCATTGCGCCAGTAGCCCACCTCCATCCCTTCATATTCGGCCAGCGTGGGCCGGTGGGGGGCCAGGGTTTCGTCGGCGTTCAGGGACAGGGTCATGTGCCGCCCCAGCGCATCCTCGTAGAAAAGCTGACCCATGGGGCCCTGCTCGCTGTCGATGACCCGCGCACCGACCAGTTCCAGGCCGATAAGGTGCAGTTCGGGAATGGTCACCGCTTCTCCCAGGCGGGCTGACAGCCAGTGACGGATATCGTCCGGCCGCTTTCCGGACAGATCGGCGGAAACAGCGGTATCATTCCCGAAATCGCCATGCAGGTTGGCGGCCTCCTGCGCATAGGCCGGCAGGCCCGCGAAGACGGGAAGGCGCAGCAGGTCGTTCGCCCCCCAGCCGACCGCGACCATCAGGATCATGGCCGCGACGCGCGCCATGCGGCGGCGCCAGAGACCGCGGCGCAGACCCCGTTCCAGCGCCTGCACCAGCGGGGCCGGCAGACGCGGCCGGTCGGGCTCCGCCCGCGCCGCGACCAGCGCGAGCTGCTGCTCGGCATAGCGTGCCAGGCGCTCATGTTCCTCGGGCCGGACGGCCAGCCATTCACGCACCGCGGCCTCCCGTGACGGGTCCAAGGCCCCATCCAGGAAAGCATGCAGGTCGCTTTCCTCGATCCCGTCTCGCTGTTCGTCACCCATCATGGCGCCCCCCCTTCACCATTTTGAGAACCGGCTTCTCCACCCCCTCCAGTGCCTGCCGCAAGGCCTCGCGCCCCCGCGAGATGCGGGACATGAAGGTTCCCACCGGGATGCCCAGCCGGGTGGCGGCCTCCTCGTACCGCAGGTCCTCCACGGCGACCAGCAGGATGGCCTGGCGTTGTGCTTCCGGCAGCTTGTCCAGCGCCGCCAGCACCCGGCCCGCCTCCACCCGCGCCAACTGGTCGGGCTCCCGCGCACCGTCGCTGCCCTCATCCGCGTCGGCGATGATCCGCTGGTGAACCTGCTGCCGGCGCCGCCGGCTGATATGGCAGGTGTAAAGAATGCGGAACAGCCAGGCGCGCAGGTCGGTTCCCGGCTGCCATTGCGCGGCCGATGCCACCGCCTTGGTCAGGCAGTCCTGTAGAAGGTCCTCCGCCTCGTCCGACGCGCGCGTCAGCACGAAGGCGTAGCGGCGCAGCGCTGCCAGGTGCGAGGTCAGTTGCTGGTTGAACGGGTCGTCACTCATCATGATGCCGGCCGGAGGCTCCAATCACCCAGGAGAACGCGCAGGGCCCGGGTTTCATCCCGGGCCCTGCCACGAAAAATGGTCCTGGTTGCGCTTTCCGGCAAGCGGCCGGTCAGAGCAGGCGCGTCAGGGCGAAGAAGGTGGCGGAGACCAGGGCCGCCGCCGGCATGGTCAGAACCCAGGCCACCAGGATGCCCTTGGCCAGCCCCCAGCGCACCGAGGACGCACGGCGGGCCGAGCCCACACCGACAATGGCCCCCGTGATCGTGTGCGTCGTGCTGACGGGCACGCCCATGGCCGTTGCCGTGAACAGGGTGATGGCGCCCGCCGTTTCAGCGCAGCAGCCATGGACCGGCTTCAGGTCGGTCAGGCGCGACCCCATGGTCTTCACGATCTTCCAGCCGCCGAACAGGGTGCCCAGCCCCATGCAGGCTTGGCAGGAGATGACGACCCAGAAGGGCACGTGGAATTCGTTGCCCAGATAGCCCTGGCTGAACAGCAGCACGGCGATGATGCCCATGGTCTTCTGCGCGTCGTTGCCGCCATGCCCCAGCGAATAGAGCGAGGCGGAAACGATCTGCAGCCCGCGGAACACCTTGTCCACCTTGAAGGGCGAGAAGCCGCGGAAGATCCAGGAGACGATGGTCATCAGGATGATGGCCAGGATGAAGCCGATGGTCGGCGACACGAAGATGGCGACCGCCGTCTTGATCAGCCCGCTTTCCACCACGCCCGCCCCCGCCTTGGCGATGCCGGCCCCGACCAGCCCCCCTACCAGCGCGTGGGAGGAGGATGACGGAATGCCGCCCCACCAGGTGATCAGGTTCCATGTGATCGCCCCCATCAGCGCCGCGAAGATGACCGAGGCGTCGATGATGTCGGCGCTGACGATGCCCTTGCCGATGGTCGTGGCCACATGCAGGCCGAAGAACAGGAAGGCGATGAAATTGAAGAAGGCTGCCATGATCACGGCATTGCGCGGTGACAGCACGCGCGTGGATACCACCGTGGCGATGGAATTGGCGGCGTCATGCAGCCCGTTCAGAAAGTCGAACGCCAGCGCCAGGGCGATCAGCCCGATCAGCAGCGGCAGGGAGATCAGTTCCATGGGATCATTCCAGGGGATCGCGCGCGCGGGATCAGACGTTGTCGACGATGATGCTGTCGATGATGTCGGCGACATCCTCGCCCGCATCCAGCACGGCTTCCATGAGTTCCAGGATTTCCCGGATCAGCGCCTGGCGATAGGTGATGGGTGCGTCCAGTCCACCGCTTTCCTGGCGCAGGCGCGTCTTGGCGGCCCGCAGTATCTTGTCGCTGTCGCTTTCCAGTTCGGAGATTTCGCGCGTCATGCGCGTCATCTCCGTCACGTGGCGGGGGATGTTGCGCAGCTTGGGCAGGCATTCCGGCAGAATGGCGGCGCAGCGCACGATCAGGTCGGCCAGCGCATGCATTTCCGCCGTATATTCCATCGGCCCCGCTTCGGTGATATGCCGGGCAACATCCTGGATCAGGTCCACCATGTCGTCCATGCGCTTGGCCAGATCCTGGATGTCCGGCCGGTCGAACGGGACGATGAAGGAACGGTGGACCGCGGCCTGGATCTCCTTGGTGATCTTGTCGGCGTCGTTCTCGGCCTGATGGATGCGCTGGAAACGCATTTCCAGCTCATCCCCGTTGCGGATGAGATCCCGCAGCGCCTCCGCGGCGATGAGAATCTGGCGCGCATGATCGTCGAAATGGTCGAAAAACCGTTCTTCGCGGGGCATCAGGGCCCGGAACAGGCTCAGCATCTTGGGCTTCCGGATAACGCATGGCAGGGGCGGAGGAAGACCACCCGGTTGGCCCCCTCCTACCATTGAACGGCGTCAGGATGTAATGTAATTGTCACAAAACGGTCATGTTGAACCAAGATACTGGATGATTATCCGTCTGTGCCGACAACGGATAGCTACCCATCCGTCGCGTCCGGGGTATAGACTTAGTTTCATGGGCGAACGAAAAAACAGTGTGCAGTACGCGGCCCTGCCCTATCGTCTGGCCGCGACCGGCCCGCAGGTGCTGCTGGTCACCTCGCGGGAGACGCGGCGTTGGATCATCCCCAAGGGTTGGTCGAAAAAGAATGTCGCGCCGCACGACATGGCCGCCATCGAGGCGTTCGAGGAGGCTGGCGTCCGCGGCAAGGTCAAGAAGAAGCCTGTCGGGGACTATATCTATGACAAGCGGCTGGAGGACGGATCGGTCCTGGCTTGCGATGTGACGGTATTCCCGCTGGAGGTCTCGACCGAACTGGCGGATTGGCCGGAGCGGACCCAGCGGGAGCGGCGCTGGCTGTCCCCGGCGGAAGCACTTGAACTGATCAGCGAGCCGGGCCTGGTCCCGATCCTGAAACGCCTGGCGGGCCGGTGGGAGGCCTGAAGCCGTTCTGATGCCGGCCGAGCCCAGGGCCGTCTGCCATCTCAAGGCCGCCACATGGCGGGAGACGGCACCGGGCCGCGGGATCATCTCCCACCCCACCAGACCACCGGTTCCTGATCTGCCCCCCCCGCGCTGCGCTGCGGGCCGCCCATGTCCAGCGGTGCCTCCTGCAGGGGTGATCAGTCGGTCGCCGGCAGGTGACGGCGCTGTTGCCTGCCCTGCGCACCCTGACCTATTGCGCGGGAAAGCGTCTCCGGAACCGTCACTGACTGGGGGCACTGTCGGCTGCTTGTTCCTGTGCGATCAGCCGGTCCAGCTTGCGGCGGGCCAGCACCGCACCGGCGTCGATCGGCAGCAGCATGGGGCGCAGGCTGGAAAGGTCGGCGGTGCCGATGCGCCGTTGCTGGTCCTCCAGCATCGGCTTGTCCTCATGCTCGAACGCGCGCTGCAGCATCGCCCGCAGCCGCGTCGAATATTCGGCATCATCCATGCGGTCACGCCTTGTCCCGCAGACGAAGTAGTGGGTGCTTTGCGCTGTTTCCGGCGTCATGCTGTGCAGGGCCCAGACCTCGTCTTCCCGGCTGCGGCCGCGATCGGCCGGCGTCAGGGCGGTCTTGATGACCATGACGGCCGGGGCCTGCCATTCCGCCCGGGTCCAGGCATTCGCCCGCTGCGAGGCGGAAATGCGTTCGTGGAACCGGGGCGGCGGCACAACGTCCCGGTTCTCCCATTCCACGGCCAGACCGGCATCGGTCTCGGCCACGGCCGGCCGCACCCCCGTCATGACACCGCCCAGGCTGTCTGGATGCAGATAGTCGGCGTGGCTGAGGTCCAGGAGATTGTCGGTGACCAGGCGATAGCTGGCCCGGATGGCGAGGGTGAAATGGATGCGCGCCGTTTCCGGCGTCTCGTCGATGAACGACAAATCGGGGATCAGGCCCGTGTCGGCCTGTCGGGCATCACCCATCCATATCCAGATGGCGCCGTGGCGTTCCTCAACCGGGAAGCTTTGCACGCGCAGCGCCGTGGTCGCCCGCCCATGCGGATTGAGCGCGCAGCGCCCCGACCCGTCGAACGCCAGCCCGTGATAGCCGCAGACGATGCGGTCCTGTTCGATCGTGCCCGTGGAAAGGGGGGCGAAGCGGTGTGGGCACCGGTCCAGCAGCGCGCTGATGCCGGTGGATGCGCGAAAGGCCACGACCGGGATGTCGATGATCGTCCGGGCAAGCGGAACATCACCCAGCTCATGGCTGAAACCAAATTGATACCAGCGATTTAGCAGGAAGTTTTCCATGCCGCCTTCCCTCCCGATTGATGCCGTTGTTCCGGTTCCCATCCTGATGAGGGTCCGGCTTCCGGCAAGTATCGGCGGGTGGTCAATCATGCGTCAAATGACTTGAAGTCCGTCATTATTCCACCTATGAATGCTAGGCGTGTCCGGGCCTGTCATCATCCTTCTTCCATGGGTTGCTGGCTGTCGCGGGCTGCCGCCTGGGCGCGCAGTTCAATGCGGAAGCGCTGCAAATCGTCGATCCGCTGATAGGGCAGAACCGTCTGCAGGCTTTCCGCCGGCTCTCCGCCCAGCAGGGCCAGGATATGCCGTGCCAGTTCCTCGCCATCGCGGCGCTGCGGCTGGTAATAATAGGTGACACCCTGTTCGAACGGCATGCGGAAGGGCATGCCGCCGAAGCCGACGATGCGCAGCCCGTCGCGGGTCGGGTCCATCCCATGTTCCAGGGCCGCCTCCATGGCGCCGAACATGGATAGTTGGTTGGCGCACAGGATGGCGGTGACGGTGCTGTCACGCCGCAGCAGGTCACGCACGGCCGCTTGGCTGGCCCAGACCGACAGGTTGCCGCTGACCAGCAGCGATTTGTCCCAGGGCAGGCCCAGTTCCGCCAGGGCGCGCTGGTATCCGCGCAGGCGGAAACTGGCATAGGTGAGGCCACCGGTGGGGTTGAACAGGGCGATCCGCTTGTGTCCCTCCGCTGCCAGGCGGATCATGGCGTCATAGACCCCGCCTTCGTCATCATGATCGACGAAGGCATGGGGACTGTGCAGTTCGGTACGGCCGAAACTGACGAAGGGAAATTTGAATTCCAGGCAGAAACGGGCCCGCTCATCCATCGGCGTGGTGCGGGAGAAGATGATCCCATCGGCCAGACGCTGCTGAAAGACGCGGCGCACCATTTCCAGGGGCGGTTGCGTGGCCGTCTGCGCCAGGACGATCAGGTTGTAGCTGTCCGTCTCCAGCGTGCGGGACACGCCTTCCACCTGTGCCAGGAAGCCGGCATCGCCATAATCCGCCACTTCGGGCGCGAAGAAGATCGAACAGATCTTCATCGTCCGCCCCGTGCGCAGATAAACGCCACCGGCATCGGGCAGATAACCCAGGCTGGCCGCCGCCTGCTTTACCCGCGCGACCGTCTCCGGCTTCACCTCCGGCCCGTCTTTCAGCGCCCGCGATACGGTCGTAATCGACAGCCCCAGATGCTCGGCAAGGGTTTTCAGGTTGGTGCGCTGGGTGGGTTGCATGGCAGGCGGCTCGTCTGTTCACCTTTACAAGGGCCGCGAGGTTATACCAACTTGCGATGAGTAGAACTCATCGCAAGTTGGTCCAGTGGCGACCGCCACAGCACCGCTCGTGCGGCGTAGCCAAAGTATTATGGGCAATCGGCAGCCGGCGGCACCTCATTCTCATGCATGACCCGGCGCATGAAATCGAAGGACGCCTTGGGCGTGCGTTTCAGGGTTTCATAATCCACATGGACCAGACCGAAGCGCTTATTGTACCCGTGCGCCCATTCGAAATTATCCAGCAGGGACCAGGGCATGTAGCCCTGCACATTGGCGCCCGCTGTGATGGCACGGTGCATGCCGGCCAGATAATCCCGGTAGTAGGCGATGCGGTCCTGGTCGTTGATGCGGCCGTCCGGGCCGGGAATATCCAGGAAGGCCGCCCCGTTCTCCGTCACGAAGACAGGCGGATTGTCATAGTCGCGGCGAAGCCCGTCCAGGATTTCATAAAAGGCATGCCCGTCGATGCCCCAGTTCATCTCCGTCCGGCGCAGATATTTCTCCGGCTCCACGATGCGGAACGGCCAGGCGGTTCCTTCCGCAGGGGCCAGATAGGTGGGGAAATAATGGTTCACCCCCTGGAAATCCACGGGCCGGTGGATTTCCGCCATATCGCCCGCCTGGATATGGGGGGCAAAACGATCCAGTACGCTGTCGGGATAGTGGCCCCGATGGACCGGACCCAGAAACACGCCGTTCCATTTATCTTCAAACAGCCCCACCAGATGGCGGTCGCGGTCGGCGAATTGCGGCAGGGGGCGGCCCTTGTGGACAGGCAGAACGAAACCGACCGGCACGCCGGGCGCCAGGTCCCGCACCACCTGAACGGCGCGGCCATGGGCCAGGTTCAGGTGGTGGGCCACGCGCACGGCGGCACGCGGATCGGTCAGGCCGGGGGCGTGGCGGCCCTCCTCGTTGCCCACCCAGGCGCAGACGGACGGCTCGTTGAAGGTGACCCAGGCGCAGGCGCGGTCACCCACACGACGCACCATCAGGTCGGCGTAATCGGCGAACCAGCCGGCGCTGTCACGGTTGACCCAGCCGCCCTGGTCCTGAAGGGCCTGCGGCAGGTCCCAATGATATAGGCAGGGCCAGGGCTCCAACCCCCGTTCCAGCATGCCATCCACCAGCCGGTCATAGAAATCCAGGCCCTTCTGGTTGACAGCCCCCAAGCCATCCGGCAGCACGCGGCCCCACATGATGGAAAAACGGTACTGACGGGCACCAAGGTCGCGGATCAGGTCCAGATCGCCCGCCCAGCGATGATAATGGTCGCAGGCCACGGTGCCGGTATCGCCATTGGCAACCCGACCGGGTGTTGCGCAATAGGTGTCCCAGATGCTGGGTCCGCGCCCGTCATCGGGCGCCCCCCCTTCGATCTGATAGCTGGAGGTGGAGACACCCCACCGGAACCCGTCGGGGAAACGCATTGTCGCCGTCATTTACTGCCTGTCGGAAAAGGAAGTCAGCCGATGCCGCTGCACATCGCCAGGGCGCGCAGGCGGTCGGATAGATGGCTCGTGAGCATCAACAGAAAAATCGTAACGTTACGGAAATAGCATGTCTAGAAAGAATCTCCGTCAAAACGTGTTTTTACAGGTTTGACATTGAGGGCATCCTGCCCATACTCACGACAAATCGAAACGTTTTGGATTGTGCGGCGCAATGAGATCAGGGATCAAAACATGCTGCGCTGCCGCACAATTCGCGGCAATTTCCTGGCTGGCTCTGATGGGCGCCGCCGCACAGGCGCAGGAACTGGAGGTCATGCACTGGCTGACCTCTGGCGGGGAATCTGCGTCGCTGGCCGTCGTGCGCCAAGCCTATCAGGATCAGGGTGGAAGATGGCGTGATGCGCCGGTGCCCGGCGGCTCATCCGCCCGTGCTGCTGCCGTCAATCGTATCCTGGGGGGCAACCCGCCGCCGGTCTTCCTGTTCTCCGTGGGGACGCAACTGACGGAACTGTCGGCACATGGTCTTGTCATGCCGGTACCAGGGGCAGGGCCGGAATGGGACCGGGTCCTGCCCCCGCTGCTGGCGCGGTCGGCCAAATATCAGGGGCATTACATGGGTGCCCCGCTGAATATCCATGGCGAGAACTGGATGTTCTACAACGCCGCCCTGCTGCAACAGGCCAGTCTGGCCGTGCCGCGGACCTGGGCGGAGTTCCTGGATGCGGCGGCGCGGTTGAAAGCCATGGGCAAGATACCCATCGCACTCGGTGGCCAGCCCTGGCAGGAAAGGCTGCTGTTCAACGCCGTTGTGCTGGGTGTCGGCGGGCGCGATTTCTACCGTCAGGTCTATGAACAACTGGACCCGGCGGCCCTGGCAAGCCCCACCATGCTGGAAGCGTTCCGCGTGTTCGCCAGCCTGCGCCCCTTCGTGGATGAGGGCAGCCCCGGCCGGCGCTGGAACCAGGCGACGGCCATGCTGATGCGCGGTGACGCGGGGTTTCAGTTCATGGGCGACTGGGCCAAGGGGGATATCAGGGCGGCCGGGTTGGAACCGGGGGTGGAGATCGGCTGCGCCCTGGCCCCTGCCCGCGACCAGGCCTACATCATGGTGGTGGACGCCTTCGCCTTCACCCCCCCGCGTGATGCCGCCACGGCGGCGGCGCAGCAGCACTTCGTCACAGTCATGATGGACAGGGATGTGCAGGCCGGGCTGAACCAGGCCAAGGGTTCCATCCCCGTCCGCACCGATGTGCCGGAAGATGGCTTCGACGCTTGCGCGAAACAGGCCATGGCCCTGATCCGCGATCCGGCCACCAATCTGGCATCGACGGGCATGGGCCTGCCCGGTGGGGTGGCGGGGGCCCTGGATGACGCCATCTCCCATTTCTGGAACGATCCACGCCTGAGCCCGGAAGAAGGGCAGGAACTGCTGCGCAAATCGCTGCTGGCATTTCGCTGACCCCGCCAGAAACGGCCATAATGATCAAGGATAAGGGAGGACGGGGATGAAGGCATCGCATCGGGCACCCACCATCGCCCTGTTGCCGGCAGGGTTGATCACCTTCGTCTGTTTCTATCTGTTCATCGGCTGGACCTTCGCCATCTCACTGACGGGCTCGCAATTGCTGCCCAGTTGGGATTTTGTCGGCCTGCTTCAGTATGAGCGCCTGTTCGCCAGTGCGCGCTGGTGGACGGCGCTGGGCAATATGGTCCTTTACGGGGCGCTGTTCATCACGGGCTGCCTGGCCCTGGGCTATCTGCTGGCCATCCTGATCGACCGGGGCGTGCGGGCGGAGGGCCTGTATCGCACCATTTTCATGCTGCCTTTGTCCATGTCCTTCATCGTCACGGGCATCATCTGGCAATGGATGCTCAATCCCGGCCTGGGCATCCAGCAGGCCGTGCGTGGGCTGGGATGGGAGGAATTTGCCTTCAACTGGCTGGTGCGGGCCGACCGGTCCATCTACACCGTGGCGCTCGCCGGCATCTGGCAGCAATCGGGCCTGTGCATGGCCCTGTTCCTGGCGGGCCTGCGCGGGGTTGACCCCAATATCTGGAAGGCGGCGAAGGTTGACGGCATTCCCACCTGGCGGGTCTATGCCTCCATCATCACACCCATGCTGCGGCCGGTTTTCTTCACGGCGGGCATTCTTCTCTTCTCGCTGGTGGTGAAATCCTTCGATCTGGTGGTGGCGCTGACGGGCGGGGGGCCGGGCTTCTCTTCCGACCTGCCGGCCCGCTTCGTCATGGAGCATATCCTGAACCGGCAGGAACTGGGGCTGGGGGCGGCGGGTGCCTGCATGATGCTGGCCACCATTGCCGCCGTCGTCGGCCCCTATCTCTATGCCGAAATCCGGCAGAAGAAGGGGAATTGAGAATGCGGCGCCTGCCCCTTTACCTGATGCTGTCCATCGCGGCGATTGTGGTGCTGTTCCCGCTGCTGGTCATGCTTTCCACCTCGCTGAAGCCACTGGCGGAGATCAATAATGGCAGCCTGTTCGCCCTGCCGCAGGAACCGACTGTCGATGCCTGGACCAAGGCCTGGGGTGGGGCCTGCATCTCCGGTGATTGCCGGGGCCTGTCGGTCTGGTTCGGCAATTCCTTTGCCATTGTGCTGCCGGCGCTGTTCTGCTCCCTCGGGCTTGGGGCGCTGACGGGCTATGCGCTCAGCCTGCGCACGGCGCGGTGGGTGGACTACCTGTTCGCCGCCCTGCTGATCGGCCTGTTCATCCCGCCGCAGGTCACGCTCTATCCCATGATTGCACTGGTACGCGAACTGGGCCTGTTCGGGACGCGGGGCGGGCTGGTCTTTGCCCACACGGTCTGGGGTCTGGCCTTCGTCACCCTGCTGTTCCGCAACTTCTTCCTGTCGGTGCCGCGCGACCTTCTGAAGGCGGCGCGGATCGACGGGGCCGGGTTCCTGGCCACCTTCTGGTATGTGATGCTGCCTTTGTCGCTGCCGGTCTGTGCCGTCGCCCTGGTGCTGCAATTCACCTATATCTGGAACGATTTCATCCTGGGCCTGACCTTCGCGGGGCCGGGGCAGCAGCCGGTGACGGTGGCGCTGAACGTGCTGGCCGGGTCGCAGCTCGGGCCGCAGGAATATAATGTCAACATGGCGGCGACCATGATCGCCGCCCTGCCCACCATCCTGGTCTATCTCCTGTCCGGACGGCTGTTCGTGCGCGGGATCGCGGCCGGGGCCGTGAAGGGATGATGAGGATGCAACGGGTCCGCCTGCATGAAATCGCCAAGCGCTTCGGGACCACGGTGGTTCTGGAAAAGATCGACCTGGATATCGAGCCGGGGGAATTCCTTGTGCTGCTGGGCCCGTCGGGTTGCGGCAAGTCCACGCTGCTGAACATCGTGGCGGGGCTGGAGGAGCCGAGCGGCGGCACACTGCATTTCGGCGACCGCGACGTGACGGCGCTGGAACCCGACCAGCGCGACATTGCCATGGTGTTCCAGTCCTACGCGCTTTACCCGACCATGTCGGTCGCGCGGAATATCGGTTTCGGGTTGAAGATGCGCGGGCTGGACCGGGCCGGGATCGAGGCGAAGGTGGCGGATGTGGCCCGGTTGCTGCAAATCGAACATCTGCTGGACCGCAAGCCGTCGCAGCTTTCCGGCGGGCAGCAGCAGCGGGTGGCCATCGGCCGTGCCCTGGTGCGGGAACCACAGGTGTTCCTTCTGGACGAGCCGTTGAGCAACCTGGATGCAAAGCTGCGCGCCGACATGCGCGTGGAATTGAAACGCCTGCATGAGCGCTCCCGGCGCACCACCCTCTATGTGACCCATGATCAGGTGGAGGCGATGACGCTGGCCAGCCGCATCGTGGTGATGAACAAGGGCCGTGTGCAGCAATGCGACCGGCCGGAACTGGTCTATGCGAAGCCGGCAAACCGCTTCGTGGCCGGCTTCGTCGGTGCGCCGACGATGAATTTCCTGGAAGGGGAGCTGGCGGCGGCGGGTGACTTGCCGGGATTGCGGCTGGGGGAGGCCATCCTGCCCTTGCCGAGGCTGCCGGCGGCCACCGCACGGCACATGGGACGCCCGCTGGTGCTGGGCCTGCGGCCGGAACATCTGGCTCTGGCCCCGGCTCCGACGGATAGGGCCGGCACCTGCCGGGGTCAGGTACTCATGACCGAGCCGACCGGGCCCGACACCTATGTGTTGATCCGGCTGGCCGGCCGGGAGGTCACGGCCCGCATGCCGCCCGGTGTGGCCCTGTCGCCCGGACAGATGGTGGACCTGCGCCTGGACGGTGCGGCCGCCAGCCTGTTCGACAGCGGCGACGGCCAACGCCTGGATTGAGGGTCGGATGATGGTGACACCAAAGCCCCTGGTGCTGGTGATGGGCGTGTGCGGTTGTGGCAAGTCCACCTTGGGGGCGGCATTGGCCGAGGCCTTGGGCACGGGCTTTCTGGAAGGGGACAGGCTGCATCCCCCGGAAAATGTCGCCCGCATGCAGGCCGGCATTCCCCTGACGGATGGGGACCGGCAGGGCTGGCTGACGGCGATCGCCGCGGAAATCCGGGCCGCGGCAAGGGCCGGGACCGGGTTGGTCGTGGCCTGTTCGGCCCTGAAACGGCGTTATCGCGAGATGCTACGCGCCGGTGGGCTGCCGCTTGCCGTCATCCATCTCCATGGTCCGCGCGAAATCCTGGCCGACCGGATGGCCGCGCGACCCGGCCATTTCATGCCGGTATCCCTGCTGGACAGCCAGCTTGAAACCCTGGAGTTACCGACAGCGGAGGCAGGCGCCGTGACGCTGGACCTGCGGGAGCCGATGCCGGTATTGCTGGGCAGCGCCCTGGCCTTCATCCGGGCAGAATGATACTCATCCGCCTTGATACTGATCGATGGCCACTATCAAGGCGGCCGCATTCCGCCGGCCCTCATATCGGGGTTCAGCCGGACACCGCCGCGAAGCCGCCATAGCGGCCATCCATATAGACCAGCGGGTCGATCGGGCTCAAGTCCAGCACCGCCTGCACCTCCCCGATGAACACCCCGTGGGTGCCGAACCGGGTGTTCGCCACATTGCGGCAGAAGAAGCTGGCCTGCGCATCGGCCAGATAGGCATGGCCCAGGGGGGAGCATCGCCAGTCGCCGATGGCGAAGCGCGCCTCTCCCTTCTCCCGGCCGGCACAAAGGCTGGATATTTCCAGTTGCCGCGCCGTCAGGATGTTGATGCAGAAATCCGCCCCCTCTGACAGCGGTGCGAACAGGCTGGCCGACCGGTTCACGCAGATCAGCATGGAGGGCGGGTCCATGCTAAGTTCGCTGACCGCTGTGGCCGTCATGGCGAAGCGCTGGCCCTCGTGGTGGCAGGTGATGACCACGACGGCCTTGGCAAGACTGCGCAACCCCTTGCGCAGGGCTGCGGCGATATCGGCCTTGTCGGTGGCGACGGCGTCAGTAGGCATCGATTTCCCTCAGCGCCGCTCCAGCCTCCCGCCAACTATCCGCACCGGCCGGCAGGCCGGCATACAGCGTGGCATGCAGCAGGATTTCACGGATCTCCTCCTTGCTGACCCCATTGGCGATGGCCCCCTTCACATGGTTGCGAAGCTGGGCGGGACGGCTCTGTCCCACCAGGATGGCGATGGTCAGCATGGAACGGATTTTCAGCGACAGGCTGGGCCGGTCCCACACCTCGCCAAAGCAGATGCGCGTGACGGCATCCTGCAGGGGCATGGTGAAATCATCGGCATCCAGCAGGCTTTTCATGCCCTCGGCCCCGAAAATCTGCTCCCGCAGGGCCCGGCCACGCGCGGCGGCATCGGTGTCATGTGACGAACTCATTTTGTTTGCTCCTGTTCGTGGGGCCACAGAAAGGGCCTTGCGGTCCCGGCCATCGTTTCCATTTCATATGCGGCGGCGGGGGACAGGCCGATGGCGCGCATGAAGCCATGGATCATGCCTGGTGCGGTGCGGACCTGTACCGGCACACCGGCATCGTGCAGCCGTGCCGCATAATCCTCCCCCTCCCCCCGCAACGGATCATGCTCGGCCCCGATCAGCAGGGCCGGGGGAAGGCCGGAAAGGTCCGGCACGGACAGGGGTGGCATCAAAAAGGGCTCCGCCGCCTGCGACTGCCGGTAAATCCGCACGAAATCCTCCACCCGTGGCACCGTCAGCAGCGGGTCGCGGCCCTGATGGTATGACGGTCGATCGGGTATCAGCGCATAGGCGCCATACATCAGCATCTGACAGACGGGCCGGACATCCAGGCCCGCATCGCGCGCCATGATGGCGGTCATGGTCGCGAACAGGGCGCCGACACTGTCGCCGGCCACGGCGATGCGGCGCGGATCGACACCCAGCAGACCGGCATGGCTCACAAGCCACTGGAAGGCCGTCAGGCAATCTTCCTGTGCCGCGTGATAGCTGCTCTCCGGCAGGCGGCGATATTGCACGCTGACCACCACCGCCCCGGTCGCCTCGGCCAGCCCCTGGGCCACGATGTCGAAGCTTTCGACACTGCCGAAGACGAAGCCGCCGCCATGGAAATAGCATATGCCCGGCCGTTCGATATCGCGCCCCGGATGGAACAGGGTGATACCGATCTCCCGTCCCGGCGCCACGATGAAACTGGCATGGCGCCGCAGGCCGGGAGCGGGGGGCCGGGCAAAGGCACCGGCATTCAGATCGGAGAGGAGCCGGGCGGCCGACAGGGTTCCGCCGCCCGGTGACTGCGCCGCACGGAAGGCCCCCAGATAGGCCTCCATCCCCTCCGCCAGGGTCGCAGGCGCCGCTGTCGCGGACACGGGCGGGCTCAGGCGAACGCCTCATACCTTATGTCCGGGGCATCCACGGACAGTTCGGCCAGACGCGGGGCGACCTCCTGTGCGAACAAGGTCAGGTTCTCCACCGTCTCTGTATGGCCCAGCGTGCCGGCCTGCCCCATCATCAGCAGATTGCCGAACCCGCCGACATCGGCATAGAAGCGGCTGATCTGTCCGAACACGTCATCCGGCGTGCCGACGAACATCAGGCCGGCATCGATATATTGCTCGATGGTCGGGTCGGACGGCAGCGGGCTGCCATCGCGCAGGCGGGGGCGGATGGCATTTGGCCCGGCCTTCAGCAGGCGGACATTATCCTTGACCGACGTGAAGCCGGCCGGGTTGCGGAATTGCGGGTCCAGCCGTGCCGCCGTCGTGAAATAGGCCTTCATCTGTTCCGCCCGCTCGAACGCCGTCCGCCGGTCATGGGCGACCGAAACCAGGCCCAGATAGCCCAGCCGATCCTCCGACGCGGGCGCTCCGTGCGCTTCCTGATAGGCCTTGCGATAGGCGGCAAAGACCGACCGTGCAACGGCACCCGACAGGAAGGTGGCGCAGACATAGCCCAGCTTCGCCTGCTGTGCGGCGCTGGACCCGCTGGATGCCGTCATCCAGATGGGGGGCGTGGGCTGCTGGATGGGACGCGGCCACAGGCTGACGGCGCGATAATTGAAGAATTCCCCGTCCCAGGAGAAATTGTCCCCCTGGTTGGTCAGCGCCTCCCGGATCAGGTCATGGGCTTCCCAGAACCGGTCCATGAAGCGGACGGGCTGGCGGTTGGACATGAACACCTCATACGCCGCCCCCTTGACCAGCCCGACCTCCAGCCGGCCGTTGGAGATCACGTCGGCCATGGCGATTTCTTCCGCCACGCGCACCGGGTTGGCGCGATTGCCGATGGGAATACCCAGCGCCAGCAGCCGCGCGTTGCGCGTCTGGCGCGCCAGGATGGCCAGCGTCGTCATGCAGGATGTCGACATGCAAGTCGCCGCCGCATGATGCTCGTTGATCATGATGTTGTATCCCAGCTCGTCGGCCAGGACATATTCATCCAGATAGCGGTTGATCAGCCGCCCCGCCTCCACCGGGTCGCAATGATGCTGCGGCAGGGTGATGCGCATCGGTCCCGGCACCTCGAAGGCGGGGTGATAGGCCTGTTCGCTGAATTGCCAGACTTTCATGAAGGGTACTCCTCAAGCCGCGACGGCGGCGCCGCCGCGGGCGAAATCGCCGATGCGCCGTGCCGCCATATCGGGGCGGTCGACATAGATGCGATGACCGCATTCCGGGATGGTTTCGAACGTGGAGCCGGGGATCAGCGCGGCATAGTCGCGCCCGTAATCCAGGGATGCGATGGCGTCATCCTCTCCCCACAGGACCAGCGTCGGGACGGTGACGCGGTGAAGACGGTGGCGGAGCTTGGGGTTGCACATATAAGGCGACCAGCCGAACAGCATGGTGGCCTCCGCATTGCGCACGCGCCGTTCCAGGACCTCCTCCGGCATGGCGGCCAGGTCCAGCCGGGGGGCGGGCGTCAATTGCGACTGGCGCTCCAACGTGCCGCCATCCTGCACGAAAATGTCCAGCACGCGGCGCGTCGTGCGGTCCGCCGTTTCGATCCCGAACGGGGCGCCCAGCACCGACAGGGCCACGCGCCCATTATTCTTCACCAGCATTTCCGCCGCGATCCAGCCGCCGAAGGAAAAGCCGGCCAGCACCACATCGTGCAAATCCAACTGGTCCAGCAGGTCCAGATAGAAATAACCCAGATCATCGACGGTGGAGTAGGACCGTGGCAGGTCCGACCCGCCGAAGCCCGGATGCGACGGGGCATAGACCGTGTGCGTGGCCGACAGAAGATCGATCAGGGGAAACAGCGCCTCCACCCCGTCCATGCCATGCAGCAGCAGCAGGGGCCGACCTTCGCCCTTGACCAGCATTTCCAGGCGAACGCCGCCCACCTGTAAAAACCGCGTTCCGGAAGGAGAGAGGGCGTTCGCCGCTTCGCTATTCATCCGCCATGACCTTTCTTGAACGCTTCACGCTTGATTGACGATGGCTGATTCTTGGCCGGGCGAAGGCTTTGCCGTCCAATTCTTTGTCTTGCAGAACTGATGCCGGCGCGGTATCAATTAGACATGGAACTTCGACATCTCCGGTATTTTCAAGCAGTTGCACGCGAGGAGCACTTCGGTCGCGCCGCGCAGGCGATCCGCATCGCCCAGCCGGCGCTGACCCGTCAGGTCCGCGACCTGGAGGAAGAACTGGGCGTGCAACTGTTCGAACGGCTGCCGCGCGGCGTGCGCCTGTCACCGGCGGGGCGGGCCTTCCTGGAAGATACCGACGCCATTCTGGAAAAGCTGCAGCGCTCCGTCGCGCGCGCAAAAAGCTATGCCACCGGTCATGTCGGGTCGGTGCAGATCGGGTTCAGCGAGCTGGCGTCCCGCCATCCCGACATCCCGTCCAAGCTGCTGCGGTTCCGCCTGGATGAACCCATGGTGGAACTGAACCTTCTGCCGATGAGTTCGTTGAACCAGATCGACGGCCTGCGCAACGGCACCGTGGATGTGGCCATTGTCTATGACATTCATCTGCCGGACGAAAACCACGGGCAGTTGGAAACCTGCGAGCTGGGCAATAGCGAGATCGTGCTGGCCATCCATGAGGATCATCCGCTGGCCCAACGCCCCATCCGGATGCAGGATCTGGCGGAGGAACGTTTCATCTTCCCTGCCCGCAAGCCGCAACCGCGTTATTTCGACCGGCTGATGCAGGCCTGCATGGACAATGGCTTTTCACCCAACATCGTGCAGGAAACGGCCACCGACAGCATCCTGTTGAGCCTGGTGGCCGTCGGCCTGGGCATCGGCTTCACCCAGCAGACGCGGCAGGTGCCGCGTCAGGGTGTGTTGCTGCGGGAGGTGGAGGATCTGGAGCTGTCCTTCCGCCTGCATCTGGCCTGGCGCCGCTCCGACCCCTCGCCCGCCGTGCTGCGTTTCATCAACGCGATGCGGTAGGGGGACGCAACCGCCCATACGTCGTCGCCAGGTCCTGCTTGTCCATCACGCCCAGCTTGCAATAGGCGCGGCGGCGATAGGTGATGATGCTGGACAGGGTCAGGCCGGTGGCGGCACCGATTTCCGCCTGGGTCCGGCCCAGGATCATATTGGCGGCAACTTCCGCCTCACGCAGGCTCAACCCCACGCCGGCGGCTAGAAGCACGTCTGCCACCGTTTCCGGCGTATCATCACAGGGCCGGTTGGCCGACAGATCGACATGGCGGCACAGTGCTGCCATCAGGATGGGGGCTGCACCCTCCAGCCGTTCGATGTCCGCCGGCTGGAACTCGCCATCAACGGAGCTGCGGTAGCCGCTGGCCACCAGCGCACGCGGCCCCGCCGACAGGATGCTCAGCCGTTCGGCGATGTCCCCACGCTCGTAGCAGGTGCGGCGGTAATCGGGATCGGCGATGTCGCGCGCGCGCGTGCGCACCACCATGACACCACCCCTGGCACGGCCCGGCACCGCACGGCGGACGGCCTGATCGGTGCGCCAGAAACGGCCGCAATAAGCCTGTGAGGCCGAGCGGGCGAAATCCGGCACGGCCCGGCAATCCCCCTCCGCGAACAGGGCGCGGGGGGCCCCCGGTCCGGTCGGGGCAAAGGCGGAGAACAGCCGCGCACCGCACAGGTCACGCAGGCTCAGCAGGAACCGGGCCGGGAAGTCCGGGGTGCCGACCGCGGCCACCAGCCCGGCCAGCATCGTCATGTCATCACGCCTGTCCATCATCCTGTCCCCCTGCCGGGGGGACGAAGGCCCGCCGCACCCGGCCTATGCTGGCCCCAACCATTCAACGACATCCGGGAGACGATGCCATGTCCACGCCGCCGAAGATCAAGGGCCTTTACCATTTCGCCTATCCCTGCCGCGATGCGGAGGAAACCCGCCATTTCTACGAGGATGTGCTGGGCCTGCCGCTGGTCAATTGCATGACCGCCGATCGCGTGCCCAGCACGGGAGAGGAAAAGCCCTATGCCCATATGTTCTTCGCCATGACCGATGGCTCCTACATCGCCTTTTTCGACCTCGGCGAAAACGAGATGCCTGCCCCCTCCCCCAACACTCCCGGCTGGGTGCAGCATTTCGCGATGGAAACCGGG
The DNA here is from genome assembly GCF_052474395.1 of Niveispirillum fermenti. Classification (NCBI taxonomy): domain Bacteria; kingdom Pseudomonadati; phylum Pseudomonadota; class Alphaproteobacteria; order Rhodospirillales; family Azospirillaceae; genus Niveispirillum; species Niveispirillum fermenti. The sequence continues at coordinate 915,148 of NZ_CP156678.1, read as the reverse complement.
TCCGTGGCCGATGTCCTGGCCATGCGCGAACGGCTGGTCGCGCATGGGGTGGAGGTGCTGGGACTGGTCGATCACGAATTCGTGAAATCCATCTATTTCTTCGATCCCAACGGCCTGCGTCTTGAGGTGACGGCCCGCACGGAATCCCCCACCTACCTTGCCGATGCCGCCCGCACGGCCCGCGCCGACCTGGACCGATGGACGGCGGCCAAGGCCGCACGGCTGAAGGCGCGGGCGGGGTGAACCGGAACGATGCCCCCCTTCCCTCGGCCTGTCCGGGGAAAGGGGGCTTTGCCATCACCCTTCCAGGAACCCCTTGCGCCGGCTCCAGTCCGTGATCAGGCCGATGCAGGTGGCCAGATGCTCAGGCTGGCCGATATAATAATGCGTGGCCCCGATGATGCGGTGATATTCCTTGTCCGGTGTGGCCAATGCCGCGTTGATGGCCGGATTGTGCGAGGCCGGGACGGCATCATCGGCCGTGTTCTCGATCTGCAGCACCGGTGTCCGGTGGATGCGGGCGGCGTTCATCGGCCCCTTGGCGTTGGACAGATCATAGCTCCACTGGCTGAGCCAGGATCGCAGGGTGCAGAAGCGCGCCAGCCCCACCGGCCCGACATTGACGGTACGCGGATCGCCCATATAGGTCCAGTTCGGCCGCCGTTCATTGGGATCGACCGTGGGGTCGATCCAGCGCACGTCGCACATGGTGCGATGGACGATGAAGGCGCGTTCCTGCTCAGCCCCGCCGCGCCGGCGCAGCCGTTCCAGCTGTTCCTGGCACCATTGGGTGATACGGCGGTTGCGGGCAACCTGGCCGGCACGGAACCGGCTGATGAAATCGGGGTCGAAGGCCGGCTTGTTGGGGCAATCGTCGGCATAAATGTCGAAAGCAACGTCACGCCGGTCGGGATCAGCCTCGTCCAGCACCGATGGGTCCAGCCATTCGGTCAGGGTTTCCGCGCGGGACAGATGGGCGGCGATGAAGATGACGCCATCGGCCATTTGTAGCCCGGCCTGGGTCAGGTCCAGCGCGTCACCGGCCGGTGTGTGGGTGATGGATGGTTTCTCCGCCTGCGCCTGATAGAACAGCGACAGCGATCCGCCCCCGGACCAGCCGACCAGCACCACCCGCTCATAGCCCAGCACCTCACGGGCATGGGCGATCCAGCGGCCAAGGTCGATGGCCACCTTCTCCATGATCAGGGCGCTGTCGTTGCGGGGGTAACGGCTGGCGGCACACAGCACATCCAGCCCCTGATCCGCCAGCGCCATCGGCATGGGCAGCAATTGCAGCGTCGATGTCGGGTGCATGAAAAGATAGACCGTGCGGGCGCGGGCAGCCGGCCGGCACAGAAGCTGGCCTTCCAGGTTGACCTTCCCTGAATTGCCGGCAAAGCCATAGGTTTCGCTGAACCCCCTGATGTCGGGGAAGCTGACCACCTGCGGCTGCCGGACCCAGGCTGTTGGTTGCGACATGTTCGTTTCTCTCTTCGGATTGTTCTTCTGCTGACGGTGCGCTTACAACGGCACGGTCGTCACATCATGCCGGAATAGCCATTCGTAGCGTTCGGCCACCCGTTCAGGGTCCCATTCCCGGTCCACATAGGCTTGTGCCCCCGCGGCCTCGGCCAGGGCCGGATTGTGGAAGCGGCCGGCATTGGCCGAGGCCGCCTGGACCACCCGCGTCGTGCGGGGGATGCGCGCAGCCTGATAGGCCTGGAATGCCCGCGCATGGTCGCCGGCATAGGTTTCCAGTGCCCGGCCCAGGACAAAGGCATCCTCGACGGCCATGCCCGCCCCCGCCGCCATGAAGGGCAGCATTGGATGGGCGGCGTCGCCCAGCAGCGTGACGCGGCCCTTCGTCCAATTGTCCAGCGGCTGACGCGACAGCAACGCCCAGCGGAAGGGCTGCGGGATGGCCCGGATATAGGTGTGAACATCGGCATGCCAGCCGGCATAGTCGGCCAGACAGGCCTCCACCGTGGACGGGCTGGACCAGGATTCCGTCTTCCAGTCCTGGTTTTCCACGACGCTGGAGAAATTCATCAATTCTCCGCGCCGGATGGGATAATTGACGATGTGGCCGCCCGGCCCGATCCAGTTGATGCCGACATCGCGCACCAGATGGGCTGGCAGCCGGTCCATGGGGATGACCCCGCGCCACGCCACGATGCCCGTGAAGCTGGCCGCCAGTTCACCGAACAGCTTCTGGCGAATGACGGAATGCACGCCATCGGCACCGATCACCAGATCGACCCGCTCCGCCGGCTGGTCCGCGAAGTGCAGCGTCGCACCGGCCGGCTCCTGTTCCACATCGACGCAGCGCGACGCCAGCCGGATCGCGTCCGGCCGGACGGCACGTACCGCCTCGGCCAGCACATTATGCAGGTCGTTGCGATGGATGGTGATGTAGGGCGCGCCATAGCGCTCCACCGATTGCGGCCCCAGATCGAAAAGCTTCCAGGTCTGGCCCGTACTCCATAGCCGGATTTCCTTGCCGACCGGGCAGTAGGATTGCGCCAGGATGGCATCCAGGATGCCCAGTGCGGCAAAAACCCGCGTGCCGTTGGCGCTGATCTGCAACCCGGCCCCGACCTCCCGCAATTCGTCGGCCTGTTCATGGACCGTGACGTCGAACCCGCGTCGCAGCAGCGCCAGGGCCGCCGTCAGTCCGCCGATCCCCGCCCCGACAATGGCTATCCGCATTGGGGCTATCCGCATTGGACACCTCGTTTGAGTTTTAACGTTCGATAATAACGAACATTATTCGTCAATATCACAAGAGTCGATCCCCGGCCAGAACCATTGCGCTGTCGACGCAAACCCGAAGCTCTGCTACCCATGGCGGGGAACCAGCGAGAAAACGATGACGAATCCGTCCGACGATTCCCTCAACCAGAAGCGGCGCGTGCAATCCATCGAGGTGGGGTTCCGGGTGATCCGGGTCTTGCAGCGCGCGACCGAGCCGATGGCCCTGCGCGACATCGCCAAGGCCGCCGAGATGCCGGCCAGCAAGGCCCATCTCTATCTGGCTTCCTTCATGCGGGAAGGGCTGGTGGCGCAGCACCCGCAGACGGCACGCTATGCCCTTGGCCCTTACGCCACCGAACTGGGCCTGTCGGCCATCCGGCAATTGTCCGTGGTGGAAGCGGCCAATATGGAGATGGCGGAACTGACGGCGCGCACGGGCTGCGCCACCTATCTGTCCGTCTTCACCGAATATGGTCCGGCCATCGTTTCCAAGGTGGATGGCAACCGCCAGGGAGCCTTCACGGTACGGCTGGGCCATGTTCTGCCGATGGCCAGTTCGGCGACGGGCATCATCTTCCTGGCCTTCCTGCCACAGGCGCTGACCTACCTTTCATCGGAAGGCCAGCCAGACCTGATGCCGGCGCCCGACCTGCTGGCGGCGGTCCGGCGCAATGGCTATGCCACCACCAGCGGCCTGATCAACGCCAATTTTGCCGCCATCTCCGCCCCGATCTTCGATTACAGCGACGGTCTGGCGGCGGCTTTGACGCTGCTGGGCCCTGACAAGTACCTGACCGGTGACCGAACGCGGTCCAGCATTGACCATGTCCTGGATGCCGCCGGCCGGGTCAGCGTGAAGATGGGCGGCCGCGCCGCCGGGACGCGGCCGGCAACGGCCTAGATGGCGATGGCGACCGACTTCACCTCCGTATAGGCCTCGATCCCTTCCCGGCCGTTCTCCCGGCCCCAGCCGGATTGCTTGAACCCGCCGAAAGGCAGGGCGGGGTCCAGGCCGCCGCCATTCACCCGCACCGTTCCGGCCTTCAGCTTGCGGGCCAAACGGTGCGCGGCGCTGAGATTCTGTGTCCAGACCACGGCACCCAGACCATACTCGGTATCATTGGCCTGTGCCGCGATGGCGTTCAGGTCGCCGTCGCTGAAGGACATGGCACACAGGACGGGGCCAAAAATCTCCTCCCGCACCACCGACATCTGCGGCGTCGTGCCGGTCAGCACCGTGGGTGGCACGAAATAGCCGGGGCCGTCCGCGGCCGTGCCCTGCCCGCTGATCCGCGCGCCGTCCCTCAACCCCGCCTCGATATAGGACAGCACCCGCGCCTTCTGTTCGGCCGAGACGACGGGCCCCATCTGCGTCGTGGGGTCCAGACCCGGCCCCACGCGCAGCCTGGACGCGAAGTCACACACGCCTTCCACCAGGGCATCGAACACGCTCTCATGCGCGAACAGGCGGGACCCGGCGTTGCAGATCTGGCCGGCATTGGTGAAGATCGACCGGGCAGCCCCCTCGATGGCGCGGCTGATATCGGCGTCGGGCATGACGATTACCGGCGTCTTGCCGCCCAGTTCCAGCGTCACCCGCTTCATGGTGCCCGTCGCGGCCTTGATGATCAGGCGGCCAACCTCGGTGGAGCCGGTGAAGGTCACCTTGTCCACGCCGGGATGGGCCACCAGGGCCGCCCCCGCCATCTCCCCCACCCCGGTCACCAGATTGAACACGCCCTTGGGGAAGCCCACCTCCTCCACCAGATGCGCCAGCTTGATCGCCGTCAGCGGCGTCTGTTCGGCGGGCTTCAGGACCAGGGTGCAGCCGGCCGCCAGTGCCGGGGCCATCTTGGCCACCGCCATGGCCAATGGCGCGTTCCAGGGCACGATGGCCGCCACAACGCCCACCGGTTCCCGCACCGTATAGGCGTGCCAGGTGCCGGGACCGGACAGGTTCACCGTTTCCCCGCCCAGCTTTGTCGTCCAGCCGGCATTGTAGCGCAGGGTTTCCACCGCATGCGGGACGTCGAACAGCCGGGCATCGCGCAAGGGCTTGCCATTGTTCAGTGTTTCCAGCAGGGCGAATTCCTCCACCCTGGCCTCGATCGCGTCGGCCAGCCGCCAGAGAAGGCGGGCGCGTTCCGATGGCTTCATCTCCCCCCATGGCCCATCCAGGGCGGCGCGCGCCGCCCGCACGGCAAGATCGACATCCGCTTCCCCGCCCAAGGCCACCTGGCCCAATGCAGACCCGTCGCCGGGATTGAACGTGTCGAAGCCGGCACCGGTGCGCGGCTCCCGCCATGTGCCGTCGATGAACAGGCCATGTTCTCGCCCGGCGAAGCGTCGCGCTTCTTCCAGGGCGATCTGGTCCTTTGCGATATCCGGCATTTCTCACCGTCTCGAATTGATGGATGGATAGGATGTCGGCGCGTGCGGCCGGGTGGACGCCTCGGCGTCTCTTCGTTTGCTATTGTTGAACATATTCCGTTATTGTGCAACACCCCTTTTGGATTTGTGAGGAACCGTGACGCAGAAGTTCGACCACATCATCGTCGGCGCCGGGTCGGCGGGCTGCGTGCTGGCCAACCGTCTCAGTGCCGATGGCACCCGCCGCGTGCTGCTGATCGAGGCGGGCGGCTCCGACGCCAGCCCCTTCCATGCCATGCCGCTGGGCTTCATGGCGGCCATGGCCGACCCGGCCAAGGATTGGGGCTATGCCACGGAGCCGGAGGCCAACCTTGACGGGCGCAGCCTGCCCCTGCCGCGCGGGCGCGTGCTGGGCGGCTGTTCCACCACCAACGGCATGATCTATATGCGCGGCCACGCCCGTGATTATGATGAATGGCGCGACATGGGTTGTCCCGGTTGGGGCCATGATGATGTGCTGCCCTATTTCCGGCGGATGGAGAGCAGTTGGCGCGGGGCCGGTCCCTATCATGGCGGCGACGGCCCCCTGTCCGTCACGCAGGTACGCCATCCGGCCTTGCTGACCGATGAGATCCTGCAATCCGCCACCGCCGCCGGCTTCCCGATCAGCGACGATCTCAGCGGGGAACAGCAGGAGGGTTTCGCCTTGAGCGAGGTGACCATCACCCGCCAGGGCCGGCGGGCCAGCGCCGCGCAGGCCTATCTGCGCCCGGCCCTGAAGCGACCCAACCTGACCCTGCTGTCCGGGGCGCAGGTGACGCGCATCCTGTGGGAGGGGAAGCGGGCCACCGGCGTGGAATATCGCCGTGACGGCGCGATGGCGCAGGTCCGGGCCGACCGCGACATCATCCTGTCCGGCGGGGCCTACAATTCCCCGCATCTGCTGATGCTGTCCGGGGTGGGGCCGGCGGCGCATCTGCGCGACCATGGTGTCGATGTGCGGGTGGACGCGCCGGGCGTCGGCCAGAACCTGTCCGAACACCCACTGGTCTATGCCGAATTCGCGGCCGCCGCCGATACGTTCCTGAAACAGCTCCGCTTCGACCGCGCCGCCCTCTCCGCTCTGCGCTGGGCCTTGCTGGGCACGGGTCCCTTCGCCTCGCAGGTGACAAGCTGTGCCGCGCTGCTGAAGACCTTGCCGGATCTGGAACGGCCGGATATCCAGCTGATGGTGATGCCGGTCCGGCTGGATGCCAAGCTGTGGATGCCCGGCGTGCGGCGGCGCCTTGCCGACATGTTCTCCGTCATGGTGATCCAGTTGCACCCGGAAAGCCGGGGGCAGGTGACGTTGCGTTCCGCCGATCCGGGCGACAAGCCGCGCGTCCATCTGAACCTGCTGTCGCATGAGCGGGATTATGCCGAACTGCGACGCGGTATCCGGGTGCTGCGCACCCTGTTTGGCAGCGGTCCGCTGGCCTCCCTGGCCACGCGGGAAACGAAGCCTGGCATCGATCGCCAGAGCGATGCGGACCTGGATGCCTTCATCCGCGCCAATCTGCGCATCACCCAGCACCCGGTCGGCACCTGTCGCATGGGCATGGATGACGCCGCCACCGTCGATCCGATGCTGCGCGTGAAGGGCGTGGCGAACCTGCGGGTCGTCGATGCCTCCATCATGCCCACCGTTCCCGGCGGCAATACCAACGCGCCCGTGATCATGGTGGCGGAGAAAGCGTCCGACCTGATCCTTGGTGAGCGATAAAAGAAGGGCGCCGGTGCGGTTCACGCAACCGGCGCCCTGTCGAGGGGATGGGAGAAAGCTCAGAACCGCGCCCGCGCGCCGATGACCCAGAAACGTCCGCGATTGTCGAAGAAGGGGGAATTGGCGATGGTCGGCTGCACGATGCCGTTCGGCGTGATCGGCGGTGCCTCGTTGGTCAGGTTTTCCACCGAGCCATAGATCGTGACATTCGCCGTCGCATCCCAGGCGATGTTGGCATCGAAGTAATTGATGCCGTCGATGCGGTTGTCGGCAATGTCCAGAACGGTCCGGTTGAACCGCGTGTCAATCTTGCCGCCGGAAATATAGCGATAGCCGACCCCCAGCTTCCAATCATCGAAGCTGTAGCTAACATTCAGGTTCACACGCCATTCCGGCACGCCCTGCGGCGGCGGGGAAATGCCGGCCAGCCCGACATAATCGTTGGTTACACCATTGGCCGTGGTGGCCAGCTTGTCGGCATGGTTGACCAGCAGCCGCAGCCGCATGTCACCGTCAGCACCCGCCATTTCCAGCGGGAAATTATACTCCATCTCCAGATCCTGCCCCGCCACCTTCTGCGAGTTGGCGTTGAAGGGGATGATATTGACCCGGGTGATGATGTCGTTGGTCTGGGTTACCCCGGAACAGAAGACGCTCTGTCCCCGGAAGCAGAAATTCACGATATCCTGTGCCGAAATGACCGAGATCGCGTCCTTCACCTTGATATTGTAATAATCGAAGGACGCGCGGAAGCCGCTCAACCAGCCGGGTTGATAGACGACACCCACTGAATAGGTATCGGCCTTTTCCGGCAGCAGGTCGGGATTGCCGCCCGTGATCTGCGTCGTCTGGCGGCCGATATTGGTGCGCGGATCGATGATCTGGTTGATCACCTGATTGCCGCGTGAGAATAGTTCGTAATTGTTGGGTGCGCGTATGTCGCGGGACAGGGTGCCACGGAAGCGGACATCGGCCACGGGCTCGTAATTGCCGCCGATCTTCCAGGCCCAGACCGTGCCGCTGGTCGAATAATCCGTGTACCGGGCCGCGCCGTTCAAATCCAGCTTGTTGGCGAATGCCGCCCCGTCGGCCAGCGGCACCACCACCTCCGCATAGCCTTCCTTCACATGGTACTTGCCACTGAAGGGCTGTGCGTTGATGGAACGCCAGCGGCTGGCGGCAGAATTGGCGTCCGACGTCTGAACCGTCTTTTCCGTGCGATATTCCGCGCCCGCCGCCACCGACACCGGCCCCGCCCAGGTGGTGAAGGGAGAGCCGGAGATGTTCGCGGCATAGACTTCCTGCCGCATCTCCGCGAAAGTGGTGGAGGTGCCGTGGTAATAGGCCTGGGCCTGCTGGGTGATGGAACCGGCGCCGAACGGGTTGATCGGGATACAGCCCCGAATATCGCCATACGGGTCCCGTGCCGCCGTGGGGTTGGGATTGTTCAGCAGCACGCGACAGATGGGCTGTCCCGTGGCCGGGTTGATCACGCTGTCGATGCCATAGGTCCAGCGCTGGGCGATGCGGTTGTTCAGCGCCGCCTGGTCATAGGTGTTGCGGGTGATCTGTCCCGTCGCGCTCCAGGTCCAGTTGCCGGCCAGAATGCCCTCGGCGCCAAAGCTCCAGCGCCGGGCCTTGGTCGTGGTCTGGAAGATGGAATTGCCATCCTCCAGGTTGATGCGGCCAAAGGGGATGCTGGTCAGGCCCAGCGAGGCCATCGCCGCCCTCACCGAGCCATCCAGAAAGGCATTGTCGTTGCGGATGGTCAGCGTGCCGGTATCCGGGTTTGCGGCCAGATCGGATTCCGCCTGCACCTCCGAATAGAGCATGTCGGCGAACAGGGTGATATCGTCGCTCACCTCGAAGCTGACACGGCCATAGCCGCTTTTGCGTTCGATTTCCGGCAGAAGGTTGCCGCCGTCGATCACCTGATAGCCGTTGCCGCCCTGCATATAGGTGCCGCCGACATTGGTGCCGTATTCAAACGGCAGGGGCTGGCCGTTCGGACCGAATTGCACGCCCGTGCCGGGTGCGAAGCCCAATTGCGCCGCCAGGCTCTGGGCCAGCGTGTTGCGCCCGCCCTGCAGGCCGACCACGCCGCCGGGCGTCATCTGCGAGAACACGCCATTTTCGACGATCAACAGGCGCGGCTGGCCGTTGGTGGGGGTATAGGCGGCGTTGGTCAATTGCACCGTGCGGTTTCGGCCCCAGGGGCGCTCCGCCTGGCTGGTCTGGCCGGAATTATGCAGGAAATCGGCCGCCAGGGTGGCATGCAGCTTGCCATCCAGAAAACCATGGCCCACCGCGACGCTGGCCTTGGGACGGCGGAAATCACCATAATCGGTCACGCCATAGGAAATATCGGCCTTGGCACCCTGGAACGTCTTGTCCAGCACGAAATTGACGACGCCGGCCACCGCGTCGGATCCGTAGGCGGCCGAGGCGCCGCCCGTCACGATCTCCACATTCCGGATCAGCGCGACGGGAACGATGTTGGTGTCGATCGTGCCGGCGGGATCGGTGGCCCCGACGCGGTTGCCGTTCATCAATACCAGCGTGCGCTGGGTGCCCAGGCCGCGAAGGTCGGCATTGGACGCGCCGATGGGTTCGCTCGACTTGCCGATATTCTGGTTGACCTTCAGTTGCGGCACATCGCGCAAAAGGTCGGACACGGTGCTGACGCCCCTGTCCTGCATCTCCACCGCCCCGACGGAGGTCAGGGGCGTGGGCGCCGTGAAACCGGAAATGCGCGTGCCCGTGACGACGATTTCATCCAGTGCCTGCATCGGTTCCGCACCGGACGGTCCCGCCGGCTGCTGCGCCGCGGCCAAGGGGGCCGCCAGCGGGGCGCACAAGGCCAGCAGGCTGACCATGCCCAGCCTGAACGACCGCCCGCCGCCGTTGCGCGGCATATCTGCATGGGAACCGGCGCACATCTCCTGAACCATTTGTTCCTCCCCGCCGAATGACGATCATTCGGCCTGTATATTGTTCGTTGATTTCATATTGTGTTCGTCTATGACGAACAGTCCAATGCCACTATCGGCAAGACCGATAACGGGGCGGCATTGGTAGCGGGAGCATCCTGCCCCGGCCGGAACAAGGGCGCGGCGCAGGGCCACGCCCGATGGCGACTGCCGCTCCGGTAGACACGACAGCAGTCACCGCCGCGCGGTTTTCAGAAGAAGCAGAGGCGCAGGGCGGCGTCGGAAATCCGGCGTCGAACGGCCGCATCGGGGACCAGTTCCTGGAACTGCGCCAGGGTGTCGCCATAGGAAATGGCACTTTCCTTGCCGACAAAGGGCGCGTCACTGCCCCATAACAGGCGGTCCCCGCCCGCTTCGGCCAGAAGCCGGGCCGAAGCGGCCCGGCGAAGGCCCGGTCCCAGCCGGAAGCCGGCAGAAATCTTCACCCAGGTCCGTCCCCCCGCGACGGCCCGCAGGATGGATTGGAAGCCGTCGCCGTCCATGCCATCGGGCGCGCGCAGCAGGCCGAAATGGTCGACCACGACATCGATCCCGTGGGCCGCCAGGACCGGCAGGACGATGGCCTGCTGATCGGCGCTGGCGTTCAGTTCGACATGCATGCCGCAATCGGCCAGACGGTTCAGGAATTTTCGATAAGGGAAACTGTGGAAATCAGGCGGTGCCGCATCCACCTTCCATTGCATGCGCACCCCCACGACACCCTGGTCGCGCAGGCTGCGGATGGTTGCGGCATCGGTCTCCGGCTCCAGCATCACGGTCGCGCGCAGGCGCCGGTATCGGGCCAGCGAGGTCAGCGTATAGTCATTATAGTCGCCATAGAGGCTGGCGGCCGTGACGATGCCGAACGCGACCCCGTGCCGGTCCAGGTCGGCGATGAAATCCTCTGCCGTATATTCATAATCGGGCCGGATCCAGGCATCCTCCCGGAAGGGCATGCGCCGCGTGATGATATGGGCGTGCGCATCGACGATGGGCGGATCGGCAATCATGATGCTGCACGCTCCCCTGCTGGTACAGCCCCGCGCTGGAACAGGCCGCACGCCGTGTCATGCAGGAACAGGCGCCGTTCCTTCGCGTTCAGCAGGGCCGCCGCTTCCCGCGCCTGTGCCACCATGTCGGCATAGGTTTCCAGGGTATTCCCCACGTCGGAACCCCACATGACATGGTCGGCGCCCATGATATCGACAGCCCGCCGGACAAAGGCGGCATGATCCACGCCTGCCTTGTCGAACATCCGGAAATTGATGGTGGTCAGCTTGTAATAGACATTGCGGTATTCCCGCATGGCCACCAGCGCCGGGACCAGGCCCAGTTGTGACCGGTCGTCACCGCCGCTCGGCCATCCGAAATGGTCCAGCGCGATGCGCAGGCGCGGAAAGCGGCGGGCAAGACCGGCGATGCGGCATAGCGGCGCCGGCGCGGCCACGCCGGGCGCATACATCACCACCATGGTCAACCCATGGCGATCCGCGACCTGCCAGGTCCGCAACGCGGCCTCGCTGTCCAGCCAGGGATAGGCACCGGTTTCGTCGGGATAGCCGAACAGGCGCAGCCCGACGATATCGTGCCGGAGAACCATCCCTTCCAGAACCGTCGGCGTCTCCGGGTCCTGCGCATCCAGCATCACGACGGCGGGCAGGCGTCCCGGATGGGTGTCGGACATGTCCAGCAGGTAGCGGTTATCCTTCTTGTAGATCGTGTTGTACTGCACGGCGGACCCGCCGGTAACACCACTTTCCGCCCACCATCGCAGCAGGCGCTCGGCCGTCACCGGCTCCGCCGCGATGCGCCGGCGGAGATTTTCCTCGCCTTCCCGCGCATTGCGGGTGTCCATCGGGTATCGGGCTTCGTCGTTGGTGAACACATGGGCGTGGGAATCGTAAACCGGGTCCCCGCCGATATCGATGATCGGGTTCATGGCGCACCCCTCAGACTGACGCGGGCGCCGGGGTGGCATCGGCCTTCCGGCCCAGCACCAGCATGGCCACAGCCGGGACCACGCACATCACGGCGAAGAATGCGAAGGCTGCCACCCGCCCGATATCCGCATCCAGCAGCAGGCCACCGATGAACGGCCCCAATACCGCCCCCGCCCGGCCGAACCCGACGACGAACCCAACACCGAAGGTGCGCAGATGCGGCGGATAATGGGCGATGGTGGTCAGGAACACACCCGTATAGGAGCCGACCGTGAAGAAGGTCAGGGTGCAGGCCAGGCCGATCATCACGGGCACGCTGGCCTGGATGCCACCGAACACGACCAGCACCCCCCCCATCACGATGAAGAAGATCGCCGTCAGCCGTTCTTCCCCGACGCGCTTGGCAAAGATGCCGAATACCAGATGGCCCAGCGAGCCGGCAACCCCCTGCAGAACACCGGCATAGCTGGCCTCGGTCGGGGTCAGCCCTGCCTCCACCAGCACGGTCGGCTTCCAGTTCAGCAGGAAATAGCCGACCACCGCATAGATGAAGGAAGCGGTCCACATCAGAATGGACAGCCGCCGCACATCGCCGGACAACAAGGCCACGGCCCGGTTCTGCTGCTTGCGCGCCCGTTCCGGCGGCGGCGGCAGCCGGTCCAGCGGCTGATGGCCCAGACCGGTCATTATCCGGTTCATGCGCGGCAGGGCGTTCTTCGGCTGTGCCGTCAGCAGATAGGTGGGAGATTCCCACATGAACAGCACCAGTATGACGAGAAGCGTGACATTGATGCCGGCCCCGACAACGAAGACCGACCGCCAGCCATATGGTTCCAGCAGCAGACCGGTGATGGCCCCGCTCAACGTCATGCCGATGCTGAACCCCGTGTGCAGGATCGACAGCATCAGGTTGCGCCGGTCATCATTGGCATATTCGGAAACCAGCACGTTCAGGCTGACCACCAGCATCCCCAGCCCGATACCCATCAGGAATTTCAGGAAGGTCAGCATCTCCATGGAGTTGGCGACCGCCGATGCGGCGTGGGAAAGGGTGATGCCGGCCAGCGCCAGGAAAGTGACACCACGTCGGCCGATACGTTCCGCGATGGGGGCGGCGCCGAAGGCACCGATGGCCAAACCCAGCGACCCCATGGAGAACAGGATACCCAGCGCGGTGCGCGGCACGCCCCATTCCGCCGTGAACAGCGGCGCCGTATAGGCCGCCGACATCATGTCATAGCCTTCGGTGACGTTGATCAGGCAACAAAGCCCGATGATGACATATTGCCGGAAACGCATCGGCATCTTGGCGATGACGTCCAGCGGATTGGCCGACATGATCGTTTCTCCCTGAATTCCGACTTTGGTGTCGTTGCGGGGCAACGGCGATGCGCCGCCGCCCCTGGGGCCATCATTCCGCAGCCGACCGCTGCCGGCCGGGTTCGTCCAGCCCGACCAGCCGGGCGGCGTTCAGGCCGATCATCTTGCGGATGTCATCATCGGAATAGCCCAGGCCGATGCACATGCCGATGACATGGCGGAACCCGTCCACCGGTGACGGATTGCCCACCTGGCCCAGGTCCGACCCGATGATCGTGCTGTCCACGCCGCCGGCCTTGATCACCTGATCCAGGCTGTCGGCCGTGTAGTTGCGCCCCTGCACGCCTGCCCACATGCAGCAGGAATGTTCCAGAAGCGCTCCCATGGCGGCCAGTTCCTTCATGTCGGCGGCATTCGCGTCGATCAGGAAGGTCGGATGGTTGACCAGAAGGCGCTTGACGCCGCGCTTCTTCGCTTCCGTGAACAGGGGCCAGATCTCGCTGATATGCAGGTGCCCGGCCGACAGGATGGCGTCATAGCTGGCGATCAGGTCCAGGATGACCTTCGCCTCGTCCACCAGGGCACCGCGATTATCCACAACGGACAGCGCCGTGGGCGCCAGCATCTGCTCCTTGGTGGGCAGGAACTGGCGACGGTGGGAATGGCGGATATGGTTGGCGGCGGAGAAGGTCGGCATCCAGACCAGACGCGCGCCCAGCTTGAACCCATGTTCCACGGCATAGGGGTTGAGCCCGCCCGTGGTGTTGTTCAGCGGCACGCCGGTCAGCAGCTCGATCTTCGGCTTCATCGTCTCCTTCAGAAGCTCGGCCACCGGTGTGACGGAATAATAATGGTCCTTGAACAGGATGGCGCGCAGGCCGGCCGCTTCGGCCTGATGGGTCGCCTCGACATGGTTCAGGCTGCGCGGCATCACCGAAGGCCCGCTGTGGCAATGCAGGTCCACGGCACCGATCAGCAGCGATTCAATCCTGGGGTCAGTCATCTCTTCCTCCCATTTCACGGGGGCCGCGTTGACCGCGGCTCGTGCTTGTCTGTTCAGGTCAGCGTTCGGGGGCGGGATAATCCGCCGCGTTCAGGACCCAGCCTTCACGCGCCGAAAAATCGCGCCGGGGCGGGCAGAAAGCATCCAGAAGCCGGTTGAGTCCCGGTGCCGTGCCCTGTGACGTGTGTGTCGCCGGTGGCGGGATCACGGCAACCGACGGGGCGGCACAGAATTCATGCTGGTCATCCAGCCAATGCGCACTGTTCCCGGTCCAGGGCCAGCGCAGATGGTGAATGAACTCGCCCGCCGTCGCGATGGAATATTGTTCGAAATCATCATGATGATGGGGCGACAGGTCGGCGGGGTCACGCGGGCCGGGCCGGCCGCTGGTCAGGTTCACCATGATGGTGGAACAGCGGTAAAGGCGGCCGAACCGCCCCGGCTGGGCCGGCACATCACCGGCATAGACACGGATGCGCCAACCGTCGACCGGATCGGGCCAGGATACAAGGTCCGGCACATTGGGGTCGGGCGTTGCAAAATCGGCCGCATTGGAACAGCGGGCCGCAAGGTCCGTGGCCCGCGTGGTGATCAACCGGTAGACTTCCCCCTTCCCCAGCGCGCGTAGCTGGCTGTCACCGGGGGGAATGAAGGCAACGCAGGGGCCCTGCGCCGTTTCCACCTGCCCGCCGGCCGTTATTTCCACCGAAAGGCCGGAATCGGGCAGGACGACAGCATATTCATCCACCTGCCCCTGCCGGGACAGCAGGGCACCAGCAGACACACGGCTGTAGGCCACGATCAGATTCTGTCCCCGTGCCAGCCAGGTCTGGACATTGTCGCCTTCCTCGGCCGGGGTTTCCGCGTAAAAGCGGCCATAGGACGCCGGTTTGAAGGGGGTTGCCGGCGGCTTCGGCGCCGGTGGCGCCAATGCGGCCCGCAAGTCGTTCTTTCCGTACACACCGCCTCCCAGGAACATTTTTGCAAGTCCGGCATGGACTGATTGCAGCAGTAGGAAGGCATCGGCATCTTCCGTCTAATTCTTTTTGACCGTGCGATTGATGCCGCGACGGCATCGGTTGGCCTGCAAACGGCTTCGATGCCGCATCGTTATCGATCGCGGCCGCAATCAGCATTTGATTCCCCCCGCCGATTGCATTGGATGAACGCACGGCAGACGTCCCCACCCCGAAGAGACGTCGCCTGTCGGGAGATGCGTTGTGATCAACAGTCTAGTCAAGCGGCGCCTGGAAAATGACGAGCCGACCTTCGGCACCTTCGTCAAGTTCCCGGCGCCCAACCTTGTCGAGATGATCGGCCTTGCGGGCTTCGACTTCATCATCATCGACAGCGAACATGCGAATTTCACGCATGGCGAGATCGAAGACCTGATCCGGGCGGCCCAACTGGTGGGTATCAGCGCGATCGTCCGTACCGCCGACGCGGGAGAGGCCAATATCCTGCACGCGCTGGACAGCGGAGCCAGCGGCATCCAGGTGCCTTCCCTGTCGACAGCGGCGGAGGCGCAGGCCGTGATCCGCCGCGCCAAATATCATCCGCTGGGCGAGCGCGGCTGGGCCCCTGGCTGCCGGGCCGGCGATTACGCATTCACACCGCCCAAAACCTATATCGAGCAGGCGAACCGCGACACCCTCGTGGCCGTGCATGTGGAAAATGCGCGCATGGCCGCCGATATCGACGCCCTTTGCGCCCTGGATCACCTGGACGTAGCCTTTATCGGCACCGGCGACCTCAGCCAGTCGCTGGGCCATCCAGGGGAGCCGGAGCATGCGGACGTGCAGGCGGTCGTGGACCGGGTCGTGGATGCCTGCCAGCGGGCCGGCCGGCATTTCGGCGTGGTGGCGGGCAGCCCGGACAGCCTGAAAGCCGGGATCGACCGCGGCGCCCGCTACATCGCATGGCAGTCCGACATGGTCATGTACAAGAACGCGCTGAAGGGGGCGGCGGACCGGTTCGCGCCCTTCCGCACCAACCGACGGTAGGTCTGAATGCAGACGTCGAATTTTGAGACGGGAGGGCAGCCGCCTTCCCGCATGGACCTGACGCGCCTGCTGCGCCCCCGTTCCATCGCCATCGCGGGCGCATCCCCCGAACCGGCATCCGTCGGCGGGGCGGTGCTGCGCAACATCACCGGATCCGGCTTCACGGGAACCGTGCATCTGGTCAGCCCGACCCGTGCGGAGATCAACGGCACCCCCTGCCTGCCATCGATCCAGTCCCTGCCGCACGGCGTGGACGTGGCCGTGCTGAACGTTCCGCGCAAGGCCGTTCGGGAGGCGGTGGAGGCCTGTATCGAACGCGGCGTCGGCGGTGCCATCGTCTTCGCCGCCGGCTTCCGCGAAGCGGGGGAGGAAGGCGCGCGCGAGCAGGAGGAAATCGCCGAAATCTGCCGTGCCGGCGGCCTGGCGCTGCTGGGCCCCAATTGCATGGGTTTCGCCAACTATGCCAGCGGCGCCGCGCTCAGCTTTGAATCGCTGGAGTTCCAGCCACTGGCGGCCGGGCCGCATATGGCTATCGTCGCCCAGAGCGGGGCCATGGCCTCCAACATCCGCTCTGCCCTGCTGGCGCGGGGTGCCCGCATCTCTCATGTCGTATCGACGGGCAACGAAGCCGTGGTCCGCATCGACCATGTGATCCGCCATCTGGTGGCGGAAGGCGCCAGCCTGATCGCCGCCTATATTGAACAGATACGCGATCCCGCCGCCTTCCTGTCGGCCGCACGCATGGCACGGGAAGCGGGGCGGCCGCTCGTCATGGTCCATCCGGGTGCCAGTGCGTCGGGCCGCGCGGCGGCACAATCCCATACCGGCGCCATGACCAGCGACCATGCCGTGATGAAGGCCGCCGTGGAGGATGAAGGCGTCATCCTGGTGGAAACTATGGACGAGCTGTTCGACGCGGCCGCCATCCTCTACCGTTTTCCGGCACCGGCCGACGGGGCCATGGCCATCATCACCAATTCCGGTGCGGTCCGGGGCCTCAGCCTGGATTTCTGCGAAAAGATCGGGCTGGAGGTCGCCGCCCTGGGCCAGGAGACGCTGGACGGTCTGCGCGACCTGCTGCCCCCGCAATGCGAGGCGTCCAATCCGCTGGATGTCGGCATCGCCGGCTTCTCCGACGCCGGCGTTTTCGCCCGCACGACGGAGGTGATGATGGCCGATCCGGCCGTCGGGGCCGTGCTGCTGGCCCTGGCCGGCGGCGGACCGTGGCAACAGCGCGCCAAGGCCGACGCGATCGCCCCCCTGGCCCGTGTGGCGCCAAAGCCCGTGGCCGTCGCCATCATCGGGGACGAGGCACCGCTGGATCCCGGCTGTATCGGCCCGTTCCGGGCAACCGATACGCCGCTGTTCCGTTCCCCCGACCGCGCGCTGCGGGCCTTCGCAGCCATCCAGCGCCAGGCGGGGGCGGCGGCAAGGATCGCCGGCCGCACCCCGTCACCCGGTCCGGGTTCCCCCCTGCCCCGCCCCGGTTCGCTGCCGGAATATGAAGGCAAGGCGCTGCTGGCGGAATTCGGCGTCCGTGTGCCGCGCGGCGTGCTGGTCTTCCGCGACGTGGATTCCGCCGCCCAGTTGGCGGGCCGCATCGGCTACCCCGTCGCCATGAAATTGCAGGCCCCCACCTTGATGCATAAGAGCGAGGTTGGCTGCGTCATCATTGGCGTCAAGGACGAGGCAGCCCTGCGTGCCGGCTGGCAGCGCCTGATGGACAATGCCCAGCAAGCCCTGCCCGACGGTGCCATCGATGGCATCCTGATCGAGGAGATGGCGCGCTCCGGGCTGGAACTGGTCATCGGTGGGCGCAACGATCCCGAATGGGGTCCGTTCGTCGTGTTCGGCCTGGGCGGTGTCTGGGTGGAGGCGCTGGACGCCCTGGAGATGCTGCCCGCCCATGCCAGCCGCGCCCAGATCCTGGAAAGGCTGCAAGAGATGCGCGGCGCCAGGCTGCTGGGTCCGTTCCGCGGCCAGCCGGCCCGCGATGTCGATGCCGTGACCGATGCCATCCGCGCCGTGGGCAATATCCTGCGCGCCCATCCGAGCATCAAGGAAATCGACGTCAACCCCCTGTCGGTCTTCGCCCAAGGCGAAGGCGTCATGGCGCTTGACGCCCTGTTCATCGCAGATTGAGGAGACATTCCCCGTGACGACAGCAGAAGCCATCGAGACCACGAAACCCATCCCCGGCGGACGGGAAGTGCTGGTCGAATTCGACGACGGCATCGCCTGGGTGCAGATCAACCGCCCGGCCAAGCGCAACGCCATGAGTGTCGGGCTGGCTCAGGAAATGAACGAGGTGCTGGACGCGCTGGAAACCGACGAGCGCTGCGGCGTCATCGTGCTGACCGGCGTGGGCGAGGCCTTTTCCGCCGGCATGGACCTGAAGGATTTCTTCCGGGCCACCGACGGGCTGGGCGATATCGAACGCCACCGCGCCTATCGTGCCACCCGCGCCTGGCAGTGGCGGACCCTGATGCATTACGCCAAGCCCACCATCGCCATGGTCAATGGCTGGTGCTTCGGCGGTGCCTTCACGCCCCTGATCTGCTGCGATCTGGCCATCGCCGACGAAAAGGCTGTGTTCGGCCTGTCGGAGATCAATTGGGGCGTCATTCCCGGCGGTGTGGTGTCGAAGGCCATCGGTACCGTGATGGGCGACCGTCAGGCATTGTACTATGTCATGACGGGCGAGCAGTTTGACGGTGCCAAGGCTGTGTCCCTGGGGCTGGTCAACGAGGCGGTGCCCAAGGAAAGGCTGCGCCAGCGCACCACCGAACTGGCCCGCACCCTGCTGGGCAAGAACCCGACCGTGCTGCGTCAGGCCAAGCTGGCCTATAAATATTCGCGCGAGATGAACTGGGAGCAGGCGTCGGAATATCTGACCGCCAAGGTCGACCAGACCAATTTCGTCGATCCGGAGCGCGGCAAGGAACAGGGGCTGAAGCAGTTTCTGGACGAAAAGACTTTCCGCCCCGGCATGGGCACCTACACTCGGCCTGAATAAACAGCGAGGAGCGAGCGCAAATGAAAAGGCCGAGCAGCAACAAGGGCAGCGAACTGGCGGCGGTGGCCCCAGCCCTGGTCGAACTGACCGATCGCGTCCTTTACGAGGAAGTCTGGGAACGTCCGGGCCTGTCCAAGCGCGACCGCAGCCTGGTCACCATCGCGGCCCTGGTTGCGATGTACCGGCCCGAGCAGTTGCCGGCCCATCTGGGGCTTGCCCTGGATAACGGCCTGACGAAGGAGGAGATCGGCGAGGCCCTCGCCCATCTCGCCTTCTACGCCTCCTGGCCGTCTGCCATCACCGCCAGCCGCAAGTTCCTGGAGGTCGTCCAGGCGCGCGAGGCGGCAGCAAAAAAGGAGTGAACCCCGTGGACGGTCCCCCCGCCTTCCTGCTTTCCATCGATGGCGCGGGCGTGGCCGCCGCGTCGGATTTCCCCGTGATCGACCCGGCCACGGGGGAGCCCTTCGCCCGTGCGCCGGACGCGACCGAGGCGCATCTGAACCAGGCCGTCGCCGCCGCGCGCCGCGCCTTCGCCAACTGGCGGGATACCGACAGCGATGGCCGCCGAGAAGCCATGAAAGGGTTCGCCGCCGCCATCCGCGCGGAAAGGGAGCCGCTGGCAGCACTGCTGACCCGTGAACAGGGCAAACCCCTGGCCGCCGCGCGGCGGGAGGTGGAGGCCGCCGCCGAACGGATCGCCGGCATGGCGGCCCTGGATATCGGCGGCGGCTATCTGCGAGAGGGACCGTCCGGCCCAGTACGCCTGGATTATGTGCCCATGGGGGTCGTCGGCGTCATCGCGCCCTGGAACGCCCCGCTGATCCTGGCCATGCAGATGGTGGCGCAGGCACTGGCGGCCGGCAATGCCGTGGTGGTCAAGCCGTCGCCCTTCACACCCCTATCCACCCTGCGCCTGGGAGAGATTGCGGCCCGCACCCTGCCGCCGGGTCTGGTCAATACCTTGTCGGGCGGGAATGATCTTGGCCAGTGGATGACGGGCCATCCCGGCATCGACAAGATCGCCTTCGTCGGCTCCACCGCCACCGGCAAGAAGGTGATGGCCGCCGCCGCGGACAGCCTGAAGCGCGTGTCGCTGGAACTGGGCGGCAACGATGCCGCCATCGTCCTGGACGATGCCGACCTGGATGCCGTGGCACCCCGCCTGTTCGCCAGCGCCTTCATCAATAGCGGCCAGATTTGCATGGCCGTGAAGCGTGTTTTTGCCCAGGCCCCCATCGCCGATGCCCTGGCCGAGGCGCTGGCGGTGCTGGCGCGGAAGGCGCGGGTGGGCGGCGGGTTCGACCCGGATGTGGAACTGGGGCCGGTGCAGAACCAGCCGCAATTCACCAAGGTGATGGCGCTGATCCAGGACGCGCGGGACCGGGGCGGCCGCTTCCTGGCCGGGGGCATGGCATTTGACCGGCCCGGCTATTTCATCGCGCCGACCATCGTCACCGGCCTTCGCGAAGGTACCAGGCTGGTGGATGAGGAACAGTTCGGCCCCGTCCTGCCCATCCTGTCCTTCGACAGCGATGATGAGGCGGTGATGCGCGCCAATGCCACCCGCTTCGGTCTGGGTGCCTCGGTCTGGAGTGGCGATCAGGCGCGGGCGGAAGCGCTGGCCCGACGGCTGGAGGCCGGGACCGTCTGGATCAATGCCCATGGTGGGGCGGCCCCCGACCTGCCCTTCGGCGGGTTCAAGGAATCCGGCATCGGCCGGGGCATGGGCGTGGCCGGCCTGCGCTCCTATGCCGAAATCCGTGTCATGCATGGTGCCGGCGGGGCCTGACCCGCCGGCATCAGCGTTTCTTCGGCACGGGCAGCGCTGCGATCCGCTCAAACGCAGCGACCTGCTGCGCGGTGTCCAGCACATGTTCCAGACCCAGGTCGCGTGCCCGCTGAAGCCGGTCCTTTCCGCGCGCCAGCAGTGCGTCATCGTATACATCGCCCCGGCGGCGGAGAATTTTCCGGGTGCGGCCTGAAAGCTGTTCCAGCGCCAGCGCCGTGCGCGCGCAATGGAAACGGCGGCAGACGGCAGGCCGCCTGTCATGGATCGAACAGCCGGCTTCCGTCAGATAGACGCAATCGCCCGTCGCCGGATCGCGCCGCAGCGCCGGCACCGCCCGCCCCGGATAAAGGGCCGAGGCGATGGGTTCCCAGCGGTAGAAGGACAGATCGTCCCCTGCGTCGGGATGCAGGATCACCTGATCGTTCCGGCAGCATTGGATGCAGCCGTCACACGGGATGGCGTTCTGGTCGAGTGGCATCCAAGCCCCATCAACATTCGACAATATAGAAATGATTTCAACAATAGCGCATTCGACCCATCCGGCCGAGTGCGACCCGACAAAGCGGAGGATCGAGAATGCTGAACCTTTCCCGTCAAGTGGCCCTCGTGACCGGCGCCAGTTCCGGCATCGGGGCGGCCATCGCCCGCAAGCTGGCGGCGTCCGGCATGGCGGTGGCCCTGGTCGCCCGCAGCCTGGATCGGCTGGAGACGATCGTCGCGGAGATCGTATCGGCCGGGGGTATGGCCCGCGCCTATCGGGCCGATGTCGCCCGGGAAGAGCAGGTTGAAGGCGCCTTTACGGCGGTGGCCCGTGATCTGGGCGCGCCGGACCTGCTGGTCAGCAATGCTGGCATTGCCGACAAGACACCGCTGGAGGATTTGAGCCTGGCGCGCTGGCAGGCGGTGCTGGATGTCAATCTGACCTCCGCCTTCCTGTGCTGCCGCGCGGCGGTGCGGGCCATGAAGCCGCGCGGGCGGGGGCGCATCCTGCTGGTCGGCAGCATTTCCGCGCTGGTGCCGCGCGAACATACGGCTGCCTATACTACCACCAAGTTCGCCCTGGACGGGCTGACGCGGTCCATCGCGCTGGATGGACGGGAGCATGGCATCACGGCAGGGATCATCCATCCCGGCTCCACCATGACCAGCTTCGTTCCCGGTCTGGGCCGGCATGGGGCCGACCAGACCATGCGGCCGGAACAGGTGGCCGATCTTGTCCATTGCATCGCGGCGATGCCGCCGGAGGTCAATGTGCTGGAATCCGTCATCCTGCCCATCGGGCAGCCCTTCCTGGGTCGGGGCTGATCCGGCAGGCGGCGCCTTGGGGCCGGGTTCCACCGGCCCCAAGGCGCCTGGCATCAGAACCGGAACCGTGCCCCGATGGCATAGGCACGGCCGATCCGGTCGTAAAAGGCGGAGGAGGCGTAGCTGGGTGCCGTGACGGCGTTCGGCGTCATGGGCGGTGCGACGTTGAACAGATTGTCGATGGCACCGTAAATCTCCACCGCGTCGGTCACGTCGATCTTGGCATTGATATCGACATAGGTACGCGAGGGCACGGAATTGTCGGGAATATCCACCCCTTCCACATAGCCCGCGTTCAGCTTCCCGCCATCGACATAGCGCAGCAGCACCCCCAGAGCGAACCCACTGCCCGCATAATCGGCCGACAGCGACGCCCGCCATTTGGGAATGCCGCCGGCCGGTCCCAGCGTCCCGGTGCTGCCCACCACACCGGCATAGTCGGTGGTGACCCCGTTGGAGGTGACGGTCAGTTCATCGATATAGGTCGCCAGGCCCCGGACCGTGATCCGGCCATCGGCCATGTCGAAACCATACATGGCTTCCATGTCGAAGCCCTTGGCCGAGGAGCGCGCCGCGTTGATCAGCGTGGCCTGCACCCGCGAAATGACATTGCCGTCGAAGGTGATGGCGCCGCACAGGTCGGTCTGCTTGCGGACAAGGCAACCATCCACGATCTGCTGGCCGTTGAGCGAGGTGATCGCATCACGGATATTGAAGGAGAAATAATCGAATGAGGCGCGGAAGCCCGGCAACCAGTCGGGCTGGAACACGGCACCGCCCGTGAAGGACTTGCTGCGTTCCGGCCGCAGGTCGGGATTGCCACCGGTCAATTGCAGCGTGGTCAGCGCGACATTGGTTTCCGGGTTGGTGATGGTGTTGAAGAACTGGTTCTGGCCGGAGAACAGTTCATTGATATTGGCCGCCCGGATGTCGCGTGACAGGGTGGCCCGCAGCCGCACCTCGTCGATGGGCTGATAATTGGCGCCCACCTTCCAGGTTTCCACCCTGCCGCTGGTGGAATAGTCGGTGACGCGGCCGGCCAGGTTCAGCTCAAGCGACCTAGCCAGCGGCGCATCGACCAGAAGCGGGGCCACAAGCTCCATATAGGCTTCCTTGACGTTCAGCGATCCGTCCAGCGCCTGCGGATTGACGGTCTTCCAGCCGGAACGCTTGGAGACATCGTCATTGGTGGCCCGCACCGATTCACGCCGATATTCGGCACCCGCCGCCATCGACACATCACCCGCCCAGGTCGCGAAGGGCGAACCCTCCACATTCACGGCATAGACATCCTGCTTCTGCCGGCTGTCCAGGAAGGCCGTGCCGCCGATATAGTCCAGTGCCGCCTGTGAGACAGAACCGGCACCGAACAGGTTGATGGGCACGCAGGCGCGGATATCACCATAGGGGTCCTGTGCCGCCGTCGGGTTGGGATTGTTCAGCAGCGCCCGGCAGATCGGCTGGCCCGTGGCCGGATTGATGACGGAATCCACGCCCAGGTTGAAACGGTTATTGTTCCGGTTGTTGCCATCCTCGCGATAGTAACGCACCCGGCTGAACTGCGCCGACGCATCCCAGCGCCAGCCATCGCCGAACCGGCCGTTGGCGCCAAGGCCATAGCGCTGGATGGTATTCTCCACGCTGTTGGTGAAGGCCCCTTCCTCCGCACCGACGCGACCGATCCGGAAATTCGACTGGTTGTTGGCGACCAGGATGTCCCGGATCTGGCTGGGCAGGAAGGCATTGTCCCGCTGGATGGTGATGTTGCCATTATCGGTAGCCGTCGTGCCGTCGGAGAAGATGTCGGCACGCGAATAGAGCGCGTCGGCGAAGAAACTGACATCCTCTGTCGCATCGAAGCTGAGGCGGGCGAAGCCGGTACCGCGTTCGATCTCCGGCGAGATGTTCGACGTGTCGGAGAGCGAGGCGCCGTCCCCGCCCGACATATAGGTGCTGCCGACATAAGTACCGCGATTGAAGGGCAGCACCGTGCCGCCCGGTCCGAATTGCAGGTTGCGCAGCGCCGCGATGCTGTTGGATGCGGTCACGCCGCCCAGGGTCATCTGCGAGAAGCGCGCATCGGGTGCGATGACCTGGCGGGTCTGGCCCGGCGTGCCGGCAGCCGGGTTGGTCATGATCGCATAGCCACCGCGGGCCCAGGGACGGCTGGCCTGTGCCAGTTGCCCGTCATCCTTGAAATAATCGCCGGCGGCGACCAGATGCAGGCGTCCGAACGCCTTGCCCACGGCAACCGATGCCGCCGGCTTGTGGTGGTCGTCATATTTGGACTGGCTGTACTGGACGGACCCCTTGGCCCCTTCGAAACGGTCATCCAGGAAGATGTTGACCACGCCCGACACGGCGTCGGAGCCATAGGCGGCGGATGCGCCACCGGTCACGATCTCCAGCCGTTTGATCAGGGCAGCCGGGATGACATTGATGTCGATGCCACCGGTCGGGTCGGTGGCCGCGAAGCGGCGCCCGTCGACCAGCACCAAGGTGCGGTTGGGGCCCAGGCCGCGCAGGTCAAAATTGCTGGCGCCGATGGGCTGGCTCGACTGGCCGGTATTCTGCACCGGCTTCAGCGACGGCATGTCGAACATGACATCCGCGAGGTTGCGGATGCCGCGGGCTTCCAACTCCTGCTGCCCCACCGACGTCACGGGTGTCGGCGCCGTGAAACCGGTGATGCGCGTGCCGGTAACGATGATTTCCGTCAGTTGCAGCGGTTCGGCAGCCATTTCCGCGTCCTTGTCCTGTGCAAACGCGCCGGCCGCGGACAGAAATCCGACCGAAAGCGCACACAGGGCCACGGCCGCGGCCCGTTGCCGGCTCCTGAAACCGTACATAGTCAGGATATCATTTCGATGCAGCATTCCGCCCTCCCCTTTTATGGTCTTGGCCTCCGACAGGCCTTGCTTTTGCAGCACATTCGCACGAAGCACGGTTAACCCGTCCAATCGTTTATATCGCCGGGATTGATACCCTTGCGGCATCATAACGAATCATATTATACAATGTTGAACGATATCTGATTGTAAAGAGGAAACGCTGATGCGGCGCATCCGGTGCCTGATCCTTGGCTTGACCGCCTGCCTTACCACTGCCTGCGCCCCGGTTGTGGCCGGCCCTGTCGGTGACAAGGGGGCGGCATTGCGGATCGTCGGCCGGCACGACGTCATGGAAGTCGGACCTGTGCTGTACGCGGTTGAACAGGCCGGCCCTTTGGTCGCAACCTTCAGCAGCGGTGGTGTGGACAATCTTTTCAGGGTCGATGGCGTGGCGGCGGCGGGTGGCTTCGACCATGCGCCGGGCCGGGCCGACCTGGCGGCACAGGCCGAAACCCAGGCACTCCGCGCCTCTGTCGCCAATCCGAACCTGCGCATCATCCTGACGGTGACAGAGGGGCTTTACCGTGTTGTCGCCCGCCGTTCCGCCGGCATCGCGCAGGTGGAGGATCTGCGCGGCAAGCGCATCGGCGTGTTCGAACGGACCTCCGCCGCCTATTTCCTGGACAGGCTGCTGGCGAAGGCGGGTATTCCGGGCGATGCCGTCACCCTGGTTCCCCTGCGCCCGCGGGAAATGGAACCGGCGCTGGCCGCGCGCACAGTGGATGCCATCGCGATCTGGGAGCCGGAAAGCGAGCGCGGCGAGCGGACATTGGGCGATGATGCGATCAGCTTCTCCGACCCCGTCCTCTACCGGGAGCTTTACAACCTGAACACCACGGCAGAGGCGCTGGCCGATCCTGCGCGCCGGGAACGGATCGTCGATTTCGTGCGGCGGCTGATCACGGCCGCGCGCGTTGCCACCGACCAGCCGTCGCAAATCTGGCCGCTTGTCGCCACCTCAAGCGGGTATCCCGCCGATCTGGTCGCCGCCTCCTGGCCCCATCACCGGTTTCCGGCCGGCCTGCCGGCTGACCTGCTGGACGTGATGGTGGAGCAGGAGCAGTGGCTGGCGGCCCAGAACGCCCGCTCGCCGCGCGACCGGGCGCAACTCGCCCCTTTAATCGATGCGACGGTGCTGCACGACGCGCTGGCAACCCATGGCGGCCCGGCCGAATAACGCCTGGCAAGGCGGACACCGGAAGGAGGGGAGGCCGCATCAGGCCGGCCACTATTCCTGGCTGCCGCCTTTATCGTTCCCAGCCAATGCTCAATCTGACCGCGCGGGGGCGAACAGAGGTTGTCTGCGGACCGGCGGCGAGCGTGAACGGATTGCCATGGGCGAACTGGTTGGCATCGATGTCCAGGATATTATCCATGGCGACACCCATGGACCAGCCGCCGGGCAGGTCCACCATGACACGCGCGACCAGCAGGCCGTCATCGACATGGCAAACCGCATCTTCGGTCTGTTCGCCGGGCTTTTCCGGGCCATCCCGCACAGCCGCCATCCCGGAGAGCGGAATGCCGGGCCGGCATATCCGTGCTGATCTGTCGACACCGGCCGGCATTGCCCACGCAGCCGAGCAGGCGCGGCGGCTGGCACCGCAGATGCTGTTCAATATCGCGGACCGGCAATATTTCGGCCGCTTGGACGCACACGGCCCCCTGGCGCAGCGGTTCGCCGGACTGACCGGCATGGCGCAGACCCGGCCGCGAAGTGGCCGACGCCGGCCGGCGGGACGAGATCAGCGCCATCCTGGCACAGGTGGAAATGAAAATGGCCCGCCGGTGACGTATCAAGGTCCGGGCGACCGGACAGACGATGCAAGGCGGCTAAAAAGGAAGGGGCGTTCCCCCTCCTACCCCGCGCGCCGCCGGTATATGGCGTTTCCCCTGGCCACCGGCCCCTGACGGCATATCAGCAGACCATCGACGAATGCCATGCGCCGCGTGGTCTGGATCAGGCGGCAGCGGCTCTCGATCCAGGTTCCGGCACCGGCCGGGCGCAGGAAATCCGTGGACAGGCTGATGGTCGGCGTTCCCGTCTCCTGGTTCGCGAAATTGGCGACATAGCCCAACGCCAGGTCAAGCACCGTGCCCAGCATCCCGCCGTGGCAGCCGCCCAGCTTGTTGCAGTGTTTCTCCTCCACCCTGAACCCGATCCTGACCGGCTCCTCCGGATTGTCGGGCATCACCAGCATCGACAGCGGACCGACCAGTTGCGCGAAATGGTCGATGGTTTCGACCGGGCCCCAGGCGCCATGCGTCATCGGCCCTTCATTGATGATGGTATCCATTCCGGACCTCCTGCCTTTTCAGCCACCCGGCCAGCACCGTTTCACCGTCCAGCATCCGCCCGATATCCGGCGGCGTGCGCGACAGGCGGGGGGCCGGCGCGCAATGACGTATCCCGTCAATATCCCGATAGGCGCCGCGGGCGGCCATGTGCGGATGGTCCATCACCTCGTCCAGGGTCAGGACAGGAGCGAAACAGGCGTCGGTTCCTTCCAGCAGTGACACCCATTCAGCCCGCGTGCGGGTGGCGAACAGGGCAGCCAGACGCAGGCTGCGTGCCGGCCACGATGACGGATTGTCCTGATCGGCATAAAGATCGGCGGGCGCCCCCAGACGATCCAGCAATTCCTTGTAGAAATGCGGTTCCAGTGGCCCGACGGAAATGTCCTTGCCATCGGCGCAGCGATAGCAGCGGTAGAAGGGGGCGGCCCCACCCAGTACGCTGCGGTCGCGGTCCAGCGACACATGGCCCGCCGGCACCAGGCCGGAGAACATGGCCATCAGCGAGGTGACGCCATCGACGATGGCGGCATCCACCACCTGCCCCCGGCCCGACCGCTCCCGCTCCCACAGGGCCGAGACGATGCCCAGCGCCAGGAACAGCGACCCGCCACCGAAATCACCCACAAGGTTGAGCGGCGGGATGGCCGGCCCGTCCTGCGGACCGATGGCGGCCAGGGCACCGGTCAAGGCGATATAGTTGATATCATGCCCGGCCGCCCTGGCCAGCGGCCCTTCCTGACCCCAGCCCGTCATGCGACCATAGATCAGGCGGGGGTTGCGGTCGCACAGAATATCCGGCCCCAGCCCCAGCCGTTCCATGACACCAGGCCGGAACCCCTCGATCAGCACATCGGCGCGCGATGCCGCCTGCAGGCATTTCTCCCGCCCCCCGGCGACCGGATATCCAGCGTCAGGTTGGCGCGTCCCCTGTCCATCACCGGGTTGGGCCAGCCATTGCCGCCGGCCCGGTCGATGCGCAGCACCTCCGCCCCCAGATCCGACAGCAGCATGGCGCAATAGGGACCGGGGCCGATGCCGGCGAATTCCAGGACGCGGACCCCGGCCAGGGGTCCCGTCCGCTTCGGCACTTCCGTCGGCGTCATGCGAACCTTGCCTTCCGCCCTTCCAGAAAGGCGTTGATGCCCTCGGTCGCGTTGGGTTCCAGGGCGCAGAGTGCGATATCCGCCGCCTCCCGTTCCAACTGGGTTTCCAGTTCGCGGGAAGAGGAGGAAAGCAGCAGCCGCTTGGACCGCGCCAGCGCCTGGGTGGGCATGGCGGCCAGCCGCCGGGCGATCTTCTCCGCTTCGGGCAGCAGGTCCCCATCCTCCAGCACCCGCATGGCCAGACCGGCGCTGACCGCTTCCTCCGCATTCAGGGTTTTTGCCAGGAACAGCATCTCCTGCGCCTTGCGCAGCCCCACCAGCCGTGGCAGCAGGAAGGTGGTGCCGGCATCGGGCGACAGGCCGATGCCGGGATAGGCGACGGTGAAGCTGGCCGATCGTCCCGCCAGCACCACATCACCCAGGATGGCCAGACCCAGCCCCGCGCCCGCCGCCGGGCCATTGACGGCCACCACCACGGGCTTGGACAGCGATGCCAGCCGTGCCACCGCCATATGCAACGACGCCGTCAGCTTGCGTACAAAATTGCCCAGATTGTCCGACGCGGCGGCAAACGCCCGGACATTGCCGCCCACGCAGAACAGGCGCCCCGCGCCGGTCAACAGGACCGCGCGCACGGCCCTGTCATCCTCCGCCGCGTGGGCCAGGTCCAGCAGCCGGTCGGCAAAGGCCTGATCGATGGCGTTGCCGGCATCGGGATTGTCCAGGATGATGCGGGCCACCCCGTCCTGGACCTCGTATCGGATCGTCTCGGTCATTTCGGTGCCATCCTGATCGCGCCGTCCAGGCGAATGGTCTCGCCGTTCAGCATGGGGTTGCGGATGATGCTTTCCACCAGTTGGGCATATTCCTCCGGCCGGCCCAGGCGCGCGGGAAACGGTGCCTGCCGTCCCAGGCTGTCCTGCGCCGCCGGCGGCAGGCCCGCCAGCATGGGCGTCATGAAGATGCCGGGCGCGATGGTCAGCACGCGGATACCCAGGGGTGACAGGTCGCGGGCGATGGGCAGGGTCATCCCCGCCACCCCGGCCTTCGACGCCGCATAGGCCGCCTGCCCGATCTGCCCGTCGAACGCGGCGACGCTGGCCGTGTTGATGATCACGCCACGCTCTTCCCCCACCGGATCGGCATCGGCCAGACGGGCCGCGACCTTGGACAGGGCGTTGAAGGTGCCGATCAGGTTGATGTCGATGACCCGGCGGAACAGGTCGAGCGCATGCGGCTGCCCTTCCCGCCCGACCGTCTTGGCGGGTGGGGCGATGCCGGCGCAATTGACCAGGATGCGGGCCTTGCCGTTCTGCTGCTCTGCCGCCAGCACCGCGTCGGCCACCTGGGCATCATCGGTGATGTTGACGGCCCGGAAGGTGGCACCGATTGCCGCCGCCGTGGCCTGCCCCCCCTCTTCATTCAGGTCGAAAAGGGTGACCTTCGCCCCTTCCCGCGCCAGCAGGGCGGCCGTGGCCGCCCCAAGGCCGGAGGCACCGCCGGTGACGATGGCTGCATGTCCGTTGATCTGCATGGTCAACCTCCTCAGGCGGCATCAAGGGCGGCGTAATAGCCGCGCCCATCGGCCGCCATGGCGCGCAGGCCCGGCGGCGGTGTGAAACGCTCGCCATGCTGTTCAGCCAGTCGATCGCACTGCGCCACAAAGGCCGCCGTACCGATCGCGTCGATGCAACTCAGCGGCCCACCCGTCCAGGGTGCGAAACCCCAGCCCATGATGGCCCCGACATCGGCGGCGCGCGGATCGGCGATCACCCCCTCATCCACACAGCGTGCCGCTTCCAGCGCCTGACGGTGCAGCAACCGCTGCTTCAGCGCCGCCACATCGGGCAGGGTCGCCGGGGCCGCCGGCACCAGATCGGCCAGCCCGCGCCACAGGCGCTTGGGCGCGCCGGCGGGGTAGTCATAGAAGCCGGCACCCACCTTGCGACCGCTACGGCCCAGCGCCACCAGCTTTTCCAGCACCGCCTCATAGGGCCGGCCCTGATAGGCATCGCCCAGGGCCGACCGCGTCTGGCCGGCGATACGAACCGTCAGGTCCACGGCCACATCGTCGGTCAGTTCCAGCGGCCCGCGCGGCATGCCCGTCATCCGCCCGGCATTGTCGATCAGGGCCGGCGGGATGCCCTCCATCAGCATCTCCAGCCCTTCATAGATGTAGGTGCCGAAACAGCGGGACGTATAGAAGCCACGGCTGTCATTGACGACGATGGGCGTCTTGCCCAGCGCCATGGCATAGGCGGTGGCGCGGGCCACCGTCTCCTCACTGGTCTTCGCGCCCCGGATGATCTCCACCAGATGCATCTTGTCGACGGGAGAGAAGAAGTGGATGCCCACAAAATTTTCCGGCCGCTCCGATGCCTGCGCCAGCCCCGTGATGGGCAGGGTGGAGGTGTTGGAGCCGATGATGATGCCGGGACCGGCCACCGCCTGCACGCGGCGGGTGATCTCATGCTTCAGCGCCACATCCTCGAACACCGCCTCCACCACCAGATCGGCATCAGCCAACTTGGCGTAATCGGCCGTCGCGATGATCCGGTCCAGCAGCGCAGCACCCGCCGCTTCGCTCAGCCGGCCCTTGGCGACATCACCAGCCACCAGCTTGCGGGCATAATCCTTGCCCTTTTCCGCCGCCGCCTCGCTGACATCGACCAGGATGGTGTTGATGCCTTTCAGCGCCTGGGAATAGGCGATGCCGGCCCCCATCATGCCTGCGCCGATCACGGCGACACTGGCGGGGGCCACGATCTTGGCCGAACGGTCCCCCTTGTCCAGCGCCTGTTTGGACAGGAACAGGCTGCGCACCATGCCCTTGGCCTGTGGCGTGGCGAAGGTGTTGAGGAAATAGTTGGTTTCGATCTTCAAGCCCGCGTCGATGGGCACCTGCACCCCCTCGAACACACATTTCAGGATGTTTTCGGGTGCCGGGTAATTGCCGAAGGTACGCTTGCGCAAAGTGGCATTGGCCATGATGAAGGCCTGCATGCCGCCGGCGCTGTAGGGCAGGCCACCCGGAAGCCGGTAATCCTTGCGGTCCCAGCGGGCCACGGGATCGCCCTTTTCCCGCAGCCAGCGCTTTGCCGCCGCCACCGTCTCGTCAGCCGGCACCAATTCATCCACAACGCCCAGCGCCAGCGCCTTGGCAGGGTCCAGCGGACGGCCTTCCAGCAGCAGCGGCAAGGCCTTGGCCACGCCGGTCAGGCGGGGCAGGCGCTGGGTGCCACCGGCACCGGGCAGCAGGCCCACCGTCACCTCCGGCAGGCCCAGCCTGACCTTGGGACTGTCAGCCGCGACCCGGTAATGGCAGGACAGCGCCAGTTCCAGCCCGCCGCCCAGCGCCAGCCCTTCCAGCGCAACCGCCACCGGCTTGCCCAGCACCTCCAGCCGGCGGAATAGCGCGGACAGGGGTGGCGGGGCGATGCGGGACCCCGCCGCGCGGCCCAAATCGCCCAGGTCGGCCCCGGCGCAAAAGCCGCTGGCCTTGCCGGAGCACAGGACGACACCCTTGATGGCACCATCATTCTTCAAGGTTTCGATCAGGTCCGGCAGTTCCGCGATTACGGCATCGCTCAGCGTATTCATGCTGCGGCCGGGAACGTCAAAAGTGACCAGGGCGATGCCATCGGCATCCGTTTCGATGGTGAAATTCTGCATTTTGTTCCTCCCCCGGCTCACACGCGCTCGATCAATGTGGCGGCACCCTGCCCGGCACCGGCGCACAGCGTGATCAGGGCAGTGCCCTTGCCGGTACGTTCCAGTTCGTCCAGGACGGTACCCAGGATCATGGCGCCCGTGGCGCCCAGCGGGTGCCCCATGGCGATGGCCCCGCCATTGACGTTCATCTTATCGTGCGGGATGGACAGGGCCGCCATCATGCGCAGGACCACGGCGGCGAAGGCCTCGTTCAACTCGTACAGATCGATATCACCGGGCACCATGCCCAGCCGGTGCAGCAGCTTGCGCGACACCGTAGCCGGTGCCGTCAGCATGATGGTGGGTTCCGACCCAATGGACGCTCCGCCCCGGATACGCGCACGCGGCTTCAGCCCCAACGCCGCACCCGCCTCCTTCGTGCCGATCAGCACACCGGAAGCACCATCGACGATACCCGACGAATTGCCGGCATGATGGACATGCTCAATCTGTTCCACCTGTGGATAGCGCTGGATGGCGATGGCGTCGAATGCCGCCTCCCCCGGCACCTGGAAGGCCGGTTTCAGACCGGCCAGCCCCCCGATGCTTGCGTCGGGGCGCATATGTTCATCATGGGAAAGTGCGATATTGCCGGCCTGATCGCGCACCGGCACGATGGAGCGGGCAAAGCGCCCCTCCTGCCAGGCGCGGGCGGCGCGACGCTGGCTTTCCACGGCATAGGCGTCAACGTCGGTGCGGCTGAACCCGTCCAGGGTGGCGATCAGGTCGGCGCTGATCCCCTGCGGCACGAAATAGTTCTTCAGCGCGGAATCCGGGTCGATGGGCCAGGCGCCGCCATCGGAATTGATGGGGATGCGCGACATGCTTTCCACCCCGCCACCGATGGCCAGCCGTGCCTCACCCGCCATCACCTTGGCCGCGGCGATATTCACAGCATCCAGCCCCGATGCGCAGTAGCGATGGACCTGGATGCCGGACACACTTTCCGCATAATCGGCCATGAGGACGGCCGTGCGGGCAATGTCCGCCCCCTGGTCACCCACCGGCGACACACAGCCCAGCACGACATCATCCACAAAGGACGTGTCCAGGCCATTGCGGTCCCGCAGCGCTGCCAGCACCTGGGCCGACAGCGACAAGGGCGTGATATGATGCAGGGACCCGTCGGGCTTTCCCCGGCCGCGGGGCGTGCGCACGGCATCGAAAATATAGGCTTCAGGCATGGTTGCTTGCTCCGGTACGGGGCCGGGCGGCCACGGCCGCGCCCCTGGTAAAGCAGAGAATGGCGGGATCGGGCGGGTCGGCGAACAGGCGGGCCACATCCGCCGCGCGGCGTTCACGCACCACGCGGGGGGCGGCATTGCCCTTGTCGGTCACCTCCCCCCGATCGAAGGCCAACGGTTCGGTCATGACAAGGGCGGTGCCGATGCGCCGGGCCGATCCTGTCTGCGCCGCATTGAAATCGGCGATCAGAGCGCGCAACTCCTCCCGCGCGAAGGGGGTCAGCGTGGCGCGGGGCCAGATCAGGGCGCCGATATGGTCCTGGTTCACACCGCAAAAGACCGCTTCGCGCACCAGCGCCTCGGCAACGGCCAGGAAATCCTGGCGCAGGGCATTGACCTGGACATAGGTGCCCGACAGCAGCTTGAAATCATCGGCCAGCCGTCCGGCGAAAACCAGCCCGCCTTCCGGTCGCTCCGGGTCGGCGAAACGCACGGCGTCACCGGTGCGGAAATAGCCTTCCGCGTCGAAAAGCCCGGCGGAGACGTCGGCCGCGCCCAGATAGCCGCTGCGTGGCATCAGCGTGGGGCCGCGCATGCGCATTTCATACCGCCCATCCATGGGCACCAGTTTCAAATCCACGCCGGGCAGCGGCAGGCCGATCACGTCGGTCGGGCCGCCGGGCCAGTATTTAAGGGCACCCAGCAGGAATTCCGTGGCGCCATAGAAGGAATAGACCGGGGCCTCCGCCCCCCTGGCCGCCAGCGACAGGGCCGCCAGCCGTTCCGCCACCGATTGCGGCATCAGGGCACCACCGAAGCCCAGCCAGCGGATATTGCGGAAAAATCGGTCACGCAGGTCGGTATCCGCCTCCATCGCATCGCACAGCATGGCGTAACCCAGCGGCACGGTGATGAAGAAATGCGGCGAGACATCCCGCAGATTGGCGATCGTGCGCGCGAACAGGTCGGGCGTCGGCTTGCCATCATCGATCCACAGGGTGCCGCCGGCCGCGATGATGTTCCCGAAATTGTAATTGCCGGCCATGATGTGGCTGAAGGGCATGGCCTCAAGGAATTGCGGCGGCTCCCCGTCGAAATCCAGCAGATTCACTGCTTCCATCTGCGCGAAGGACACGGTCAGACAGGCATGGGGCTGCGGCGTGGCCTTGGGCGATCCAGTGGAGCCGGAGGTGAACATGATGCGGGCGATCATGTGGGGCCGGATTGCCGCCATGCGCTCGGCCACCTGCCCCGTCGGCTCCGTCGCCACCACATCGGCCCAGCGTTCCACGGCAAGGCCCGGCACGCCGCCCGTCACGGCCACGAAGCGAAGGCCCGGCCGGGCCAGTGCCCGCAGCGCCGGGGCAAAACGATCGGCATCATCGACGATGACGATCCGGGCCCCCGCCGTGGCCACGCATTCCTTCAGCTTGGCATGGTCGGTGGACAAGAGCGAATAGGCGACGCTGATCGGCGCGATGGCCGCGCCCGTGCGCTGCACCGACACGGCGGCGATGCCATGTTCGATGGACGGGGCGGAGAGATAGGCGACACTGTCCCCCTCCCCGATCCCCTGGTCGATCAGCCATTGCGCCAGCCCGTCGGCCGCCCGCCGGGCGGCACCATAGGTGATGTCCCGCCAGCCGCCGACCCCGTAACGCTGACGCATGAACAGCCGGTCGGGATGGGCATCCGCCACCGCGTCGAACCGGTGAGCCAGCGACGGCGCCGGTGTAGGCATCGATAAAGGCGAGCCCAGACGGATGGTGCCGTCTTCCTCCCGGTCCAGGGTCACGGCCGGCGGCGGCGTCCTGGCAAAGCTCATTGCCCCACCCCCCGCTTGCGGACCCGCCAGACGCAATCATCATCACCCATGGGCCGGCCGGCAATGGTTTCCACCTCGAAATCCGGTCCCAGCCCC
This sequence comes from Niveispirillum fermenti, assembly GCF_052474395.1. Taxonomy (NCBI): domain Bacteria; kingdom Pseudomonadati; phylum Pseudomonadota; class Alphaproteobacteria; order Rhodospirillales; family Azospirillaceae; genus Niveispirillum; species Niveispirillum fermenti. The sequence goes on along the minus strand of NZ_CP156678.1, from coordinate 879,809 downwards.
TGCCGCACCACGCTGTCCATCTCCCGCCCGCAGGCCTTGTTGCAGGGGAAGACCCCGCGCATCTCGGCGGAGAAGGCGCGCCATTGCGGACAGCCATGATCGATGATGGTCAGGCGGCCTTCCGCCTCGTCGATCTTGTTGATGCGGGTGACGTCGCGATGCCCCCCGCCCCAGACTTCTGCGCCATAGACGGCCATCAGCTTCAGCGCCCCTTCGATATCGGGGGTGAAATCGGCGGGGTGATCCTTCACCAGTTTGCGCCCGATGGGACCGGCCCAGCCGGGCCGCGTCTCGTCGGAGAATTTCTCCCAGGCTTCCGGCCCCTGGTTCTCCCAGACATGCTCGTCGGTGCGCTGGATGATCAGCAGCCCTTCCCAGGCACAGCGGCGGTAACGTTCCTGCGGGTCCAGGGCGGGCCAGTCCAGGGCCTCACCTTCCAGGCGCTTCGCTTCAGACATGTTCTTCCTCCCTTTCCCTGTTTCTCATGCGCCGTGTGCTGCCCATGGCAGCACCCAGGCAGTCCAGCGTCGTTGCCGGCAGATCGGACCCGGCGTCGAAATCCGTCACCGCCGACCAGCGCGACAGCACGGTCCGCGTGTCCGGCGTCTCCAGCCGCAGGCCCAGGCTGCGTTCCCAGCGCATCGCCGCGGCCCAACCGCCGCCGGCCTCGATCACCTGTCCGCTGGCGGGACATTCCGGATGGATCAGGGCCAGGGCGAAGGGTGACACATCCTCCACCCTCAACCCGGCTTTCAGGTCGGCGGAAAAGACGCCATCCGTCATCGACGTGCTGGCCATGGGCGCCAGGGCATTGACGCGGATGCCCACCCGTTCTCCCTCCACGGCCAGGGTGCGGGTCAGGCCGATGATGCCGGCCTTTGCGGCGGCGTAATTGGCCTGACCGAAGGCGCCGTGCAGGCCGGCACCGGAGGTGGTGAACAGGATCGCCCCGCCGCGTTGACGCCGCATCGGCTCCCACGCGGCCTTGGCACAGGCAAAGGCCGCGTTCAGATGCACGTCCAGCACCTCATCCCATTCCGCCCGGGCCATGTTGGCGAAGGAACGGTCACGGGTGATGCCGGCATTGACGATCAGGGCGTCAATGTGACCGAACGCGGCCAGGGCGGCCTGGATGATGGCATCCCCGTCCCTGGCATCCACGGCCAAACCCTGAGCCGTTCCGCCAGCCGCCTGGATTTCATCGGCAACGGACAGGGCCGCGTCGCTGCGGCTGGCCACCAGCACACGGGCGCCGGCGGCACCCAGGTCCAGGCAATATTGTCGCCCCAGCCCCTGGCCACCACCCACGACGATCGCCACCTGGCCATCAAACAATGGCTGTTGCACCATGCCGATTTCCTCCCTGCCGGTGCGGCGGTTTTGTCCGCCTTGTTACTGCTTCGCCCCTCTCCAACCCGTCATCCCCGCGAAAGCGGGGATCCAGCATAAGCGGCGTCTGCCGCGATAAAACTCATATCGGCGCTGATCGCGCCTTACGCTGGATTCCCGCTTTCGCGGGAATGACCGTAGCGAAAAGGCAACCTCACGCCCCCGCCCGCCGGCCAATCTTGGCGCGTGCATCCAGCATGCGCTGGGAAATGGCAGGGTTCCAGTGGACGTCGCGATACTGCACATGGCCATAGACATAGGCGGCCATCGGGTCCATGGACCAGGATCGGCGCAGCATCTCGGTACAACGCACAACCGTGTCGACATTGGTGGACGCAATCTCTGCCGCGATGCCGTTCGCCGTCTCCAGCAGCTTGCCCTCCTCCGCGATCTGGTCAATCAAGCCGATGCGCAGCGCCTCGGCCGCATCGATGCGCCGGCCGGTGAGGGTCAGCAGCTTCGCCTGGCTCTGGCCCACAATGCGCTGCAACGGATCGACAAAGGGCGTCAGGCCAAAACGCACCTGGGGAAAGCCGAACCTGGCATTCGGGCTGGACACCCGGATATCGCAGAACACCGCGATATCGCAGCCGCCGCCGAATGTGTGTCCGGCCACCGCCGCGATGGTCGGCTTGGGATATTCCAGCAGTTCCAGATAGCCGTAATAGGTGGCGTCGTACCAGCGCAGCCGGTCGGCATCCGTGGCCCAGTTCATCGTGTCCAGGTCCAGTCCGGCGGAGAAATAGTCTTCTGTCCCTTTGATCACCACGACGGCAACGCTGTCGTCACGCCGCCAGGGGGTCAGCACCTCCACCAGATCCTCGAACAGCTCGGTCGACAGCGCATTGCGCTTGTCCGGGCGGTTCAGGGTGATGGTGCCGATGCCGTCCTTCACCTCGGCCAGAACGGTTCCGTACTTTGCCATCTTGCTCTCCGTTTCCTCAAATATCAGGGCTGTCGCGCAGGATCAGAGCGTCCGGGCGATCAGCAGTTTCATGATCTCGTTGGCACCGCCATAGATGCGGTGGATGCGGCTGTCGCGGTACAGGCGGCCGATCGGATATTCGTTCATGTATCCGTAGCCGCCGAAGAATTGCAGGCAGCCATCGACGATTTCCGACAACTGGTCGGATATCCAGTATTTGGCCATGGACGCGGTCGCCGTATCCAGCTCTCCGGCCAGCAGCTTTTCTGTGCAATGGTTCAGGAACACCTTGGCGATGGTCGCCTGGGTCTTGTATTCGGCCAGTTTGAACTGGGTGTTCTGGAAGGCCGCCAGGGACTGGCCGAACATTTCCCGCTGCCTGACATAGGCAATGGTCTCCCCCAGGGCCAGTTCGATCATGGCCATGGCCTGCCAGGCGATGACGACCCGTTCCTGCGGCAGCTTGGCCATCAGTTGCGCCATGCCCCTGCCTTCCACGTCCCCCAGCAGGGCATCAGCCGGCACGAACAGGTCATCGAAGAACAGTTCGGACGTGTCCTGCCCTTCCTGGCCCACCTTGTCCAGGTTGCGGCCACGGGCAAAGCCCTCCGGCGCCTGCGACACATCGACAATGAACAGGGAGATGCCCTTGCTGCCGGCATCGGGGTCGGTCTTGGCGGCCACCAGCACCATATCGGCGATCTGGCCGTTGGAGATGAAGGTCTTCTGTCCCGTCAGACGATACCCGTTACCGTCGCGGCGGGCGCGGGTGCGCATGCCCTGCAGGTCCGATCCGGCGGCCGGTTCCGTCATGGCGATGGCCGTCACCATCTCCCCGGAACAGAAACGCGGCAACCAATGCGCCCGTTGCTCCGGCGTGCCGTAACTGGCGAAATAGGGAAGGATGACGGCATTGTGCAGGCAGAGGGTCAGCGCGTCGGCGCCGCGATGGCCGATGGCCTGGACGATCGCCGCCTCATGCCGGAAATCCCCCCCGCCGCCGCCATATTCCTCCGGCATCGACACACCCAGCAGCCCGGCTTCACCCGCCGCCCGCCAGACGGCCTTGTCGACCTGCTTGCCGGCCCGCCAGCGGTCGATGGCGGCCGGTGATGCGTGGGCGTCCAGGAAGCCGGCCAGACTGCGCTGGAAAATGGCCATCTCCGTCTCGGCCATGAAGGATGCCGGAACCAGATCGATGGCATTCATGCCGCACGCTCCCGCAGGCGGGCCGTGATCTCATCTGCCTGGCGCATGATCCGGTCGATCAGGTCACGGCAGGTGGGAATGTCGCGGATCAGGCCCTGGACCTGGCCGGCCCAGATCAGGCCCGCTTCCAGATCGCCCGTTTCCAGCGCCACGCGCCCCCTGGCTCCGGACACCAGCGGCTGGATATCGGCGAACTGCGCCCCTTCCCGCCCACTGATCTCCACAACCTTGTCGGATACGGATGTCTTGGCGACGCGGCCGGTATTGTGGAATTTGCGGAAGATCAGGTTGGTTGCCCGCTCGTCATTCTCGACCAGAAGCCTTTTCACGGCTTCATGGATCGGCGCCTCGACCGTGGCGCAGAAGCGCGTGCCCATGTTGATGCCGTCGGCCCCCAGCGCCAATGCTGCCACCAGCCCACGCCCGTCGCCGAAACCACCCGATGCCAGCATGGGAATGTCGATCCTGTCGGCGGCGGCTGGGATCAGCACCAGGCCCGGTACATCATCCTCCCCCGGATGGCCGGCGCATTCGAACCCGTCGATGGAGATGGCGTCCACGCCCATCTTCTGGGCCGACACGGCATGGCGGACGGAGGTGCATTTATGGATGACCTTCACGCCATGCGCCTTGAAATCCTCCACATGTTCCTGCGGCCGCGACCCGGCCGTTTCCACCACCGAAACGCCGCTGTCGATGATGGCACGGCGATAATCGGCATAGGGCGGCGGCTTCACCGACGGCAGGATGGTCAGGTTCACCGCGAAAGGCTTGTCCGTCAGCGACCGGCAGCGGTCAATCTCGCGCCGCAGATCGTCGGGCGTCTGCTGGGTAAGGGCGGTAATGGTGCCAAGACCGCCGGCGTTCGAAACCGCGGCGGCCATGTCCGCCGTGCCCACCCACATCATGCCGCCCTGCATGACCGGATGCTCGACACCCACGAGCCTCGTGAATCTCGTTTGCATGTTTCCTCCTGTTACTTACTGGACGGTAACTTATGGCGATGCGTCCGTCAACGATAGAATCGCGGGGTTGGTGCCAATATTAAAAATCGATGTATTTCATGTGGTTATTGATAGAATGCGGGGCTGAATGCTATCTTTTCGATTCAGCATGCGGAATGAACAGGCCAGTTGATTACCAACTGGTACGAAAGTAACGTGGCGAAATGCCATGGGCGATAAAGTCGCCGTTCATTCGAGACATTGTCGAAGGGCCGTCGGCCGTTCGTGGGGGAATGTGTGGAAATGCCTGTTAAAACGGCCAAGCCGAAGCTGGTCCGCCCGAAGCGTGGAACCATCAACAAGAAACTGATCATGGATACATCGGCATTGATGTTTCATGAGAAGGGTTATGACCGCACGACGCTGGACGATATCGCGCGCGCGCTTTCCATCACAAAGCCCAGCCTCTATTATCACTTCGCCAACAAGGAGGAGATTCTGCTGGCCTGCGTGTTCTCCGCCGATGATTATTTCCGTGAGGAGATCACCCGGCGCGACGATGAGAACGATACCGGCCGCAAGCGGGTCGAGGTATTCCTGCGCCTGTATCTGGAGGTCATCACCCACGATATCGGCGTCAGCATGATCCTGGCTGACGACCGCGTCATGTCCGACGAAGGCCGGGCCAGATACAACGAACTGCGCCGGGTGATGAACGAGGCGCTGGAAAGCCGGATCAAGGCCGGGGTCGCCGACGGGTCGATCCATGTGCCGGAAACCAAGCTGACCACCTATGCCATCTTCGGCATGTTCAACTGGGTCGGCCATTGGCATTTCCGCAAGAGCAGCACCTCGCTGGAAAAGGTGTTCGACCGGTTCATCTCGGTGATCTTCGACGGGATCGGCTGAGCGGCGGGTCAGATCAGGGCATATCCGCCACTGATCACCGCCACCGCACGTTCGCGCACATGGGCCCGCAGCAGAACGCGCCCCTCCTCCACCCACATTTCCGTCATGATGGTTTCCCCCGGAAATACGGGATGGGCAAATCGGACATGCAAGGCCCGCAGGCGCGTGGCATCGAAATCCAACACGCTTGCCAGCACCGCCCGGCCGCAAATGCCATAGGTGCAAAGCCCGTGCAGGATGGGCCGGTCGAAGCCGGCGGCCCGCGCCGCCTCAGGGTCGGCATGCAGCGGGTTCATGTCCCCACTCAACCGGAAAAGCAGGGCCTGGTCCGGCCTAGTGTGGAAGATATCGACATGGTCGGGCGGCCGGGCCGGCGGCGCGGGGAACAGGGGGGGCGCCCGGTCACGCCCCGCACTTCCGCAACCGCCGTCGCCGCGGGCAAAGGCGGTGGAGGTCGCCACCGCCAGCAACCCGCCGCCCGTCCTTTCCCGCAGGTGCGTTTCCAGCAGCACCAGCGCGCCCCTGCCCGCGCCCTTGTCGATGATGCCAGTGACGATTGTATCGAACAGCAGGTGACCTTCCGGCGGCAGGGGGCGGTGCAGCGCCACCCCCTGCCCGGCATGGACCACCAGCCGCATGTCAGCACCGATCCGTTCCAGAAGCACATGCCCGGCAAAGGTGAGCTGGGCCGCCAGGGTGGGCAAGGCCACCAGGTCCCGTTCATGGACGAAGCGGCGTTCCCGCCCGTCCAGTGGGTCCCGGCCGAAGCCGGTCCCCAGCGCGTAGAGGATGGAAGCCGCCGCCGTCTGGTGGACGGGCTGGTCCGTCAGGGACAGGCCGTCAACCATGGCCCTGTCGATGGGCATCAGTGGAACCTGATGCTGGCCGTGACCCCATAGGTGACGGGCATGCCGGCATAGCGCACGATGGCATCCCCCCGCCGCACCGCCGTCTGATAATAATATTCGTTGGTGACATTGCGGCCATAAAGGCTGACACGCCAGTCCCCGGCGGCGTCCTGCAGACCGACGCGCAGGTCCAGCAAGCCATAGCTGTCGATGGCCAGACGGGGATCGGGGATGAAGTCGCCATTCGTGCCGCTGCGATAGATGTAGCTGGCACCGACGAAGGCGTCCTTGCCGGCCCCCACGGGCCATTGATATTCGGCATCCGCATTGCCCTGCCATCTCGGCGTGAAGGGGAAGCGGCTGCCCTTGAAGTCGGCCTGCGCACCGAAGGCCGTATAGTTCAGGAAGGACCGGGTCACCTCCGTATCCAGGTAGGTGGCGCCACCCTTCAGCCTCAACCCTTCCACGGGTGCCCAGGTCACCTCGATCTCCGCCCCCTTCACCTGCGATTTCGGCACGTTGACCATGGCTTCCAGCGGCCCGAAGATGGGCACGATGGTCCGGCCCTTGAGCTGCTTGTCGGTATAATCATAGAGGAACAGGGCGCCGTTGACCTGCATGGTGCGGCCGGCCACGCGCGACTTGAACCCGATCTCGTAACCCGTCACCTCTTCCTGTTTGACGGGCTGGTACTGGGCCAGGGTGGAGGCGGGAAGGTTGGCGAAGGAGCCGACCTTATAGCCGCGGCTGATATTGCCATACAGCAGGTGATCCGCATTGGGCGCCCATTCCAGGCCCGTGCGCCAGGAGACATTATCTTCCGGCAGGGTGCCGTCGAATTCGGCCGGGCGGTTGGTCGCATCCAGCGTGGCGCAGGCATTCAGCGGGAAGGTGCCGGCCGGCAGGCCGAAATTGGCTTCGAACCCCTTGCCATAGGTGCCATTGCCTGCATTCAGAATGCAGCCCTGGAAATCCACATCCGTCTTGGTATAGCGGGCGCCGGCCGTGGCCGACAGGGTATCGGCCAGCGGAAAGGCGACATTGCCGAACACGGCCTTGCTGACATATTTCGTGTTGCCGCGCTGCGGCACCTCCGTAATCGCCGGCAGGCCCAGCCGGTCGAAGACATGGCCCGACGTCTGCTCGGACAGGAATTGCCGCACCAGTTCGTTGGCCTTGCTATGTTCGTAATTGCCGCCCAGCAGCCAATTGCCCCGATCCCCCATTAAGCTGCCCGCCACACGCAGTTCCTGGGTGAAGCTGTCGATATCGCCGCTGATCAGCAGGTCGGTCAGTTGCAGGCTGGTGCCGTCGCCATCCTGCCCGTAAAGCTGCTCGAACGTCGCATAGGAGGAAAGCGAGGTCACGGTGATCGTGTCGGAGATGTCGTAATCCAGACGCAGGGTTCCCTGCACCATATGGTTGTCGCGGCGCAGGGGCACGGTCGATCCCCAGTCGGCGGCGCGGTTGTTCTCCGGCGCGGCCGGGTAGGCCTGCAGGGCCGGACTGAAATAGCCGCCGGCCGACTGGCGGAACGGTGCCACCAGTTGCGGGGCCTGTGTGTCGGACCGGTCCTTGTTGGCATTCAACTGGAAATTCACGCGCAGCGCCGGGTCCGGCTCCCAGGCCAGCGTCAGGCGTCCTTGCGTGAAGTCGCGCCGCCCCAGCTCGTCGTCGCGGGTGAAGCTTTTCTGCCAGGCGTCCCCACCCTCGTGCCGCACGGCCAGCCGGACGCCCAGCGTGTCGGATACCGGACCACTGGCATAACCTTCCAGGTCCAGGCGGTTGAACCGGCCGTAACCGACCTGCATCCCCGCCTCGAAATCACTTGTCGGCTTGGCAGCCACGTAATTGATGGCGCCGCCCGTGGCATTCTGGCCGAACAGGATGCCCTGTGGTCCCTTCAGCACCTCCACCCGCTCCAGGTCGAAGGAGGCGCCCGTCGTCATGATGGAAAACGGGATCGGGGCCTCGTCGATATAGACCGACACGGTGGGCTTGGCCGCCAGGCTGCTGTCGAAGAAGCCGATACCGCGCAGGAAATAGACGGGCGTGCCATAGCCGCTGTCGATGGCGTTGAAACCCGGCGTCACCTTGACCAGGGCCTGCACATCGGTGACGCCGATCTTGGCCAGTTCCACGCCGCTTTCGGCGGTGATGGAGATGGGCACGCGGTTGCTGCTTTCCGACCGCTTCTGGGCCGTCACGATGATCTCGGCCAGGAAACTGCCTTCCTCCTGCCCGGAGGCGGGGGACGGGCCGGCACCGGACGGCTGTTCCTGCGCCGCCGAGGGTGCCGCGACCAGGGCGGCTGCTCCCAGTGCAAGAACAGATGAAGACCGCAGGAACAGCTTGCGCATTTCTTGTTTCCTCCCCATGTCGGATCATTGTGCCCCTTTTGCGGGGCTTGGGCCGGGCAAATGCCGGACATCGCGGCCACCGCTTGCCGGGGCCGCCGATAGGTTGATGCTGAATTCCAAACTGGTTGGTAACTTTCATCGGCAGTCACCAATTCTCAGTTACCGAACAGACGGTAACATAGGCTTGCGGCGCTGTCCAGTGCCCGTGAATTAAAGATTTCTGCTCTTTTTCAGCCGCGGAACGTGCCGCGCACGCTGTGAGATCGGGGATTGACATTGGATTTCCGCCACCCCCAAAATACTAATTGGTAACTTAAAGCCAGGGAGGCATCCAATGAACCTCTACCCCCACCTGATCCTGTCCGTTCAGGACGGCGTCGGCATCCTTCAAATGAACCATCCGGAGAAGCGCAACGCGCTGGGCTGGGAACTGCACCATGAAATCATCGCCGCGCTGAACGCCTGGGCCGAGGATGACGATGTCGCCTGTGTTCTGGTCATCGGCAACGAGGATTATTTCTGCGCCGGCTGGCGGCTGGACATCCTGAACAGCATCGAAGGGGACGAGCGCCGGCGCTTCACCGACCTGGCGCTGAAATTCATGAAGACCTTCTATGATTTCCCCAAGCCCATGGTGGCCGCTGTGGCCGGCGTGGCACCGGGCTATGGCATGGATGTCGCCAATATGTGCGACATCACCATCGCATCGGAGAATGCCGCTTTCGGCTCCACGCAGGTGAAATATGCCATGAACGGCTTTTATCATGGCATGCTGCAACGTATCGGTACGCAGCGCGCCCGGCGCATGCTGTTCACCGGTGACCCGATCAGCGCGCAGGAGGCATTGCGCGTTGGCTTGGTGGACGAGGTCGTGCCCTATGGCCGTTTGCGCGAAACGGCGCTGAAACTGGCCCGGCAGATTGCGGAGGCCGGGCCCGAACTGGCCATGGTCCTGAAGGATGTGGCATTGAGGGCCGGCAACATGGACCATCTGAGCGCGCTGGCCTTTGAACTGTCGGTCACGCAGGATCTGACCCAGCGTGGCCTGTTCAGGCGCCGCATCGCCGATGGCAATGCCCGGCTGAAGGCCGGCACCAGCAAGGCCACCGAACGGCTGGGGGCGCTATGACCGGCCCCGGACCGACCTTCAGCGCCGGCCTGTTTCGGGGGCGGACGGCCATGGTGGCCGGTGGCACCAGTGGCATCAACCTGGCCATCGCCCGGCGCCTGGGCGAACTGGGGGCCGCCGTCCATGTGTTCAGCCGCGACCCGGCCAGGGTGGCGGCGGCCATAGGCAGCCTGGCGGAAGTGTGCGACGCCAGCGGTTCTGTTGCCGACGTGCGGGACTTTGATGCCGTTACGGCGGCTGTCGGCGCCGGAGCGGAAAGGTTGGGCAACATCGACATCCTGGTTTCTGGGGCGGCCGGCAACTTCCTGGCACGGGCCGCGGACATGTCGGCCAAGGGCTTCCGCACCGTCATCGATATCGATCTGGTCGGCGGCTTCCATGTGATGAAGGCCGCTTATCCCCACCTGCGCCGGCCGGGCGCTTCGGTCATCAATATTTCGGCGCTGCACGCCTTCACCGCCTTTGCGGCGCAAGCCCATGTCTGTGCCGCAAAGGCCGGGCTTGACGCCATGATCCGGGCGCTGGCCCTGGAATGGGGACAGGAGGGCATTCGCCTCAATTCCATCGCACCGGGCGCCGTCAGCGATACGGAGGGCATGGCCCGCATCGCACCGACGGCGGCCGACCGCGAGCGCTTCACCCGCGATACCCCATTGGGACGCTGGACGACGAAGGCCGAAATCGCCGATGTTGCGGTTTTCCTGGCCAGCGCCGCGGCGGCCAGCATAACCGGCACCGTCATGGTGGTTGATGGCGGCTACATGGCGGGACGGACGGGAAATGCGGGAGGGAGGGCATGAGCGTGAAGACAGGGGCCGAACGGCCCCGCCACCGGCGGGGCACCCTCAGCCGCGAACGCATCCTGGACGTGGCCTCGCAGCAGTTCCAGGCCAAGGGATATGACCGCACATCCATGGATGATGTGGCAAAGGCGCTATCGGTCACGAAACCGACGCTCTATTACCATTTCCCCAGCAAGGAGGACATCCTGCTGGGTTGCGTGCTGGAGGCGCGCGACCGGCTGGAAGCCGCGCTGGCCGAACATGATGACCCCGCCCTGCCCGGACTGACCCGGCTGGAGATATTCCTGCGGCAATATCTGCGGGTCATCGCCAACAATTACGGGATCAGCCTGGTCCTGTCGGACATCAATGTGATGTCGGACAAGGGGCAGGCCGAATATCGGGATTGCCGCCGGTCCATCAGCCGCCATATGCGCCGGATCGTCGAGCAGGGCATGGCGGACGGCTCCATCGTGCCGGGAGACGTCACCCTGACCACCTATGCCATCTTCGGCATGTTCAACTGGGTCACCCGCTGGATCCTGGACAAGCCCGAATTCTCCCTGGATGCTGTCTATGCCCAGTTTCGCAGCATCCTGCTGCTCGGCATCCGCGGCGCGCTGCCGCCGCCTGTGGCGCATCGGGAAGGTGACACGGCATGATCGTATTCCAAGACCGCGTCACCCTGGATATTGCGGACGGCATTGCCGATGTGCGGCTGGCCAGACCGGAAAAGCTGAACGCGCTGGACCGCGACATGTTCACCGCCATCGCCGACGCCGTTGCGCATCTGGAAGGGGTGACCGACCTGCGGGCCGTGGTGCTGTCCGGGCAGGGCCGCGCCTTTTGCGCCGGCATCGACACGGCGGCCCTGGCCGAGACGGTGGGCGTACCGGAACAGCTGACCGTGCCGACCCACGGACCCGCCAACCTGTTCCAGCAGGCGACCTGGGGCTGGCACACCCTGCCCGTCCCCGTCATTGCCGCGATACACGGGGTGGCATTCGGCGGCGGGTTTCAGATCATGCTGGGGGCCGATATCCGCGTCATGACGCCGGACACACGGCTGTCGGTCATGGAGGTGCGCTGGGGTCTTGTTCCCGACATGGGCGGCATCGCGCGCATGCAAGGCCTGGCGGGCGACGATGTGATCCGCGACCTGACCTTCACGGGCCGGGAATTCACGGGGGCGGACGCGCTGACGCTGGGTTTTGCCACCCGGTTGTCCGGCACGCCCCTGGACGATGCGATGGACACGGCCCGCCTTATCGCCACGCGCAGTCCCGAGGCCGTCCGCGCCGCCAAGCGCCTGCTGAACGCCGCCGCGGATCGGGATGCCGCCGATATCCTGTATCATGAAGCCCGGGAGCAGACGGCCTTGCTGCGGTCGGCGCAGCATGCCGCGACATTGGCCGCCGCAAAGGGGCCGTCCCGGCGCTGATCCGCCTGGCATTGCCTGACGAACGGACGGCCGGAACGGCGTTTCCGGTCACTTTTGCGCCTTTTCCATCAGGTCCAGGCGCAGACGCAGCGGGTCGGGGACGAAGGCCGCGCCGCCGGGGGCATAAGACATCAGCCTGTCTTCCGCCGCGCGGTAGATCGGGTAGCCCGGATCACCCGACATGGCGAAGGCGATGAAATGATCGTGAAAGGCCTTGGCGATGGCCTTATCCGCCGCACTGACTGCGCCGGGATAGCGATATTCGACGGTGCGGAAGGCATAGGGAATTTCGCTGGCATGGGTGGCCCCCGGCATCGCGCCCCGCTGGCTTTCGGCCACATAATCGAAGCGGTAGGCATAGGTTGGAAGCCCCGATGCCGACCATTGCCGGGCCAGATATCGCGCGGGTTCGATGAAGATGCGGTCGCCGACGATCTTCCAGCTGGTCAATAGCGGGGTCGGGCTGGCATAGGCCTTGCGTGCCGCCGCCTCATCCCCGCCAAAGGCCGTCAGCAGCGTGTCCGCGTCCCCGATGGGGAACCCGTCCAGGCCTGTGGCTCCGATCATCATGGGCATCCGCGCGCCCTTGCCATCGGCGATCGTCCTTGCCGGTTCCTCGGTCAGGAATTTTCCATCCAGCATGGGACCGGCATAATGATCCACGCCGTCACCCATGATGGCGCGCATGTCGAGCCCGTCGACGATCCTGTCGGCCGGCAGGGCGCGAAGGGCGGCCAGCCCGGCGGCATCCTCATGGTTGACGCCGGCATTGCGCGCGAAGGTCACACCGCGTTCTTCCGCCACGGCCAGCGGGACCAGCCCCAGCCCCGTGGCACGCCCGCCACCCGACATGATCAGCGCCTTGTCGAACAACCCCCTGGCGGCGGGGACGGCCAGAAGCACATGTACCGACCGGCCGCCGGCGCTTTCCCCGAACAAGGTGACATTGGCGGGATCACCCCCGAAGGCGGCGATGTTGCGGCGAACCCATTGCAGGGCCGCCACCTGATCCATGAAGCCGAAATTGCCCGTTGGCGCCGCCCCCGCCTCCGCCGACAGGGCCGGATGGGCGAAGAAGCCGAAGCGGCCCAGGCGGTAATTCAGGCTGACCAGCAGAACACCGGACCGGGCAAAGGCCGATCCGTCATAGACGGTGGGCGACGACCCGCCATTGACGAAGCCGCCGCCATGGATCCAGACCATGACGGGCCGCTTTACACCGGCCTGCGGCTTCGGCGCCCAGACATTGACGAACAGGCAGTCCTCTCCCATCGGGCCGCCCAGCGGGGCGGCATCGCCGGGGAACGGGTTCTGCAGGCAATCCAGGCCGTACGTATCGGCCTTGCGCACACCCTGCCACGGCACGACGGGGGCCGGCGGGCGCCAGCGCAGATCACCGACGGGGGCCGCAGCATAGGGGATGCCCTTGAAGGCGACGATATCACCCTCGGCCACACCCTCCACCCTGCCGCCATCCACGGTCGTAACGGGGGCCGCGGCGGCGGCAGGGGACAGGAGCAACAACAAGGCAATGAACAGGTGACGCATCATCCACTCCCGTTTCAACGTCCAGAGCCGATGGGATAGGCCGGGTTTGCGCTGTCATGCGGTAAGGCCGGCGATTGTGCCCGCACAGCGGTCATGCCGGAAGGCAGTTCAAAAGGCAGCCGGCCCGCAGGCGGCGTGACACCGCACAGCGCGTCGAACAGCGCCGCATCGCTGATCCCGAAGGAGGCGAGCAGCAGGGCAGCGTGCGGGCGCACCGCCGACAGGATGGCCGGCCGGTCCATATCCACGGCCAGAATGACGGGACCGGCGGATGCCGCCTGCTGCACAATGGCCAGTCCGGCATCGCCCGGCTTGAAATCCAGATCGCCCTCATGCTGACGCGAGCCGAAGAAATGGCCGGGATGCAGGGTCTGGTATGGGGTGGACAGACGGATCAGGCTGATATCCGCCTTGTCGGCGCTGTCCACAATGGTAAATCCCGCCGCCCGTGCCGCTGCCGGATCGACACCGTGCAGGAACAGGCGCTTGCCCCTGTCCGGCAGGGCGATGGCGCCCAGCCTGTTCTCCAGCACGACCAGGGACCGCGCCTGCGCTGCATGCCCGGCAGTCATCTTGTCGGCCGAACCGACGATGGCGGCGGCACGGGCGGCATCGGCGAACGGGTTCTCGAACAGGCCCAGACGGATTTTCAGGGCCAGGACACGGCCCACCGCCTCGTCCAGGCGCGCTTCGGGCAACAGTTTCTGTTCCACCGCCTGGCGCAGGGCGGAACCGTCATCGACGCCGCCGAACTGATCGATGCCGGCCAGCATGCCCTTGGCGAAGCGCTGCGGCTTGGTCAGCCCCTCCACGCCCCAGGGCATGGCGATATCCTTGGGTGCCTGTGGCGGGTTGCCGGTGCGGCAACTTTCGTTGCAGTCATAGGTGATGGCCCAGTCGGACAGGACCAGCCCCTGGAACTTATGGGCCCCACGCAGCAGATCGGTCAGCAGTTCGCGTGAATAGCCGCCGCCCACCGGCTCCACCGGTTTGCCGTTCAGCACCAGACCCTTCTGGATCGTGTAGGTGGGCATGATGCCGGTGGCCCCGGCCTCGAACGCGCCCTGGAAGGCCGCGACATGCCGGTCGAATCCACCCTTGGTGAAATCCGTGAAGCGGCCATAGTAATTATGCCCGTCATAACCCTCGATGGCGGCGCCATAGCCGACCCAATGCTTGACCACGGTGGCGACACCGCCGGGTGACAGGCCGGCATCCGCCCCCTGCATGCCCTGCACATAGGCCTTCACCTGCGCCGACACGCGGGCCGGGTCTTCCCCGAACGTGCCGTTCAGGCGGGACCAGCGGGGTTCGCTGCCCAGATCGGCCTGCGGCGACAGGGCCATGGAGATGCCGACGGCGCGGTATTCATCCCGCACCATGGCGGCGAAGGTCCGGGTCAGGGCCGGATCGTCGATAGCACCCAGACCCAAGGTTTCCGGCCATTGCGAAAAACCGGTGGTCGTGACGCTGGCGCCCGCCGTCACTTGAAAATGGCTGCGCGGATCGGTTGAGATCATGACCGGGATGCCCAGCCGGCCGCCGGCCGCAACCTCCTGCAACCGGTTATTCTCGGTCGCGAAATCCACCGGCTTCACGGCCATGCGGGTGATCATGGAGGTGACGTGCCGGTCCAGGATCATGGCGCGCGCGGCGTCCAGATCATAGGCCGGGCCGGGCGACATCATGCCCCCCTGGACCGGGGCGGTGCCATGCACCGCCTCCCCCGCCTTCTCCGCCAGGGTCATGCGCGACACAAGATCGGCGGCCCGTATCTCCGGCGATAGGCGCCAATCCTCATAGGGGTTCAGCTTGCCGTCGCGATTCAGGTCGCGGAAGCTCAACCCATCAGCCTTCACCTGCGGCTGCCCGGCGGGCAGGGCCGGCTGCAGCGGGGCGGCGAGGCTGCCGGTGGACAGCAGCAACGCTGCCAGGGAGATCATGCCGGCAGTGGTTCTGTTCGACATCCGGACCCCCTTACGGCTTCAGCGTGCGCTGGCTGACGCGGGCCTTGCCCGACAGCACGGTCTGTGCGGCGGACGGGCCGACGGCCACGTCATAATCACCGCCATCGATGCGCCATTGGCGCCCGGCCTCATCGAAATGGGCCAGCAGGCGCGGGTCGGCCTTGACGGTGACGGTGCGGCGCTCACCGGGCTTCAGGTCGATCTTCTCGAACCCGATCAGGCGGCGCAACGGCTTGCCGGCGGCACCGGCCAGATAGATCTGCGGCGCGTCCTTGCCCTGCAACCTGCCGGTATTCGTCACTTCGAAGCTGACGGTCAGCGTCTCGCCACCCTTCACCCGCAGCTTGTCATAGGTGAAGGTCGTGTAGGACAGGCCATGACCGAACGGAAACAGCGGCTTCATGCCCTTTGCCGCGAAACGGCGGTACCCCACGTCCGAACCCTCCTCATACACCACATCGAACTGCTGTTTTTCCGGCAGGCCCCAGCCCGGCAGGGTCGGGCGCGGATACTGGTCCAGGCTGGCCGGGAAGGTGACGGGCAGGCGGCCGGACGGATTGACCTTGCCGGTCAGGATATCGGCAATGGCCTCGCCCCCCTTCTGCCCGCTGTACCAGGCTGCGACGACGCCGCCGACCTTGTCCAGCCAGGGCATCAGGACGGGGCCGCCTGTCTGCAAGACAACGATGCTGTTTGGATTGGCGGCGGCCACCGCCTCGATCAACTGGTCCTGACCCTGCGGCAGGGACAGATCATAGGCATCCAGCCCTTCGGACATCCATTGGTTGGCAAAGACGATGACGATATCGGCATCCCGGGCCAGGGCTGCGGCCGCTTGCGGGTATCGGCCGTCATTGAAGCTGACGGTGGCATCCGGCAATGCAGCCCGCAGCGCCTTCAGCGGAGAGGAATTGTGGAAGGCCTGCCGCAGCCAGGCCGCCATGAACCCCTCGCCCCCCACCGGAATGACAATCGGGTTGCCGCCATGGCTGGTCACCTGTGACGAACCGGCACCCGACAGGACACCGCTATCGGCATGGCCGCCGATCACCGCCACCTTCTTCACGCCGGGCGCCAGGGGCAGGATGCCCTTGTTGGCCAGCAGCACGATGCCTTCATCGGCCACCTGTCTGGCGATGGCGTCATGGGCGATGCTATCGATGGCGGGCGCCGGCTTCGCCTCGAACAGGCCGGCGGCGAACATGGAACGCAGGATGCGGCGCGACATGTCGGACAGGCGCGCTTCCGGTATGGAACCGGCGGCCACCGCCTGTTTCAGCGGTTCACCGAACCAGACCTGATCATCCAGCTGTTCGCCCGACTGCTGATCCAGGCCCCTGGCGGCGTAGTCGGTGGCGTGGACCGCCCCCCAGTCCGACATGACCCAGCCCTTATAGCCCCAATCGCCCTTCAACACCTTGTTCAGCAGATGATCGCTGCCGCAGGAATAGTCGCCATTCACCAGATTGTAGGCGCACATCACGGAGCCGGGCTGCCCCTTCTCGATGGCGATCTGAAAGGCCAGCAGGTCGCTTTCCCGATGCGCCGCCTCCCCGATGACGGAATTGGCCCAGTGGCGGTTGGTTTCCTGGCCGTTCAGGCTGAGATGCTTGATAGTGGAGATGATGTTCTGCGACTGGATGCCCCGGATGCTTTCGCCGGCCAGGGTGCCGGCCAGCAACGGGTCTTCCCCCAGATATTCGAAATTGCGGCCATTGCGCGGGTCCCGGGCCAGATTGGCGCCACCGGCCAGCAGGACGTTGAAGCCCCGGGCCACCGCCTCCTTCGCAATCATGGCGCCACCATCATGGGCCAGCTTGGGATTGAAGCTGGCGGCCAACGCCAGGCCGGACGGCAGGGCCGTGGCCGTGTCGCCGGGCCGGATGCTCATGGGGTTGGTCACGCCCAGGCTGGCGTCGGTTTCCTTCAAGGCCGGGATACCCAGGCGGGGCACGCCGGGAATATAGCCGGCACCGCCGATGGCGTCGGCGGGCAGCTTCTCGACCTTGAAAGGCAGCGCCATGGGCCCGTGCAGCAGGCCGATGCGCTCATCCAGGGTCAATTCCGCATCCAGCAGCCGGGCCCGCTCATCGGGCGACAATGTGCTGTCACGCCAATCCTTGGCACCTGCCGCATGCAGCCCCGTGCCCAACGCCGTGACACATAATCCGGCAGCCAGACCACTCCTGAACAAACGGTGGATATTCATCAAGGCCTCCAGGGGAATGTCTTTGGAGAAAAAAAGGCGCGGGCGGGCCCGCGCCGGAGGAAGATCAGAAGTCGATACCAAGGCGCACGCCGTAGGTGCGCGGCGGGGCGTAGAAATCACCCGTGCCATTGGTGGCTACACCCGCGGTCGCATTGGGGCTGGACGTCGTGCGGATGTCGTCATTCTCCAGATTGCGAACAAAGGCCATGACCGTCCAGGCATCCTCGGCCGGCTTATAGGTGAGCGTGAGGTCGGTACGGGTGAAATCACCCTGCTTGTTCTCCAGGAACCCGTGATATTCCAGATACTTGGACAATTCGTAGTGGGTCTGTACGCGCGCCGTCAGACTGGCGCCGTCGGCCATCTCGAACTCGTGCTGATAGCCCAGATTGATCGACCATTCCGGCGTGCGCGCCATATGGCAGCCGGAAAAATCGGCCGCGCGCGGGGCGGGTGCAGTGTAGTCGGCAGTGTAGCAGCGCGCGATGCCGGCATTGGCCACATTGTTGGAAAAGGCATCGCCACGGGGCAGCAGGAACTTCTTGTATCGCGCATGCAGCCAGGACAGGCTGGCGTCGATACGGTCGAACGCTGTTAGCAGATAGTCGGTTTCCAGTTCAAGACCATAGATCTCCGCCTTGTCGGCATTCAGGGTGACGGTGGCATCCTGCCCGGCGATGGTGCCGATGGCCGAAATCTGGAAATCGCGATAATCATAGTAGAAGGCCGAGGCGTTCAGTTGCAGCCGGTTGTCCAGCAACCGGTTCTTCACGCCCAGTTCATAGGAGGTGATGGTTTCCGGCTTGTAATCATTCGGCTCCATCCCGTCGAAATAGCCGCCGGCCTTGTAGCCTGTGGCGACATTGGCATAGAGCATGCTGTCTTCCGACAGATCATAATCGACACCGGCCCGCCAGTTGACGCGGTCCCAGCTATTGTCGGACACGTTCAGCGTCACCGTGCCGGTGACGGCGCCGGCATTGTTGGTGAAATAGGTGCCGCCATTGCGGCCCTTGCGGTCCTTGGTATAGCGCAGGCCTCCCGTGAAGCGCAGTTCATCGGTTGCCGACCATGTCACCTGGGAGAAGACCGCCTTGGTGGAGGCGAAGACATCCGGTTGGATGAAGCTCAGGTAAT
Organism: Niveispirillum fermenti; assembly: GCF_052474395.1. Lineage (NCBI taxonomy): Bacteria > Pseudomonadati > Pseudomonadota > Alphaproteobacteria > Rhodospirillales > Azospirillaceae > Niveispirillum > Niveispirillum fermenti. The sequence continues at coordinate 861,012 of NZ_CP156678.1, read as the reverse complement.
TATCGTCTGCCAGGAAGATACGGAAATCGACATCATTGTCTTCCTTGAAGTAATAGGCGCCGATCACCCATTTCAGCCGGTCCGTCTCCCCGCCCAGGCGCAGTTCATGCGACCATGTCTCGTCAAGGCCGTAGAAATAATTGGGGGCGTGGGTGGAGGGGTTCTCGCCCACGCGGTCATCCTTGGCCGAATTGAAACCGACCAGATAGGTCAGTTGGGCGAAATCCAGGTCATAATTGATCTCGGTCCCGGCGCTCCAATAGGTGTTGTCGCGATAGGTATTGACGCGCGACAGGATAGTGCGCGGGTCGCCGGTTTCCATGGGATAGGCGACATCACCGCCGCCAGTGCCCCCACGGGCCAGCCAGTCGGCCCGCAGGTTGATGGACAGGTTCTCCGCCGGGGTCCACAGCGCCTGAAGGCGGGCGGACTTGTCATCCTGGCTGTCCTTGTCGTTGCCGGCCTGCGGGCCGGGCGTGATCGACTTCTGATAGCCGTCGTGGCGCGTGGTCTGGAACGCGGCACGCACCGCGAACGTATCGCCCAGCGGCACGTTCAGCACGCCGCTGGTGGTCAGCGCGTCGTAATTGCCGAATTCCACCGCGGCAGAGCCTTCCAACTGCTGGGTCGGCTTTCTGGTGATGACGTTGATGGCACCCGCGGTCGCGTTACGGCCATAGAGCGTGCCCTGCGGCCCGCGCAGCACCTCCACCCGGTCGATATCATAGAACAAGGCACCGGTGGCCGTGGCACGGGCGATATAGATGCCGTCGATATGATAGGCGACGGCAGGGTCCCCCACCTCTGTCACGTTCGTGCTGCCGATGCCGCGCATGAAAATCTGCGACGCACCGCCGCCCGTATTGGTGATCTGCAGGCTGGGGACGGTCGCCGACAGGTCGACGACACTTTTCACGCCCGCACTTTCCAGCCCCTCCCCCGTCACGGCCGATACGGCCAGCGGCGTCTTTTGAAGATTCTCGGCGCGGCGCTGGGCCGTTACGACGATTTCGTCCAGTTGCAGGACAGTCTCCGCCGTCTGTGCCCCCGCCGACAGGCCGGGCGCCATGGCCACGATGGCAGCCCCGACCATCAATGAATAGTTGCGCATAAGGTCCACTCCCATTTGGTCTTTTGGTTATGGGAAGCGAGCAAGGATCATCCGGCGCCCGTCGGGCGACGGCCGGTCATTTCCGGAACGGAAAGTCCGTGCGGATGGATGCAGACAGGGACCGGCCGCTGACGCGCTGGGGCGTCAGGTTGCGGTAACGGCGCGTGCGGATAGGTTCATTGTCATCTCCCCAGGATACCGTCCCCTTTTGGGGCTCTCGCTTACGGTCGGCATTCTTGTAGGGACAACGTTGTCCCTGCCGTTCCGAAAATAACCGGGTCTCTCTCTTCCGGCTGGAAATTCTGTTACCATTGATAACCATCCTGCCGCAAGCAGAAAATGTCCAACGTTGTCCCCTCTGTTGCCTGTGCCGGTCCCGATAGGGTAGAAGCAAGCGTCAACAAGGATTTGGCCGGAGCGCCCCCTCTCGTGAGCAAACCCACCATCCATGATGTGGCCCGCGTGGCTGGCGTGTCGATCAAGACGGTTTCGCGCGTGCTGAACGGGGAGCCCAAGGCAAGCCCCGCCACACGGGAGCGTGTGATGGCGGCGGTGGCATCGCTGGACTATTCGCCCAACCTGTCGGCCCGCAGTCTTTCAGCATCCCGCAACTTCATGATGGCCTTTGTGTTCGGCACCTATCCGGAGGAACCGAACGTATCCCTGCAGAATGAATATATCGCGGGCCTGCAGGTGGGGGCGGTGACCGCGGCACGGGCGGCCGGGTTCCATCTGCTGGTCGAACCGCTGGAAATGACGGATGCGGGTTTTGCCGAGCGGGCGGCGCGGATCATCTCGATGCCGGCCGTGGATGGATTCGTCATCATGCCGGGCCTTGCCGACGACCCGCGCCTGCTGCGTGTGCTGACGGAACGGCGCGGCCATTATGTGCGGGTCAGTCCCGGCGTGGAACTGCCGGCCCTGCCCGCCATGGTGCGCATCGACGATTACCGCGCCAGCGCCGAGATGACGCGCCATCTGCTGGAACTGGGACACCGCCGTATCGGCTTCATCGGTGGCCGCCCGAATTTCGGTTCGGCTGAACTGCGCCTGCAGGCGTTCCGCGATGTCATGAGGGCGGCCGGTACCTTCGATCCCGATCTGGTACGCAACGGCGATTACACGCGGGCATCGGGACGGGTGGCCGGCGGGGAGCTTCTGGCGCTCGACCCGCGCCCCACGGCCATCTTCGCCGCGAATGACAGCATGGCCATTGGTGTCATGGCCCTGGCACAGCAGCAGGGATTGGGCGTCCCGGCGGATTTGTCGGTGGCCGGCATCGATGATATCAGCATGGCGTCCGCCATATGGCCGGCCCTGACCACCGTGCGTCAGCCGATCATCGCCATGGGGGCGGCGGCGGCCACCTATATCGTCGCGGCCAGCCGGTCGCGGGATGCACCGCCGCACCTGCCCTTCTTCGCACACGAACTGGTGGTACGCGACAGCACGGCCCCGCCGGGACAGCCTGCCCGCCGCTGATCAACCCGCCTTGCCGGCTGGCACGCCCATCGCCCCTCGGGCGGCCGACAGCCTGGACGAGGCGCTGATCGCCGCGGGGCGGTTGACGGCACCCCAGGCGGAACAGGTGGCCGCCCTGGCACGCAGCGCGTTCGACCAGGCCTTCAACGGCGTCATCGCCATTGCTACCGTGCTGCTGCTGGCAACGGCGGCGGGGATATGGCGGGTCGCCCGGGGTCCGGGCAATGGCGCCGCACGTCTGCGATAAGCTTTACGGCGATGTTTGCCGGCATTGCCGTTGGGGGGCGACCAGTGCCATGGTGCCGTCGGCCCCTGCTCCGTCATGCCGGGGCAATCGTGTCGGGAGTTATGGTTTGGTGCAGACTCTGGCTTTGACGTGGCAACTGACCGAGATCCACGGCTGGGGGCTGGTCGGCGTCCATACGGCACTCTGCCTGATGGACCGCAAACAGCCGCCCCTGCTGCTGGAAAAGCCTGCCCTTATCAGCATGCGCCCGTCCACACAGGAGAAGCTTCGCGAACTGGTCCATGGCTATGAACAGATCAGCGCCCTGTCGGCCAAGCATGGCGGGCGGGCGCTGCGGCTGCATGATTGCGTGGCGCTGCATGCATTGGGCAACGGTTTCAATCACGGGCCGCCTTCCGACCTTTACCAGGGGGAGGGCAATATCGGGGTCATCGCGTTCGAGGATACGCTGTTCGATGCCGAGGTGCTGGGGCGGGCACGCCGGTATGACCGCATCATCGTCCATTCCACCTATAATCACGACCTGCTGGTGTCCCACGGGTTCGATGATGTCAGGGTCGCGCTGCAGGGGGTCGATCCCACGGAAATGCCGCTGCTGCCGCGCACCGGCCGGTTCGGCGACCGGTTCGTTGTATTCTCCGGCGGCAAGCTTGAATATCGCAAGGCCCAGGATCTGGTTCTGGCGGCGTTCGGCATCTTCCACGCCCGCCATCCCGACGCGCTGCTGGTGACCGCCTGGCACAATGCCTGGCCGCATACCTCCGCCGACATCGCCCAGTCACCCCTGATCGACCGGGCGCCGGCCATCGATCCGGCCACGGGCAAGCTGCGCATCGCCGAATGGGCGGCGGCGCATGGGGTGTCGCATGACGCCTTCGTCGATTTGGGCTTCATCGTGCGTCCGCAGATCGCCCCCATCCTGGCCGAATGCCATGCCGCCATCTTCCCCAACCGCTGCGAGGGGGCGACCAATCTGGTGGCCATGGAGGCGATGGCCTGCGGCGTGCCGGTAATCCTGTCGGACAATACCGGCCACCGCGACCTGATCCGGGATGACCATTGCCTGGCGCTGCGGCAGCAGACACCCGTTACGGAGGAGGCGGACCGGCGCCGTGGCTGGTCCCATTCGTCGGTGGACGAGATAGTGGCGCACCTGGAAAGCCTGTACGAAAACCGCAGGGCCGCGCGTGCCATGGCCGACCGGGCCAAGATTTTCATCCGGATCGACCGGACCTGGCGGAACTTCGCCGAGAGCTTCATCGAGGCGGCCCGATGAGCGGAAATGCCAAGCACCAACAGAGGGTAACAGGCCCATGACCGCCGCCCTGACCATCATCACCGGCGGCGCCGGCTTCATCGGCTCCAACATCGCGGCGTCGCTGGCTGCGCGCGGGGAAGAGGTCGTGGTCTGCGACCGGCTGGGCCATGACGACAAATGGCGCAATCTTGCCAGGCACCTGATCGCCGGCTTCGTGGCCCCGCCCGACCTGCCGCGCTATCTGGCGGACAATGCCGGTCTGGTGAAGGCCATCATCCATATGGGTGCCGTCTCCACCACCACGGAAACCGACGCCGACCTGATCGTGGAGACCAATATCAGGCTTTCCACCCTGTTGTGGAACTGGTGCGCCCAGCGGGGGGTGCCCTTCATCTACGCCTCGTCGGCGGCCACCTATGGCGATGGAGCCCACGGCTTTTCCGATGATAATGATCCTGCCGCACTGGCCCGCCTGCGCCCGCTCAACGCCTATGGCTGGTCGAAGCTGGCCTTCGACCGCCATGTGGTCGACCAGATGCGCCGGGGCCGGCGCCATCCGCCGCAATGGGCGGGCCTGAAATTCTTCAACGCTTACGGCCCCAACGAATATCACAAGGGCGGGATGATGAGCGTGGTGGCCAGGAACCACGCCATCGCGGCGGGCGGCGGGCGGGTGCGGCTGTTCCGGTCATACCGGCCTGATTATCCCGATGGCGGCCAGTTGCGCGATTTCGTCCATGTCCGTGATGCGGTGAATGTCGTGCTATGGCTGCTGGACAATCCAGGGGTCAGTGGCATCTTCAATGTCGGCTCCGGTCAGGCCCGTTCCTTCAACGACCTGATCGCGGCCCTTTACCAGGCCGTCGGACGGGAGCCGGCGATCGACTATATCGAGATGCCTGAAAGCCTGCGCGACCGATATCAGTATTTCACCCAGGCCGATCTGGGCCGGCTGCGCGCCGCCGGCTACCACATGCCGATGACGGGGCTGGAGGACGGGGTCGCCGACTATGTGGGCCGTTTCCTGTCACAACCCGATCCCTACAGGTAAAGCGGATGGACGCCTATGACCAAGCCGTCGCCCATCACCGGGCGGGTCGCACGGATGCGGCGCTGGCGGCCGCCCGGCTGGCGGCGGCCAGCGCTCCTGGCGACCCGCTGACTCACAACCTCCTGGCTGTCTGCCTGATCAGCGCACAGCAGGCGGACGAGGGCCTGCAGGTGCTGCTGAAAGCGGTCCGGCAATGGCCGGAGCATGAGGGGTTGGTCACCAATCTGGCCATCGGTCTCTACAATGCCGGCGACCAGAAGGCCGCCTGGCATTACCTGCGCCATCTTGTGGTGCTGAACCCCGCCAGCGCCGCCGCGTTTGACCGGCTGGGGGCGCTGTCGCTGACCTGGCGGGGGGATCGCGAGGGGGCCACCCGGCTGGCCGACCGGGCCGCCCGTCTTGCGCCGAACGACAAGACCATCCGCATCAACCAGTCCCTGGCCTGGGCACCGCATGATCTGGAACGGACGATCCGCGCGCTGGATGCCGCCATCGCCCTGAACCCCGACGATCCCCATCCCTATGTGCAGCGGGCAGGCGCCCTGCTGCGACAGGGGCAGGTATATGCCGCCCTGCATCCACTGCGCCGCGCCCTGCGCCTGAACCCCGGTCACGAGGATGCCGGCCGGCATGCCCTGCGCTGCCAGCGCTACCACACCGCCAGCCAGTCGGCCGCGGCACGGGGGCCCGGCCCCGGCGACGGGCTGCTGCTGCGCGGCCCCTTCTCCACCAGCAGCGGCTATGCCCATATGGGTCGCCGCTATATCCAGACACTGCGCAAGCAGGGCGTGCCGATGCAGGTCGTGGGTGTCTTCGGGCACGAAACCTGGGGGGAGGAGCCGCTTGAGGCCCCGGTCGGGTCCAAGGCCGCCATCAACATCATGGTCCCGCTGGCGGTGGAGCCGATCCCCGGCCTGACCACGATCCTCTATTCCATGTTCGAGGGGCCGCGTATCTCAAAGAGCTGGGCGCGGCAGAGCCTGTCAGCCGACCTCGTGATCGTGCCGACCGAATCGTCCCGCATCGCCTGGGCATCACAAGGCTATCCGGAGGATCGCATCCGCGTCTGTCCGCTGGGTGTGGATGCGGAACCGGCGGCGGCCGAGGCCCCCGCCCTGACCCTGGTCACCAGCGCCGGCCGCCGGGTCGACAGTTACCGCCACCGCTTCCTCAACGTGTCAGACGCCATTCCGCGCAAGAACCTGGATGGGGTGCTGCGGGTCTGGCTGCGGACGACGCGGCGGGACGATGACGCCGTGTTGATCCTGAAGCCCGGCAAGGGGGGCACCGAAAGCGCGCGTCGCCACCTGCAAGCCATCGTGCGCCAGACCCAGGCCCATGTCGGCCGCAGCTTCGCCGAGGCCGCCCCCATCGTGCTGATCGACCAGCCGTTGAGCGAGGCGGAAATGACCGGCCTGTTCCGCACCGCCAATTATTACTGGAGCCTGTCGCATGGCGAGGGCTGGGATCTGCCGCTGTCCAAGGCCGGCGCGATGGGGCTGGGCCTGATCGCCCCGGCCCACAGCGCCTATCTGGATTACCTGGATGCGCGCTTCGCCCGGATGATCCCCTGCGGTATCGGTCCGGCCCACCTGCCCTATAGCCGTGAACCCTGGGAGCCGTTCTTCGGGCTTGACTGGTGGGAGCCGGACGAGGATGCGGCGGCATCCATCCTGTCTGATATCATCCGGGGCCGCGATTCAGAATTGCCGGATGCCGCGGCCCATCTGCTGGACAACTTCACTTGGAACCAGGCAGCACTTAAACTGCGCCGCATCCTGGCGGATGCCGGGCTGCTGCGCCATTGAGCCGGCGTTACCGACAGGACGATACCGTGACCGATCTCTTCACCGCCGCGCTGGACCAGCATAAGGCCGGCAACCTGATGCAGGCGGAACGCCTTTACCGCACGGTGCTGGCGGAAAACCCGGATCATCCGTTCGCCAACAACAATCTGGCAATCCTGCTGCGGGTGCAGCGGCGATGGGAGGAGGCGGTCGCCTGCTACCGGCGCGCGTTGAATGCCAACCCCGAAGACGCCCACCTTTACAACAACCTGACCTGCGTGCTGTCCGACATGGGGCAGGATGCGCAGGCTGCCAAGGTCGGCATGCTGGCCGTCAGCCTGCGCCCCGACTATGCCGAGGCCTGGTTCAATCTGGGCAACATATTCCGCAACCTGCACGCCACCGATGCCGCCAGGGGGGCCTATCACCGCGCCATCCGCCTGAAACCCGACATGGGCGAAGCCCACAGCAACCTGGGCGACCTGCATAAATCGGCAGCGGAACTGACGCGGGCCATGGAATGCTACCGCACCGCCCTGCGCCTGCAGCCCCACCTGCCGCAGCCTTACGTCAATCTGGGCGAGGTGCTGAAGGAACAGGGCCGGGTGACGGAGGCCATCACCCTTCTGCAGCACGGGCTGGAACAGCATCCGCACCTGCCCGTGCTGCATTCCAACCTGTTGTTCGCCCTGCATTATTCACCGCATGTCCCGCCAGAGGTCATCTTCCGCGCCCACCGGCATTGGGGGGAGCGCCACGCCGCCCCCCTGGCCCCTGCGGTGGCACCATCTTTTTCCAATGACCGTGATCCCGACCGGCGGTTGCGCATCGGTTATGTCTCGCCGGATTTCTGCGGCCATGCCGTTTCCTGCTTTCTGGAACCGCTGCTGCGCGGTCATGATCGCGGCGCGGTTGAGATATTCTGCTATCCCACCTCCCGGCGCCGTGATGAAACCACCGCGCGGTTCCAGGCCATTACCGGCCATTGGTTCCCGCTGACCGGCCTGTTGGATGAGGAGGCGGTGGAGCGCATCCGGGCCGATGGCATCGATATCCTGGTGGATGTGGCGGGCCATACCTGCGACTGCCGTCCGCTGATCTTCGCCCGCCGGGCCGCCCCGGTGCAGGTTTCCTGGCTGGGCTATCCGGACGGCACGGGCATGGCGGCGATGGATTACCGTCTGACCGATGCGATTGCCGACCCGCCGGGCGTGACCGACCGCTGGCATATGGAAAAGCTGGTACGGCTGGAGGATGGCTTCCTCTGTTTCCGCCCGCTGCGGGACACCGGCTTCAGCCCCGACCTTCCCGCCCACAGGAACGGGCATGTCACCTTCGGGTCGTTCAACAACAATGCCAAGATATCGGCCGAAGTGGTGGCGGTCTGGGCAGCGCTTCTGCAGCGCGTGCCGGATGCGCGGCTGGTCCTGAAAAGCCGTTCCTTCGCCGACCCCACCACCCATTCCCGCTACAGCGCCCTTTTCACCGCACAGGGCATCGCTGCCGACCGGTTTGAACTGATGCTTCATACACCCGACCAGGGCGACCATCTGCGCGCCTATGATGGCATCGATATCGCCCTGGACCCCTTCCCCTACAACGGCACGACGACCAGTTGCGAGGCGCTGTGGATGGGGGTGCCGGTGGTGACCCTGCAGGGCGGCCACCATGTCGCCCGCGTCACTTCCAGCATCCTGCACCGCTGCGGCCTGGATGATCTGGTTGCAGCGGATACGAACAGCTATATCGACATCGCCGCCGGACTGGCTGCGGACAGGGACCGGCTGGCGGCATTGCGGCGGGGGCTGCGGGCGCGCATGCGGAACAGCCCCCTGTGCGATCCCTACGGCTTCGCCCGACAGGTGGAGCAGGCCTATCGCCGGATATGGCGGACCTGGGCCGAAGGTCCGGCCACCGGACCCGGCGATCCGGTGCGGCCGGACATGGACATGCACGCCTGACAGCGGCTTGTGGCTGGCCTGAGCCAGGCCGGAGCGCTATACAGCAAGGCAGATGGTGCCGTCGTCCCACGGCCCCCACCGGAATTGCAGGCGACCGACCGGAATGACCGAGCCAGAACGCGCGTCCCCCGTCCTGACGGATATAGCCGCCGCCCTGGCCGGCGCGCGGGTCGCCATTGTCGGCGACGTGATGCTGGACCGTTTCGTCTATGGCGATATCGACCGCATCTCCCCCGAGGCGCCTGTACCGGTGCTGAAGCTGCATCACCGGCGGGAAATGCTGGGGGGCGCCGGCAATGTCGCTGCCAACGCCGCCAGCCTGGGGGCCACCACATTGCTGGCGGCGCTGGTCGGTGCCGACGCGGCGGGCGACAGGATCGGTGACCTGGTGGCGGCCCTGCCCGGTGCCACCAGCCGCCTGGGCCGCCGGGCCGCCGGGCCGACCACGGTGAAGACCCGCATCGTGGCCCGTCAGCAACAGATGCTGCGGCTGGATGAGGAGGAGATAGCGCCACCGACACCGGCAGAGACCGAGGCGCTGCTGACCGGCGTGGGGGCCGTGTTGCCGGGCTTCGATGTGCTGCTGCTGTCCGATTATGCCAAGGGCGTGCTGGCCGGCGACATGGCCCCCCGCCTGATCGCTGCCGCGCACGGCGCCGGAAAGCCTGTGATCGTCGATCCGAAGGGCCATGATTTCGGCCGTTATGCCGGGGCCGATCTGGTCACGCCCAACCTGGGGGAATTGCGTCAGGCCAGCGGTCTCCCCTGTGATGGGGATGAGGAGGTGGTCACAGCCGCCCGCAGCCTGATCGGACGCCACCGCATTGGTGCCATCATCGTCACGCGCAGCGAACACGGCATGTCCGTCGTCACGGCCGATGGTGCCGAACATCTGCCCGCCCAGGCGCGGGAAGTGTTCGACGTGTCGGGCGCCGGCGATACCGTGGCGGCGCTGCTGGCCTGCGCCCTGGCGCGCGGGGTGCCGCTGACCGTTGCGGCGCGGCTGGCCAATGTTGCGGCCGGCATCGTGGTGGGCAAGCTGGGGACGGCCCAGGTGACGCCGGGGGAACTGGCCCTGACGCTGCACCAGCAGGAGGCCGGGGACCCCGTTGCCGCCAAGATCGCCGACCGGCCGCTGGCGGCGGCACGCACGGCGCAATGGCGGGAAGGCGGGCTGGTCGTCGGCTTCACCAATGGCTGCTTCGACCTGCTGCATCCCGGCCATCTGTCATTGCTGCGCCAGGCGCGGGCAGCCTGTGACCGCCTGGTTGTCGGCATCAATGACGACACATCGGTCCGCCGGCTGAAGGGGCCGCAGCGGCCGATCCAGCCATTGCAGGCACGGGCCGCCGTGCTGGCGGCGCTGCAGGTGGTCGATCTGGTGGTTCCCTTTGCCGAGGATACGCCGTTGGACCTGATCCAGGCCCTCCGCCCCGCCCTGCTGGTCAAGGGCGCCGATTACCGGGTCGATCAGGTGGTCGGGGCCGATTTCGTGCAGTCCCATGGTGGCCGCGTGCTGCTGGCCGACCTGCAGGCCGGTTTCAGCACGACCAGCACGGTGGCCCGCATGGTTGCCAGCGGCGGGAACGGGAGCCCCGGCAGCTGACGCGGCAGGCCGTCACCCCCCCGCCCGCGTCACGGCTCCCGGATCGCCTCGCTGAGCCCGCGGGTGATGGGATAAAGGAAATAGGACAGTACGCTGCGCTTGCCGACCTTGATTTCCGCCCGCACCGTCATGCCCGGCGTCAGCCCCACATCCTCCGGCAGGTTCTTCAATTCGGTCGACAGCAACTCTATCCGCCCGCGATGGACGGCACCGGCATCGGCCAGCCTTGGTGCGCGCTCGGCATCCGTCTGTTCAGGCGCGGCATTGATGGCGAAGGATTCCTCGCTGACCGACAGCAGGCGGCCCTTGACCATGCCGTGGCGCTGGAAGGGGAAGGCGTCGACCTTCACCGCCACCTCGTCCCCCGGCTTGGTGTAGCCGACATCGGCGGAGCGCACGGTGATCTCGGCGATCAGCGGCACATTGCTGGGCACCATGGTGATCAGCGCCTCCGCCTCGCGCGCCACCGAGCCGGTGGAACGCCTGGCCACTTCCAGCACCACGCCGTCCTGTGGCGCCACCAGTTCCACCAGATCGTTGATGCGCACGGCCTTGGTCAGCGCCTCGTCGACCTGTACCGCCTCACTGCGGGCCTTCACCAGTTCCTCCAGCAACTGACGCTGCCACTGGTCGATGAAGGATTGCCGTTCCGCCTGCTTGGCGGTCAGGCTGGACCGCAGTTCGGACAGCTTGTTGATCGTGCTCTGCTGGCTGCGCTCCACCTCCAGCCGGGTCGCCCGTGCATCCAGCAATTGCAGGCGCGACCCGGTCTGGCCGCGGAACAGTTCCTCGCGCAGGCGCTCAACGTCCTTTGCCACCGCCAACTGCTCGCTGAGCGAGGCGCGGTCATCCTCCGCCGTGCGCAATCCGGCCTGCAGGCTGGCGATCTCACCGTCCAGTGCGGCCAGACTGGAGGCGTATTGGGCACGGCGCTGGCGGTAGAGGTTGGCCTGCAACGCCAAGTCGCCGTCAACGGCCTGCTCCATGTCCTGGGTCAGCGGCTTGCCCGCCGCCTCCTGCTCCAGACGGCGCAACTGGGCGAACAGGGCGCTCTGCTGCGCGGTCAGGCTGGCGCGGTCGGCCAGCGAGAAGGTGGCGTCCAGCCGCGCCAGGACCTGCCCGCGCGTCACCTTGTCGCCCGGCCGCACATTGATCTCCCGGACGACCGACCGGTCCAGGGGCTGCAGCACGATGGCCGGGCTGTCCGGCACCAGCCGCCCGTTGCCGGCGACGATCACATCCACGTCCACAACAGCGGCAATAAACAGGATCAGCAGGAAAAGCCCCGCCACCGCCAGGTGCGGCGCGCCCAGCAGGCGCGGCGGCGGGGCGGCGATGATCTCCTCCAGGTCCTCCTGGAAGGGCAGTGCCTCCGGCGCCACCGATGGGGCCGCCGGCTGGGCCATGCGACGCCGGATGATGGCCGGCACCAGTTTTTTCAGGGACCCGCTCATTGAATGTGCTGCGTCTGGGTTTGCCACAGATGGCGATAGATATCGCACCGTTCCAGCAATACCCCATGTGGGGCGAAATCCACCACCTCGCCCTGCTCCAGCACCAGGATCCTGTCCGCCGTCACCAGGGAGGAAAGGCGATGGGAGACAATGATCATCGTGCGGCCGCGGGCGATGTCGGCCAGGTTCCGCTGCACGATGGCCTCGCTTTCCGGGTCCAGCGCGCTGGTCGCCTCATCGAAGATCAGCAGGCGCGGCCGGGTCAGCAGGGCACGGGCGATGGCGATGCGCTGACGCTGGCCGCCGGAGAAGTTGGAGGCATTCTCCTCCACGAAGGTGTCATAGGACATGGGCAGCCGGTTGATGAACTCATCCGCCCCCGCCATGCGCGCCGCCTCCAGGATTTCCGCCAGGGGCGCATCCGGCCGGGCGGCGGCGATATTGTCGCGGATGGTGCCGCGGAACAGCAGGTTGTCCTGCAGCACCACGCCGATGGACCGGCGCAGATGGTTGAGGTCGATATGGCGCAGATCGACGCCGTTCAACTGTATGATGCCATCCTGCGGCGTATGGATCGACTGGATCAGCCGGGTGACCGTCGTCTTGCCGGAACCGGACCGGCCGACGATACCGATAACCTGCCCCTCCTCCACGGCGAAGGAAACGCGCTGAAGGGCCGCGTTTGACCCGGCGCTGTAGCGGAAGGTGACGCCTTCGAACACCATCTGTCCGGTGATGGCCGGGCGGGCCGACCGGGTGCGGCCGGACCGTTCCGGCGGCGTATTCATCACGTTGCCCAGCATCTTCACCGACAGGGCCGCCTCCTGATACTCATTGATCAGGGCGACGATCTGCACCAGCGGTCCCGTGACGCGGCTGGACAGCATGTTGAAGGCGATCAGCGCGCCCAGGCTGAGCTGACCGTTGAACACCTCAACGGCACCGATGGCCAGAACGCTGATCTGCATCAGCTTTTCCAGCATGCCGGTCAGCACGCTTCCCAATGCGCTGACGCGGCCCACCGCGGCGTGCTGATGCACGGCCTTCGCCACCTTGCCGTCCCAGGCGCGCTGGCGGATCGGCTCCAGCACCAGCGACTTCACCGCGCGCATGCCGTGGATGGTTTCCACCAGATGGGCCTGCCGGGCCCCTTCGGTCTCGTAGAGCCTGTTCAACTCGGTCCGGTATTTCGGCACCATGGCGCCGATGACGCAGGCGATCGCCGCCGAGAAGCCCAGCACCACGGCGGTCAGGGTGCCGGAATAGAAGACCAGCAGGATCAACAGGATCGGCAGGGTCGCGGCGTCCAGCAGGACCTGGAACAGCCGGCCGGTGAGGAAATGGCGCAGCTTTTCCGTCTGTTGCAGGTGTCGGACAAGCACGCCGGCCGTGCTGGTCTCGAAAAAGGCGAGCGGCAGGCCCAGCAGGTGCCGGAAGGTGCGCGATGTCAGCCGCGCATCGATCTTGTTCGAGGCGATCAGCATCAGGTTCTGCCTGACATAGCCGAAGAACCCGTCGAACAGCGTCAGCACCACGAAGATCAGCACCACGGCGAACAGGGTCTGATAGCTCTGGTGCGCCACCACCTTGTCGATCAGCACCTGGAACAGCAGCGGGATGCACAGGCCGATGATGTTGGCCATCACGGCAGCCACCGCCACGCCCCGGAACAGCTTGGCGTGACGCACGATCTCGGGCATGAACCAGCGGAAGCCGAAAGGCTGCTCCTCGTCGGTCAGCGCATAGACGCGCTTGCACAGGACCAGCGTGCCGTCCCATTCCTCCATGAACTGCTCGCGGGTCAGCAGCTTGACGCCTTCCTTCTCCGTCGCCGGGTCCAGCACGGCGGCAAAGCGCTGACCATCGGCAGCCGTGACCACCTGGGCCAGCACCACCCAGGAGCCGTCCTTGCGTATCGCCAGTGCGGGATAGGCAGTGCCAAGGGCCCCCGCCTTCTCCCAACTGCAATTGTCGATCGCCCGGCCCTTCAGGCCGACGGCACGCATGGCGCGCAGAATGGAATTCTTGATATCGTCCGTACCACCTGTCGGCAACTCTTCCGGTGCCAACTGGATTCCGTGGTGCATCGCTATCAAGAAAAGGCAGCGCAAGGCTGACATATGCGGAGACAATGAACGCCTATTCCGGGTGAGAGATGCCTGTCGCCCGAAACTATCGGGCTTTGGGCATTTTCACGAGCTTAATCTCCATACGGCCGTGGATTATCCCACCTGTCCGCTGATCTGCCACGCCATCTCGGCCGATTTCATCTTTGCCGCTCTCGCCTGGTCGACCATCCGGACGGTCGCATCAAGCTGGCCGAAAAGGCGCGGCATATCGAAGCGATACAGACCTATATTGATCGCCGGCTGGTCGTCGATGATCATTCTCGACCTGGCCGGCCGACAGACAGTTGTTTGCGCGTGCCGGGTTATACCGACCCGCAATGATGGATCGATGCCCATGTCAGAATACATACCATACCCGCTTGCCGCCGGCGCCTGAGTGGGGAGCCGCCTGTCTGGCCCGATCGGCGGGCAAACAGCATGATGGACAGCAACAGCAGATTATCATCATCCGGATTTGATAATTCGATACCCAATTGGCGAAATTTTTCTTATAAGAAAAATATTCGTCATTCTGGAGAAGTGCCATGGGTGTCGCCACAGATATCCCGCCCGATCGGGCCGGGGCCAGTCCGCAGGCATGGTACGCCATCGGCGTCTTCGCCCTTGCCGCCATGCTCTCATATACCGACCGCCTGATCCTGAACCTTTTGGTCAGCCCGATCCGGGCGGAAATGGCGATCACCGATACCCAGGTCAGCCTCCTGCAGGGGGCGGCCTTCGCGGTCATCTATGCGTTCGCCGGCCTGCCGATGGGCCGTCATGCCGACCGGCATGGACGGCGCAACCTGATCCTGGCCGGCGTGCTGGTCTGGAGCTTTGCCACGCTGCTCTGTGGTCTGGCCCAGAGCTACGGCCAACTGTTCGCGGCGCGTGTGCTGGTGGGCATCGGTGAGGCTGCCCTGGCACCGGCCGCGCTGTCGATGATACCCGACCTGTTCCCCGCGCATCGGCGCGGCACGGCGGTGGGCATCTTCCTGGCCGGCATGGTGATGGGCGGCGGCACCGCCACCCTGACCGGCGGCGTGTTGATCGATCTTTTCGCCAGCGGCGCGCTGAGCGGCGTGCCTTTCCTGGGCGACCTGCCGCCATGGCGGGCGGTGCTGGTGACGCTGGGGCTGGCCGGCGGGGTGATGGCAGCCCTGGTACTGCCGATCAGGGAGCCGCAGCGGCGGGAAAGCCTGGGCGGCAAGGACGCGACGGGCCTGGGGCCACTTCTGCGCTACATGGGAAAGCACCGCGCCACCTTCTTCCTGCTGCTGGGCGGATTGACCCTGACCCAGTTGGTCGATTACGGCACCAATAGCTGGACGCCATCGCTGCTGATGCGTGTCTATGGCTATAGTGCGGCGGAAACCGGCGCCGCGCTGGGTGGCATCCTGATCGGGGTGGCCGGCCTGGGCACCCTGTCGGGCGGCATCCTGGCCGATTTCCTGGAACAGCGCGGCGTGGCCGGCGGCAAGCTGATCATCGCCGCCCTGGCCACGACGCTGGCCGTGCCCTGTCTGCTGTTCCCGGCCAGCGGGTCCGATACCCTGCTGCTGATGCTGTTCGGGCTCTTCGCCTTCCTGTTGGCCGTCGGGGCCAGCACCGGCATCGCCGCCATACTGGATCTGGTGCCGTCGGAACTGCGGGGCATGACCACGGCCATCCAGGCCTTTCTCTACACCGCCATCGGCCTTGGCATGGGGCCGACATTGGTGGCGCTGACCACCGACCATGTGTTCGGCGACCCCAACGCCGTGGGCTATTCCATCATGCTGACCTGCCTGCCGCTGCTGGGGGTGGCCGCCGCCGCGCTGTGGCGGGCCAAGCCGCACTACCGGCGCACGCGCCAGGCGCTGGCCGACCGAACAAACGTATGAAGAACCGGGAAAAGGCAATCCACCACAACGACCGAACAGGGACGAGGACATGAGACATCTGATATCAGCTTGGCGCCCGCAGGCGCCGGTTGCCGCCATCCGGCGGCTTGGGTTCCGCGCCGGGGGGGGCGGGGGCGGGGGCGGGCCGGCGGGTGCCGGTCTCCAGCGGCATGAGACGGCTCATGTCACCGCGAAGAAGCCCATCTGGGGACGGCTGGCCCTGGCGCTGGCCCTGGCACTGCCGGTGGCCCCCGCCTTGGCGCAGGTGCCCGACCCCACCCCCGTCGTCACCAGCCCGGCGGAGGACCCGCCCGTCACCACCCATCCGCTGACCGCCAGCGATGTGGAAACACTGATCGACGGCTTCCTGCCCTATGCCCTGAAGCGCGGCGACATTGCCGGCGCCGTGGTCACGATCGTCAAGGACGGACAGATCCTGCTGGGCAAGGGCTATGGCGTGGCCGACCGGGAGACGGGCCAGGCCATCGACCCGGAAACCACGATGTTCCGGCCGGGTTCCATCTCCAAGCTGTTCACCTGGATCGCGGTGATGCAGCAGGTGGAGGCCGGGCGCCTGGACCTGGATGCGGACGTCAACCAGTATCTTGATTTCAAGCTGCCGGCGACCTTCGCCGAACCGATCACCATGCGCCATCTCATGACCCATACGGCGGGGTTCGAGGAGAAGGTGAAGGACCTGATCGTGCTGGGCGGGCCACCCGCCGATCTGGGCACGCTGCTGGCCGGTCATATCCCGGCCCGCATCTTCAAGCCCGGCACCACCGCCGCCTATTCCAATTATGCCACCGCGCTGGCGGGCTATATCGTGCAGCGGTTGAGCGGGGAACCCTTTGCCGATTACATCGACCGGCACATCCTGGTGCCGGCCGGCATGCCCCATTCCAGCATGGCCCAGCCGCTGCCGGCCCACCTGGCACCCCTGATGGCCAAGGGCTATGAATCCTCCCGCGATCCGGCCCAGCCGTTCGAGATCGTCAACCCGGCCCCCGCCGGCTCCCTGTCGGCCAGCGGTGCAGATATGGGCCGGTTCATGATCGCGCTGCTGAATGGCGGTGAAGGACCGAACGGCCGCATCCTGAAGCCGGAAACCCTGGCCCAGATGCAGAAGCCGCATCACCGGCCACTGCCGGGCCAGCAACTGGCCATGGGCCTGGGTTTCTATGAGCAGAACCGCAACGGCTACCGCATCATGGGCCATGGCGGCGACACGGTGCTGTTCCACAGCGACCTTGCACTCTGGCTGGATGAGGGGGTGGGCCTGTTCATCTCCATGAACAGCACCGGCGACGGCATCTCCCCCGGCCCGATCCGCGACGAATTGCTCGCCCTGATCGCCGACCGCTACTTCCCGGCCCGCGAACCCGCAGCAGCACCGGCGCCGGCAGCCGAGACGATCAAACGCGCCGTGCCGGTGGGCGGCACCTTCCAATCCTCCCGCCGCGTCGACAGCACGCTGCTCTCCCTCACCTACCTGTTCGGCCAGGGGGATCTGGTGACGAACGAGGATGGTACCGCCTCCTTCACCCTGTTCCGCGATTTCGCGGGCAAGCCCAAGCGCTGGCGCGAAGTGGCGCCCGATCGTTGGCAGGAAGTGGGCACCGACAGCCTGATGCATACGCGCACCGATGCATCAGGTCGGGTCACCGCCATCACCACCGACGATTATCCCGCCATCTTCGTGTTCGAACCCGTGCCCGCCGCCACCAACAAGGCCTGGACCGTGCCGGCCCTGGGCATCACGCTGTTTCTGGCCCTGTTCACCGCCCTGTGGTGGCCGGTGGCCGCCCTGGTGCGCCGCCGTTATGGACGGCCGCATCCCCTGTCCGGCCAACCGTTGCTGGCCGACCGGCTGGTGCGCGCGGCCAGCCTGATGACCGTTGTGGCACTGGGCGGCATGACCGCCGTGATGACGATGGCCATCACGCCCCTGATGGAAGGCACCATCGATTGGCTGCTGCGCCTGCTGCAACTGTCGGCTCTGCTGGCGGTCCTGGGTCTGGTGCCCGCCGCCTGGCAGGCCTGGCACCTGTGGCGGCAGCCCGCCGGCTGGTGGGCCCGCATCCGGGCCAGCCTGATGGTGGTGATGTTCCTGGCCGTGCTGTGGTTCATCGTGACCTACCATCTGGTAAGCTTCAGCCTGAATTACTGATCCCGCCGATCACTTACCCCCCGGCCCCGCCAGGGCCGGGGGCTTCTTTCCCGCCTGCTAAGCAGATTTTCCGAACTCCGCCCACAGATGGGCGGGCTCGGAAAATCTGCAAACCATGGAGTCGGCAGGTTCCTCCAGGCCGGCTGGTCCCCTGGCCGAATGATCGACAAGAAGACGCCCCGGTGGAGTGATCCACCGGGGCGTCTGCATATGATGACAAGGTGAAGCCCGCCTGTAATATACCGCTCCCCTCAGAAAATCCCGGTAGAGACCTCATATTTTCCTTTATTTTCAGAGATTTAAAAAAGAGATTACGGGGATTCTCTGGTTATTTGGATATACCAACTTGCGATGAGTGGAACTCATCGCAAGTTGGCCCGGCGGCGACCGTCACAGCACCGCTCGCGCGGCGCAGCCAAGCCAACGAATGTTGGCGCCGGCGATTGAGGGTGGTGATCAAAGCCTCTTGGTTCTGATCACCGCAAAATAGTATAGTGCTGCCATCAATCAGCCTGCCGCAACTGGCTTCGGTCCGGCGACAGGGCTGCGACATCCACCCCCCGTTCGGCCAGCGGCACCGGCACCTTCCCCGTCAGCAACAGCGAGGCGCCGGTCAACGCCAGTGCCGGCCCCATCTGGATGCCATAGCCACCCTGTCCCGCGAACCAGAAGAAGCCCGGATGTGCCGCCGGCCTTCCCACCACCGGGCTGCGGTCGGCCACGAAACTGCGCAGGCCGGCCCAGCTTCGCGCGACGCGACGCACGGGCAGTTCGGCCGCCGCCTGCACCCGGTCCACGCAGACGGCGATGTCCCATTCATCGGCCTGCGCGTCACAGGGCGGCGACGGGGTCTCATCCGCCGGAGATGCCAGCAGCATTCCGGCATCGGGCTTGAAATAGAAGGACCCGCCGGCATCGATAACCGCCGGCCAGCGATGCACGTCGGCCCCGGCCGGCGGGTCGAGCATGATGGCCGTGCGCCGCAGCGGCATCAGTCCGATCGTGGGAACCCCGGCGATGCGAGCCACCTCGTCTGCCCAGGCACCGGCGGCATTGACCAGGGTCGCCGCCCGCACCTTCGCGCTGCCGAAGGTGAGGACCCAGCCATCCCCCTCGCTTGCCGCCGCGCGCAGTTCGGCACCGGTGGACAGGACCACGCCCGCGGCCCGCGCCCGGCGCAGATAGCCCTGGTGCAGGCTATGGACATCGATATCCATCGCCTCCCTCTCCCACAGGGCGGCAGACACAAGTTCGTCACGCAGCACAGGCACCATGGCTCGCGCCTCATGGGCGCCCATCCGCGTCGTCCGGGCCCCCACCCGTTGCGCCGTTGCCTCCAACGCATCCAGTTCGCCAACCGCATCCTCACCGGCGATATAGAGGCAGCCGCGCGGCGTCAGCAGGGGATGGTCGGTGAAACCCGGCGGCGGGGCCAGATAGAAGGCGCGGCTGGCTGCCGTCAGGGCACAGACCGTCTCGTTTCCGTAAAGCGCGCTGTAGAGCGCAGCCGACCGGCCGGTCGTGTGATAGCCGGGAAAATCCTCGCGCTCGGCCAGCAGAATACGCGCGCCCTCGACACCGGCATCCACCAGAGCCGACGCAATGGAGGCACCAGCGATCCCGGCGCCAACGATCACGATGTCAAATGACTGCATGAAATCACCTCCCATTGCCGTCATGGTGAGAAATTGTGTCGTATAAGTCAAAGTTTTTTCTTAATTTTTCGCATAGTAATAAATGCGTGGAATTCTCTTGCTGTTTTGCCGTCACGGCCGACGGCCCCCCGGTAAACCTTTTGGTTTTGATCACCGCCCTCCATCGCCGGCGCTGCCATCCGGCAGCTTGGCGACAGCGCAGGAGCGGTGCTGTGGCAGTCAACGCCGTGCCAGCTTGTAATGCGTTCCACTCATCACAAGCTGGCATTACAGCAGACAGGCTTCTCGTTCCGCCACGACCCGCAGATCCCCGATCAGGGCCGTCACCCGTGCCGGGTCCGCATCCCATGCGAACATGAAACGGGCGGCACCGCCGATGAAGGTGTAGAAACGCCACCCCCGCTGCCGCAACCCCTCCAGCACCGGGGCCGGCGCCGTCACGAACACGGCATTGGCCTGCACCGGATAGGCTGTCTTAACCCCCTCCAGCCCGGCCACCGCCGTTGCCAGCCGTGAGGCGCATTCATTGGCGTGGCGGGCATTGTCCAGCCAGGCGCCGCTTTCCAGCATGCCGATCCACGGGGCGGCCAGGAAGCGCATCTTCGACGCCAACTGGCCCGCCTGCTTGCAGCGCCATTCGAAATCAAGCGCCAGATCGCGGTTGAAGAACAGGATCGCCTCGCCCACAGCCATGCCGTTCTTGGTACCGCCGAAGCAAAGCACATCCACCCCGGCCTTCCAGGTGATATCGGCCGGCGAACAATCCAGTGCCGCACAGGCATTGGCGAAGCGTGCGCCATCCATGTGCAGGCGCAGGCCCAGTTCGCGGCAGACCTGGGAAATGGCCTTGATCTCCGCGATGGAATAGACCAGCCCCGTTTCCGTCGGCTGGGTGATGGTGACGGCGCGCGGCTTGGGGAAATGGATGTCCGACCGGCCGGTGGCCAGCGTGCGCACGGCATTGGGTGTCAGCTTGCCGTCCGGCGTGGAGGCCACCAGCAGCTTGGACCCGTTGGAGAAGAATTCCGGCGCACCGCATTCATCGGTCTCCACATGGGCCGACGAGGAGCAGATGACGCTATGATAGGATTGGCAGAGGGCGGCCAGCGCCAGGGAATTGGCCGCCGTGCCGTTGAAGGCGAAAAACACCTCGCAATCGATGCCGAACAGCGTGCGGAAAGCGTCTGCTGCGCGGTCGGTCCATACATCGTCGCCATAGGCCGGCACATGGCCCTGGTTGGCCGCTTCCATCGCGGCCCAGGCCTGTGGACAGATGCCGGCATAATTGTCGCTGGCGAATTGCTGGGGAAATTGCTGCATGTCCGACGTCCCTTCCGGCTGGTGACTGCCTTCGAGTGACGTGACGACGCGCGTGGGCTTCCCGTTTTTTGCCGGTCCGGCCACATCCCTCCTTGTGGGAGGCACCACCTTGCCCGGGAGCAGGTTGGTGTCGGGCGTCGGCCCGACTCTCGATGCATGGACAGGTGATTAGCCGGGCCCCCCGCATTTGGCAAGCTGTGAATTTCTCCATGCTGGCATGCGCCTGAACGGGACATAAAGAGTCCTGATCAGGATCATTCCTCACATAGACGGCCGGTCATCATGCAGGGAGAGAAGCGACTGCATCAGTTCCTCATCCGCACTGGACATGATGCCCAGCACTTCCGCCTCCTCGCACCCTTCTGCCACCAGATAGGCATGGCCCATGGTGCTGTCGATATAGATGGATTGGCCCTGATCCAGGATGACAGGGTCATAAAATTCCGTATTCACCACCACACGCCCCTTCAGGACGAAAATGAACTCCTCCCCGGAATGGTGGACAAGCTGACCGAACTGTTTCGATGTCTTCGCCCTGATCTTGGTCAGGACCGGGATCATCCGCTTCCGGCGCAGCTCAGTACAGAGATAATAGTAATCGTAATTGTCGGTTTCGACCCGGATGGCACGTTCCAGATCCCCGAAGCTGCGCCGCGCCGTCACCGCGGCGGGTGACGGGTCGCCCACCGGCTCGGCAAACAGTTCCGACATGCGAAGGCCCAGCCGCCGGCTCAATTGCTGCAGCTTGTCATAGGTCAGGGTCAGCCGGTCATGCTCCACCTTCGACAGGGTGGAGACAGGAATTCCGCTTTTCTCGCTCATCTCCTTGAGAGTCCAGCCTTTGCGGGAACGAAGGCCGCGCAGCAGCGCACCGAGGGTGGGAAGAGCAGAGGACAAGTGCAGCTACTCCATTGACGAATTTTCCGATAAGGATCATATTGTCCCAATCAGGACATTAATGGCAACTTCGCCAGGCAATTCTATTGCCAGCCCGCCGAAAGGGCAATCAGGAACCAAAGGTCCGCCGCAACGGCGCCCCGAACAATGGTGATCGAGTAATGGCACGACTGAGCATGACGGTCGCGACCCAGCGGTTGCGTCTGGCCCAACCTTTCCGCATCTCCGGCTATGTGTTCGAGCATTCCGACGTCATCGTCGTGACCCTGTACGACGGCGAATATCAAGGCCGTGGAGAAGGAGGCGGCGTGTTCTTCCTGGGTGACGACATTACCCATATGACAAGCCAGTTGGCCGCTGCCCGTCCCGCCATCGAGGCCGGCGCCACGCGCGAGGAACTGCGCCGGATCCTGCCGCCGGGCGGCGCGCGCAATGCCGTGGATTGCGCGCTCTGGGAACTGGAGGCGGCACGCAGCGGCCGACCGGTCTGGCAATTGGCCGGGCAGACCGCGCCCAGGCCGCTGCGCACCACCTTCACGCTGGGCGCCGACACGCCGGAGGTGATGGCGCAGGGGGCCCGCAACTATGGTGATGCCCGGGCCATCAAGATCAAGCTGACCGGTGATCTGCCATTGGACATCGCGCGCGTCCAGGCCATCCGCGCCGCCAGGCCCGATGTCTGGCTCAGCGTCGATGGCAACCAGGGCTTCAGCATAGACCAGTTGGATCCGTTGGTTGCCGCCCTGCAGGGGGCCGGTGTCGCCCTGCTGGAACAGCCGCTGGCCCGCACCCGGGATGCCGACCTGGAAGGGTACAGTTCCCCTATCCCCATCGCAGGGGATGAGAGCATCATATCGCTTTGCGACATTGCCGGCGCAGTTGGCCGCTTCGATATCGTGACCATCAAGCTGGACAAATGCGGTGGCCTGACCGAAGGGCTGCTGATGGCGGAAGAGGCGCGGCGCCTGGGTCTTGGCGTCATGGTCGGCAACATGGTCGGCAGCAGTCTGGCCATGGCACCGGCCTTTGTGCTGGGCCAGCTTTGCGACATTGTCGATCTCGATTCACCCATCTTCCTTGCCCGCGACCGCACACCCGGCGCCGTCTATCAGGGCGGTGACATCCATATCGGCGAGGATGTATGGGGCACGCGCGCCGCGGCGGCCGGGGGCAGTTGACGAAATCGCACGGATAATCGGAAAAATCTTTGACATATAGTAAAATTAGAAAATAATATCCCAGTCAGGATTAAATTGACCCAGACAAGCCAAAGGCGCGGGTCATGGACCAGAACAGGAGAGCCTCATGGGGATGCTTCGTAACACGCTGCTGCTGGCCACCGGAATGATGGCCGTCACGGCGGCCGCGCCGGCCATGGCACAGGGCCAGCCCTCCTCCTCCGGCATCGTGCTGGAGGAGATCATCGTCACGGCCCAGAAGCGCCGCCAGACCCTGATCGACGTGCCGCAATCGGTGTCGGTGGTCTCCGGCGCCACCCTGGAAAAACAGCAGGCCAACACCATCCAGGATTACCTGAAGCTGGTGCCGGGACTGCAGATCGCGCAGGATACACCCGGCCAGGGCCGCCTTGTGATGCGCGGCGTCAATACCGGCGGCGTGGCATCCACCGTGTCGGTCTATATGGATGAAACGCCGTTCGGCTCCAGCACGGCCATGGCCAATGGCGCCATTCTGGCCGGCGATTTCGACACGTTCGACATCGCCCGGGTGGAGGTGCTGCGCGGGCCGCAGGGCACGCTCTATGGTGCCAGCTCGCTGGGCGGCGTCCTGAAATACATCACCAACGAACCCGCCACGGACAGGGTGGAAAGCCGTTCGCGCGTGGGTATTGAAACCACGAAGGGCGGCGATCTGTCCTATTCCGGCAACACGATGGTCAACATGCCCATGGGGCAGGATTTCGCGGTGCGGGCCTCTGGTTATTACCGCAAGACCGGCGGCTTCATCGACAGCATCGGCACGGCCGGATCGGATCGGGAAAAGAACATCAACGACAGCCAGAGCTATGGCGGCCGCGTCTCGGCGCTCTATGCGCCCGACAACGGCTTCTCGCTGCGGCTCAGCGCCCTGCTGCAGGATATCAAGGCCGATGCGCCCAGCACGGTGGAAAGCGATCCCGACAGCATCGCCCTGCTGTATGGCCGCCCGACCTTCTCGCAGTTCGTACCGTCCTTCCGCGACATCCGCTACCGCGTCTATAACGGCACGGCCAAGTACGAGGCGGGGTTTGCCGACATCCTGTCTTCGACCAGCTTCTCCTCGCAGAAGCAGGAAAGCCGGACCGATCTGACCCACAACCTGTCCGCCCTGATCGATGGCGTCTTCGGCACGCCGAACGAGATTTATCTGGGGCAGAACACGAATGTGGAAAAATTCACCCAGGAACTGCGCCTGACCTCCTCTCAGCCAGGGACGTTCGAATGGCTGATCGGCGGTTATTATGTGCATGAGAAGGCGCTGATCCAGCAGGGCTATACCGCCGTGCAGCCCGGCACGCTGTCCCCGATCACCACCCTTCCCCTGTTGGCCGACGTGCAACTGCCGTCCAAGTACGAGGAATATGCCGGCTTCGCCAATGCGACCCTGCATCTGAACCAGCAATTCGATGTCGATTTCGGTGCCCGCTACAGCCATAACCGGCAGAAGGCCAGCCAGACCACCGACGGCGCGCTGGCCGGCGGCGCCTCGGTCTATCCCGACATCCGCTCGTCGGAAAGCGTCTTCACCTTCTCCGCGGCGCCCAAGTACAAGATTTCGGAAAATGCATCGGTCTTTGTCCGCGTGGCCAAGGGCTACCGCCCCGGTGGGCCCAACCCGCTGCCGCCGAACGCACCCGCCGACACGCCGCGCCAGTTCGACAGCGACACGCTGATCAGCTACGAAGCGGGCGCCAAGATGCAATCCGAAGACGGCATGTTCAGCGCGGAATTGTCCGTCTTCCATCTGGACTGGCGCGATATCCAGTTGATCGCCGTCATCAACGACTATGGCATCAACATCAATGGCGGCAAGGCCAAGAGCGACGGTGCCGAAGGCACCGTGACCTTCAGGCCGATGCGCGGCCTGGAACTGTCGGCCAACGCTGCCTATACCAACGCCAGGCTGCGCGACGACACGACACCGGTCATCGGCGGGTTCGATGGCGACCGCCTGCCCTTCACGCCGAAATTCACGGCCGCCCTGAACGGCGATTACAATTGGGACCTGACGGGCACCATCACCGCTTCGGTCGGCGGGTCGGTCCGCTTCCTGTCCAGGCAGCAGGGCGACTACGACGCCGCCTACTACGCTGCCAACGGCCAACAGCGGTATCTGCCCTCCTACGAGGTCATCGACCTGCGGGCGGGGCTGGATTTCGGCTCCTTCGCGCTGGATGCCTATGCCAGGAACATCGGCAACAGCAAGGGCCGCACCTCCACCGCTTCCGTCACGGCCAATGGGGGACCTGTGCATCCGGGCGGAGCGCTGGCCACCGGCATCATCCGCCCGCAAAGCTTCGGGCTGACCATCTCCACAAGCTATTGACGCGAGTGCGGCGGATGTCGGTCCCTATGTCGGCAACGACCGGAACCGGCATCCCTGCCGCAGGAGACAGCATGCCTCACGCCACCGACCTCCATCGCCATCTGCTGACGCTGGATGCCCATCTCGACACGCCGATCCATTTCGCGCGGCCAGGCTGGCATTTCGACGAACGGCACGATCTGGCGGATGATGTCGCCCAGCTCGACCTGCCGCGCATGGAAGGCAACCTGTCCGGCGGCTTCTTCGTCATCTATACCGCACAGGGGCCGCTGACGCCGGAGGGCTATGCCGGGGCACTGGCCCAGGCCCGCCGGCGCTCGCGGGAAATCGACGAGACGCTGGCCCGTTTTTCCCATCGGATCGGGCCGGCGACGACCGCCGACGACGCCCGGCTTCTGCATGCGCAAGGCCGGATGGTGGCGTTCCGCAGCATCGAGAACTGCTACCCGATCGGTGAGGATCTGGGGCTGCTGGCCGAGTTCCATGCCCAGGGCGTGCGCATGGCCGGGCCGGTGCATGTGCGTACCAACCAGTTGGCCGACAGTTCCACCGACGCGCCCCGCTGGAACGGGTTGAGCCCGCTGGGTGAAGGCTGGGTCGCGGAAATGAACCGGCTGGGCATGATCATCGATGCCAGCCACGCCTCCGACGCCGCCTTCGACCGGATGCTCGAATTATCCGCCGCACCGCTTGTCCTGTCGCATTCCGGCACGCGCGGCTTCTATGACCATCCCCGTAATCTGGATGATGGGCGTATCCGGACGCTGGTGGCTGGCGGCGGGGTCATCGGCTTCACCACCATCTACCTGTCCGCCATGCATATGGTGCCCGAACGGGCCGCCCTGTTCCGCACCATGGGGCATATCGGCGACCTTTCCATGGCCGAGCAGGTCGATCTTGGCCGGCGCTGGAACGCGCTGGATGCCACCGCGCCGATGTGGAAGGCGGATTTCGAGGATTACATGGCGGCACTGCTGCACACGATCGGGGTGGCCGGCGTCGATCATGTGTGCTTTGGCGCCGATTGGGATGGCGGCGGCGGCGTGGAGGGCTTCCGCGACGTGACCGCCCTGCCCCGTGTCACCGAGCGGCTGCTGGAAGCCGGCTTCTCCGCGCAGGATCTGGAGAAGATGTGGAGCGGCAATCTGCTGCGCGTCCTGACCCAGGCCGGCGACAGCGCCGCCGCCGGGACCGGCTGACGGCGCATTCACGAAGACAGGATCAGGAGAGACAGATGACAGTCCAGGCCCGGATCGAGCCTGCGGCGCTCGACGCGCTTCTGGCACCCTATGACACCACCAATGCCCCCGGCTTCGCGGTGGGTGTTGCGCTGCAGGGCAAGCCCGTCTACCGGCGCGGGGTCGGCATGGCCAGCATCGAGCTGCCGGTCACGCTCTCTCCCACCATCCGCATGCGCATCGGCTCCACCAGCAAGCATTTCTGCGTGCTGGCCGTCATGCTGCTGGCGGAGGAAGGCAGGCTGTCCATCGATGACAGTGTGCGCCGGCATCTGCCGGAACTGCCGGCCTGGGCCGATACCATGACGGTTCGCCAGTTGATGGCCCATACCAGCGGCATGCGTGACAGCCTGGACCTGCTGCTGCATGCGGCCGGCCCCGGCATAGCGACCGCATCCGATTTCCAGTTCAGGATGCTGGCGGCCCTGGACAGCGTGAATTTCGCAGCCGGCACCAGTTGGAGCTACAATAATGGCGGTTACGTCCTGCTGGCGGAGATCGTGACACGGCTGGGCGGACAGGATTTCGCCAGCTTCCTGCGTGAACGCATCTTCACGCCGGTGGGCATGCATGACACGCTGGTGCGGGCGCTCGACACCGATCTGGTGCCCAACAGCGCCACCCTGCACGTGCCCAGCCCCAACGGTGGCTACATGCGCGGCGTGTTCGGCTCCCCCATCGGCGGGGAAGGCGGCATCGTCTCCACAATCAACGACATGCTGCTCTGGCTGAAGCATATGAGCGCGCCTGTGGTCGGCAGCGAGGCCACATGGGCGGCGATGCGCACCCCGCACGCCACCCATGGCTATGGCCTGGGCCTGACCATGAACCAGCATCGGGGGCTGGACACCGTGCATCATGCCGGTGCGGTCGTCGGCGGTTCCAGCCAGATGCTGAAAGTGCTTGGGCATGAGCTGGACATCATCATCATCTCCAACGGCCGCAGCAGCCTGGAACTGTACAAGCTGGTCGATGACATCATCGACCGCTGCATCCCCGGCCTGCCGCCCCTGCCCGGCGACGCCGAGGGCGTGCCGGTTGAGGGGGATTATTACAACCCCGATACCGGCCGCAAGCTGACCCTGGTGGCGCATGAGGGCCGGCAGGCCATTCGCCTGGGCGGCATGGCCCTGCCGGCCAAATGCGCCGGCGACGGCTGGCTCAGCCTGCCCATCGTGCCCACCGACATGCGCCTGCGCCCCATCGATGGCGGCGCGTCGCTGGACGTTACGGAGTTCGGGCAACGCGAGATTCTGACCCGCGTCGCCCCGGCGCAAGGGCAGGATGCCGCCCCGATCCTGGGCGACTATGGCAGCGCCGCCGCCGGCATCAGCGCCATCATCGCCGGATCGGGGGAAGAGGTGCCGCGCCTCATCCTACGCAATGCCATCGGGTCCTTCATCTACAATCTCACCCCCGTGGCCACCGATCTCTGGGAAGCGCGCGGCGCCGGGCCGCTGCCTCTGGCCGCCACGCTGGAATTCGACGATAGGGGCTTCCGCCTGACCACCGGCCGCACCCTGCGCCTGCGTTTCGAGCGTCATAAATGAGCTACCCCGCCCTCGCGCGTCCCGATTTCCCCTCGCCGGCCCGGGCCCGCTATGCCCTGCTGGCCTTGTCCATCCTGGGCTTCTTCCTGTCGATGGACATCACGCTGACCACGCTCCTGATCGAGCCGATGAAGCGTGACATGTCCCTGACCGACCTGCAGGTCGGCCTTTTGCAGGGTACGGCCTTCGGACTGGCGCTGGGCATCGCGTCGATCCCCAGCGGCCGGCTGATTGACCGGAAGGTGCGCATGCGGCTGCTGTTCTGGGGCCTGGTGTCCTGGATCATCGCCATGATCGTCACCGGCCTGGCACCCAATTTCCTGTCGCTGGTGGTGGGACGTGTCGTCATGGGGGCCAATGCCGCCCTGCTGGTCCCGGCCGCCTTTTCCCTGGCCGCCGACCTTTATCCGCCGGAGCGGCGGTCGGTGGCCACCAGCCTGCTGGTGGTGGGGCAGGCGACGGGCCAGGGTATCGGCATCCTGGCCGGCGGCCTTGCCTTCGACGCGCTGACCCGCTGGCATGATGTGGACCCCGGTCTGCTGTTCGGGTTGCCGCCCTGGCGCCTGCTCTATCTGGGCGCCGCCATCCTGGGCGTGGCCATCCTGTTGCTGCTGACCCCCGTGCGCGAGCCGGCGCGACAGGAACAGCAGGACCGGAGCGGCAAGACATCCGTGGCCCTGCGGGAACTCTGGCAGTATCGGGGCTTCCTGCTGCCCCTGATCATCGCCCTGTTGTTGAGCCAGGTGACGATCCAGGCGGCATCGGTCTGGGCCACGCCCATGCTGATCCGCAATTACCACCTGTCGCCAGGACAGTTCGCAGGCTGGCTGAGTGCTGTGCTGCTGATCGGCGGCATTGCCGGTGCAGCCGGCAGCGGCTGGCTGGGCAAGCTGGGCCAGCGTCGTGGCGGCCGGGCCGGGGTGCTGGTGCCGGCGGTGGTGGCGGCCCTGGCCATCGCCCCCCTGTCTCTGTTCGGCATGGCGCCGGGCGTGCCGATCTTCGCGGTGATGCTGACGGCGCATATTTTCGCCGGTGCCGTTGTCGCCACGCTGGGTGTCATCGCCATCACCTTGAACATTCCCAACGAGGTGCGCGGCCTGGCGCTGGGCACCAATACCCTGCTGACGGCCATCTTCGCCGGTGCCACGGCCCCGCCCCTGATCGCCCTGGTCAGCGCCTCCCTGGGTGGGGAAAGCCAGCTGGGCATCGCCATCGCCGCCCTGTGCGTGCCCTGCGCCATCGGTGCCGCCCTGTTCTTCTATCAGGCGATCCGCTTCTTCCGGCGCACGGGTGCCCATGCATGACAAGGGAGGCATCCCCCTTGTCATGCGGCGGGGCGGGGGACGGTCCGGGTGTCGTTCAACCGCCTGCCATGTCCGCCAGGAAGGCCGCCGCCCCCTGGATGTTCAAGGTCGGGCTGCGCCAGGCCACATACCCGTCGGGACGGATGATGTAAAGGGCCTGGCCATCGCGCAGCCCCACACCGTAACGCTCGAAGACATCCGGCAGGGAGGTGAACTCCACCCCCTGACCCATGCCGAAATCCTGGCGGGCCACCAGATGTGTGGACACACCGCGACGATCCGACGCCAGACCGGTCAGCGACTGGTTCAGATGCTCGATCTGCCGTGCCTCCAGCGGCTTGCGCGACAGGGCCAGCACCGTCATCCGGTAACCGGCCAGCAGGTCGAATATCTCCCGCCCCGGCCGCAAGGCGGCGTTGGGTGCCCGCGCGCCTGGCGCCGGTCCCTTCCTCCAGCCGGTCTTGTCGGCCGCCACAGCCGCCGTGCCGGCGGGATAGGCGATGTCGCGCTGCGACAGGCGGCGGAAGGCCTTGGTCTGGATCGGCCGCGCGCGGGAGATGATCTTCAGTGCCAGCGGCAGGATCAGGTCGCGCAGCGCCGCCTTCAACCCGGCCTGGCCGGCGGCGGCGGCGAACAGGCGGCCCGTGCTTTTCACCACCTTCTCACCCACGGGCCGGCGCTCCCCGTCATAGGTGTCCAGCAGCCCGGCATTGCCGCCGCGCAGGACGGTGGCCAGTTTCCAGGCCAGGTTCGCCGCATCCTGCAGGCCGGTATTCATCCCCTGCCCGCCTGCCGGTGAATGGATATGGGCCGCGTCGCCGGCCACGAAGGCGCGGCCCGAGCGATAGCGGTCCACGAACCGGTGATGGGCGCGATAGCGGGTGATCCAGGCCGGGTTGCTCAGCGTGATGGGCATGTTGATGGCGGCCGACATCCCCTCCTGCATCTCCTTCAGATCCAGCGGCGGCGGTTGCGCCGCCTCCCCGTCCCCGAAGCCGCCGGAAAGGTCGGTGGCCATCACCCGCGACAATTGGCTGCCATAAAGGGGCAGGAACAGGCCGATGCGCCTGCCATTGATGAAGACGCGGAACCGGTGATGGTCCAGCGGCCATTCCACCTTGCAATCGGCCAGCAGGAAACGCTGGGGCAGCATTTCCCCGTCCCAGCCGATCCCCGACGCCTCGCGCACCACGCTGCGCGATCCGTCGGCGCCGATGATGAAATGGCTGCGGATTTCATCCACCGTCCCGCCCGGGGCCGTGACATGGGCACTGACCCCATCGCCATCCTGCACAAGGTTCAGCAATTGCTGCCCTCGCTCGACACGGACGCCCTGTTCCTCCAGGTCCTGGATCAGCAGCGCTTCCGTTTCCGATTGCGGGATCATCAGGATGAAGGGAAATGGCGTGTCGCCGGTGCGCGCCAGGTCAAAGTTCAATCCACCCCGGAACGGTCCCCTCACATGCAGGTTCACCGAGCCGGCGATGACGCCGCGGGCCAGGAAACGGTCGGCCAGCCCCATGGACTGCAACAGTTCCAGGCTACGGGCCTGAACCGCGAAGGCCCGGGATTCGCGCGTCGGTTCCTCCCGCCGCTCGATGATGCGGACCCTGACGCCGCTGCGCACCAGCAGGCACGCCGCCATCAGGCCCGTGGGGCCGGCACCGACAACCAGGACATCGCAATCCGGCACAATATTCATGGAACATCCCCCTTGGCGGCGAAGGTGCGGCACAGGGTGATGGCATAGGGTTCGATGAACAGGTCCTCCCTGCTTTCCTGCACCCAGCGCGCCACCTCTCCCCCGACATGGGCCTTGAACGCATCCTCATCGGTGAAGGTGTTGAAGATGGCGAACCGGCCGCCGCCCAGATCCATGGCGCGGAAACTGGTGGTGCCGGGCTCGGCCTGCAGGCGCCGTGCGGCCTCCGTCAGGAAGACGCGCGCGGCATCCTCCCGGCCCGGATGTGCCTCCATCGTCGCCCAGACGGCCAGTGCATCCGTCGGCATATCATCCTCCCTGCTTGGATCGTTATGCCGGTACAATGTGCAGACGACGCCCAAGGTGTCAACAGTTTGGCATTGCGCTGTCGACAAATCTTGCTAGAATGGTTTGCATCATGAATGAACGCGCCTCCCCCCCATCCCGCGAGAATGTCGCCTCGGTCTATCGACGCCTGCGGCGGATGATCCTGTCCGGCAAGCTGAAGGGCGGCCAGCCGCTCTCACAGGTGCAGCTGGCCCTGGATTTCGACACGAGCCGGGGGCCGGTGCGCGAGGCGCTGCGCATGTTGCAGCAGGAAGGATTGATCGAGGCGGAAACCAACCAGCAGGGCCGGGTCGTCAGCTATTCCATCGACGATCTGGAACAGGTCTTCTCCCTGTTGACACTGAACGCGGCCCTGGCCATCCGGGCCGGGGCGGACCGGTTGACGGAAGCGGACATGGCCATTGTCCGCCGCGCCGTGGCCCGGATCGAAGCGGCCCCGGAACTGGCCCAGAGCGCACGGGGCGCCACGCGCC
Source organism: Niveispirillum fermenti (assembly GCF_052474395.1). NCBI lineage: Bacteria > Pseudomonadati > Pseudomonadota > Alphaproteobacteria > Rhodospirillales > Azospirillaceae > Niveispirillum > Niveispirillum fermenti. Next base: position 828,861 of record NZ_CP156678.1, on the reverse strand, counting down.
GGCGGTTGGCATTCCGCCGGCTGATCAGCACGCTGTGCAGTCGTGGCGGGCGCCATGTGACCCAGATGATCAACGATCTTCTGGACCGGCTGGCCATGTTCCGCGCCCTGCACGAGGTGGCAGGAAACCCGCCACCCTACCCGCTGGAAAACGGGTTCCAGCCACTGCTGGAGGCCTGCGAGAAGCGGGATGCGGCCGCGGCGGCCCTGTTCATTGCGGAAAAGATCGCCGATATCGCCGGCAAGGCGCTGGCCTATCTCGACCGTCGTTATCTGCCGGTGCAGTTGAACCTTTATGTGGAGGCGGTGCGCGGCGCGCTGACCATTGCCGATCCGGCCGGCCCCTCCGCCCTGACCATCCGCGTGCGTGGCATGCCCGGCGGACGGGTCGAATGCGTGATCCTGCCCGACTGAACCGTCGCCCACAAGGTGTTGACACTTGAGCGGCGGCATCGCCATCACCAATACCAAGCCATCAGGATGCAGCCATGGATGTGATTGCCACAGATGAAGACGGGTTATCCGCACGATATGGCCCCCGGCCCCGCACCACGCCCCACGCGCCTCACAGCCAGATCGACCAGATCCCGGCGGACCGGCGACAATGGGGACAGTTGCTGCTGACCGCATTGTACGCCCTGCCCGGCGTGGAAACAGGTGGCAGCCGGCGCGCCCCGCCTGGAACCGTCGGCCTGTATCTGCGCCACGGGCGGCCGCAGGAACGGCCACGGGCTTTCCTGTTGGGCCATGAATTCGCCCATGTCCATCTGGAGGATGATGGCAGCCTGCATACCGTGCTGCCCGAGCCGCTGCGCAGCGAGGCCATCGCCAAAGGGTGGGCGGAACCGCACCCGTTGGCCGGTTATCCCACCGTGTCGCCCGACACCGTGATGATCTATGCACCCCGCAACCAGGAAGAGGTGAAAATGGTCGCCTGGCTGGTCCGCAAGGCCCACGCATACGCATCCGACAGCGTCGGCGCGGAACCAGCCTTCTGAAATCGCCGCGGACCGCGAAACAGCCATCGCGACCCGCAAAATCCGCAAAATCCAACCGTCACAAGCCGGCATCCGGATGCTTCACCGGGCGCTGGACGGGGATGCCTTGCCTCCGCGCAGCGCAGCGCCCCGCGTTTGACAACGATCAGGGCAGGATCGACGGCAACAGCCAGCCATCGTCTCGCCTGCTGAAACAAGCAATCGACGACAAATAAAGACCTTGGGGAGGTATTCATGAAGAAATTCCTGCTGGCCGGCACGGCCTTGCTGACCGGGCTGCCTGCTTCTGGTGCCCTTGCACAGACGGTCGCCCCGGCGAATGCCGGGCTTGGGGAATTCGTACTGGAAGAGATCGTGGTTACCGCCGTGCGTGCGGAAACGCTGTTGTCCAAGACACCCGTTTCCGTTTCCGCCGTCAGCGCCGACAATTTGCGTGACCAGGGCATCAGCGATCCGACCAACCTGGCCGACGCCGTACCCAACCTGACCATCGACCGCGTCAATGGGGCGGGCGTGCAGATTACCATCCGCGGTGTTTCCAGCACGGACAACAGTGAAAAGGGCGATCCATCCGCCGCCTTCCTGGTGGATGGCGTCTATATCGCGCGGCCACAGGCACAGGAGGTCAGCTTCTTCGACCTCGAACGGGTGGAGGTGCTGCGCGGCCCGCAGGGCACGCTTTACGGGCGCAACACCACGGCCGGCCTGGTCAACCTGATCTCCGCCCGTCCCAAGGACAAGTTCCAGGCGTCGGGCGACCTCACCTATGGCAGCTACGACACTTTGCAGGCCTCTGCCATGGTGAATGTGCCGGTGGATGACAATATCGCCATCCGTGCCGCCGCCAACTACAATTACCGCGACAGCTACCTGTATGAGGGGGCGTCGACCGCCTCCCTCGACCCCGGAAAGAAGGACCTGTCCTTCCGGCTCAGCGCCAAGGCCGATATCGGGGAGCGCGTGCGGCTTTACGTGAAGGGCGACACCAGCACGATGAAGGGCAACCCCCAGACCGGGGTGGCCCTGTCCAACTTCTTTCAGATGCCCATCACGGCGGCCCCGAACGGACAGCGCGGCGCCACGCCCGTCCGCCTCTCCAATCAATCGTCCCGGGAACTGCGCAGCCTGGGCTTCACCCAGAACCGCAAATCGACCGCCGATAACAGCACCTGGGGCATCCATGGCGAGCTGGAGGTCGATATCGTTGAAAACCTGACCGCCACCTATCTGGGGTCATATCGTGAATTCACGCGCGACGAGCTGCAGCGCGGTTATGTCGGCCTGACCTATCAGGCCCTGCCGGGCCTGCCGCCGCCGGGCGCGCGGGTGCCGCTGGAGGCAACATTCAATGGCGATTACGAACAGCAATCCCATGAACTGCGCTTCGCCTATCAGACCGACCGCCTGCTGGCGCAGGGTGGCGTCTATTATTTCCGTGAACAGTCGGGCGTGGAATTCCTGCTGTTCGGCACGCGCGGCTTCATGCCGGGCCAGCGGGGCTATGTTTATGGCTTCCCGCAGGACCCGACCATCTCCAAGACCCTGGGCTTCTTCGGGCAGGCGACCTTCAGCCTGACCGACGATCTGCGCGTCACGGGCGGGTTGCGCCATACCAGCGATGACAAGTCGCGCGTCGGCGCCACCATCAACCATGCCAACGTCGGCGATCCTCTGGATTTTACCCCCGCGACCCAGCCGGGAACCACCAACCCGCGTGGCCAGCGGGATTCGCTAAACAATGCCGCCGTCAGCTATACCAAGCTGACCTGGCGGGCGGGCCTGGATTACGATCTGACCGAAGAGACAATGCTCTATGGCAATGTCTCCACAGGCTACAAGGCCGGCGGCTTCAACGAGGGCTGTCTGGCCGGGCAGCAGAACTGCAATGCCCCGGTTCCCGCCGGCGACCTGTTCTATTCACCTGAAACCCTGACCGCCTATGAGGCGGGGGTGAAGACCAGCCTGGCCGACCGCAAGGTCCGCCTGACCGGCGCCTATTTCCACTATGATTATTCCAACCTGCAGCTCAGCCAGATTTCCGCCACCTATTGCGACGGGGCGCCGTGTCTTGTGACCAGCAATGCCGGCAAGGCCAAGATCGACGGCGTGGAAGTCGAGGCGCTGGCCCAGCCCGACGCGCGCAACCGTTTCAACCTGTCACTGGCCTGGCTGAACGCCCGTTACACGGATTATCTGGTCTCCCCCGGCGTCAATCTGAAGGGCGAGCAATTGGACAGGTCGCCGAAATGGACCGCTACCCTGGGCTATGACCATACGCTGCCGGTGGGTGAAGGGTCGCTGGTGCTGGGGGCGCGGTCGCGGATCAGCGGCGGCTATCACCTGATCAATACCGCGTTGCGCAACTTCTTCCGTCAGCCCAGTTTCACCCGCACCGACCTGACGGCCACCTACAACGCCCCCGGCGACCGTTACTATATCCAGGCCTATGCCAAGAACCTGGAAAACGACATCGCCCTGGGCAGCGTCGCCCTGTCCGCCAATTATCCGGCCATGACCGATGGCACGGCCCAGATCTCCGATCCGCGCACCTTCGGCGTGCGGGCCGGGTTCAGGTTCTGATTGCGGTACCCGGCGCATAGCATTCTGCTAAAGTCCGGTGTGTATTCTATACCAAGCTGCGATGAGTGGAACTCATTGTAGCTTGGTTGGCGCGTTGAACGCCCGCGCCTCGTGTCGCGTGAAAGCCGCCGGATGGCGCCGGATGGCACCTCCCAGTTGAGGGAATGCGAAATCTCTCTTTATCGGTGGGCCACATTGCCAAAGTAAGTATACCTGATGGCGATAGCCGCCTGGTTATTTCCTTGGTAGGTTCAGCAATGTACGAACCTGCTGTTCCCGGATCGGGTCGTCATAGTTGACCATCGCGGCCACCATCCGCTGTTCTTTAGCTTCAAACCACAGAATAGCATCTATCTTTCGCTTTGGCTCGCGCAGGCGACCCTCGGCTAGATGAACCATGGTCGCGTATCTTCCACCGCCTTCGGCATAGAAATAACCCGTCACCGTTTCACGCAGGTCGGCGAAACCACATGCAACGTCATGGTTAACATAGGCGAGGATGTTGAAAGCGCTACGTCCCGGGTTGACGGCCTCGAACTGCTCGGCTGACTTCATCAAGAGTTCGAGCCAGCCGATTAAAGATTGGATCATTCCGCAGGCCACCGACAATGGTGCCGGGTGACGCTTCCTCCAACAGCGTGTCCAACCATGGATCATTGGGCGATTTCACTTCGCAATATGCGATCAGCTGATTGTCCCGCATCACCCGGAAATCCGGTGTCTTTCCTTTCTGTGTTGCAGAAAGGGGGAAGCGGCTGGCAATGATACCCTTTCTAGTTAGATAACCTTCAACCAGTGCAAGGTCAGGTTGCTCATCCGGCACAGGCATGATTTCATCTCACTGATTTGTAGTGTCCGCCATTGTCATAGTTGATGGAGACGAGTCAACCGGCTTCTTGGGAGTATCAGGAATTCCGCGCTCGGCTAGGTGTTCTGAAATCAGGTGTTTATCGGCTTTGTGATCTTTTCGCCGAACAGAAAAATCATCATGTCCCATGGAACGGCGGAGCTTTGAATTCAGGGCCCCGAAGGCATTTATTTTTATATAGCATGTACCTAATCATACGATGAAAGGAAAAGAAGGAGATGACTTCCTACCAGTGCCGGCGCCAAGCCTTGCCGATGGCCTCATATTGCTGGCCCCAAGGGTCTTCCTCGAACACCGCCCGCGCCGCTTAGGCGGCCTTGTCCTCCAAAGCGTCGTAAACCTGCTTGAGCGCAGCAGCGACCGGCTTGCGGTCCTTCCATGACGCGAATTCCATGCTGTGGCGCAGGAGATGGACGATGCAGGTCTGCACGGCCCGCGATCATCGCAGGCCGTTTTCCCGTCACCCCCGCCGCAGGATCAGTTCCGCCGCCCGCTGGCCAATGGCCATGGCCGGACCGTTGGTGTTGCCCGATACGGGCATGGGCATGATGGAACAATCCACCACCCGCAAGCCCCCGACCCCATGCACGCGGCAGGCATCATCCACCACAGATGTGTCGGGATCGACGCCCATGGAGCATGTGCCTGTCCCATGCAGGCCCGGATCGGTCATGCCGCGCAACTCGGTGATGATCTCCGCCCCGCTTTGACAGGCGGGGCCGGGCTGCCGCTCCTCCCCGACAAATCGCGCCAGTGCCTTGGCCCCCGCCATCCGGCGCAGCAGGCCGAACAGTTCCAGCGCCTTGCGCTGATCCTCCTCCTCCTGCCAGAAGCGGGGATCGACGATGGGGGCGTCACGGTAATCGGCGCTGGCCAGTCGCACCGTGCCGCGCCCCTTGGGCCGCAGGTGGAAGCCGGCGAAGGTGATGCCCGGCTTGTCGGAGATCGGGCTGCCGGGATTGGCGGCCATTTCCTTGACGGTGCGCATGGCGAAGGGAGAGGCCGCAAGCTGCATGTCGGGCCAGTCGGCGGGCGCTCCTTCCCCTGACACCAGGGCCGTGACCGGCATGCCGACCCGCGCCAGCGGCCCCGTGCCCGTCAGGGAATAGCGCAGAGCATTGCGCGGCAGCCGCCAACCGCGGAATTCGCGGTTCAGGCCAGGGTGGTTTCGCAGATCGTAGGAGATGCCCATCTTCTGATGGTCGCTCCAGTTCGCCCCCACCGCCGGCAAATCGTGCAGGACCGGAACGCCCTGCTGCGCCAGATGCGCCCCCGGCCCGATGCCCGACAGCATCAGAAGCTGGGGTGAGCGGTAGACACCGGCCGACAGCACAATATCGCGCCCCGCCGTATGGCGCAGGATTTCGCCGCCCCGCTCGCATTCGATGGCAATGGCACGCCCCCCTTGGACCACCACCCGCTTCACCAGGCAATCGGTGACGATGGACAGGTTGGGGCGGTTGCGCACGGGCGCCAGGAAGGATTCATAGGCCGATGCACGCTGCCCCCGGCGGTTCACGGTATATTGTGTGCGCCCCACCCCTTCCACCGAAGGTGTGCAGATATCTTCCGTCCAGGGAATGCCCATTTCCTGGCAGGCACCGACGATGGCGTCGAACACCTGTCCCCGGTATGTGGCCTGGGTTATCTGCTGCGGCCCGTCGAACCCGCGTGACCGGTCCGCGCCGGGGGCCCGGTAATCCTCGATCCGGCGATAGGATTCCTGGATGGCGTTCCAACCCCAGGATGGCAGCCCCCGGTCGCGCCAGGCATCGAAATCACGCGGCTGACCACGCAGATACCAGGTGCCGTTGACAGCCGACGAGCCGCCGAGACCACGGCCATAGCTGTGCCGTTCCGGCCGGCGGCCGGGCTGCGGCACCACGGGAAAGGACCAGTAATAGTCCGGATTGCCCATGATCCTGGCGAAACCGGCGGCCATCTTGATGAAGACGCTCTGGTTCGTGCCGCCGGCTTCCACCAGCAGCACACGGCTGGCCGGATCATCGCTGAGCCGCCGCGCCACCACACAGCCGGATGAACCCGCCCCCACGACGATATAGTCGAAATCAGCCATTCTTCGGTTTTTCCGATCCATTGGAGCGTGTTTCCGCTGACCGGAAACACGCTCTCGCTTTTCAGTTCTTCATGTTCGGGGCCGCCGGAACGCTTTCCGGTCAATCGACAGCAGCTTTGATACCCATGACCCGCGCGTTCAGGGCCCGATCGCCGGCGGCGGCGGCGAAATCGTCGAAAGCATGTTCGGTGACGCGGATGATGTGCCGGTCGATGAAAGGCGCGCCCTCGGCCGCCCCTTGTTCGGGATGCTTCAACGCGCATTCCCATTCCAGCACGGCCCAGCCGGTGAAATCATACTGCGCCATCTTGGCGAAGATGCGCGCGAAATCGACCTGCCCGTCACCCAGCGACCGGAACCGCCCCGGCCGGTCGACCCAGGATTGATAGCCGCCATAGACGCCGGACCGGCCATCCGGCCGGAACTCCGCATCCTTGACATGAAAGCATTTTATGCGCGCCCGGTAGATATCCAGGAAGGCCAGGTAATCGAGCTGCTGCAACACGAAATGGCTGGGATCATAGAGGATATTGGCGCGCGGATGGTTATCCACCGCCGCCAGGAACCGCTCGAACGTCACGCCGTCATGCAGATCCTCGCCGGGATGGATCTCATAGGCAAGGTCAACACCGGCATCGTCGAACGCATCCAGGATCGGCCGCCAGCGGCGGGCCAGTTCGGCGAACGCATCCTCCACCAGACCTGTCGGCCGCTGCGGCCAGGGATAAAGATAGGGCCAGGCCAGCGCGCCGGAGAAGGTGGCGTGCGCGATCAGGCCCAGATTGCGGCTGGCGCGGGCCGCCAGTCGCATCTGCCCGACCGCCCATTCCTGCCGCGCCGTGGGATTGCCGCGCACGGCCGGCGGGGCGAAGGCATCGAACTGAGCGTCATAGGCGGGATGCACCGCCACCAGCTGCCCCTGCAGGTGCGTGGACAGTTCCGTCAGCACCAGCCCGTGGCGGGCCAGCGTACCCGTTACCTCGTCGCAATAATCCTTGCTGCCCGCCGCCTTTTCCAGGTCGAACAGGCGGATATCCCAACTGGGGATCTGCACACCCCTGTAGCCCAACCCGGCTGCCCAGCCGGCGATGGCATCCAGCGTGTTGAAGGGCGCCTTGTCGCCCGTGAACTGTGCCAGGAAGATGGCGGGTCCCTTGATCGTGCGCATCTCTCACACCTCGAATTCGACCCAGCCGGCCCCGGCCCGGCTGGCAGTGACAGCCAGATGGATGAAGGCCATGCCGCGCAGCCCGTCATCGATGCCGGGCAGCAAGCTGCCCTCCTCCCCCCGCAACTGCCGGGCGAAGTCGCGGTAAAGATTGGCAAAGGCCTCCAGATAGCCCTCCGGATGGCCGCCGGGCGTGCGGGTGGCCCAGCGCGCATCGGGTCCCAGGCCGGCATCGGCCGCCTGAATGATCTCCGTCCGCCCGTCGCCATGGCGCCAGGTCAGAATATTCGGCTGTTCCTGCGACCAGTCCAGGCCCGCCTTGTCGCCATAGACACGCAGGCGCAAACCGTTGCGCTCCCCCACCATGATCTGGGAGGCCAGCAGCACGCCCCGCGCACCATTGTTGAAGCGCAGCAGCACCTGGCAATCATCGTCCAGCACGCGGCCCGGCACAACCGCGGCAAGATCGGCCAGCAATTGCGTGACACGCAGTCCCGTCACGAATTCCGCCAGATGAAAGGCATGCACCCCGATATCGGCGATGGCCCCGCCTTCACCCGCCTGGGCCGGATCCGTGCGCCACAGCGCCTGCTTGCCTTCGGCGGCACCGGCCAGCCAGCCCTGCGGATATTCCACCAAGACCTTCCGCACAATCCCCAGTGCCCCTGCCGCCACCCGCGCCCGCGCCTCGCGCACCAGCGGATAGCCGGAATAGGTGTAGGTCAGGCCATAGGGCCGGCGGCTACGGGCGATGATGGCGGCCAGTTCCTTGGCCTCTGCCAGGGTGGCCGTGGCCGGCTTGTCGCACATCACGGCCACGCCAGCGCGCAACGCCATGCGCGACGCCGTGAAATGGTGATGGTTGGGCGATGCGATGGTGACGAAGTCGATCCCGTCATCGCGGCCCGCCTCCGTCGCCAGCATCGTCGCCACGTCGGGATAGGCCCGTTTGGGGTCGATGCGATAGATGTCGCCCGCCTGACGCGACCGGGCAGGATCGCTGCTGAAGGCACCAGCCACCAGTTCGATCTCCCGGTCCAGTTCGGCGGCGATGCGGTGAACCGGGCCGATGAAGGCACCCGCCCCGCCGCCGATCAAGCCCATGCGTAACCGCCGCATCACATCTCCTGTTTTCACTGGGGTTTCGGCGCACCGTCCGTGCCGGCCATGGAAGGGCCCGATGTCGCTCTTTGTCTGGAAGCAGGCTTCTGCGCGATCGCCGGACCGGCCCACCAGGGCCTGCCCCATCCCTCATCAGGCCCACAGCCTGTATCGCGCATCGGCAGGAATACCCATACAGGGGCCAAAGCTAGAATGCAAGAATTCTAGATTGCCGCAATTTCAGTACCGGACCCCTGAAAGCCTGGCGCCTCACCCGCCGGACCATGAAGGGAAGGAATGCGCGCACCGCGCGCCGAAGTCAGGGCCACACCATCACCGACCAACGGATTTCCGCAGATTCTGGCCATTCCTGCCGGTTATTGTCAAGAACAGGAAACGGGTCAAAAACGTGTGCGCCTGTCATCAGAGCGCTTGCATGCCAGTGGAAAGCCTGATACTCAGAGGATGAAGCGAACGCACGGGATGGCTGCCCGGCGGCGATGAGACGAACCCACTCCCGAAAAACACACCAGGGCATGCATCGCCTCTGGTCAGCGGGGCGGTGCCTGTTCATCATCCACATGGTTGCAAGCGACGCCGTTTCCACCGGAAGCGGCGGCCGATCCGCGCCTTCCGCCGGTTCCCCCTGATTTCCCCTATCTCCAGCGCCGCCCGTGCCGTGCGTCGCGCAGATTGGAGAACCGCAGATCATGCCGAGGAGACACGCTCGATGAGCAACGAGTTGCAACGGACGAACCGGAACCAGGCCGACAGGGCCAAACAGGGGATCGTCGTCTTTTCCCGCGTGGGCCAGCGCGACCTGTTCGCCGATAACGCGATTGAAAGGACGCCCGACGGCTGGCGCCTGCTGATCCGCAACCCCTGGTACACGGGTACTTATCTGTCCACCGTGTCGTTCATCAAGATCAGCGTGAACGGCCATGTGGTGCCGGAACCGGATACCTTCATCGCCCTGCGCGGGCAAAAGGTCCCGGCCGCCCATGCCAAATATCTGCACGAAATCTGGTGGGGCATGGGCGAAGTGGCGGAGGTGCTGCTGACCGACGCGGCACTGGCCGACATCGTCACCGCCAGCAATCAGGTCGGTGTCGATATCGATATGCGAACGACCTTCAGCTACGGCTTCCCCAACGACACGCTGCCCTACCGGCTGACCGGCGAACTGGAGATGCGTTGAAATGAAACTCGGCCTCAGCCTTTACACCTTCGGTGCCGACATCCATGCCGGCAAGATGAATGTCTTCGACGCTATCCGCAAAGCCGCCGAGATCGGCTGCGACGGCGTGGAGATCATCGCAGAACAGCATATCCCCGGCTGGCCCAACCCCAGTCTGGACGACCTGACCGCCATCCGGGAACTGGTGGCCTCGCTGGATATGGAGATTTTCTGCTTCAGCTGCTATTTCGGCAAGAATATCCGCAGCGACCGGCCCCAGACCTGGGAAGAACTGATCCATAATGCCAAACGGATGATCGCCCTGACGGCATATCTGGGCGCCAGGGTCATGCGCCCCGCCTTCAATGCCGAACCGGTGGGCGAACTGATCGATTTCGTCAACGCCGTGTTGCCGGCGCTGGAGAAATACGGCGTCATCTGGGGCGTGGAACTACACGCCCCGCATCCGCCCGCCTATTATCAGGAAGCGCTGGAAACCGTGGACTCGCCCTGGTTCCGGCTGGTGCCCGACTTCTCCTGCTGGCAGGGGCCGAACGCGCCGGGGCAGATCCAGACCAACCCGCTTTCCACCTTCGAACCGCTGCTGAAATACACGGTGCATTGCCACGCCAAGGCACACATGTTCGACGCGGCTGGCGAGGAGCCGAACACCCCCTACAAGGAACTGCTCGGCATGCTGGCCGATCACGGGTTCAAGGGCTCCATCGCCGGGGAATATGAGGGCTGGTTCATCAACGACCTGCCATCCGAACAGCCAGCCCGGACCCTGTTCAACCTGCTGGAGCGATACGGACGATAGGGGGCGCCCCGGTCCGCCCCCCAAACACCCGATCCCTTGCCGCCGCGCCCAAGGAGTGCCCATGTCCGTTGCCCGCCAAGAGACCGCCACCGGCACCGGTAGCCCCACCCAGGGGGCGACAGCACCAAGCCTGCGTGAATTGCGGCTGGTCGGCCTGCTGACCACGCTTGGGCTTGCCGCGGTTTCACTGTTCCTGTTCTGGACGGCCCTGCAATCGGTCTTCCTGGCCCTGCAGGTGCAGCAGATCGATCCCGATGGGGCCGCCGGTGGTCTGGCCTTCGTCATCGGCATCGGGGCCATCGGCGCACTGTTCACGGCCCCCGTCGCCGGCGCGCTCAGCGACCGGACCCGCAGCCGGATCGGCGGGCGGGGGCCCTGGATGCTGGGCGGGGCGGGGGCAACCATCGTGCTGGCCCTGCTGCTGGCCCAGGCCGGAACCATCACGGAACTGGCCATCTATTGGCTGCTGATCCAGGTCAGCACCAACCTGATCTTCACACCCATCACCGTCTATATCCCCGAACGGGTACCGGTGGCCCGGCGCGGCATCTTCTCTGCCGCCATCGGGCTTTCGCATCTGGTGGGGGTGCTGTTCGGGCAGGTGTTCGGCGCCGCCTTCGCAGAACAGATGCTGCTGGGTTACGCCGTCATCAGCGTGCTTCTGCTGCTGTCCATCATCACCTTCGTGGTCGTGAACCGGCGGTCCAATCTCGGGGAGCCGAAAACACCTTTCAGCCTGTCCAGGCTGCTTTCCACCTTCTGGGTCAATCCCGTGAAATACCCGGCCTTCGGCTGGACCTTCCTGGGCCGGTTCCTGATGCTGACGGGCTTTTTCCCCCTGAAGGTCTATCTGCTCTACATCCTGCAGGACTATGTCGGGCTGGGCGCGGACGCCGTGAAGAATGTGCCGGCCATGGGCCTGGCCGGCATGGTGGGAGCCGCCATCGGCACGCCGCTGGCCGGCTGGCTCAGCGACCGGCTGGGGGTGACGCGGCCGCTGATCTATATCTGTGCCGCCGTGATGGTGGGAGCCATCCTGGTGCCCATCGCCTTCCCCACCTTCCTGGGCATGGTCATCTATTCCTTCCTGATCGGCGCCGGCTTCGGCGGCTTCGGGTCGGTCGATTATGTGCTGATCACCAAGGTGCTGCCGTCGCAGGATGATGCGGGAAAGGACCTTGGTATCATCAACATGACGACGACCCTGTCGCAGACCCTGGGCGTCGGGCTGGCCGGCGCCATGGTCAGCGTCGCGGGGACCTATGGCGTACTGTTCCCCATGGGGATCGGGTTCATCACCCTGGGCACGCTCTGCGTGGCCTTCATCAGGGGCGTGCGGTAAGGGAGATCGGGGCACCCTTACCCCACCAGCCTTTCAACGTCGCGTGACGGCGGCATCCCGAAGGCGCGGCTATATTCGCGGCTGAACTGCGAAGCACTTTCATAGCCGACGGAATAGGCCGCCTCCCCCGCCTCCATGCCGGACGCCAGCAGGCGGCGGGCCATGTGCAGGCGCATGGTCTTCTGATATTGCAGCGGGGTCATGGCCGTCGCCGCCCGGAAATGCCGGTGGAAGGAGGCGACGCTCATGCCCGCGATGTCGGCCAGCATGCCGGTGCGCAGCGTTTCCTCGTAATGGCTGCCGATCCAGTCGATCACCCGGCGGATGCGGGCCAGACGGCTGTCGCCCAGCGCGATCTGGCACAGGTGCCCGCCCAGCGGCCCGCGTAAGAGGCGGTAAAGGATTTCCCGTTCGCGGGCCGCCGCCAGGGCCGGAATATCTTCCGGCTGGTCCAGCAGGGACAAGAGCCGGGCCCAGGCCTCCAGCAGGTCGGGCGTGACGGCACCTGTCCCGAAACAGGGCTGATCGCCCGTCGCCAGCGTATTACCCACCAATCCTGGCGGCAGGCCGGCGATCAGATCGGCCAGCACCGCACGGTCCAGTTCCAGCCCCAGGGCAAGATACGGCGCCTCCGGACTGGCATCCAGCACCCGGCCCGTGGCCGGCAGGTCCAGTGAGGCCACGAAAAAGCGGGCGCCGTCATATTCCAGCATCGTCTCCCCCACCGTCACCTGCTTGCGTCCGCGCAGGATCAGGCAGGTGACGGGCGTCAGCATCGTGGCCACACCGCTGCCGGGACGGGTCAGCACGCTCAATGTCAGCCGGGGAACCGGCGTTTCGGTGCGGGGGGAGGTCGCATGCCGCGCGACCCTTTCCCGCATGGCCCCGATCAGGTCCGGCACCTCGTCCATGGTCTTTCTTCTTTCACCGTTTGACAGGATCAGGCAAGCGATCGCCAGGATTGGGCAGCCGGCCGGGGCGGGGTCCCGCTATCATGGCGGGGACAGGGAGACAACATCCCCAAGCCATAAGGAAACGTCAATGACCCAATTCGATGTCACGACCACAACCGATGATGTGCTGGCCGGTCTGACACTTTCAGGCAAGCGTATCCTGGTCACCGGCACCTCTTCCGGACTTGGCCTGGAAACCGCCCGTGCCCTGGTGGCGCATGGGGCGGCGGTGGTGGGCGCCGTGCGTGACCTTGGCCGCGCCGAACAGGCCAGCGCCGATGTCCGGGCAGCGGCGGCGACCGGCGGCGGCCGGTTCTCGCTGATCACGCTCGACCTCGCCTCGCTGGCCAGTGTGCGCGCGGCATCGGATGCCCTGGTCGCCGACGGCCGCCCCTTCGATGCCGTGATCGCCAACGCCGCCATCATGGCCACCCCGTTCGGCCGCACGGCCGACGGGTTCGAGATGCAGTTCGGCACCAACCATCTGGGCCATTTCGCCTTCATCAACCGGCTGGCCCCCGTCATCAAGGATGGCGGCCGGGTGGTGGTCCTGTCATCGGCGGCCCATCGCTTCTCCGATGTCGACCTGGATGACCCCAACTTTGAGCGCACGGATTACGATGCCTGGATCGCCTATGGCCGGTCGAAAACGGCAAACGCCCTGTTCGCTGTCGAACTGGACCGGCGCTGGAAGGATCGCGGCATCCGCGCTGCATCCGTGCATCCCGGCGGTGCCGAAACCGGCCTGAAGCGCAGCGTGTCACAAGAGGATATGGACGCCCTGGTCGCCCGCATCAACGCCGTCGCCAAGGCCGAAACCGGTGCCCCCGCCTTCAAGCTGAAGAGCATCCCGCAGGCAGCCGCCACTTCCGTCTGGGCGGCTGTGGTCGCGGATGGGGAGAGCATCGGCGGGCGCTATTGCGAGGATTGCAATGTCGCCCCGCTGGCGCACGGCGATGGCGTGCGCAAGGGCGTGCGCGACTACGCAATCGACGCGGAAACGGCGAAGACGCTGTGGCTGAAAAGCGAAGCCCTGGTTTCGTGAGCCATTGCCGCCCGGTGTGCCGCCCGGTGCCGGCCCCCGCCCGGCACCCAGGGGCGGGCGGGGAACAAGGCGGAAAGCATGCGGATTTCAGCGGCGCCGTCGCCACCGGAACAGCACCCGGCCCAGCGGCGCCAGCAGAACCCCCAGGAGCAGGATGGCCAGTACCTGCACCGCGATCAGCAGCGGAGCGTCCAGATCGTCATGGATCAGCCGCTCCCCGAACAGGGCCATGCTGCCCCCGGCCACCAGCAGCAGACCCATCATGCGCACAGGCGCCACCGGCGCCGCCCGACGCATGTCGGCCGCCAGGAACAAGGCGGAACCGACGCTGATCAGGGGGAAACAATAAGGACAGAACAGATGCACCAGTTCCGGCATCTCCTGCACCGCCATCTGCGGCCGGCCACTTTCCCATAAAACCAGCATCCAGAAGAGGATGACCGGCAGCCAGACCAACCTTTCCCACCGCCGCCGTCCCGGCACCGAGAAGGATATCGCGGCAAAGCCGGCCAACAGGGCCGCCGCCAGGGCCAGCGCCTGCTCGGCCAGCCAGAGCGGATTGACCACCACGGCGGCAAGATCACCGCGGATACCATGCCAGGTGGTGGCCAGCAGCATCAGCGCGATGGACAGCAGAGCCCAGCGCGCCAGCCGCAGCACGGGTGGAGGCAGGCGATTGACCGGTCTCGCCTCTGCGCTCAATCGATCGATCAGATGGCCCAGGTCAGCCATGGTCCGGATCCTTCCCCAATAATTGCCGCAAGCCCGCGACACCGCGATGGACAGCCACCTTCAACGCCCCGATGCTGATGCCGCTGGCGGCTGAGGCGTCCTTCAAACTCATGCCTTTGACCTTAAGCATGTCGATAGCCTGGCGCTGGCGCTCCGGCAATTGCGACAGTAGCGGCCCCAGGGCCAGGACGGGGGCGGCTTCCATCTCCGGCTGCGCGACATTATCCGCCACACCTTCATCATAATCCGCCTCTACGGTGCGGCGGCGGTAAAGGTGGCGCAGCGCATCCGCCAGCCGGTTGCGGGCGATGGTTCCCAGCCAGGGTCCGACAGGCCGGCCTGGCTGATAGGTGGGCATCGCCTGATGGACAGCCAGCAGCGTATCCTGCACGAAATCCTCCAGATCGGCCCGACGTGCCAGTTTCCGGCACCCCACGGCATGGATCAGAGGGACGGCGGCATGCAGAAAGGAAGCATAGGCAGCGCGATCCCCTTCCTGCGCCGCCGCGAGCAACAGGCCCAGGTTCCGGTCCTCATGATGCACCGTCTTCATGGCGCTCCCGGCCGGCATGAAGGCATCACTTGCCCGGCTTGTCAGGCCTGGAAACACCGTTGGCCTCAAGGAAAGCCTTGAATTTCCCGGCATCCAGGAAATAAAGATCGAGGCATTCATTGAATTTGTCCGGGTCCTTGACCGTCTTGCAGAGGCGCTCCGCCTCCTCGTTCGCCACCTGCTTCTGTGCCTTCTCGGCAGCGCTCAGGGCGGGGGCGCCCCCCTGCTGTGCCGCCACCGGCAGGACAGCGGCAAGGCAAAAGGCCAGCAACAGGCCCGAGTGATGATAAAGGCGCATGCGTCACCTCATGGTCTGGGGAATGGCGGGAAAGCGTCGCCGCCAGAAACCCCGCAGGGCGGCATCCAGCGACATCGATCCGGGACCGGACAGGAACAGGGCTGTTCCCGCCATGATCCACGGAATCTGTTCTTCGGCAATGGCGATACCGCTTTCCATGCCCTGCGGCGTGCGGCCGATGACCAGGAACAGGACCGCCGCCATCACGGCCAGCCCCGCCGCCCCCACCCGGCCCCCCAGCCCCAGCAACAGCGACAGGCCCAACGCGATCTCCGCCCCCGTGGTCAGGGGGGCCGCGACAGCCGCTGGCAGCAGGGGCACCGGATGGATATCGGTGAACAGGAAGGCCTGGCTGTCCCAGGTGAACAGGCGGTGCCAGCCGGCCGTGATGAAGGGCCAGGCCAGCCACCACCGCCCCAGGAGCAGCAGGGCCGCCACCCCCCATTTCAAGGGCGGGGCCGCGCGGGCCGTGGGACCGGGATCGGTCAGGAAGTGCAGCAGCGGGCGGATCATCACGTCAACTCACCGGTTGCGGCGGCGATCAGCCCATGGCCGATCAGCAGCGCCAGAAGAGGGGGAAACTGGTCGGGGGCGGCCAGAGCGCCGGCCGCCTCCAGCAGGGGAGCACCACCCGACACCATACGGACAAAGGTGACGGCATCGGGTGGCAGCAGCGTGACCGCCACCAGCAGATCGGGCCCGCGCCAGACCAGCGCCGCCGCCTCCGGCCCCGCCAAAGGCACGGGTGATGCCACGGGCTGGATATCCTGCCGCCCCGCGCGCCAAGCCGACAGCACCGCCACCCCGCCCCCGATCAGCCGGACCGACGGCACCAGCGACAGACGCAGATCAACCAGCTTGTCCGGGCTGATGCCCGCCAGGGTTCCAGGCCGCATGCAATCGGCATCGGCTGCGAAATAGGCTGCATGCGCCGCCCAGTCCAAAGCCGCCAGCAGCGGCAGTTCGCCCGGCAGGTCCTTCCCGAACCCCTCGCCATACAGGGCCAGCACGGCCTGGGCCGGCGGGTGGGTCCGCAGATGGGCACGGGCGGCATCGGCAAACCCTTCCGGGCCCAGCCTGTCCGCCAGACTGGGATAGGCCTGGGCCAGCAGCCCGGTCAGCGCCGCCGTCACCGTGGCCGTGTGAATATAAAGCGCCTTGTCCACCGGCACACGGGCCGGCGCCAGATAGGTCAAGGTCTGCGCGAAACCGCCGGGGTCGCCGTAGCAGGCGGCCAGCATGGATCGCTGCATCGCCATCAGCATGACGCCGCCTCCCGGATGTCATCAGCCCTGGCGGCCTGGGCCAGCAACAGGGGCAAGGCTGGCAGGCCGGTATCCCATTCCACCAGCGTGGGGCATGGGCCGAAGCGGCGCACGGCCATGTCGTATAATGTCCAGACCGGCTGGGGCACGGCGCTGCCATGATCATCGATCAACAAGGTCACCCCATCGATTTCCACCCTGGCATGACCGGCCAGATGGATCTCTCCCACGGCATCGACCGGGAAACGGGACAGCAATTGCACCGCATCCCCGCCCCGGTTGTGGGCGCTGACATGAAGGTTGTTCAGGTCCAGCAGCAGGCCGCAACCCGTGCGGGCCGCAAGGGCGGCCAGGAATTCCCCCTCATCCATCTGGTCCATCTGGAAACGCAGATAGAGGGAAGGATTTTCCACCAGCAGCCGCCGGCCCAGCATATCCTGCACCCGCTCCACGTTGCGTGACACGATCGCCAGCGTTTCTTCCGTCAGCGGCAGGGGCAGCAGGTCGGGCACGGGGGCCCCCACCAGTCCCGTCCAGGCCAGATGATCGGAGATGAGCGCCGGCTCGAACCGGTCGTAAAGGGTGCGCAGGCGGGCCAGATGCACCCCGTCCACCCCATCGGCGGCCCCCAGGGACAAGGCCACCGAATGGAAGGAGACGGGGTAGTCCCGGCGCAGCCGCTCCAGTTGCGCCAGGCGCGGCCCGCCCGCGATCAGGTAATTCTCCGCATGCACCTCCAGCCATCCCACCGGCTGGACCGCCGCCAGGAAATCCGGCACATGCGCATGCCGCAGCCCGACACCGGTGGCGCGGGGGGACGCATGGGAACGGGCGTTGGCCGGGGGACGCATGCGGGTAACCTTACTTCTGCGTGGCCAGGGCGGGATTGGGGCCCTCGAAGGCGGTCAGGCTGCCCTTTGCAGCCACGCAGGCTTCCTTGGTCATGGCCTTGAAGTCCTGGCCGCTGTAATCGACCGTCGACTGGGTGGCACAGGAATGACCGGCGGCCTTGTTTGCGCAATCGTTCTCGCCGGCCTTGGCCACACCATAGCAATGGACCTTCTCCCCCTCGGCGGCATGGGCCGGAGCGGCGATGGCGGCCAGGGACAGGGCACCGGCGATGGCAGCACCGAGGGTCAGGGCGGAAATGCGTGTATTCATGGATGTGGTTCCTCGACAGGGCATGATCATGGGCACCGGTATCGGCCCCACCCGGACCGGCAATCCTCGCCGTCCCGTATCCTGTCATTCGCGCTGGCGGGAAAAAGGTTACGCCGCTCCGGGAAAAAATTTCGACCGGACGCCACTTCCGACGCCGAGCGGGGGGGACTATCAGGAATTCCGTGCCCGGCTGGGTCATATCCGTCGGTCTCCCGCGCCACAGCATGGCATTTGCGTCCTGCAAGGACCGCAAACCGGTCGCTGTCGCGCTCAAGCAGGTTCACGACGCCCGTGGACGATATGGAGGCGGAAAAGGCCGGACCGCATTCGAACAAGGCCCCTGAGCATTTCACGTCAGCCGCAAATGCCGATGCGCATATCGGCTTTCACGGGGATGCCCCTCCCTGCCCGCTCAAATGACATACCGGTCCCAGCCACCATAGTGCCCTTTCACGGCTCCCCGCCGGATGGAAAGCGCGATCAGCGACAGGCCGATGATCACATTTGCCACGCTGTGCGCCATGTCCGCCCCGAACAGGAAGGGGGCCGCCATCGCGGCCGCTCCCAGCGGTATCAGGCAATAGCGTAGCGTCCGGGCAACCTCCGCCGTCGCCAGCGATATCACCGTCAAGGCCAAAAAGCCGATGACATGGTCGGCATCCGCCATGGCCCCACTGGCCCCGAATGTCAGCCGCGTGAACAGCAGCGACGTTGCCAGAATGCCGGCAAGGGCGAGGTTCCAGGGCAGGTTGACGCCGCCCGACCACATGTCCCGCATCACAGCGCCCACCGGCCGGTCGAATTCGTCCTGCCGCGCTTCCCGGTCGCCATCATCCGTATCCCCGAACAGGAAGACGCGCAGCCAGGGCCGGCCGGCCTTGGCCCTGCGTCGTATGAACTGGACCGTGGCCAGCAGCTCGTCCAGCGAATAGGGGATCTGGATCAGCATCGCGGCGGCACCGATCAGGGTCAGCGTCGCCCAGGTACCGATGATGATGGGCTGGATGATGACGAACAGGATCGAGACCACGCCCAAGGGCGCGATCATCAGCCCGAACAGGAACACCAGCCACGGCATGGTCCGCCAGCGTGCCCGTGACCCGACGATGCCGGTCACGATCTCCAGCGCGTAGGTATAGCCGCCCAGTGCGGCGTCGGGGATGGGAAAGGCTTCGGACACGGCTGACGTGATCACCGCCTCCGTACCGTTCTTGGCCGGTTCACCGGGAAGGCCGGGGAAGAACGGATCCCACACCCCGCTCACCTGCCCAAGCTGGTAGGCCGACAGGTAACGGGCGACCAGCAGGCCGATCAGCGCGAACAGGATGATGGGCAGCCTCTGCGCCCAGCCGGACGGGTTGTAGCTCCAGCCCGGCGGGATGTCCGGCCCCGTCATCGCGGCCACCATGGACGGGCCGGGTTCCGGCCGCGTCCCCACCGCCAGGCCGAAGGCAAAGGCACCGACCAGCGTGTCGGACAGGAAGGCGGCGGGATTGCTCGTCCAGAACAGGAACGGCACTGCCATGATCCCCGCCGCGACCGCCGCCGACGCCCAGCGCGCCCAGGCCATCCGCCAGGACAGTGACAGCGTCGCGAACAGCACCAGTGCTGCACCCAGCGCGATCTCCGACCAGAACAGGGCCGGCTCCCGGACCTCCACGATCACCGGCTGCACCAGGATCCAGAGGCCGAGTGCGATATTGACGAAATGCGCCCAGCGATTGTCGGCATGGGCGGCGCGGTACCAATCCTCATGGCTGGCCCGCAGCACCTCCGGATCATGGCCGACCTGCTCCGCCTCGGTCACGAAATCCGGCGCCGGGATGCGGTTGGCCTTGTACCAGGCGGCCGGGTCCTGCTTCAGGGTGGCGATGATGGCCGGCAGTTCGTCGGCCAGCCGATGCCGGGGCGTCCAGCCCAGAAGTTCCCGCGCCCGGGTGATATCCAGCGCGTAATGGTCGCTGGCCATCCGCGTCATGAAGGGCTGGATGAAGGGGCGCTCACCCCCGTCTATGGCGTCGGGCACCAGCGGTTCCGCCTTATCCTGGACCCACGCACCGATGCCGGCCACGGCGGACGGCACACGCAGAGTGGCCCAGTCCGCCTCGCCATGGATCAGGCAGCCGAGACGGTCCTGAAGATCGTCATAGCCGATGGCATCGGGCTCCCCGACCAGGATCACCGTCTCGTCGGGCAATTGTCCGCGCCGGTCGATCGCCCGGACGAAGGCATCGATCATATCCTCGCGATGCACCATCGCCTGACCGGCATCGGTGTCGCCGGAATAGAGGTGGCTCTGGAAATCGCGCTCATAGATGCGGGCGATCTGGTTGGCGAAGGTCGGCACCGATGTGCGTTCGTCATAAAGCCCGGCCAGATGCAGGAAGACGGTCGGTATCCGCCCGCGTGTCTCACGGATGGCCTGTTCCGCCTCCGCCTTGGATTTCGGATAGGCCCAGCCGGGGTCGATCGGCCGGCTCTCGTCGATGCGCTCCCCCGGACGGCCGGGTTCATGCACCAGCATCGTGCCGGAATAGACGAACTGCTCCACCTCGAATGCCTGCAGCGCCTGCATGAGATTGCGGCTGCCATCGACATTGACCGCCTTGTATTCCGGCTTGTCCTCGCCGCTGAAATCGAAGAAGGCCGCCAGATGCACGACGCTGGCGAAACGGCGGCCATAATGCGCGCCGATCCGGTCCAGCGCACCGGCAACACTTTCGCCGTCGGTCAGATCGGCCTCGATCACGGGATAGCCGGTGTCGCGGCCGGCCCTATCCAGCCCTACCACCAGATAACGGTCCCGAAGAGCTGCGGCCAGGGAACGGCCGATATTACCGGCTGCACCGGTGATGAGGATGATGGGCTTGTCTGGCAAAGGTCCCTCCCCGGTTAGGTCATGCGGGTAACAACGCCGGGACAAGGCGGTTCCCGCCCTGTTTCCTATCTCCTGCGGGAACCTGCAGCGGCGACAGTGTGGAATTGACCTGAGGACGCTCTTCCACACTTCCAGACAAGCCGGAGAATGGTCCGTGACGAACGGCAAGCTGGCTTCCTGATTGTGCAATTATGGGATCGCGACCATTGGGCACCGCAGGACGAAGGTGCGGATAGCGCGTCCATGAGCAGCACCGGCGGGGCGGAGAATGTGTAATCGATGCCGTGATGCTCGCCGATATTGATGCCGTGGAACCCGGCCCGGTCAGCGATTTCCGCCGCCTCAATGGTCATGCGGTATCGCTTTGTCGCGGAGAACCTTTCCCCCGTCACCGGATCGTCAATGATCCAGCCGCGCTGCCGCTCGCTCCAGAAAGCCGGACCTCGGCCGGCAGGCGGACCAGCTCAGGCGATGGTGCCGCCAGGAATGCCAGATCCCGGTGAGAGCAACTCGCTGGGAGCTGGTACGGTGGCAACTGCCCCCTGGCCCGCCGCATCGGCATCGCGGATCATCAATGGCTGCGCGCATACGGCGCCCTTGTTCATGGGGCCCGTCACAGGCCCCGGATTCGCCTGGGATCCGGTTCCGCCACCGCCATCCCCATGGCCCGTTTCACCTCATCGAATGACGCCCGCACCTTCCGGACATTGTCATCGATCCAATCCGGCGGGCGTATCTGGCGGCCGATGAAACCCAGCGCATCCAGAACGCGCGGAACCAGCGAGGGTCCGACATGGTCGGCGCCACGGACCAGCCGGTATTCGTGTCCAACACCGGCATCGAAAAGGATACGGTGCAGGAACTCCACCCCCTGATGCAGGTACAGCATGTCCTGATCGCCGACATCGAGATAGATGGGCAGATTGACCAGCCGTCCCGGATCATTGCTGGCAATGGTGGCGGGGTTGTTGGCGGCCCAGTAATCCAGATCGACCGGTGACCCGAATATCGGCTGGACCACCCTGTCCGGCCGCCAGAATTTGACGTTCGGCCCGACATCCGCCCAGGACAGAACGGGTTCGATCGCGGGCTCCAGCGCGGCCACGGCGGCGAAACTGTCGGGATGCTTGAAGGCCAGCCGCAGGCTTCCCAGCCCGCCCATCGAGATGCCGCCGATGAAACTGTGCCGCCGCTCGGCCGAAACGGACAGGCTGGCGCGCAGATGGGGCAGCAGTTCCGACATGATGAAGGTTTCCCAGCGCTCCGATCCGTCCCTGAAATCCATGTACAGGGATCGGCGGGCGCTTGGCGTGGCGATGACCAGCGGCGGGATCATGCCGGCATGGATGGCCGCGTCGATCGCCGGCGTGAAGGCAAGCAGATCCTTTTCACTGCCATTGCCGCCATGCAGGAACAGCATCAAGGGAAGGGCCTGGCCCTGGCCGTAACCGGGCGGCGTATAGAGTTGGACGGCGACATCACCCGGCACGTGCGCGGATTGCAGCGTGATGGTCCGGGCCGTTCCCGCGGCTTTCCCGGCACCTGGCTCCGCGACCTGGGCAAGGGCGGGCACGCCCGACATCGCAGCCATGGCGGCCGCAAATTTCCGTCGATTGATCACTGCGGGAAATCCTCCGTCGCGGGCCGGGTGGTTGGACCATACATTAATTAGATTGTGAATAAATGAAATGGCTGTCAAGCCTCCCCTCCCCTATACTCCCCCTTCGCAACCGTGCGGGTGACGGGGCCGGCCATGGCCCGGATCGCAGGGAAGACAGGAGAGGGGCGCCCTTCGATGTTCGATGCCAATGGGCTTTTGCAAAGACGTACATGGCGATATGTCGCCGCGCTGTTCCTCATGGCCGCGGCCCCGGCACAGGGGCCGGCCGCCGGGCATGAGGCGCCACCGGCGACCCGCAGCATCCTGGACGGGCCCGAACCGGCACGGTCCGGCACGCCCGCCTGGTTCGGCCTGCGGCCGCCGGGACCGGAAACCGACCCGGTGACGGGCGTGTTCGAGACGATCCGAACGGACCTGCCGGCCCGCCCTGCCCTGTTCGTGTCCGGCCCGATGAGCCCCCTTTTCAAGGGAGCGGCCCTTCATGCCGATATGGCCGCCATTGTCGGCTTTTCCCATGAAAGCCGGGCTGCCGGCGACTATCTGTGGGGGCGCGTCACGGGCCGACCGGCCTATGAGAAGACCGCGAACTGGGTCGCCGCGCAGTTACGCGCCGCCACCTATGCCGACACGCGGCTGGAGCCTTTCCATATCACCGATGTCAACCTGCCTGTCGCGGGGGAAGTCCGGTTGATCGGCAGTACGGAAATGGGGCCCGAAAGCCGTGATATCGTGCTGCAATCGGCCATGGTGCAGGGGGTCGGCCCCGTCAATGGGACGGTCACGGCGCCAATGGTCTATGCCGGCATGGGCATGGATGCCGATCTGGCCGGCCGCGATCTCCATGGGAAAATCGCGGTGATCCTGGCATTCCCGGCCCCCAGCCTTTACGCCCCCATCCCGGCCCGCCGCACGGAAGCGGCCATCAGGGCCGGTGCGGTCGGCGTGGTTGAAATCCTGGTCCAGGCCGGAAACCTGAAAAGCTTCGACCGCGACCGCCATGGCTGCGGGCGCGGTCTGTGTTTCACGGTGGGCGGAGAGGATGGTTTTTTTCTGCTGAACCTTCTGGGTGAAGCCGCCCGCGCGGGGCGGACCGTCAACGCCCGCCTGTCGGCCCGTTCGGAAACACTCAACACACAGGTGTCCAACGTCGTGGCGACATTGCCGGGCAAGACCGCCCGCACCGTCATCATCGACGCCCATATCGACGGCTGGTTCGGTGGCGCCGATGACAATGCGTCCGGCGTTGCGATCATGCTGGCCCTGGCCAGGCATTTCGCCCAGGCACCGCAACTGGACCGGACCCTGGTCTTCGTGGCCAGTGCCGGTCACCACAGCCCCGGCGCCAGCGGGCTTGCCGCGTTTCGTGCCCGGCATGATGCCGGCCATGTGGCGCAGGCGGACCTTATCCTGAATATCGAACATCCGGCCCAGACAGCGACGATGCGATCCTATGTCGATCAGCAGGATGATAATTTCGGGCGCAGGGTCATTGCCGCATCCGGCGATCTGCCCAAGCAGATCGCCATCAACAACGGCGCTCCCTACCTCATCGATCTTTGGCGGCAGGGGATAGAATGTTTCGGGCTGGATGCCCAAAGGATCATCGACAGGCCGCTTCCCGGAGAATTGAAGGCGTTCGCACAGCGCCCCGAAATTCCCCAGACGCAAATGATTGCATCCGGGGCCGTCTATCACACGACCGGCGATGATCTTTACGCTGTGCCGCCTGAAGGGTTGGAACGCGCGGCCCAATTCTACGCCCATTTCATCGCTGAGGTCGCAAATGCGCCCACCGAACTGCTGCGGGGCGGCACGTGGACGCCGGCGCGGCAATGTCCACCCACACCATAAGGTGACCTTATCCTTGTGAGGGCAATGGTATGCGATACTCTGTTGAGCGGAATGCCTGGTCGCCGGTGCCGTCAGGCCTGTGGATACAAGAACAATCAGGCGTGGGAAAGGAGCCGGCAGGCAAACCGGGGCTGGACGGGGAGGCCGTCGGGCAATTGCTGCAAGGTGCGGTGCTGAAGGGCGCGGACCCCCTGGTGCTTTTGCGGGAAGCGGGGATCGATCCGTCCGTTTACGGCAACCGGGAGGAAGGGATCGACGGCAGGGCACTGGTCCGGCTGATCCGCTCTATCCAGTTCAGGCTGGACGATGTCTATATGGGCTTCTTCGCGCAGCGTTGCCGGCTGGCGCTGGAGACCGAACGCCTGCTTTCCTTCCTGCATTGCACGACGCTGGGTGAAGCCTTGCGGGTCAGCATCCGGTTCACAGGTGCGATGTCCGCCGATGTCGGCCCCGACGTCAGGGAAGAACATGGGGCCGGTCTTAAACATATCTGCAACTATCAGACGGTTGCGGGTGTCGATCGTGACATATTCGTCTGGGTACGGTTCGTCTGGATATACCGGCTGTTCAGTTGGCTGATCGGGCGACCACTGGCGTTGCGGGGCCTTTGCGTGCGCGCCCCGCGCCCGTCGCAGGAAAACGGGTTTGACCGTTACGCGCTTTTCTGTTGCCCGGTGCAGTTCGACGCGGAGGTCGACGCCCTTTCCTATGAATGGAGTGATCTGACGGCCCGCCTGGTCCATAATACGATAAGTGCGTACAATGATTACTATGCCGCCGAGCCCGACTGGTTCGCCCTGCCCGACCGGGGGCAGAGCTGGCGGGAAAGGACGGAGCAGGTCCTGGTCGATTGCCAGCGGGCCGGCCACTGGTCCGTGCCGGTGGAGACGGTCGCCGCGCGGCTGCGGACACGGCCACGACGGCTGCGTCATGATCTGGCGCTTGAAGGCGAAAGCTTCCAGGACATGCGGACAAGGCTGCGCGGGGAACTGGCGGCCGCCTATCTTCTGGCCAGCGACACGCCCATCACACAGATCGGCTTCATCCTCGGCTTCAGTGAGCCTGGAAGCTTTTCCCGGCAATTCTGCGCCTGGGCGGGCATGTCGCCATCGGCATACCGGACGAAAAACATGCACGACGCGGCAAAGGTCAGTGCTGCGACGGTCCTGCTCAACCACCGCCGCCTGCCCTGAGAGATACCGGTTCCCGCGGATCGGAAGCCATCTGCGGCAGAAGTGACAGGGTGCGCCACCTGCCCTGTCACTTCTGTCAAATCATGGCGTCAGACCTGTCATTGTCTCCCGATCTGCGGATGCCAAGATCGCCCTCTGACTGGGGACGGCAGATCCCCGGCGCTTCAATCGATCAATGGGGATGGAATGACCATGAAGAGCTTGATGCCGGCCCGCCATATGCGAGCGTTGGGTCTGGGGGCCACCGCGCTGTTTGGCGGCTGTCTTGTGCCCGGCCCTGTCTGGGCCCAGACGCAAAGCAATAATGCGACTTCCGGTGCCGGGGCCCTGCGCGAGATCGTCCTGGAGGAAATCGTCGTCACGGCGGAAAAGCGCGCCGAAGGGCTGCAGAACATTCCCATCGCCATTACTGCCGTTTCCGGCACCACGCTGGAAAAGGCTGGCGTCAAGGAGGTCGGTGACCTGGTACAACTGGCGCCCAGCCTGCAATTCGGCACACGGTCCACCAACGTCTTCATTGCCATGCGCGGCATCGGCCAGGCGGGGCAGGATATTGGCAGCCAGTCAGGGGTGACCGTATCGCTCGACGGCGTGCCGCTGCTCAACCATTTCATGATGAACCCCGCCTTCCTGGACATTGAACGGGTCGAAGTGCTGCGCGGGCCGCAGGGCACCATCCAGGGCCGCAACGCCACGGGCGGCGCCATCAATATCTACAGCAAGGGACCGACCGATCAGACCGAGGGTGAAATCGGTCTTACCGCCGGCAATTATTCACGCCTGGGCATCAAGGGCTTTGTGAACGCGGCGCTGACCGATCAGGTCATGGCCCGCCTTTCCTTTCAGAACGACCGGTCCGATGGCTGGACGAAGAACCAGTTCCTCAACCGACGCAACGACGATGCCGACATGACCCAGTTGCGCGGCCAGGTGCTGATCCAGCCGTCGGACAGGTTCAGCGTGACTGCGCTGGTCGATTACATGCGTGATCGTGGCAATCCGTCGTTCAACGTGCTGCTGGGCCGCGCCGATCCGGCCCGCCCCACGCCGGCCGAGGTGCCCGGCTATGCCTTCCCGGTCAACAATCTCAAGGACCTGAAATTCTATTTCAACGAGCCCGGCGAACGCGACGTGGAAGATGTGCGCGCCACCCTGACCGCCCGTATGGAACTGGGGTCGAACAGCACGATCACCTCCACCACCGGCTATATCCGGCATGATATCGACTTGACCAATCTGGATGTGGACCTGACGCCTGTCGTCGGCTCCCGCTTCGATCTGATCGGTCTTTATGCCGAGCAGGCGACGCAGGAATTCACGGCCACCACCGATCTGGGCGACCGGGCCGATCTGGTGGCCGGCCTGTTCTACATGCATGGCGACGCCAGCGAGCCGCTTTATCTCAGTTCCGCGACGGTGAAGAACCTTCTCATCTACCTCCCCAATGAAAAGCTGAACTCCTACGCCTCCTATGTGCAGTTCCGGTACAATCTGACCGACGATCTCCGCGCGACCGCCGGCGGGCGCTACACGATCGACAAGAAGACCTACGAGATGGATGCGACATCGGGCGGGCAGCGCTATCTGCTGGCCGACAAGGATACCTGGAAGGCCTTCACGCCCCGCTTCGTGCTGGATTACACGCCCGAGGAAAACATGCTGATCTATACAAGCGTGTCGCGCGGGTTCAAATCCGGCGGTTTCAACACGCTGGGCGACGTGTCCCAGCCGGTCAACGTCTTCAATCCCGAATATGTCTGGAATTACGAGGTCGGAACCAAGGGCAAGTTCTTCGACAACCGGCTGCGTATGGGCCTGACCGCCTTCTATGCCGATTACACCAACCTGCAGCAGACCGTCTTCCGCACCAACGAAGAGACGGGCGTGCGCTTCCCCCGGGTGGAAAACGCTTCCGCCGCCAAGATCAAGGGCATCGAGCTGGAATTCGAGGCGGCACCGGCCAGGGGCGTGAAACTGTCCGGCGCGGCCACCCGCCTGGATACAGAATACGGGAAATTCTGCAACAACGACCCGCTTTACCCCAACGTGCCGACCGCCGCGTCCTGCGTCGGCGTTCTCAGCGACGGCAAGCCGCTGCCGCCGGGTGCCGTGAACCTGCAGGGCAATACCCTGACCCAGGCGCCGAAATGGCAGTTCAACCTTTCGGGCGAATATGCCTTCCCGGTTTCGGAAACCCTGGAGGTCACGGCGCGCGCCGATTACAAATGGCAGAGCAAGGTCTATTTCGACATCTATAACAACCCTTTGAATACGCAGGACAATTACGGCCTTCTCAACCTGTCGGTTGCTCTCGGCACGGTCGACAGGACCTGGTCGCTGACCGGGTGGGTCCGTAACGCGGCCGACAAGCGCTATATCAGCCAGGCGGTCACCCGCCCCGGCGCGAACGCCTATACCTCCGGGTCGGTCGGCACGCCGCGCATGTATGGCGCCACGCTCTATCACCGCTTCTGATCCGGCGGGAAACAGCACCCGCCGCCCATGGCCGGCATGGGCATGCGGCACGGGTGCTGTTCTTCCCTTCTCCATTGGGCCCTTCTCCATTGGGACTGTCCCCGGCGTGGGAGCGTTTGGGGCGCCCGCCCCCATCCATGCGGGGGGAAGTGATCCGCCGGCCAGGTGCCATTTTAAAAGTCACAAGGAAGTACGACATGGTCAATCGCGGGGCTGCCGCCTGCATTTCCCAGATCAGCCTGTATCAGGAATGGCTGCATCGCGAACGCGGGCTGGCATTTTGCGACTATGCGGCGATGTGGGAATGGTCGCGCACCGACCTGGCGGGGTTCTGGCAAAGTGTTTGGGACTATCACGACCTTCAGTCGCCGACGCCGCCGTCCGTGATCGTGGAAGGAGCGATGCCGGATGCCCGATGGTTCACGGGCACGCAGGTCAATTACGCCCGACAGGTGTTTCGCCATGCCGATATGGCGGATGTCGCCGGCCAGCCTGCCATCATCGCCGCTGATGAAAGCGGCCGGGTCACCGAACTGACCTGGAGTGCCTTGCGGTGCCAGGTCACGACATTCGCGCTGGAACTGCGGCGGCGGGGCATCGGGCGTGGCGATGTGGTTGCAGCCTATCTGCCGAATATCCCGGAAGCCGTGGTGTCGATGCTGGCCTGTGTCAGCATTGGCGCGATATGGACCCTGTGTTCCCCCGATATGGGCACGCCGGCCGTGCTGGCCCGGTTCCAGCAGACGGCACCCAGGGTCCTGATCGCCGCGGACGGGGTCTGCTATGGCGGCAAGCCGGCGGATCGCGCCGCCACCGTCACGACCATCCGTCAAGGCCTGCCCAGTGTGACCGACCTGTTCGTGATCCGCACGGGCAACGGCGCATTCCCCATCGCAGGCGCCACGGATTTTCAGGACATCCAGCCCGTGGACGCCCGGACGGCGGCGATGTTCGAGCCGGAGTGGCTTCCGTTCGACCATCCGCTATGGATTCTCTACTCCAGTGGGACCACGGGTCTGCCCAAGGCCATCGTCCATGGGCACGGGGGCGTCGTCATCGCCGCCTGTGCCGGGAACATGCATCTGGACATCGGGGCCAGCTATTCCCCCAACAATTTCGGCGAACGGTTCCATTGGTACAGCGCCACCGGATGGGTGATGTGGAACATCCAGGTCGGCGGTCTTTTGTCCGGCACCACCATCTGCATTTACGACGGTTCCCCCAAGGGGGGCACCGGCACGGTGGAATGGACACCGCTATGGCGTTTCGCCGCGCGCCATCAGGTGACCTGGTTCGGGGCGGGTGCCGCCTTCTATGCCAGTTGCCGCAAGGCCGGCCTGGCGCTGCGGGACATTGACGGCTTAAGCCGCATCCGCGCGCTGGGCAGCACCGGATCAGCCCTGACCATCGATGATCAGGAATGGGGCACGCGCCAGTTCGCCACCCTGGGCACATCCGATATATGGTGGTGCAACATATCCGGCGGCACCGACATCGCCGCGGCCTTCCTGTCCGGGAACCGGGAGATGCCGGCCACGCCGGGGCGGCTGCAGTGCCGGCACCTTGGCGCGTCGGTCGAAGCCTGGGATGAAGATGGCCGGGCCGTCCGGGAGCAGGTCGGGGAACTGGTCTGTACGCGGCCCTTCCCCAGCATGCCCCTGTTCTTCTGGGGCGATGCGGGCCATGCCCGCTATCGATCCACCTATTTCGAAAGCTGGGCAGGCGTCTGGCGCCATGGCGACTGGCTGAGCGTAGAGGCCGATGGCAGTTGCATCATTGCCGGGCGCAGCGATGCGACGATCAACCGGCACGGCCTGCGCATGGGCACGGCGGACATCTATGCCGCTGTCGAGCGGCTGCCGGCCATCGCGGACAGCCTGGTCATCGATGTGGAGGATGGGAGCGGGGACAGCAAACTTCTGATGTTCGTCGTTCCCGGCGAAGGCGCTGCATGGGGGCCGGAACTGGAAGGGGCCATCGCCAGGGCCATCCGCGAGACGCTGTCGCCACGCTTCATCCCGGACCAGTTCATCCAGGCCCCCGCCATCCCCCGCACCCTGTCCGGCAAGAAACAGGAATTGCCGGTCAAGCGGCTGTTCCAGGGGTGGGACGTGGCGAAAGTCATCGATCCCAGCCTGACCGACAATGCCGCAATCATCCCTTGGTACGTCGCGCAGGCCGATGCCTGGCGGGCGGAAACCGGCATGGCAGCAGCAAAGGCACCTGCCAGGGGCGAATGATCTGCCGGCCAACAAAAATACGCTGATCGGAGGAAGATATGACGGGTTCGGCATCGGGCAAGGACGGCTCTTCCATCTTCAAGGTCGCGGTGACGGCCGGGGCCGGTGCGACAATCGAATGGTATGATTTCTTCGTCTATGGGACAGCAGCGGCCCTGGTTTTCCCGAAAATCTTCTTCCCGGCGGACCTGCCGCCGCTGGTTGCCCAGTTAGCGGCGTTCAGCACCTTCGCCGTAGGCTTCATCGCCCGGCCGTTCGGCGGAATCGTGTTCGGTCATTTCGGTGATCTGTTCGGCCGCAAGAAGGCGCTGCTGGTGGCGCTGCTGACCATGGGCCTTGCCACCACGGCCATCGGCCTCCTGCCAACCTACGCGACCGCCGGCATATTCAGTCCGCTGCTGCTGATCCTTCTGCGCCTGATCCAGGGCGTGGCGATTGGCGGGCAATGGGGGGGTGCGGCCCTGATGGCCATCGAAAGCGCGCCCAAAGGCAAGAGCGGCTATTATGGCAGTTTCGTTCAGATGGGCGTGCCGCTGGGTGTGGTGCTTTCCAATATCGTCTTCTTCATCATGATCACCACCCTGTCCCCGGATGCGTTCCAGGCCTGGGGATGGCGGGTGCCCTTCATCCTGAGTTTCGCCCTGGTCTTCATCGGCATCTATATCCAGACGCGGCTGGAGGAGTCGGTGGAATTCGAACAGGCGGCCCGGTCGCAGGAGGACACCCCGAAGGAACACCGGAAATCGCCGATCCTTCAGGTTCTGACCCGGCATCCGCTGAAAATCCTGCTGGCCGGCGGTGCCTTCATCGCGTCGAACACCTGTTTCTATGCGGCCATAACCTATGCCGTTTCCTATGGCGACACGGTCCTGAACCTGTCCCGAAGCGCCATGCTGGCCTGTGTGGTGGCGGCCAGTGTGGTGATGGTGCCCAGCCTGCTGCTCTTCGGATCCCTGTCGGACCGGTGGGGCCGGTCGAAACTGTTCATGATCGGGCTGGCCTTGACGGGGCTGTGGTCCTTCGCCTTCTTCCCGCTGCTGGAAACGCTTTCCTATCCGGCGATCCTGGCCGCGCTGACGGTGGAACTGGTCTTCATCAGCATCATGTACGGCCCGCAGGCCGCCCTGTTCGCAGAGCTTTTCCCCGTGGCCGTGCGCTATTCCGGTGCGTCGCTTGGATATCAGTTGGGGGCGGTCATCGGTGGCGGCTTTGCGCCGATCATCGCAACGGCCCTGTTCGCCGAATATGCCTCCTCGCTGCCCATTTCGATCTTCCTGTTCGGTGTATGCTTCCTGTCGCTGGTCTGCACCTGGCTGCTGACCCGGCATGTCAATGCGTCCTTGGTTGGGAAAGGTTCGTGATCATGGAATTCATCGCCTCTCTCCCCCGCCGGGTGCTGGCGCCGGTTGCGGCCGTCATGGCCGCCGTCACGCTCGGCCTGCCCTCCCCCGCCATGGCGCAGTCTGCCGCCAATGCCCCGTCGGCCGATGCGGCGCGTTGCGAGGCGCTGGTCCGGCTGCGCCGGCAGGATACGACGATCACCAGCGCCACAATGGTGGCCCAAGGGGCCGCGGCGGCCGATATTCCCGGCGCTTCCGACCTTCCCGCCTTCTGCCGGGTCGTCGCCCATGTCCGGTCGGCGCCGGGGTCCGACATCGGTATCGAGCTGTGGCTGCCGGTCGAATGGAACGGCGTCTTTCACGGTAACGGCAATGGCGGGTTCGCCGGATTGCTGCAAAGCGGCTATGGCGGCATGGTCCGCGGGCTGCGGCATGGCCATGCGGTCGCCACGACCGACACGGGCACCGCCCCCGCCACGCCGCTGGACGGTGACCCGTTGATCGGGCAGCCGCGCAAATGGCGGGATTGGGGCCGGCTTTCCACCCATGTGATGACGGTGACCGGCAAGGGCATTGCCGCCGCCTTCTATGGGCGGGGGGCGGAGCGGTCCTATTATACCGGCTGTTCGACCGGGGGGCAGCAAGGCCTGATCGAGGCCCTTTATTATCCCGACGACTATGACGGCATTCTGGTCGGCGCCCCCGTCATCAACCGGACATGGGGGCATGCGGCGGTCCTGTGGAACTATGCCGCCGCCCATCGCACGCCGGACAGCCTGCTGTCGGAGACCAAGCTGCGGCTTCTGAACAGGGCCGCCATCGCGCGCTGCAATGCGCGCGGGCACGGGCAGGAGGGGGATGATTTCATCACCGATCCCCTGTCCTGCCGCTTCGACCCTGCGGAACTGAGTTGCCAGGGCGCGGACAGCGACCAATGCCTGACCCCGGCAGAGGTCGCCACCGCGCACGCCTTCTATAATGGCCCGACCATGGGGGACGGCCGCCCCGCCTTCTTCGGCTGGCTGCCGGGCAGCGAGGCGCCCGGCCGGTACGGCTGGTCCTTCCTGCAAAGCGCGCTGAACGGGCAGCCGCCCTTCAGCAGCCTGTTCAAATGGGTGTTCGGCGCTGACTGGGATTGGCGCGGCTTCGACCTGGACCGTGACATGCCCATGGTTGATGCCGCCCTCGGCGACATCGTCAATGACGCGACACGGGGCAGCCTGCAGGCCTTCAAGGCACGCGGCGGCAAGCTGATCATCTATCACGGCCTGGATGACACGCTGGTGCCCCCGGCCCAGTCGGTGGCGTTCTACGAGCGGCAGATGGCCGAACTGGGCGGGCGGGAACAGACGGAGGCGGTGGCGCGCCTGTTCATGGCGCCGGGCCTGATGCATTGCGCCGGCGGCACCGGCCCCGACGCCTTCAATTCGGCTGCCGCCGGTACACCGCTTCCCCCCGTTTCAGACCCGGCCCATGATCTGTTCGCCGCCCTGATCGCCTGGACAAAGGGGGGGCCCGCCCCCGAACAGGTGATCGCCACGAAATACAGCACGCGCGAGGCCACGACCATCGCCTTCCAGCGCACGCTGTGCGCCTACCCGCAACAGGCACGGCATGACACAGAGGGGCCAACCACCTCCGTCGATCGTTTCGCCTGCTCTGCCCCGTAAGAAAGCTGGGAGGCAATCGCTGAAATGCGAATGCGTCTATCCCCATGCCTTCGAGACCGGCAGCGAGGCCAGGGCCGGGATCGGACGCTGGAGCGATTACTGCAATATCCAACGCCTTCATTCCGCGTGAACTGAACAGGGCCAAGCTTGGCGCCGAGCAAAAACGGTCCGATCACAAAGGGCCAGCTCTTTCAAGCCTTGACCCTGCCGGTCACGCCTCCACCCAGCGGCGCAGCAGGTTGTGATAGGTGTTGGTCAGTGACAGCAGGCCCGGATGATCGGGCATGTCCTTGTTCAGCGCCAGGATCGCCATGTCCATGTCGAACAGGATGCGACGGTCGCCGTCGTCGCGCACCATGCTTTGCACCCAGAAGAAGGAGCAGGTGCGCGCACCGGCGGTCACGGGCCGCACGTGATGCAGGCTGGAACTGGGATAAAGCACCATGTGCCCGGCCGTCAGCTTCACGGTGTGATGGCCGTAAAGGTCCTCCACCACCAGTTCCCCGCCTTCATATTCGTCCGGATCGCACAGGAACAGGGTACAGGACAGGTCGGTCCGGATGCGCGGGCCCGAGGGAGGCTGGCGCACGGCATTGTCGACATGGGCCCCGAAATGCTGCCCGCCGGCATAGCGGTTGAACATGGGCGGGTAGAGCCGGGCCGGCAGGGCCGCGGACATGAACAGCAGGTTCTGCGCCAGCGCGTCCAGGATCACCTGCCCCACCGCGCGCGCGGTGGGATGGGTTTCCGGCAACTGGCTGTTCTGTTTCACCCTGGCGGACTGGAAACCGGTCGTCACCCTGCCATCCACCCATTGCGCCGTGTCCAGCATCTGCCGGCATTGCCGGACCTGTTCGGGGGTCAGCACATCGGGGATCGGCAGCATCATGGTGCGACATTCCTGGAACGGCGGGCCTGGAAGGGCGGGCCTGGAAGGGCGGGATCGCCGATCTATAGCATGGGGCCGCCCGCCCGCACCCATGGCAGCGCGGGCGGGCGGCTGGATCAAGGGTAACCGGTCACGATGACCGGCACAGGGGAGAAGGGGGGCGGCCGTCCGGGTGGCCGCCCCCCGCCTTCCGACACGGAAGGGGTGGTGGATCAGAAGGTATAGTTGACTGTCAGCGTGGCCGAGCGCGCATCGCCCGGCGTGGCCCAGCCATTGTTGCGGATGCGGGTGAAATAATGCTTGTCGAACAGGTTGTTGACGTTGACCTGGATCTGCGTCTCCTCGTTCAGCCAATAGGAGGCCGAGGCGCGGTGGACCCAGAAATCAGGCGTGCGGTACAGCACGGCCCCGCTATTGTTCAGGTACATGCGCCCGTAATAGGTGACGCCATAGCCAAGCTGGACGCCGGCCGGCAGGTCATAGGTGGTCCACAGGCTGCCGGAATGCTTCATGATGCTGGTCAGCGGATTGCCCCTGGTCGGGTCGGCCAGACCCTCATCGGCGCCGCGCAGCACCTCGCTGTCCAGATAGGTATAGTTGGCGAAGACGCGCCATTCCTGCGTCACCGTGCCGGCGATGCCCAGGGAAGCGCCGTCAACCCGGCTCTTGCCCCGAAGCTGATATTCCGGCACCAGCGGATCGGCCGACGGCACCTTGTAATTGCTGCGCTCGTTGCGGAAAATGGCTGCCGTCAGGGAAAGCTGGTTGTCCAGCAGGTCCCATTTCGTGCCGATCTCGTAATTCCGCGCGGTTTCCGGATCGACATTGCAGTTGTTGACGAACGTGGCGCCAGAACCGGCCGTGCAGGAACCGTTGACGGCCGATTTGGACGGGGTCTTGGAATTGCCATAGGCGATGTAGAAGCTGCCATTCGCGGCCGGCTTGTAAACCAGGCCGGCGCGGTAGGAGAACAGGCTGTCCGTGTTGCGGTACAATTCACCCTGAGAGGAGAAGACCCCGCCCGTATAGGTGCCGGCCGTGTAATCGCCCTTGTTGTGTTCCCAGCGCAGGCCGCCATTGATCTCGAACTGGTCGTTCAGCTTGATCTGGTCGAACAGATAGACAGCCTGGTTTTCCAGCGTGCCATCCTGTGTCTGCGTCTGCACATAGTTCAGCGGGCCGGTATAGACATGGTCGGGGTTGGCGATGTCCATGGCCGGCAGGGTGGGGTTCGGCGTGGCGCCGCCCGGATTGCGCTGCCAGTTGCCGGTATCCAGGTGGAATTTCTCCGAAAAGACGGCCATGCCCAGGGTCAGGTTGTGGCGGATGCCGCCCGTGTCGGCCGTCAGCTTCAGGTCGGTCTGGTTGAACAGCATGCTGTTGCGCGTGTCGCGCGTGTTGCCGCGCGGGCCGCTGGGGGCATAGGTGCCGGCCGCCGCACAGGCGGCACCCGTGGAGGCGTTGGTGCCGTCATACAGGCACCAGGTGCCCTGCGGCGGGTTCACCACAGCATATTGCGTCACGCGCTGCCAGCGCGTCAAATTCTGCACCGACAGGCGGTCGGTGAAGCGATGTTCCAGCTTGGCCGTGACGATGTCGGCCTGGCTGTCCTGCCGGTCCAGGTTGGAATAGCCGTAGTAATTGTCCCATTCCACGCCCGGCAGCATGCCGTTGTGATAGGCGTTCTGGAAATAGGGCAGGCCGTATTGCGGAACATTGTCATCTTCCTGGTGGAAGTAGGACAAGGTGAACTGCGTGTCGGTGTTCAACCCGAATACCACCGACGGCGCCACACCCCAGCGCTTATACTCTTCCACATCCCGGCCGGGCACGTCGTTACGGTGCCACATGGCGTTCAGGCGCACGGCAGTGCCGTCATCGATCTTCTGGTTGGTGTCGATCGTGGCGCGGTAATAGGCGTCGGTGCCGATCCCGGCACTGGCAGTGGTGAAGCTGTCATCCTTCGCCGCCTTGCTGACCAGATTGATGCTGCCGCCCACGGCGCCGGAACCGGCATAGACCGAATTGGCCCCGTTCGTCACCTCAAGCTGTTCCAGGTTGAACGGGTCGGAGCGCACATATTGCGCGCTGTCGCGCACCCCGTCGATGGCAATGTCGGAATTGGCCGTATAGCCGCGCAGATTGATGCTGTCGCCATAGCCGCCGCCACCTTCGCCCGCCCCAAACGTGATGCCCGGCACTGTCGACAGGATGTCGCGCAGGTTCAGCAGGTTCTGTTCCTTGATCACGGCGGCCGGCACGACGGTGATGGTCTGCGGCGTGTCACGCAGCGGGGCCGTGTATTTGGGGGAGGCCGCCTGTTCGGGCTTGTTGCTGGGGGCGATGGCCTCGCCTTCCACCCCCAGGGTGGGCAGCATCACCGCCCCTTCCGCTTCCCCGGCTGCCTGCTGGGCCATGGCCGGTGCGGCCCCTGCCGCGATCCCCACCGAAAGGGCGGCCATCAGCGCCATACGGCCGCGCGCCACCTGTGACATGTGTCTGTCGTCCATCTCGAGTCCCCTTCAAAGTCGAGCATGCGGACGCGATTCACTATTATTCTCGGACGGTTCGAGCCATCCGTATGATCGTCGCCCGGTTCCAACACCTGCCGGCGCGGACTATATTGATAACCATTTGCATTCGCAATCATCCGGACACCTCTTCCCCCGCGATAGGGGCTGCCCCTCCATGACGGTGATGCATGGCTCCACGGGCGGGATGCCCCATTTTTTGGCTTCCGATTTCGCGGCGCCCACCTATACACAGCCCCAGTATATATCTCCAAGGTACAGGGCATTGACCAGAATCCCCGATGAGACCGCCGGGCTGCTGCCCCAGGAACCGTTCCCCATCAGCCGGCGTCAACAGGCGCTGACAGCCCGGTTCCTGTTGCCGTCGCAGCAGATAATCTACGATTATCTGCTGAATTTGCGGCTGGAGGCCGACAAGGTCCTGTCCGTCCGGTATCCGGTGATCAATGGCAAGGCCTATCCACTGGGCCGCTGCAAGGAGATTTCCGACACGGTGCGCGCGGAACTGGCCCGGCGTATCCAGCGGCCGGTCCACCCGGCCGAACGCGCTATCCATGGTTTCCTGCGGGCCGGCGGCATCATCCGCCCCGTCTGGGGCATCCTGAGGCGGCAATTCTTCCAGAACGCCACCCAGTTCGGCAGCCTTTACATCGATGTTTCCAATGACACGGTGACGGTGACAAAGCCGAAGGTCGAGATTCTGCCCATGGCAGACAGCGAGTTGGAACCCGTGCGCAACCTGGCGGATTATGCGCTGGTGGCCGGGCGGTACTGGAAGGCGGACATGTATGCCAATGTGCTGGTTCCGGCCCTGGCCCCCGTCATGCCCCTGATCGGTGTCTGGCCCGGCCGGGCCGTGGAACTGCAATCGGCCACCGATTATGTGATCGGCATGATGATGCGTGACCGGTTCCAGATGGCGGAGGACTGGCTACGGCAGGCGCCCCCGCCCCCCGGGCCGGCGGCGCAGGCCTTCCTGGACAATCTGCCGGCCGCATTCCGCCTGCCCCCCGGCACCGACCTGCGGGAAGCCGGCATCGCGGCCTGCCGCACGGCCCGGCGGGAACAACGTTTCAAGGATGTGGCCTGGCGCGATGCGCGGGTGATGGATTACCAGGCGATCTTCCAGGCGCAACAGAAGGCGGGCCAGGTGCTGCCCGCCTGACCCGGGGCGACCGCCGTGGCGCGGCCTGTTCCCATCCCTTGCCCGTTCCCGGCGGGTATGATTTCCACTGTTTTGCGGTGATCAGAACCTATTGGTTCCGATCACCGCCCTCATCGCCGGCGCCAACATCCGTTGGCTTGGCTGCGCCGCACGAGCGGCACTTCATGCGAAAAGGCCGGCATCGATATCGGTCCGCCCTTCGACCATCCCGACCAGGAGTTCGGCCGCCAGGCTGCTGAACGTTATGCCATTCCCGCCAAAGGCCAGAATGGCCAGGATTGTGGGCTTGCCCCCCACCTGCCGGATGGTGGGCAGACCGGTGGGTGTTGATCCGAAATTCCCGCACCATGCATAATCGGCCCTGACATCGAGCGCCGGGAACAGCTTCCCCAGTTTCTCTTCCAGCCTGGCCGTCTTGGCGGGCAGCAGCGCGTCGCGCGTGGCTTCGTCCTGGAAATCCTCGTCCTCGCCTCCGCAGATCACCCTTCCATCCGGCAGGGCCCGCACATAGAGATAGGGATCAGAAGCTTCCCAGATCAGGCACCGGTCCGGCCAGAGCCTGCGTGGCTGCGGCCGTGTGGCGATGGCCCAGGTCGATCCGATCCTGTGCCTGGTCCGACGCGCACCCTTGGGCAATTCATAACCCGTGGCATAGATCGCCGTCCCGGCATGGATTTTCGGCCCCGCTTCGGTGGTGACCACCACCCGTCCACCCCGGCTTTCAATGCCGCTGACGGTAACGGGGGAGAAAATCTCCGCCCCGTGCCGTTGCGCGTCCAGCAGGAAACCCGCCGCCAGTCGCAGCGGGTGCGCCGTGAGATTGCCGAAGGACAGCAGCGCCGCTGTCCGGTCGATCCCGTATCGCGACCGCAACTCGGCGCGATCCAGATAGTCGGTGTGCAGGCCGGCACCGGTGCGCAATGCCGCCTCCTCCCGCAACTGGCCGGCATTGAGCAGCGTGCCGGCCAGATAGAGCGAGGGGCGGCGTTCAAGGTCGCAATCGATCTTCAGCGCGTCGACCTTGTCCGCCAGCGTGTCCAGGGCGAGCCTGGTTCTCTGCCAGGCGCGTACCGCCCTCTCCAGCCTGACCTTGGCTTTGAGCTTCAGGATCGGCAGGTCGATCTCATACTGCAACAACGCCGTGGTGGCCGCCGTCGAGCCCGATAATGGCGGGCGGCGATCGAGCAAGACCACCTTATGCCCGCGCGACGCCAGAGCCTGGGCCGTGATGGCAGCGCTGATCCCGGCACCGACCAGAACGATGTCGGTGGTCACATCATCCGCCAGGGCCTTCGATGTGACCGCCGGGACCTTGGTGTCCATCCAGACAGACCGCCCTGTCCGCAGATCCTTGGGGTCTGTCAGCATAGCAGTCCGTTGTCAGGCCAGGGTGCGGATGTCGGGTTCACGCGCCCAGTACCGGGTCTTGGCCGCCTCCACGAAGCCGGCCCCGACAGGCTTCACCCCCTCATCCGGCATGATGCCGGCCTTTTCAAGCAGCGGCTTCGCCTCCGCATTGAAGCCGATGGCCTTCAGATGGCCAAAGGCATCCATCAGCCATTGGATGGCCGCCCCCTCATTCAGGAAGGCCTTGGCGCCCTCTTTCGACACGATCACGGCAACGGCGTCGAAGATCGGCGACGGGGCCCCGAACAGCAGATGGTCGGCCTTGTGGACCTTACCGTCGGAAAGCTTCGTCCCGCCGACCTTGGGCGCCACGATGACCGGCTTTGCTCCGGCGCTTTTGACCGCCTTGACCAGTGTGGCCAGTTCGTCCGCGTCACTGCCATCATGGATCAGGATGCCGATGGCGCGTCCCTCCAGCGTCGCTTTCATCTGCGCATGGATCGACAAGGCCGGCGACGGCTCGATCTCGACCGGTGGCCGTGCCGGCTTCGCGGCCGGCGGCAAGGCTGCGCCCAGGCCTGCGGCGACCCGCCTGGCCAGATCCTCGTCGACATTGCGCAGATTGGCCAGCATCCGGCCGGGCACCTTCTCCAGCCCGACCTTGGACAGTTCGAAGACGAAAGACGAGGCGATATGCGCCTGTTCCTCGGGCGTCTGGGATTTCCAGAACAGCCGCGCCTGGCTGTAATGGTCGGCGAACAGTTCCGCACGTATCCGCAGCTTGTCTCCCTGCCCGTTTGCCAGTGTTTCAGGGACGGTGGTGAAGCCCTGGGCCGGGCATTCGCGCGGCCCCGCCTCCTCGCCATGCTGGGCAAGACTGTTGGGCTCGTAATTGGCACGCCCCCGCGGCACATGCATCTGCATATGGCCGTCGCGCTGGAAATTGTGGAAGGGGCATTTGGGGGCATTGATCGGCAATTGATGGAAATTGGCCGTGCCCAGCCGCGATTTCTGCGTGTCGAGATAAGAGAACAGGCGACCTTGCAGCAGCGGATCCTCGCTGAAATCGATACCCGGTGGCACGTTGGCAGGGCAGAAGGCCACCTGCTCCGTCTCCGCGAAGAAATTGTCGGGATTGCGGTCCAGCACCATGCGCCCGACCTTGCGGATGGGCAGCACCTCCTCCGGGATCAGCTTGGTGGCATCCAGCACGTCATAGGGAAGGGCCTCGGCGAAGGCCTGATCGAAGACCTGGATGCCCAGTTCCCATTCCGGGAAATCACCGGCGGCGATGGCCTCGTACAGGTCGCGGCGGTGATAGTCATTGTCCGCCGACTGCAGCTTCACCGCCTCGTCCCAAACGGTCGATTGCATGCCCAGCCTGGGCTTCCAGTGGAATTTGACGAAGCTGGTCTTGCCCTTGGCATTGACCATCTTGAACGTATGGACCCCGAACCCCTCCATCATGCGCAGCGAGCGCGGAATGGTCCGGTCGGACATGGCCCACATCAGCATGTGGGTGGTCTCCGGCATCAGCGACGCGAAGTCCCAGAACGTGTCATGGGCGGAACCGGCCTGGGGATAGGCCTTGTCGGCCTCCATCTTCACGGCGTGGACCAGATCGGGGAACTTCATGGCATCCTGGATAAAAAAAACGGGGATGTTGTTGCCAACCAGATCCCAGTTTCCCTCCTGGGTGTAGAATTTCACCGCGAAGCCGCGCACGTCACGCGGCGTATCCACCGATCCCGCACCGCCAGCGACGGTGGAGAAGCGGGTGAAGACGGGGGTCTTCTCCCCTGCCCGCTGGAAGATGTCGGCCTTGGTGATATCCGCCAGGGATTCGTACAGTTCGAAATAGCCATGGGCACCGGAACCACGGGCATGAACGATACGCTCGGGAATGCGTTCATGGTCGAAATGGAAGATTTTCTCCCGCAGGATGAAATCCTCCAGCAGTGTCGGCCCCCGCTCTCCCGCCTTCAGGCTGTTCTGGTTGTCGGCAACCGGAATGCCTTGATTGGTGGTCAGGCGCGCATCTGCATCCATGTTCTGTTTCGGCAGGGACTGATGGGTCTCCCCGCCGGCACCCTTGTTGGTTGCGATGCGTGTCGTATCATCCATGACAGCACTCCTCCTGATATCCGTGCCGCATTAACGGTGGGACTGCGGCAAGGGTTCCAGTGGACTTGTCCTGGGACGGGCCTGCCGGCTCACCATACCGGGCCCCGCGGGCCATGGACGTGCCTTGTCGGCGGGCACGTTCAAACCTGATCCGGCAGATCCCGGATCAGCTGGTCCAGGGCGACCTCCAGCGCCATCATGCCCGGCGCCTCGCCCGGTACGCGCATGGCATTGCCTTCCGGCAGGTTCAGCGTGGCCAGACGGGGCCGCGGTCATGCGGCTGGACCGGCATAAAGCAGGAAGCAGGCTTGTCTCGTTCACCGCCGTTTCTGGCGTGCCACCGGGCAGATCCCCGCCGCATCCGGTCGTTCCTCGACCGCTTCACGAACGGCTTCACATATTGCGCCGAAGCACCGGTTGTTCCAGATCATCGACCCCATGCCGCGTGAACACATGCCTGAAAATGTCGATCCCTATCCGTTTATACCAAGCCAACGAATGTTGGCGCCGGCGATTGAGAACCAATTGGTTCTGGTCAGCGTAAAATAGTATTATACGCCATCTGGACAGCTCCCGGGCCGGCGGGTATCGACGACAAGGCACCACCCCGGAAACAGGCCGGGGTGGTGGAAAAGCATGTCGGCAGGTTGAGAAAGAAGGCGATTTGCCGGGCGGGCATCAGCCGGCATGGGGAGGCATATCCACCCCACCGCCACCCGCCATCATCAGAAACGGTGCCCGACCGATATGCCATAGGTGGCTGGTGTGCCGGTGAACCGCGTGACAAAGTCGCTGAACTTCTGCGCCTTGGTGATGTAATATTTGTTGGTGACATTCTCGCCGAATATCTGGGCATTCCACCGGCCATCACCCGACACGACCCCGACCCGGAAACCCAGCAGCCCATAGGCCGGCAACCTGGTGGACGGCGAACTGTACGCACCCGACGTGAACCCGTTATAGGTGGCCATCGCGGACAGGCTACCGGAGCGATAGCGGTAGTTGGCGCCGACAAAGCCGGACAGATCTTCGGTAATCGCAAAATCCTGCTGGGCATCGATCAGCAGCGAATATTTCGGCGCGTCCGGGAAGGACGACCCCTTCAGATTGGTGGCGACGCCGAAACCGTCATAACCGGGCGTATCGCCCTGCACCCGGGAATTCAGGTAAGTGCCCTG
This sequence comes from Niveispirillum fermenti, assembly GCF_052474395.1. Taxonomy (NCBI): domain Bacteria; kingdom Pseudomonadati; phylum Pseudomonadota; class Alphaproteobacteria; order Rhodospirillales; family Azospirillaceae; genus Niveispirillum; species Niveispirillum fermenti. The sequence continues at coordinate 786,222 of NZ_CP156678.1, read as the reverse complement.
CATCTTGACGAGCGTACCCGTTGCCGGGCGCAGTTTCAGCCCCATCTCCGCGCCATACACACGGGAATTGGGTACATTGACGAGCAGGTTGAAGACGCCGAACAGCCCGAACGGGTCGACCGCACGGCCGGCAAGCTGCTTGTCCTTGTAATCGTAGTAAAAGACGCTTCCATCGATCTCGGCAAAGTTGCCAAACATCCGTGATTTGACACCGGCTTCATAGGCCAGCAGAGATTCCTGCCCGACCGGCCCAAGCTGGCTGTATGTGGTCGCAGTGATATTGGGGAAACTGCCGGCCTTGTACCCTTTGCTGATCGTGGCATAAAGCAGCGTGCCAGCCTGCGGCTTGAAATCCACGCCCGCGCGCCAGGAGAAGTTCCCCTGATTGAGTTCCTGTTCGAGATAGATCGGCGTCAGGCCGGGGCCGAGCGTCAGGCAGCCACCCGGCACAGCGGGCACGAAATTGTTGATGCCCGCCCTGCTCTGAAGTGTTTGCTGAAGGATGTTGGTGACGGCAAAGGCCTCGCCATTGACATCGCGTGTGCAACCGCCATGATCGATGTCGGTCCAGGTATATCGGCCGCCGGCATGGATACTCACCTGTTCCGACAGGTTGAAGTCGAGATTGGCGAAGCCCGCCTTGCTGACGGAAAGATTGCGGCCGGTATTTGCAAAGGAACTCTGGGCCAATCCGGTCGCCGCATAGAATGCGTAGACCGCTGTCGTGCCCCTTGAGTTCTGGATCTGGTCTTCGCGGACACGGTCACGCGCGTAATTGGCGCCGACAAGCCATGTTAACCGCTGATCCGCCACTTCGCCGCCCAGGCGAAGCTCCTGGAACAGGGAATTCACGTCGCCGTTATTATAGATGATCTGTTCGACATTTGCACCGATGGGCTGTGCTATGTCGCGCTGCCTGTATCGCTGGTAGGAACCCAGATACGTCAGGGTGACATCATCATTCAGGCCATATTCGACACGCCCGGAAACTTGCCCGAACTTCTGATCCAGCCTGGGGCGAACCCCTGTAAACCAATCGGTCGCCCGATTGCTGTGAGGCGCCAGTGTCACGTCGCTCAGGCCGGGAACATTGACGATGTTCTGCGGCCGGGTCGGAATGAAGGCAAAGACCTGGCCGGGCCGATTTTCGGATTTGTCACGAAAGCCGTTGAAGGTGAGGGTAGCCGCGAGATTATCCGACGGATCAAATTGAAAGGTGGCCCGTCCCTTGTAGACTTCCTTGTCGCCCAGCCGGCCGTCGCGCGACTGGCTCCACTGATAGGCGCCGCCGCGATCCACCTCAAAGGCAATTCTGCCACCAACCGTATCGCTCAGAGGGCCGCTGAGGAAGCCGCCCAGATTGACCTGATTGTACGACTGATAGGTGGCGTCGACACCCGCGCTCAAGCTGGAGGTGGGCTTCGCCGCGATGTAGTTGATCGCGCCGCCGGTCGCGTTCTGACCATACAGGGTCCCTTGCGGACCTTTCAGGACCTCGACCCGCTGCAAATCGACCGTCGCGCTCTTGGTCAGCGCCGGGTATGCGTAAGGCACCTCGTCCTGATAGACGCTGACGGTCGGGCTCGCCGACAGGGAAAAGTCGTTATAATTGATCCCGCGGATCGAATAGACCGGGGCGCCGTAATTGCTTTCGGTCACGACGAAGCTGGGATCGATCTTCACCAGCCCGTTCACATCGCGGATGTTCTGAAGGCGCAGTTGATCGCCCGTGGCGGCGGTGATCGCCATACCGACATCGCTCAGGCGTTCGGAACGTTTCTGTGCGGTGACGACGATTTCCTCAAGCTCAAATACGGCGGCCGGGCCCGACGCCAAGTCGGTCGAAGGGCGCTGGGCTTCCTGGGCACAAACCTGGGATGCCATCGTCAGCGCCAGGGCCGAACTGGTCAGTCGAACGGCGCTTTTCATGTGTCGGATCATTTATCCCTCCCAAAGCTCAACAGTTTTCGTCCAGGCTCCGGACGACTGTGTAATTCTTCTGATTGGCGGACGGTAGGTCATGCCGGCCGCTATGGCTTGCGATTACTGGCTAATTTCCGCTGCCAAAGACGATGGAACGCGTATGGGCATGTCGAGAAGAATTTGTGCATTCCCCTTGCCCAGCGGGTCGAACCGCGCCGATGCCGGCCCACCCCCACCCAGCGCGTCATGCATCACCAGATTGAACGACGCTGTGCCCGGCAGATGGAAACGCTGGATGCGGCCCTTCACCATGTGGGCGAAATAGTCCCCCACCGCGTCGGGCGTCAGCCTTGACCAAAGCAGCGGCAACCATTCCGGCCGGCGCGCGATGACGCCGATATTGGCGATATTGCCCTTGTCACCGCTACGCGCCCACGCCAGACGGACCAGCGGGATTTCCACTTGGCGCTCGCCGGGGGGATCGGTCCACGCAACCGGATCGCCGGGCAATTCCGTCTCGGGCCCGCCGGCCGGGGCGGGGGCCGGGATATCGATCACGGTGGTGACGTCCCCCAGGCGGATGCGCACCGGCACGCGGGCCTTGTCCAGCAGGAAGGACAGCGGCTTGATCAGCGGCGACGGCGATGGTCGCCCGCCGGCCGGCATGGTCGTGCCGGTGGACCAGGAGGTGCCGGCCGCCGTAATCTCACGGGCAAAGATTTCAAGCGCCTTCTTGTCCGCATGGTCGACCACGATGCGCACCATCACTTCGCGGGCATCCTGCGCGCGGGAGTTGGCTCCATACAGCCATTCGCAGCCGAAAAACTCGATCTGGACGTTGGTGTAATCGGGCAGACCGCCCTGCTGGAAAATTCCGCGCGTGCGCTCGATGATGGCATCGGCGGTCCGTTGCGCTTTGGCCTGCGCGTCGATGCCCACGACCGCCGTCATCCCGGCACAGCGATAACCGTCAAGCCGGGTGGCGGAGACCTTGTAGGTACCGGACGGCATGCGCCCCCGCGCACCGCGGACGCGCACCCGGTCGGGCGACACCTGCTCGATAGTGACATGACGGAAGTCACAACTGACATCGGGCAGCAGATAGGCGCCGGGATCACCGATCTCATACAGCATCTGTTCAACCACACAGGCCCGGTCGATCAACCCGCCTGTGCCGGCAGCCTTGGTCAACTCGAAGCTGCCATCCTCCCCACACGCGATGATCGGATAGCCAATATGGGGCCAGTCGGGAACGCGGTTCCAATCGGTGAACAGGCCGCCGGTGGCCTGACAGCCGCATTCGATGATGTGCCCGGCCAGGCTGCCACCGGCCAGGCGGTCATAATCCGCCGGGGTCCAGCCGAATTCATGGATCAGGGCCCCCAGCGTCACGGCACTGTCCACACCGCGACCGGTGATGACAATGTCGGCACCGGCCGCCAGCGCCTGCGCCACCGGAAAGGCGCCCAGATAGGCATTGGCGCTCAGCACACGCGGCGGCAGGGCCTCGCCGGTGAACATGTCGCGGACACCCTCCTCGCGGAGCCTCTCCATCTGGCCGCTGACATCATCGCCTTCGACAATGGCGATGCGCGGCGACAGGCCCATCGACGCGGCCAGTGCCGCCAGGGCATCCGCACAACCCTGCGGATTGATGCCCCCGGCATTGGCGATGACCTTGATCCCGCGCCTCATCACGTCGGGCAGCACCTGGCGCATCGCGGTATCGATGAAGTCGATGGCGTAGCCCATGTCCGGCTTCTTCGCGCGCATGGCGGCCAGGATGGCCATGGTGGTTTCAGCCAGATAATCGAAAACCAGATAATCGATCATCCCGGACGCCACCAGTTGCGGCGCGCCGACCATGCTGTCGCCCCAGAATCCAGAGGCCCCACCGATCCTGACGATCTTGCCGGTCATGATCAGCACTCCCAAAGATTGTTATGATTGATATCGGGCACCGCTACGGTGCCGCCCCAGCCCCGGCGGAAAGCGCGAAGCCCACTCACGCCGCGGTTCGTTGGCGGCGTGCGGCCTGCAACTGGTCCAGCAGCTTCTCGCGCTTGGCCGCCGTGGTGTCCGCCTGTGCCTGCCGGACATGGCCATAACCCCGGATCGACTGCGGCAGTGCGGCGATCTGGGTGACGATATTCAGCGTCGCCGGGGTAAGGTCGGCAACCGCCCCCTCCAGATCCGCCTCGTACTGCGCCAGAATCTGACGGTCTAGCCGGCGTTCGGCATTGTTGCGGAACGGGTCCAGCCAGCTTCCCCGCAGGCCCCGCAGGCGCGCCATGACCTTCATGGCCTGCAGGACCCAGGGCCCCGCCTCACCCTTGATCGGCTTGCCGGTATGAGGGTCGCGTTTCGCGAAGGGCCAGGCGCCCAGGTGGAAACGGAGCCGGATCGGACCTTCGAACTCCTTCTCCAGGGAGGCGCGGAATTCCGGATCGGTGTAGAGGCGGGCCACCTCCCACTCATCCTTGATGGCCAGCAGGCGATGGTAATTATGCGCCACCGCCCGGGCCAGCGCGTCACCCTCCGCAATGCCGGCTTCCCGCTTGCGCACCTTTTCTACCAGGCCCAGGTACCGGGCAACATGCGCCTCGCCGCTATGCGCGCGCAGATGTTCGACACGATGCGCGATGAGCTGGTCCAGGGTCCGGCTCTGCGGCGGCAGTGGCGTCACAACCTTGTCCGGCTGCTGGGCCTGAATATAGCGCTCAACCGCCGGCAGGTCGTGGGCGGCACGGCGGCCCCACAGGAAGGCCTGCTTGTTCATGGGCACGGCGGCACCGTTCAGTTCGATGGCCCGCTCGATGGCCGCAGCACTCAGGGGGATCAGCCCACGCTGCCAGGCCAGGCCCAGCAGGAACATGTTCACCCCGATCGGGTCGCCGACCAGGGCGGCTGCCAGCCGCTGGGCATCCACCAGGACCAGGCCGGCGTCGCCCACCGCCGTCTCGATCCGCGCGACCAGCGCCTTGGGATCGATCTGCCAGTCGGGATTGCGGGCGAAATCATTGGTGGGCACAAGGTCGGTACACACGACCGCGCGCCCATGACCGGACGGCAGACGCGAAAGCGCATCGTCGGAGGCCGCCACGATCAGGTCGCAGCCGATCAGGGCATCGGCCTCGCCCTCGGCGATGCGGGTGGCGTGCAGCATCTGCGCCTCGGGCGCGAAACGCACATGCGAGGTTACGGCGCCATATTTCTGTGAAAGCCCGGTCACGTCCAGGTTGGAGCTGTACAGACCCTCGATATGGGCCGCCATGGCAAGGGTCTGGCCGATGGTCACCACGCCCGTGCCGCCGATGCCGCAGATCAGCACGCTGTGGGTGTGCCGTAGCGGCAGGATGGCGGGCTCGGGCACCGTATGGGAATAGGCGGGCTTTGGCGCCGATGCGGGGCCTGCCGCCGCCGCTCGCCGCGGTTTGCCGCCCTCAACCGTCACGAAGCTGGGGCAGAAGCCCTCCACACAGGAAAAATCCTTGTTGCAGGAGCCTTGATTGATGCGCCGCTTGCGGCCCAGTTCGGTTTCAAGCGGTTCGACCGACATGCAGTTCGACGCCACGCCGCAATCGCCGCAACCTTCACAGACGGCCGCATTGATGAACAGGCGCCGATCGGGATCGGGCAGCTTGCCCCGCTTGCGCAGGCGGCGCCGCTCCGTGGCGCAGGCCTGATCATAGAGGATCACCGACACGTCGGGATATTCGCGGAACTCCCGCTGCACGGCATCCAGGGACGTGCGGTGATGCACGGTGACACCGGCCGGCAGCGCCACGCCCGCATAACGTTCCGGCTCATCGGTGACCACCGCCATCTTGGCGATGCCTTCGGCGGCGAAGCCGGCCAGGATCTGCGGCGGGCTGAGATTGCCTTCGACCTGCTGCCCGCCCGTCATGGAGACGAAGCCGTTATAGAGAACCTTGTAGGTGATCGGCACCTTGGCGGCCACGGCCTGACGGATGGCCAGATATCCGGAATGCGCCAGGGTGCCGTCGCCGATATTGGCAAAGACATGACGCTCGGCGGTGAAGGGCTGCTGGCCCAGCCACATCACCCCTTCGGCCCCCATATGCGAGATGGTGGTGGTCTGTTTCGGGTTGGTCAGCATGGCCATGCCATGGCACCCGATGCCGGCCAGCGCCCGGCTGCCGTCGGGCACCTTGGTCGAGCGGTTATGCGGACAGCCGGAACAGAAACCGGGCTGGCGCGACGGCATCGGCGCCTTTGCCGGTGCGCCGGCAGCCGGCACCGGAGCCGGCACATCGCAGCCCAGCACGCGGGCCAGCACGGCGGCAACGCGCGTGGGGGAGATTTCGTTGGCATTGGGAAAGGCGATGTCGGCCGGCCCCGGCTCGAACAGGCCGCCCGCGAACAGCTTGCCCACCAGACGCGGGGCGTTCGCCTGACCATAGAGGATGGTGCGCACCTGATCCTCCAGGACCGGGCGCTTCTCCTCCACCACGATGATGGTGTGCAGGCCCTGGGCGAAATCGCGCACGATCTCCGGATCCAGCGGCCAGACCATGCCGATCTTCAACAGCTTCAGGCCGGCGAAGCGCGCCTGCCCCTCCCCGGCCGCGTCGCGCCCCAGGGCCTGCAGCACATCCTGCCAGGCCTTGCCCGCCGCGATGACCCCGACCCCGGCGCCGTCCGGCGAAGCGACGATCTGGTTGATCCCGTTGGCGCGGGCATAGGCCATCACGGCGCCATGCTTGTGGTTATACAGCCGGTCTTCCTGGGGCAGCGGCAGGTCGAAGCCACGGATGTGGTAGCCACTGCCGAACATGTCCCTGGGCTGGCTTGGCACCTCGGGCAGGATGATGGAAGGCGCATCGGCCCCGACATAGACCGACCCGCCGCCTTCGACCACGTCGGTCACCACCTTCATGCCGACCCAGCAGCCGGAAAAGCGGCTCATGGCGATGCCGTGCAGACCGTATTCCAGCAGTTCCTGCGTGGTGGACGGGTAGAGCACCGGCATGCCCACCGCCATGAAGATCGTGTCGGAGAAATTGGCGACCGAGGAGCTTTTGGCCCCATGATCATCACCGGCCAGACACAGCACCCCACCCTTGGGCGAGGTACCGGCATGGTTGGCATGGCGCAGCACGTCGCCCGACCGGTCCACACCGGGACCTTTGCCGTACCAGATGCCGAAAACCCCATCCACCTTTGCACCGGGAAAGGTGCCGACATATTGCGAGCCCCAGATGGCCGTGGCCGCCAGGTCTTCATTCAGGCCGGCGCGGAACACGATGTTCGCGTCCGTCAGCTCCTTCTGTGCCGCCCATAGCTCCATGTCGTAACGGCCCAGCGGTGAGCCGCGATATCCCGAGATGTAACCACCCGTGTTCCAGCCGGCGGCGGCATCGCGCGCCCGCTGCTGCAGGGGCAGACGCACCAGGGCCTGTATGCCGGTCATGTAGACCCAGCCATCATTGACGCGATAGCGTTCATCCAGCGTCGCGACGTCGCGGACCAGTGCGGTGTTCAAATTCTGTCTCCCGATCGGGTGTCAGTGCTGGGCCGGCGGCACGTCGTGGCCGCTCCTGCCCACCAGGAATTCCAGGTCGCAGCCGTCATGGGCCTGATTGACCGTATCGACATATAATTTGGCGTAGCCCCGGCTGGCCGGTGCCGGCGGGGGTGTCCATGCGGCCAGCCGCTGCTGCAATTCCTGGTCGGAGATCAACAGGTCGAGCCGCCGTCCGGCAACATCCAGTTCGATCAGGTCACCGTCCTGAACCACCGCAAGCGCGCCGCCCACAGCGGCCTCGGGCGAGACATGCAGCACCACGGCACCGAAGGCCGTGCCGCTCATCCGCGCGTCGGAAATGCGGACAATGTCCGTCACCCCCTGTTTCAGCAGCTTGGCCGGGATCGGCAGCATGCCCAGTTCCGGCATGCCCGGAAAACCCTTGGGCCCGCAATTCCGCAGCACCATGATGCAATCGGCATCGATGTCCAGGGCCGGATCATCGACACGCCGATGCAGGTCCTGCTGGCTATCGAACACCACCGCGCGGCCCCTATGCTTCAGCAGGCGCGGATCGGCGGCCGACGGCTTGATGACCGCGCCGTTCGGGCAGAGATTGCCGCGCAGGATGGCGACGCCCGAATTGGCCATGAAAGGCTGCGCCACGCTATGGATCACATCCGGGTTGAGGCACACCGCGCCTTCATTGGCCTGGGCCAGCGTGATGCCGGCAGCGGTCAGCGCATCACCATGCAGCAGGCCGGCCTCGCACATGTCGCGGATGATCACCGGCAGGCCGCCGGCCTCATGGAAATCCTGCATCATGTAGCGGCCCGACGGCTGGAGATTGAGCAGTGTGGGCACGTCGCGCCCGATCTGGTGCCAATCCTCGATGGTCAGTTCCACGCCCATGCGTCGTGCCACCGCCGTCAGATGGATGACGGCATTGGTCGAACCGCCGATGGCGGCATTGACCTTGATGGCATTCTCGAAAGCCTTGCGCGTCAGCAGCTTGTCCAGCGTCAGACCTTCTCGCACCATCTCCACGATGCGCCGCCCGACCATGCGGGCCAGCACCCGGCGCCTTGCGTCCTGGGCGGGAATGGCGGCATTGTCGGGCAGCCCCACCCCCATGGCCTCGACCAACGAAGCCATGGTGGACGCGGTGCCCATGACATTGCACACGCCGACCGAGCGGGTGAGGCAGGTTTCCGCCTCCTCGAAATCCTGGTTCGTCGCGCGGCCGGCCCGCAGATCCGCCGCCAGGTTCCAGGCATCCTTGATCCCGAAGGGACGGCCCCGGAAACTGCCATTGAACATGGGGCCGGCCGACAGGCCGATGGTCGGCAGGTTGACGCTGGCCGCCCCCATCAGCAGGGCCGGCGTGGTCTTGTCACAACCCATCATCAGCACCACGCCGTCCAGCGGGTTGGCGCGCAATGTCTCCTCGACATCCATGCTGCACAGGTTGCGCAGCAGCATCGCCGTGGGCCGCGTCAGCATCTCGCCGGGCGAGATGACCGGAAATTCCATCGGCACACCCCCGGCTTCCAGGATGCCTTCCCGCACATGCTGCGCCAGGTCCCGGAAATGCGAATTGCAGGGGGTCAGTTCCGACCAGGTATTGCAGATGCCGATCACCGGACGCCCGTCGAAATGATCCGTCGGCACGCCACGGCTACGCACCCAGGCGCGATGGGCGAAATTCTTCGCCCCCCGCCCCTCGAACCAGGACTGCGATCGCAGCATGCGCTTTTTTTCGTCGGACATAGGCATAGGCCTTCCTCTATCGATCCCGGGGCGGCGGCCGGCCTGCTGGATCAGGCGGCAGAAGATCATTTCCGTCCGGATTCCGATGACATGCATCACCATGATGACCCGGCTGATCACCAGCGAATTCTACGTCTCCTTTGTCCGGTCTACTTGCGATTAGTGGCTGATCTCGATTACCACCGGCGCTGGGGCCTTGGATGGGGATCAGCCCGCTTGCGCAGTACCATCGGCGCGCATGCGCCGTTCCAGCATTGCCAGCACCGGCGCCAGCAGGACCACCAGAAGGGCCGGAACCGCCGCCGTACACAGGGCGACCTTCAGACCCAGTTGATGTGCCATCAAGGCGGCACCGATGAGCGGGGCAGCACTACTGCCCAGACGCGAGACGCTGCCCTTCCAGCCGACCGCAGCGCTGCGCATGGCGGCCGGATAGACGATCGGCGTCAGGATGTTGAGCGACTGATAGGTACCGACATTGAAGAAGCCGGCGCAGACGATCGTGACCACGAACAGCGGGCTGCCGAAGGGAAAGAAAGCCAGTCCTGCCAGGGAAAGCGCGCTCAGCGTCGCATACACGCCGATCACACGGTAGCGCCCGAAGCGATCCATCACGAAACCGGTCGAAAATCCGGCAACGATGGCAGCCAATCCGGCAACAGAGGCGTAAGCCGCGTAGTCGGTCAACGGAACACCTTCAAATTCATGAAAGAAGGTTGCCGAAAGGCCGAAAACGTTGACGCTGATCTGGCCGCAGATGCAACTGAACCAGAGTGCGAGCGTGAAACCGGCACGCCGGTCCCCGAAAATCTCAATGACTGAGATACGGGCACCGCGTTTCCGGGCGGGTGCATCGAACCGCGTCTTCGGCCCCAGGACGATACCCAGCTTGCGAAGGGCGGCAAGGATATCAGTGGAAGGTGCGGCAACCCGTGCCAGATGAAGCGGCGATTCAGGCACCAGAAGCAGAATGGGCGCGATCATCAGGAGGGGGGCCACAGCCCCGATGACATACATGCCCTGCCAGCCGATATGATCCAGGGACAGGGCCACCAGGACGCTGGCCCCGACCGTGCCGACACCGATGCCGGCGTAAACGATGCCGACCATGCTTGAACGGCGTTTGATGGACGAGATATCGGCCACAAGGCTTGCCACGGCGGGAAGCAGGCCGCCGCCCACAACCCCGGCCATGAAGCGCGTCACCGCAAAACTGGTCACGGAAGCGGCGAAGACGCTCAGCAGGGTGGCGATGGCGAACAGCGCCAGCAGCAGGATCATCATGCGCTTGCGACCAAACCTGTCGACCAGCGGCGCCAGCAGCAGCCCGCCAAGCGCCTGACCGACAGGCTGGGCCGCATAGGCGCCGGTCAGGCTGGCCGTGGTCACCCCGAGCGCCGAGGCGATCGCCGGCAGCATCTGCCCGGTCACAGCCAGGTCATAGCCATCGATCAGCAGTACACAAAACAGCAATGCCGTGGTCATGACATGGCCACGCCGCACCGGCGACTGGTCGAGCAGTGAGGCGAGGTTGACCTTGTCGTCGCCCGCGCTGTCGTCAGGATCTGCGGCAGCGAGGTTGGCTTTAGGCATTCGATACCCCTCAAATTGCAAAGTGCCGGTCAGCGTTGCCAGCTATTGAAAACGAGATCGCGCGTGCGTCTCAGATGGCTGGTCAGCAGGCTCACAGCCTTCTCTTCATCACGCGCGATGGCGGCTTCGGCGATTGCCACATGCTCTTCCTCGTCGCCGCGCTGGCCGTTGACGGCCGCGCGCGAGATGGCGCGATAGCGGGCCGCCGCATCGGATGTGCGTTGACAGAAATTCTGCATCCAGGTCGATCCGCAGGCGCCGATGAGGGCATTGTGGAAATCATCATGGGCGTTTTCCCACTGCGCGCCACGCAGGCCGCTATCCACCTCGACCAGACGCGGCGCCCGGCGCAGGCGGTGCAGCATCAGCACTACATTTTCTTCCCAATCCCGGCCGCCGCGCTGGATCGAGGCCCGCAGCGCCGCTTCGTTCGCCCAGCAGCGGGCGTCGAACAGATCATCGAGATCCTTGAGGTCGAGCGACGCGACCCGAAAGCCGCGCTGATCATGCTGAGACACCAGCCCCTCGCTGACCAGCCGGTTCAGCGCTTCCCGGATCGGGCTGGGCCCGACCTGAAGCTCCTCGGAAAGGTCCTGGATGTGCAGGCGTGCGCCAGGCTGGTGCCGCCCGACGATGATGGCCTCCCGGATACGGGCATAAGCGGCCGACGCGCGCGTGTTGGCCACAGCCTCAATCATGAATGACACTCCCTTGGTGTGTGGTCGCCGGACCCCGGAAAAGGCCCCCGCAAAGGCACGCGCGCAAGCGCCTTGATCGCCCGTGCGGGCGGTAACTTACACATTCAGCCCATCGCTGATCACCCTGTCCTTTGCGCGGACGGTGAGGTGCCGATCCCCCTCCACCCCGCAACAATCTCCAGATTTCTATTGCATCACTTAATAACATCGATATTTTGGAAGTCCAATCAGTTTTATCGTTATCTCAGGGGACGGAATGCGATTTATCTCTTTTCTTGAGGCGGGTGAGGTGCGGACGGGCGTCATCGCGGGTGACGGCGTGATCGACATTGCCGCCTTGGCGCTTCCTGGCATGACCAGCCTGCTCGACGTGATCCGCGCCGGGGCTGACGGGCTGTCTGACGTCGCGGCGGCACTTCCCCGCACAACCGTCCTGCCCAGACCCCTCGGCGCATTGAAGCTGCTGGCGCCGGTGCCGGCGTCGGGAAAGAACATCTTCTGCATCGGGCGCAATTATCTGGGCCATGTGCAGGAGGGGTATCGCGCCCGTGGACTGCCGGTCGACGTTCCCCAGGCCCCGCAGATTTTCAGCAAGCCGCGAACGACACTGGCCGCCGCGGGCGATGAACTGCGCTTCGACAGAAATGTCAGCGACCGCATGGATTATGAAGGCGAACTCGGCATCGTGATCGGCAAGGGCGGCCGGAATATCGCGCCGCAGGATGCGTTCGACCACATATTCGGCTATACGATCATCAACGACGTCACCGCCCGCGATCTGCAGCGCAGGCATGATCAATGGTTCAAGGGTAAGGGTCTGGACCAGTCCTGCCCGATGGGCCCCTGGATCGTGACCAGGGATGAGGTGGCGGATATCCAGGCTGTGGAGATCGTCACGACCGTGAATGGCGAAACGCGCCAGTCGGCCCGGATTTCCCAAATGATCTTCGACATTCCCACCATCCTGGCCGAGCTTTCCAAGGGCATGACGCTGGAGCCTGGCGATATCATTGCCTCGGGCACGCCGGAAGGCGTGGGCTATGCCATGGCCACGCCGCAATATCTGGCGGATGGTGATGTCGTCACCGTTTCGATCAGCGGCATTGGTGCATTGACCAACCGCATCGCCATGCGTTGACCATCGCCCACAGCGGCGCCGAAATATTGCGGCCCATCTGAACCCACTGGAAACACTTAAGACATGCGCATCCTGGACATACGTGAAGCGGCGCTGCCGATGCGCAGCGATCTTCGAAATTCGGTCTTCTCCTTCGCCGAGATGACGGTATCGGTCGTGGCCGTGCTGACCGACCGGGTGGTCGAGGGCAAGCCGGTCATCGGATACGCCTTCAACTCCATCGGCCGCTATGCCTGTGGTGACCCGATGCGGGCCCGTTTCATCCCCCGGCTCACGCAGGCCCCGCCCGACAGTTTGCTGAATGCGGATGGCTATCTGGACCCGGCCAAGGCCCTGCGCCGCATGCTGGTCGGTGAGAAGCCGGGCGGCGACGCCGCGCGGTCGGTGCCAGTTGGCACGATCGAAACGGCCTTGTGGGATGCCGTGGCCAAGGCAAGGCGCCAGCCGCTGGCGGAGCTGATCTCGCAAACCTGGCGGCAGCGACCGATGGAAGCGCGGGTCCCATGCTATGTCGGCGGCGGCTGGTACAAGCCGGACAGCAAGCCCGGCGATGTGGCCGAGGAGCTTCAGCGCCATCTGGATGCCGGCTATACGCATATGAAGATCAAGGTCGGCGGCCTGTCGCTGGCCGAGGATATCGGCCGGGTGGAGGAGGCGCTGACGTTGCTGGGCGGTGATCCGCAACGGCTGTCCGTCGATGCGAACGGGCGCTTCGCCACGGCGGAAGCCCTGGATTATGCCAAGGCCCTGGCCCCCTTCAATCTGCGCTGGTTCGAGGAGCCCTGCCATCCCAACGACTTCCAGGCCTCCGCCACCATCGCCGCCGCCTATCCCGGCGCGCTGGCCACCGGCGAGAACCTGTTCAGTCCGCATGATGTCTGGAACCAGGTGCGGTTCGGTGGCTGGCGCGCCGACCGCGACTATCTGCAGATGGACCCGCCGCAGATTTACGGCATCGCGACCTATGCCGATCTGGTCCGGGACCTGGCGGCCGAGGGCTGGGGCCACGACCGCCATTTCCCGCATGGCGGTAACCAGATGTCGCTGGCCCTGGTGGCAGGGCTGGGGCTGGGCGGCTGCGAGGCCTATCCCGGCTTCTTCGGCGCGTTCGGCGGTTATGCCGATGATTGCGATGTCTCCAATGGATCGATGCCGGCCCCGCAGCGGCCGGGCATCGGCTTCGAGGGCCAAAGCCGGCTCCATGCGCTGATGCGCGAGGTTGCCACCGGCTGGATCTGAGGATCACAGCCCCCATGAATGGCCGGGAAGGACCGACGAAACACGGCCACCGGCAATGTGAACAATTTGCACATTCAAAAGGATCAACGATATGAGCGAGGAAACCCCGATGCGTCGCGACCCCGATGCCCCCCTGTCCGACGACATGCCCGAAGCGGTGCATGCGGACGGCATGCGCATTCTCTGGGATGCGCCCATCAGGATGAGCGACGGTGTCGTCCTGCGTGCCGATATCTTCCTGCCCGAAGCGCCCGGCCAGTACGCCGCCCTGATCTCCTATGGCGCCTATGGCAAGGGCGTTCCCATGCAGGTGGGGTACAAGAGTGCTTATGACCGCATGGTGCGCGCCTATCCGGACATCGCCGAGGGCTCCACGAACAAGTACATGAACTGGGAAGTCGCCGACCCGGAGAAATGGGTACCCGACGGCTTCATCTGCATCCGCGTCGACAGCCGGGGCGCCGGCCGCTCCAAAGGCGTGCTCGACCCGACCTCGGCGCAGGAGACGAAGGACATCTGCGAATGCATCGAATGGGCGGCGGCGCAGCCCTGGAGCAACGGCAAGGTCGGGATGAACGGCATTTCCTACTATGCGACGAACCAATGGTACGCTGCCGCCCAGCGTCCGCCGCATCTGGCCGCCATCTGCGTCTGGGAAGGTTTTGTCGACCGCTACCGCGATGCCGCGCGGCATGGGGGCATCCTGTCGCAGTTCGGCGCGGGCTGGTATGGCCGTCAGGTCCTGAAGATCCAGCACGGATACGGCAATCGCGGCATCAAAAATCCCAACAATGGCGAGTGGGTCAGCGGGCCGGAAACCCTGTCGGAAGAGGAACTGACGGCAAACCGCGCCGTGCCGATGGTTGACGGGGTGCTGAACCACCCGCTGGATGACGAGTTCTATTCCGCGCACACGCCCGATCTCAGCCGCATCGAGGTGCCGATGCTGTCCGCCGCCAACTGGGGCGGCATGGGCGTCCACCCGCGCGGCAATTTCGAAGGCTATCTTGCGGCCGGCTCCTCCCAGAAATGGCTGGAAGTGCATGGCGACAGCCATTTCAGCCCGTTCTACCGCGCCGAGGGTGTGGCGCTGCAGAAGAAATTCTTCGGACATTTCCTGCAGGGCAAGGATACCGGCTGGGATAAACAGCCGCCGGTGCAGTTGCAGATCCGCCGGCCGGGAGAGCATTTCACCATCCGCGATGAGCAGGAATGGCCGCTCGCCCGCACGCAATGGACCCGGTATTATCTCGATCCCGGCACGCATACCCTGACCACCACGCCCGCCACCGGCGCCCCGATCACCTACAGCACGACGGATCACGGCGTCACCTTCACCCTGCCGCCGTCCACCGAGGAGATGGAAATCACCGGCCCGGTGGCGGCCCGGCTGCTGGTGTCGTCCGACACGGTCGATGCCGACCTGTTCCTGGCCCTGCGGCTGTTCGCGCCGGATGGCAAGGAAGTGTTGTTCATCGGTTCCAACGATCCGCGCGTGCCCATCGCCCTGGGCTGGCTGCGCGCCTCCCATCGCAAGCTGGACCCGGCCAAGACGCTGCCCTACCGCCCCTATCACAGCCATGACGAGCTGCAGCCGCTGGTGCCGGGCGAGCCCGTCATCCTGGATATCGAAATCCTGCCGACCAGCATCGTGGTGCCGGCGGGCTATACGCTGGCGCTCAACATCCGTGGTTGCGACTATGACCATGGGCTGGGTGATGCCGGCCTTTCCGATCAGCCCTATCCGATGACCGGCGTCGGCCCGTTCCGCCATGCCGATCCGCGGGACCGGCCGCCGGACATCTTCGGCGGCAAGAACACGCTGCACTTCGTCGAAGGCAGCGAGCCCTTCCTTCTCCTGCCCGTCATTCCATCAGAGAAGGGATGAGCCACCGCACCGGCGGCGGTCCCCTTGACGGGACCGCCGCCCTGCAAGGTCAGGTGAAAAGCCTCGCCAAAATATAAGGGAGGACGCGCAAAGGGCGTCCCCCATTCCGGGAGATATTTCAATGGCTTCAGGCGGCTCGTTCGTTCCACGGCGGTTCACAAGCGCTGATCGTGTCATGTGGATCACCCAGGATCGCGTCTTCTATGCGGGGCTTCTGGGCACCCCCTGCCTGCATAGCCAGGGTGCCATCATCGCCAACATCGCGATCGATGGCCCGTTGCGCGTGCGGATCGACGGGGGCGAGTGGCAGTCGACCGAAGTCGCCATCATCCAGCCCCACGTGCCCTATGAAATCGCCTGCGAAGGGCGGCACGTTCTCAATGTCTCGATTGAGCCGGAAACGGTCGATATGGACCGGCTTCCCTCCCTGCTCCGCTCCTGCGGTGCCGTACACGCGCCCGATTTTGCCGAGCATGTCCGCGCGGTGCATCGCCGGCTCGCCGCCCCCGGTGCGGCGCTGGATTTGCGGCCATCCGATTTTGACCAGGTGTTTTTCGGCAAAGCCCTTCCCGCCCGCGCGCTTGACCGGCGCATCACCAGAGTGCTGGCAACCATCCGGGACAATCCCACCGGCAGCGTCGCCGCAGCGGAATGCGCCTCGCTGGTGAACCTGTCCTTTTCGCGTTTCCTGCACCTGTTCAAGGCAGAGGTCGGCATCCCCTTCCGAAACGTGCGCACCTGGAAACGCGCCCGCAGCCTGCTGCATCATGTGCATTCCAGCAGCAATCTGCTGCATGTCGCACTGGATATCGGCTACCCGGACAGCACGCATTTCAGCCACTCGATCCGTCAGGTCTACGGCCTGAAGCCCAAGGACATCATCGCCGGTTCGCGCAAGCTGCGCATCATCACTGATACGCCCGCACATTAGGGCGAGGTCAGCCAGTCCGCGCAAGACGGGCATGCCCCCTGGGGCAAGGATGCGGTGCATCGGCAATGCCCGCGCAACAATCGGCAATGCGCCCGAAAACCGGCGGCCAGCGACCAGCGGCACCCAGCATGAGCGACCTGACCATGATCGAAACGCCCCCCCTGCCCCACTATTTCACCCCGGAACACGAACAGTACCGATCCCTGCTCCGTAGCTTCGTGACGCGGGAGATCGCGCCGTTCGTCAATGACTGGGACGAGGCCGAGACATTCCCGCGCGACCTTTATCGCCGCTTTGGCGAGATTGGCGCGCTGGGCATCGGGTATGATGAGGAACTGGGCGGCACGCCGGCGGATATCTTCTATCATCTGATCACGTCGGAAGAGGTAGCACGCGCCGGTTGCGGCGGCTTGTCGGCCTCGCTTCTGTCGCACACGATCGGGCTGCCGCCCGTGGCCGCCTATGGCAGCGGCGCGCTGAAACAGCGGGTCGTGCCGACCGTTCTGGCCGGGGAGAAGATTGCGGCCCTGGCCGTGACCGAGCCGGGCGGCGGCTCCGACGTCGCCTCCCTGAAATGCTCGGCCGTGCGCGATGGCGACCATTATGTGCTGAATGGGGAGAAGACCTTCATCACGTCCGGCATGCGCGCCGATTTCATCACCGTCGCCGTGCGCACCGCACCGGGGTCCAAGGGCGCGGGCGGTGTCTCGGCCCTGCTGGTCGATGGTGACACGCCGGGCCTCAGCCGCACGCCGCTGAAGAAGATGGGCTGGTGGTGCTCCGACACCGCCCATCTGCATTTCGACGATGTCCGCGTGCCGGTCGCCAATCTTCTGGGCACCGAGCATGAAGGCTTCAAGGTCTTCATGAACAATTTCAACAGCGAGCGGCTGTCCATGTCGATCGCCTCCTGTGCCTACGCGCAGGTCTGTGTCGACGAGGCACTGGCCTGGGCGCGCGACCGCGTCACCTTCGGCCAGCCGCTGTCCCAGCGGCAGGTCATCCGTCACAAGCTGGTGGACATGGCCCTGAAGGTCGAGGCGGCCCGTACCTTCGTCTATGATCTGGCCTGGCAGATCGAACATCGCCACGGCAACCCGGAGCATCTGGTCGCCCGCGCCTGCATGGCGAAAATCCTGTCCACCCAGGCCATGCAATATTGCGCCGATCAGGCGGTGCAGATCCTGGGCGGCATGGGCTTCATGCGTGGCACCCGTTCCGAACGCATCTACCGCGAGGCCAAGGTGATGATGATCGGCGGCGGTTCGGAGGAGATCATGAAAGACCTGACCGCCCGGCAGCTGGGCATCTGAAGGATATTCCCATGCATGACCTGACCGCCGATCTCCTCGCCGAATATCGCCAACTGGCTGATCTCTGCGCCACCCTGTCGCCCGACCAGTGGCGCCAGCCCACGGATTTCTATGGCTGGACGCCCTGGGATGAGGTGGCGCATCTGCTATTCTTTGATGAAACGGCCTTGCTGGCGGTGAGCGACCCGGCCGGCTTCAAGGCCGACATGTCGGCGCTTGCCCGCGAAATGGCCGCCGGGAAGGAAATCAGCGCCATCGCCCGGCACCGCTTCAGCCTTCTTGACGGCGATGCGCTGCTGACGCTGTGGCAGGAACGGCATGAGGCGCTGGTGGCCGCACTCGCCGCGATGGATGCCAAGGAGCGCCTTCCCTGGTACGGCCCGCCGATGAGCGCCCGGTCCTTCGCCACCGCCCGGCTGATGGAAACCTGGGCGCATGGCCAGGATATCTGGGACATGCTGGGACGCGAGCGGGAGCCCGGCCCCGGCTTGCGTCACATCACGCATCTGGGCGTGACGACCTATGGCTGGACCTTCGTCAACCGCAAGCTCCCCGTGCCGCAGCCTGTCCCTTATGTGGCGTTGCAGACGCCGACGGGTGAGGAATGGGTGTGGGGCGAGCCCTCAAAGGATGATTTTGTGCGCGGACCCGCTCTCGATTTCGCCCTGCTGGTGACGCAGCGGCGCAACCGCGCCGACACGCGCCTGGAATGGGCCGGGGACGCGGCGGATCAATGGACCCGGCTGGCCCAGTGCTTCGCCGGCGAGCCTGCGGACGGCCCGCCGCCGGGGGCGAGAGGCTCGCAGCGCTGAGTTCCATCGTGGCGCATTCCGACGGCATCGACCTGACCCTGGCGCTGGCACCCCGCATGGCCCCGCTTCTGGCCCAGCGCACAGAGGGTCTGGGCCAGCGCATGCCGGCCGACCTGACCTTCGGCAATCTCTGGCTGTTCCGCCGCGCGCATCAGTGGCGCTGGCATGATGGCCTCTGGCCCTGCATCAGCGGCGTGACCTATGACGGGCAAGGACTGGCCCTGCCCCTGTTCGACATCGGTCAGGCGCCGATGGATGTATTGCGGGCCCTGGTCACCCGATACGGCGCCCTGTTCCCGCTGTGCGAGCGGGAAGCGAATGCCGTGCGCGATTGCGGCCTTGTGCTGACCGATAATCGCGACGATGCCGACTATGTCTACCAGGCGCAAGCATTCCGGACCTATCAGGGGCGGGTGCTTCAGAAGAAAGCCAACCTGATGGCGCAGCTTCTGGCCGCGCATGTCGTGGAGGCCGAGCCCTATGGCGTCCATCTGCGCGATGCCGCGCATCAGGTGCTGGACGGCTGGATGCAGGACAAGGGCAAGGCACCGGGCGAAGCGGATGAAGCCGCCTGCCATGACGCACTCACGCTTGCGCCGGAATTGGGCCTGCGGGGCTTCCTTTATCGCGCGGACGGACAACCAGCCGGGCTTCTGCTGGCGGAGCGGCTGCAGGACGGCGTCTGGGCCGTCCGGTTCGCGAAGGGGTTGGTGCGGTTCAAGGGCATCGCCCAATACATGTTCCACCATTTCGCCATCAGCGGCGGCACTGGTGCGGACGACAGGATCGACTGGCTCAATTTCGAGCAGGATCTCGGCCTGCCCAATTTCCGCCAGACGAAGATGAGCTACCAGCCGGCCATCCTCCTGCCCAAATGGCGCCTGCTGCCGCCAACGGCATAGCGCTGTTCCGGTCTGGCCGACCAGTTCGCGCAAGACCATGCGACGACGCGAACCTAGGCTGATGACATCGCCGCAGCCGCAGCAGAACAAGCAGCCATGCCCCAAATCAATTCCACGATCTCCACATCCTCCATGGCTTACACAGCCAATCGCGATCACATGCTCGGCCTGATCGAGCGGGTGCGCGTCTATGAAAGCCGGACCCAGGCAAAGTCCGCCGCATCGCGGGAGCGCTTCGAGAAGCGCCAACAGCTCCTGCCGCGCGAACGCCTGTCGCTGCTGCTCGATCCCGGCGCGCCGTTCCTGGAACTGTCCACCCTGGCCGGGCTGGGGCTCGATACGGCCAATCTTGATGCCAGCGTCCCCGGCGGCGGCGTCATCGCCGGCATCGGCTTCGTCAGCGGCGTCCGGTGCATGGTCTGCGCCAGCGACGCCGGCATCGATGCCGGCGCGCTGCAGCCGATGGGCCTGGACAAGCAGTTGCGCATCCAGGAAATCGCCCTGGAGAACAAGCTGCCCTATGTGCAGCTGGTGGAGAGTGCCGGCGCCAATCTGATGCAGTACCGCGTCGAGGCCTTCGTTCATGCCGGCAATGTGTTCCGCAATCTGGCGCGTCTGTCGGCCGCCGGCCTGCCGGTCGTAACCGTCACCCACGGGTCTTCAACGGCCGGCGGCGCCTACCAGACGGGCCTGTCGGATTACATCATCCTGGTCCGGGGCCGCTCCCGCGCCTTTCTGGCCGGACCGCCCCTTCTGAAAGCGGCGACGGGGGAGATCGCGACGGAGGAGGAACTGGGCGGTGCCGTCATGCATGCCTCCATCTCCGGCCTGGGCGACTATCTGGCGGAGGATGACCGCGACGGCCTGCGCATCGCCCGCAACATCATCGACCAGATCGACTGGAACCGGGGGCAGCCGCCGGAACTGCCGCGCAGCTTCAAGCCGCCGCGTTACGATGCCGAGGAATTGCTGGGCATCATGCCGGCGGACCACAAGCGACCGGCGGATATGCGCCAAGTCATCGCCCGCATCGCCGATGACAGCGACTTCCTGGAATTCGGCCCGGATTATGGCAGCGCCACCATCTGCGGCCATTTCAAGATCGAAGGCTATCCCGTCGGCGTGATCACCAACAACGGCCCCATCGATCCGGCCGGGGCGTCGAAGGCCACGCATTTCATCCAGGCCTGTTGCCAGTCCCGCACACCGATCCTCTATCTGAACAACACCACCGGCTTCATGGTCGGCCGCGCCTATGAAGAAGCGGGCATCATCAAGCATGGGTCCAAGATGATCCAGGCGGTGACCAGCGCCACGGTGCCGCAGATCACGATCTATTGCGGCGCGTCCTATGGGGCCGGCAATTACGCCATGTGCGGCCGCGGCTTCCACCCGCGCTTCTGCTTCAGTTGGCCCAACGCCAAGACGGCCGTGATGGGCGGCGAACAGGCCGCCCAGACCATGCGCATCGTCGCGGAAGCCGGCATGCGGCGCAAGGGACAGGTGGACGAAGCCCGGCTGGACGCCATGTCGGCCCGCATCGTCGACCTGTTCGACAGCCAGATGAGCGTGTTCACCACCAGCGCCCATCTGCTGGATGACGGGGTCATCGATCCCCGCGACACCCGCGCCGTGCTGGCCAATGTGCTGGCGACCTGCCGGGAGGCCGAGGCCCGCACCCCGCAGCCCATGCAATTCTCGGTCGCCCGTCCGTGATCGACCCTTTGACCAATCGGGCCCAAACCATGACCTCTCCCACGCCCTTTTCCAAGATCCTGATCGCCAATCGCGGCGAGATCGCGCTGCGCGTGATCCGCACGGCCCATGCGCAGGGCTACAAGACGGTGGCAGTCTATTCCACCGCCGACGCCCAGGCCGCCCATGTCATCGCCGCCGACCAGGCCGTCTGCATCGGGGAGCCGCTGCCGTCGCAATCCTATCTGCGCATTCCGGCCATCATCGAGGCGGCGCGGATCAGCGGGGCGGACGCGATCCATCCCGGCTATGGCTTCCTGGCGGAGAATGAGGAATTCGCCGCCGCCTGCCGTGCCGCCGGGCTGGTGTTCATCGGCCCCTCGCCCGAGGCGATCCGCGCCATGGGTGACAAGGCCGGCGGCAAGCGCCTGATGATCGCGGCCGGGGTTCCCTGCATCCCCGGCTATCAGGGCGACGACCAGAGCGAACAGCGCCTCTCGCAGGAGGCCGAGCGCATCGGCTATCCGGTGATGATCAAGGCCACGGCCGGCGGTGGCGGGCGCGGCATGCGCCTGGTGCCCTCCGCCGCACAGTTCGCTGACCTGCTGCGCAGCGCCCAATCGGAGGCCAAAAACGCCTTCGGCGACGCCACCGTCATCCTGGAACGGGCCATTGTCGAGCCGCGCCATGTCGAGATCCAGATCTTCGCCGACCGCCTTGGCAATGCCGTGCATCTGGGCGAGCGCGACTGTTCGGTGCAGCGGCGTCATCAGAAGGTGATCGAGGAAGCCCCCTCCCCCGCCGTGAACGCCGAGTTGCGGGCGCGCATGGGGGCGGCGGCCGTCACCGCCGCCAAGGCCATCGCCTATGAGGGCGCGGGCACGCTGGAATTCCTGCTGGACCGCGATGGCAATTACTACTTCATGGAGATGAACACCCGGCTGCAGGTGGAACATCCCGTCACCGAGGCCATCACCGGGCTTGATCTGGTCGAATGGCAATTGCGCGTCGCGGCGGGGGAACCCCTCCCCCTCTCCCAGGACGATATCCGTTTCAACGGTCACGCCGTCGAGGTCCGCCTGTGTGCCGAGGATGTGCGCGCCGGTTTCATGCCGCAGAGCGGCACGATGCGCCGGTGGGAGGTACCGTCCGGATTGCGGGTGGAACATGGCCTGCGGTCGGGAACGTCGATACCGCCCTTCTATGATTCCATGATCGCCAAACTGGTCGCGCATGGTGCAACACGCGACGAGGCGCGCCGCCGGCTGATCCGTGGTGTGGAAGGGACGGTAGCGCTGGGTGTGCGCACGAACCAGGAGTTCCTGGCGCGCTGCCTGTCGCATCCGGTGTTTGCGGCCGGTGGTGCCACAACGGCGTTTATCGGCCAGCATGAGGCGGATCTGGTTCCCGCCGATGAAGCCGGCACCACCCGGGCGGCCGTCGTTGGCGCCTGGCTGCTGCTGGAGACGGCGGCGGCCGGCCGCCACGGCGTCAGCGACCGGGGCCTGGCCCACGCGATGCCGCTCGGCCTGCGTTTCGCGCTTGATGGCAAGCGTTTGACGGCCAGCATTTCACAGGTCCAGCCCCACCGGTTCACGGTCAGGATGGACGGGACGGAACACACGCTCGACGCGGTCGATATCGACAAGGGCGAGGCCCGTTTCATCCTCGACGGGGTCATGAATATGGTGGCCTACGACCGTGACGGACCCAGCCTGTGGCTGCGTCTGGCCGGGCGGCCCTTTGTGCTGGACGACCTGACACGGGCCGCCGCTTCGCGCACCGAAGAAGGCGGCGGCGACGGCCGGGTACGCGCGTCGATGAACGGCCGTGTCGTGGCCATGATGGCAGCGGTGGGGGACGCGGTATCGCCGGGCCAGCCACTGCTCGCTCTGGAAGCCATGAAGATGGAACATGTCCACACCGCCCCCGTACAGGGGGTGATTACCGGGATCATGGTCGCCATCGGCGATCAGGTACAGGCACAGCGCGTGATGGTCGAGATCATGCAGAATGCCCCGCAAGGAACAGCAACATGAGTGACCTTCCATCGCCCACGGCAGAGATTTTTCACGAAAAACGTGACCAGTCCTTCTGGATCACCATCAACCGCCCCGACAAGCGCAACGCCCTGAATGCCGGCGTCATCGGCGGCCTGCGAGAGGGGCTTCGCGCGGCGCATGCCGATCCGGCGATACGGGTCATCGTCATCACCGCCACCGGCGACAAGGCGTTCTGCGCCGGCGCCGACCTGCAGCCCGGCAAGGCCTTCACACCCGACTTCTCGCAGCCCAACGGCGACTATGCCGATCTTCTGCGGGAGGCGCGGAATGCCACCCTGCCGATCGTGGTCCGGGTCAACGGCACCTGCATGGCCGGCGGCATGGGGCTGTTGTGCATGGCCGATATGGCGGTCGCGGCCGACCATGCGCTGTTCGGCCTGCCCGAGGTGAAGGTGGGTGTATTTCCGATGCAGGTGATGAGCCTGCTGCGGGAACTGGTTCCGATGCGGACCCTGCGCGAATGGGCGCTGACCGGTGAGCCGTTCTCAGCGGAGGAGGCACGCCAGGCCGGGCTGATCAACCATGTCGTTCCCCGATCCGATCTTGATGCCAGGACGCAATGGCTGATCGAACGCCTCACCGACAAATCGCCCACGGCGATAAGGTGGGGGAAATACGCGATGCGGGCGATCGCCGCCATGTCGTTCGATCAGGCCATTGCCTACACGGAAAGCCAGATCGCGTTGATGCCCATGACCGAAGATGCCCGCGAAGGCATGGCGGCGTTCCAGGAGAAGCGCAAGCCAGTCTGGACGGGGCGGTGAACCGGCCCGCCGATTTCCCGCCGCCTCCTGGCCGGGTTGCCCCCCCCCCCGACATTCTATCCCGAGATGATGATGGACCTGCTCGAACAAATTCGTGCTGTCGTCGGTGATGGCGGCCTGATCACCGGCGACGATGTCGCCAGCCGCCCGGCGGACTGGCTCGGCCGCACCACGGTCGAAGCCAGGGCCATTGTGCGCCCGCGTTCCACACAGGAATTGTCGGACGTGATGAGGCTCTGCCACGCGGCAAGGCAGACAGTCGTCCCGGCCAGCGGCCTCACCGGCCTTGTCCGTGGCCAGTCCTCGCGGCCGGAAGACATCCAGATTTCCTTCGAACGGATGCGTGCGATCGAAACGATCGACCCCGTGGGCCGCACCATCACCGTCCAGTCGGGCGTGCCCCTGCAGGCGGTACATGAAGCGGTAGCCGGACATGGGCTGATCTATGGCGTCGATCTCGGCGCGCGCGGTTCCTGCACGGTCGGCGGCAACATTTCGACCAATGCCGGCGGCAATACTGTCATCCGCTATGGAATGACCCGCGACAATGTCCTCGGCCTGGAAGCGGTTCTGGCCGACGGGACCATCATCTCCTCGATGAACACGCTGCTGAAGAACAATACGGCCTATGATCTCAAACAGCTATTCATCGGCAGCGAAGGCACGCTCGGTCTGGTGACCCGCGCGGTCCTGCGGCTGCACCCGGCGCCCGCCAGCGAAGCAACCGCGATCGTTGCCGTCGACAGTTTCGAGCAACTCACCCGGTTCTTCACGCTGGCCGGTGCCCGCCTCGGCAGCCTGCTGCGCTCGTTCGAAGTGATGTGGGACAGCTACTATGACCTGATCGGTATCCAGAGTGGCCGGCATCAGCCGCCCATCCCTTCCGGCCACAAGCTGTATGTCGTCATCGAAGTCGCCGGCACCGATCCGCAGCGTGATGAGGCGCTGTTCACCGAGATGCTGGGCGACGCGCTGGAACAGGGTATCCTCGCCGATGCGGCAATCGCCTCGTCCAAGGCCCAGCGCGATGCGATCTGGGCGATCCGGGAGGATGTCGAGGGACAAATTCATATGATGACGCCCGGCATCGCCTTCGATATCAGCCTGCCGATCGCGAAGATGCAGGATTATGTCGAAGGGCTGAAGGCCGGGCTGCAAGCCGCGTGCGGCGCCGACGCGCGCATGTTCGTCTTCGGGCATATCGGCGACAATAATCTCCATATCGTCGTCTCCCCCCGTCCCTGGAACGATCAGTCGAAGCAGGCGGCCGAAGAGATGGTCTATCGCCCGCTCCCCACGCTGGGCGGTGCGGTGTCGGCCGAGCATGGCATCGGCCTGGACAAGCGGACATGGCTGGCCCTGTCGCGCAGCCCGGCTGAACTGGCATTGATGCGCCAGATCAAGGCGGCCCTCGACCCGCTGGATCTCCTGAACCGGGGCAAGGTCCTCGGCGGGGCGGCGTGACCGGCATGGAGGAGTTTTCCCCGATGAATGTCTCCCCACCGATGCTAAGCAGACCCTGCGGATATCCCGGCAGCGGGACCGAGACCCGTTCGGCCCCGTCGCATTTCTGGCCCATATCAACGGCGCCATTGGCCGTCAGCTTGAAACTGCCCAGATAGCGGTTATCGCCGCCGCCGTCATCCAGGCTGTCGGGCAGGCTGTCGGGAATGACGCCGGGGAACGCCACGCAGCCCATGGGACCGCGCTTGGTGACCAGCAGGGCGCTCGTCTGTTCCCGGATGGCGCGCAGGCAGGCGATGGTATCGGTGCTGCCGCCCAGGATATGCACCTCCTCCTCCGTGCCGATGATCAGATCACAGAGCGGCAGCACCTCCTGCAAGCTGTCGGTCACGGATTGATCGGCGACGAACCGGTTGTCACCCGCATCACGACCGGTCAGGCCCCAGAGGACCGGCCGGTAATCGATATCGAACACGACACGCCCGCCGGCGGCCCGCACGCCCGGCTGTGACAGATGGGTGCCATTGATCAGCACGGACCGCGCGCGGGCCACCAGTTCCAGATCCACGATAAGCCTTTCCCGGAACAAGGACGGCTGTCGACCGTCCAGGGGAGGGTCCATGTTCAAGGATTTCACCATCCATGATCTGGACTTGGCCCCCTGGCTTCTGGGGGAGAAGGTGACGGAAATCTTCGCCTTGGCGTCCTGTCTGGTCGATCCGGAGATCGGGCGGCTGGGCGATATGGACACGGCCAAGCTGGTGCTGCCCACCGGTTCCGGCCACCTCTGCACCCTGTCGAACCGCCGGCGCCGCGGTTACGGCTATGACCAGCGGATCGAGGCGTTCGGGTCAAGAGGCAAGGTGAAGGCCGACAATTTGCTGGAAAGCACCGTGCCCGTCTGGGGTGCCGAAGGGGCCGCCGCCGCCCCTTCCTGGGCCGCTACGCCGCCTACCGCCTGGAAATGGACCATTTCGCCGACATCCTGTCGAGCAAGGCAACCCCCGCCATCACCTATGAGGACGACGTCGGGACAGGTGGTGACACTGTAACGGCTGACCTTTCCCCGCACCATGAAAAGGCCCGCTCCGCCAGCGCCTTCTTCAACGGATCAAGCAGGCCGTTCTGGTCAAACACCGCCTTCGCATCGCCGCCGGCCAGCAACTGGTCCAGAAGCACATCGGGGATAAACGGCCATCATCTCCGCCTTTCTCTGGCGGGCCAGAGCGGCCTCATATTCGGCGTTTCCGCAATCCTGGATCTCATAGAGCTTGCCGCAGCTTTCCTGCGCCGAGACGAAAGCAACCTCGCCAGAAAAACCCTACTTGGATAGGACATGGGCGTTCTCCAGATGGAAATAGATGCCGTTCACATCCTCCGCCGACAGGCGCAGCGTGCCTTGCAGCCGAATCTGGTCCAGCGTCGCCGTCACCGGTTCCGCCGCACTGACCTGGATCAGGTCGGCCGGGCCCGGCGGCGGGCAGAAGGGACAGGTCGGGGCCAGGGAGGAGAGCAGGAAGCTGCGGCTGGTCTCGCCCGTGTCCAGGGGCAGGAAGAACCCGGCCACCGTGAAGGGCTGACCATCCAGCGCCTGCACCCCCGGCCCGAAGATGGCGACAAGGCGATCCACCTCCTGGATCCGCTTCTGCGTCTCCTGCGTGTCGGCCAGCCTGTCCCAGCCCAGGGTGGCACGCGGCACGGCCCGCGGGTCATGCGGCGCCGCCGGCGCCGGACCTTGCACCTGCTGGAAGGCCAGGGCCGGCAGGGCACTGACCAGCACAGCCAGAAGCATCGCAAGCTTCATCATCCTCATGATGCCTATCCCTTCGCCAGCAGCCGACTGACATCGGTGCGGTAGGCCTGGATGGACGGCAATGCGGCCGCCAACAGCGCCACCAACAACGCCAGTGCCAGCAGCCAGGCCTCTCCCGGCACGAACTGCCCCGCCGACAGGCCGAGATCGCGGGCACGGACGGAAAAGGCAGACAGGGCCGCCACGCCGGCATGGGCCAGGACGATGCCCAGCAGGGCGCCCCCCAGCGCCACCAGCAGCGCCTCGGTCAATATCTGCCCCGTGATCCGCGCGCGGCCGGCACCCAGGGCCCGCATCACCGCCAGATCGTATTGGCGCTCCTGCAGGGCATTGGCCAGGGCCACGAAGGTGGAGAGACCGGCCGCCAGCACCAGCACCAGGCCCAGCAGCCGCATGGCATCCAAGCCGATCCCCATCAGGGCGCGCAGGCGCAGCATCTCTGCCGCCGGGCTGGCGGCCTGCATGCCGGTCTGGCTGTTGATCTCGCGCGGCAACCGGGCGGCGGCCAGCGGGGTGGCATAGCGGACCAGGATGGCCGTCACCTCACGGTCATGGTCGGTGCCTTCGGTGGTGGATTCGTGGTCGTGATCGGGGTCGGCCTCGTGACCATGGTCATGATCCTCCCCGGCCTCGTCAGGTTCGTCATGATGATGGTGATGATGGTCATGCACGGCCCAGACGCTGGCCACCGGGGTCAGGACCAGCCGGTCCAGCACCGTGCCGGTGCGGGCGAGCACGCCGACGACCCGATAGGGCATGTCGGCATGCGCCTCTCCCCCCGCCGTCAGCCCGTGACTGCCGACCAGCGTTGCATCCAGGCCCAGGCCGGAGGTTGCCGCAACCTCGGCCCCCAGCACCGCCTCCATCGGTCCCTCGAACAGCCGGCCCGCCGCCAGGCGGCCACCATAATGGTCGATATAGGCGGGCTCCGTGCCCAGGATGCGGAAGCTGCCGAAACGGTCGCCCATGGCGACGGGCACGGCCTGCCGGACCAACGGATTGCGGCGCAGGTCCGCAACGGCGGCCAGCGGGACATTGCCCGTGGGCACATCCACCTGCAGCACGGCCGAAAGCACCAGTTGCAGGGGGCTGCCCTTGGCCCCCACCACCATGTCGATGCCGGTCACATCGCGCACCAGACGGTTCTCCAGCCCCCGCTCCAGCAGCAGCAGGAAGGCGATGACAGCCACGCCCAGCGCCAGCAGCAGCAGGTTCAGCCCCGTGGTCAGCGGCCGGCGGCGCAGATAGGCGAGGCTCAGTCCCAGCATGTTCATGCCGCGCGCTCCACCGGCCTGGCCAGTTCCAGCAGCACGGGCAGCCGTGCCGTCAATCGCCGGTCGTGGGTTGCCACCAGCAGGGTGACGCCGCTCAAATCCGCCTGTTCCAGCAGCAGGTCGATGACCGCATCGCAATTCGCATCATCCAGCGCGCTGGTCGGCTCGTCGGCCAGCAGCAGGGAGGGCTGGTTGACCAGGGCACGGGCCACGGCCACACGTTGCCGCTCCCCCTGCGACAGGTCGGCCGGCAGGGTGCCTGCGCGGTCGGCCAGCCCGACCCGGGCCAGCAGATCCATGATCGCCTGCTCATCCGGCCCCTTGCCGGCCAGCCTCCGCGCCAGACGCAGATTGTCGGCGACACTGACGGCGGCAATCAGGTGCAATTGCTGGAAGACGATGCCCACATGGTCAGCCCGCAGCCGATCGCGCCCAACATCACCGATGGAGCGCAGATCGTTTCCCAGCAGCAGCAGGCTTCCCTGGTCGGGTACCAGCAGGCCCGCCAGG
This sequence comes from Niveispirillum fermenti, assembly GCF_052474395.1. Taxonomy (NCBI): domain Bacteria; kingdom Pseudomonadati; phylum Pseudomonadota; class Alphaproteobacteria; order Rhodospirillales; family Azospirillaceae; genus Niveispirillum; species Niveispirillum fermenti. The sequence goes on along the minus strand of NZ_CP156678.1, from coordinate 756,944 downwards.
GCATGCAACAAGGTGGTCTTGCCGCTGCCGCTCGGCCCCAGCAGCAGCCCATGCCGCCCCCGCGCAAGGGTCAGCTTTGAAACCTCCAGGATACGGCGTGAGCCGGCATGGTGGACGACATCAGTCAGCTCGGCGAGATCATGATCAGGCATGAGAGGTCCTGGCGGGGCGCTTCGATTATAACGATATAACATCACATATCGGAGCTGCACCATGCGCATGCCGATTAAATCCGTGTAATCAACGGGAACCTGAAACACCCGGATTCAGGCCGGTTCGGACAATACCGTGCTTTTCCATGGCATCATCTGCCCGTCTCAAGGTCGAACTCACGTTATTGTGAAATGTTATAACGTAACATATTTTCTCGCGGCACTTCGGATATCCCATTGGAAACGACTACTCTATGAGCCCGCATCGATTGAAAACCGCCGCCTGCATCGGCGCCCCGCTCGCCGCCTTGCTGACGTCCACCACCTGTCTGGCGGAAGCGGCCGATCCCTCTCTGGCCCCGGAAATCGTGGTGACAGCCACGGCTACGCCGCACACCACCGTCACCAGCCCGGCCACGGCCAGCGTCATCACCAAGGATGAGTTGGCCAGACGCCCCGTCCAGGACCTGGCCGATGCTGTGCGCGGCACGCCGGGCGTCACCTTGACGGGCGTGGGTCTGTCCCGGCGCGGCATCGCGCTGCGCGGCTTGTCGGAGGAACATACGCTGACCCTGGTGGATGGCCGCCGGGTCAATGTCGCCTCCGCCGCCATGGCCCATACCGATTTCGACCTGAACTGGGTGCCGATGGAGGCGGTGGAGCGGATCGAGCTGATCCGCGGCCCTCTTTCCTCTCTCTATGGCTCGGAAGCTCTGGGCGGCGTGATCAATGTCATCACCCGCAGCCCCACCGACAAGTGGCAGGGCATTGCCAAGCTGGATGGGGGCTTGCGTGAGGATGGCAAGGGCGGGGCCACCCATCAGGCCGGCGCCTGGCTGGCCGGCCCGCTGGTCCAGGATATTCTGGGGATCAGCCTGTCCGGCCGCCTGCACCGCCGCCAGAACACACCCGACGCCAACGAGCCACGCCTCACCGCCCTGGAAGGCCGTGACAGCTTGTCGGGCAGTGCCGCCCTGACCTGGACGCCCGATGCGGCCCAGCGCATCGACCTGACCTATGGCCGGGGTGACGAGGAACGCTGGCGCAATGCCCAGCAGGCCGGCGCCAGCCCCTATTTCTATGAATCCATCGACGACATCGACCGGGAGCAGATGTCGGTCAGCCACAAGGGCAATTGGGATTGGGGCCATACGGAAATCCAGGCCTACCGGTCGCAGCTGGACCGGGTGAACAGCCGCAGCCGGGGGGCCGCCACGCAGCCCAGCCGCCTGACCGATGATATCGTCGATGGCCATGTGAGCGTGCCGTTGTTGGGCAACCATCTGCTGACCGCCGGCGGCGAATGGCGGCGGGAAGAATTGCGCGACAGCACGGTCAATGCGGCGGGAGAGGCCGATACCGACCATGCCGCCCTGTTCATCCAGGATGAGATCACGCTGACCGAAGGCATGTCGCTGGTGCTGGGCAACCGCGCCGACCATCATGCGGAATATGGCTGGCAACACAGCCCCCGCGCCTACCTGACCTATGCCGTCACCGATGCGCTGACCGTGAAGGGCGGCGGCGGGCGCGGGTTCAAGGCCCCCAGCCTGAAGGAATTGTCGCCGGGCTATTCCGCCGTCGGCGGCGGCGGACAGTTCGCCATTGTCGGCAATCCCGATCTGGACCCGGAGATCAACACCAGCTACGAGGTCGGTGCCGAATACCGGCCCGGCGGCTGGGCGCTGCGCGGCACCCTGTTCCAGAACGACCTGAAGGACCTGATCCAGACCCTGTGCACCGCGTTTTGCGGCCAGCGCGGGCGGGAGCGGCGCACCTACCAGAATATCGACCGCGCCCGCATCCGTGGCGCGGAGATGGGTGGCGAGGTCACGCCCATCGACAGCCTGACCCTGTCGGCCAACTATACCTGGATGGCGACGGAGAACCGCGTCACCGGCCTGTCGCTGGCCGAGCGGCCGCGCCATGCCGGCAATGTCGCCGCCGAATGGACGCCCATCGCCCCGCTGACCGCACGGGTACGCGGCCAGTATGTCGGCAAACAGGTGGTCTATAGCGGTGCCATCGCCAACCAATTGCCCGACTATACGCTCTGGTCGCTGGACGTGTCCTGGCGCCTGACCGACGCCGTGACGCTGCGCGCCAATGTGGAGAATATCGGCGACGAGGAACTGGCCGCCCAGTCGGCGCTATATTCCTATTCGGAGCCGGGCCGCAGCTATAATCTCGGTCTGTCGGTGAGCTTCTGATGCGCGTTCCATATGAAGCTGGGTTGATCGGAACCGATCAACCCAGCCCCTCAGGCGCCGGGCGCCGCCATCCGGCGGCTTGGCTACGCGCGCATGGGCGCGCGGGCGCTCAACGCGCCAACCCAGCTGCGGGAAGCAGCTGGGTATTGCGGCTGTTCCTGACACTTCTAGCCCTCATACTTACCATCCCGGCCGCCTTGGCGGCCGACCGGCCAACCGTCCGCATCATCACCAGCGACTTCGTGCTACCCGGCAAGATCAAGCGGCTGGCGGAGATCGGTGCGGCCCAAGGCGTGGATGTACAGGGGCTTTGGGTGGAGAAGACTTCCGGCACGCCCGCCGACTGGCTGGCCGGGGCCGATCTGGTCATCATTGATGCCCCGCGCGGCAACGACATGGCCAAGGTTCGGGAACGGCTGGGCGGGGTGCTGGAGGCTTCTTCCATCCCCTGGCTGCGCATCGGCGGCGGACCGCCCGGCGCCGGCGGCATGCCGCCGGATCAGGCGAAAACCTTGATTGCCTATTACGCCAATGGCGGCCCGGCCAATTTCCGGGCCTTGTTCACCATTGTGGCGGCACAGGCAGGGGGTCGCGATCCCGGGCCGCTGCCGGCCCCGGAACTGCTGCCCAAGGCGGGACTTTATCATCCGGCCGCCCCCGGTCCCTTCACCGATGCACCGGCCTATCTGGCCTGGGGCCGGGAGCGCTGGGCCAAGGATGCCCCGCGCGTCGCCATCGCCATCAATACCAGCATGCTGTCGGGCATGCAGACCCGCATGATCGACGCGCTGGTGGAACGGATGGAGCAGGCCGGCCTCGCCCCCCTGCCCTTCTGGTTCGAGGCGGGCAAGGATGACGGCATGACCAGCCTGCTGGCACCCGCCGGCATCGACGCGATGGTCAACCTGACCCATATGCAGAATGGCCCGGCGCGTGTCGCGGAACTGCTGGCGCTCGACGTGCCCGCCCTCCCCGCCTTCACCTGGCAGGAAGGGGACGAGGCGTCCTTCCTCCAATCCACAAGCGGCATCCAGGCCGGCACCATGGCGGCCCTGCTGACCGTGCCGGAAGCCTGGGGCATGGCCGACCCGATGGTGATCGGCGCCCTTGCCGATGGCGAACCGGTGCTGATGGCAGCCCAGGCCGACGCGCTGATCGCCAAGCTGAAGCGGCTGGCGACCCTGCGCCGCAAGCCGGCGGCAGACAAGCATCTGGCCCTGATGTTCTGGAACCACCCGGAGGGGGAAAAGAATATCAGCGCCTCCAACCTGAACATCCCGCGCAGCCTGGAACATCTGACCAAGGCATTGAAGGCAGCCGGCTATGCGGTGGAACCGCACAGCGAGGCGGAAATCACCGCCAGGGCGCAATCCATGCTGGGCGGGCTGTACCGGCCCGAGGCAGAACTGGAAGGGCTGATGGACAAGGGGTTCGCGGTCGCCGTGCCCCTGTCGGCCTACAAGGCCTGGTTCGCCACCTTGCCGGCGGCACGGCAGGCGGAGGTGAATGCCGCCTGGGGCGATCCGGCCAGACATTGGGCGCTGCGACAGGTGAAGGGCGAACCCGCTTTCATCATCCCCGTCACCCGCCTGGGCAATCTGACCCTGCTGCCGCAGCCGCCGCGTGCCGGCAGGCCCGGCGCCTCCTATCACGATACCAAGGTGCCGCCCGACCATTTCTATCTGGCGGCCTATCTCTGGCTGCGCGGATCGGGAGCCGATGCGCTGATCCATTTCGGCACGCACGGCACCCAGGAATGGACACCGGGCAAGGACCGGGGCCTGTCAGTCAGCGACTATCCGTTCCTGACGGTGGGCGACCTGCCGGTCTTCTACCCCTATATCCAGGATAATGTCGGGGAGGCGATGCAGGCCCGCCGCCGTGGCCGCGCCGTCACCATCAGCCACCAGACCCCGCCCTTCGCCCCGGCCGGGCTTTACGACGAACTGCGCGACCTGCACACGCTGGTGCATGAATACCAGCAGTTGGAGGAAGGGGCCGCCCGCGACGCCACCGCCGCCCGTATCCGCGCTGCGGTGAGGGCAGCGAACATGGACAAGGATCTGGGCTGGGACGCCGCTCGCATCGCGGCCGATTTCCCCGGCTTCATGGGCGTGCTGCATGACCATCTGCATGTGCTGGCACAGGATGCGCTGCCGCTGGGCCTGCATGTGTTCGGCCAGCCGGCAACGCCGGAACACCGCCTCTCCACGGTGATGCAGCAATTGGGCGGGGACTTCTACCGTCTGGCAGGCAGTGAGCCGGATGAGCTGTTCGCCGGCGACTTCAGCCAGTTGCAGCAAGCCGAACCCTATCGATTGCTCCAACGCCATCTGCGCGAGAGCGCCCCTGTGGACGGGATTGTGGATGCGGGCCTGCGCGCACAGGTGGAACGCGCCGTCGAACTGGACCGCCATCTTGCCGAAACCGGCGAGTTGGAGGCTCTGCTGGCAGGGCTTTCCGGCCGCATAGTGCATCCGGGGCCGGGCGGTGACCCGATCCGCAATCCCGATGTGCCCAGCGGCCGCAACCTCTATGCGTTCGAACCCAACAAGCTGCCCACCCGCAGCGCCTATGAGGCCGGCGAAAAGGCGCTGGCCGACCTGATCACAGCCTATCAGGGAGAGCATGAGGGAAAGATGCCCATCAAGCTGGCCTTCACCCTCTGGTCGTCGGAGGCTATGCGGCATCTGGGCGTGGTGGAAAGCCAGATCCTGTGGGCCATGGGCCTGCGCCCGGTCTGGGACCAGGGCGGACGGGTGACAAGTATCGAGATCATTCCGGTGATCGAACTTGGAAGGCCCCGCATCGATGCCGTGCTGCAGATCACCAGCGTCTATCGCGACCAGTTCGACGGGTTCATGCGCCTGCTGGCCGATGCCATCGACCGGCTGGCCATGCTGGACGAGCCCGGCAACAATATTGCCGCCAACAGCCGGCTTCTGGCCGCCGACCTGGTGAAATCCGGGATGGAACCAGCCGCCGCCCGACAGGCCGCCACTCTGCGCCTGTTCAGCAACGAACCCGGCGATTACGGCTCCGGCCTGCCCGGCGCCGTGCTGGACAGCACGCAATGGGAGGATGAGGGCAAGCTGGCCGAGAGCTTCCTTTCCCGCCTGCAATATGGCTATGGCGCCCAGCAATGGGGCGTGAAGCTGGACGGAACCAACCTGTTCGCCCGGCAATTGTCAGGCGTGGAGGCGGCGGTGCTGTCGCGCTCATCCAAGCTGCATGGCATCCTGTCCACCGACCACCCGTTCGAATATCTGGGCGGCCTGTCGCTGGCCGTGCGCCATCTGGATGGTGCCAGCCCGTCGCTCTATGTCGCCGACCTGCGCAACCCGCAGGCCCGCATCACCGGCGCCGCCAGCTTCCTGGCGGACGAGCTGCGCACCCGCTACCAGAACCCGCACTGGATCAAGGCGATGCAGGCCGAAGGCTATGCCGGCACGCTGGAGATGCTGAATGTCGTCAACAACCTGTTCGGCTGGCAGGTGACCGATCCCGGCACCGTGCGCGCCGACCAGTGGCAGGCCATGCACGACACCTATGTCATGGACCGGCGCGAACTGGGCCTGAATGAATGGTTCGAGGCCAGCAACCCGACGGCGCAGATGCAGCTTGTCGAACGGATGGTGGAGGCCATCCGTAAAGGATATTGGGATGCGTCTGCCCAGACCCGCGCCGAACTGGCGCAGCGCTGGCAGGAACTGGCCGACCAGACCGGCACCCAGGCGACAGCGGTACAGACAAGCAACTTCATCGAGACCATGGCCGCCGGCTTCGGGCTGGATGCCGGCGTGGCGGGGGCGACTGCCGCCAGTGCCGATGCCGCATCCGTGCAGGGACAGGTGATGCGGCAGGTGCAGCCCGATGAACAGGGCGGCGAGCCGCCGCCCTGGCACCGCTGGGCCGGGCTGGGCCTGCTGATGGCCCTGATCACGGCGGGTGCGCTGCACCAGCGCCGCCTGAATGACGCAACCATTTAAGGAGAGATGACGGATGAACGCCCTTGAAGCCAGCCTTTACGATCTGGCTGGCCTGTTCATGATTCCGGTGATACTGCTGATCCTGGCGGCACTTGCCTATGCCTTCCTGGCGCTGGGTGGTTTTGCGATGGAGGCGTGGCAGCGCCGGCGCAGCCGCCACCGCTCCGCCCTGGCCGCCTTCCATGCCGCCACCGGTGCCGCCACCGATGATCTGGAACTGTGGATCCTGAAACGGCTGGAATGGGTGCGCATCGTGTCACGCACCGCGCCCATGCTGGGGCTGGTGGCGACCATGATCCCCATGGGCCCTGCCCTGCTGGCCCTGACCCGGAATGAGGGGGCAACCATGGGCGAGAACCTGGCCGTGGCCTTCGCCGCCGTCATCCTGTCGCTGGTGGCGGCCAGCATCTGCTTCTTCATCCTGACCATCCGCCGTCGCTGGCTGCTGGAGGAACTGCGCCGCATCGAACGGGCGGGAGGCAAGTGATGCGCTTTCTGGAAGGGGATGAGGCGGATGATCCGCTGCTGTCGGTGGTCAACCTGATCGACCTGTTCCTGGTGGTCATCGCCGTCCTGATGATCATGATCGTCCGCAACCCGCTGAACCCGTTCAGCCAGGACAAGGTGACGGTGGTGGAGAATCCCGGCACGCCGGAGATGCGCATCACAATCAAGGACGGCCAGGAGCTGACCCGCTATGACAGCACCGGCCAGATTGGCGAGGGCAAGGGCGTGAAGGCCGGCATCACCTATCGCCTGCCCGACGGGCGCATGATCTATGTGCCAGAGGGGGAGGCGGGATCGGCACCTTGATCGCCGCCCGCCCCTTCCCCTATCCCGCCACCAGCTTGAACCGGCGGCTGGCGGTGGAGAAGGTGACGTCCACCGTGTCGAAGGCCCGCGCGATGGCCCCGCCCTCGATCATCGCCTGCGCGCTGCCTTCTCCGACATGGCCATCCGGTAGTGACAGGCCCATGGTGATTTTCCGATGATCAGGGGACTTGAGCGACCATCAGGCTGCCCCCCCCGACGGGAGATCAGCCGATTTGGTTGGCTTTGCGCTGGGTCAAACCGGTCCACACCCTGTCGCCGACCAGCACGGCCAGCGGCGAAGCGCCAGCCAACGGAAACAGGGCGCAGAGGCCCAGCGTGATCAGCACCAGATTGCGCAGCTTGGCCGGCCCTGGCACCTTGGGCACGCCCAGCTTCCCCTGGGGCCGGCGCTTCCACCACATCCAGGGGCCGGTGATGGACAGGACCACAATACCGATGCAGGGGATCAGCATCAGGATCTGGTTGGTCAGCCCGAAATAATTGCCCATGTGCAGTTGCACGCCCAGTTCCACCGCCTGCGCACCCCAGCCGTAATCGGCATAGGAGACCTCGCGCAGCAGTGCGCCACTGTATTGGTCGATATACAGGCTGCGCTGCCCCTGCGGCTGGCCGGGATAGGTGAAGGCCAGATAGACGCCTGTCTCCCCGCGCGGCAGCGACAGGCGATAGGGCCATTCCATGCCGTTTTCCGCCAGGATCGCCGCCGCCCGGTCGATGCCGATGGAACCATCCATCGGTCCCGTCGCCGGACCCGTTGCCTGATGATGGGAATGGCCACCCGATGGGGCCTGGGACGCCGGCATGGGTGTCGGTTCCAGCGTCCAGGGCACGTCGCCCACCGCCTGTTTGGCCGTGGGCGTGCTGGTGGGCGCGTTATAGCCGCGATGGCTGGCGGGATAGCCGATGCCGGTGGCATCCATCACGCCCACCAGCAGGTTGCCCCATTGCGTGGCCCAGGGCAGGCCCGTCAGGATCAGGAACAGGATCAGCAGCGCCGACCAGAAGCCCACCACCCCGTGCAGATCGCGCAACAGGGCGCGTCCCCCCGCCGTCAGGCGCGGGACCAGCAGGCCGCGCAGCCGGAACCGGTCTGCCGGCCACCAGAGATAAAGCCCGGTGACGGTCAGCACGACGCCCCAGCAGGCCATGAGTTCCACGATGGCGTCGCCCGTCTCCCCCAGCATCAGCGATCCATGCACCTGATCGGCGATGCCGATCAGGGTGCGGCGATAATCCAGGTCGCCCAGAACCATCGCCTGGTATGGGTCGACGAACACCCGCCGACTGTCACCCTCCGGCAGGGCCATGAAGAACTGCACCGAGCGGTCGGCGGCATCCGGCGTGTCGATGCGCGTCGTCACCGCCCCCGGCAGATGCGCCTCCGCGGCCGCCATCATATGGCTGAGCGGCATCGGCATCCCCGCCGCCTCGACGAAGCGCAGATGGGGATAGGAGAGATCATTGATCTCTTCATTGAACAGATAGATCGCCCCGGTGATCGCCAGGATCAGCAGGAAAGGCGCCGTGACCAGCCCGGCATAGAAATGCCAGCGCCAGACGGCGCGGTAGAGCGGACCATAGGGTCTGTTATCCACCTTGGCCATGACGCCCTCCCCGCGCTCAGAACCTGGCCGTCAGGGTGACATCCACCCCACGCGGCGCGCCGATATAGACATTGGTGCTGGCATAGCCCGAATATTCACCATAGAAGGCGTCGGTCAGGTTGCGCCCGCGCACCGACAGGCTGACCTCCTCGGTCAGGCGATAGGTGACGGATGCATCCAGCAGCCAATGGCCGCGCACGAAGATGCTGTTTGCCGTGTCGGTGTAGAAGCCGCTGGCATGGCGGACGAAGGCGCCGAAACTGACCGGCAGCCCTTCTAGGCTATAGAGTGCCGATGCATTGAAGGTCGTGCTGGGAATGTTGGAGGGTCGGTTACCCGCCCGGCTGACCGGCCGGCCGCCGACCAGCTCATTCAGTTCCTCATATTCCGCATCGGTGTAGGAGACACCGGCCGACAGACGCAGTTGGTCAGTGACGGCGGCACTGGCCGTCATTTCCACGCCCTTGGCCGCCAGTTCGCCCCCCTGCACGGCGAGCGACGGGTTGGCGGGATCGCGGGTGACGATGTTCTTCTGGCTGATGCGATAGGCCGATCCGGTCAGGCTGGCCCGGCCTGCCAGCGCGTCGGCCTTGAACCCCGCCTCCACCGATGTGCCCTTGGTCAGCTTGAAGGCGGCATTGGCCAGCGACAGGGTCAGCATGCTGCCCACCGGCTGTGCCGCCGTGGTGTACTGGCCATAGAGCGTGATGCCCGGCGTCACGTCATAGGTGGTGCCCATGCGCCAGGAGAAGGGATCGTAATCGGCATCGGCACCGGTGATGGCGTTGCCGGCATTCAGGTTGGTGATGCCGCGGGCCAGCGCGATCTTCTCGTACCGCGCGCCGGCCAGCAGCAGCCATTGCGGCGTCAGGTTCAGGGCGTTCTCCGCGAAGATCGCCTTGGTGGTCAGGCCGCTGTCGAACACGACATTCTGGCTGGCATAGACGCCGTCACCCGCCGGCACGGCACCCACAATCGGATTGTAGAGATCGACGGCGGAGAGGCCGCCCACCAGGCTCTGCTTGCGCGGATTGATGAAATCCGTGTCGTTATATTCACCGCCGATGGTGAAACGGTTGCGCAGGCCCGCGATCTCCCCCTGATTGGACAGGGCCAGCCGCTCGTTCCAGAATTCATGATCGTGATAGATGGCCTGGAGCGAGCGGGCGAAGCTGCCATTGGGGAAGGTGGCGGTCGGGGCCGTGAAATTCTGATCCCCGCTCAGCACGAAATCGCGGGTCGCTTTGTACCACATCAGGTCATTGGACAGGGTCCAGCCATCGGCAAAGCCGTAATCCACGCGCGAGCGCAAGGTCGTCTCGTCCGCCCCGGAATAGGAACCCTCGGGATTGTAATTCTCCCGGCGCAGCGCCTTGTCGATCACCAGGCCGTTGGCGGCGCGCAGGGCCTTGCTGGGATCGCGGGCCACGGCGGCGGAGACCAGCGGCACCCCCTGATATGAGCTTTCGTACTTGTCATTGTAATGATCGACGGCCAGCAGCACCGACAGGTTCTCCGCCGGCCGGTAGAGCAGGCTGCCGGTCAGGCCGCTGGAACGGGTGCGGTTGTCCTTCACGTCATAGAGGCTGTCCGATGTCATCCGGCTGGCATCAGCGCGCACAGCCACATCATCCGACAACTTGACATTGACGCCACCGGCCAGGGTCAGCGTATCGAAGCTGCCATAAGCGGCCATGGCGTCGACATGGTTTCCATCCAGGCTGGGCTTGCGCGTCACCTTGTTGATGACACCGGCCAAGGCGCCCTCGCCGACCAGCACGGAGGCCGGCCCCTTGATCACCTCAATCCGGTCGAAATGCCAGCTATTGCTGTCGCGCGTGACCATGGTGGAACTGGAAACCCGCACCCCGTCCTGAAGGATGGAGACGGTATTGCCGGAAAAGCCGCGCATGGAGACGACGGCGGGATTGCCCGGCACATTGCCGGCAATGGCGCCCACGACATCGGCAAAGGCCTCACGCGAGGTGCGCAGGCCGCGGACCTGCAGATCCTCCTGGGTCAATACCTCTACTGTTGCCGGCGTCTCGCGCAGGGTCAGGCCCAGGCGGCTGGCGGTCGCGGTGGGCAGGTCCAGCCTGGCCACCTCGCGCTCACCGATGACGACCACAGCGGACTCCTCCGCATCGGTCACGGCCAGAGCGGCGCCGGTTAGGGCCAGGGTGGAGGCACCCGCGACAAGCAATTTCTTCAGCATGACATGATCCTGTGCATCCGCAGGCCGATCAAAGGCGCGGACGATCGCCGTCACCACGGGACGCAGCCCGATGCGCGACGGCGGGACCGGAGATGGTCCCGTTTATGGAAGGAAGCGAAGGTCTGTCAGGCGAAGAATGGCGGCGCCCGGGCTCCGGGCGGTGCGCAAAGCAGAGAGCGGACACGGGGGCCGACGGCGATGGTCCGATGGCGCACGGCACGCGGCGCCAGCCACAGCAGAACCAGCACCAGGGCCAAAAGCGGCACCAAGCCGCCAGCAATGGCGAAGGCGCAGAGCCCGTCCTGCCGCGTGTCGGCCGGCGCCTGCGTATCGTCGGGCAGTGTCAGGTTGCCGCCATTGCCCGAGCAGATGACCAAAAATCCGCGCCCGTCCGCTGGATCAAGATTGGGCATGTAGCCGCCGGGGATCATGCCGCGCAGCAGCAGAGCGCATAGCAATACCCATACGGCGATTTGCCGTACCAGATGGGTGTCTATGCGGGCCTGCTTCGTCATGGGTTTGTTGTGGGCGCAATGCGCAAACGGGTCAAGCATGACGCCTGCGGCCTCAAGCCGCGCCAGCATGAATCACCGGAGGCCGGCAATAGCTGCAAAAGCAAGACCGCCGGCAAGATGCTGATCTTGCCGGGACCTGTGATCGGCCGTCAGGCCGAGAACTCCCGACGAACAATTTCCGCACCCGCACCCAAGGCATTCAGCTTGCCTCTCGCCATGCGGCGGGACAAGGGCGCCATGCCGCATTTGGTGGAAGGCCAAAGCTTGTCGGCACCGACGAACTGAAGTGCCCTGCGCAGGGTATCATACGGATTCGGATTGGATCATTCGGCGGGCCACCGGTTGAATTTGGTATTGGCGGCGAGGATCTGGGGATTTTGGGAGAGGGCGGCACACCGCGCGTCGAGCGGGTCGGACAATTGGTCGAGATGATCGAAAGCCACAGGGTGGAGATATCGCGCGGTACAGGCTGATGCAGGCTCATACCAACTTGCGATGAGTAGAACGCATCGCAAGTTGGTCCGGCGGCGACTGCCACAGCACCGCTCGTGCGGCGTCGCCCGCGCCAACGAATGTTGGCGCCGGCAATTGAGGGCGGTGACCAGAACCAATAGGTTCTGGTCACCGCAAAATAGTATCAGATGCCCCATCCGGAAACGGCCCCCGCTTTCATGCAGCAAAATAGACGGTGATTTCAGGCCGCCGGTCGGGCGAACCGCATCAACTGGACCGCCTGCGCCTTTACCTGCGTCAGAATATCGGCATCCACCAGCATTCCGTCCGCATCAAACGGCTTCTGCGCCATATTGTTGACCGAGATGCCCAAGGGCGTCGGCCATCCCCGCAAGGCATGAATGGTGCCGCGCAGGCCGGTCAGGGTCACGCCACCCGCCTGCCAGCCGGCCGCCACCACGACCAGCCCCACTGCCCGCCCGTCCAGATAGGTGCGGGCATCCATGCGCAGATCATCCAGCAGATCGACGGCGTTCTTCACTAGGCCGGACACCCCGCCATGATAGCTGGGCGATCCGATCACCATACCATCCGCCTGCCGGACGGCGTCCACCAGGGCGAGTTGCCCCGGGGTGCGGCCGGGATGGTCGGGGGCGTAGTGCGGCAGGGCGGCTAAGGCGGCCCCGTCGAACAATCTTGTGTCCGCGCCCAGTTCGGCAGCGGCGGCAAGAACCGCCGCCACCAGCCTTTCACAGGAGGAGCCGGCGCGCGTGGTGCCGCCGATGCCCACGATCAACGGCCGTTTCAGGGACGCTGACTGATCATTCATCGCTGACAATTCACTTACTCTCATCGACCAGGATCACGTTCTTGCGGGCTTCCGCCGCCGGCACCAGGCGCCACGCGAAGAAGCCTGCCAGGCAGGCGATCGGCACCGATGCCAGCAGGGACATCAGACCCACGGCAAGATCGCCCGTCAGGTGCGAGATGCGACCGGCCAGATAGGGCCCCATGGCCAGACCCAGCAAGGTCGTACCGACGAAGAAGATCGCCGTCGCCCCACCCCGCATGCGCGGCAGCACCAGATCTTGGGTCGTTGCCGCTGCGGCGCCCAGGGCACTGCTGGCAGTCATGACGATCAGCACATTCATGACGAAAAACACCGCCGGACTGCCGGTAGTGAAGGCGGATACGATGAAGATCGGCGGTACGATCGAACCGAACAGCAGGACGATGATGCGTCCAGCGGCATGGCGCTGGCGCAGCCAGTCGGCCACCCGGCCGCCCAGCGTCACCCCGACAAAGCCGGCGACCGCCGCCGGCAGCCCGACCAGCAATCCAACCTCGTCGGCGGACAGGCCGAAGGTGCGGCGGGCATAGCTGGGGGCGAAGCCGGAAACGGCATAGCTGATGAAGGCGTTCAGCCCATAAGCAACCACCACACAGACAAAGGCTCGGTTGCCAAAGGTAAGCGCGAAGGTGGTCGGATCGCGGTCGCGCAGGGCACTGGCCCAGGAATAGACCGCATAGAGGCCGATGCCGACCGACGCCCATTGCGCCGGCGGCTCCTGCAAGCCGATGGTCAGCAATGCCACGAGAAACGCGATGATCAGCAGTGCGGCCAGATTGCCCAGCAACGCCCGCCACCCCCGCCGTGCCGCCCCGATCACGGTGAAGGGGGGAATGGTATTGACCAGTTCCTGCATGAAGCCATCGGCGGATGGTGGGGTCTGCGCCACTGTCACGCCTTCCGACTGGCCCCGCAACGGCTCGCGCATCGTGGCGACCAGAATGGCCAGCAACAGGCCCGGCACGCCCACAGCCAGGAACGCCGCCTGCCAGCCCGCCAGCCCCAACGGCCCGCTGCCGGCCGGATATGCCGCGTTCCATTTCTCCACGATCAGCCCGCCGATGAACAGCGACAGACCACCGCCGATATAGATACCCGACGAATAGATGGCCAGTGCGGTCGCCCGCAGGCGGCGGGGAAACCAGTCGGATATCAGGGAATAGGCGGCGGGGCTGGCCGTCGCCTCCCCGATCCCCACGCCGATGCGCGCCGTGGTCAGCGACAATCCTGACCGCGCGAAGCCCGACAGGGCCGTCATTGCCGACCAGAGCGCCAGGCCCAGCGACATCAGCCGGACCCGGCGCCAACTGTCGGCCAGCCGGCCCAAGGGGATGCCGAACAGCGCATAGAACACGCCGAACGCCGTGCCATAGAGAAAGCCGATATCGCCATCGGTCAGGTTCAGGTCGCGTTTTATGTCATCAGCCAGGATCGCCAGGATCTGCCGGTCGATGAAATTCAGCACATAGACCAGGAACAGGATCGCCAGCGCGTAATAGGCATAGAGATCGACCCGTGTATCGTCGGTTTTCGCCGTCATCGGCTTCTCCAGGGCGGCGGAAGGATTAGAGCTTCGCGGTCAGTTCGGGGACGATCTTGAACAGATCGCCAACCAGGCCGATATCGGCAATCTGGAAGATCGGCGCATCCCCATCCTTGTTGATGGCGATGATGGTCTTGCTGTCCTTCATGCCGGCCAGATGCTGGATGGCACCGGAAATGCCGATGGCAAGGTAGATGTCCGGCGCCACGATCTTACCCGTCTGCCCGACCTGATAATCATTGGGCACATAGCCGGCATCGACCGCAGCACGCGAGGCACCTACCGCCGCCCCCAGCCGATCGGCCAGCGGCATGATATGATCGGCAAAGGTCGGCGCATCCTTCAGGGCGCGACCGCCGGAAACAATGATCCGGGCACTGGTCAGTTCCGGCCGTTCCAGTTTGGCGATCTCCGCCCCGACAAAGCGCGACTGACCCCGATCACCCGTGGCCTGGACAGGCTCCACGATCCCCGCCCCGCCTTCGCGCGGGGCCTTGGCGAAGGCGGTACCGCGCACGGTAATCACCTTCTTCGCATCCAGCGCGCGAACGGTGGCGATGACATTGCCGGCATAGATCGGCCGGGTGAAGATGTCGGGTGCCTCCACCGACAGGATGTCGCTGACCTGCATGACGTCCAGCAGGGCCGCGACCCGTGGTGCGATGTTCTTGCCGTGGCTGGTGGCCGGTGCCACAAAGGCATCGTGATCCTGCATCAACGCGACCACCAGCGGCGCCAGATTTTCTGCCAGCCCATGGGCAAACGCGGGATCGTCGGCGACCAGGACCCTGCCCACCCCGGCAATGCGGGCCGCCGCGAGTGCGACCTCACCCACGCCATGACCGGCAACCAGCAGATCAACCCCACCCAGCTGTGCGGCGGCGGTGACGGCGGACAGGGTGGCATCCTTGATGGCCCCGTCTTCATGCTCAACCCAGACAAGCACCTTCATGATCGTCAAACCCCCAGCGCCTTCAGCTTCGTCACCAGTTCATCAACATCGGCAACCTTCATCCCTGCCGCCCGCCGGGCCGGCTCCGCCACCTTCAGCAGTTGAAGCCGCTGCTGGAGGGTGACACCGAGTTCGGCGGATGTGCGTATGGCCAGCGGCTTCGATTTCGCCTTCATGATACTGGGCAGCGCAGCATAGCGCGGCTCGTTCAGGCGCAGGTCGGTGGTGATGATGGCAGGCAGGGACAGGGCCACCGTCTCCAGCCCGCCATCGACCTCACGCGTCACGGTCACCGTTCCATTCGCCACCGCAACCCTGCTGGCGAAGGTTGCCTGAGGCAGGTCCAGCATGGCGGCCAGCATCTGACCGGTCTGGTTGCAATCATCATCGATGGCCTGTTTGCCCAGGATGATCAGATCCGCCCCCTCTTCGGCCTGCAGCTTTACCAGAAGCCGGGCAACGCTCAGGGGTTCCACCTCCTCGTCAGTCTGGACCAGGATGGCGCGATCCGCACCCATGGCCAGGGCCGTGCGCAATGTCTCCTGCGCCTTGGCGGGACCGACCGACACCACGATGATCTCGGTGGCGATGCCCTTTTCCTTTAGCCGGACGGCCTCCTCCACCGCGATCTCATCAAACGGGTTCATGCTCATCTTGGCGTTCGTCAGATCGACGCCCGTCCCGTCCGGCTTGATCCGGGGCTTCACATTGAAATCAATCACCCGCTTCACGGGCACCAGGATCTTCATGTCGTTCGTTCGCTTCCTCGAAGACACGGTCATCAACCGAAGACGCCGCCGGACGGCACGTCCTTCAGCAATTCCCGCACGCGGGCGCGGGGATCGGCGACCACCTCCGTCTCATTGTCCAGAACAAGCGTCAGGCGACGGTCGGGCCCATAGGCACCCCATTGTGGCAGGCGTTCATTGTTGGGATCGCCATTTGCGGCGAAACTGGCCCAGGCCGACGCCAACCGGTCTGCCATCTGGCGGCTGGCCCGGTCGGTCCCGGTCAGGGCACCGCGCACATTGTGAAGGCTGGGCGCCACATCGACACCGTGAACGGCGCCATAGCGCCCATCGGTGGCCGGGCTGGCCCAGTTCCATAGATAGGTCCAGACCGGCGCGCCGCCGGCCGCCGCCTTGCGCTCGGCCTGCTGAAAGGCGAAACGGCGGAAACTGAGATCGGTCTCCAGCCGCGCCTTCAGGATGAAGGACGACGCGCCGGGCGTTTCCTCCCGGTAAAGCGCCAGAATGTCATCCGCCTTTTCGCCCACGCGCTTGCGGGCGAAAGCCAGAAGCTCGGCATCGGTCAGACCGAACTCCACCATGCGGAAGGTCCGTTCATCCAGCA
Organism: Niveispirillum fermenti; assembly: GCF_052474395.1. Classification (NCBI taxonomy): domain Bacteria; kingdom Pseudomonadati; phylum Pseudomonadota; class Alphaproteobacteria; order Rhodospirillales; family Azospirillaceae; genus Niveispirillum; species Niveispirillum fermenti. Next base: position 740,274 of record NZ_CP156678.1, on the reverse strand, counting down.
CGGTAGAAATGATCATCGGCACATCATGCGAGATGGCCGGCGCGGTCGGGTCGAACGGGTGGGCAGGGATCGCCTCCCCGCCCACCACCGGGGCGAGTGCCATCGGTGCCTCTCCCCGTGCCCGATCTTCGGCTTCCACCAGGGCCTGGGCCTGAAGAAGAGCGGTGAAGGGCAGGTCCTGAAGACGGCGAAGGTCGCACGGTGCAATATCCAGCGCCTTCAGCAAACGCATCGTTGCCTTGTCGGCAGCCTCGCGCTCCACGGCACGCATCATCGACCCGCTCATCACCCCGGCGCGGTGGAACAGCCCCTTGGCGGCAGGCATGCCCAGCAGCATGCTGGTCTTGGCCCCGCCGCCGGACTGCCCGAACACCAGGACGCGGGCCGGGTCGCCGCCGAACTGGGCGATATTCTCCCGCACCCAGCGCAAGGCGGCGACGATATCCAGCATGCCGGCAGCACCGGAATCCGCGAAATCGCCCCCGCCACCGGCAGTACCGGACAAATGGAGATAGCCGAAAGCGCCCAGCCGGTGGGTGACGGAAACCACCACCGTGCCGGCGAAACGGGCCATCATCTCCCCATCCATGCCGGTGGAATTGCCAGATCCGGCATAGAAGCCGCCGCCATGCAGCACCACGATCACCGGCTTCTTCGCCTGTGCGTCTATCGACGGTGTCCAGACATTGACGCGCAGGCAATCCTCACTGGGACCGCTGGGCTGCAGATCCATGGAGATCAGGTCGGCATAATCATGCCGGCGGTCGGCTGGCACCTGCGGACAGACATCGCCATAGGCGAGCGCATCCTGGATCCCGGTCCAGGTCGGCGGCGGGGCCGGCGGCATGAACCGGTTGCGGCTTTGCGTAGAGGCCGCATAACGGATGCCCTTGAACACGGCCACCCCGCCCGACAGCAGGCCACGAAGCTTGCCCTGCGCTGTTTCCACGACGGGAAACATCGGCGGCAGCGCCCCTGCACGCCCGGCCAGCACCAACCCAACCCCCGCAGCGCCCACACCAAGGGCGTGCCGGCGCGTCACCCGGTTTTCACCGCTCATATCGCTCTCCTTGAAGGCACGGTTTCCGTCATCCGCTCAGCGGATGGGACCACCGGAGAAATTGTCGGCTTCCTGGGCCCGCGCCTGTGCCGTGCGGGCCTTCAGGATTTCCACGTTGCGTTCATGACGCTCCCGCGTGATCGGGTAAAAGGCCAGGAAGGCGCTGCCGATAAGCCACAGTCCGAAGGACGAGACCATGTAATGGACCGCCAGACCGTCGATCATCGCGGGCGTCACCTGCGCGGGGTCGACCTTGGCGGGAAAGTCTGACCAGGTCAGGATCAGGCCACTGACCACCAGGCCCAGCGCCGTGGAACATTGCTGCATGAAGCTGGCAGCTGCAAAGAAGGTGCCGGCGTCGTGCCGACCGGTGGCGACCGCACTGTCCTCCACCACATCGGCCAGCATGGAAGAGGTGTTGATCAGCGAGATCGCCACCATTGCCCCATAGATGGCCCCGATGACAAACAGGGTCGGCAGCAGCAGCGGATCGCCGGGCGCATAGAACAGGCCGAGATAGGCCAGCAGCAGCGGTGACAGGCCGATGGCGACACCGAGAATGGCGAAGAGCAGCGAACTGGTCCGCTTGCCCAGCCATTGCGACATCACCGGTGCCAGTGGTGCTGCTATGGTGGCGGCCACCACGCTGTCGATGGTGAGCACCGCGATCTGCGAGGCATCCAGCCCGAACAGGTAGGTGTTGAAATAGAGCGCGCTGGCCGCGTAAAGCCCGATGGCCGTGAATTTGAAGATGCCGAAACCCAGGATGGAGAGAAAGGCGCGGTTGCGAAACGCGCTCGCCATCTCCTTGAAATGGCGTCCCATTCCGCCGGCGCCATCCGCCTTGTCCGCCTGACGCAGGAACGGGATGCGATCATGGGTGCCCAGCCCGCAGACCAGGATCGCCATGAAGATCATTACCGACCCCAGAATAGCGAAGCCGCTATAGCTGTCGGGGTTCAATTGCCCGCGCGGAAATTCCGGCGTCGGTGTGAAGAAGACCAGCAGCGCGGCGGCACTGAACCCATATTGACCGATATAAAGGAACCAATAGCGCAGCGAGAACAGCCGTGTACGCTCCCGGTAATCATCGGTCAGTTCCGCCGTCATCGCCTGGGTGCAGATCTCAAACGCGCTGATGGACACGCGCGTGACCATGGCGGTGAGGAAGACCCACAGCCCCGCCTGGCCACCCGTTAGGTCAGCCGGCGGCGTCCAGACCATCAGGAAGAAGATGGGCGTGGGGATCAGGGCCGCATAGATGAAGGGATGGCGCCGGCCCCAGCGGCTGCGCGTCACATCGGACAGCCGGCCCAGGAACGGGTCGATCAGCGCATCCATCAGCAGAGTCGCCGCCAGCGCCGCCGAGACGATGCCCGCCGGAATCCCCAGCACTTGATTGTAGAAGAACATGAGATAGGCGGAAAAGGAGACGTTCTTGACGCCGCTGGCGACGGCGCCTGCGGCATAGGCAAGGCGTGTCCGCGCCGTCAGTGCCGGTGCCATCGCCCCCTTCACCGTCATCGGTCGGGCCTGGGGGACCGCGCTATCATCCATCTGCAAAGCCATGGCAACATTCTTCCGATTGATGGACGGGGCCTGCCCGCCAAGGGACAGGCCCGGTCGCAACGCGCCGGCGGGAGTGGCCCCCGCCGGCCGACGATCAGAACTCCTTGGTCACACTGATGCCGAAGGTCCGGGGCTCCAGCAGATAGAGCCGGCGCGTCAGGCCCAGCGAGGCACTGTTGACGCCCACCGAGGTGATCGCATCCTTGTTGAACAGGTTCTTCGCCCAGGCCTGGATCGTCACCTGCGCCGTCGGGTTGGACAGGGTCAGCGTCGCGTTGACGTTGCTCCAGCCCTTCGCCTTATTATCCTGGTTGTTGTAGATGTCGCCGAAGACCGAGCCCTGATAGTGGAAATCAGCGCGCGGGCTCAGCGTCCAGTCGGGCATCAGCTCAAAATCATACTGGGCGCCGAAGGAGATGGTCCATTTCGGCGAGGTCGGCAGCGAATTGCCGGTAATGTCCGACACCACACCGAAACTGGTCGGCAATCCGAAGTTGGTGGCGAAGGCGCCATTGGGGGCCGCCGCCGTCGGGCAGGCACCCACCAGGGCGGATGCCGGCACCAGACCTGCATTGATCGCCGAAATCAACCGGGCGACACCAGCCGCCGGACCGACGCAGGCAATCGAAGTGTTCTTCAGCGCGACCAGCGTCGGATCACCACCGGTGATGTTGTAGGGATCGACTGACCGGTTGTTCGGGCCCCTATTGACCTTGGTCTTCAGATAGCCGGCATTAAAATAGAGCCCTAGTTCACGCAGCGGGTAGAAGATCGATTCCAGCTCCAGCCCATAGAGTGTTGTGTTGATGTTCTTGGTGACTGTGGTCAGGCCTTCGGAAACCGAATACTGGTAGTCGTTATATTTGTAATAGAAGCCGTTCGAGTTCACCGTCAGGCGCCGGCCCATGAAGGTGTTCTTCGACCCCACCTCGAACGCATCCACCGTTTCCGGTGCGAAGGCGGAATTGGGGTCGCCGGTGGTGGGGGCATTGAAACCACCGCCCTTATAGCCGCGCGAATAGCTGGCATAGAGCATATTGTCCTTCGTCGGGTTCCATTCGGCGATGGCCCGGCCCGTCCATTCCTTGAAACGCGCCTCCTGCAGCACCCCGGTGGTCAGCCCCCGGCCCGACGTCAACAGCGCCAGCGGCGTCTGTGGCTGTTCCTTGACGTCATGGGTGTAGCGGGTGCCCAGCGTGATCTGGAACTCTTCCGACGGACGTACATACAGCTCACCGAACCCGGCCTTGGAGGTCAGTTGGTAGCGTGAATGGCTGAGATAGTAATTGTGGCCGGTCTCGTCGGGCGTCCGGCCCGGATCGACATAGGCCGTCGGCACCGCCGTCTTCACATAGAGCGTCTGGCCATTGGCGAAGAAGTAGATATCATTATGCCGCTTGGCCTTGTAGTAGAATGCGCCCAGATTGAAATCGACCATGCCGCCATAGTCCGATTGCAGCCGGAATTCCTGGCTCCACTGCTTCTGGCGCAGGACATTGTAATTGTTGGCCGTCAGGAATTGCGACGGGCCGATCTGCGGATCATCGAATACGCTGCCAGGGGTCAGTGGCCGCACATTGAACGGCGTCGTCGCCTGCGGCAGGCCATTGCTCTGGATGGTCTTGTCGAGATTGTGATTGGTGATGGAGGACAGCGACAGTTCCTCATTCAGATCCCATTCCAGGGAGAGCTGATAATTGTCGCTGTTCACATCATTGGTGGGATCGATGCTCATCGCCATCTTGCGCAGGTCATCCGGCTGGACGACCCCGGCATTCACGTCCCCACTGATATAGCCCGTCAGTGTCGCCAACTGACCGGACAGGGTAGCGCCGGAATTGTTGGTGCCGCGCAGCGCACCGGCGGCATAGATGCTGGCCTGGGTGCAGCCTTCGGACAGGAAAGCGCGGGCCACGGGGCTGTTGATGGTAACACCACCCACGGAGGCCGGCCCCGGATCGTTGATACAGGCCTGCCGGACACCGTAACGGCTGTCATTCTCGGAGAAATGCTCCCAGATGCCGGTGACGCGGAACGTCTCCGTCGGCTCCACCCGTAGCGAGGTGCGCGTGCTCCACAGGGAACGCTCATCGATCTTGTTGCCGGTATGGACATTTTCCATGGTGCCGTCACGGTCCACATAGAAGCCGGCGACGCGAAAGCCGACCTTTTCGTCCGGTGACAGGTTCAGCGCGCCCTTCAGACGCACCATGTCGTAATTGCCATATTCACCGGTCAGGCTGCCGCCATTGGTACCAAGCTCCGGCTTATTGGTGATGATGTTGATGACGCCACCGGTCGCATTGCGTCCATAAAGCGTGCCTTGTGGACCGCGCAGCACCTCCACCCGTTCGACATCATAGAACTCGGCATCGGTGATGCGGGCGCGGTCGATGGGAGCATAATTCTCCGCCACACCCACACCCTGGTCGCCGGCCGTGGTCACCAGCGTATAGCCGATACCGCGGATTTGAAAATTGCTGGAGCCATAGAGCTGCTGGCTGTAGTTCAGGTTCGGCACCTGAAGCGCCAGGTTGGCAGCACTGTCCAGACGGGCGGCTTTCAACGCTTCTTCGGAGAAAGCCGAAACGGCGATGGGCACATCCTGAAGCGCCTCTGACCGGCGCTGCGCCGTGACAATGATTTCTGCCAAGAGATCGTCACCGGTACCGGCCAGCGGCGCGCCCTGCGCCAGGGCGGACCCGGCATGGACCAGACATGTCGATGCCATGAGAAACCGCAAACATCCGCGGATCATCGTTTCTTCCTCCCTTATTCCGCACAAGTTGGTCAAGTGCGGTTAAGATCACCATGCCATCATTGGTGAGGAAGTCAACTTTAACATACCCAAATTTCAAATTATTTTGACGCGCCCATCCGAAGCGCATGCCGAAACGCGAAAAACCCCTCGCCCAAGCCTGCCACCCCAGGCTCTCTGGCTGAAACCCGCAGGATTGAGCAGTGCGGCATAATTCGGCGCCCCACTCTGATCGGCCTCGCACCATCATTCGACAGGAGGGCGAAGAACGCCCGCCAGACCGCACCATACCGCAGAGACAAAAATGGCCCGCCGAAGCGGGCCATCCTTCACTGCACCGGACGCGATGATTATTCCGCCGCCACTGCTGCGGGCGTGGAAACCCGATACATCATGTGATCGTAGTTCGTGCGATAGAACATGTCCTTCGCCGCCTCGTCCAGGTCGCCCAGCGACGCCTCGAACAGGGCGATCGGATCACGCGTACCCTCCGGATGGGGATAGTCGCTGGAGAACAGGAACAGTTCCGGCCCGGCATCCCGGATCATGCGGCCCACATCTTCCTTGGGGAACGGCGTGAAGCGCACGGAGCGGCGGATCTGATCCGACGGCTTTTCCTTCATGGCCTGCAGGTACACGTCGCTCTTCTTGAAGCTTTCATAGCCATGATCAAGCATGCGCAGGAATTCCGGCACCCAGCCGGCACCACATTCCAGCACGCCGCCGCGCAGACCCGGGAACCGCTCCAGCACCCCGTCATAGACCAGGGCCGTCAGGAACTCCTGCGGCGCGTACCACAGGGTCATGAAATCCGGGAAGCGCAGATTCTCACCACCACCATGCAGGTCGGCCGCCCGCGCCCGGCCATTATTCATATAGGCTTCCGGCGGCTTGCGCGTGCCGGGCCCGATATGCAGCATGAAGGGGATGCGATTATCCTCCAGATATTTCCAGAACGGGTCGTAGTCCGGATGCCCCGGTGAACGGTCGCCCGCCGGCGAGGCGGAGAACATGACCGCGCCCGCCCCCTTGGCATGGGCGAAACGGACCTCATCCAGCGCACGCGCGGGATTGTCCAGGGGTGTATAGGCCACGGCGATCATGCGCTTGTCGGCGTTGCAGAAATCAATCTGCGCCAGGTTCAGGGCGCGGGCGGCAGCATAGGCCTGCTCCTGCGACTGCGCCCGGCTGATGGCGGCCAGCCCGAAAGTCGGGAAGATCAACTGGCTGGCAAAACCCAGCCAGTCCAGTGCCTCCACCCGCTCCTCCTTGTCGAAGCCGCCATAGCCCAGCCAGCCCTTGTCGCCGCCGATGATATTGGCCGCCGCCTTGGCGCGCGCCTCCGGGTCGTTTTTCCGCGCCACGGCCAGATCGATCATCTTGGTGATGCGCTCTCCACCCTCACGCTTGGAATAGACACCCGTGTATCTCTCCTTGAACTCACCCTCCAAATAGGGGGTGAGCCAATCCTGCGTTTCCATCGTATGCGAGTCCGCATCGTTGATAATACGGCCATTTGCATAGGTCATGTCGCTTCCTCCCATCATTCCGCCATTCACAATGGCTATCGAAAGCTTCCATCTATTAGTTTGCTTGTCAATTCGAATCTGATAGGTGTTCACGACCCCGCCAGGGGCAATCCAGCGTGCGGAAGGTGGAGCGGTGATGCGTGTCAGGGCTGATGGAACCAAGGTCGCAAAACATGACGACGGTGGCGGCGCCATGCATGCCAACCCCACCAATCAACAGGAACAGGACACCGATTTCGTCACCGCCAATCTGGGCCGGAACTATCGTGCCAACCTGTTCTACGGCATGCTGGGACAGACGGGTTTCCGGCTGATCTACGCCCCGACCTTCATCCCCGCCTATATCCACCAGCTGACGGGATCGGATGCGCTGGTGGGCAGCGGGGCGGCCCTGCTGCAACTGGGCATGGTGTTCTCACCCATCTTCAGCGCCTCGCGCCTGGAACGCCAACCGCTGATCCTGCCGCACGCCATGCGCACCGGTACCGCCATGCGCGCCGTGATCCTGGCGCTGGCCGTGACCGGCTGGTTCCTGGATGGCTGGGCGCTGCTCTCCCTGACGCTCGCCTGCCTGTTCCTGCTTGGCCTGTTCACCGGCGCACAGCGCGTGGCCTTCCAACTGCTGATGGCCAAGGTCATTCCCGTGGACCGCCGGGGCCGATTGCAGGCCTGGCGCAATTTCACAGGCGGCATCATTGCGGCACTGCTGTCCTATGCTGCCGGTCATTGGCTGATCGAGCGCAACGCCCTGGGCAACGGCTATGCCACCACCTTCTTCCTGACCTTCGTGCTGACCAGTGCCGGTCTGGTGATCCTGACAAAGCTGCTGCGGGAGCCCAGCGCGCCGGTGCCGCGTCTGCCCACCCGCTTCATCGACCGGCTGCGCCAGTTCCCCGACCTGCTGGCCGACAGCGACTACCGGCATTTCCTGGTGGCGGAGGCGTTCTGCGTGCTGGCCCGCATCGCGTCGCCCTTCTTCATCCTCTATGCCGGGCAGCGCATGGGCATGGATGGAAAGGTCATCGGCAGCCTGGCCTTCTGCTATCTGGGTGCCGATACGCTGGCCAACCTGCTCTGGGGCTATATGGGCGACCGCACCGGCTATCGCGCCACCTTGATCGGCTCCATCCTGATCTGGATGGCGGCGATCATCCTGCTGATGAGTGTGGAGGCTTCGTGGGCCGCCTATCTGTGCTTCTGCGGCCTGGGTGCGGCGTCCGCCGGCTATCTGATGAGCCAGCAGACCATGGTGCTGGAATTCGGCGCCCGCAAGGAAGCGGCGATGCGTCTGGGCCTATCCACCACCCTGGAAGGGGCGGTTGCCGCCATCGGCCCGCTGCTGGGCGGGGTCATCGCCGCCCTGGCCGGCTATATGCCCCTGTTCGCAACGGCGCTGGCCTTCCTGGCCATCGCGCTGGTCCTGCTGGTCTTCGGGGTACGGGAACCGCGCCTGCGCCGGGCCGAATTCCTGGCCCGGACGCAGGCGGCTCCCGACTGGTCCGATACGCCGCCTTAAATAAAGGGCGGCTCCTCTGCCCAGGGGAAGAAGCTGGGCATGTCCGTCGATACCCGGTCGGGGAACAGGGCCGGCCGCTTTTCCAGGAAGGCCCCCACCCCTTCGCGGACATCGGCGCTGCGACCGCGCGATTGCAAGGACCGGCTGTCGACGCGATGGGCCATCATCGGGTGTGGAGCGCCCAGATTCTGCCAGATCAACTGACGGCTGAGCGCCACGGAAACCGGGGCGGATTTCGCCGTCAACATCCTGGCATGGGCCAGGGCCGCCGACAGCAGCGCATCCGGGGCGTGTACGGCCTGCACCAATCCCGCCGCCAACGCCTCTTCCGCACCGAAGACCCGACCGCTATAGACCCACTCCAGAGCTTTTGGCACGCCCACCAGTCGCGGCAGGAACCAGCTTGAACAAGCCTCCGGCGTGATGCCGCGCTGGGCGAAGACAAAGCCGAAGCGCGCCTCGGCCGAGGCGATGCGCACATCCATGGGCAACAGCATGGTGGCCCCGATCCCCACGGCCGCCCCGTTGATGGCCCCGATCAGCGGCTTCAGGCTGCGGAACATGCGCAGCGTCACCCGCCCGCCCCCGTCGCGGCGCACGCCATCGACATCGATATCCCCAGCCCGGCCGCCGGGCTTGTAATTGAACGTCTCCCCGCCCCGGCCCAGATCGGCGCCCGCACAGAAGGCGCGGCCGGAACCGGTGATGATGACGGCACGCACATCATCATCGGCGTCGGTCCGGTCGAACAGGTCCAGCAGGTCCTGCATCATGGCCAGCCCGAACGTGTTCATCTTGTCGGGGCGGGAGAAGGTGGCGATGGCGATGCCATCCTCGACGCGATAATCAAGGGTATGGAAGTCAGTCATGGGCCGCGGCTCCATAAAGGTCCTGGAATTCCCGCTCATAGGCGGCATAGGAGGATTTGAGGCTGGCGGTATTCAGCAGCATTTCCGCCACCGGCATGTCGGTGCCCGCCTGGTAAAGGCGGGTCCGCACCCACATGCTCTCGGTCTTGCGGCTGCCGCTGAGTGCCACGATCTCGCGATCAAGCTCATAGGCTTCTCCCACGCGAACCGGGCCCGCCAGCAACCGGATTTCCTGATCGGCGAACAGGCCGACGCAGGGACCTCGCGCAGGAAATGGCTGTTCACGCGCGATATGGTTCATCAGCACGCTCAGCATCTCGAACGGCACGATCCGGTCATAAAGCGGCGAGGGTTCGGTGATCCGGCGCAGCTTGTCGGCCAGGGTGAACGGGTACAGTTCGCCCATATGCTGGTCGGCCGCCATCGACACCGCTAGCCGGCCGGTGCGCATGCCGATGGTGACATCGCGCAGGATCACGGGGTTTTCCGGGGGACGCAGCTGCGCCATCCGTGCTTCCAGGGCGCTGGCCGGTGGTGTGAGACCAATGGAAACCGTGCCCGCCAGCACTTCAGTGCCATCACGCTTTTCCATGCGGATCCGGGCGATATCGTCCCCATCCGGCGTCAGCAGGGCCCGGACCTCCTCCCCCTCGAATACCGGATTGCGGTAATGGGCGGAGATGCAACCGGTCTGAAACCAGCGGTCGCCCCATAGCGCATGGCACAACGGATCGAACTGGCTGAAGTGGGTCGGTCCCTCGATGGTGCCGGCCTTGAAGCCCAGCGTGCGCGCCGTCGCGTCATCATGGATGGAGGCGCGTCCATCATAGGATTGGGCATCCAGCATCTGCCGTGGCCCCCGCCAGGGGCCGGACAATTGCCCGTCCTCCCCGCGCCCGACCGGTGTATCGAAGGCGGCCTTCATGACGCCACCCCGCTTGCCGCGCCGAACAGGCCAGCAAGGCGACCCTCCAGCAGTGATCGCGCCTCACCGACAATGCGGGTCACCAGCTCGCCGACACTGGGAATATCATGGATCAGCCCCTGCGCCTGACCCGCCCAGTAGAGGCCGGCCGTCAGGTCACCCTGTTCCATCACGGCCCGGCCGCGCTGGCCCGCCACCAGATGCGCCACATCCTCGAACGTGGCGTCGGGGCGGGAAAGGATCGCCACCACCTCATCTGATACCGGGTTACGGCCCACGCGCGCCGTATTCTTCAGCTTGCGGAAGATCAGGTTCGTATCGCGCTCGTCGCTGGCTAGGATCTTCTGCTTCACATTTTCATGGATGGCGCATTCCCGGGTCGCCAGGAACCGTGTGCCCATATTGATGCCGTCGGCACCCAGGGCCAGTGCGGCCAGCAGGCCGCGCCCATCCGCGAACCCGCCGCTGGCGATCATCGGAATTTTCAGCTTGTCGGCTGCCGCCGGGATCAGAACCAGGCCGGGAATATCATCTTCGCCCGGATGGCCCGCACATTCGAACCCGTCGATGGAAATGGCATCCACGCCCATCCTTTCAGCGACCAGCGCATGACGGACGGCGGTGCATTTATGGATGACGCGCACGCCGGCCGCCTTCAGGTCATCGACATGTTCCTGTGGCCGATGACCGGCCGTCTCAACAATCGTCACCCCGGATTCGATGATGGCTCGGCGGTATTCCTGATAAGGCGGCGGGCGCATGGTCGGCAGGATGGTCAGATTCACCCCGAACGGCTTGTCCGTCAGATCGCGGACCCGCCCGATCTCCCGTGCCAGATCTTCCGGGCTGGACTGTGTCAGCGCGGTCAGGAAGCCCAGCGCGCCGGCATTGGCAACGGCCGCCACCAGCGGTGCCCGCCCGACCCATTGCATTCCCCCCATGACGATCGGGTGGTCGATCCCGAACGCCTGCGTGAATCGTGTTCGCAGCATTCACTGCCCTTCCCGTATTTTTGGATGGTCGACGGCCCCGATGTCGGGCCAGAATTGATCAACACACTATTAGTGAAGGATCAATCCAGCACAATCAATGATATTTCGGCATAAATCCACTGCTTTTCAGCCGAATCGACCCCTGACACGGGCACAAACAAAGCCGGCGGTCATCTGCCGGCTTGCCTGGACCGGGGCTTTCATGACAAGAGTGCCCCCTGGCAACGCAGCAAAGATCAGCCGATGACACGGGCGGAATTGATGGACCTTGTGTGGGGCGCGCCCCTTGCCGCCGTGGCCACCGATGTCGGCCTGACGGCGAACGGTCTGGCCAAGCTGTGTGACCGGCTGGCCATTCCAAGGCCGGGCCGCAATTACTGGCACCTGCCGCCGGACGAACGGGCCCGTCACCGCCCCGCCCTGCCCGCCGCCCCCCTGGATGCGGGGGAGACGGTGCTGCTGGGCGGGCCGCGACAGAACCGGCGGAGCCGCACCCGCCTGACCATCGAGGAGCGGCGCGAACAGCTGCTGGACGCCGCCGCCCGCGTCGCCACGATGGAGGGCGTCAACGAGGTCAGCCTGAACCGCATCGCGCGTGAGGTGGATATCTCCGAGGCGCAGGCCCATAACTGCTTCGGCAAGCGTATCGACCTGCTGATCGCACTGACCCGCCGCGAACTGGCCGCCATCGAGCAGACGCGGCGCGGCGTCATCTCGCGGGGCGACGATCCGGTCACCTCCGTCGTGCTCTCCACCATCTTTTATCTGGAAGAGGCGGAGACACGCGGGCCGCTGTTGCAGGCATTGCTGCGGGTGCGGGAGATCAAAATGGCGTTGAGTGAGGAGCGGGCAGAGCTGCGCCGGCAGGCCCGCGCCCCGGTCCTGGCCTCCATGCGCGCCCGCTACGGCATGTCGGAAGCCGAAGCGGAGGGGGCGAATGCCATCCTGTCGGCCATCGCCCTGCGGGCCGGTGCCATGCTGGCCACGCGGCGGATTGACCATGGCGTGGCGACGCGGCTGAGCCTGGCCATCATCCTGGCCGGCATGCGCAGCAATGCCGGCGGATCGCTGCTCGCCACCCCGGCGGAGGCATTGCTCAACCCGGCCGACCGCTCCCCGGTCGCGGCACCTGCGCGGCGATCGCGGCGCCCATCAGCCGATCACTGAGCGCCTCGGCCTCCGGTACCGTCAGAACCTGCATGCGGACATGCTTGCCCGCTTCCTCCGGAATCACGGCCAGCAGTTGCACCAGGGCCACCGCCTCATGCGCCGGCATATGCAGGTCCAGGCGTGCGGCCCGCGCCAGCGCCCGATAGAGCCGCCCGCGCAGGCGCGACGCCGCCCCTTCCAATTGTCGGGCCAGCGGTTCATCGCGAACCACCAGTTCCAGGGCCGCCCCATATTGGGCGACATGGCGCAGATAAAGGCGGGAGACGGCGCAGGCCCGCTCCACCAGCGCCCCCCGGCTGGCCGCCTGCACAATTCCATCGGCCAGCAGCCGGTCGACATGCTGCTGCAGCACCGCATCCAGCAGACGGAGCTTGTCGGGGAAATAGGCATAGACCAGGGCGCGGCTGGCCCCCACCATGTCCGCCACCTCGCGCAGCGACAGGTCGGGAGAGCGGTCGCGGTTGACGATCTGGTCCGCGGCATCGATCATCTGCTGCCGGCGGTCCGTCGCGCTGTGCCGCACCCTTGCTCCCGAACTGGCCGCTTTGCTGGCGTTTGTCATCCGTCCCGGTGCCCCCGATCCCCTGCTGCTGACTAGCATGGGGCCGGGGTGGATTCAATCATCCGGCTTGGTTGTATCCGGTCACGCCACCTCGACGACAACCTTGCCCACTGCCCGACGGTCAGCCAGCCAGCTTATGGCCTCGCCAGCCTCTGCCAAAGGCCAGGTCCGGTCGATGCGCGGGTTGATTTTGCCGTCCTGCCACCAGCGGAAAAGCTGGGCCACATGCGCCCGGTTGCGGTCGGGGAAGCGCGCGGCGAAGCCGCCCCAGAACACGCCCCGCACGTCGCAGCTTTTCAGCAGGGTCAGGTTCAGCGGCAGATGCGGGATGCCGGCGGGAAATCCCACCACCAGATAGCGCCCTTCCCAGGCGATGGCGCGCAAGGCCGGATCACAGTAATCGCCCCCGACGGGATCATAGATGACATGGGCGCCGTCGGGCCCGACAGCATCCTTGAAGGCCTGCGCCAATTGCTTCGATGCCGCCTTGTCGAACGGGGCCCTGCCATAGATCAGGGTCTCGTCGGCCCCCGCGTCCCGCGCCGCCTGCGCCTTTTCAGGCGAGGAGATTGCAGCCACGACACGCGCGCCCAGCGCCTTGCCGATCTCCACCGCAGCCAGACCGACTCCACCGGCAGCGCCCAGCACCAGCAGGGTTTCGCCCTTCTGCAACGCCCCGCGATCCGCCAGCGCATGGATGGTCGTGCCATAGGTCATCAGCAGCGCGGCACCCTGCACCGGGTCACGGTCCGGCGGCAGGGCAAAGGCCTTGGCCGCGGGCAGCAGCATATATTCGGCAAGGCCGCCATAGCCGGTCACCGCGATCACCCGGTCACCGGGCGTCCAGCCCTCCACCCCCTCGCCGACGCCCGCGACCTCACCACAGATCTCACTGCCGGGCGCAAAGGGCCGCTCGGGCTTGAGCTGGTACTTGTCCTCGATGATCAGCACATCGGGATAGTTGATGGCGCAGGCCAGGACCCGTACCAGCAATTCACCCTTGCCGGGCACCGGTACCGGCCGGTCGGCCAGCACCAGGCTGTCCGGCCCACCCACCGTCTTTGACAGCAACGCCTTCATCATTCCCTCCCCTTTTCCATTGGTTCCAGAAGCTGGGCGCGCAGGCGCGCGATCAGCGGTTCGTCGATGCCGATGCCGGCCAGATAGGCATTCATCGAGCCATATTCCCGGTCGATGGCATCCAGTGCCGCGACGAGATATTCCGGCCGCGCCTCCGTCATCACCGCCAGAGCGTCGGCCGGATACTGTTCCCGGAAGCGGGCTACGGACGGGTCCCGGGCCATGCTGCGCACCATCGCGCCTTCCAGCCGGCGCGCGTGGGACGAGGCGGCGTAGTCGATCAGGATGGCTGAGCGGTCACAGTCCAGCGCCGACAGCAGCAGGGCCACCGCCATGCCGGTGCGGTCCTTGCCGGCCGAGCAATGAATGATGCAGGGAAAGGCCCCGTCGGCGATGCGCCGCAAAATCTCACCAAAGACATGTCCCATGGTGCGCGGCAGCTCAGCGTAGAAATCCAGCATCAGCGTCTGCGCCCCCACCATAGTCGCGGGATAGTCAGCAGCCATATCCACCAGACGGCGCTTGTGCCCCGGCCGGAAGACATGGGTCTCCACGCCGACGCCGGTCCAGCATGTCGGATCGGCCTCCCGCTCCCGCCGGGACCGCAGATCGAAGATCGCGCGCAAGCACAGACCATCCAGGATCGAAAGATCATCTTCGTTCAGAAGAGACAGCCTGTCGGACCTGAATATCTTACCAAAGCCAACAACTGAAGAACCATTACAAATAATCCCGCCAATATCTCTGAAATTGACAGCTCCAATGATTTTTTTAATATCTCTGTTTGACATTGCACTTATCCATTAAATATTTTCACATCATCACATGAACTGGACAGGTACCATGATGCAAAATGAATGGGGGACCCGTGTCCGGTCGTTGGTCGAGCCGGCTCCAATCGCGACAGACACCTATCAGGGGACGCATTTCGAAGGATTCGCGAGCCGGATCTTCGGCGGGCAGACCATCGCCCAGGCGCTGATGGCCGCCAGTCTGGCGGAGGATCAGGGCAAGCTGGCCCACAGCCTGCACGCCTGTTTCCTGCGGGCGGGCGATCCCGGCAAGCCAGTGCATTATCAGGTCACCGATCTTGTCGCGGGACGCAGCTTCGCCAACCGGCAGGTGATTGCCCGGCAGGAGGGGCAGCCCATCCTGGTCATGCTGGCCGGCTTCCATCGGGGGGAGAGCGGTCGCAGCCATCAGATTGCCATGCGTACCATGATGGTCCCGGAACAGGCCGTTGAACGGTTGGCCGCCTGGCGCGCCACCGCCGATGAACGCGGCCGCCTGTTGACGGAACGGCTGGACGGGCGACCGATGGCGATCGTGCCCATCGATCCAGACGCGCTGTTCGGTGCGCAACCGCAGCCGCCGCAATCGGCCTGGTGGATGCGCATGCGCCATCCTGTCGGTGCCGACGGGGCCCTGCAGCGCGGGTTGCTGGCCTATGCGTCCGACATCATGCTGCTGCGCAATGCCATGCTGCCCCATGGCGTGCGCCCCTTCACACCCGGTGTGCAAAGCGCCAGCCTGGACCACGCCATCTGGTTCCACGACACGCCGGATATGGATGACTGGCTGCTGTTTGAAACCGACAGTCCCTGGGCGGGTGGTGCGCGCGGCCTGAGCCGGGGGCATTTCTTCACAACCGCCGGAAGGCTGGTAGCAACCGTCACCCAGGAAAGCCTGATGCGGATGCCGGGGCGGACCTGATACCGTCGCCTTGAAAGATTGACCGATAGTCAATCTTTCAAGCCCTTCAATCGCCAGCGCCCACATCCGTGGGCTTCGGCTACGCCGCACGAGCGGCGCGGTGCCAGTCGGCACCGAACCGACGGCCAAACATTTTAACCGTCGGTATGACCCCGTCCGGCGGCTCATGCCTGCGGACCTGAGGCCAGCACCATCCGGCTGAGCCAGCGCGCGCACAGCACAGGCCGGTCGGCACCTTTGGCGATCATTTCGACATCCAGCGCCTGCTGCCACTCCCCCGGTCGCTTCTCCGCCAGTTCCGTCACGGTGAACAGGGCGCGCACCAGGCTGCCCGCCCGGACCGGCGTGATGAAGCGGATGCGGTCAAAGCCGTAATTGATGGCCATGGTCAGCGCCGGGATCACGGGCCGGTGGGATGTGGCATGCAGTTGTGGCAGCAGCGACAGCAGCAGAAAGCCATGGGCGATGGTGCCGCCGAACGGGGTTTACGATGCCCGCGCCGGATCGACATGGATGAATTGATGATCGCCGGTAACGGCGGCAAAGGCATCGATCAAGGACTGATCGACCCGCAACCAGCCTGACCCGTAGTGTAAATTTGCCAGTGCGGCGATGCCGGCCCCTTCCGGATTGCACATACCCAGCCCCCCTGATGTTTTCCGCATCATAGGGGGCAATTTCAGGCAATCTCAACCGATTTTATGATTATAAAAATTTATCAAATAAAATCAATAATATAAAAAATTCTATATCTTCAAACAAGCAAGTTTGACATCCCGGAACCGTTGAAGGCCGGCATGGGACCGCAACGCCCCGGCAGGCACCGGGACCCGACAATTCCAGCCATGTCTCAAGCCCCAGCCCCTATTCCCGCCAGCCCAGCCAGCGGCTGCGCGATCCATCGGCCGCTGGCGCCCCGGCACCCTGCCCCTCGCCGTCCAGGCGCATAACCGGACCGATCCCCGGATCGAACAGGCCGCCCAGCACGGTCGAGGCATAGATGCCGATCGCATCGCGGCGGTTCAGGCGCGAAGCCCATTTGCGCAGGTCAAAGGCGGAGTTCAGCGTGGCGATAATCATCTGACTGGCGATCATGGGATCGACCACCCTGATGCTGCCCTCCATGGCGCCTTCGATCAGGCACCCGGCGAAGCGCACCGCCGTGCGGTTCGAGCGATCGACCACTTCCGCCCGCAGATTGAACGGCAGGGCCTGCAGCGCCGAGGTGCGGGTCAGGGGCCATTGCGCGTCGAACTGGATATCCAGCAGGGTGGCGATCACCGACGACAGGCGCTGCCACTCATCCCCGCCCTGCTCGTTGGCGGCACCCTGGATCTGGGCGACACGGCGGTAGGAGCGGCGGAAGCACTCCAGCACCAGATCATCCTTGGCATCCAGATGGTGATAGAAGCTGCCCTTGGTGACCTTCAATTCCTCGACAATGCGCAGAACCGAGGCACCGCGATAACCGATCTCGTTGATCAGCCGGGTGGCGACGCGCATGAAATTCTCCGTCCCCCCCTCTGCCGCCAATGCCTCCTCCGTCGGGGTGGCATCGGCCAGCAGCACCGGTGTCCAGGCCGCCGTGTCCAGGGCGATCCCCCGGTCCAGAATGTCGAACAGCCGCCGCGACACCCGCGCGAATTCATCCAGCGGATAATGGCTGATCCAGATCGGCAGCCAGAAGATCGTCTCCAGCAGGATATGGGCCCGCGCCGTCGTCACATCCTTGACCACCCCCGCCTCCGGCCCCTCGAAAAAGGCGCGGACATCGCGGAATACCTCCTGGAAGCGACGTTCCAGCGGCAGACGGATATTGTCCTCCAGCGTACGCAGGTCGGACAGGCTGGCCAGCGGACGCGCCTTGCCAAGGATGACATCGGACCGCAGCGCGACATTCAAATCGATGAAGCGGCGCACCCGTGACCTGGGGTCAGGCTCAGCCCCCGCCGCGCGCACCATGGCGTGCAGCCGGTCCATCGTGCGCTCGAACACCGCCGCCGCCAGCAGCTCCTTGCGCCGGAAATAATAGGTGATGCTGGTCGTGTTCAGATCGACCGCGCGCGCCACCTCCAGCAGGGTCGTGCCCTTGGCCCCCTGGCTGTTCATGAAATCGGTGGCCGCGCTGAGGATCTCCTCCCGCTTCTGCTCGAACTTGTGCCGGCTGCGCGGCTTGCGCGCGACGGGCGGCTCCATGCTGTCCTGCTGTTCCATCCGCCTCTTATGCCCAACCATGGCAAGCCGTCCAACAATTAAGAGGATTCAAACGAGTGGTGCGCTAATTAGAATTTTGGGTATGGCATTTTTCGTTGATATTTATAGAGTTTGAAACATAAGGTATCGACAAAACCAAGGGAGGGGCCAGGTGACCACCACCGGCGAACAACAAAGGCAGCCGGACAGGGTGCCCGCGGACATGGATGGTGAAGAGCAGCGGGCTCAACTCGGAACCTGGCTGCAACAGCATGTCGCGGGCTTCGGCACATTGCGGGAAATGGCGAAATTCGCCGGCGGCCAGTCCAATCCCACCTATCGCCTATCCGATGGCGAGGGGGAATATGTGCTGCGACGCAAGCCTTTCGGCACCATCCTGCCATCGGCCCATGCCGTGGATCGGGAATATCGCCTGATCGCCGCCCTGCATCCGACCGGCTTTCCCGTCGCGCGTCCGTTTGCCCTTTGCGAGGATGCGGACGTGATCGGCGCGCCGTTCTATGTCATGGAATGCGTGAATGGCCGCACCTTCTGGGACGCCACCCTGCCCGATGCGGCACGGGAGGAACGACGGGCGATCTATCACGCCACTGTCGACGCGCTGGCCGACCTGCACATGATCCAGCCCGACCGGGTGGGCCTGGGCGATTATGGGGCGGCCGGCAATTACTTCGAACGACAGGTCGGGCGCTGGACCAAACAGTATCGGGCCGCCCAGACCGACGACATCCCTGCGGTGGAACGGCTGATCGAGTGGCTGCCCCGCACCCGGCCCGCGCAGGAGCGGACTGCCATCATCCATGGCGATTATCGCATCGACAATCTGATCTTCGCCAAGGATGCGCCCCGCGTGCTGGCCGTCCTGGACTGGGAATTGTCAACCCTGGGCGACCCGCTGGCCGATTTCGCCTATCTGGCGATGAATTGGGCCATGCCGCGCGGCGACCGGCTGGCCCAGTTAGGCGGGGTCGATCTGGCCGCCCTGGCCATTCCCGGCCTGGATGAGTTGACGGAGCGGTACTGCACCCGCACCGGGCGGAGCTCGATGCCGGACCTCAACTGGTACTTCGCCTATGGGCTGTTCCGCCTGGTCGGGATCGTCCAAGGCATCAGGAAGCGGGTCATTGATGGCAATGCCTCCAATGCAGAGGCGGAGAAGACGGCCGCCCGCGTGCGCCCGCTGGCCGAACAGGCCTGGCGCTTCGCCGAACAGGCCGGCGCCTGAATAACCAACGGGAAGGAAATCCACATGTCATTGTTCGATCTGGGCGGCAAGACCGCCATCATCACGGGTTCCTCGCGCGGCATCGGCCGCGCCATCGCCGAGGAACTGGCTGCACAGGGCGCCAAGGTGGTGATCTCCAGCCGCAAGCAGGATGCCTGTGAAGAGGTGGCGGCGGCGATCAATGCCCGCCACGGTGCGGGCACCGCCATTGCGCTGGCCGCCAGCATCTCGTCCAAATCGGCGCTGGAGGAGATGTTCGTCAGCGCGCGTGAACAGCTTGGCCCCATCGACATCCTGGTCTGCAATGCGGCCAGCAATCCCTATTACGGGTCGATGGACGGCATTTCGGACGAACAGTTCCGGAAGATCCTGGACAATAACGTCCTGGCCAACCATTGGCTGATCCAGTTGGCCCTGCCCGACATGCGCGCAAAGAAGGATGGGGCGATTGTCGTCATCTCCTCCATCGGCGGGCTGAAGGGATCGGACACGATCGGCGGCTACAACATCTCCAAGGCCGCGGATTTCCAGCTGGTGCGCAATTACGCGGTGGAGAATGGCAAGCATAATATCCGCGTCAACGCCATCGCCCCCGGCGTGGTGAAGACCGATTTCGCCCGCGCCCTGTGGGAGGATCAGCGTGTGCATGACGCCACCGCCAGCCGCACGCCGATGCGCCGTCTTGGTGAACCGCGCGACATTGCCGGGGCGGCCGTGTTCCTGTCATCGCCGGCCGCCACATGGATGACCGGGCAGATGGTGATCGTCGATGGCGGGGTGACGATATGAGCGGCCAACTGGACGGCAAGGTCGCCATCGTCACCGGTGCCGCATCCGGCATCGGCCCTGCGTTTCGCTCGCGCCGGGGCGAAGATCGTCGCCTTCGACCGCGCTGACGCCGTGAATGATACCGCGCAGGCCATCCGCACTGAGGGGGGCGAAGCGCTGGCGGTGACGGGGGATGCCGGGTCGGAACCCGACATGCTGGCCCTGCTGGACCGGGCCGAGGGCGCGTTCGGCCGCCTGGACATTTTCCATGCCAATGCCGGCATCACCGGCGGGGCCGCTGGCGGCTTCTTCGACGCCACGCCCGATATCTGGCTGGAGACATTGCGCGTGAACCTGATCGGCCCATTCCTGGCCGTCAAACACGCCGCACCACGCATCGCCCGGACCGGCGGAGGTGCCATTCTTTGCACCGCGTCGGTGGCCGGACTGCGTTCCGGTGCAGGACCGGCGCATTATTCCGCCTCCAAGGCCGGCGTCATCAATCTGGTGCAGACCGCCGCCCAGCAGCTGGCGGGAACCGGCGTGCGGATCAATGCCGTCTGCCCCGGCCTGATCGAAACGGGCATGACCAAGCCCGCCTATGACCGCGCGCGTGCCAGTGGCAAGCTCGACAGGATCGGCCAGTTGAACCCGCTGCTGCGCGGCGGCGAGGCCGGGGAGGTGGCCGAGGCCGCCCTATTCCTGGTGTCCGATGCCGCCAGCTATATCCATGGCCAGGCCATCGCCGTCGATGGCGGCTTGTCGACATCGCACCCCACGGTCAGGCGGCCCGGCGAGAACCGCACTGGGGTCGTCTGGTAACGCATACCGCTGCCGCGCCAGTCGGCGCGGACACCAGCGGTCATTATGCATGACCGCTGGTGTCACTCCGGATCGAACAGCGCGCGCAGCTGCTTTTTCAATATCTTGCCATTGGCATTGCGTGGCAGCGGATCGGCGGCGAAACGGACCTGCACCGGCACCTTAAACGGGGCCAGGCGGGTCCGTACCCAATCCAGGATCTGGACCTCGTCCGCCTCATGGCCGGGCCCCAGATGCACGATGGCAGCCGGTACTTCCCCCAGGGTGCGGTGGGGCACCCCGACCACGGCAGCATCGGTGACGGCGGGATGGGCGAACAGGGCGTTCTCCACCTCGATGCAATAGATATTCTCGCCGCCACGGATGACGATATCCTTGGCCCGGTCCACGATATAGCAGAAGCCCTCATCATCGATGCGGGCCAGATCGCCGGTACGCACCCAGCCATCAATGAAGGTGGCCTGCGTCGCCTGCGGATCGCGCCAATAGCCCTTGGCGATCTGGGGTCCGAAGGCCCACAATTCCCCCACCTCCCCCACCGGCATCTCCATCTGGCCGTCGGGGGCCATGATGCGTATCTCCGACACCGGCAGGGGCGGGCCGCAGCTGTCGGGCCGGTTGACATAGTCCTCCGCCGCATGGGTGGTGACCGTGGCCGAGGTTTCGGTCATGCCCCAGCCGCTGCTGGGCTGGGCGCGCAGATCGCTGTCGATCAGCCGCACCAGTTCCGGTGCCGCCGGCGCCCCGCCATAGGCCATGGATTCGATGGAGGACAGGTCGTATCGGTGCCGGTCGGGATGTTCCAGCAATTGCCAGGCGATGGTCGGCACGCCGCCGGCCACCGACACTTTCTCCCGCTCGATCAGGCGCATGGCCTCCACCGCGTCCCATTTGCGCATCATCACCATCTTCCCGCCGGTCATCAGCATGCTCATCATCGAGGCGTTGCAGGCCGTGACATGGAACAGCGGAATGACAGTCAGGGAGATGCGCGGCCGCGATGGCGGCGGCGTCTCCCCGCGGCGCAGGCTGGACCGGTGGGAGCTGAAAGCATTGGCCAGGCAGCAGGTCAGCGTGCTGCGATGCGTGCCCAGCGCCCCCTTGGGCAGGCCGCTGGTGCCGCTGGTATAGAAGATTGTCGCCTCATCGTCGGGCACCATGGGCACATCTGGCAGATCCCTGTCCGGCAGCAGCGCATAATCGCGCGCCGGCCCGATCAACCCGTCCAGCGCCTCCGCCCCCGCCAGGGGCGCAGACGGCCGTGCCACCCAGACGGTACGAAGGTCCGCAAGCTGGCCACGCAAGGGTTCCACGACACGAAACCGCTGTTCATCGCAGATCAGCAGACAGGCACCGGAATTTTCCAGCCCGTAGCGCAGTTCCTCCCCCTGCCACCAGGCGTTCAGCGGCACGGCAATCGCGCCGATGCTGGTGATGGCGAAGAAGGCGACGGGCCATTCCGGCAGGTTGCGCATGGCAATCGCCACCTGGTCTCCGCGTCCCACCCCGGCCGCCAGCAGCCGCGCCGCCAGCGCCGCCACCGCCCGGAACCAGGCGCCATAGCGGATGCGCTCCTCCTCATAAATGATGAACTCATTATCCGCGAACAGGCTGGCCGCCCGCCGTGCCATGGCGGCCAATGTCGGCGGCTGGTTCTTCCAGGTGCGCATGGGCACGCCCCGCACCTGGATTGTTTCCATCTCAAACAGCATGCCCGGCGCGCACAGACGTTCGGTCGCCGCACGCAGCGACATTGCGGGCCAGGGGCGCGGAGCCTCCCGCTCCGGGCCCGACTGGCCAAAATCCTTCGCATCCATTTATTTTCTTACTTCTGGTTTGTTTTTTGAAGGTCGGCGATGGGAAGCGTATGGCAATTTTTTACGGTTTTCAATCGGATTGTTAGAATTAACTTGATCTCCAATTCCTATTTCTGAAAATAGGGTATGTAAATGGTCGACGACGCGCGCAGGCGCTGTCCGCCGTCCGAACAAAGAGGATGGGAGAGAAAATGGCGCCCGTATCGACAAGGCTTGATGGGAATATCCTGGTCGTGACGGCCGACAATCCACCGGTCAACGCGCTGTCCGCCGCCGTGCGTGGCGGTCTGGCCGATGCCATCGCCCAGGCGCGGGCGGATGCCGGCATCAAGGCGGTGGTGATCCGCGCCGCCGGACGTACCTTCTTCGCCGGTGCCGACATCACCGAATTCGGCAAGCCGCCGGTGGAACCGGGCCTGCCGGAAGTGATCGACCTGATCGAACAATGCGGCAAACCGGTCGTTGCTGCCATCCACGGTACGGCGCTGGGCGGCGGGCTGGAGGTGGCGCTGGGGTGCCACTACCGCATCGCGACCGCAACCGCTTCCATGGGCCTGCCGGAAGTGAAGCTTGGCATCCTGCCCGGAGCCGGTGGCACACAGCGGCTGCCCCGCGTCATCGGTGTGGCCGACGCCTTGCCCATGATCGTCACCGGCGCCCCCATCCCGGCTGGCAAGGCCTTGGCCAAGGGTCTGGTCGATCGACTGACGGAAGACGCCAGTTTGGAAGCCGATGCTATTGCCTTCGCGAACGAGGTGGCAGGCTGCACGGACTATCCAATATCCAGCCGCCGCAGTGACAAGACCGCAGCGACGCCCGCCGGCGTCTTTGAAGATTACCGCGCCGCCAATGCCGCGCGATTGCGCGGCCAGGATGCGCCGCAGGCCTGCATCGAAGCGGTGGAAGCGGCCGTGTCCCTGCCCTTTGCGGAGGGCGCAGCGAAGGAGCGGACCCTGTTCTTGAAGCTGGTTGCGGGGGCCCAGTCCAAGGCCCTGCGCCATGTCTTTTTTGCCGAGCGGGCTGCCGCGAAGATCGATGGCCTGCCGCCGGACCTGAAGCCCCTGGCCATTGCCAAGGTCGGGATCATCGGTGCCGGCACCATGGGCGGCGGCATCGCCATGAATTTCCTGTCCGCCGGTATTCCGGTGGTGATGCTGGAACGTGACCAGCCTGCCCTGGACCGGGGCGTTTCCATCATCCGGAAAAACTATGACGCCACCGCCGCCAAGGGGCGGATGAGTGCTGGGCAGGTAGGCACCGCCATGGGCTTGCTGACCACCAGCCTGGACTATGCCGCCCTTGCCGATTGCGACCTGATCATCGAGGCGGTGTTCGAGACCATGGAGATCAAGCGGGAGGTCTTCGCCCGGCTGGACAAGGTGGCGCGCCCCGGCGCCATCCTGGCCACCAATACCTCCTATCTGAATGTCGATGAGATCGCGGCGGCGACGTCACGGCCCGACTGGGTCATCGGCCTGCATTTCTTCTCCCCCGCCAATGTGATGAAGCTGCTGGAAGTGGTGCGGGGAGCAAAGACGTCACCGCTCGTGCTGGCAACCGGCATGGCGCTCGCCCGCAGGATCGGCAAGATCGCGGTGATGTCCGGCGTCTGCCATGGCTTCATCGGCAACCGCATCCTGGCCGCCCGCACGCGCGAGGCCAATGCCCTGCTGATGGAAGGCGCGCGCCCCGCCGATATCGACCGGGTGCTGACCACATTCGGTCTGCCCATGGGACCGTTCCAGATGGCCGATCTGGCGGGCCTGGACCTGGGCTGGGACCCGGCGAAATCATCGGGCTCCACCATCCGCGAGGTGCTGTGCGAACGCGGCCGGCGCGGACAGAAGACGGGCAAGGGCTTCTATGATTATGACGAAAAGCGCAACCGCACCGCCTCGGCAGAGGTCGATGCCATCATCGCCGAGTTCGCCGCCCGGTCGGGCAAGGAACAGCGGGTGATCGACGATCAGGAAATCCGCGAGCGCCTGCTCTATCCGATGGTCAATGAGGGGGCGTTGATCCTGGAGGAAGGGATCGCGCAGCGCGCATCGGATATCGATATCGTCTGGCTGAACGGCTATGGCTGGCCGGCCTGGCGGGGCGGGCCGATGTTCTGGGCCGACAATATCGGCCTGGATGTGGTCCTGAAGGGGCTGGAAAAGCATGCGCCCCACCTGACCGATTTCCGCCTCTCCGGGCTGTTGCGCGACAAGGCCGCAGCGGGAGGGCGTTTCAATGGTTGATCCACGCACCATCGCCCGGACCAGCCTGGGCTTCTTCAAGCTGGTGGTGCCGGATGCCGAAACGTCGGAGCGGTTCTATGCCGGGACCTTCGGCATGGTGCGGCGCTGGCAGGTGGAGGGGCCGACCTTCCGGGAGATCATGCTGGCCTCGCAGGACAGCGACTTCACCCTGGTCCTGTTCCAATGGCGCGATGGCCGCGCGCTGGAACAGGGCACCGCCCACGGGCCAGTCGGATTCCGCACGCCTGATCTCGACACGCTGCTGCAAGCTGCGCTCGACCATGGTGCCCGATTGAAGCATGGGCCGATCGAAGGCAGCGGCATGAAGGCCGCCTTCCTGATCAGCCCCGACGGGCATGAGATCGAGCTTTTGCAGCGCGTGCAGGCGGAGGCAGCGTGATGTCAGATGATCCGACCGCGTTCCGCGCCGAAACACGCGCCTGGCTGATCGCCAATTGCCCGCCGGAGATGCGCCAGCCGGTGCGGACGGAAGCCGATATCTGCTGGGGCGGGCGCAAGGCAACATTCACCTGCGACGCCCAGAAACAATGGCTGGATGTCATGGGCGCCCGGGGCTGGACCGTACCTGACTGGCCGCGCGCCTATGGCGGCGGTGGCCTTTCCCCGGCGCAGGCGAAAATCCTGCGTCAGGAGATGGCCGGGCTGGGCTGCCGCAACCCGCTGCAATCCTTCGGCATTTCCATGCTGGGCCCGGCCCTGCTTAGATATGGCAGCGAGGACCAGAAGCTGGAGCATCTGCCCCGGATCGCGCGGGGTGAGATCCGCTGGTGCCAGGGCTATTCGGAACCCAATGCCGGGTCCGACCTGGCCAGCCTGGCCACCCGCGCCGAAGATCTGGGCGACCATTTCCTGATCAATGGCCAGAAGGTCTGGACCAGCTATGCCGACAAGGCCGACTGGATCTTCTGTCTGGTCCGCACCGACACGGGTGCCAAGCAGGCCGGCATCTCCTTCCTGCTGTTCGATATGCAGTCCGCGGGGGTGACGACCCGGCCCATTCTGCTGATCTCCGGCTATTCCCCCTTCTGCGAGACCTTCTTCGACAATGTGAAGGTACCCAAGGCCAATCTGGTCGGGCAGCTGAACCGGGGCTGGGACGTCGCCAAGTATCTGCTGGGCCATGAGCGGGAGATGATTTCCGGCATGGGCTCGCGCGGCGGGGAAATCTCCCTGTCGAAGATCGCGCTGGCCGCCCTGGGGGCCGAGGCCGATGGCCGTCTGGCCGATCCCATCCTGCGCGCCCGCATCGCGCAGTTCGACCTGCGGGCTGAGGCGTTCCGCGCCGCGTCCGAACGGTTCATGGATGAGCTGAAGGAAGGCAAGGCCCATCCGGCCCAGCCATCGATGATGAAATATGTCGGCACGGAACTGAACAAGCAGCGCCATGAACTGGCCATGGCGGCCGGCGGATCGCCGTCCCTGGAATGGGAGAGCGACGCCTCCCGCCACGGAGCCGCCGCCCGCGCCTGGCTGCGCACCAAGGCCAATTCGATCGAAGGCGGCACGTCGGAGATCCAGCTCAACATCATCGCCAAGCGCATCCTGGCGCTTCCGGGAGCCTGACAATGCCCCTTTATCTGAGCGACGAGCAGGTGATGCTCGCCGATACCGCGCGCCCGTTCCTGGCCAATCTGGCCCCGGTCGGCCACATGCGCCGGTTGCGCGACAGTGCCGACCCGGCAGGGTATTCCCCCACCTTGTGGAAGCAATTCGCGGAAATGGGCTTCACCGGCATCCTGGCCGATGAAGCCGATGGCGGTCTTGGCCTGGGCCATGTCGAGGCCGGCATCGTGCTGGAGGAAATCGGCCGCAACCTCACGCCTTCGCCCTTCCTGTCGAGCGCCGTGGGCGCCGTCACGGCCCTGAAGGGTGCAACAGCGGAACAGCGCGCCCGCTTTCTGCCCGGCATCCTGGCCGGCGACAGCGTGGCGGCCATCGCCATTGATGAGAGGGCACGTCATAAACCGCAACATATCGCCCTGCGCGCCACCCGCTCCGGCAACGGCTTCCGGCTGGACGGCACCAAGAATTTCGTCCCCTTCGCCCATGTCGCCGACCTGCTGATCATCGCCACGCGCACGAGCGGTAATGATGACGACACGGACGGCATCACCCTGTTCGCGCTGGAGCGGGAACAGGCCGGGATGGCGATGGAGGTGGCGCGGCTTGCCGATGCCAGTTTCGCCTCCCGCCTCAGCTTCCAAGGTGTCCAGGTCGGTGGCGATGCGGTGATCGGCACCGTGGAGGGTGGCCGTCCGCTGCTGGACGCGACACTGTCCGCCTTGCGTACCGGCACTGCCTCGGAAATGCTGGGCGTGGCCGGCGGGGCCACGGACATGACCATGGCTTACCTGCGCGACCGCATGCAGTTCGGGCAGGTCATCGGCAGTTTCCAGGCCCTGCAGCACCGCGCCGCCCATCTCTATTGCGAGTTGGAACTGGCGCGGGCCGCGACCTTGAAGGCGCAGCAATTGCTGGATGAGGGGGCAGACGGCACCGATCGTGCCGCCTGCGTAGCCAAAGGCATGGCCGGCATGGCCAGCCTGCTTGCCGTACAGGAAGGTGTGCAGATGCATGGCGGCATCGGCATGACCGACGAATATGATGTCGGCTTCTTCATGAAGCGCCAGCGTGTGCTGGCCGAACTTTATGGCGACACCGATTTCCACGCCGACCGCATCGCGCGGATGACGGGATATTGAGCGGACCGGTCTCCGAATGAATGGCCCCTCATCATCCCGGCGGCAACCGGGGTGATGAGGGGCCAATGATTGCCCTCAGGCCGCAGCGCTCTCACGCCCCAGCGCGATGAACCGTTCCAGGTGATGATCCTCGTCACCCAGTTGATGGCCGATCATCACCAGCCGCTTGGCATAGTGCGACAGGGGCAGTTCCCAGGTCATGCCGATGCCGCCATGTAGCTGGATGGCCTCCTCTGCCGCCAGGGTGCCGACGCGCCCGATCGTGTATTTGGCGGCGGAGACCGCCTTCTCACGGGTGATCCGCCCCTCCTGGAAGCGCGCTGCGGCATTGATGGCGGCCGAGCGGGCCTGTTCGATCTCCAGCGCAAGGGTGGCCATGCGGTGCTGAAGCGCCTGGAACTTGCCGATGGCGATGCCGAACTGCTTGCGGGTGCGCAGATATTCCAGCGTCTGGTCCTTGACCACATCCATGATGGACACGGCTTCCCAGCACAGCCCCACCAGAGCCACTGCATTCACCGCCTCGATAATCGGCGCTGCCTGACCCGCCTCGCCCAGCAAGGTCGCCGGAACCCCGTCGAGGCGCAGTTCGCCAGCGGCCCCGCCATCGACCAGCGGATAGGATTGGATGGAAAGCCCGCTCGCCCCCTTGTCCACCAGGAACAGGGATGGTCCCTGCGCCGTGGTCGCCGCCACAACGATGTGATCGGCGCTGGCCGCAAAGGGCACAACGGCCTGACTGCCGGACAGCGACCAGCCATCGCCAGCGACAACTGCCCGCAGCGTGGCGGCCTCCAGGGCAGCGGACAGGATCACCTCTCCCGCGATCACCCGTTCAAGCAGGTCGGCCCGTCCCGTGGCGGCCAGGACGCGACCAGCCATCAGCGTACCCAGGAACGGCCCCACCGCCAGTGCCCGCCCCACCTCACCGAACACCACCCCGACATCGAAAGGCGATCCGGCATAGCCGCCGCTTTCCTCGTCAAACAGAGCGCCGATGACACCCAGATCGGCCAGTTGCCGCCAGAGGTCGCGCGACCAGCCCTCGCTTGAGGCGATCACCTGCTCACGGGTTTTCCAGTCGAAATTCCCGGCCAGGAAGCGGCCGAGAGAGTTGACCAGCATCTGCCGGTCTTCGCCCAGTGAGAAATCCATGGCTCACAGCTCCAGAATGGCTTTGCTGATGATTTCGCGCTGCACCTCGTTGGAGCCGCCGAAGATCGAAAGCTTGCGATAGTTGAAATATTGCGACGCGGTCGGGGCGGCGAAATCGGGCCCCACCGGCTGGCCGTTGAACCCTTCCTCCAGTGCCTCACTGACATAGGCCTGGGCATGCACGCCGGCCGCCCGGCGCATCAGGTCGGTGACCTGCTGACGGATCTCCGTACCCCGGATCTTCAGCATGGAGCTTTCCGCCGTCGGCGCATGGCCGGCACCGGCCGCCGCCAGGACGCGCAGATTTGTGGTCTTCATGTTCTCCAGCTCGATCTCCAGCCGCGCCAGGCGGATGGCGAACTGCGGATCATCGGCCAGCTTCCTGCCATTCTTCATCTGCGTGGCCGCCACCTCCTTCAGTCGCTCAAACGCGGCCATGGAGGCGCCGACCCCGGCGATGTTGGTGCGCTCATAGGTCAGCAGGTACTTGGCATAGGTCCAGCCCTTGTCCTGCTCGCCCACCAGATTGGCCACCGGCACGCGGACATCGGTGAAGAAGACCTCATTCACCTCGTAATCGCCGTCCAGCAGCTTGATCGGCCGCACCTCGATCCCCGGCGTCTTCATGTCGATCAGCAGGAAGGAGATGCCCTCCTGCTTGCGCCCGGTATTGGACGTGCGGACCAGACAGAAGATCATGTCGGCATATTGGCCCAGGGTCGTCCAGGTCTTCTGCCCGTTGACGATATAATGGTCGCCGTCGCGCACGGCGCTGGTCTTCAGGCTAGCCAGATCGGACCCCGCCCCCGGTTCCGAATAGCCCTGGCACCACCAGTCGGTGCCGTCCAGGATACGCGGCAGCCAGTATTTCTTCTGCGCCTCGGACCCGTACTTGATCAGCACCGGGGCCAGCATCGACAGGCCGAAGGGCACGATGCGCGGTGCATGGGCCAGTGCAATCTCCGTCTCGAAGATGAAGCGCTGCATGACGTTCCAGCCGGTGCCGCCCCATTCAACCGGCCAGTGATTGGCCAGCCAGCCGCGCCCGTTGAGGATGGCATGCCATTCCTCCATATCGGCCTTGGACAGGCGTTGCCCCTTGCACACCTTGTCGGACAGGCGCGCAGGCAGTTTCTCCTGGAGGAAGGCCCGCACCTCGGCGCGGAAGGCCTCGTCCTCGCTGGTAAAGCTCAGATCCATATCGATAGTCCCCAGGATCAAATGATCTCGAACAGGCCGGCAGCACCCATGCCGCCCGCCACACACATCGACACAACGACATAGCGAACGCCACGGCGCCGTCCCTCGATCAGGGCGTGGCCGACCAGACGGCTGCCGGTCATGCCGAACGGATGGCCGATAGCGATGGCCCCGCCATTGACGTTCAGCCTTTCCGGATCGATGCCCAGCTTGTCACGGCAATAGAGCGCCTGACTGGCAAAGGCCTCGTTGACCTCCCAAAGGCCGATATCCTCCACCTTCAGGCGGGCGCGGGCCAGCAGTTTGGGAATGGCGAAGACCGGGCCGATGCCCATTTCGTCGGGGCCGCAGCCCGCCGTCTGGAATCCCCGGAACACGCCCAGGATGGGTCGTCCCTCGGCTTCCGCCGTGGCCCGGTCCATCAGGATCTGCGCCGACGCCCCGTCGGAAAGCTGGCTGGCATTGCCGGCTGTCACATGCCTTCCTTCCTTGACCTTGATGCCGTCCTTCCAGACAGGCTTCAGCGCTGACAGCCCCTCATAGGTCGTGTCGGCGCGCACGCCCTCGTCATTGGAAAGGGTGACCGTCTCGCGACCAGCCTCGGTCCCATCCTTGTTCCAATTGATCTTCTCTGCCGTCAGCGGCACAGTTTCGGTATCGAAACGGCCTTCGGCAATGCCGGCGGCAGCGCGGCGCTGGCTTTCGGCAGCGAAACGATCCTGATATTCCCGTGACACGCCATAGCGGTCGGCCACGATTTCCGCCGTCTCAATCATCGCCATATAGGCGTCGGGTTCGGCTTCCAGCACGGTTTGCGACCGCCAATCGGGCTTCACCAGGCCTGGCCGCATGGTGAAGGAGACGGACTCCCCACCGCCGGCCAGGGCCACGTCAATGTCGTCGCACATGATCGACCGGGCCGCCAGGGCAACCGTCGTCAGGCCCGACGCGCATTTGCGGTCCAGCGTGAAGCCGGCAACCGATTGCGGCAGCTTGCCCGCAAAGACCGACAGGCGGCCAATGTTGAAGAATTGCTGCCCATACTGGTTGCCGGTGCCATAGAAGATGTCGTCGATACGGGCGGGGTCGATGCCGGCCCGTTCGATGGCGGCATTCATCACATGGGCGGCCAGCACAGCCGGTTCGGTATTGTTGAACGCCCCCCGATTGGCCCGGCCGATTGGCGTGCGGGCGGTGGAGACGATGACGGCTTCACGGCTCATTCTGTTTCCATCCCTTTCTGGCGATCAAGATCAGTGCGCCGCTGCGGGCCGCACTTTCAGATCGGCATATTTGCTGAATTCACTGCGGGCGATGGCGCGGGCATGCACCTCGTCCGGGCCATCGGCAAAGCGCAGGGTGCGGATGCCGGCCCAGGCATGGGCCAGGAAGAAATCCTGCGATACACCGCCGCCGCCATGCGCCTGGATGGCATCATCCAGGATGCGCAGCGCCATGGTCGGTGCCTGCACCTTGATCATGGCGATCTCGGTCTGCGCCGCCTTGTTGCCCGCCTTGTCCATCATGTCGGCGGCCTTCAGGCAAAGCAGGCGGCTCATTTCGATATCGATGCGGGCCTGGGCGACGCGCATCTCCCAGACACTGTGATCGGAAATGCGCTTGCCGAAGGCGACACGGCTGGTCAGCCGGCGCGCCATGGCGGCCAGCGCCTCCTCCGCCACACCGATGGTGCGCATGCAATGATGGATGCGTCCGGGTCCCAGGCGGCCCTGCGCGATCTCGAACCCCCGCCCCTCGCCCAGCAGCATGTTGGAGGCCGGCACCCGGACATTGTCGAGCGAGACCTCGCCATGGCCATGCGGGGAATGATCATAGCCGAACACGGTCAGCATGCGCTCGATCCGCACGCCGGGCGCGTCCAGCGGCACCAGGATCATGCTCTGGCTGCCATGGCGCGAGCCTTCCGGGTCCGACTTGCCCATGACGATGGCCACCTGGCAGCGCGGATCGCCCACGCCCGACGACCACCATTTGCGGCCATTGATCACATAATTATCACCGTCGCGCAGGATCGAACATTCAATGTTGGTCGCGTCGGACGAGGCGACCGTCGGCTCCGTCATCAGGAAGGCCGAGCGGATGTCGCCCGCCATCAGCGGCGCCAGCCAGCGATCCTTCTGTGCCCGCGTGCCATAGCGCAGCTGCACCTCCATATTGCCCGTATCGGGGGCGGAGCAGTTAAAGACCTCGCTGGCCCAGTTGACCCGGCCCATCTCCTCCGCACACAGCGCATACTCAAGGTTCGAAAGCTGCTCACCCTCGAAGGCGAAGCTGTCATCGACATGGGCGCGGCCCGATCGCGGCGGCATGAACAGGTTCCACAGGCCGGCGGCACGCGCCCTGGGCTTCAGCGCCTCTATGACCGGAACCACCTGCCAGCGCTCCGCGCCATGGGCCTGCGCCTCATATTCCGCTGCCCGGGGCCGGATTTCCGCTTCGATGAAATCACGCACCCGGTCGCGGAAATGCCGCTGCCTCTCGCTCAGCTCGAAATCCACGATCCCGCCTCCCGATCTTGTCTGTTGGGCGCCGCACGCGGGCGCCATCCCCTTGTGGCGCCGGCCCGCCCCTTCTTGCAAGTCAAAAACATACGCTATTTTCAAATTTTGTCATCTTGTTGTTTCTTTTTGCGCTTGGAAAGCGTTCCGCATTTAGTAATCTGTGGCGAACAAGCCTGGGAGAGAAACGTGAAAGCTGCCATTCTGCGCGCCGTGGGAAGCCCCCTATCCATCGAGGATGTGGCCATTTCCAAGCCCGGCCCGCGCGAAGTGCTGATCCGCACCGTCGCGACGGGCGTCTGCCATTCGGACCTGCATTTCTATGAAGGCCATTACCCGACGCGCCTGCCCACCATCCTGGGCCATGAAAGTGCGGGCGTGGTGGAGGCGGTGGGCAGCGATGTGCGCACGGTCCGGCCCGGCGACCATGTCGTCACCTGCCTGTCGGCCTTCTGCGCCATTGCGAACATTGCGTCTCCGGCCATATCAGCCGTTGCGTCAGCCCGGAAACCCAGCGCGGCAAGGAGGATGAGCCGCGCCTGGGCGGTGGCGACACCCCCATGGCGCAGTTCCTGCACCTGTCGGCCTTTGCCGAACAGATGCTGATCCATGAGAATGCCTGTGTGCGCATCCGCCCCGACATGCCCATGGACCGGGCGGCCCTGCTGGGCTGTGCCGTGGTCACCGGTTATGGCGCCGTGGCCCATACCGCCAATGTCCGGCCGGGCGAAACGGTGGCGATAATCGGCTGCGGCGGTGTCGGGCTGTGCGCCATCAATGCCGCCGCCATTGCCGGTGCCGGCCGGATCATCGCCATTGACCGCATCGCCGAAAAGGAAGCCCTGGCCCGGCAGTTCGGTGCCACGGATTTCGTGAATGCCGCCGATGGTGAGACGGTGGCCAAGGTGCTGGAAATGACGCGCGGCGGCGTTCATCACGCGATCGAAGCCATCGGCCTGCCCAAGACGGTGGAGGACGCCTTCGCCATGCTGCGCCGGGGCGGCCGGGCCACCGTGGTGGGCATGATCCCGGTCGGGCAGAAGGTCAGCGTCAATGGCTATGAATTCCTGGCAGAAAAGGTGCTGCAGGGTTCCTTCATGGGATCGAACCGCTTTCCGGTGGACATCCCGCGCCTGGTTGATTTCTACATGTCGGGCCGCCTGAAGCTGGACGAACTGATTTCGCGCCGTATCCGGCTGGAACAGATCGACGAGGCTTTCACCGAGATGAAGAGCGGCATGATCGCCCGTTCCATCGTCACCTTCGCCTGACCGCCGGAAAGCCGAGACCATGTCCGACCATAAGCTGCTGATCAACGGCGTGCTGCGCGACGGCGCCCGTCATATCGATGTCGTCAATCCGGCCACCGGGGCGGCCTTCGCCACCTGTCCCGTCGCTGATCTGGCCCTGCTGGACGAGGCGGTGGCCGCGGCGAAGGCCGCCTTCCCCGCCTGGTCCGCCCGTCCGCTGGCCGACCGTGCCGGCCTGCTGACCCGTTTGGCCGATGCGATGCAGGCACGGGCAGCGGAGTTCGGCCGGCTGCTGACCCTGGAACAGGGCAAGCCCCTGGACCAGGCCGGCATGGAGATCATGGGGGCCATCTTCACCCTGCGCGCCTTCGCCGGCATGAAGCTGGACCCCGTGGTGCAGAAGGATGATGCCAAGGGCAAGGTCGTGGAAATCCGCCGGCCGCTGGGCGTGGTGGCCGCCATTACGCCGTGGAACTACCCGGTGATGCTGCTGATGAACAAGCTGGGGCCGGCGCTGCTGGCCGGCAACACGGTGGTGGCCAAGCCTGCGCCGACGACCCCGCTGACCAGTCTGCTGTTCGGGGCGCTCTGCGCGGAAATCCTGCCGCCCGGCGTGGTCAATATCATCTGCGACGAGAATGATCTGGGGCAAGCCCTGACCAGCCATCCCAATGTGGCCAAGGTGTCCTTCACCGGTTCCACGGCCACGGGCCGCAAGGTGATGCAGGCGGCGGCGGCAACGCTGAAGCGCGTGACCCTGGAACTGGGCGGCAATGATGCCGCCATTGTCCTGGACGACGTCGACCCGATCGCCACGGCCCGCAAGATCTTCCAGGGCGCGATGGCCAATGCCGGCCAGGTCTGCGTGGTCATCAAGCGCGCCTATGTCCCGGAAATGATGTACGATATTTTCTGCGACGAGCTGACCCGGCTGGCGCAGGCCGCTGTCGTGGATGATGGCAGCCGACAGGGAACCCAGATCGGGCCCGTGCAGAACCGCGCACAGTTTGAAAAGCTGAAAGCCCTGCTGGCCGACAGCGCCCGCGACGGCAAGATCGCCGCCGGTGGCACCGCTTTGGACCGGGAGGGCTTCTTCATTGCCCCCACCATCGTCCGCGATGTCACCGACGATGCCGCCATCGTGCGCGATGAACAGTTCGGCCCCGTGCTGCCTGTGCTAAAATACACGGATCTGGATGAGGTCGTGGAACGCGCCAACGCATCGGACTATGGGCTGGGCGGGTCAGTCTGGGGAACCGACGAGGAACGGGCGGCGGATGTGGCGGCCCGGCTGCAAAGCGGTACCATCTGGGTCAACCAGCATCTGGCGCTGAGTCCGATGATCGCTTTCCGTGGGGCCAAACAATCAGGCATGGGCGCAGAACTCGGGCTGGATGGGCTTAAGGAGTACACGCAGGCCGCGATCCTCAACATCAAGCGCGGGTGATAGCGCCCTGAACTGCGCGGGGTTTGCCGGGAGGTGTCAATCAGCATTGAAGTTTGACCCTGTATAGGCGTCGAAAGTCTTCATCAAATAGCCCTCCTTCGATCGGAGGACTCTACTTTATCCCGGACACATTTCCAGGGAGCAGGTCATCTTGGTATCATACCAACGTGCGATGAGTAGAACTCATCGCACGTTGGTCCGGCGGCGACTGCCACAGCACCGCTCGTGCGGCGTCGCTCGCGCCAACGAATGTTGGCGCCGGCAATTGAGGGCGGTGACCAGAACCAATAGGTTCTGGTCACCGCAAAATAGTATCAATCCTCTACCGGATAGAAATGTCACCGATGTACCATCAGGTATCCTGGGTGGAAGCGTGATGGTGCCTGGGATGATGAGGGGATGCGGGTTGAGGCTTCGGTGACGGCACGGCCCGAAAGCCCGGGCAATGAGCGTTTCACCGGCAGACGCCGAAGCGACCCATGTCGAGATGGAAATGGTCGCGATGCAGTGCGTTATATTCCGGGCCGAGCGCCGTGCGGAAGATGTCACAGGCCCCCTTATGCGCATCACGCCAGAAAAGAGCGCGGGGACCTGTGCCACCTTTTTCACTCCAATCACGCAGCAGGACGGTTTCCCGTCCATCCGCCAGCGTGATGGCCGCAATGTCGATGGCATTGGCGGTCGCGTGCTGGCTGCGCCGCCCCCCCTCCCCGCGGTCGGTGCGCACAGCCCGGCACGCATAGGTACCGAAATGGCGGACGGAGACGGGTGTTGTGCCCAGATGGCGTTCCGCCGACGGGATCAGCACATGGCGTTCATAAAGGGCCAGTCCGGCCAGCACCGGGCAACTGGCCGTCACACGCCCCTGGTAACGCAAGGCGGATTTCTGCAAGGTGGCAGCTCCGGAAAGGCCACATCCCGGCTCCGGCCCGACCCGGTCGGGTACCGGTGACACCGACACGCCGGCCCGTTCCAGCCAGGCAAGGCAGGCAGGCGTATCCTCCGCCAGTCGCGCCAATTGCCAGCTTGTCAGCCATCCGGGCGGTTCCGCGGGGTCCGGCAGAGCCCATGGATTCCAGCGGGCGGGAATGAGCGAGGTCAAGCCGCCCCCCTGCCGGGCGGCAACCAGTCCCAGCCCGGCCAGCGCCAGCAGGAGAAGGATGAGCAATAGCCGTTTCACAGGCCGGGATATGGGGTTGAAAACGCCATCTGGCCAGCACTGTCACCCGCCCTGCCGCCAATGCGCCCGCCGCTCCCCGCTGGCGGCACCCCGAACGGTCAAGGGTCAGCCGAAACGGAGACGAATGCCCAGCGACGCGGTGCGCCCCACCTCACCTTCCCGCCGATCCAGGTCGATCTGGGCAAAGGCTTCAAGCCAGCCATCCTTGCGCGCGGTCAGGCCGGCGCCTATCACGGCGGCGTCACGGCCCCGTGCGGCACCGGCCTGATGGAAACCTGCGCCGTCCAGCCTGAACAGGCTGCGAGCAGCCACGTCCCTGAAATCATGATCCCAGCGCACATGCAGTTCCGGCTCAACTATAAGGTCCGCCGTGCTGCGATATCGTGCCGCCAGCCGAAGACCCGCCTCGGACCGCAGTGCATGCAGGTCCAGGTTGTCCACTGAAAGGTCCAGCGCACCTGCCCCTGCCTCCCTGAACCCTTCGCCCGACACCTGATCGTAACGCAGCCCCCCGGCCGCTTCGAACAGAAGCCCGGCCACAGTCGCGCGGTAACCGGCCGTAAAGCCGGCCCCGAACTGGCTGCCCTTGCCATCCGACAGCGCCAGCCGGTCGATGCTGCCGAAGCGGATGGGCCGCCGGGCATCATGGTCGCTCATGCCGAAAGCGATATCGGCCGTGCCGAACAGGCGCCCGTGGGTTATGCCACCATAGGCCGCGAGCATGTAGCTGTTCATCGTGCTGTCACCCCCGGCCCCGTCCAGGTCAGTCCGGACATAGCCGATGGCGGCCCCCAGCCGGGAATTGCCGGGCGCCGGCACATCGAACCCCGTGGTCAAGCCCACCTGATCGCGATCCAGGCCACTGCCGTTGCGGGACCCCAGATTGATGCGGGCCCAAAGATTGGCGGCATTCGCCGCGGCGCTGTCGGACAGGCGCACATCATTATCCGTCCCGTCGATCTCTGGCAGCGCCTGCCCCGTGCCGGATACAGCCCCGCGCCGCAACAAGGCCTGCCGGTCAGACAGGATGTCGCTGAACATCCGAGCCGCGTCCAGCCCGCCACGCACCATATCAGGATGAAGTGCGCCGCCCATCGTCGTCAGCGCGGCCGGGATGGCGGCAGGGGCGGTACGGTAGAGCGCTTCGAACAGCACGCCGCGGTCATTCATCTGGCGCGTGCCCGCCGCAGGCCGGAGAGAATCAAGCGACGCCCCAACAGATCGCTGGCCTTCGTCCAACCCACCGATACCGGCATAGGATGAAGGCGTGACCAGTAACGCCACATCCGTCGATCCATACGAGAGATCGAGGCGGGCACCGGCGGGCAGCCCGCCGGCCGGCTGGTTCAATCCTGTAAATCCGCCGGTGATGCCGCCTGCCGCCTGAAGGATCGTGAAGCCCTGGCCCAGGGCTGGCGTGAAAGAGGTGGCATCGGCTTCGGCGAAGCCGCGAAGCACCGCTGTCACTATGCCATCCGCAGCAAAGCCGCCGGACACGACAAGCCGGTCATGTCGCCCTTCGCCTGCGCCCGCCACGGGACCGTCGATCTCGACACGCAGATCCGCTGTGGCAACACTGACCACATCGCCCCGGATGGTCAACACGCCCGGAGAACGACCAGGAGACAGGGTTCCCGCATTCAAGACAGAACCGGTCACGGTTCCTGACCCAGAAAGAGCCGAACCGGTCACAATCGTCAAGGATGTTGTTTCCAGGCTGCCATTGACCTCCAAGGTGCCGGCTGCGACTTGCGTGCCCCCCGTCAGCCGGCTTTCCCCGGACAGGGTCAAGATGCCGACACCTTGCTTCAGCAAGGTGTCGTTGCCCGTCAGGCTGCCTGTGAAATCCAGCGCGTCGCTGCGATCGAACGTCACCACGCCCTTGGGGCCGGGCAGCAGGTCGGCCGCATACCAGGCAACCCCCTCATAGGCATAACCATCGCTGGTGAACCCTTCCGTCAGGGAGGGGCTGTAGAGATGATTGCCGGTATTGGCGGAAAAGAACCGGTGGATGGGAGCCGCCCCCGGGGCCGCATGGCCCATCGCCCTGAACACGACACCTTGATCCTGGTAACCGCTGCCCGGCAGCAGCAGCCGCTCGATTTCCACGGCATCGGCGGTATAGACATGGTCACCGGCCGCGGCGGAATAGAATTCCCGCACCGCAAGGGTGGCCTGGCTGTTGCCGTCATTGGCGAATGGCACGCCTTGCTCGCCATAACCCTGGGCCAGCAACGAAGCCGCCCGGTTGGAACTGGCCGTCAGCACGGTATCGCCCGTACCGGCATGATGCAGGCGAAAGATGACGGGCAGATTGTCATGCCGGTCATAGGCGGCCACCTGCTGTGCTGCGTAGCTGACGGTCGTCAGCCTGTCGAGGCTGTCTGTGATGGCCAGGGTCTGTGTCGCCGCGGGCCTGGTATAGATCGTACCAGTCACGGGTGTCCGACCGGGACCGCCGGGGGTGTAGATGTCGCTGTAGCCGGCCTCCGCCGCGGTGGGGATCTTGACGTTCAGCAGGCTTCTGACCGCCGCGTCATCCCCTGTCAGGATGATGTCGATGTAATTGTCATTGTCGGCCAGATAATAGGGAGCCGGGATGCCGGCCGGGGGAACCCCAAGATCGGCCAGCCCCACCACCTTCACTATCCCAAGCCCCGGCCCCAGGTCATAGGCCACGCCGTCTTGCGTGATGGTGACCAGCCGGCCCTCCGAATCCACGGCCTGAAGCTGGAAGAACCGGGAAAAGTCGCCGGGCCGGATGGCCGAGACACCGTCGGGGGAAAAGCCGCCATTGGTCAGCAGGCGCAGGCGATAGGTGGCTGCCCCCTGATAGAGAGTGGCACCGTCATTGGTCACCCCTCCCATCAGCGAGACGGGGCCGCTGTCCCCCACGGCAGAGAAACGGCTGAGCTTGGCCGCCAGCAGGCTCGGGCCGGTGACATAGGGATTGCCGCTGGCCGCGGTCATCCCCACCGCCGATTGCAATCCATCCGGCCCGACCAGCATCAGGGGCTTGTCATCGGACACAATCTCCACCGATACCGGATGGATGGCCCCCTCGGTCCCCGGGGTCAGCCTGTTGCCGAATTCCCCGAACACCACAACGACGTTGCGCTCGTTATATTCAAGGTTCGGGTTCAAACCGACGGCCTGCGGGGTCACCACTTCTCCGGTATTGAGGCGAATGGCGATGTCGGTCGGGGCCAGTGTGCCCGGCAGGACAGGCAGGCTGAAAACGATGGGCAGGGCATCGCCATGGATCACCTGCGCGCCATAGCCACCCTGGATCAGGCTGGCAACCGGCGTGGCGGCGGTCAGGGCCCGCAAGGGCGGCTGGGGCGTCAGGGTCGCGAAATCCGCGTTCACCCCGGCCCCGGCTGCCACGGCCAGCCCCAGGGTCGACGCTCCCCCCAGGCCCGGAATGCCGATGATCCCCTCAAAGCCGAAATCGGCGGACAATATGCGGGCCGTCGTCGACCAGATGTCCGAATTGATGACGACCTCGCGCTGAAACTCGATATAGGCAGGCGACACTATCGGCGCCGCCGCTTCCATCGCCCCGTCCATTTGACTGACCCACCCCGTTCAGATCAATGCTTCAACCGATGCCCCGTGACAGGCCCCGGATATGTCCCCGTTGCAGCCAATATCATGAAGATCGACATCTGTCAGCGTCCCAGCGCGGGAACAGAAAAGGGGGGTGTCAGAAGCGCGCCGCAACCGGATCAGGCGGCCCGGGGCACGCCGCCGCGGATGCCCCGCCCCGTCATCATGAACAGAAGGCCGGATACCAGGACAATGGCGGCCCCCGCCACGCCCACCAGCCCATAGCCCCCCTTCCGCAGGCAAACCTCCGCCAGCAGCGGCCCCCCGGCAACGCCGAGCAGCAGAAGCGCCGGCCCGCGGGACGGCAGACGGCCCGTCGGGTCCAGGGTGGCCAGGATCGTGAAGACATAGGGGATGATGGCGATCGTCAGGGACTGGATCATTACGGCGCAGATGGCGAAGATCAAACCGTCCTGCGTGCGGACCGCCATGATCAGCACCAGGGCCAGGGCAAGCGGGATCACCATCAACGGACGGACAAGCCCGAAACGCAGCCCCGCCATCTTGGCGGCCACCGCGCCCATCATGCCGCCCATGGTGGCAAGCGCCATCAGTCGGCTCATGGCCGGCGGATCGATGCCCAGCCGGCTGCCGATCGCCACCTGATGCTGATAGAAGGATGCCTGCCCGACGAAGAACAGAATGAAGGCCAGGGCCGTCGCCGGACCACGCCAGCCGATCGCACCATCTGTCGGCGCCCCCGGCGCATCGCGGGGGCTGCGTCCGGACAGGGACAGCCGGTGCATAAGAAGGGCCGCCAGCAAAGCCAGGACCGACAGGATCAGGAAGATGGCCCGCAGGCCGAACAGGTCGATGATGGTCCCCGCCGCGAAGTAGAAGCTGGCGGCAAAGGCCACCTCACAAATCTGGGCCGTGGCGTAATTGCCCTGGACGGCATGGGAACGTGCCAGCAACGCATTGGCGGCGTTCAGCATCAGACCATGCCCGACACCAAGCCCGATGGCACCGGCGGCAAACAGCCAGGGGGCATGGCCCGCCGCCATGAAACCCGCGCAGATCGCCGCGAACAGGGCGGCGGCCCTGGCCAGTTCCTCGCATGAGACACGGCGGAACAGGTAGGGGGCGACCAGGTTCGACATGGCAGCCGCCCCAAGCTGGCAGGCGCCGACCACACTGCCCCACCATGGCTCCACCGGCAGCAGCCCTTGCACCGAGGTGATCCACAGGGCCATTGCCGTGGTGGCGGAGAAGCCGACGCTGTTCACGACGGCAAGGCTCAATACGCGCTGGGTTGGCGACATCGTCTCCGCTTTCCGCATCCGCCCCGCCGGGCGGGGCCACACCCCGCAAAGGCTACGGCCGGCATGCGGAACCGGACAGGACCGATCAGGGTAGCCCGGGCTGAGATAAGGGTGGCGCGGGCAGAAGGCGGGGTAGGATTGCAGAACGCAGAGCGGGACAGCGGCCTATGCCGCCGGCTTGGACATCCGGGACAGCACACTGGACAGGGCGGCGCCCACATCCTCCAGCCGGAAGGGCTTGGGCAGAAAGGCCTGGATACCGGCATCGCGGCATTGCTGCCTGATATCGGCCGTCAGATTGGCGGAAAGGGCCACGATGGGCACGCGACCGCCCGAGCCCGGCAGGCTGCGCAGACGGCGGGCCGTCTCCAGCCCATCCATCTCCGGCATGGACAGGTCCATGACCACGGCGTCCACGGGGCGACGGCGCACGATGGACAGTGCCTCCGCCCCATTGGCGGCCTGCATCACCTCCGCCCCGTACCGCACCAGCAATTCCGTCGTCACCAGACGGTTCATCTCATCATCTTCCACCAGCAGGATGACGGGCCGCTCTCCCAGCCCGGCACCGTACAAATCCGCAACCGGCACCATGGTGGAAGTCATCGCCGCAGGCTCCATCATCCGGGGCGGCGTATCGGGCTGCTGCACGGTCAGGGCCACCAGCGGCAGGCACAGGCTGAACTCGCTGCCCTGTTCGGGGCCGCTATCCACGGTCAGGACACCGCCCAGCATGTCGGTCAGCGATCGGGCGATGGCCAGCCCCAGGCCCGTCCCGCCAAATCGCCGGCTGATGGAATTGTCGGCCTGGTTGAAGACGTTGAATATCTGCTCCAGCTTGTCGGCCGGAATGCCGATGCCGGTGTCCGTCACCTGGAAGCGCACCCAATGCGCGTCCCCCTTTCCCTTGGATGCGCTGGCGTGGCCCCTGGGCGGGGACGCAACCCGGTCCACGGACAGCGTCACCTGCCCCCGCTCGGTGAATTTCACGGCATTGTCCAGCAGACAAAGCAATATCTGGCGCAGACGCTTGCCGTCGGTGACGACACCAGACGGCACGCCATCGCCCGTGCGCAGGCTCAATACCAGGCCCTTGCGTTCCGCGCGCGGCCCGACACTGGCCATCAGGTCGCCCAGCAGCAGGCCCAGATCCACGGGGCCAGACACCATCTCCAGCCGCCCGGCCTCCAGCTTCGCCATGTCCAGCACATCATCGATCAAGGACAGCAGCGTGGCACTGGACCCGCCCATCACCTCCAGCAGGCGAATCTGCGCCGCGTTCAGATTATGCGTTTCCAGGATCTGCAGACAGCCCTGGATGGCGTTGATGGGCGTGCGGATCTCGTGGCTGATGGTAGCCAGGAATTCCGACTTGGCCCGATCGGCGGCCCGCGCCTGCTCGGCCACAGCCTCTGCTGCCCCCCGCTCGGCCGCCAACTGCCGCACCAGCCGTGACAAAGCGGCCGCGACAGCGCCTGTGGCGAAGGTGACGACCAGAACGGGTTGGGCCAGCCAGGCGACCTGATTGCCCAGATTTTCCAATGCATATGTATCGGCCGGGCGCGTGATGACGACATCGGCCAGGAAGAAGGCCATCATCAGCGCCGCCCCCAGGAAGGCGGCAATCATCGTCCATTCCGCCATTCGCCGCGGCCGCACCCGCCAGATGGACAGGACCCCGGCCCCACAGGCCGCCAGCACGAAACTGCCATTCACCAGTTCGCGCAGCACTGCGTCGCCGCGCGCCAGCGTCACTGCCGTGACGACCGCCACCATGGCCCCCATCGAAAACCAGCGCCGCCAGGCAAAACGCTGCCCCGCGTAAAGCGCCGCGCCATGCGCCAGCAGATAGAAGGCAAGATTGTACAATGTGCTGGCCATTGTGGCCAGGAAGCCGGTGACCAGCGTATGCGGCGGCGGGGACGGGCCCATCAGCGGCATGAGCAGCAGGGCCACGGCAAAGCCGGCGCACCAGAACAGTGCATAGCGTTCCTGCCGGCCATGCAGCCAGATGACAGCCAGCAAGGCGCTCGCCCCCAAAAGGGGCGCCGCATTAACCATCATCAAGGCGTGATCGAGAGTCATTTCCGCAAGTCAGCGCAAGTGCATAAACGCTAGATTGATTTGGCTGCCCATCCTGCAACAACGTCACTGATTCCGCAATCACCAGCATAGGCAACCAAAAAGATTCCGTGACTATTGCTTTCGGGGCCAATTTGTTTTTCCGGCCATGAACCCATTAACATGAATTTTCCCCAATTTTCAGCCCGTGACACGGCGTGACCTATCCGATTGCACGCTGGTTACCACACAAGCACCCTGGCAAGACATGATCCTCATCACAAGCGCGCGACCGTGACAGGCTGCCTTGTTTGAATTGTGGCAATCAACCAAGTCTTGTGATTCAAAGGCCTGAGCAGAAGATGTATTCCTTCCGCACAATCCAACGATCCGGGGCCGAGCCATGACCAGATATATCCAAGCGACGCTGTTGGCAGCGGGCCTGCTGCTGGCCACGGCCATGCCTGCCGCCGCCTTCCGCCTGATCCCCATCGAAATGGAATTCGCGCCGTCGGGCCGCGGTGCCACGCAGATATTCCGGATCGAGAACGATACCCCCAACCCCATCGCCGTGGAGATCCACATCACCCCGCGCAGCCAGGGGGCCGACGGGGAGGACCTGCCGGCCGAACGGTCGGAGGATTGGATCATCTTCCCCGAACAACTCGTGCTGGAACCCAACCAGAACCAGTCGGTGCGCGTGCAATGGACGGGTGATGCCAATCCATCCCATGAACTGGCATTCCGGCTGGTGGCCGAACAGTTGGACGTCGATATCGGCCGGCCACCGTCCCAGGGCGGCCAGGTGCGGCTGCTGGTGCAATACAAGGCGTCCCTTTATGTGGTGCCGCCCGATGCGCGACCTGCCATCAATGTCGTGGAAGCCGGCCCCCACCAGTTGTCGGACGGCGTCGTCATGCTGGTTCGGGTCCGCAATGACGGCACGGCACACAGGATCCTGAAGGATCCGACCCTGACGATGGAGGCC
Organism: Niveispirillum fermenti; assembly: GCF_052474395.1. Classification (NCBI taxonomy): domain Bacteria; kingdom Pseudomonadati; phylum Pseudomonadota; class Alphaproteobacteria; order Rhodospirillales; family Azospirillaceae; genus Niveispirillum; species Niveispirillum fermenti. The sequence continues at coordinate 696,048 of NZ_CP156678.1, read as the reverse complement.
GGCGGGCGGTCCGTCTCCATCCCCGCCGAGCGGCTGGGCGGGCTGGCCGGAGAGAACATCCTGCCGGGCGTCACGCGGGACTTCCTGCTGCCCTGGCCCGAGGGATTGCCGGTCGGGCCGCTGAAGGGCCGGCTGTCCCTGCCCTGACCCGTTATGCGCACCGGAAAGCCTCCGTCTGGGGGCCGTCGTCCGGCGGCCCGTATCCTGCCTCTGCTGGCCTTGGCGGCCTGCGGGCCGGTGCTGGCCGCCCATGGTGCGGAACCGGCACCGGCCGCGCAGCAGCCGACAGCGGCAGAGCTGTTCCAGCGGGCGTTCGGGCAGCGCAAACCGGCCCCCCGTACCCAGAAGACCGACCTGCCCGTATTCTTCGACGGGTTCGAGGTGGGACAGGTGCCGGCCATCGTGGCGCTGGACCCGGCGGAAACCCTGGTGGACCTGACCCGGCTGGCGGAATTGCTGCGCCCGCTGGCCCAGGACGCCCCCATCGCCGATCTGCTGGCCCAGGCCGGACCGGACGGGCATGCCTACCCCACCCGCATGGCACGCGCCGGCATCCAGCTTGCCTATGATGGCGGGGAGCAGGTGGTGAGGGTCACCATTCCCGCCGCGGCGCGCAAGCAGCGCGACCTGTCCGTGCTGGAACGCGGCGCGGCGGCGCGGGCCTACACCGTCATTCCGCAGGCGGATTTATCGGCGCAGATAAACATGCGCGCCGCGCTCGACTATCTCTCGACCCCTTCCGGCCTTGGCGACAGCGGGTGGGGGCCGCTGTCGGTCGTGATGGAACCAGCCGTCAACTGGAAGGGCTGGGTGGTGGAGGCAGAGGTCTATTACCGCGAGAACGCCATGCACACCCTGTCGCGCGGACCCGTGCGGCTGGTGCGTGATTTCACGCAGAGCGGCATCCGGGCCCAGCTAGGCGACCTGTCGGTGCCCGTCACGGGCAATCAGGTGGGCCGTGCCATGGCCGGCCTGTCGGTCGCCCGCAATTTCTCCATCCGTCCCTACGACCTCGTGCAGCCGGGCGGTGCCCGTGAATTCATCCTGGAAAACCCATCCATCGTGGAGGTCATCGTCAATGGCCGGCCCACCCGTTCCTTCCGGCTGGAAGCCGGGCCCTACAATCTCAACAATTTTCCCGGGGCATCCGGCACGAATGATGTGCAGATCCGCATCACCGATGCGTTCGGCCGTGAGCAGACGATCGACTTTCCCTTCTTCTTCGACAGCCAGTTGCTGGCCGCGGGTGTGCAGGAGTTCGGCTACAGTCTGGGGGTGCCGTCGCAGGTTGTGGACGACCGCTACCGCTATGCCGAAAGCGACCCCGTCTTCACGGGCTATCACCGCATCGGTGTGACCGACAACCTGACCATGGCCTTGGGCGCACAGGTGGACCGGACCGAAGCGGCCCTGACGGCGGAAGCGCTGCTGGCCACGGGCCTTGGCACGTTCGGGCTGGAACCCGCCGCCTACCTGCGCCGCCGCGATTGGGAGCCCGATGAAACGGCAGCAGCCAGAAAGCAAGGATATGGTGGAACGTTACGATACCGATCCTATACTAACGGCACCTCTATCCTGGACCATCAATCCATCACGGCGCAGGTAAGCTGGTACGATGCGAATTATCGCAGTTTCGGTTCCACCTTCGTCAACGATACCAGGCTGGATGCCTCCATGCGGATCAGTCAGGCCCTGTTCGAGGACCTGACGGCATCGCTGGGGGGCCGTTACCGTCAGACGCGGACAGACAATCAGGAAGACAGCTATAATGTCGACCTGTCCCTGCGCCGGCGCCTGTTCGATACGGGCACTGTCGATCTGACCTTCAGCCACGGGCGCGACAGTTTCGGAGGCAAGGAAACGGGGCTGTACCTGACCACCCGTTTCACCTTCGACAAGGGGCGGCAGAGTGCCGGCCTCAACCTGGATACGATCAGCCGGCAGCAGCGGCTGGACTGGCGTTTCCAGTCGCTTTACACGGTGGACGCCCTGTCGGGCGGGATGGAATTGCTGAACGGACCGGGTTCGGTCGGCGACCGGGTACAGGGCAATGTCAGCTACACCCACCAGCAATTCGAGGCGCAGGCCAGACACGACCTTGTCCGGCGTGGCCTGAACGATATCAAGGGGCTGGAAAACCGCACCCAGTTGACGGCCGCCACAGCCCTGGTTTTCGCAGACGGGTATTATGGCGTGACACGGCCCGTCACCAACAGCTTCGCCATCATCGCCCCCCATCCCCGCCTGGCCGGCATGGATATCGGGGTCGATCCCATAGACGACCGCTATGCAGCGGAAACGGACTGGCTGGGTGGCCCCATCGTGCCCAACATCACGGCCTATCTGGTACGGCCCATCCTGCTGGATGTGCCGGACGCGCCGGCCAACTATGACCTGGGCGAGGATCGGCCCGCCGTCCAGCCGGGGTATCGCTCGGGAACGGTCGTGCCCATCGGCACCAACGCCGTCGTCAGCCTGACCGGCACGCTGACCGGTCCGGACGGTATGCCGGCCGCCCTGCTGTCGGGGGTGCTGATACCGCAGGGCATTGATGGCGCACGGGAAATCGCCTTCTTCACCAACCGCAGCGGCCTGTTCCGCATCGACAGCGTGCGACCCGGCGACTGGCTGTTGTCCATCCACGGGAGCGACAGCCCGCCCACCCCCATCCATGTCGCTGCCGATGCAGAGGGAGAGATCAGGCTGGGGCCCCTGGTGCTGTCCCCGCCCTGACACCTTCTGCCGTCGCGGCAGCCAGCGCCGGCAGGTCGGGTCGGCGGTCCGCCCAGTCCGTGACGCGCTGATAGCCATGCCCCAGCGTGACCAGCATGGCTTCCCGCCAGGGCGTGGACAGAATCTGCAACGATACAGGCAGCCCTTCCGCCGTCTCTCCGCAGGGCAGCGCCAGCGCCGGCAGGTCCAGCCAGTTGGCCATGCGGACATACCGGCTGAAGGGCAGCTTCCCCTCATCCAGATCGGCCAGCCCGGGGGCTGGAACGGGCACGGTCGGCGTCAGCAGCGCATCGAACTCCTGTGCCCAGGCATGGAAAACGGGCTGATCCCGACCACGGGCCTTCAATATCTTGGATATTTCCGCATCCGGAATGTCAGCACCCCCGCGCAATCGGGACAGGACACCCTTATCTATTTCGGTTTCGTAACGATCAACACGATCGCGCCATATCCGCCAGGCGCGGCCGGCCATCAGCAGTCCCGACGGTTCGACACAGGCTTGCGGTGAGAGAGGTGGTGCCGCCTCCACCAGCCGGGCGCCCAGCCCTTCCAGCCGGGCCAGGGCGGCGAAATAGGCGGCCCCCACCACAGCATCGACACCATCCAGATAGCGGTCGGGCAGCACAGCCAGCCGGGTGCCGGCCACCGGCGCGGCCAGGGCGGCGGCGGCATCGAAGACAGCCTGCCGGGCCAGCCGTGGCGAAGGGTTGGCCGGGCCGGCGGCCGGGTCGGCCAGAACGGCCAGCAGGTGCGCCACCTGCTCCACCGTCCGGGCCATGGGGCCGATCGTATCCAGTTCCGGGCAGAGCGGCAGACACCCCGCCATGGGCACACGCCCGCCCGTGGGCTTCAGCCCCGTGACATTGTTGAGGGCGGAGGGAATGCGGATGGACCCGCCCGTGTCGGTGCCCAGCGCGGCATCGGCCAGACCCGCCGCCACGGCCACGGCCGATCCGCTGGAAGACCCGCCGGCCACGCGGACGGTGGCGGCATCCCACGGATTGCGCGGCGTGGCCGTGGCCCGGTTGACGCCCCAGGTACCGAAGGCCAGTTCGACGGTGTTGGCCTTGCCCAGCACCAGCATGCCGGCCCCGGAAAGGGCGGCGACGGCCGCCGCATCCGCCCCCGCGTCCCCTACCACGGGCGTGCGGCATCCCCCGCCGGTGGGCAGGCCCCACACGTCCAGCACATCCTTCACGGCCAGCGTCCGACCCGCCAACGGTCCTCCCATCCGCGGAGCCCGGTCCTGGCCCCACGCCCGTTCGCGCACCCATTCGGGCTCGACCAGCGCGAAGGCGCGAAGATGCGGATCGAAGCGTGCGATCCGGGCCAGCGCCTCTTCTGCCCGCGCGGCGAAATCAGGCATTCCCGTCCCCCTGGCTGTCATGTGAAACCGCCTGATCAATAGCGGCAGACAGCGCGGGCGGCCAGCCCTGCCATGCACCTATGTTGCCATGCCCAAAGCCGCCTTGACCCGGGCCAGCAGTTCCGTCCGCGCCGCGTCGTCCTTTTCGCCCCGGACCTTCTCCGACAGGGCCAGCATGGTGGCGGCATAATCATTGTGCCAGTCGCGGGCGGGCGGGGCTGCCCGGCGGGGAGCCGTGGGATCGGTCCGGCGGGCGCGACGGCCGGTCAGTTCCCATGTGCTGTCCAACTCCGGCACATGGACCTTGGCGCCGTCGATCCCTGTCGCCTCCAGCCCTTTTTTCAGGGCCAGCCGCTCCTGTTCCTCCCCATGCACGACGAAGATGCCGCCCGCCACGGGCAGACGGTCCAGTGTCCAGCGCAGCAGGCCGGACCGGTCGGCATGGCCCGAATAGGTATCCAGCGTGCGGATCTTGGCCCGGACCTGCACCTCCTCCCCATGGATGCGCACACGGGAAACGCCTTCCTGCAGCAGGCGCCCCAGCGTGGCGGGCGCCTGATACCCCACCAGCAGCACCGTGGCCGACTGGCGCCACAGGTTGTTCTTCAGGTGGTGTCGGATACGTCCGGCCTCGCACATGCCGCTGGCGGCGATGATGATGGCCTCGCCCGTGATGCGGTTCAGCCGTTTGCTGGCCTCCACATCCTCCGTCAGGTGCAGGTTGCCGCGGGAAAAGGGCGGTGGCGTCCCCTTTTCGTTGATATCGGGGAGATGGCGGTCGAACACGCCGGTGACGTTGATCGCCAGCGGACTGTCCAGGAAGACGCTGACCGGCCGCAGCGCCCCCTCGTCGAACAGCCGGTCCAGATCGTAAAGCAGTTCCTGGGTGCGTTCCACGGCAAAGGCCGGGATCAGCACCGGCCCCCCGCGGGCAAGCGCCGCCGTCAGTTCGGCCCCCAGCATGGCGCGCCGCTCATCCGCCGTCACGATCGGCCGGTCACGGCCGCCATAGGTGGATTCCACCACCAGCCAGTCAGGCCGCGCCGGGCCATGCGGGTCGGGGTGAAAGGGCTTGTCACCCGGCCCGATATCACCGGAAAACAGCAGGCGCACGGGCCCGTCGGCACCGGGCAATTCCAGCTCGATCGAGCTGGACCCCAGAATATGCCCGGCATCCCAGAACCGGGCGCGCACGCCGTGCTCCACATCGATCCAGACGTCGCGGTCCACAGGCTGGATGCGAGACAGCACTTGTTCGGCATCCGCCCGCGTGTAGATCGGCTGCACCTCCCGGCTGCCGCGCTGGCGGTTGCGGCGGTTCAGGCGCCGCACCTCGGTTTCCTGGATGAACCCGCTGTCGGGCAGCATGAAGGTCAGCAGGTCGGCCGTGCCGCTGGTGGCGATGATGCGGCCGGTGAAGCCATGACGATACAGTTTGGGGATCAGGCCGCTATGGTCGATATGGGCGTGGGTGAGCAACAGGACGGAGATATCCGCCGGATCGAAGGGAAAATCGCGGTAGTTCAGTTCCTGCACGCTCTTGCTGCCCTGGAACATGCCGCAATCGACCAGCAATGCTCCACCCTGATGACGCACCAGGAAACAGGAACCCGTGACGGCACCCGCCGCCCCGTGGAACGTGATGGAAAGGTCTGCACTGCCGTGCTTGTCGACGCTCAATGGATGTCTCCCAGGGCGCTGGCGGAACCGTTGCCGTTATTGCCGTTGACGTGATAGCCCGACGCCTCCGCCGCCAGCCCGCAGGCAAAGCGGAATTCCACCTCCCGCTCGGCATGGATGCGGTAAAGCGGTTCACCGGCCTGGACAGGGTCGCCCACCTTCTTCAGAAGGTCGATGCCGGCACCGGGGTCAAAGGGGGCACCGGCCAGCCGGGCGATGCGGGCCAGCCGGTAGCAGTCGATGGTTGCGACGCGGCCATCATGATCGGCCACCACCTCCCGCTGGAGCGCCCCCAGCGTGGCGATGCGCGGCGGCGGCCCCTGCAATTCCATGATCCGGCGCATGGCCTTCATCGCGGCGCCGCTTTCCAGCAGGTCGCGCGCCCGCGCCATCCCGGCCCCGCCGCGCAGCGCCGGATCGAATTCCAGGATGCGCCCGGCCAGTGACAGGGACCGTTCGCGCAGGTCTTCCGGGGCCGTGGGGCTGTTTTCCAGCACGGCCATGACGTCGCGCGCCTCCAGCACGGGACCGATCCCGCGGCCCACGGGCTGCGACCCGTCCGACAGGGTCACGCGCAGGTTAAGCCCGATGGCATCCCCCACATGTTCGAACAGCTTGCGCAGCCTTGCCGCGTCGGCAGCGCTGCGCAGCTTGGCGCTGGGACCCACGGGCATGTCGATGACCAGATGCGTGGAACCGGCTGCCTTCTTCTTGGACAGGATGGAGGCGACCATCTGTTCGCGTGTATCGATGTTCAACGGCCGTTCCACGGCGATCAGCACATCGTCGGCGGGCGACAGCTTCACGTGCCCGCCCCAGACCAGGCATCCCTTCACCGCGGCCACGATCTCCCGCATATGGTCCAGGCCCACCTCCACATTGGCCAGCACCTCCATCGTGTCGGCCGTGCCGGCCGGCGAGGTGATGGCCCGCGACGAGGTCTTGGGCATGGGCAGGCCATGGGCAGCCACGATGGGCACCACGATCATGGAGGTGCGGTTGCCCGGAATACCACCGATGCAGTGCTTGTCCACCACCAGCGGCGCGCCTGGCCATTCCAGCCTCTCCCCCACATCGGCCATGGCACGGGTCAGGGCCAGCGTCTCCGCCGTGGTCATGAAGGCACCGCAGCCCACCAGGAAGGCCGCCACCTCCACCTTGCCATAGCGATGATGGGCGATGTCGTCGATGATGGCGCGATAGCCATCACCATCCAGTTCCCGCCCCTCGATCTTCGCCTGCAGCGCGTCACGGCTGCGCGGCGGATGCGGATGGTCCAGGCGGACGATCGTCCCCTCCGGCAGGCCGAAACGGGAGAACGCCTCCTGCGACAGGCCCAGACAGTCCGGGGGCAGGATGGCGGGATCATCCACAAGGTTGAGTGCGGCCACCAGCCGCCGCCCCCCGGCCACCACCTCCACCTTCTCCTGCCCCTCGAACGCCGCGGCGCGGTATGGCGTGCAGGCCCGCGAGAGGAAGGCGACATTCTCCCGGCTGGTGCCTATTGCGATCCTTTTCAACCCAAGCATTCCGGTCCCTTCGTCAGGTGCTTGATATCGCGCCTGCTTTCCATTTCCCGACCGAACCATGATAGCAACGCACCAAGTGCCGGCCATGACATGGATCAAGCTTTTCAATGTTAACGACCCACAACCCGCTGTTGCTTTTCTTTCCCCCTTCGTCGCGCGTCTTCATGTTTTGAAATGCAACCGTCGATATGGCGCATCAGCAATCCAACCTGTCCTTGTTATTTATGCAGAAAGTTGAGATAGGATGGTCGGACAGCATGAAGCGCGGGGTATGCAGACGTGCCTTGGTGGGGCCAGGACAAGGGAAGCGTTTTGGACGGCAACGGGCCGTCTCCTTTCCTTCGGCTGATAGCCATCCTGACATTTCTTGTCGCCTTCTTGCTTGCCGGCCCGGCGACCCTGGCCGCGAACCCGTCCATGGTGCTGATGGACCGGGCGGAAGTGGGGTTCGACAACCTGTCCACAACCGACGGCCTGTCCAACAACACCGTCATGGCCCTGGCCCAGGATGAGACGGGGTTCATCTGGATCGGCACGCTGGGCGGCCTGAATCGCTTCGACGGGTACAGTCTGCGCACCTTCGACCATGACCCTGCCGATCCCGGCACGCTGCCCAACGGCTTCGTGCGGGCCCTGCAGCCGGCGCCCGGCGGCGGTATGTGGCTGGGCACCCATACCGCCGGTGTCGCCTTCTACGATCCGCGGACGGACCGGTTCACGACACTGGGCGCCGGGCCCGACGGGCTTGGCCATGTGCAGGTCTATGGCCTGGCATCGGACGGGGCCGGTGGGGTATGGGTGGCGACCATCGCCGGACTGGACCGCGTGCGGGCCGACATCACGGTGGCAGAGCGGGTCCGGGCGGGACAGGATGGCTTCCCCCCGGGCTATGTGTTCGCCGTTTTCCGGGACAGGGGCGGCACATTGTGGGCCGGCACGGAAAAGGGCATGGCGCGGCGCGCGGCCGGCAGCCGGCACTGGCAGGTGCTGAAGGGGGAGGACGAGCCCGCTGCCCATGCCCTGGAAACCGGGGTCTGGAGCTTCTACCAGGACACGACCGGCCAGGTATGGATCGGCACCAATGGCGGCGGCATCGTCACCGTGCCGGCCGGAGGCGATGCGGCACAGTCGCACCCGCGCCTGACGGGACCCGACACGGGCCTGGGTCGCCACACCGTGCGCGGCATCGTGGAAGAGCGGCCCGGCGTGCTTTGGATCTCGCTGTTCGGCGGCGGTGTGGCCGAATATGATACCGGCCTGGACCGGCTCAGCCTGATACGCGCCGATCCCAATGTCCCGCGGGCGCTGAAGGGGAATTTCACCCGCGCCATCATGAAGGATCGTGGCGACGTCGTCTGGGTCGCCACCAACATGGGGGTGGCCCGCCACAACGCCGTGCCGTCGGGCATCGCCAGCATCGCGACGGGCCGGTCGCGCGGCTTTTCCGGCCGCGACGTCTGGAGCCTGTGGGCGGATGCCCGCAACGGCCTGTGGATCGGGCAGGACGATGGCGGGCTGGACAGGCTGGACCTGTCCAACGGTCGCATCACGCCCTTTGGTCGGTCCGAAAGCGGCGGATTGCCGGCAAGTACCCCCATCTATGGCCTTGTCGGCAATGGCAGCGGGGACCTGTGGATCGGTGCGGCCGGCCTTTACCGGCTGGCTCCGGCCGACGGGGCCGACAGCATCACGGGCATGCCGCTGCCGGGCCCGGTCAATCGCGACGTGACGACCCTGGCATCCACGGGGGACGATCTCTGGATCGGCACCTATTACGGTCTGGCGCGGCAACCGCTGGCCGGTGGCGGTGGACGGCTCTACACGACCGACCCGGCCGATCCGCAAAGCCTGTCCAACAACGAGGTCTGGGCCATCCTGCCCGAGCGCGACGGCGCCTTGTGGGTTGGCACGGCCAATGGCCTGAACCTGATGACCAGGGACGGCAAGTTCAGGCGTATCCACCGCGTGCCCGGCCGCACCGACGGGCTGCCCCACGATTTCGTCAGCGCATTGGTGCATGACAGTCGCGGCCGGCTGTGGGTGGGAACCGTGGGCGGCGGCGTGGCGGTCATGCTGGACGGCCCCACCCAGACCGTCCAGCGATTCCAGACGGTCTCCAAGGCGCATGGATTGCCGAGCAATACCATCGCCAGCCTGGCCCTGGGCGGTGACGGACGCATCTGGGCCGGCACCGACAACGGTCTGGCCGCCATCGACACGGTCGATTTCAGCGTGACGCGCGTCAACCCCGCTTCTATCGGCAATGTTTTCTCCTATCTGCCCGGGTCGGTGACCACGATCAGCGATGGGGGGCTGGTCTTCGGCGGCACGAACGGCCTGACCCTTGTCCAGCCCTCGCTGATCCAGCCGCCCCGCTTCCTGGATGCGCTGGCCGTGACTGCGGTGACGGCCGGCAACCGGGCTGTGAACGCCAGCGCCCTGAACCTGCCCGGCCGCACCCGCGCCATCCGGGTGCCGGCCGACAACCGGCGGCTGGAGGTGGCATTCAGCCTGCTGGACTATGCCAATGCCAGCCAGGTGCATTATGCCTACAGGCTGGAAGGTTTCGACATGGATTGGGTACAGGCGGGGATCGGCCGGCGGGTCGCCTCCTACACCAACCTGCCGCCCGGCAGCTACCGGCTGTATCTGCGGGCGCTGGACGCGGATACGGCCATCGTGTCCGAGCGTGTCGTCACCGTCATCGTCCCCCATGTCTGGCACGAGCGGAGCTGGATCCGGTTCCTCAGCCTGATCGTGCTGCTGTCGGCGGGGGCCGGCATGGTCATGCTGCTGGAACGCAGCCGCATCGCGAAGCTGAGTGAAGCCAAGAGCATGCTGGAGGCACGGGTCGCCGAACGCACGCAAAGCCTGCGCGAAGCCAATGACCGGCTGGCCGAACTGGCCACCCGCGACGCACTGACCGGCATCCACAACCGCCGCGCCTTCATGGAAAGGCTGGACCAGGAATGGAGTGCCAACCTGCGCCATCAACAGCCCTTCTGCGTGCTGATGCTGGACCTGGATCATTTCAAGGAGATCAACGACAATTTCGGCCATCTGGTCGGCGACACGGTCCTGCGTGAGGTGGCACAGCGTATTGCCGGCGCGCTGCGCGAAACCGACCTGCTGGCCCGGTATGGCGGAGAGGAGTTCGCCGTGCTGATGTCGCACACCGATGCCGCCGCCGCCCGCATCGCCGCCGATCGCATCCATGAGGCCGTCGGCGGCGCACCCTTCCGGCTGGAGGGCCTGTCCCTGTCCGTCACGATCAGCATTGGTGTGGCCCAGGCGGACCCCGCACGGGAGACGCAGACACGGATGTTCAACCGCGCCGACGCGGCCCTTTACGAGGCGAAGTCGGCCGGCCGCAACCAGGCGGCGGTGGCCGCCGATCCCTGATCGGATCCGTCATCCGCAGCCATGATCGGCCGCTGATACCAACGGGCATTGTCCATGCCCTTGTATTACCCGACATGGCGGCACCTTACCCAATGCCACGCGCGGCACCACAACCCGCCACCTGTACCCTGGCCCTTCAATAAAAACACCAGGAGGGTTGCATGCGCCATCGATCGATCATCCCCGCCATTCTTTTCCTGCTCCATGCGGGTATCGCCGTACCGGTCCATGCGGCCGGGGAGGCCAGGGAAGCCGAAATTGCGGAACTGGCCCGCAAACCTGACGCCTGGTTCCTGGATCAGGTGGGCGGCAAGCGCGCGGTACGGGACGGCGAGCCCCTGGATGTCCGGGTGCAGTATCTGTTCAAGCAGGAATACGGCGCCGAAGCGGAAGCCGAACAGACCGATGAGCCGGCGGCCGACCCCGGCGCCACGGCGGAGGAGCTGGCCGCCATGCGCCACGATGCCAACCTGCGCTGGATGCAGCATACCCTGCCCGGCCCCGCCATGGACTGGGTCCGGGATGCGGCGGTGCCGGCACGCCATGGCGGACAGATACCGGTCCGCATCTATCGGCCCAAGGCCGGGGGGACGCTGCCGCTGCTGGTCTATTACCACGGCGGTGGCTGGCTTTTCGGTGATGTCGGGGCCGTGGATCGCGCCATCAGCCGGCTTGCGGATGAGGCGCAGGTCGTCATCGTTTCCGTCGATTACCGCCTCGCACCTGAACACCCCTATCCCGCCGCATGGGAGGATGCGGAGGACGCCTATGCCTGGGCCAGCGCCAATGCCGGGACCTGGGACAGCGACCCGTCCCGCATCTGTGTCGGCGGCGATAGCGCCGGGGGTAACCTGTCCGTGGCCGTGACGACCCGGCGTCAGGCATCCGGCAAGCCCGCCCCCGCCTGCCAGTTGCTGTATTATCCGGCCGTCGACAACCGGTCGGTGGAAACCATGGTGGAGACCTACGCTTCTTTCCGGCTGTTCGGGGAGGGGTTCGGCCTGGATTACGCCTTCACCGAATATGTGCTGTCGCGGGTGTTCCCCGGCCGGGATCTGGCCTTGCCCGAAATCTCCCCGCTGCTGGCGGCCGATGTCAGCCGGATGCCACCGACGCTGCTGGCGGCATCCGGCTTCGACACGCTGCGCGACAGCAACCGGGCCTATGCCCAACGGTTGGAAAAGGCGGGCGTCCGCGTGCTTTACCGGGAATTTCCCACCCTGCCCCACGGCTTTCTGCAATTGACGGCGATCACGCCGGCCGCCGGGAAGGCGGCATCGCAGACGGCGCAGGAATTCGGCCGGCTGATCCGGGAGGCACCCGCCATCCCGCAATGATGCCCTGGCCGGACGCGCCGGCATCGCACTGACTGTTTGACGTGCCAACCGTAGAAGGGGCGCCGCTGCAAGGTCCGGTCGTGCGCCAGGACGAGACACTGAAATCCGTGCCGGCAGGGGTGGGCGCATCGCTTTGCCCCTCCCGCACCCCATGCACACAGGATAGGGTATGGCCGGTCTGATACCGGAACGGCATGGGGTGGCATGTGAACCTGCGGCAGCTTTCCTATTTCGTGCGCATCATCGAACTGCAAAGCCTGTCGAAGGCCGCCGCCGTCCTGCGCGTGGCCCAACCGGCGCTTTCGCGGCAGATGCGGGCGCTGGAACTGGATCTGGGCACGGATCTGCTGGTGCGCCATGGATGGGGCGTGACGCCGACGCCAGCCGGACAGGTGCTGGCCGACCATGCGAGGCGGCTGCTGCGGGAAACCCAGGTCGCGCGCGATGCCGTCACGGCCCTGTCGGCCGAACCCGCCGGCAGCCTGAGCTTCGGCGTGTCCAGTTCCCTGGCCCTGCCCCTGCTGCCACGCCTGTCGGCCTGGTTCCTGGAACATCACCCCAAGGTCAGCCTGCAATTGCTGGACGGGTTCAGCGCCTCCATCCATGGCTGGGTCCTGTCGGGCCGGCTGGACGTGGCCGTGCTGTACGAGGACCGGTCGCCCGGCCCGCTGGTGACCACGCCGTTGCTGCGCGAACCGATCCTGGTGGTCGGGGCGGCCGGACGGCTGACGGCACCCGTACCGGTCAGCGCCGGCGATCTTGGGGCGCTGCCCATGATCCTGCCGGCGCGGCCAAACCGGCTGCGCCTGCTGCTGGACCAGTTGCGCATCGATCACGGGCTGGAACTGAATGTGCGGGTCGATGTGGACAGCCTGCCGGCCCTGCTGGAGATGGTGCGGTCGGGCCAGGGCTATACGCTGCTGCCCTATTCGGCCGTGCAGGGCATGGTGACGGACGGACGACTGACCGCCGCCCCGCTGGACCCGCCCGTGCTGAACCGCACCCTTGTCATGGTCCGGCCGCTGGACCGCGTGCCGACGGCCGCCACCGACATTCTTGAGCGTGCAATCCGCCGCATCGTCGTGGAAACAGCCCCTGCCTTGCGCTGGGAGCCGTTGGTCTGATCGCGTGCCCGCCGGATATACCCAATGCCCGTGTCCCGTCGAGGCGTGCTGACCAAGAACTGGTATCAGTCCGGGGGGCCGCGTTTGGCACCGGAGGGTAAGCCGGAAGCCGTGTCCGACGCTCTCTTGTTCCAGTCGATGGGGGGCGGTCGCTTGGTACGACGGCGTGTATAGACATAAATCATGACGATGGCGAACAGGATGGGCGCCCCTACAAGAAGGACAAGATAGGCCCAGTCGGCAGCATTGGTTCCACTCATGATCTACACTCCGTTCCTTCATGCTTTGCAGGAATGGGACTGGGGGATGGGGCCGAGACACGGGACGGCACCCCTTTCCTCTCCCGCCGCCAAACGGTTGGCGACCCAGACGGTTGGCGGCCCAAGCGGTTGGTGACCCAAGCGGTTGGTGACCCAAGCGGTTGGTGACATTGTGTGCGTCTGGTAAGCGGCAGGAGAAAATGCAGGCCGATGCGCCATTTTCCCACCTTTTCACCAGCAACGGCGGGCTGGAAGCCGGGACCGTCGAACCCGGCACATCGGCCAGCCCGACGGTCCCGGCCAGGGCATCACGCCGCCTTGGCGTTGACGCGGGCCGTAGCCAGCTTGCTCAGAGCGGAGTCCGTGCGCTTCTCCTCCGCCAGTGTTTCCTCCAGCAGGGAAGCAGCGTCGGTCAGGCCCAACTGACCCGCCCAGGCGATCAGCGTGCCATAACGGCTGATCTCGTAATGCTCCACCGCCTGCGCCGCGGACAGGATTCCGGCGTCCAGCGCTTCGCTGTCGGCGAAATCCTCCATCACCTCCTTGCTTTCGTCGATGATGCCGACGATGGCGTCGCAGGTCTTGCCGCGCGGTGCCTTGCCGATCATTTCGAACACCTGCTCCAGCCGTTCGATCTGGCCTTCGGTCTCCGTGCGGTGCTGCTCGAAAGCCTGGCGGAGCTTCTCGGCGTTGGCCTTGCGCGCCATCTTTGGCAGGGCGCGCAGGATCTGCTTCTCGGCAAAGTAGATATCCTTCAGCGTTTCATAGAACAAGTCGTTCAGGTCCTTAGGCTGCTTGGTCATTGGACTGCTCCTGATTGTATAGGGTTCTATGAGGATTGCCTGGGGTCCGGGGCCGGATTTACCGCCATGCAGACCGGTCAAAACCGGACGCCCTCGCCCACGGCGCTGGTGTGGGACCTTTCAGCTTACTCTGCACAAGACTGCTTCCATTCCGCCACCCATGACGATGGCCGGGGTCCCGTTGGAAGGACAGAGCGCCCGCCATTCTTGACCCCGGCTTTCGTCGGGGTGACGGCGACATTCAAGGACAAGAAGTGTAACTTGTCGAAACCGTTTGAAACTCACAGACCGGCGATAACGCCGTCACGACACCGGAAGTTCCGTCCGACACTTATACCGGCGGCCGAAAATCTTGACCGATGGCCAAGATTTTCGGCACCTCAAGCGCCGGGCCGGCAGTCACCGGCCTATACCCAGTCCCGGTGATCCCAACCGATCACCGGTATGTCAATCGCCGGTGCCCACATTCGTGGGCATGGCGACGCCGCATGTGCGGTGCGGCGGTGGTCGCCGCCGTACCGGATCCCGGTGAGTTGCACCCACCGGGATCCGGCATTCCACAGAAAGGCAAGTTTCCTTTCGAAACACGCAGGGCGTGATCCGTCATGCGCAGACCGGCGGATCACCGCTTGTTGCCGGTCATGAGATATTCGCCCAGGATGGTGGGCAAGTTGTCCTGCATCCATTCCGCCATTCGCCGTTCCTCGTCCAGGATGCGTTCCAGCGTTGCGGCGATCCCTGTTTCCCCGGCGGCTTCCGCCGCCATGACAAGGATCTTGTAGTTGATGATCTCGTAATATTCGAAAGCCGCGCCGAACACTGCACCCTTCACGACCTCGTCTGAAGCAAAGACGCCGGAGAAGGCCTGTGCCGTTCCGGTGATGGCACCGATACCCGTCTTCAGCATGGACGTGTCGGCATTGAGCTGATGCAGGCACTGCTCCACCAGCACCGCCTGGTTGCGCGTCTCCGCCACATGCTGCAGCAGACGTGCCTTCAGCACTGGATAATCCTCCAGGCGGTCGGCCATGTTCGACAGCATCTTCTCGGCCTGCACTTCCATGGCGTAGGCATCGCGCAGCCAATCGACGAGATGCTCATGCGTGGTCTGCATGACATTGTCTCCTGTTCGACAGATGGATCACAGACGGGCTCCGGGATAACGGCCGGGGATGGTGTGCGTGCCTGCGCACAGCCCCTGCTTTTCGGGGTTACCCGGATCGATATCGCAAGCCCGAAAAAGGGGGTATCACGCCCCCTGGCAGCAGGCTCAACGCGCCCACATTCCTCAGGACAATGGACGGCCGCCGATGTCCAGTTGGGCGCCGCTGCCCAGCTCCGCGCCCGTCAGCGGGTTGCCATCGGCGCGGGAGGCCGTGCGTTCCATCATCCGGTTGAGCGCGCGGGAATCCGATGCGCTCAGCTTCACCGACGCCTCGCCGGAGCCCCCATCCACGGCAGCCATCCGGTCCGGATCGCTGATGAATTCCCAGTCCTCGCCCTGGTTCCAGGGGCCACGGGTATCCCCTTCCCCCTGGCTGGAATTGTAATAGCTGTCGGTGAATTTCGGATCGCCCGGCAGCTTGCCGGGGGGGAAGTTATCCTCAATGGCGTAGAGCGCCTTCTCGAAGGATTTCTGGTGCGCGATCTCCCGGGTCATCAGAAAGGTCAGCGCGTCCTTCACGCCCGCATCGTCGGTGATGTTGATCAGCCGCTCATAGATGATCTTGGCCCGGCTTTCTGCCGCGATGTTGGACCGCAGGTCGCAGGTCGGATCGCCCCGGCTGTCGACATAGGCGGCGGTCCAGGGCACGCCGGCGGAATTCACCAGCGACGGACCGCTGCCATAGAGCACTGAAAGCGTATGGCTCTCGCCACCGGCCGTCAGGCTGGTCAGCAACCCGGCGCCCGCATCCACCCCTTCGGCCAGACGCCCGCGCGTGCCCTTTCCCAGCATGGCGATGATGGAACCGATGACCTCCAGATGGCTCAATTCCTCTGTGGCGATATCGATCAGCATATCCTTGCGGCCGGGGTCGTCATCGCCCAGTCCCTGGGTGAAATAGCGCATCGCCGCGGCCAGTTCCCCGTCGGGGCCACCGAACTGTTCCAGCATCAAGCTCGCCAGCTTCGGATCGGGGGCGCCGACGCGCACCGTATACATCAGCCGTTTATTGTGCATGAACATGGGTTCTGTCCTTCGTGGGATAGGGTGCCGATCAGGAAACACCGGCACTGGCCCCAACAGGAACGGGCTGTAAACGTTCCGGGGTGATCGCGGGCGCCCCCATCATGTTCGCAGGAATATTTTCAAAACCCTCAAGATCAATAGAAAATTACCAATAAAAATAGCTTTTAAAATCAATATATTGCCATTTCTCCACCGCAGTTTCTGTACAAGCTTTATTTACAATATCAGGTGACCGCGCAATTATCTGTTTAGACGCATGTCACAGACGGCCCTCGCGTCAGGACCCGCAGCGCGGCACCCCATCGACGGCGAACAGCAGGAAGTGGCTGCGCTGGCCGGGATGGAAATTATCGTCGGACGCCAGCAGCAGCAGACACTGGCCGGTTGAAGGATCGGCGAACAACGCCATGGCTTCCAGATTGTCAGGCGCGCGGCCCTCCAGCCGGCCGAAATCGAACACAAGGCGTTTCCCAACGGGCCGGGCCGGCGGTGCCCCGGCCAGCGATACGACCTGGCCGACATCCCCGGCGCTGGCAAGATCGGCCAGATAGAGCCGGACATCGAACGCAAAATGGCCATCCGCCGCCTGGATGCCGGCCCGTTCCAGGATCAGCAGCCTTTCATCGTCCAGCAATGCGATCTCCGATATGCCATTATCGGCGAACTTGCCCGCCGGGCGTGCCGGAATAGGGTCCAACCGGTAGGCATATTGCCGGCGCAAGGTGCCATCACGCGACAGGCGGCTGATCCGTGTCCATCCCCCTTGCTCGGGCGTGGGGATGGGACCGTCCTGGATCAGTGGCGCCTCCATGGCCAGGAAAAGATCGCCGTCACGGGCCAGGGCCAGCCCCTCCAGGGTCATGTTGGGGCGCGGCCCCTGTCCGCCGGCCGTATCGAACCGCCAGGCCGGCGGCAGCGGCAGGGTGCGAACGAACCCGCCATCCGTCCGGCTTTGCGTCAACTGCGGGTCGCCTCCGGCCGCCGGATCGCCCTCGCTGGTCCAGAACAGGTCACCGGTGAAAGGGTCCAGGCGCAGCGTCTCGGCATCCATGGCCGGCCGGCCCCCACCCGGCGGCGGAAAGACCGCCCCGTCCCCATCACGCAGGGCAATGGCCGACAGCAGGTCGACCGCGTGGATACCGTTCGCATCGACATCGATGCGCGCCGTCAGGAAACGGGCAGGACCCCGTTGCGACCGGTCGTCGCTGATCAGGTACCAAAGGCCCGTGCGTGGATCGCGATCGATCCCGGAAATCCCGCCATAGGGCACACCCGGCATGCCCTGGCCGCCCAGATCCAGACCATGCGGGATATCATAATGCCCGATATAGCGCAGATGCGGGCCGGATGGCATGAAAGCACAGCCGGACAGCAGCCACAGCAGGGCCGCCAGGGCCACCCAGGCCGACAGGGGGAACCGGCACCTCATGGCTTGCGCACCAGACCGGTGGAACCGCGCGCCACCAGGGCGACGTTGAACACGACGCGCCGCCGCGTCTCCCCGCGCTGGGCGATGCGGTTCAAAAGAATGTCCACCGCTTCCACGGCCATTTCCTCCACCGGCATGTCGATGGTGGACAATGGCGGATTGTGCAGGGGTGCCCAGGGAATGTCATCGAACCCGATGACCGACACATCCCCCGGCACGGACAGGCCCCGGGCCTGCAAATGCCGTATGGCCCCGATGGCGATCAGGTCGGCCCCGGCGATGACGGCCGTGGCTGTGCGTGCGTCCAGGGCTTCCATCACGGATGGCTCCAGATCCAGCGAGAAAGCGTTGTCGACATGCCAGGCCAGCCGCCCGCGCTGCCGGATGACCCCGATGGCCGCATCGGCCCGTGCCCGCGCGCTGGATGCGGCATGCGGACCGGATATGACGCCGATATCGACATGGCCCAGCGACAGCAGATGGTCGGCCGCCAGCCGGCCACCCTCGGCATAGTCGGCCTGGATCACGTCATAGCCCGGCAGCGCCCGGTCCAGAACCACAGCCGGGATGCCCTCGGCCAGCATGGGCAGCGCCCCGTCATCGGCGATGGGAAACCAGACAAGCCCATCGACCCCGCGCCCGGCCAGAAGATCGATGGCATGACGTTCGGCCTCCGGCTCGCCTTCCGTGTCGGTCAGCAGCACGCTGTAACCATGGCCGCGGGCCGCCTGGATCACGGCCTGGGCCAGGGCCGGAAAGAAGGGATTGGTCAGGTCGGGCAGCACCAGGCCGATGGTGCCGGTGCGACCCGTCTTCATGGCCTTGGCATTCTGGTTGGGCCGATAGCCCAGCCGCGCCGCCACGGCCAGCACATGCTCGCGCGTCTGGTCCCCCACCGACCCGGTACCGTTGATGGCATAGGACGCGCTGGCCAGGGACACGCCCGCCGCCTTCGCCACCTCTTTCAACGTCGCCCGGCGGCCGGGCGCCTGCTTCGACATGGGGTTGCACCCGCGCTTGTGAAAGACCACGGCACCGGGCGGGGGTATCCCCGCCCGGTGCCGAGACCAGGATAACGGAGCCCGCCGCCGGCTTCGATCAGAATTGCGCGCGGATGGAGAAGGTCAGCGTCCGCGGCGCACCGATGAAGTAACGGTCCAGCGTGCGGATGCCGGGCCCGCTGCTGAGCCCGTATTCGGGCTGCGTCGCCGTGGCACCGGAGACAGAGGCGATATAGTGCCGGTCGAACAGATTGTCGGCGTTGAATTGCAGGCGCACATCGGGCAGGCCCAGTGCCTCAAGCTCATACTGCGCCGTCACGCCGAACAGCGCATAGCCGCCCAGATATTCCACCCCGGCTTCCTGGAAGGTGCCGGGCCAGACGATATGGCCACCCAAGCGGCGCCCGACATAGCGGCCGTTGGCCTCCAGCCGCAATCCGTCCAGCGGGGTCCAGCCGGCCTGCGCGAACAGCGAATGGCGGGGAATGTCGCGCACCGCAGCACCGCCGATGATGGCCAGCGAGGCCAGCGCCCGCCGTTCCGCGCTGCCCGCCGCCGGATCATCGTGGCGCGCCCGCTGATAGGAATAGGAGGCGTAGAGATCGACATCCCCGAAATCGTGATAGCCCGTGACCTCCACGCCTTGCGTCTTCTGGCCTGCCGTGTTGGCCGCGCGGGTGGCGACATTGCCGCGGATCACCTCGTCCACATCCAGCGGCACGCCCGGATCGCGCGGCACAATGCCAATATTGTTCTTCAGCTTCACCTGATAGGCCTGGATGGAGAAAGCGCTGTCGCCCTGGACATAGCGCAGGCCGATATCGAGATTCTCCGTTTCCACCGGCGACAGGTCGCCGGGATTGATGGCGGCCGTTGACCCCAGGAAGGCATCCTCCGGAATGCCCGCGAAATTCTGGGCATAGCCGCCGAACAGTTCCACCGCATCGTCCAGCCGGTAGGAGGCGCCGAACTTGGGATTGATGTCGGAATCCTGCGAGAATTTCAGGCGTGCCTGATATTCCAGGGGCGAGCGGGCATCATAGGTGATGTCGTAATAGGTGAAACCCACATCCAGCTTCAGCCTGTCATCCAGGAACCGCATCTGGTCCTGAACATAGAGCATCAGCGTCTCTACCGAGGCATAGCGGTCATATTCGACATAGTTCAACCGTGCCCGGTCATAATCGATGGAACCGGCGGGGTTGGTGATGGGATGGAAATTTCGCGTCTCCGAGCTGTCGCCGCCTTCCCACCACAAACCGATGCGCGGCGAATGGCCGGGGAACAGGTCACGCGCCTTCAGTTCACTGGTCACGCCATACCGTTCACGGTCGCGCGGGGTGACCCGCATGTCGGCCGGCCCGCCCACGGCATTGCTGTCGCGCAGGGTGGTCAGGGCCGGGCGGACAGCACCGCCATTGGCATTATAGCCCGTGACGGCCCGCGGATCCCCGCCCGCCAGGATGCGGGACCGGTCCTGATAGCGGAAGCTTTCGCCGTCCAGCGTCTGGTAATAGGGATTGATCGACAGGGTCAGGCTGTCGGTCAGCACCAGCCGGGCATTGACATAGGCCAGCCAATCCTCCCGCGTGCCGCCCAGCGCGCCGCCGAAATCCACATCGCGGGCCGGGATGCCCGTCAAGGCGTCACTGGCCCGGTCGTTGCGGCGGTCCGCCAGATATTCGGTCCTGGTGACGATGTTGAAATCATTGTCGGTCTGGTCGTTGTAGGAGACGCGGGCGCTGATGGACGACCCCTGCTCGAACTGCTTGACGGCCTTGAATTCGACATGCTGCCGTTCCGACCCGCGGCTGTTGCGGCCGGCCCAGATGTCATTGCGCTGGTCGGATACCGACAGGTAGGCCGACAGGCCGGGCGCCACCTCGCCCGTATCCACACGGCCATAGATCCGGCGGAAATCGAAGGAGCCGAGGCCCGCCTCCACCGTCGCCCCCGCCTCACGCCGGGGGTTGTCGGTGATGAAATCGATGAAGCCACCCAGGGCGAAACGCGACGGCGCGCCGATGTCGCCAGCACTCTGCGATACGTCGATGCGGGCGACATTGCTGCTTTCGATGAAACGCTGCGGCGGCGACCCGCCGTTGAAACGGCTGTCTCCGGTAGGGATGCCGTCCAGCGTCAGGCCGATCTGCTCGTCGGTCAGACCGCGCAGATAGATCTCGAACGAGAAGCTGCCGCCGCGCGCATCCCCGGTGGACACCTGGATGCCCGGCACCTTGACCAGGCTTTGCGTGATGTCGGCACCCAGCGGCCGGGTGGCGATGTCATCAGCCCCCAGCGCAAAGGCCGCACGGGTCAGGCCGGAGCCGAAGCGCGTGGCCGTCACCACGATCTCCTCCAGCGGGCCGCCGGCCGCCTCCTGCGCCTGCACATCCCCATGGGCGATGGTTGAACCGGCCAACGCGCACAGGGCCACCGACAGCGATCGGACCATCCGTTTCGTCATCTCAAAACACCCTTCCCCTCGATCATTCCCGGGCCGCTTTGGCCGGATGAAAAGTGAAACGTTTCATAACTGATTTCAATGACGAATTTTTTACACTCATCCAGATTTTCTGCCCTGTGTCCTTCCTGCCCGTTCATTCCTCTCCTGGGCGCAACCCGCCGGAGGCGGCCCGATGGGTCACGGAAAGGAACCGTTCGGCCCTGATCATTCACCCTATCTCCTTATCAGGAAAAGGATTTTTACATATCCGCTTGGCATCGTCACGTATGCAGTTTACATGAAACGTTTAAGTGCGGTAGCCTTCGACAATCCCCTGCGACATGGTGAGGCATGATGGAAGAGAGCGTGCGCGCGCTGGCCGGCATGGCTGGGTTCATTGCCCTGTGCTGGCTGATCTCCGAGGCGCGGCGGCAATTCCCCTGGCGGGCCGTGCTGGTGGGCCTGTCGGTGCAGGTGGGGCTGGCCCTGCTGCTGACCCAGGTGCCGGCCGTGACGGCGTTCTTCGCCGGCATCGCGCATGTGGTGGATGCCGTGCAGTCGGCCACCCAGGCCGGCACCATGTTCATGTTCGGCTATCTGGGCGGCGGCGAGCAGCCGTTCCGGGTAGAGCCGGGGGCCTCCACCTTCATCTTCGCCCTGCAGGCCCTGCCGGCCATCCTGCTGGTCGGGGCGCTGGCCGCCCTGCTCTGGCACTGGCGTATTCTGATATGGGTGGTGCGGGGGGCCGCCTGGCTGTTCGGGCGGGTGTTCGGGGTCAGCGGCCCCGTGGGGGTCTCCACGTCCGCCTGCATCTTCCTGGGCATGGTGGAAGCACCGATGCTGGTGCGCCCCTATCTGTCGCGCCTGTCGCGCGGGGAATTGTTCATCATCATGGTGGACGGGCTGTCGGTGATCGGCGGGTCGATGATGATCCTGCTGGGCACGCTTCTGGAATCAAAGGTTCCCAATGCCTTCAGCCATCTGCTGATCGGGTCGCTGATCGCCACCCCCATGGCCATCACGCTGGCCCGCGTGATCATCCCCGCCACGGGCGACGGGCCGCCGCCGGAACCCATGGCCCTGGACACCCATTACCGGTCCAGCCTGGAAGCGCTGACCATGGGCACGTTGCAGGCCGTGAAGATGGCCGTCAACATCACGGCCCTGCTGATCGTCTTCGTGTCGCTGATCGCGCTGGTGAACAAGGGGCTGGCACTGCTGTCGCCGGGCGACGTGCCGCTGACCCTGTCGCTGATCCTGGGCAAGCTGCTGGCGCCGGTGGCCTGGGCCATGGGCGTGCCTTTGGCGGATGTGGAACCGGCGGCGGCCCTGCTGGGCACCAAGCTGATCACCAACGAGGTCGTGGCCTATAGCGACATGATGGCCCTGCCGCCCGATGCGCTCCAGCCCAAGACCGTGCTGATGATGACCTATGCGCTCTGCAGCTTCGGCAATATCGGCTCGGTCGCCATCCTGATCGGCACCTTGTCCTCCATGGCCCCGGACAAGGTCGGGGAGGTGGTGCAGCTAGGGTTCAAGGCGCTGCTGGCCGCCTTCCTCACCACCTGCATGACCGGTGCGCTCATGGGGTTGCTGCTGGGCTGATCCGGGTGGCCAGCAGGGCGGCGGCGGCCTGCATGCCCGCCTGGGCGGCGGCGGCCGGCGATGCCCCATACAGCAGCGCTGCCAGCGTCGCGCCGGCGAAGCTGTCACCGGCGCCCGTGGCGTCGGTGACGGCCAGGGTCCGTGTGGTGGGAAGCGTCACCCCGTCGCCGTCCACCCCGACCATAACCCGCACCCCCTCGCCGCCGTGCGTTTCAAACAGGGTCTGGCCGGACGGGGGCCGGCTGCCGCCGCACCCATCGCGGGCGGCTTCCAGCCAGGCGCGTTCGCCTGCGTTGCAGAACAGCCAGTCGGCACGGGCTGCCAGCGCGCCGGCCAGGTCTGGCGGGAAACAGACCGGATCGGGTTTCACGATCCAGGCCAGCCGCGCATCGGCTGGAAGATCGGCCAGTATGGCCCGGTTGACCGACGCCGGCCCCGCCGTCAGCACCAGCAATGCCGCGCCATGCAGCAACCCGCGTTGCATATCGGACAAAGCGGCCGCCCCCGCCTGCAGCAGACAGCCATGGCTGCCATCGGCATGATAAACTAGAAGGCAGCGCGTCGTCGGGCCATCCGTGTCGGCGATCCCATCCGGCCCCAGCCCGGCCTGCGCCGCGGCCTGGCGGTAAAAGGCGCCGTCGGCGTCGCCCCCCACCCAGGTCAGCGCCCGGACCCCGTGCCCCGCCCTGGCCAGTTGCCGCCCGGCATAAAGCACGGCACCCCCTGCCCGCGGCCAGGCCCCATCCGGGGCGGCGCGCATGGCCATGGTGCCCTGCCCGTCGAACCGGCCCTGGGCATGCACGACATAATCCACCGTGGCATAGCCGCTGATCACCACCTGCGCCACCGCACCCTCCCTGCACCAACCCCCCATACGGCACGCGCCGACACCGATGGGCATAGCATTGATGAAAGTTGACTTAAACGTTTCATTTGTCCATTCTGCGCCAATCCCGTCCCTTTCGGAACCCCTCCATGCCCAAGCCCCTCTTCATCGCCTTCACCGGTGCGGACGATGCCGCCCTGCTGCCCGGCATGCAGGACCTGTCGGCA
The DNA here is from genome assembly GCF_052474395.1 of Niveispirillum fermenti. NCBI lineage: Bacteria > Pseudomonadati > Pseudomonadota > Alphaproteobacteria > Rhodospirillales > Azospirillaceae > Niveispirillum > Niveispirillum fermenti. Next base: position 672,089 of record NZ_CP156678.1, on the reverse strand, counting down.
CGCTACCCGATCGAATGGGGCATTCTGGTCGACAGGGACAGGCACGGCGTGCCGCTGTTTCCGGCCAGCGAGGTGCGGGCCGCCTTCCTGGCAGCGGATGGGCTGCGGCTGACGGCCCATGTCTGTGGCACCTGGGCGCGGGAGATCGTGACCGACCCCGATACGGCTGGCTTCGATCCCGCCGGGTTCCGGCGGGTTCAGGTCAATCACGGGTTCCAGGGCAGTGACGCCCCGCAGGTGGACCGCACGGGCCGGTTCGCCCGGCGCCACGGGATGCGCGCCGTGCTTCAGTGCGGCGGCGCGTTCCCGGCCGATGCGCAGGTGGACTGGCTCTACGACGTGTCATTCGGCACAGGCCGCCGGCCCACGCACTGGCCGCCGCTGCCGGCCTCCAATGCGCCTTTCTGCGGCTTTTCCGGCGGCATCGGCCCGGACAATGTGGCCGGCCTGCTGGCGGGACTGGAGGTGCCGGCGGGTGCGGATTTCTGGATCGACATGGAATCGGGCGTGCGCCGGGACGGCCGGTTCGACCTTGCCCATTGTGCCGCGGTCTGTCGTGCCGTCTATGGCTGAGGCCCCCGCCATGTCCCCGGCCGTCAAGATCATCCTGGATACCGATCCCGGCATCGATGATGCCATGGCCATGGCCATGCTGGCCGGCCTGCCGGAAATCGAACTGCTGGCCATCACGACGGTGTTCGGCAATGCCGACATCGCCATGACGACGCGCAACGCCCTGTTCCTGCGCCGGCATCTGGGCCTGAAAGCACCCGTCCACCAGGGGGCCGCGGGGCCGCTGGCCCGTCCGCGGGGGCCCGGGGCGCTGCATATCCACGGGGACAATGCGCTGGGCGGTATTGCCCTGCCGCCGGATACGGGGGAGCGGCCCGACGGGCTGGACGCGCCTGCCCATATCGCCAGCCTGCTGCGCCGCCATCCGGGCGAGGTCACGATCCTGGCCATCGGACCGCTGACCAACCTGGCGCTGGCGCTGCGCCGTGACCCGGCCATCGCGGGGCTGGCCCGGCAGGTGGTGGTCATGGGCGGGGCTTTCGGCACCGATGGCCGCTGGGGCAACGTGACCCCCACGGCCGAAGCCAATATCCACAATGACCCGGAGGCCGCGGGCGCGGTGCTGGCGGCCGGCTGGCCCGTCACGCTTGTGGGGCTGGATGTCACCGCGCGCTGCGTCCTGACCACGGGCCGGGCCGCGGCACTGCGCAACCGGGGCGCGACTGCCGCCATGCTATGGCAGGTCTCACGCTTCTATGCCGCGGCCTATGCCCGGTATGACGGGCTGGACGGATGCTGCCTGCATGATGTGGCGGCCGTGGCGCTGCTGGCTGCGCCGGAGCTGTTCACCTGCCAGACGGGCCGGGCACATGTCGTGCTGGACGGGCCGGAAACCGGGCGCACCCTGCTGGACCCGGCGCCGGACGGCCGGCACAGCGCCTGCATCGGCGTGGACGCGCCACGGCTGGTCGATCTGTTCATGGCGACCGTGATGGGGCCGGCGGGGACATGATGGCGCACATGCTTTAATCCCCCGGCGGGATTGTTGTATGGTGCGCGCCAAATGACCACCGCCGACGACTGGTTCCTGCAATCGAAGCTGAGGCCGCCCCGGATTCCGGGCGATACGGTCGACAGGCCCCGTCTGTCCGCGCTGGCCCTTGGCCCGGCGACGCCGCGGGCCGTCCTGGTCAGTGCGCCGGCCGGCTTCGGCAAGTCGACGCTGCTGACACAGGTCCATGCCCGTTTCACGGCCGACGGGGTCACGTCGGGCTGGGTGCAGCTTGACGAGCACGACCGCCATCCGCAACGCCTGGCCGCCGCCATGCTGATGGCCCTGCGTGAGGCGGGGGCCGATTTCGTCCCGGCCCATGCCTATGCCAGCGACCCCACGGCCGATGCCGACGACCTGCTGCGCCGGCTGATCGCCGGCATCACGGAACGCGGCCAGCCCGTTGCCCTGTTCCTGGACGATATCCATCGTTGCCAGTCAACCGGCACCGCCCGGCTTCTGCAGGCCCTGCTGGACCGGCAGCCGGAAAACCTGTCGCTGTTCCTGTCCAGCCGCGTGCGGCCCGGCCTGCGGCTGGCCCAGCACCATGCCACGGGACGACTGGTGAACGTGGACCACCATGCCCTGCGTTTTTCCTGCCAGGAGGCCGGGTCGCTGTTCGGCAATGTGCTGGACGGGCAGGAACTGGGCCTGCTGGTGCAGCGGACCGAAGGGTGGGCCGTGTCGCTGCGGCTGGCCCGGCTGTGGATGAGCCGCGCGGCCGCGCCCGATGGCGGCTCCGTCACCCGCTTCACGGGCCGAAGCAGCAACATGGCAGAATATTTCGCGGAGGAGATCCTGCAGGACCTGCCACCCGAGCGTCAGGATTTCCTGATGCGGACCAGCATCCTGGAACGGATCGGTGGCGAGGTGGCCGCCGAATTGACGGGCATGCCCGACAGTTGGGCCATCCTGGACGAGCTGGAGCGCCACGACCTGCTGTTGGTCCCCCTGGATGCCGATCGCAACTGGTATCGATATCACAATGTCCTGTCGGACTTCCTGCGCGACCGGCTTCGGCGCCTGCAAGGGGCAGCGGCGGTCAAGGCGCTGCACCGCAAGGCGGCATGCTGGTTCGCGGCCAGCGGGGTGATGGCCGATGCCGTGCATCATGCCCGCGCCGCCGGGGATGAGGAACTGGCACTGGATCTGGTGGAGCGGGCCGGCGGCTGGCGCCTGGCCCTGCGCGGCGGCATGCACGGGCTGCGCAGCCTGGAAGGCCTGGGCGCCGGGCGGCTGGCCGAGTTCCCGCGCGTGCGGCTGGGCCAGATCTATCTGCTGGCCCAGGACGGGCATGTCGCCCAGGCCCGCGCCGCCTTTGGCGAACTGGACCGTGCCACGGGCGGCTTCCGCAACGGGCCCGACGCGGCCCGCCTGTTCGCGGAAAGCCGGGCCGTGGAAAGCATCCTGCGCATCTATGAGGACCGGCAGGTCTCGCTTGCCGACGTCCTCATGCTGGATGACATCGTCCGGCGCGAGGGGCCGGGACCGGGCGATCTGCACCTGCAGGTCACGCTGACCAGCCTGCGCATCATCGCCCTGTTCGATGCGGGTGATTATCGCGCCGTCACCCGCGACGGGGAACAGGCGGCACTGGGTCAGCGGCAGCAGGGCGCCCCCTATGCCGAAATCTACCTCTATGCCTATATCGGGCTGGCCTATCTGTTCACGGGTGCCGTGCTGCAGGCGCGGACGGCCTTCCGCACCATGCTGGACCGGGCCAGCAGCGTCTATGGCCCCGACAGCAATCAGGCAACCACGGCCCGGCTGCTGCTGGGGGCCGCACTCTATGACGCGGGGGAGGCGACCGACGCCGCCGCCATGTGCCTGCCGGCGTTGCAAGGCGCGGACCGGCTGGACGCCTGGTTCGAGGTCTATGCCGCCGGCTATCTGACGGCTGCCGGACTGGCCGCCGATGCCGGCGATGCGGCCGGCGGGCTGGATATCCTGGGCCAGGGGCTGGTGACGGCCAGACGGCGCGGATTGGGCCGGCTGGAAGCGCTCCTGTCCATCGCCCGCATCGACCTGCTGACGGCCGCCGGGGAACTGGCGGCTGCCCGCGCCGCGCACGAGGCCATCCGGCCGCATCTGGTGTTTGAAGGGACGCCGCTGCGCCTGACCGCGCCCCGCATCTTCGCCCATGCCCGGCTGCTGCTGGCGGAAGGCCAGGCCGTCCCGGCCCTGGCAGAGGTGGAGGCCCTGCTGCCGCTGCTGCACCATGCCGGCCTGATGCAGTGGGAGGTACGGGCCCGTCTGCTGCGCGCGTCGGTGCTGGATGCCCTGGACCGCCCGGCAGAGGCGAAGGAGGAACGCGCGGCAGCCGAGGCCCTGGCCGGGGGCCAGCCGCTGCGCGGCTTGGCACGGTCCCGCGCAGGGGTGACCACCGCCGTCCTGCCCGCACCCGCAACCACCAACCCGCCGCCGGGCGGCCTGTCGGCACGGGAATGGGAAGTGGTGGTGGAGCTGTCGGGCGGCTGCTCCAACAAGGAGATTGCCCGCCATCTGGGCATTACCGAAGGCACGGTGAAGAACCACCGCAAGAATATCTATCGCAAGCTGGGCACCAGCAGCCGGTCCCGCATCGTGGCGCTGGTCCAGGGCGGCGGGGCGCCCCTGCCGTAACCCCAGCCGCGGAGATGCAGCGGAGATGCCACGGCACACATCGCCGCGCGCCCGCTCCTGTTCCTGCCACCATCCCCTGTGGGGACATCCCCCACTAGCCCCGGCGGTGACCTGATTGCTGTCCCCACAGGGGACATGGCCGGTGCTGCCTCACCCTCATTACTCTGCCCGCCAAAGCATGCGGCAGAACAACGGTGAGGCGACAATGTCGGACCTGGACAGGCTTTACGATCGGATCAATGAGGAAAACCGGCCTCATCTGGAAGGAGCATTCCCGCGCGAGCAGTCGATCGACCGCCGGCGGCAAGGCCGCGGGGTGATCTTCGAAGGGGATGACGGCGTCTTCACCCAAAGCTGGTTCCCCATCTGCCGGTCCAGCGAACTGCCGGCCGGCAAGGTGCTGGGCAGCAATTTCCTGGACGGGCAGGTGGTGGCGTTCCGCGATGCGGACGGCATCGCCAATGTCGTCAGCGCCTATTGCCCGCACAATGGCGCCAATCTGGCCCAGGGCGACCTGGTAGGGGGGGAGTTGCGCTGCGCCTTCCACCACTGGTGCTTCGACGGCAAGGGAAGCTGCACCCGCACGGGCAGCGGCGACCCCGTGCCGCCCCGGGCCAAGCTGTTCAAATATCCGACCGTGGAGCGCTACGGCCTGGTCTGGGCCTTCAATGGCGAGGAACCGCTGTGGCACCTGCCCGACCTGGGCCTGCCGGACGAGGAACTGACCTTCCATGCCGACATCCCGCATATCGACCTGCTGGCCGATCCCTGGGTGTTCATGTGCAACACGCTGGATTTCAACCATGTGAAATGCCTGCACGGCATTGATATCGATGGGGATGACCCGGCCGAGGACATCGTCTGGGCGCCGCATTCCGTCTCCTACGACCTGACGGGCATCTTCCGGGAGACCGGGGCGCGCATCAGCTACAGCCTGGCTATCCACGGGTCGAACATCTTCCTGCAGACGGGCGAGGCCAACGGGCGCTGGTTCGCGTTCCTGTTCCCGCTGGGGCTTCTGCGGCCTGGGACACAGCGCTGCTATTTCATCATCGCCACGCGCAAGAGCGATGGCACGCCCGAGGATGATGCCAAGGTCCAGGAGACGCTGGATTTCGCCATGAAACTGGAACGGTTCGTGGTCAGCCAGGATATCGGCGTGCTGAACTCCATCCGCTTCACGCGCGGACAATTCACGCGCTCCGACAAGGCGCTGAGCAAGTTCCTGGACCATATCGCCCGCTTCCCGCGGGCCCATCCGGGCGCCGCCCATATCCGCTGACGCCCCCGGACCCCACCGGTCCGGTCACAAGAATGGCCGCCGCAAGGGCGGCCGCGTTACAGGAAGAGGCCTCATAAGATGAAGAAGAATTGCGCACGCGGGCTGCTGCCCGCGCTGGCCATCCTCGCCCTCGCCCCGCCGGCCACGGCGCAGGGCGCCATGGGTAGAGAGCCGCGAAGCGCCACGGCTTTCGAGCTTGAGGAGATCGTCGTGACGGCACGCAAGCGCGTGGAGCGCCTGCAGGATGTGCCCGACAGCATCACCGCCCTGTCGGCCTCGGCCCTGGAGGAGCGCGGCGTGGAAGGCATCGGCGATGTGCTGGATTTCGTGCCGGGCCTGTCCATGGCCCAAGGGCAGAATCCCGGCACGGTCACAATCTCCGCCCGCGGCATCAGCCAGGTGCGCAACGGCGAGGCGCCGGTGGCCATCGTCATCGACGGCGTGCAGCTTTCCAGCCCCAACCAGATCACGCAGGAACTGTATGATCTGGAGCGGGTGGAGGTGCTGAAGGGACCGCAAGGGGCGCTTTACGGTCGCAACGCCATTGCCGGCGCCATCAATATCGTCACGCGCGAGCCCGGCAACGATCCGGAATTCACCGCCCGCGCCGAACTGGCCAACGGTGGCGACCGCAAGTTGCGCCTGGCCGGGTCCGGCGCGCTGGTGGAGGACAAGGTGCTGGTCCGTGCCTCTCTGGGCTGGCGCAATTTCGACGGGCTGATCCGCAACCGCACGCTGGATCGCAAGGCGGACTTCCAGGAGGAATGGACGGGACGGGCGCGCGTCATCGTGAAACCCACGGATGATGTCTCCATCGACCTGCGCGGCTCCTTCTCCAACCTGGAGGCAGGCGCCGCCTATTACGTGGCCCTGCCTGACGGTATGCCCAACAATACCAGCATTCCCGTTCTGGCCGATGTGCTGGGCGACGGTTTCCGCCGGCTGCGGGATGTTTCGGCCAAGCTGGATTACGAGGTGGGCGGCGGCACGATCACGGCCGTCACCGCCTATTCCTCCACCCATGAATTCTTTCACGAGGATCTGGACTGGCTGCCGCAATCCATCCTGGAAGCGTCGCAGGATCTGCGGGTCGAGGCGGTCAGCCAGGAATTGCGCTTCACCTCCGACGCCACGGGCCCGCTGCGCTATGTGGTGGGCGCCTATTGGCTGGACACCGACCGCGAGGTGCGCACCGAGGTGTTCGCCAATGTCGGTGGCAGCATGCTGAGCGTGGCCGACACGCCGGAGGCCAACCGCAACCGCGCGCTGGCCGGGTTCGGCCAGTTGAATTACGATATCGCGGAAGGCACCGAACTGACGTTGGCCATGCGCTACGACACGGATCGCCGTCGCCAGACGGACCCGCGAACAGGCATCACCCGGCAGAAAAGCTTCGATGCCTGGCAGCCAAAGGCATCCATTTCATACCGGCTGGATGCGGACATGATGGCCTATGCCACCTGGGCCAAGGGCTTCCGATCCGGCGGTTTCAACGCGCCCAGCGGCGTGTTCGCACCCGTGTTCCGGGCAGAAGATGCCAATTCCTATGAACTGGGCCTGAAATCGGAGATGCTGGACCGCCGGGTCGTCCTGAACCTGTCGGCCTACAGCACGAAATATGATAACCAGCAGACCTTCCTGCTGGACGCCACGACCGGGGCGCAGGGCATCGTCAATATCGCCAGGGCCACGGCGCGCGGACTGGAGGCGGAACTGACCGCCCGCCTGGCACGCGGGCTGGACGCCAACGCCTCCGTCAGCCTGATCGATAGCGGGATCGACGATTTCGACGGCACCGGCCTCTACAAGGGCAATCAGGTGCCCTATGTCAACGGCTGGTCCTATGCGCTGGGGCTCAGCTACACCACCGACCTGCCGGGCGGCAGTTCGCTGACCAGCCGCGTCGATTACACGGCCAATGGCGACCTTTCCTTCCATGTCGACAATGACGACAAGCGGTCGCCCGTGCATCTGGTCGATCTGCGCCTGTCCTGGGAAACCGGGCCACTGACCCTGACCGGCTATGTGAAGAACCTGTTCGACGAACGCTATTCGGTGGAGTTCTTCGCACGGGAATTCATCGGCACCGCGCAGGATATCCGCTGGCCGAACGAGCCGCGCCGCCTGGGCCTGGAAGCCGTCTGGCGCTTCTGATCCCCCCCCTCCGGAAACCACCAACAGAGGCCCCCCGCCATGTCGGGCAAGGGGGGCCGGGAGAGATGATCCATGTCGCCCAAGAACATCCTGATGCTCGTCGGGGATTTCGTCGAGGATTACGAAGCCATGGTGCCCTTTCAGGCGCTGACCATGGTGGGCCATCATGTCCAGGCCGTCTGCCCCGGCAAGCGGGCCGGCGACTGGGTGGAAACCGCCGTGCATGATTTCGAGGGATTTCAGACCTATACCGAGAAGCGGGGCCACCGTTTCCTGCTGAACGGCGATTTTTCCGGCGCCCGGCCGGAGGATTTCGACGCGCTGTATCTGCCCGGCGGGCGGGCGCCGGAATATCTGCGCATGAAGGAGGAGGTGCAGGCCCTGATCCGTTCCTTCTTCCAGGCCGGCAAGCCCGTGGCCTGCATCTGCCATGGCGGGCAGTTCCTGTCGGCGGCGGGCGTGCTGGCAGGACGGCAGGTCACCTTCTATCCCGACATCCGGCCGGAAGTGGAACTGGCCGGGGCCACCTGGATGGACGTGCCCATGGATACGGCCGTGGTCGATGGCAACCTGGTCACGGGCGGCGCCTGGCCCACCCATCCCGACTTCCTGGCCAAGTTCCTGGCCGTGCTGGACGGGGGCCGGTGACATGCGGGTGGAGATCGACATTGCCCGCCGCATGGAGGCCCCGGCCGACACGGTCTGGGCCCTGGTCGGTGCCTTCGGGTCCGACGCGCTGACCCATGGCTATGTGAAGCGGGTGGAGGTGGAAGGCGAGGGCCTGGGGGCCGTGCGTACCTATCACACCGTGGAACGGCTGGGTGGGGCGCCCGTGCGCCAGCGGCTGGACATCCTGGACCCGGTGGACCGCGTCATCGGCTATCGCATGATCGACAATGGCAATGTGCCCTGGACGGATTATGCCGGCACGATCCGCGTCACACTCTGCGGCCCCGAAGCCTGCGCGGTGTCGATGCACCTGCATTACATCCCGTTCGGCGCGGACGAACAGACCTGCCGCGCGCTGTCGCGGCAGAATGTGGATGCCTATTTTGCCAACCTGGACCGGGCCCTGGGCCTGGATGCCTGACCGCCGCCTTCCGGAGCCATGCCGATGCCGACCGTGACCGTCACCACCCCGCATGAGGGAACCCGCCGGGTGGAATTGCAAACGGGCACCAGCCTGATGGAAGGGCTGAAGGATGCCGGCATCGACATCGCCGCCATTTGCGGCGGGGCCTGTTCCTGCGCCACCTGCCATGTGCATCTGGACCCGGCCCGGATGGCGGACCTGCCGCCCGCCGGGCCGGAAGAACAGGAACTTCTGGGGGATTTGGACGATTATCGCCCGGACCGGTCACGCCTTTCCTGCCAGATACCGGTTACAGATGCGCTGGACGGGCTGTCGCTGTCGCTGGCCCCGTAAAGGGTTCACCCTACCCAGGCCGCGCCCAGCGTATAGATGCCCAGCAGGCCCAGCACGACGCCGGTGCCGATATTGATCCAATGCACGGTCCGGCCCGTGACGCGGCGGCGCAGCAGGGTGACGCCGCCGCACAGCACCACCCACCATAGCAGCGATCCGGCGAAGATGCCGGCCACCAGCGTCCCATCCTCCGCCGGTCCCCTTGTATTGCCGAAGCCGATGACGATGGCGCTCATCCCCAGGATGGTGACCGGGTTGGTCGCAGTCAGGAAGAAGCCGGTGAAGGTGGCGGCGGTCAGGTTGCCCGCCACCGGTTCCGCCGCCAGGGGCCGCGGCTCACGCATCAGGCTGTGGACGGCGACGGCCAGCAGGAAAGTACCGCCCAACACCTGCAACAGCCGCATATTGCCCGTGATCATGTCCAGCACGGCCGTAATGCCGAAGGCGGCCACGGCGCTGAAGGCCGCGTCCGCGATGGCCGCCCCCAGCCCCGTCGCCAGCCCCGTGGACAGGCCGCGTTCCAGTGACCGGCGGATGCAGAGCAGCCCGATCGGCCCCACGGGGGCGGCGATGATCACCCCCAGCACGACCCCGCGCCAGAAAATCCCGATATCGTCCAGCAATTCCAGCACCTTCCCCGCGCCAATCGGTTGGCGCAGGGACCGACATCCGGTTAGGATGCGGCCACCATGCCCGACCGCGCCCCCTCCCCGCTCGACCTTCTTGACGATATCGGCCTGCATCTGCTGCGTGAGCTGCAGCGCGATGCCCGCCAATCCTTCGCCGATCTGGCACGCCAGGTGGGGCTGACCCCTCCAGCCGTCGCCGAACGTGTGCGGCGGATGGAAGCCACGGGCCTGATACAGGGCTACCGGGCAGAGGTCAACCGCGCCGCCCTGGGCCTGAAGCTGACAGCCTTCGTCCGGGTGCGCACCTATCCCGGCCACGACCGGGACCTGGAAATTTTCGCCCATGACCGGCGGGAGGTGCTGGAGTGCCATGAGGTGGCGGGAGAGGACAGCTACATGCTGAAGGTGGCCGCCATGGACGTGCCGCATTTCAACCGGGTGCTGACCGCCATATCGGCCTTTGGCGCGACGCACAGCACGATGATCCTGTCCACCAAGACAGGCCCCCGACCGTTGGAGCCCTTCGAACCATGATTGCCGTGACCGGTCCCGTCCAGACCCCCACCAGCATCCGCCGGGCCACGCTGGTCGGCGGCACCGCCATCCTGATGTGGTCCACTTTGGCGCTGTTGACGGCGCAGGCGGCACCGGTGCCGCCCTTCCTGCTGGTGGCGCTTTCCTTTGGGGTCGGCGGGATGGTCAGCCTTTGCGTCATCCTGGCCACGCGCCGCCCGCTGCTGGCGGTGCTGCGCCAGCCGGCGCCTGTCTGGCTGCTGGGGATCGGCGGGCTGTTCGGCTACCATTTTCTCTATTTCCTGGCACTGCGCACCGCCCCGGCGGCCGAAGCCAACCTGATCAACTATCTGTGGCCGCTGCTGATCGTGCTGTTCGCCGGCCTGTTGCCGGGGGAAAGACTGGGTCGCGCACAACTACTGGGCGCCGTGACCGGACTGGCTGGAACGCTGCTACTGGTCACGGGCGGGCGCGGTTTGGCGGTGGCGACTGAACATCTGCCGGGATACCTTTCGGCCCTGGCCTGCGCCGTAACCTGGGCCGGCTATTCGGTGCTGAGCCGGCGGTTCGGCGCGGTGCCGACGGAAATCGTCGCCTTCTTCTGTCTTGCCACGGCCGTCCTGGCCGTTCCCTGCCACCTGCTGTTCGAACAGACATTGTGGCCAGCCGGACCGGGGGGCTGGCTGACGGTGCTGGCCATGGGCGTGGGCCCGGTGGGGCTGGCCTTCTTCGTCTGGGACCATGGGGTGAAACGGGGGGACATCCAGACCCTGGGCGCCTTGTCCTATACCACCCCGCTGCTGTCCACGGCCTTGCTGATCGCAGCCGGACGGGCGGGGTGGAACTGGCCGGTGGCCGGCGCCTGCCTGCTGATCATGGGCGGCGCCATCATCGCCGGCCGCAGCCTGCGCCGGGCCTGATACCCCTTTCCTTTACCCAACCGCCCGGCGCACCAGCACGCCTGCCAGATGCGCCCGGTATTCGGCCGATGCGTGCATATCGGCATTCAGGCCATTGGCCGGCAGGGTCAGGCCGGACAAGGCGGCGGGGGAGAAATCGGCGGCCAAGGCCGTTTCCGCAGCGGTCCAGCGGAATACGCAATCGGCAACGCCCGTCACGGCCACGCGCACCTGCCCGCCGCGCCGCACCACGAACGCGCCGGCCAGGGCATAGCGGCTGGCTGGATGCGGGGCCTTGGCATAGCACGCATGGTCGGCGGCCGCGACCCCGATGGCCGTGACGATCTCGCCCGGTGCCAGGGCTGTTTCGAACAGGCCCGTGAAGAAGTCGCCGGCCGCGATGTCCCGCCGGTCGGTGTGGATGACGGCATCCAGTGCCAGCAATGCTGCGGGATAATCGGCGGCGGGATCGGCATTGGCCACCGATCCCCCGATGGTGCCGCGGTTGCGCACCTGGGGGTCACCGATATGCGCCGCCAGATCGGCCAGCCCCGGCAGCACGGCACGCACGGCGGCACTACCGGCCACGGTGGCATGGGTGGCCATGGCACCGATGCGAACCCGCCCCTCCGTCGCCGTGATGGCCCGCAACGCCGGAATGGCGGACAGGTCCACCAGCAGGGAGGGCTGGGCCAGCCGCTGCTTCAGCGTGGGGATCAGGGTCTGGCCGCCGGCCAGCGCCCTGGCATCCTCATCCTGCGACAGGAGAGCCGTGGCATCGGACAGGCTGGCGGGGCGGCGATAGTCGAAATCATACATCGCCTCACCCTTCCTGCATGGCACGGGCACCGGCGCGCACGGCCTTCACGATATTCTGATAGCCCGTGCAGCGGCACAGATTGCCTTCCAGGCCGGACCGGATCGTCACCTCCTCCAGGTCGGGGGCGGTGCGGGCCAGATCGATGGCGCCCATCACCATGCCGGGCGTGCAGAAGCCGCATTGCAGACCGTGATGCTCCCGGAAAGCCGCCTGCATCGGGTGCAATGTGCCATCCGCGCCGGCCAGTCCCTCGATCGTCAGCACATCGGCCCCGTCGGCCTGCACCGCCAGCACGGCACAGCTCTTCACCGACCGGCCGTCCAGATGCACGACACAGGCCCCGCACTGGCTGGTGTCGCAGCCGATATGGGTACCCGTCAGGCCCAGCACATCGCGCAGCAGATGCGCCAGCAACAGCCGCGGTTCGACGGCACGGGTGACGGACGCGCCATTGACGGTCAGCGAGATTTCGACGGGCATCATCTCCCCCCAAAAGGCCGGTTCAGATTGGCAAATTCTTGTTTTCATTCGCTTTTCAGACACCAAGCCTAAACATGCCGGCCGGTCCCGTCAAGCCGGTCGGCCAGGATCGGCAACGGGGGCGCCGGCCCCTGCGCCGATGGTTGCATCGGACGGCACCGCAATGCCTATCCCGTGCAATCGTCACCGGTTGGTAACGCTTCTGTTACAGCGCTGTACCCCCTTTGGCCCGGCTGGCATCTTTGCGTGCAAATCCGGATGGATGGAGGATTTGATGCGATTGTGCAATTTGGCGCGGGTCCGGCTGGTATTGACGGCCGCAGCGCTGGTGCTGGCCGTTCCTGCCGGGGCGCAGGATGGCAAGGTGATGGGCGCCACGGAGATGTGGGGGCTGAAGCGCCTGTCCTCCCCCGCGCTGTCACCGGATGGCAGGACCGCCCTGGTGACGGTTTCCACCTTCGACCTGAAGACCGACAAGCGCGACGCCGATCTGTGGCTGTTCCCCGTGGAAGGCGGCCCGGCCCGGCAACTGACCACCGACCCCGCAGCAGAAGGCGACGCAACCTGGAGCCCGGACGGCCGGTTCGTCGCCTTCGTCGCCAAGCGGGACGACGACAAGGCGCCGCAGCTCTACATCATCCCCGTGGCGGGGGGCGAGGCCCGGCGGCTGACGACCGTACCCACGGGCATTCGCACGCCCAAATGGCTGCCCGACAGCCAGGGCCTGGTCTTCCTGTCGCGTGTCTGGCCCGAGCTGACCGGCTGGGAGGAGCAGGAAAAGCGCCTGAAGGAGCGTGACGAGAGCAAGATGACGGCGAAGGTCTGGGACAAGGCGCCGCTGTCCTATTTCGACCGTTACCTGGACGACCGGGAAAATCATCTCTACGTCACCGACATCACAGGGGCGGCACCGCGCGCGCTGACGGTGAACACTGGTGTTTCAGTCCATTACAATGAAGGTTCCGCCCCGTTCGACATCGCGCCCGACGGCAAGGAAATCGCCTTTCCCGTCAATGTCGACAAGGTGGGCAACCGGCCCAATATCGACCTGTTCACCCTGCCACTGGCCGGCGGTACGGCACAGAACATCACGGCCGCCAACGTGACCGGTCCCGACAGCGGCCCCGCCTATTCCCCGGATGGCAAGTATCTGGCCTATCGTCAGCGCACGATCTACGGTTTTTATGGCGAGAATGCCCGCCTGATGGTGCGCGACCGTGCCACGGGTGCCGTGCGCGATGTGACGGAGGGGTTCGACCGGTCGGCGGATGATATCGTCTGGGCCCCCGATTCCAGCGCCATCTATGGCTCGGTCGACGATGCGGCCACCCAGCGCGTCTACCGCTATGATCCGCGCGGCCGCGCGGCACCGCGCCGCCTGACGGAAGGTGGCGGCGACGTCACTGATATCGATGTGGCCGGCCGGTCCATGATCGGCCTGCGCCAGTCGCTGTCGGCCCCGGCGGAACTGATCGCCATCGACCCGCGATCGGGCAAGGTGCGGGAGATTTCGACGGCCAATGGCACCGCCCTGGCCGGTTTCACGCTGGGCAAGGTGGAAAGCGTGACCTACAAGGGCGCCAACGACGCCGATATCCAGATGTGGGTCGTCTATCCGCCGGGTTTCGACCCGTCGAAGAAGTATCCGGCCCTGATGCTGGTCCATGGCGGGCCGCACAACGCCATTTCCGATGCTTTCTCCTACCGCTGGAACGCCCAGGTCTTCGCGGGCTGGGGTTATGTCGTCACCTGGCATAATTTCCACGGGTCGAGCGGGTTCGGCCAGGCCTTCACCGACAGCATCAACCCCGAATGGGGCGAGGTCCCCTATCAGGATACGATGAAGGCCGCCGAATGGCTGGCGGCCAGGCCGTTCATCGACAAGGACCGCATGGCTGCGGCGGGCGCCTCCTATGGCGGCTATCTGACCAGCTTCATCCTGGGCCGGGAACATCCGTTCAAGACGCTGGTCATCCACGCCGCCGTTTATAACCTCTATACCCAGTACGCCGCCGATTTCAGCGGCAGCCAGTCGCGGTTCAAAGAATATTGGGAAGACCCGGCAGTCATCGCCCGCAACTCACCGCACATGCAGGCCGGCAATTTCCGGACACCGACCCTGGTGCTGCACGGGGAACAGGACCTGCGCGTCCCCATCAACCATGGGATCGAGCTGTTCAACACCCTACAGCGGCGCGGCGTTGAAAGCCGGCTGGTCTATTTCCCCGACGAGAACCACTGGATCCTGAAGCCGCAGAACAGCATCTTCTGGTATGCCGAGGTGGAACGCTGGCTGAAAGCCCATGTCGCGCCGGGTGCCACGCCCTGACATTGGGGGACAGCATCCTGGAAAGGCCCGCTCCGGCGGGCCTTTCTACACCAGCCAGAAAAGGCCACCACCGGCCAGTACGGCCAGCAGGCTGGGCCCCCCGGCCAACAGGCCCAGCCGCGTACCGCCGACGGACCCCGCCATCACGGCCTTGGTGATGGTGTTGACCCCCATGGCCAGCAGGATCGCCATGATGGCCAATGACACGCCCTCCGGCTGGCCACCGCGGCGTGCCATGGTGATGGTGATGGCATCGACATCGGCGATGCCCGATATGGCCGCGGCCAGCAGCAGGCCTGTATCCCCCACGAAGCGCTGGATCAGTTCCGCGCCCAGCATCACCACGGCGATGAAGGCCGCCAGTTTCAGCGCCGTGCCCAGTTCCAGCGGGTTCGACAGGGAAAGCGCCGGCGCCTTGTCCTCCCCTTCCACCTGTTTCTCCGCCTTGCCCTTCCCCAACCGGTCGCGCAGCAGCAGGAAGGCGGTTGCCGCGCCCAGGACGGCCAGGCCGCCCGCGGCCGGAACAGCCAGCGGCATGACCAGGGCGCGGTTCAGCAGCCCTACGACCAGCAGGACCCGCACCAGCATCACCATGCCGGCCACCAGCACGCCCGCCGCCAGCAGGGGGGCCGCCTTCTCCTGCGTCTTGGCCAGACGGGCCAGCGTCAGGGTCGTCGCGGTGGAGGAGGCAAGTCCCCCGGCCATGGCAGCCACCAGGATACCGCGCTTTTCCCCCAGCAGCTTCACCGCCACGTAGCCACCAAAGGAAATCGCCGCAATCAGCACGGCCAGCAGCCAGATCTCCGACGGGTTCAGCACGCCCCAGGGATCGACAGGCTCGTGCGGCAGGATGGGCAGGGCCAGGAAGCTCATGGTCGCCAGGATCAGGACGGCCCGGATCTCCATCCACTGCAATTGCCGCAGCCATTGATGCAGGGTCTGACGCAGGGCCAGCAGCACCGTGGCCGCGACCCCCACCGCGACAGCCACCCGCAATTCACCGCTGACGGCATAGGCCCCGACCAGGAAGACCAGCAGGCCGGCCACCACGCCCGTGACGGAATTTCGCCCTTCCGCCCGCGATTCCAGAAGATGAAAGGCCGTGAAGGCGATGGAGAAGGCCAGAAAGGCCAGGCCCAGGAACAGCAGATTGTCGAAGCCGATGGCCAGCAGACCCGTGACACCGCCCAGCAGGCCGACCAGCGCGAAGGTGCGCAGCCCCGCTGCCCGATGCCCGTCCGGCATCTCCCGCGCCTGCCAGCCCCGTTCCAATCCCACCAGCAGGCCGACCGCCAGGGAGACGGCCAGCCGCATCAACAGATCCAGTTCGTCCACCGCAGCCTACCTGTTCCACCCCGTCCGACGCGGGCTGAAGGATGCGATGGCCCCACGGCCGGATGCAAGCCGATCAAGCGGATTAGCACGCCATACGGCGGATCGGAAAATCTGCCTATGCCACGGGGCGATGAGTGGAACTCATCACAACTTATACCAACTTGCGATGAGTAGAACTCATCGCAAGTTGGTTCGGCGGCGACCGCCACAGCACCGCTCGTGCGGCGCGCCCGAGCCAACGAATGTTGGCGCTGGCGATTGAGGGTGGTGATCAGAACCTATAGGTTCTGATCACCACAAAATAGTCCTATACCGGATCCCGGTGAGAGCAACTCACCGGGATCCGGTATTAGGCCCGTGCCAGGGAATGGTTGAAAAGTTCCAGCAAAAGGGGGAAGGCGGCCAGCCGGTCCACGAGCATGACACCCAGTGCCGCGCCCGGCCCTTCGTCGATGTAGCGGACGATGACGGGCAGCCGGGCCCAGCTATGCCCATCGGGTCGCAGGATGGTGATATCGACGCGCTGTCCAATGAGGAAGCCATCGTCGCCATCCTCCGTCCGCACGCGCAAACCCCCGAAGGACCAGTCCAATAATCGCGCGGGTCGCCCGGCCACCATCAGGTAAATGGGTTCCGTGGGAATGCGGGGATGTGTCCGACGTTCTGCCGGGCTGGTCGATATAGCCATCATGATGAACAATTTATCAACAAGCCGCCCACCGGATAAGTGCCCATAGGGAATAGATCGGGAAGCCGCAGCCCCTTCCGCAACATGCGGGCAAAGAAAAGGAGCGACCCGGAGGCCGCCCCTTTCCCATGAGCTTCAAGTTTCCGATCCGTCGCCCGATCAGAACTCGTAACGCACGCCAACCTGGATCTGCCAGACAGAGGATTTGGCGTTGGCATTGATCGACGGCTCGCGCAGCGGGCCGGTGTAGGTGTACTTGCCATCGGCACCGACCGACGGGGTCAGGACCGGCGAGACACCGGGGAAGCCCACCTGCTCCAGACGGCCCCACTTGCTGTTGATCAGGTTGCCGACATTGCGGATGTCCAGCGTGACCGCGGCCTTGTGGCCCTCGAAGAAGGCCGGGACCTGCTGCTTCATGGCCAGATCGATCTGGTGGACCCACGGGCTGCGGTGCGAGTTACGCGGCACGATCTGGCCACGATACTTCTCCAGGCCGTTGCGGGCGATAAAGTCGTTCAGGGCCTCGCAGGTCAGGCCACCGGCGAAATTCACCTCCGCGCAGCTTCCCGGGACGTAGAAGAGCTGACGGTTGCGGCTGTTCTGGCGCGGATCGTTGAAGTTGGGTCCACCACCGAAGAAGGTGTAGCTGTAGGGACGACCCGTGCGCAACTCGCCGACCACACTGATTGTGGACAGCAGGTCGGTGAACCATTCCTTCTCCCACGTGGCCGCATAGACGATGCGGTGCTTGATCTCGTAGTTGGAGGTGGAAAGTTCCGGATCGTTCATGTCGCTGACGGCGACATTGTCCCAGTTCGACAGCGCGGTGGAGCTGGTGGCCGGGTTGACTTCCTTGGCATCCTGATAGGTGTAGCCGACGAAAGTGGTCACGTCGCCATAGTCGGTGTCCCACCGCTTGTCCAGCATGGTGGAGATGGACAGGCGGCTGCCCTTGCCGGTGGAGTCCAGGATCAGGTCGTTACCCGACGGCGCGCCCGTCATCAGCACGTAACGCGGACGGCCATCCGGCAGCGTGCCGTTCTGGACATAGCGGCCGTTGCGCCACAGGGCGGCGTCACGGGTCTTGGCATACTGGCCGCTGGCGGTCAGGCGCCAATCATCGCCGAAGCCCGGAATGTCGAAACGGTGTTCGACGGTCAGGGCGAACTGCCACTCCGAGGGGATCTCGAAGCCCGGAGCAATCGCGTTCACGTCGCCCTGCCCGGAAAGCTGACCCTGGCGGGCCAACAGCTCGGCCGGCAGGTTACCCGTCACATTGTCCAGCACCGCCGAACCCAGCGTGGTGGAAGCGGGGACGCCCGGGCTCAGGGTGAAGGTGCCGTTGGCATTGCGCGTGACGGACTGGTTGGACGTCAGCACGCCGGTGTTGGAGAAGCTGTTGGACACCCAGACGTTGGGCGAACCGCCGCCGAAGATGCCAGCACCGCCCGACAGGGTGGTATCGTCATTGACCTGATACTTGAAGCCGACGCGCGGCGACCACAGGTCCAGCCCGTCCAGCGTCCGGGTATTGTCATAGCCGTAGCGGTTCGTGAAGACCTGGTTCAAGGCCGGCTTGTCGCTGGATTCCCACCAGTCGTAGCGCAGGCCATAGGTCAGCTCGAAGTCCGGGGTAATGTCCCACTTGTCTTCCAGATACAGCGAATTCGTCTTGTAGCCGAAGGTGGCCGCCGCATCGTCGGCATTGTTCGACAGCGCGTTGTTGTAGCGGAACGACGCGGCGCGGCGCGCCTCGAAATCGGCAATGCTGTCGAAGGCATAGAAGCCGCGGCTGGTCGACACGAACAGGTTGAAGATGTCCAGCTCTTCACGCTCGTAACCGAAGGTCAGCGTGTGGTCGCCCCACAGATACTCACCCTTGGCCTTGTAGGTGTTCAGATCGTTGGTGAGCGCGTTGGCGTGGCGGAACTCGTCGGGACCGATATTGATGACGGTGCCGGCAGCCGTCTTGATTTCCATTTCGGGGAAATCGACGCCGCGCAGCGAATTCTGGCCCGTGACCACTTCCTTGCGGCCGAACTTCAGCTCGGTTGAGAAATTGTCCGTCCAGTCCGAATAGAGCTGGGCGGTGTACTGGTCCATGGTCACCGAACGGTCATAAAGATGACCCAGGGTGGCGATGGTGCGGCCGGACACGCTGTTGCCGGTGTCGGAGGTCTGGTTGCCCTTGGTACGCTGGTAGCTCACCGTGGCGCGGTGGCCCTCGGCAATGTTCCAGTCGATGCGGGCCAGGATCTTCTCATCCTTTTCCGGCAGCGTGGCGCCCAGGGCGCCGGCATCGTAATTGTAGACACGCTGCGCGATCCCAAGCACCTGGTCATATTCGGCCTGGGTCACACCGGGGATCTTGATGGGGGCGGCGCCGTCCGACGGGCCGTATTCCTGCGGCGTCTGGGCGTCCAGCTTCTCGTAGGAGCCGAAGAAGAACAGCTTGTCCTTCACGATCGGACCACCCAGCGTGCCGCCGTAGGTCTTTTCCTTGAAGTTGAAGGTGTAGCGGTTGCTCTTGCTCTTGTCGCCCGTCAGATCGCTGTCGGTATAGTAATAGAAGGCCGAGCCATGGAAATCGTTCGTGCCCGACTTGGTCACGATGTTCACCAGACCGCCCTGGAAGCCGCTATATTCGACATCGAACGGGTTGGTCACGACCGATAGCTGCTCGATCGCATCCAGGGAGATGGGGGCGCGCTGCGTCGGATAACCGTTGTTGTTCAGGCCGAAATCATCGCTCTGACGAACACCGTCAACCGAGATCTGGTTGAAACGGGTATTGGCGCCGCCGATGGAGATGGCATCCAGGTTCGTGGCATCCAGCGAGACACGCGGATCGAGGCGCAGCGTCGACTTCAAGTCGCGGTTGACGGTCGGCGCGTTGCGGATCTGGTCCTCACTGAAGGAACGGCCATTGCCGACCACGGCGGTGCCGACCCGATCGCCGGTCACGACGATCTCTTCGATGCTGTCGCTGCCCGTCAGCGCCAGATTGAGCTGGAACGGCTCGCCCAGGCTGATGAACACGCCTTCGATGACCTGCGGCGGCACGCCTTCGGCGTTGAAGCGGACATTGTACGGGCCGCCGACGCGCAGACCCGCGGCGTTGAAGCGGCCCTCGGCGTTCACCGTCGCCGTGGAGCGCGTGCCCGACGGAACGTGCGTGATCTCAACGACGGCACCGGCGGCCGGCAGGCCCTCGGCGGTGGTCACGTAACCCGACATCGACGAAGTGGTCTGCTGCGCAACGGCGGGGATCGCCCATGCGGAAGCGATGGCCAGCGCGGTGACACCCGCGCCGAATTTCAATGAAGAGGTGTGGCGACGGAACACAGCCGCCACCTTCTTGTTGTTTACGATGGTCATATGTAGAGCCCCCAATAAGCCGGACCAGTTCGCGCGGACAACACCAGATGCCCGTGTCGGTTATGTAAGGAATAAATTACAGTTCCATGACACGCACCCGTCGGGCTATGCCTTCGGCGGGTTGAACGGCTATATCTCGGCCAGCGTATCATTAGCGCCACAGTTTCGCGGTGCAGCATGCCATCAAGAGGGGACACAGGTTTCAATCCTGAAAGAATATTAACCCTCTGTGCTGCACCGCACCCGCCATACACGACCATGCCTTCTGGGGGAGCTTCGCCCGTGATTCGTATCCTGCGTTCCGCCTTCCTGTCATCCACCCTGTTCATCGCCATGACGGGCGCGGCCGCCGCCCAGAAGGTGGAACTGCAAGTCCTGGCAACCACCGACTTGCATATGTACTTGGAAGATTACGATTATTACGCCGACAAGCCGGACGAGAGTGTCGGGCTGGTCCGCGTGGCGCCGTTGATCCGGGCGGCACGCGCCGCCAACCCCAACAGCCTGCTGGTGGATAATGGCGACCTGATCCAGGGCACGCCCATGGGCGACTGGGTGGTGCGTGAGCGCGGCGTCGCGGCGGATCAGCCCGCGCACCCGGCCACGGCCGCCCTGAACCTGCTGGGCTATGATGCCGCCGTGCTGGGCAACCACGAATTCAATTACGGGCTGGAAACGCTGCACAATGTCTATGCCGGGGCGCGGTTCCCCGTGCTGGCCGGCAATGTGTTCAAGGTAGATGGGGACCAGGACCCCGACAATGACCCCACCCTCTATCCCGCCTATGTCATCCAGGAACGCGATCTGGTGGATGACAAGGGTGCCCGACAGAAGGTCAAGGTCGGCATCCTGGGGCTGCTGACGCCGCAGATCATGGTCTGGGACCGCGACAAGCTGGAAGGCCGCGTCACCACGCGCGACATCGTGGACATGGCCACTCTATATGTGCCGCGCATGAAGGCGGATGGGGCGGACATCGTGCTGGTCCTGTCACATGCCGGCATGTCCTATACCCCGCGCCAGGGGGGGAGGAGAATGCCTCCAACTATCTGACCGCCATCGACGGCGTGGATGCCGTCGTGACGGGCCACAGCCATCGCGTCTTTCCCAGCCGCGACTATGAAGGGTTGCCCGGTGTCGACCTGAAGAAGGGCACCGTGAATGGCAAGCCCGTCGTCATGGCCGGTTCCTATGGCAGCCATCTGGGCGTCATCCGCCTGACACTGGAGAAGGATGGCCGGGGCTGGCGTGTCGCCGACGGCAGCAGCAGCGTGCAGCCGATCCAGCCGCGCCAGGGCGACCGCACGGCCGCCGCCGCTCCGGCTCCCGACGGGGAAGTGCAGGCCCTGCTGGAAGCCAGCCACCTGGGCACCCTGGAATATGTGCGCCGCGCCGTGGGCCGGTCCACAGGCCGCATCCACAGCTATTTCTCCTTCCTGGGCGATTCGGCGGGGGTGCAGCTTGTGGCCGAAGCGCAGCGCGCCTATGTGGCCAAGGCGCTGGCGGGCACCGAACATGCCAGCCTGCCCATCCTGTCGGCGGCGGCCCCCTTCAAATCCGGCGGCCGGCCCGGCGTCGGATTCTATACCGACATTCCGGCCGGCGACGTCGCCATCCGCAATGTCGCCGACCTTTACCTCTATCCCAACCAGATCGCCGCCGTGCGGCTGACGGGCGCCCAGGTGCGCGACTGGCTGGAAATGTCCAGCCGGGCGCTGATGGTCATCGATCCGAATGCAAAGGTGGCGCAGCCGCTGGTCAATACCCGGGTGCCTGCCTATGTCTTCGACATCATCGACGGCGTGACCTATGCGATTGACATCACCCAGCCCGAACGGTTCGACCGCGAAGGCAAGCTGGTGAATGACAAGGCCCATCGGATCAGGGATCTGGCTTTCCAGGGCCGCCCCATCGACGACAAGCAGGAATTCATCGTCGTCACGAACAATTACCGCGCCAATGGCGGCGGCAGCTTCCCCTGGCTGGATGGCAGCACCGTCATCTATCAGTCGCCCGACACGGTGCAGCAGGCCATCATCGATTACATCCGCGCCAAGGGTGTGGTGGAGCCGTCGACCAACGGCACCTTCCGGCTGGCCCCGCTGCCGCCCACGCTCATGCTCACCTATCAAAGCTCGCCGCTGGCCCGCGAACTGCTGCGCGAACAGCCGGCCCTGACCTATCAGGGTCCGGGAGAGGATGGGTTCGCTCTTTACAAGATCGATCCGGTGAAGCTGGGAGGCGGCAAGTGACACAAGGCCCCCGCCCCCGGCTCTATCTGGCCGGACCGGATGTCTTCCTGCCTGATCCCATGGCGGCCGCGGCCGCCATGAAGTCGATCTGCGAGGGGTTGGACCTGGAAGGCGTCTTTCCCACCGACAATGCGTTGAGCCCGATGGCCGGGGAAGGCGGCGCCGCCTTCGCGGCCCGCATCCGCGCCGCAAATCTGGCACTGATCCACGCCGCCGACGGGGTGATCGCCAACTGCATGCCCTTCCGCGGGCCGTCGGTCGATGATGGCACAGCTTATGAGATGGGCTTCGCCGCCGCCCTCGGCAAACCGGTCTTCCCCTGGTCCGGGGACATCCGCCCCCTGCTCCAGCGTACCCAGGCACGGCAATATCTGGCGCATGACGGCCGGGTGTGGCGCGATGCCGACCAGATGGAGGTGGAGGAGTTCGACCTGCCCGTCAACCTGATGCTGGTCGATCCCGCCACGGGCCCCGTCGCGCCCAGCTTCACCGAGGCTGCACGGTCCGCCGCGCGCTGGTTCCGGTCTGCGGCGAATTGACGCCGGCTTCCTGGCGGAACCACCTCCCCCCGGCATCAAATGCCGGGGGGGTACATGCAAAAAGGCCGGGCGGACATGCCAGCCGCACGGCCTCAACCGTCAGAAATGTAAATGGAAACCTCAGGCCGCGTGCTGGCTCGGCCCCAGGCGGCGAAAGCGCGTGGCATCCAGCACCACCTCCAGTGCCAGGGAGAGGCGGTCGCTGTTGCGGCCATTGACGAGAAACTCCACATGCACCGGACGGGCGGCGTGCTGGTGGACGGCATGGACCAGCAACCGCCGGCGCGGCGACTTGACTTCTTCCAGCCATTCGCCCGGCTTGGGGGCTTCCGCTGAACGTCTGGACATCACCATTGCCTCAATCTCCTGAACGGCCCGCCCCTGTTTCCAGGTGAAACGGGCCAGAAACCCGACCTTCCCGCTGCCCGCACCGTCCACATTCCGCTGTTGCGACAGGGTGCTTGTGCTGCTGGTCCGGCAAGGAACCTAATGTTGCGGCATGATACCGCAAATTTGTTCAAAAGGAATAGACCATCTGGCGTAATCCCGCTTCGTCGCCATGCGATCGCATGCATGTTTCCACCCGGCCGTCAGCGCAGTCCGGCCTGATCCCGCCTTTGCCATGGCGGGACGGGCTTCGATGCGCTACAGGTTCGGCATGCAAATGACTGCCGTTGGACCTGGAAATCTGATCGATGTTCGATAATCTGTTGGGGCTGGTGGAGCAGATGGGCTATTTCGGCCTTCTGCTGCTGATGTTCCTGGAAAATGTCTTTCCGCCCATCCCGTCCGAATTGATCATGCCGCTGGGCGGGTTCCTGGCGGCCCAGGGCAAGATGGATCCGTTCCTGGTGGTGCTGGTCGGCACGGCCGGGTCCGTGCTGGGTGGACTGCCCTGGTATTATCTGGGCCGCTTTTTCGGCCATGACCGGCTGATCGCCCTGTCGGAACGGTTCGGCTTCATCATGACGATGGACCCGCCCGATGTGGAAAAGGCGTTCAGCTGGTTCTCCCGCCATGGGGCCAAGGCCGTGCTGTTCGGCCGGCTCATCCCTGCCATCCGCACACTGATCTCTGTGCCGGCCGGCATGGCCGCCATGGGCATGCCGAAATTCCTGCTGTTGACGACCCTGGGTTCACTGGTCTGGACATCGATCCTGACGGGTGCCGGCTATGCCCTGGAAAGTCAGTATGAGGTCGTGGAATCCTATGTCGATCCCGTGTCGAAGATCGTGGTCTATGGCGTGATCACCGTCTATTTCGGCCGCCTGGGCTGGCGCCTGCTGCGCGGACGCAGGACCGGCAACCGCTGAGCCGGCATCCGGTGATCGGTGTTGCGGTCACCGGACACCCCGCGCGATGACACGCCCCATGACGCGCCCGGCGCCGGGATGGCGGCGGGTCATCCGCATCAGCGCACGCGGCGGAAACGATGGATATCGGCCAGGGCGAAGATCGACAGGCTGATGCGGTGGACAGGGTTGCCGTTGATGGCCAGTTCCACGTTCGGCGCCTTGACGCCGGGCTTGGCATGAACGGCCATGATCTGCAGGCGCCGGCGGGGCGGCACCAGTTCCTCCACCCATTCGCCTGGAGAAAAATCAATCATTTCACGCGCCATGATGGCTCCCACTGAACCCGACGTTGCGAGGATATGCCATGTCCCGCGCCGTTGGGAAGCGGCAACAATGCCGGTCTCAAATGCCGGGGAGTATTGGACAGGGGATACCCCTGTCCTTTCCCGCTCTTTGTTCGAGGGCGGCGAATAAACCGCTGCCCGTTACACCTCATGACCGCGTGCGCACCATGCCGATCGACTGGACGGACAAGACGACTTCGTCCTTCTGGTTGAGAAGTTCTGTATGTTGCCTGATCGTTCCCATCTCCGGGCGCGAGCGGGAACGCTTCACTTCCAGAACAGTTACACGGGCGCGCAAACGGTCACCGGGCCGCACAGGCTTCAGCCAGCGCAATTCATCCAGCCCCGGCGAGCCCAGCGACGTTTCCGGTGACAGCATGTTGTCCACCAGCATGCGCATCATGAAACCGGCCGTCTGCCAGCCGCTGGCGACCAGACCGCCGAAATGCGTCTGGCGTCCGGCCTCGTCGTCCAGGTGAAAGGGCTGCGGGTCGTATTCGCGGGCGAAGCTGACGATCTCCTCCGCCGTCACCAGCCGGTCACCGAATTCCAAGACGAGACCGGGGGTGAAATCCTCCAGGTAACGGACGGGACGGGTCATCGCATATTTCTCCCAAGATCGTTCGCAAAGGGCTGGCACGCGACTGCTTATCAGTCACATTTCCCTTCAATTGCAATACGTTATCACAAGACAACAGGTTTCAGGCGTGGCAGTATCACCCTTGGAATTTCCACCTTGAACCACTCCCGGCCGACCTCTTCGGCCGTCCGTTCATCCTTACAGGCAACGCAGCGAAGGCTACCATGCAAGGCGACACCACCGTCATCCGCCATCTCAACACCATCCTGGTAAACGAGCTGACGGCCATCAACCAGTATTTCCTGCACGCCCGCATGCTGAAGAACTGGGGTTTCCTGCGCCTGGGCAAGAAGGTGTATGAGGAGTTGATCGGGGAGATGAAGCATGCCGACCTGCTGATCGAGCGTGTGCTCTTCCTGGAAGGGCTGCCGAACCTGCAGGACCTGCACAAGCTGATGATCGGCGAGGATGTACCCGAATGCTTCAAGGGCGACCTGTCGATCGAAACGCGCAACCGAACCGAACTGCTCGAAGCCATGCAATATTGCGAGTCGGTCCGCGACTATCAGTCCAAGGAAATCTTCCGCCGCATCCTGGAGGATACCGAGGAGCATATCGACTGGCTGGAAACCCAGCTGGGCCTGATCGACAAGGTCGGCATCCAGAATTACCTGCAGGAGCAGATGGGGCCGGAATAAGCGGCGGCGGCCGACGGCCGATCCCGATGACCCCAAATTGCCATGGCCATGCGGCCATCGGATGCGGATAGTATGGCGGCGCCGATCCCCCGCGGTCGGCGCCGTTTCTTTTACGCAGCCGGTTGCCCGCTCCATGTCCCTGCCCGCCCCGCCCGCCGATCCCGTGACCTGGATCATCATCCTGAACTGGCATGGGGCGGACGATACGATCGCCTGCATCGACGGGGTTCGTGCCCTGACCGGGGGGCGCTGGCGGCTGGCCGTCTGCGACAACGCCTCCACCGATGACAGTCTGGAACGGCTGGAAGCAGCCCTGCGGCAACGGTTCGGCGACGGGCTGGGCATTATCGACCAATCATCCGTCGACCAGCCATCCAGGGACGAGGCGGTGCCGGACCGCGATGTCTGGCTGGTGCGCAATACGGCCAACCACGGCTATGCCGGCGGCAACAATGTCGGCCTGCGGCTGGCCTTGCGCGACCCGGAGATGGGTTTCGCCTGGGTGCTGAACAACGATACGGTTCCCGAATCGGGGGCGCTGGCAGCATTGCTGGCACATGCCGCGGCCCATCCGCGTCAGGGGATCATCGGGTCCACCCTGCTCTATGCCGACCGCCCCGGCGTGATCCAGGGCGCCGGCGGCGCCTGCTACAACCGCTGGACGGGGCTGGTGCGCCATCTGGGCCTGAACGAGCCGCGTAGTACCGCGAAAGACTATGCCGGCACCCGGTTCGATTATGTGATCGGCGCGGCCATGTTCATCCGCCGGGCCTGGCTGGAACAGGTGGGGCTGATGGACCCGGGCTTCTTCCTCTATTTCGAGGAGATCGATTATTGCCGGCGCGGGCGGCATCTGTTCGACCTGGGCTATGCACCGGACAGCATCGTCCTGCACAAGGAGGGCGGCACCACGGGCGGTCATCGCCATGAGATCAGCCTGTTGGCCGATTTCTACAATCTCCGCAATCGCCTGCGTGTTACCTGGCGCCATTTTCCCTATGCCATGCCCACCATCCTGGCCGGGCTGGCCGTGACGGCCCTGAACCGGCTGCGCCGGGGACAGGCGGACCGGCTGCCCATGATCTGGCGCATCCTGTGGAATTTCCGCCATATCCGGTACGAGGATGTAAGGCGGGCATGAGCAGGGCCGCCATTGCCTGTGCAGCATGAAACGTGCATAAGGGCAAAGGCCGCCGCCCCCCTGCTGGCGGCTGGCGGAACCCTGCCCGGGGCGAGGGGCGGGGTTTTGGACAATCACAGCCAGGGTGCCCGGAACGGCCATCATTCCGTTGCCGCCACTCTGGCCCATCAAGAAGGAAAACGGACGTGCCCTTCCGCTTCTCCCGTTCGCCGGACACCGCCCGATGCAAGTGACCCGTTTCGATATCCAGGGCCCCGTCCTGCTGACCCCGGCGCGCTTCGGCGACCATCGCGGCTTCTTCAGCGAGACCTACAGCCGCCGCCGCTTCGCCGAGGCAACCGGCGAGGATGTCGAGTTCGTGCAGGACAACCATTCCCTGTCGCGGGATGCCGGGACGCTGCGCGGGCTGCATTTCCAGCGCCATCCCACGGCACAGGGCAAGCTAGTCCGCGTCGTGCGCGGTGCCCTTCTGGACGTGGCCGTCGACCTGCGCCACGGTTCCGCCACCTTCGGCCGGCATGTCAGGGCGGAGCTGACGGCCGATAACGGCGCGCAGCTCTGGGTGCCCGTGGGCTTCGCCCATGGCTTCTGCACCCTGGTGCCCGATACGGAGGTTGTCTACAAGGTGACCAGCTATTACAGCCCCGCCGACGATGGCGGCGTGATCTGGAACGATGCCGATATCGGCATCGAATGGCCGTTCCCCGCAGACAAGCTGGTCCTGTCCGACAAGGACACCAGGCTGCCGCGACTGGCCGACCTGCCGCCCCTTTTCTGATCAAGATCTTAGAGCTTGCGAGCCAAGGCATGACCACGCTTTCCCCCAAACTGATCCTCGTCACCGGGGGCGCCGGCTTCATCGGGTCCGCCTTCATCCGCCACGCCGTGGGCGTGAAGGGTTGCGCCGTCGTCAATATCGACAAGCTGACCTATGCCGCCAACCCGGACAATGTCCGGGCGGTGAAGGACAGTCCGCTCTATCATTTCGAGCAGGCGGACATCTGTGACCGTCCGGCCATGGATGCGATCTTCGCGAAATACCAGCCGGACGCCATCGTGCATCTGGCCGCCGAAAGCCATGTCGACCGGTCCATCGACGGGCCCGACGCCTTCATCCAGACCAATGTGGTGGGCACCGGCGTGCTGCTGTCGGCGGCGCGCGATTACTGGCAGGGCCTGGACGGCGTGAAGAAGGACGGCTTCCGGTTCCATCATGTCTCCACCGACGAGGTGTTCGGCAGCCTGGGGGAGGAGGGTTTCTTCACCGAGACCACGCCCTATGCCCCGCGCTCCCCCTATTCGGCATCCAAGGCCTCGTCGGACCATCTGGTCGATGCCTGGCACCATACCTATGGCCTGCCGGTGGTGCTCACCAACTGTTCCAACAATTACGGGCCGTTCCATTTCCCGGAAAAGCTGATCCCGCTGATCATCCTGAACGCGCTGGAGCGCCGGCCCCTGCCTGTCTATGGCAAGGGCGACAATGTGCGCGACTGGCTCTATGTGGAAGATCACGCCCGCGCCCTGTGGGAGGTGCTGACCCGCGGCCCCGTGGGCGAGCGGTTCAATATCGGCGGCAACAACGAGAAGACCAACCTGGAGGTCGTGGAGCGCATCTGCGATATCCTGGACGAGTTGCGCCCCGGCGAGGGCCGCCGCCGCGACCTGATCACTTTCGTGAAGGACCGGCCGGGCCACGATCACCGCTATGCCATCGATGCGTCCAAAATCCGCGCCGAACTGGGCTGGGAGCCGGAGGAAAGCTTCGAGACGGGTCTGGCGCGTACCGTGCGCTGGTATCTGGACAATGAATGGTGGTGGGGCGCGCTGCGGGAAGAAGCGCATAAGCGCCGTGGAGAGGGGAAGAAGTAATGGGCAAGCGCAAGGGTATCATCCTGGCCGGCGGTTCCGGCACCCGTCTCTATCCCATCACCATGGGCGTGTCGAAGCAGCTTCTGCCCGTCTATGACAAGCCGATGATCTATTATCCGCTGTCCACCCTGATGATGGCGGGTATCACGGACATCCTGGTCATCTCCACCCCCCACGACCTGCCGCAGTTCAGCCACCTGATGGGTGACGGCTCGCAATGGGGTCTGAACCTGTCCTATGCCGTGCAGCCCAGCCCCGACGGGCTGGCCCAGGCCTTCATCATCGGGCGCGGCTTCGTAGGCAACGACGCCGCCGCCCTGGTGTTGGGCGACAACATCTTCTACGGCCACGGGTTCGAGACGCTGCTGGCCAGTGCCGACGGGCGGGACGACGGGGCGACGGTCTTCGCCTATCATGTCAACGATCCCGAGCGGTACGGCGTGGTCAGCTTCGACGGCAACGGCAATGCCTTGACGATCGAGGAGAAGCCCAAGACGCCGAAATCCAACTATGCCGTCACGGGCCTCTATTTCTACGACAATGCCGTCGTGGACATCGCCGCCGCGATCAAGCCCTCGCCCCGCGGGGAATTGGAGATCACGGACGTCAACAATGTCTACCTGCAGCGCAATGCCCTGCGGGTGGAGCGCATGGGCCGGGGCTATGCCTGGCTGGACACGGGCACGCATGACAGCCTGGTCGATGCGACCCATTTCGTCCAGACCGTGGAACGCCGCCAGGGGCTGAAGGTCTGCTGTCCGGAGGAAATCGCCTTCCGGCGCGGGCTGATCAATGCCGAGCAGGTCGAGAAGCTGGCCAAGCCGCTGTTGAAGAACGAGTACGGGCAGTATCTGATGAAGGTGCTGCGCGAAATCCAGACGGAGGTCTGAGCCCATGAAGCTGCTGGTGTTCGGCCGCGGCGGCCAGTTGGCGCTGGCCCTGCGCGACCAGGGGGCGGCCCAGGGCCACGAGGTGGTCTGTCTGGGCCGGGAAAGCCTGTCCATCGCCGATGGCGGGGCCGTGGCTGCGGCCGTGCGCGGGCATGCGCCCGACCTGATCGTCAATGCCGCCGCCTATACGGCCGTGGACAAGGCGGAAAGCGAGCCGGAAGAGGCCTTTGCCGTGAACGAGGCCGGCACCCGCAACATCGCGGTTGCTGCGCGGGCCGACGATATCCCCTTCCTGCATGTCTCCACCGACTATGTGTTCGATGGATCGGGCGACCGGCCCTGGCGGGAGGACGACCCCACCGGCCCGCTGGGCATCTATGGCAAGTCGAAACTGGCCGGTGAGCAGGCGATGGCGTCGGCGGGCTGGGGCCGCAGCGCCGTGCTGCGCACCTCCTGGGTGTTCAGCCCCTATGGCGCCAATTTCGTGCGCACCATGCTGCGGCTGGGGGCCGACCGGCCGGAATTGCGCGTGGTGGCCGATCAGCGGGGCCGCCCGACCGGTGCGCACGACATCGCCGACGCCCTGCTGCTGATGGCCCCGCATGTGGCCGCCGGCACCGCGCAGGGCCTCTATCATTTCGGCGGGGCGGCGCCGACCACCTGGCATGGTTTCGCGCAGGCCATCTTCGCCGAAGGGGTCCGCCATGGCCGGCCCGTGCCCACGGTCCATCCCATCGCGACGACGGATTATCCCACGCCGGCGGCACGGCCGGGCAATTCGGTGCTGGATTGCAGCCGGTTCCTGGCCCTGCCGGGCGCCCGGCTGCCCGACTGGCGGCCGTCGCTGGCCCGGGCCGTCGATGCGCTGCTGGCCATGGGCTGAACGCCTTGGCCCTGACTGTCACCTTTTCGCACGATATCTTCACCTCGCAGGCCGTGGGCGGGATATCGCGCTATTTCTGTGAGCTGGCGCTGGCCTTGCGGGCCGACGGGGCCGATATACGCATCCCGGCCGGCCGCTACCTGAACCAGCACCTGCGGGATATGGCACCCGCCTGCTCCCCGGGCATGCTGCGCGGCCGCCATGTGCAGCGGGGCCGGATGCCCGTCCAGGCACTGCGCCTGCTGAACGAGGGGTGGGCGGCGCTGGCCACACGTGGCGGCGGCATCTTCCACCGCACCTATTACCCGCTGGTCGATCTCATGCCCCTGCGCCGTCCGCTGGTGACGACGGTGCATGACATGGTGTGGGAGATGTATCCCGGCGAGGCCCGGTCCTATCCCATCAACAGCCGGCTGAAGCGGCGGGCCGTGGCCAGGGCCGACCTGATCATCGTGCCGACGGTCGCGACAAAGCAGGATTTGTGCCGGCTGTGGGATGTGCGGCCCGACAATGTCTATGTCGTCAACCACGGTTTCACCCCGCTGCCCGCCCCGGATGCCGAGGGACCGGCCGCCGCCCGTGTACACGCCGCCCCTTATGTCCTGTTCGTGGGCCGGCGCGGCGGTTACAAGAATTTCGCCAATTTCCTGGCCGGCTATGCGGCCAGCCGGCTGCCGGCCGACGGTGTGGACCTGCTGTGTTTCGGCGGCGGGGCTTTCGGCCCGGCCGACATGGCATTGGTCGCCGGGCACGGGCTCACCGATCGCGTGCGCTGGATGGGGGGCGACGACATCACCATGATGCGCGCCTACCGCGACGCGCTGGTCTTCATCTATCCGTCACGCTGCGAGGGATTCGGCCTGCCGGTGCTGGAGGCGATGGGGGCCGGCTGCCCCGTCGCCCTGGCGGCGGAGGCCGAAGCGCTGGTGGAAGTGGCCGGCGGTGCCGCCGTCACCTATGACGCCGACAGCCGGGACGCAACCGTATCCATGCTGGAAAGCCTGGCGGAGGATGGCGAAAGGCGCCGCGCGCTGGTGCTGCGGGGCCGGCAGCGGGTGGGCGACTTCGGCTGGCAGCGTTGCGCACGGGAAACCGCCGCCCTTTATGCCATGCTGGCATGATGGACAGCAGCCGTCATTGATCGTAGGGTCGCGCCGGACGGCAACCGGCATCGGACAGGACCGGAGGAAAGCAAGTGACCATCGATACCCAGACCACATCCCGCCCGGCCGCCGCCGGCCCCGGTGACGACGTGATCTATATCGGCGATGTCATCCTGTTCTATCTGCGGCGCTGGCCGTTGTTCCTGGCCGTCTGCGGGGCGACCGTGGCGCTCGCCGTCGCCTATGTCCTGCTGTCCACGCCGGTCTACAAGGCCTCCGCCACGCTGGCGCCGCCCTCCTCCTCCGGCAATGGGGGCAAGGCCAGCGCGCTGAACCTGCCTTTCGGCCTGGGAGCCGCCCTGGGCGATGGCGGCGGGTCGACCATGCACAAGCAGTTCCTGCAGACCATCACCTCATACGACATCGCCGTGCGCCTGGCCGCCGACAAGGCCATGGCGGAACGCATCGTCCAGCCCGACGATCCGGGCACGGCGATCACGCCCGGCCTGATGGGTGACAAGCTGAAAAGCCTGCTGTCGGTCAACAAGCTGCGCAATACCCCGCTGGAGGACACGACCTTCACGGAGATCAGCTTCCGGCACGAGGATCCGGCCTTCGCCGTCCAGGCCCTGCAGCGCATCTTCGCCCTGTCCGACGACATCATCCGCACCCAGGTGCGCGAAACCAAGACGGCCCAGCGTGACGCGCTGCTGCGGTCGC
The DNA here is from genome assembly GCF_052474395.1 of Niveispirillum fermenti. Lineage (NCBI taxonomy): Bacteria > Pseudomonadati > Pseudomonadota > Alphaproteobacteria > Rhodospirillales > Azospirillaceae > Niveispirillum > Niveispirillum fermenti. The sequence continues at coordinate 639,650 of NZ_CP156678.1, read as the reverse complement.
TGGAACTGACCAGCAATGCCTATCAGCGCGAGGCGCTGGTGAAGAACCTGCTGGAAGTCGAGCATGAACTGATGACCAGCATGACCGACGCCCCCTTCAGCTATCGCGTCATCGAAAGCCTGCATGCCGGTGAGCATCCCGTGGCGCCCCGCCGCGTGCTGGCCGTGGCGGGCGCCCTGGTGGCCGGCGGGCTGATCGCCTTTGCCCTGGCCAGCATCCAGCTTTTCAACGCCTACCGCCGTAACCGGGGCCGCATCCTGGCCTGACGGCCGCCCTTGCGGTTTCGTCCCGGGGCGCCGGTATCAGGCCGGGGCGTCAGCCGGCGCCTTGCGCCCCATGGCAGGGCACAGCAGGGCGGCACCCAGGCAGAGCAGGCCCGCGACATAGAAGGCCGGCAGGTAGCTGTCCAGGGCCGTGCGCGACCAGCCGGCGCCAAAGGCAGCACAGGCCGCACCCAGTTGGTGTCCCGCAAAGACCCAGCCGAAGACCATGCCCGCCTTCTCCCGCCCGAATCGCTCGGCCGTCAGCTTCACCGTCGGCGGCACGGTGGCCACCCAGTCCAGGCCGTAGAAGACGGCAAACAGCGACAGACCGTAGAAGGTGAAATCCGAATAGGGCAGATAAAGCAGGGAAAGCCCGCGCAGGCCGTAGTACCAGAACAGCAGCCAGCGATTGTCGTAACGATCCGACAGCCAGCCCGACAGGATCGTACCGATGAAATCGAAGATCCCGATCAGGGCCAGCATGCCGGCAGCCTGTACGGCGGGAATGCCGAAATCGACGCAAAGCGGGATCATGTGTACCTGGATGAGACCGTTGGTGCTGGCCCCGCAAACGAAGAAAGTGGCGAACAGCACCCAGAACACGCGGGTGCGCGCCGCCTCGCGCAGCGTATCGATGGCAGCCCACGCGACCGATGCGGCGGGCGCCGCCGGGGGCTGCGGTGTTCCCGGCGGCTCGCCATAGGCGGTCAGCCCGACATCGGCGGGCCGGTCCCGCATCAGCAGCACGACCCCCAGGGCCGCGACCGTGATCAGCATGCAGACCATGCCCAACGCAAGGCGCCAGCCCATCTGTTCGGCCAGCCAGGCCATCAGGGGGATGAAGACGAGCTGGCCCGTCGCCGTGCTGGCCGTCAGCAACCCGATCACCAGCCCGCGCCGATGGGTGAACCAGCGGGTGGCGATGGTGGCGCCCATGACCAGTGCCGTCATGCCCGTGCCGATGCCGACCACCACGCCCCATAGCAGCATCAGTTGCCAGAGCTGGCCCATGCCCAGCGACAGCAGCATGCCCCCATTGATGACGGCAAGCGAGGTCAGCGCCATGCGGCGCACCCCGAACCGGTTGATCAGTGCCGCCGCGAACGGCCCCATCAGGCCGAACAGCACCAGCCGGATGGCCAGTGCCGCCGAAATCTCCGACGCGGTCCAGCCGAATTCCTGCTGCAGGGGCAACAGCAGCACCCCCGGCGCCCCCAACGCCCCCGCCACGGTCAGGGAGGTGAGGAAGCTGCTGGCCACGACGACCCAGCCATAATGGATGTTGCGGGCGGCCAGCCTGGCCGCCAGACGATCTGAGAAACTCACAACCTGCCCCCCGGGAGACCGGCCCATGATTGGACTGGTATTCATGATAGCTGTAATGATAAATTATTCATGATGGCAATCATGAATGCCGTCAAGTGCCTTGCAGGCGGCACCCAAGGGATGGACGGAGATGGGTCATGCGCGTATCGAAGCAGAAGGCCGGTGAACACCGGGATGCCATCCTGAATGCCGCCTCGCGCCTGTTCCGGGCCCGCGGCTTCGACAAGGTGGGCGTGGCGGAGGTGACGCAGGCCGCCGGCCTGACCCATGGCGGCTTCTACGGCCATTTCGCATCGAAGGAGGCGCTGGCTGCGGAGGTTTGCGACCGGAGCTTCGACAATGCCGTGCGGCGGCTGGCGGCATCCGCCACGCTGGAGGATTATATCGATTATTACGTCACGGTGGAGCATCGGGACCGCGAGGGGCCCTGCCCCATGGTGGCGCTGGGCGGGGATGTCTCCCGCCTGACGGGTCCCGTGCGTGAGCGGTTCACACAGGGGCTGGCCCGCTATGTCGCGGCCGTGCGCGAGCGGTTGCCGGCCGATGATCCGGATGCCGGAGAACGGGCGGCAGCCCTGGTTTCCCTGCTTGTCGGCGGGCTGTCGCTGGCCCGCGCCGCCGCCACGGCCGACCCCGGCCTGTCCGAACGGCTGCTGGACGGGGTGCGGGCACAAGCCAGGGCAATGGTAAGCGACCGGGGATAGGGAGGAGCCGCCGCCCCATCCCCTGGCGGTCGATCAGTGGGCCAGCAACAGCGGCAATGTCGTCTGGTTCAACATGGCGCGCGTGACGCCGCCCAGGATCAGTTCACGCAGCCGGGAATGGCCATATCCGCCCATGACCAGCAGGTCGGCACCGACCTCCGCGCACCGTTCCTGCAATTGGGCGGCGACACTGCCGCTGCCATCCAGCTTGTGATAGGTGGCGGGGATGCCATGCCACGCCAGATATTCCACCACCGGTGCGGCCTCGTCCGCGTCGGTGCGCAGCGTGTCCACGCCCAGCACATGCACGGCATCCGCCTTCTCCAGCAGCGGCATGGCCAGCGCCAGGGCCCGCGCGCTCTGCGCCCGGCCGTTCCAGGCCAGTGCCACGGTGCGGCCCAGGACCGGCGTGACCCCACCCTCCGGCGCCACCAGCACAGGCCGGCCGCTTTCCAGCAGGGCCGCCTCCAGGCCGACCAGGACGGCGGTGCGATCCTCGTTCGCCACCGACGGGAAGACGGTGATGTCGGACAGACGAGCCGCCGCCGCCATCACATCCTCGGTCACGCCGGCCGCCTCTGCGAAGGAGGCGCTGACCCGGTCGGTGCCGGGGGGGCGGTCGCAGACCGCGCCGCCGACGGCGGCCAGCGCCTGCTCCAGCGTGGCATGGGCCTTGGCGGCATGGACCTGGTTTTCCTGCTCCAGCGATTTCAGCAAGTCCTGGATCAGGGCACCGGACAGGCCCTCCCCCACCATGGGCATGACATCGCGCGGATCGGCCTTCAGATAAAGGGCGGTGACATTGCCCTTCGCCGGGGCGGCCAGGGTCAGGGCCGCGGAAAGGGCCGCGGCATCGCGGGCGCCGCCGGTGACGAAGCAGGTTATCTTGCGATAGGCCATGGTCTGGTCCCCCCTCGGGCTGTCATGTGGCACGGCGCCACAGGATAGGCATTCCGGTATCCAGGATGCGCCCCCGCCCTGGGGGTGGCATTGACATGGATCACCTGCCGGTCTGACCAGGGTAACAGATGCGGCAGGCGAACGTTGCCGCCGTCAGGACCGGGCGTTCTCGACATGCCGGCGGGCGATGGCGACGGTCTGCTGCGGGTCGCCGCCGGCGGGTATCACCTCCCACCGCATGTCGCCCAGATCATAGGCCGCCTGCCGCCGCAGCACATCGGCCGTGGCGTCGGATGCATCATCGCGGCGCCGGGCGACACGGGCCAGCGCCACGGCCTGGTCGGCCACCAGCCAAAGGCCGGAGAAGGATGCCCCTGCCGCCCGTGCCACGGCCTCCACGGCCCGGCGCTCGTCGGGCCTTGCATAGACACCGTCACAGACGACGCTGTGACGACCCTCCAGCACCAGCCCGGCACGGCCCGCCATCTCGGCATAGGTGCGGGCCGAATGCTCGGGCGTATAGAAGCTTTCCGGCAGGCGCTGCGTCTCCCGCGTGCCTGCCAGATGCTTGCGCAGCACGTCGCTGCGCAGCACCACGGCACCCGGCGCCGGGCCCAGCACGGGGGCCAGGGCATGGGCCAGCGTCGTCTTGCCCGTGCCGGACAGGCCGCCGATGGCCACCAGCCCCGCAGAAGGCGGGTCGAGCAGCCGGTTGGCCAGTTCCAGATAAGCCGCCGCCTCGGCCCGCATGCTGGCGGCCGTCGCGGCATCCGCCTGTCCTGCCGCCGCCGATGCCGTCAGATGGGCACGAATACCGGCACGCACCGACATGAACAAGGGCAGCAGCGACAGGCCCGCCAGATCACCGGTCAGGTCCAGATAGCGATTGAACAAGATATTGGCCAGCCCGCGCAGCCGCCGATGCTCAAGGTCCATCAGCAGGAACGCCAGATCGTAGAGCACATCGGTCACGGCAATGCGGTCGCCGAACTCCACGCAATCGAACGGCACGGGCCGACCGTCCAGCATCACGATGTTGCGCAGGTGAAGGTCACCATGACAGTGCCGGATATAGCCGGCGTCACGCCGCCGGTCGATCAGGCCGCTCCCCGCTGCCAGGGCCGTTTGCGAGGCGGCTTCCAGCCGGTCGACAGCGTCGGCATCGAACAGGGCACCATGGGCGCGCATCGCCTTGATGTTGGTCCGGGCCAGATCGGCCATCTCCTCCGCCCCCGGCGCCCCGGGACGGGGCTCCGCCGCATCATGGAAGGCGGCGATGACCCCGGCCAGATCGCGCATGATGGCACCGGTCAGCGCGCCATCCGCCGCCATCCGATCCAGCAGGGCCGATTGCGGGAAGCGGCGCATGGTGACCAGATATTCAACCACCGACGCATCCGGCCCGCCATCGGCGGCAACCGGGGCATCATCCACCAGCGTCACGCCGCCATTCTCCCGCCGCACCAGCCCGCCGACACCAAGATAAAGGTCGGGAGCCGTGCGCCGGTTCAGCACCAGTTCCGCCTGACAGGCATCCAGCCGCTGCGACAGGGTCCCATAATCGAAAAAGGGATAGGTGACGGCCCGCTTCATCTTGTAGGCGCGATCGCCGGCCATGAAGACACGGGCCGCATGGGTGTCGATCCGTTCTACCGCCGCGCCCTCGCCCGGCCCGTGGGTGCGCGCATCGGACAGCAGGGCGACGGCCTGCCGCTGGCCGGCTTCCGGGTCGTTCCGTTCCATATCCGGCCCTGCGCTGTGCATATGCAACACCCCAGCCATATCCGCATTCCTAAGCGAACGACGTTACAAGTAATCTATCGACTGCCTGCCGGTCCGCAATTATTCTAACGCTTCGTTGCGGACTGCAATGCGGACTGAAGATGTCCGCCATTACCCTTTCGGGCGTTGACACAGGTAATGGAGTTACACCAACCTGCGACGCTGCGCCGCAGCACGAACGACGATAATCACCATCAAGGGAAGCCCCCATGCCGCTGGACCCCGCCATGCCCCAAGCCGCCGCCCCGTCCGACCTGGAAGCCCTGGCCGCGACGACCGGCAAGGGGGCGCTGCTGTCCGGCAAACAGGCCCGTTTCCCCGCGCCGAAGGGGTTGGACGTGCAGGCACTGGCCACCGACCTCATGTCCCAGCTCGACCGGTTCACGGCAGAGGCGGGGCACGACCCGTTCGCCAACCCGGTGATGCTGCTGGCGCTGGACATCTCCCGCCGTCTCTCCTCAGGTGAATTGTCGGCCGGCGCGCTGGAACAGTTGGTCCAGTATCTGTCGGCCGAGGGTTTCCTGGCGCGCGCCGCCCGCCTCTCCAATTATTTGGGGGAAGCGGCACCGGAAGCCAATGCCAGCCGCATGGAAGAGTTGCTCGACGTCGCTGCCGACGGCAGCGGCGGGGAGCCGCTATCCTTCGAGGGTTTCAAGAAGCTGGTCGAGAAGGAGGTGTTCGGCATCGTCATCACGGCGCATCCGACCTTCAACCTGTCCGGGGCCCTGATGACCGCCATGGCCTGTCTGGCCACGGGCCGCGATGCGCAGGGCAACACCCTGACCGAGGAGGGGCGGGAGGCCCTGATCCGGCGCATGGCCAATGCCGAGCATGCGCCGGAGGAAATGACCCTGGCGCGCGAGCATGAATTGTCGCTGGACGCCATCGCCAACATCCAGACGGCCATCCGCACGCTCTATCGCGCCGTGCTGCGGGTGGGCCGCCGCCATTATCCGGACCGCTGGACCGAACTGACGCCGCGCCTGCTGACGGTGGCAAGCTGGGTCGGCTACGACCTGGACGGCCGGTCCGACATCCGCTGGTCCGACACGCTGCACAAGCGGCTGATCGTGCAGCAGCGGCAATTGCGCCATTACCTGTCCGCCCTGCGCGACATAAGGGCCGGCGCGCCGGCGCTGGAGGATCTGCGCCACACGCTGGCCCTGATCGAAAGCCGCCTGGCCCTGGCCCTGAACCAGGTGACGGACGAGATCGCGGCCTTCGGCGGGTCGGAGGCGCAGGACCTGGACCATCTGCGCCGCATCGCCAAGCGCATGCATGAAGGGCTGCCGCTGCGTCTGGTCGATGCGTCCGAAGCGATCGAGTTCGTGGACCGCGCCATCCGCCTGTCCGCCACGATCGAGGGGGAAAAGGCGCTGGAAACGGTGGAGGCGCTGGCCGTGCTGCGGGCCGAGCTGTCGGCCTTCGGGCTGGGCATGGCCCATACCCATGTCCGGCTGAACAGCACCCAGGTCCACAACGCCATCCGCAAGGCCATCGGGCTGGAAACGGCGGCCGACGACCCGCGCTACCGCCAGTCCTACCTGTCGAGCGTGACCGAGCTTCTGGACAAGGTCGAGCCGGTCTCCATCAATTTCGGCAGTGTCGTGGCCGAACGGACCAGCGCCAAGCGCCTGTTCATGGTCGTGGCGCAGATGCTGAAATATTCCGATGCGCGCACGCCCATCCGCTTCCTGATCGCCGAGTCGGAAAGCGCCTTCACGGTGCTGTCCGCGCTTTATTTCGCCAAGCTGTTCGGGGTGGAGGAACGGGTCGATATAAGCCCCCTGTTCGAAACGGAAAAGGCGCTGGAAACCGGCAGCCGCATCATCGAGCAATTGCTGGAGAACCCGCATTACCGCACCTATGTGCAACGGCGCGGGCGGCTTTGCATCCAGACCGGCTATTCCGATGCCGGCCGCTATCTGGGCCAGACGCCGGCCTCTGCCTCCATCGAGCGGCTGCGGCTGCGGGTGCTGCGCCTGTTCACGCGCCATGCGCTGAGCAATGTGCAGCTTGTCATCTTCGACACGCATGGCGAAAGCATCGGCCGCGGCGGCCATCCGGCCGGCCTGCACAACCGGCTGGCCTATGTCAGCCCGCCGGCCACGCTGGCCTTCGCCGCCAAGCACAATATCGAACTGAAGCAGGAGGTCAGCTTCCAGGGCGGCGATGGCTACACCTATTTCGTGACGCCGGCCTCCGCCCTGGCTGTCGTGACCCGCATCCTGGAATATATGATCGGCACGGCCAAGCCCGACCTGGACCATGACGTGTTCTATGCCAAGGGCGACTATATCCGGGAGTTCTTCACGACCGTGAAGGCCTTCCAGGTCGGCCTGGTGGAGGACCCGAACTATGGTGAACTGCTGGCGGCCTTTGGCACCAACCTGCTGTTTCCCAGCGGCAGCCGCGCCATCAAGCGCCAGCACGACAGCGCGCCGGACCCCGCGGCGGAGGTGCTGGCCGGGCAGTTCCGGGCCATCCCGCACAATGCCATCCTTCTCCAGCTCGGCCTGCCCGCCAATGTCCTGTCCGGCGTGGGAGAGGCGATCGACCGCGACCCTGAGCAGTTCCGCACGCTCTACGCCTCATCCCCGCGTTTCCGCGAACTGATCGGCATCGTCGTCTACGGCTCGGCGGTGTCCTGCCCGGACGCGCTGAAGGCCTATGTCGACACGCTGGACCCGGTCCATTGGCTGACCCGCGCCGCCCGGACCGGCAATCCGCTGGAAGCCGACGACATGCGCCGCATCGCCGCCGTGCTGGAGGAGACGCCGACCCAGGCCCGCCTGGTGCGCATCTTCCGCAAGCTGTACCGCGATTACGGCGTGCTGCGGCAGAACCTGGAGCGGGCCGGCGCCGCCCCGCCGCCGAATCCGGAACTGGAACGGCATCTGGCCCTGCTGCATGCCGTGCGGCTGTCGCTGATCAACCAGATTTATCGCCTGGCCGTGCATATCCCGGAATTCTCCAGCCAGCATTCCATCACCAACCAGCGGCTGGTGACCCGCCTGCTGCATCTGGACGTGCCATGGGCACTGGATCAGTTGGCCCGCATCTTCCCGGCCCGCAACGAGGTGATGCTGGATGAAGGGTTCGGGGAGGTGGCGACCTATGTCAGCGACGAAAGCCAGGATTACAGCCAGGAAAACCAGAACATCTTCCGGCCCATCGCATCGCTTTACGAGTTGATCCGCCGCACCAGCAACGCCCTGACGCAGCGCATCGGCTTCTTCGGATAGGCATCATGTGGACGAGGGGGCCGGCCGGGACATCCGGCCCCCATCTGTCCCATGCCAGGGGTCAGGCCAGGGGTCAGGCCAATGGCCCTTGCTGTCAGTGCTGCTCGGCCACCCACTGAAGACGGCGGCGCAGATTTTCTTCCGCCGTCTTCAGGTGGCGCTTGAACAGGGACAGCGCCGCAGCGGCATCCCGGCGGATCAGGGCCTCCAGGAAACCGTCATGCTCGGCCACCGATTCCGCCGGCAGATGTTCCAGCGGGCCGCGCAGGTTCTGCACCCGGATGATCTGACGCGAGACCAGCAGATGGGCATCGATCAGCGGTTCATTGCCGCTGGCCAGCACGATATGCCGGTGGACATCGTTGTTGGCATGCAGGAAGCCAGCGATGTCACCATTGGCCGCACAGGCCTTCATGCCATCATTGATGCGCAGGATGCCGGCCAGTTGGGCATCGTCGGCATTGCGGCAGGCCAGTTCCATGCCCAGCATCTCCAGCGCCTGGAGGAGATCATATTGCTGAAGCGTCAGTTCGGGCGTCGGCGTCGTCACCACCGCACCCTTGTTCAGCATGATCTCGATCAGCCCCTCCGCCGCCAGGGCCTGATAGGCCTCGCGCAGCGGGGAACGGGAAATGCCGAACCGCTCGCACAGCAGGCGTTCCTGCAACCGCATGCCAGGCTGCCAGATACCCTCGATGATCTCGCTGCGCAGGCGGTTGCAGACCTCGATCTGGAGGGAGGAACGGGGGATGATGTGGTCGGGCATGATCTCGGGGGGCCACGGGGTTTCGCAACGCCCTGATACCTACCTTGTCGATTGCACTTTGTCGACAAGATCGCGTCATACCGCTCGTGCGGCGCGCCCGAGCCAACGAATGTTGGCGCCGGCGATGGGGCGGTGACCAGAACCAATTGGTTCTGGTCACCGCAAAATAGTATCAGTGGGTGACCGCCCCCCGGTCGGCAGGCCCGACCAGACGGCGATATTTGGCCAGCGTGGGCGGCAGGTCGGCCGGCTCGGCGGGGATCCAGGCGCGCCGCCGCTCCTCCAGCACCGCCGGATCGACCTTCAGGTCCAGCGTGCAAGCCTGTCCGTCGATGGCGACGATATCGCCGTCGCGGATCAGCGCGATGGGGCCGCCGGCCGCCGCCTCCGGCCCGACATGGCCGATGCACAGGCCCCGCGTGGCACCGGAGAAACGGCCGTCGGTCAGCAGCGCCACCTGTTCACCCATTCCCTGGCCATAGAGCAGGGCGGTGACGCCCAGCATTTCCCGCATGCCGGGCCCGCCCTTCGGTCCTTCGCCGCGGATCACCAGCACGTCGCCGGGTTGATAGGCGCGGGCGCGGACGGCGGCCACGGCCGCCTCCTCGCCCTCGAACACGCGGGCGGGGCCCTCGTGGCGCACGCGCTTCAGACCGGCCACCTTCAACAGCGCGCCGTCCGGGGCCAGCGACCCGCGCAACACCACCACGCCCCCCGTGGGCGCCAGCGCCGCTGCCGCGGACCGCACCACCTCCCCGTCGGGCGGCGGGGCCGCCGCCGCGACCTCCCCGATGGTCCGGCCCGTCACCGTCGGGCAGTCCGGATACAGCAATCCCGCCTCCAGCAGGGCGCGCAGCACCACGGGCACGCCGCCGGCCATGTGCAGGTCGCGAGCCCAGAAGCGTCCGCCCGGCTTCAGGTCCGCCAGCAGCGGCGTGCGGTCGAAGATGGCGGCGATATCGTCCAGGGTGAAGGCGATCCCCGCCTCGTGCGCGATGGCCGGCAGGTGCAGGGCGGCGTTGGTCGATCCGCCCGTGGCAGCAACGGTCATGGCGGCATTGGCCAGGCTGTGGCGCGTGACCAGTTCGCGCGGGCACGGCCCGCCAGCCCGGATCAGCCTGGCCAGGGTGCGCCCCGCCTCCCGCGCCAGGGCCAGCCGCTCGGACGCCACGGCCGGCATCATGGCCGTGCCGGGCAGGGCCAGGCCCATGGCCTCGGCCGCCATCGCCATGGTATTGGCCGTGAACTGCCCGGCACAGGACCCGACCGTGGGCACGCCGGCCCGTTCCAGTTCCGTCAGCTCCGCCTCGGTCATGGTGCCGGCATAGACCTGGCCCACCCCTTCATACACATCGACGATGCCGATATCCCGGCCACGCCAGCGCCCCGGCAGCGCGGCCCCGCCATAGACGAAGACCGCCGGCCGGTTCAGGCGGACCATGCCCATCATCAGGCCGGGCAGGGTCTTGTCGCATGCCGCGAAGCCGATGACCCCGTCATAGGCGTGGGCACGCGCCACGGCATCCAGGCTGTCGGCGATGATCTCCCGCGAGACGAGGCTGTAGCGCATGCCGCCATGGTTCATGGACATGCTGTCGGCCACCGTGATGGTGGAAAACTCGAACGGCGTCACCCCGGCCCCGGCCAGCCCCTCCCTGGCCGCTGCCGCCTGCGGGGCCAGCGACATGGAACAGGGGGTGACACTGGCCCCGGTGGAGACGATGCCGGCGAAGGGCTGGGCGATGGCGCGCTCGTCATGACCCATGGCGCGCAGGAAGGCGCGGTGCGGCGCGCGGTCCAGACCGTCGGTCACGATGCGTGACGGCAGGCGGGGCGTGTTGTCGGTGGGCATGTCAATCTTCCCCGGTCTTGGCATAAAGGCGCGGCAGGCGCGCCAGATCCGCCGGTCCCAGCCCCAGGGCCAGGGCTTGGCGGTAAAGGGTGCGGGCGGCGGACAGGAGCGGCATGTCGGTTCCGGCCAGCGCCTCGGCCGCCGCCTCCACATCCTTGGCCATGGTGGCGATGCGGCCGCGCGGCGTCGGCTCGGCATCCGATACCATGGCGGCACCGAACTGGCGCAGCGGCGGGCTGTCGGCGAAACCGCCGGCCAGCGCCCCCGGCAGCCTGGATACATCCAGCCCCAGGGCGTGGCCGGCCGCCACCGCCTCGGCCAGGGCCAGCAGGGTGTTCGCAACGATGATCTGGTTGCACAGTTTCGTGGCCTGTCCCGCGCCCAGCGCTCCCATGGCGGTGACATGGGCGGCCACAGCGTCCAGCAGCGGACGGGCGCGGCCGATATCGGCCGCATCGCCGCCGCAGAAAATGGTCAGGCTGCCCGCCATCGCACCGGCCACACCGCCCGAAACGGGCGCGTCCACCCAGGCGCGGCCGGCACGGGCCGCCAGATCGCGGGTCGCCGCGACACCGATGGTGGAAAAATCCACGATCAGCGCATCCGGCCCCGCCCCGGCCAGGGCCCCATCCGGCGCGAACAGCACCTGTTCAACGGCCGCCGCATCCAGCAGGCACAGCGCGATGATGTCCGCACCGGCCGCCGCGTCGGCCGGTGCGGATGCTGCGCGCATGGCCGGACCGGCCAGCGCCGCCGCCTTGTCCAGGCTGCGGTTCCAGATGGCCAGCGGCAGCCCCGCCGCCGCCACACGGGCCGCCATGGGCGCCCCCATCAGCCCCAGCCCCAGAAAGGCGACGGACGGTGGCGGGGCGGTCATGCCGGGGTTCCCGCCACGTCGATGACGATCTTGCCGCGCGCCTGCCTGCTTTCACAATATTCATGGGCGGCCACCATCTCCGTCATGGGCAGCACGCGGTCAATGACGGGGCGGATGCGACCGGCCCGCACCAGATCACCGACGATGCGCAGCGCCTCGCCGTTCGGCTTCATGAAGGCCCAGGCATAGCGCCGCCCCAGGGCCTTCTGCGCCGCCACCCGTTCGGCGAACAGCGCCTCGCCCCTGGCCAGCCCCTCCTCCAGCCCGTGCCGGTCGATCAGCAGCAGCTTGGGCGTGACGATGCTGACATAGGCGGCGTCCGCCCCCGTCTTCAACGCGCCCAGCAGCTTGTCCTCCACATCGAAGGACGTGTCGAAGGCCACGTCATATCCATGCAGATGGTCCGCAAAATCCTGCCGCGTATAATCGATGACGGTGTCGGCCCCCAGTTCACGCACCAGATCGACATTGCGGGTGGAAACAATGGTCGCCACCTCCGCCCCCCAGGCCTTCAGCAACTGGATGGCCAGGCTGCCGACCCCGCCGGCGCCACGCGGCACGACCACGCGCTTTCCCGCCGCATTCTCCGGCGTCAGGCCGGCATGGTCGACCAGAGCGGCCCAGGCCGTCAGGATGGCATAGGGGATGGACCCGGCCTCCGCGAAGGACAGCGACGGCGGTGCCGGGGCGGCCCAATCGGCCGGGATCGCCATGTAATCGGCCGTGCCGCCCGACAGGGTGCCGGCCCAGACCGCATCACCAGGCGTGTACCCGGTCACCCCCTCCCCCAGCGCCGCCACGGTGCCGGCCACGTCGCGGCCCGGGATGTGCGGCTGCTTCACGAAGCCGATCTTCTCCCAATAGGCCGCGCCATAGCCGCCGCGCACGGCGCAGTCGATGGGATTGACAGAGGTGGCATGGACCCGCACCAGGATCTCGCCCGCCCCCGGCACCGGTATGGGCGCATCGTCGACAAGGTGCAGCACCTCGGCCGCGGTGCCATAGGTTGAATGCTGGATGGCTCGCATCTTCTTCGTTCTCTCCTGGTATGTGCTTTTCCCCGGGAACACCGGGTCCCTTCGGGGGGGGTGATGTTCCCCGGTGTCAATCGATGCGGGTGGCCGGCACTTCCGGGACGACGCGGTTCTCGATATGGCCCAGGCCTTCGATCTCCACGCGCACGCGCTGGCCGGCCCGCAGCCAGCGCGGCGGGTTGAAGGCCGCGCCCACGCCGCAGGGGCTGCCCGTCGACAGGATGTCGCCCGGTTCCAGGGTGAAGACGGCGCTGATATAGGCGATCATGGCGGCGATGCCGTTGATCAGTTCCCCGGTATTGCCGTCCTGGCGCAATTCCCCATCCACCCAGCTTCGGATGGACAGGGCCTGCGGGTCCGGCACGGCGTCGGCCGTGGTCAGCCAGGGACCGGTGGGGCCGTGGGTGTCGAACGACTTGCCCAGGATGGCCGTGGGCGCCTTCAACTGCCAGTCGCGCACACTGACATCGTTGCAGACCATATAGCCGGCGATGACGGTGTGCGCCTGTTCCGGCGGCACATGCCGGCACCGGCGGCCGATCACGACGCCCAGTTCAGCCTCGTAATCCAGCTGTTCCGAAGAGGCGGGCAGCTCGATCGGGTCATAGGGACCGGCAAGGCAACTCACCTGCTTGTTGAACCAGACCTGATTGGACAGGTCTGGAATGGGGATGCCCTTTCGCCGCACCTCCTCCACATGCGAGCTGTAATTGAAACCGATGCCCAGGAATTTGCGCGGGCGGGGCACGGGCGGGGCCAGGTCGGCGCTTTCCAGCGCGATGCCGTCGCCGCGATGGCGTTCCAGGCCCGCAGCCACCGCCGCCATCGCCGCCGGACCACCATTCAACAGCGCTTCCATGCTGTCCGGCAGGCCGGGCGACAGGCCGGCCACGGGCAGGATGCGGTCCTCCCGCAGCACGCCCAGGATCCGGCGCGCCCCCTCGCGGTATGTCACCAGTCTCATGGCGCGTGCCCCCCGTCCGTCAGCGTGCCTTCAAAGGTCACGGTCAGCCGGCGGCTGCAAAAACGCCAGCCATCGGCGGTCAGCATCACCTTGTCGGTGGAATGGCCCAGCACAAGGGTCGCCCCCTTCTGCGGGGCCGGCGGCACACCCACTGCCGTCATCACATTGGCCTCGGCCAGATAACCGTCACCATCCGGCGTCAGGCGCAGGTTGGACCAGTAATGGCGCGACAGCCGGTCACCGCGGGCCGACCGCTGCGTGAACCAGCGGTCGATCTCCGCCCGGCCCTGCAGGGTGAAATGCGGCGTCTCCACCGTCGCGTCCGGGGTGAACAGGGCCGCCACGCTGGAACCGGCGCCATTATCCACGCGCCAGGCGAATTCCGTCAGCAGCCCGCCGATGGCGTCGCGCGCCAGTGCCAGGCCGGCATCGCCGTGCGTCATTGCTTCCTCCCTCTCTTCGCTTGAGATCGCGGGGGCTTGGGCGGGACGCCGGCCCTTGTCGGCCGGTGGCATTCCCGTCGCCCCCTGTCCATTTCACTCATACCGGAAAAATGTCGATTGTCAAATGGTCGACAATATGTGATCGTCCATTAATCGAATGACGGGTCAATGTTTGCCCGGCCGGCGCCATGGCGCGGCCGGCACCGCCCGCACCCGACATCCCAGGAACAACAAGCAGGGAGGAAGCGATGACGCAGGCAAGCCCCACCGGCCCCCGCGTTCTGGAAACAAGGCCCATCAAGCCGGAAAAGCTGGCCCATGTGGTGATCCGCACCCGCCGCTTCGCCGAAAGCCGGCAATGGTGGGCAACCGTGCTGGATGCGGCCCCGGCCTATGAGAACGACCGGCTGTGCTTCATGACCTATGATGACGAACATCACCGGATCGGCCTGATCAACATCCCCGAGCTGGGGGATACCGATCCCGGCACCAACGGGGTGGAGCACGTGGCCTTCACCTACGCCACGCTGGGGGACCTGCTGGCCACCTATCGCCGGCTGTCGGCAGAGAGGATCGCGCCGTTCTGGACCATCAATCACGGCCCCACCATCTCGATGTATTACCGCGACCCGGACGGCAACAAGGTCGAACTGCAATATGACGTGTTCGACCGGGCGGGCGTGGATGCCTTCTTCGCCTCCGGCGCCTATGAGGAGAATTTCATGGGCATCATCTTCGATGCCGACGATATGGTGCGCCGGTACGAGGCGGGCGAACCGATCGGGACGCTGACAGCCCGCCCGCCCCTGCCACCCGGCATGGGACCATGGGACATGCATCGCGCCTGACGCAAAACGGAAGAACAATCGCCCGGACAAGGGCGGAAGAGAGCTTTTGGGAGGAAGAATTGATGCTGTTCGACAAGAAGGTGCGCGCCCTGTTGCTGGCGGGCGCCGCCACCGCCCTTGTGCCCGTGGCCCCGGCCCAGACCGGCGACGGCCTGCTGGAAGAGATCGTGGTCACCGCCCGCAAGCGGGCCGAGAACCTGCAGGACACGCCCATCGCCATCACCGCCGTCACCGGCGCCGCCATCGAGGAAAAGGGCCTGACCAGCCTGTCGGAAATCAGCTACAGCACGCCGAACCTGGTGCTGAACGGCTCCGCCCCCCTGTCGGGCAACCCCGCCGCCGCCGTGGTGTTCCTGCGCGGCGTGGGGCAGATCGACTTCGCCATCCATACCGATCCCGGCGTCGGCATCTATGTCGACGGCGTCTATGTCGCGCGCAGCGTCGGCTCCGTGCTGGACCTGCTGGACCTGGAGCGCGTGGAGGTGCTGCGCGGGCCGCAGGGCACGCTGTTCGGCCGCAACACAATCGGCGGCGCCATCAGCCTGACCTCGCGCGGGCCGGGGGACGAACTGGGCGGCCAGGTCGCCGTGACCATGGGGTCGGACAAGCGGCGGGAGGCGCAATTCTCCCTGGACGTGCCCGTCAGTGAGACCGTATCCACCAAGTTCAGCGGTTTCACCCGGCAACGCGACGGCTATGTCAGGCGGTTGCAGACGGGCGAGAAGATGGGCGACGACGATGTGCTGGCCGGACGGTTCCAGTTGCGCTGGCAGGCCAGCGAGAACCTGACGGCGCTGGTCGCCGCCGACGTGACGCGGCGGCGGGAGAAATCCGCCCCCAACGTGGCGCTGGACCTGGACCCGGATGCCTTCCCGCTGGCCTTCCTCTACAATAACCGCATCGCCACCAACCCGATCTGCCAGACCGCCCCGGACACCAGCCGCGACTGTTTCGGCGCCGCATGGCAGACGGGTACCCCCTATGCCACCAACGGTACGCGGCAGACCAAGGCCGATGTCGATGTGTTCGGCACGTCCCTGACCCTGGATTGGGAGGGGGATGGCGTTTCGGTGAAGTCCATCACGGCCTATCGCGAGATGCAGGCCGTGTTCGGCCGCGACACCGACCACACGCCCTTCGACTATCTCTATAGCGCCAACGACCAGGAACAGGACCAGTTCAGCCAGGAATTCCAGGTGACGGGCCGGTCGTTCGATGATCGGTTGAAATGGCTGGTCGGCGCCTATTATTTCAAGGAAAGCGCCTTCGACGATTATATCAGCGCCGGCGCCGTCAATGGCAGCCGCGGACTGAACCATGTGCGCAACAGCAACTGGGCGCTGTTCACGGAAGCCACCTACGACCTGACGCCGGACCTGCACCTGACGGCGGGCCTGCGCTACACGGACGAGACCAAGAAGCTGCGCACCGACCAGTATGTGAATACCGGCATCCGGTCCCCCATCGGCACCATCATCGTCGCCGACAATAGCTGGCAGAGCCGCAGCTTCACCGAAGCCACGCCGCGTGTCACCCTGGCCTATGATGTCAGCAGCGCGCTGATGGCCTACGGCACCTACTCCGAAGGGTTCAAGAGCGGCGGGTTCAACGCGCGCTATTCCTCCCCCGTGGCCGCACCCGTTCCCTATGACCCGGAATTCGCCACGCTTTACGAGGCGGGTTTCAAATATGAAAGCCCGGCCCGCGACCTGCGCCTGAACCTGGCGGCCTTCCGCACCGACTATGACGATATCCAGGTCGATTTCAGCTATCCGGGCGTGCTGGGCACGCTGGTCGGCAATGCCGCCGCCGGCCGTATCGAAGGGGTGGAGGTGGAATTCACCTGGTATCCGCTGCCGGGCCTGCATCTGGATGGCAGCGTCAGCCACCTGGATGCCCGCTATACCGGCGTGGATGCCACGGTGCCGGGGATCGCGGACGGCAACCGCCTGCCGCTGGCACCCCGCTGGTCCACCAACCTGGGGGCTGCCTACAGCTTCGACCTGCCGGCCGGCGCGCTGCTGACCCCGCGCGTGGACTGGGCCTACCGGTCCAGTGCCGATTACGACGCCGTCAACACCCCCATCATCCGCCAGCGCGGCTATCACCTGCTGAATGCCAGCATCGCGTATGAGACGGGCGACGGGTCCTGGCGCGTGACGCTGGGCGGCCGAAACCTGACGGATGAGCGCTATCTGACCTCCGCCGGCTACAGCGATGCGGCCGGCGTGGCAGAAGGCGTCTACGCGCGGCCGCGCGAATGGTATCTGTCGGCACGGTACAGCTTCTGATGAAAGGGACACCGCCGATGCGGCCCGAACCGCTTTCCCCCGCGCAGCGCCGGACCTTCCTGCTCTGCTTCGTCGTTGCCATGCTGGACGGGTTCGACACGCTGGTGGTGGCCTTCATCGCGCCCGTGCTGGAACAGGACTGGGCGCTGGATCCGGCCCGGCTGGGCCTGCTGTTCGGGGCGGGTCTGCTGGGAGCCGCCCTAGGCGGGTTCATCGGGGGGCCGCTGGCCGACCGGTTCGGCCGGCGGCGCACCCTGCTGGGCTGCGTCGCTCTTTTCTCCGTCCTGACGCTGGTCTGCGCCGTGGCGCCGGATTTCACCACGCTGCTGGTGCTGCGGCTGCTGGCGGGGCTGGGGCTGGGCGGCGCCATCCCCAACATCACGGCGCTGACAGCGGAAAACGTGCCGGCGTCCCGCCGTTCATCCCTGGTCACCCGCATGTTCATCGGCTTTCCGCTGGGGGCGGTGGTCGGCGGCGGCATCTGCGCCCTGATGGTGCCGGAGGTGGGATGGCGTTCGGCCTTCTGGCTGGGCGGTGTGCTGCCGCTTGTGCTGCTGCCGGCACTGTGGCGCCACCTGCCGCGGTCACTGGCCGCGGCGGGCGCGGCGGCACCGGCAGGGGCAGGGGCCGCCATCGCCGGCCAGTTCCGCGATGGCCGGGCCGCGGCAACGCTGCTGCTGTGGCTGGGGGCGTTCGGCATCCTGCTGGTCAGCTATTTCCTGATCAACTGGACGCCGATGGCCCTGTCCGCCGCCGGCCTGCCCACGGGCTGGGCCGTGGCGGGGGGCGTCGTGCTTAATCTAGGCGGCGTCGTCGGGGCCCTGTCGATGAGCCTGATCATCGACCGTTTCGGCCCCTTCCGCTGCGTCGGGCTGGCGCTGGCGGCGGGCAGCCTGGCCGTGCTGGCCATGGGTCTGGCCGTGGATCACCCGGTCGTGCTGGCCCTGCTGGTGCCGCTGGTCGGCTTCATGGTGATCGGGGCGCAGTTGAACATCCCGTCCATGGCGGCCCAACTATTCCCGGCCGCCATGCGGGGCACGGGCGTGGGCTGGACCATGGCGGCCGGCCGGGCCGGGTCGATCCTGGGGCCCACGCTGGGCGGCGGCCTGATGGCCACGGGCATGCAATGGGGCGTTCTTTTCGCCCTTGTCGGCCTGTCGGCGGCCATCGCGGCGGCGGCCCTGTTTGTGGCCGGGCTGAAGCGGCCGGCGACAGCCTGACAAGGGCGGCACAGGCCATCAACGGACAGGCGCAGACCGGTCGCGGGGGAACCCGTACCGGTCCGCGCCTGTTACCCCTGGGTCCAAGCGCCGCGCCGGCTGCGCACCCATGTTGATGGCAGGAGATGATGCAAAGAGAGCTTCAAATCGCATTCAAGGGCCTGGACAGTTCCCCGGCACTGGAATCCCTCATCCGCGAGCGGGCCAGCCGCCTGGAAAGGCAATATCCGCGGCTGGTGGGCTGCCGGGTGGTGGTGGAGATCCCGCATCGCGGCTCCCGGTCGGCCAAGGTACCCATCGCCGTCTCGGTGGAAGCCGAGGTGCCGGGCCGCCCCGCCATCGTCGGCAAGGACCAGACGGAACGGCGGGAGGCGAAGGAGGATTACACCGCCGCCCTGAACAACGCCTTCCATGCCGTCGAACGCCAGCTCGACAAGCTGGCCGACATCCGCAACCAGGATGTGAAACCCCATGCGGCCGATGGCCGGAGCGGCATGGTGGTCCGCCTGTTCCCGGAGCAGGATTACGGCTTCATCGAAGCCGACGGGTCACCCGAACTGCATTTCACGCGCAGCGCCGTGGCCGGCGATGCGTTCGATGAACTGACGGTCGGCATGATCGTGCAGATCACGCCGGCAACCGACGAAGGACCGATGGGGCCACAGGCAAGCTCGGTGCGGTTGCTGGACCGCAGCATGACGCCGTCCTGACCGGCAGCACCGGCATGGGAAGTGGGCCTTGGCGCCAGTTTGCCAAGGCCCGACCCGCCTGTACCACCCCCTTCACCATTACGATATCCGCGCGCTGGCCGTGGCCCGGCACTTTGCCGCCCCGCCATAATCGGGGATAGTGGCTGTCCATGGGCAGTCAGCCAGCAAGGCGGGAAGGCACGTTTTGAGCGAAACCGACGCACCCGGGGCCCCCGCCCGGCCGCCACGCCGCCGCCGCCGGTCGCAGCAGGAGATCATCACCCGCATCCTGGCGGCCGCCCAGCAGCAGTTCAACGAACACGGCTATTCCGCTGCCACGACGAAGGAGATCGCACGGCAGGCGGACGTCTCCGAAACGCTGCTTTACCGGCATTTCAAAAGCAAGGCGGGCCTGTTCGACCAGGTCGTCTTTGATCCGTTCGACATCCTGGCCAGCCAGCTTCTGGGCGCGCGCGACAAGACCCGCGACTGGAACATCGACCCGGCGCAAGGCCGTGTGCTGCTGGAACGGATGCTGGGCTTTCTGGAACAGAACCGCACCTTGCTGTGCGACCTTGCCGTCAAGGGGCTGGCGGAAACCGCCGATGAGCGGGCGGAACAGCGGCTGGACGGCATGCGCCGCCATTACCGGATCGCGGCCAGCCAGGTGGAGGCCTTCCACCGCGCGCGCGGCCATGCCTGCCCCGTCGATCCCGACATCGCCGTGCGGCTGTCATTGGGCATGCTGCTGTCATCGGTGCTGTTCAGCGAATGGCTGTTTCCCGACGGCGCGCCGCCGCGCGACCGGCTGGTCGAGAATATCAGACTGATGATGGTTCGCGCCCTGGCGACGCGCGGGGCCGATCCGGATTGATCCCGACCTGCGGCTATGTAGTGATACTGCATAAGCCACAAGGACGGGGAGAAACCGATGTCCAGGCAACCGGATCATGTTCCGGCCGACCGCGTCGTGCATTTCGATATCTACGACGTGCCGGGCGCGGATGAGGATATCCAACTGGCCTATCGTGCCTTCCAGCAGGCGCATCCCGACATCTTCTGGACCCCGGCCAATGGCGGCCATTGGGTGGCGACGCGGGCCGACGATATCGAGGCCATCCAGCGCGACCATGAGAATTTCTCCCACCGGCGCATCACCATCCCGCCCATGCCGCCGGAATATCCGCGACAGATCCCGCTGGAGGTGGACCCGCCGGAACATGCCGCCTATCGCCGGCCGCTGACCCGCGCCCTGCTGCCCCGGGTGGTGAACGCACTGGAGACCAAGATCACCGGTCTGACCGTGCAACTGGTGGAGGCGCTGCTGCCGCGCGGCGAATGCGAATTCATCGAGGATTTCGCCAAGATCCTGCCCATCGCCGTCTTCCTGGACCTGGTCGACCTGCCGCGCGCGGACCGGGCCCTGTTGCTGCCGCTGGCCGAGGATGCGGTGCGGGGCACCAGCGTGGAGGCGCGCCATCGCGCCCATGCCGGCATCGCCGCCTATCTGATGCCCTGGATCGAGGCGCGACGCGCCCATCCGGGCGACGACCTGCTGTCGCAGATCGTCAATGCCGACATCAATGGCAAAAAGATCAGCCAGGCCGAGGCCGTGGCGTTTGCCTCCCTGGTGCTGTTCGGGGGGCTGGATACGGTGGCGTCGTCGCTGGGCTTCATCGCGCATTTCCTGGCCCGCAACCCGGACCATCGCCGGCAATTGCGCGAAGGGCTGGATGATCCCGCCTTCATGCAGGGCGCGATCGAGGAACTGCTGCGCCGGCACGGGGTTGCCAATACGGCGCGCACCGTCACCCGCGACATGGAATTCCGGGGCATGCAGTTGCGGGCCGGCGACATGATCCTGCCACCCAATCTTCTGTACGGGCTGGACGAGCGCAAGGTGCAGGACCCGCTGCGCGTGGATTTCACCCGCCCCTTCCCCGTGCCGCACGCCACCTTCGGCAACGGCCCCCATACCTGTCCCGGCGCCGTGCTGGCCCGGCGGGAGATCAGGGCCTTCCTGACCGAATGGCTGCGCCGCATCCCCGATTTCGCCGTCAGGCCCGGCACGAAGCCGCGCCTGGCGACGGGCATGGTGAACGGGGTGCTGAGCCTGGAACTGGTCTGGTGAGAACAAGTACATATCGGGAGGAAACCATGTCCATCGACCTGCCCCTGCTGGGCCGGCTGTTCGGCCTTGCCGGGCGCAATGCCATCGTGACCGGTGCGGCCACCGGCATCGGACGGCGCACAGCCGAACTGTTCGCCGCCGCCGGCGCCCATGTCGCGGCCCTGGACCTGAATATCGCCAAGGCGGAGGAATTCGCCGCCCGGGTCCGCGATGCCGGCGGCCAGGCCACGGCCATCGCCATGGACCAGGGCGATCCGGACAGCATCCGGGCGGCCTTCGAGCAGGTGGACGCCACGCTCCCCCGCATCGACGTGCTGCTGAATTGTGCGGCCATCTACCCGCGCTGCAATTTCGAAAAGGCGACGACCGCCTTCCTGGACCGCATGCATGCGGTCAATGTGCGCGGCGTCTTCCAATGCACGCAGGAAGCCGTGCGCCGCATGAAGGCGACGGGCGGCGGCTCCATCATCAGCATATCGTCGGTCACGGCGCTGCGGGCCGGCATCTACGACAACATCCAGTACGGCATGTCCAAGGCCGCGCTGAACGCGATGACGCAATCGCTGGCCCTGGAATATGCGGAGGCCGGCGTGCGCGTGAACGCGATCATGCCCGGCGGTATCGCGACCGAGGCGGCCATTGCCTCCACCCAGGTGGGCGACCCGTTGCGCGGCCCGTTCCTTCAGCCCGGCCGCGTGCCGCTGGGGGGTGAGAATGCCGAGCCGCAGGTCATCGCCAATGCCTGCCTGTTCCTGGCGTCCGATGCCTCCCGCTTCGTCACCGGCCAGTTGCTGGCGGTCGATGGCGGCTTCCTGATCAGTTGACACCCCCGCCCCCGAGGATTGCCATGGACACGCACGCCATCCCCCGCATCCGCGATTTCGACGATCCGGATTACGATCCGTTCAACGCCATGGGCACGCTGGGCGGCGAGTACCGTATCCGGGACTGCTATCCCGAACTGGCACGCCTGCGCCGCCTGTCGCCCGTGTTCGACGGCGATATCAGGGTGCATTTCGGCCTGGCCCCCGATCTGACGATGAAGCACCTGCGCCAGTTCGCCGTGCTGGGCCACGCCGAATGCGTTTCGGTCCTGTCGGATTCCCGGACCTTCTCCAACGAGATCTACAACAATAACCTGGGGGTCTATTTCGGCCGCTCGGTCACCACCATGGACGGCCAGGCCCATTTCGACAACCGCCGCCTGTTCCAGAAGGCGTTCAACCCGAAGATGGTGGAGGATTGGGGCCAGCAGATGATCCCCCGCATGATCCATCGCCTGATCGACGGGTTCGCGGGCGAGGGGAAGGCCGAACTGGTCAGCGGGTTCACGCTGCATTTCCCCTTCCATTTCATCCATGAACTGATGGCCCTGCCGGAAGAGGACCGGGCCATATTCCACAAGCTCGCCTTTGGCCAGATCGGCATCATCTTCGACCATGAGCATGGGATGGATGCCATCAACAAGCTGAAGGAATATCTGACGGCCATCGTCCATCACCGGCGCGCGCACCCCCTGTCGGACAGCGATCTGATCAGCAATCTGGCCCGGCTGTCCGGCCCCGGCGGGGAACTGGAGGATGACATCGTCATCGCCTTCTTCCGGCAATTGATGAATGCCGGCGGTGATACCTCCTATCACGGTTTCTCCAGCGTGCTGGCGGCCCTGCTGACCCATCCCGAGCAGTTGGAGGCCGTGCGGCGGGACCGGTCGCTGGTGCCGCAGGCGCTGGAGGAGGGGCTGCGCTGGAACGCACCCGTGCCCGGCATCTCCCGCACCCCGACGCGGGAGATCGAAATCGCCGGCACCCTCCTGCGGCCGGGAGACCATGTACTGGTCATGCTGGGGGCCGCGAACCGGGACGAGAACGCATTCCCCGATCCCGACCGGTTCGACATTTTCCGCAAGCCCACGGGCCACATGCCCTTCGGGCACGGCCGGCATATCTGCATCGGCCAGCATCTGGCGCGCATGGAAATGACCGTGGCGCTGAACGCACTGCTGGACCGGCTGCCGGGCCTGCGGGCCGACCCCGACCACCCGCCCCCGGAAGTCGTGGGCTTCGCGCTGCGCGGCCCGCACGAGGTGCATGTCCGCTTCGATCCGGCATGAGCAGGAGTAAAGACACGATGACCACCCCCACCCTGGACCACCCCGCCAACCGCGCCGTCCAGTCCCTGCTGGACCGGCTTGTCGCCGAGGGGCGGGAAATCGGCGTACAGGTCGCGGCCTATCTGGGCGACGATCTGGTCGTCGATTGCTGGAGCGGGCACCGCGACCAGAACGGCACAGCCGTGACCGCTGACACCCTGTTCAACGTCTTTTCCGTCTCCAAGGCACTGACGGCCACGGCCGTGCATATCCAGGCGGAGAACGGTCACCTGGACTATGATGCACCCGTCGCCCGCTACTGGCCGGAATTCGCGGCGGCGGGGAAGGAAAAGCTGACCGTCGCACAGGTGCTGACCCATTGTTCGGGCCTGATGCAGATGCCGGCCGACGTGACGGTGGCGCAGATGTGCGACTGGGATTGGATGACCGGCTGGCTGGCGGCCCAACCGCCGCTGTTCGCACCAGGCACGCAAAGCGGCTACCAGTCGATGAGCTTCGGCTGGATCCTGGGGGAACTGGTCCGCCGCACCGATGTGAGCCGCCGCCCCTTCGGTTCCTTCGTGCGGGAGGAAATCCTGCTGCCGCTGGGAGCGCCGGATTTCTGGCTGGGCATCCCGGCGTCGCAAGCCCACCGCGTCGCCACCCTGGACGGCAGCGCGGTGCAGGCGGCACCCGACGGCACGCTTTACCGCGTCACCTGCCCGATGCAGGTGGACCTGATGCCGGACCCCTTCTCTCGTGCGGGCGTGCAGCAGGCCTGCATTCCGGCCGTGGGCGGCATCTCCAACGCCCGCAGCCAGGCACGGCTGTTCGCCATGCTGGCCAATGGCGGCCGGTTCCAGGGAACCCGGCTGCTGTCGGCCGACCGCGTGGCCGGCTTCAGCACGAAGCGGCATGATTTCGGGCCCGATCCCGTCTTCTTCGGCATGGATGTGCCCATCGGGCTGGGCGGCTATTGGCTGGGTGGCGACAATCCCCCCATCTCCGCCCTGCGCAACCCGCGCGCCATCTGCCATCCCGGCATGGGCGGGTCGCTGGGCTGGGCCGATCCCGACCGCAGGCTGGCCGTCGCCTTCTGCCACAACCGCATGTTCGACGCCTATACGCCGGACCAGGACAGCCGCACCCTGGTGGGCGACGCCATCCGCGCCGCACTCGGCCTGTCCTGACCGCTGGGAGCATCCGCCTTGACCGCGACATTGCCCATGTTCGACTACATTATCGTCGGCGCCGGTTCGGCCGGCTGCGTGCTGGCCAACCGCCTGTCGGAACAGCCGGGCGTCTCCGTCCTGCTGATCGAGGCGGGGCCGCCCGACAGCAGCCCCCTGATCCACATGCCCAAGGGCTTCGGCAAGCTTCTGTCCGACCCGAGGCATGCCTGGTTCTTCCAGACCGAGGCCGGCGACGGCATTCCGTCGGAAACCTGGGTGCGCGGCAAGGTGCTGGGCGGGTCCAGCGCCATCAACGGCATGATGTATTTCCGCGGCCAGCCGGACGATTACGACGAATGGGCGTCCCTGGGCGCCACGGGCTGGGACTGGGCCGCCATGCGCGCCTGTTTCCGGGCCATGGAGAACCATGCATCGGGCGCCGATGGGGAACGCGGCACGGGGGGCCCGCTGAACGTGTCGGTACCGACCGAACTCGACCCGCTGTCGCTGGCCCTGATCGAAGCGGGGGTGGCCATGGGCATACCGCGCAGGGATGACCTGAACCGCCCGGACCAGACCGGCATCGGACCCGCCCCGCGCACCATCCATCGCGGCCGCCGGTCCAGCGCCGCGCAGGCCTTCCTGAAACCGGCGCGCAACCGGCCTAACCTGACCGTCGTGACGGGCACGACGGTGGAGAAGGTGCTATTCGAGGGAACACGTGCCACCGGCGTGGCCGGGCACGATGCCGGCGGGGAGCGCCGCTTCCTGGCCGGCCGGGAAGTCATCCTGTCGGCCGGCGCCCTGCACACGCCACGGCTTCTCCAGCTTTCCGGGGTGGGGCCGGCGGGCCTGCTGCGTGACCTGCATATCCCCGTGGTGGCCGACAATCCCCATGTCGGAGAGCATATGCTGGAACACCGGCTGCTGATGATGCAATACCGGATGCTGCGCCCCTTGAGCCAGAACCGGGATTTCAGCGGCTGGCGGCTGGTGGCCAATACGCTGAAATACCTGATGTTCCGGCGTGGCGTCATGGCGGCCGGCGCCTATCAGGCCGCCGCCTTCATCAATGCCGTCGACCGCGACGGCCGGCCCGACACCGAACTGCTGGCCGCCCCCTATTCGCTGGAGATCAATGCCAAGGGCGTCGGGTTCGAGAAGGCGCACGGCCTGCACCTGTTCGCCTATCCCCTGCGGCCGCGCAGCGAGGGCAGCCTGCGCATCCGATCCAGCGATCCCGCCATGCCGGCGGCCATCCGTCCCAACTATCTGGCCGATCCCTATGACCGGCAGGTGACGGTGGCCGGCTTCCGCTTCATCCGCGAATGGATGCGCCATCCGACCCTGGCCGGGCTGGTGGGCGACGAGACGGCCCCCGGCCCCGGTGTGCAGAGCGATGACGAGATCGTGGCGGCCTTCCGCGGCATGGGTCAGGCCGGCTACCATGCCTGCGGCACCTGCCGCATCGGCGACCCGTCGCGCGGCGTGGTCGATGCCCGGCTGCGCGTGCATGGCGTCGGCGGGCTGCGCGTCGTTGACGGGTCGGTGATGCCGACCATGGTCTCGGCCAACACCAACGGCCCCATCATGGCCATCGGCTGGCGGGCGGCGGACCTGATCCGGGAGGAAGGGCGGTAAAACACCGCCCCCTTCCCACCCTTCACAGCATCATCAGCCCGCCATCGGCATTGATGGTCTGGCCGGTGACATAGCGGCTGTCGTCACCGGCCAGAAACACGGCGACCGGTCCGATATCGGACACAGGGTCTCCGAAGCGGCCCAGCGCGATCTCCTTGCGGTAGATTTCCGCCTCCTGCGGATGTTCGTCCAGATACTTCACCGCGATGGGGCTGAGCGCCGCGGGGCAGATGACATTGACACGGATGCCGTGCGCACCCCATTCGCGGGCCGCCACGCGCGACAGGGCGCGCACGCCCTCCTTGGCGGCGGCATAGATGCCGAAGCCCGGACCGCCATGGATCCCCTCGCGCGAGCCGAGATTGATGATCGACCCGCCGCGTTCCTTCAGGTGCGGGAAGGCCGCCTGCATGTGGTAGAGCGTACCGATGGGGCCGCTCTCCAGCGTCAGGGCGATGGTGTCGTCGTCGATCTCCTCCAGCTTCTGGCCGGGGTGGGAACTCTGGGCATTGTTGACCAGCACATCCAGCCGGCCGAAACGGGCGATGGTGGCGGCCACGGTCCTTTGTGCATCGGCACGCCGGCGGACATCGGCCGCCACGCATTCCACCGCGGCACCACCCGCCCGCAGGGGCCCTGCAGCCGTTTCCAGCTTGGCTGCGTCGCGGCCCGTGATGACCAGCGATGCCCCGGCCGCCGCCAGGGCCGTGGCGATGCCCAGCCCGACCCCCTGGCCGCCGCCCGTCACGATGGCAACCCTGCCCGTCAATCCTGCCATTGCATCCTCTCCTGATGTTTCACGCCCTCAGCGCGGCAGGCCCAGCACCCGCTCGGCCAGCACGTTCTTCAGCACCTCGTTGGTGCCGCCGGAAATGGTCCAGGCATAGGACCAGAGATAGGCGTCGTAGCTGTCGTTGGTCTGGTTGCTGTCACCGGTCATGCGCGGCACCGCCACCTGCCCGTCCAGCCCGGCCCGGGCCAGCATGAAAGCCCAATGGTCGTGCAGCAGTTCCGAATAGAGCAGCTTCACATAGCTGGGCAGGGGCGAATTGCCCATGTGCGGATCGGCGATCACCTCCGCCATCATGCGGTCGATGACGGCGCGCACGGCCAGCAGCCGGCCGTAAAGCCGCATATAAGCACGGCGATGGGCGGTATCGGCCCACCAGGCGACCTTGCCCGCCCTCGCATCGGCAAGCAGCATGTCCATGCCGCACTGAAGCCGCGCCGCCAAATCCACGATGATCAGGCCGCGTTCGGCCGACAAGGTGGACTGGGCGATGCGCCAGCCGTCATTCTCCGCCCCGATCAGGTTTTCCGCCGGGATTTCGACATCATCCAGGAACAGTTCGCAGAATTCCGCCCCGCCATTGATCTGCGGGATGGGCCGCCGGGTGACGCCGGGGCTTTCCATGTCCAGGATGAAATAGGAGATGCCGGCCTGCTTCTTCGGCGCCTGCGGATCGGTTCGGGCCAGCAGCAGGCAATAGCGGGCATGCATGCCGTAGGAGGACCAGACCTTCTGGCCGTTGACGACATAGGCGCAGCGCCCGTCCGCCCCCTCCCGCCGTTCCGCCCGCATGCGCAGCGATGCCAGGTCGGACCCGGCACCGGGCTCGGAAAAGCCCTGGCACCACACCTCACCGCGGTCGCGCACGCCCGCCAGATAGCGGTCGCGCTGTTCGGCCGTGCCATGCGCGAACAGGGTGGCCGGCAGGTGGAACAGGGAGATGGTGAACATGTCCGGACGCGGAGCGTCGGCGCGGGCCAGTTCCTCGTTCAGGATCACGGCATGACGCAGCGACAGTTCCTCCCCGCCCCAGGCGCGCGGCCAGTGCGGCGTAGCCAGCCTGACGCGGCGCAGTTCATCGAACCACCAATGCTGGAAGGCGACGTAGTCGCTTTCGGGCGCCCCCACCAGCTTCGCCTTCCAGTCCGGGGACAGGACGGCGGCCAGCCATTCACGGATGGCAGCGCGGAAGGCCCCCTCGTCCTCCAGATGGTCCAGCGGCATGGGATGGGTTTTCATGCGGCACTCTCCGTCAACAGCGTGGCGGCACGGTCCAGTGCCGCATCCTCCCCGCCGAACAGCAGGCGGTTCAGCCAGGCGCGCTTCAGGTAATGGTGGCATTCATGTTCCCAGGTGAACCCGATGCCGCCGTGAAGCTGGACCGCATCGTCGGCGATGGTCACATAGGCGTCGGCGGCCTGCGCGCGGGCCAGGTGGGCCAGGCCCAGGGACCGCGCGCCACCATCTTCCCCCGCCACCTGTACCGCCATGGCCACCAGGGCACGGGCGGATTCCAGGCGCAGCTTGTGGTTCGCCACCCGGTGCTTCAGGGCCTGGAAACCACCGATGGGCTGGCCGAACTGCGTGCGGATCTTCAGATATTCGATGGTCTTGTCCAGAATGGCTTCCGCCCCGCCGATACTGTCGCAGGCCACCGCCAGCGCCGCGTGCCGGCACAAGGCCGACCCATCCACGGGCACCGCCAGCACCGGTGCCTCATGCAGGTCCAGGACCGCCATGCCGCGCGTGCGGTCGACGGCGGGGGTCGGCGTAACCGTCACCCCGGCCGCCTGGCGCGGCAGTAGCAGATGGCGCCCATCCGTGGTGGCCAGCAGATAGAGGCCGGCGGCATCGCCATGCAGCACATGGGGCACCCGCGCCGTGATCCGGTCGCCCGGCGGGAGGTCCAGATCGAGCGCCAGGGTGGCGAACATCTCCCCCGATGCCAGCAGGGGCAGCCACTGCGCCCGCACCGCGTCCGGGGCGCCCTTCAGCGCGTCAGCCACCAGCAGCGTGGATGGCAATGGAAGGCAGGCGGGACCGCGCCCCAGTTCCTCATACAGCACGGCCAGCGCCGGCAAGCCCAGCCCCAGCCCGCCATCCGCCTCCGCAATGCCCAGCCCGGCCCAGCCCAGGCCCGCCACGGTGGCGGCCAGCGCCGCGTCGAACGCGCCCCCGTCATGTACATGGCGGCGTACCCGCCCGGCATCGGTCTCCGCATCCAGCACCGCGCGGAACTCCTGCCGCAACTCGGCCAGATCGATCGCGTCGCTCATCCCCGCCTCTCCCCCACCTGTCAGGCCAGCGCCAGTCCCATGGACACGAAGCGCCGCCGCTGTTCCCCGGCATCGCCCAGCCAGGCCGACAGGGTCAAGGCCCGCTTCACATAAAGGCCCAGGTCGTGTTCCTCGGTAAAGCCGATGGCGCCGTGAAGCTGGATGGCCTCACGCGCGATGCGGCTGGCGGCCTCCGAACAACGGCCCTTGGCGCGCAGGGCGGCGAGTGGCAGCGCCGCCGGGTCACCCGCCCGCGACAGGCCGAAGCCCAACGCCGCCACGGCGCGTTCCTTCTCGATGTAAAGATCGACGGCCTTGTGCTGCAGGGCCTGGAAACTGCCGATCAACTGGTCGTACTGCCGGCGGATGCCCAGATATTCGATGGTCATGGCCAGCATATGCTCGGCCAGGCCCAGCAGGGCAGCGGCCGCCACGATCCGCGTCTCGTCCAGGGCGCGGGCGATGGCGGCCGCTGCCGCCCGTGGCGGGACCAGCAGCGCATCGTCCGGCACGGCCACGTCAGCCAGCACCACCTGCCCCAGCGGGCTGTCATCCGCCCGCCAATGCCAGGAAAGTGCGACGCCGGCGGCCTCCACCGGCAGGACGAACAGCCCATGGCCCTTGTCCAGCCGGGCCGGCACCAGAAGATGCGTGGCGCCGGCCGCCCCGGCCACGGACAGGGCCCGGCCGGTCAGGCGGAACCCCTCCCCTTCATCGGCGGCCGTCACGACGGGCAGTCCTGCATCGAAATCCAGCGCCAGCGCGGGTCGGACAGCGCCCGACACCAGCCCTTCCAGCAAGGCCGCCCGCGCCGGGCCGGCCGGGGCATGCACCAGCACGCGCGCCGCCAGAACGGCACGGGACAGCAGCGGCTCGGCCATCAGCCCCTTTTCCAGCTCGCGCAGCAGGCCGGCCATCTCGGCCAGGCCCAGGCCGATGCCCCCATCGGCTTCCGGCACCAGCACGCCGTACCAGCCCAGTTCGGCGAAGGTGCCGGCCAGATGCGCATCATATCCGGGCAGGGTGCGGCGCAGGCGGCGGGTGCGCTGGTGGTCCCCATGGTCGGCGACCAGCCGCACCGCACCGTCGCGCAGTTCGGCGACCATGCCCTCGTCGGCGGAAATCCGGTTCATCGCGTCCCTCACGATGGCAGGCCAAGCACGCGCTTGGCCAGGATGTTGCGGTGGACCTGCACCGTGCCGCCATAGATCATGGGTGCGCGGGCCGTCAGGTAATCGCGCAGCAGGTCGGGCGTGCCGTCGGTGAACGGCACCTCGCCCCCCAGCCCGCCGCGTTCGCCCGCGACCTCCAGCGTCAGTTCGGTGATGCGGGCATAGGTCTCCGTCGCCACGATCTTCAGGGTCGACACCTCGAACCCGAAGGAGTGGCCGGCGCGGATCTCCTGGGCCAGCCTTTCATACATCTCGGCATTGTCGGCCAGATCAATCTGCAATTGCGCGATGCGGTCCAGCGTGACCGGATCGCGGTCGCGCCCCGCCAGCTTCGCCACGCGCACCAGCCGGTCCATGGCTTGTCGGCCCATATGCGGCGACCCGGCCCAGACCCGCTCGAACCCCAGCAGGGACTGCGCGACTTTCCAGCCATTGTTCAGCCCGCCGACCAGATTGGCCACAGGCGCGCGGACATCATCCAGGAACACCTCGGCGAATTCCGCGTCGCCATTGATGGTGACGATGGGTTTCACCGTCACGCCGGGCTGGCGCATGTCGACCAGGATGAAGCTGATGCCCGCCTGCTTGCGCACGCTCTTGTCGGTACGGGCCAGGACGAAGATGTGGTTGGCATCGACGGCACCGGAGGTCCAGATCTTGTGGCCGTTGATGATGAACGCATCACCCTCGATCCGCGCCTCGGTGCGCAGGGCTGCCAGGTCCGACCCGGCCCCCGGCTCGGAGAAACCCTGGCACCACAGATGCTCGGCCGAGATGATCTTTGGCAGGTAATGCGCAACCTGTTCGGGCGTGCCATGGGCCAGCAGCACGGGCCCGACATTCAGCACGCCTTGTTCCATCACCCGGGAAATACCGGCGCGCGCCCATTCCTCCAGATAGATCAGGTGCTTGGCCTGCTTCAGCCCCATGCCGCCATGCGCCACGGGCCAGCCGGGCGCCAGCCAGCCATGCGCGGCCATGGCCCGGTACCAGCCCTGGGACTGTTCCCAGCGCACATGTTCCTCCCCGCGCCGGATATGGGCGGGGCAGTGGGTTTCGATGAAATCACGGGCCGCGGCGCGGAACGCCTCGTCGGACAGCGCATTCCAATCCTGCATCTTCACCTCTCCTTGGACCCGCGCCTATACGCCCATCAGGGCCAGCACTTCCCTGCGGCTTTTCTCATCGTCGCGGAACACGCCCATCATGCGGCTGGTCTTCATGGTGACGCCCGGCGTATTGACGCCGCGCGCCGTCATGCAGCCGTGCGTCGCCTCGATCACTACGGCCACGCCCAGCGGCTTCAGATGCTCCCAGATGCAGTCCGCCACCTCCGCCGTCAGCCGTTCCTGCACCTGCAGGCGGCGGGCGAAGGCATGCAGCACGCGGGCCAGCTTGGAGATGCCCACCACATGTCTGTCGGGAAGGTAGGCGATGTGCGCCTGGCCCGTGATCGGGGCCATGTGGTGCTCGCAATGCGACTGGAACGGAATATCCTTCAGCAGCACGATCTCGTCATAACCGCCGACCTCGTGGAATATCCGCGACAGATGGAAGGCGGGGTCGTCGGCATAGCCGCGGCAATATTCCCTCCACGCCTTGGCCACGCGGCGCGGTGTATCGGCCAGCCCCTCGCGGCCGGGATCGTCCCCGGCCCAGCGGATCAGGCGGCGGATGGCATCCTGGATGTCGTCCGGGATATCGGCACCGGCGTTTGGTGATGTCGTCATGGTCCTGGCATCGGGTTCAGGGCGTCTCTGTTCCGGCATCATAGGAAGCCCCGTCCCATCGCCGCCAGCGATGCCGCCGCCCGGGGCCGAATGGATCATGCTTCTGATCCTTGGCCCCCCGCCGCACCGGCCCCTCACCCCTGGCGCCGGCCGCCGCAGACCTCCGTGTCCGTGCCCGTGATCATGGCGGCATCGTCGCTGAGCAGGAACAGGACGGTGGCGGCCACCTCCTCCGGCGT
Source organism: Niveispirillum fermenti (assembly GCF_052474395.1). Taxonomy (NCBI): domain Bacteria; kingdom Pseudomonadati; phylum Pseudomonadota; class Alphaproteobacteria; order Rhodospirillales; family Azospirillaceae; genus Niveispirillum; species Niveispirillum fermenti. The sequence continues at coordinate 607,203 of NZ_CP156678.1, read as the reverse complement.
CACGGCCCGGCCGATCAGTTGCGCGCCCGAGGCGACGGTCACCTGCTGTTCGGGCGTCAACATACGGGCAACCACGGGTGTGGCGACCAGCCCCGGCGACACGCTGTTGACGCGGATGCCCCTGGCGGCATGGCTGTGCGCGGCATAGGCGGTCAGGTGGACGACCCCGGCCTTGGCCGCGCAATAGGCGGGCGACGCCACGGGCGTGACGATCCGGCCCGACATGGACGCGGTGTTGACGATCGCGCCGCCACCGCGCGCCGCCATGACGGGCAGTTCATGCTTCATGCACAGGAAGGTGGAGGTCAGCGACACGGCCAGGGTCCAGTCCCAATCCTCCCGCGACATGTCCTCCATCCCGCCATGCCGCGACAGGCCGACATTGTTGAAGGCATGGGCCAGCGGCCCATGGGCGGCCACTGCCGCCGCAATCAGGGCCGCGATGTCACCCTCCGCCGTGGCGTCAGTGCGCTGGAAAAGGGCCTGCCCGCCCGATGCGGTGATTTCCGCCACCACGGCCCGCCCGCCTTCCGCGTCCAGGTCACCGATGGTCACCAGCGCCCCTTCCCGCGCCAGGGCCAGGGCTGCGGCACGGCCGATGCCGGACGCGCCGCCCGTCACCAGCACGGATCGGCCCGCGAAACGCTGTCCGCCGGTCATTTCATCCCCCCTTCCACAGGCAGGCCGGTCAGGCCCGTCACGTCCACGCCCTGCCAGAAATCCGTCCAGCCGGGAAAATCCCCCGGCAGGCGGGGCGGCAGGTCCCGGCCCGGCCAATCGTTGAAGGGCGCCGTCGGCCGCTTGGCCCAGTCACTGGCATACCAATGCTTTTCCCGGCGCCGCACGAAGAACCATTCGCCGTCCACCCGGGCATATTCATCGAAATAGAGGATGGCCATGGTGATCCAGCGCCCGGCCTCCTCATGCTCCGCCCGGCAATAGACCGCGCCGGTCGCCCGGTCGGGGCCGTCGAAATCCAGCTTTTGCCCGCAGATCAGATGGACGGAACGGTAGAAGCCGCGCAGCAGCGGGGTGATGATGGATTTCAGCACGTCGCGCCCCCGGCCATACCGGCCGCAATCGACATCGGGCACGAAAAGGCCGGTCCAGGCGTCGATATCGCGACCATCCACGGCCAGGGCATAGCGCACGGGCAATTGCTGGATGGCCAGATGCGATTCCATCCGGTCCAGGCGCTGTTCAAGGGTCGGTTCCGTCGCGGTCATCAGGTCAGCCTTTGCAGGTTGGCGGGGTCGAACGGCAGGAATGGCTGCCCCGTCCGGACCCGTTCCAGCCAGCACGGATCGTTCAGCAGGGACCGGCCGACCGCGATCAGGTCGAACTCTCCCGCCCGCATCCTTGCCAGCACGCGGTCCAGATTGTTGGTGGCGGTCTGGCTGTCGTCGATATGGCGCGCAGGACCGCGCGCCTTGTCCAGCCCGACACCACCGACGGCCATCGACGGCACCCCCGTCAGAAGACGCATCCACCCCGCCAGGTTCAGGGCGGAGCCATCGAAGACCGGCGTATCGAAATAGCGCTGGCTGCCATCGAACAGATCCACGCCGGCATCGGCCAGCGGACGCAGCAAACGGCCCAGATCGTCCGGGTTGTCGGCCAGTACCGCCCGGTAATCCTGCATCTTGAACTGCGAGAGGCGCAGGCAGATGGGCATATCCGGCCCCACGGCGGCGCGCACGGCGCGTACCACGGCCGCCCCGAAGGCCGCCCGCCGTTCCGCGTCCCCACCCCAGCCATCATCCCGCCGGTTGGTGAAGGACCACAGGAAACTGTCGATCAGATAGCCGTGCGCGCCATGGATGGCGATGCCGTCGAAGCCCAGCCGCTTGGCCGCGCCCGCCGCCCGGCCATAGGCGTCGATGACATCCTGGATGTCGCCGTCACCGGCCGGCAGCGTGACGGGCAGCGCGGCCGCCTTGGCCTCGGCGGGGATGGAGATGGTGCCGTCCGCCGGACCCCAGATGCCCGACGGGCGCAGCGACGGCGTGCGCACCCCCAGCCGGGTACTTTCCACATTCCACATCGGCCCCTGGTGCCAGAGCTGCGGCCAGATGCGGCCGCCGGCAGCATGCACCGCCGTCACCACGCCGGACCAGCCGGCCAGCGCATCGGCCCCGAACAGGCGCGGGGCGGCCGGATGGTCCACGGAAAGCGGATGGTCGATCGCCACACCTTCCGTCACGACCAGCCCCACGCCATGGGCGGCACGGCGGGCATAATAGCCGACCACGTCCGGCCCCGGCACCCCGTCCGGACTGGCATAGCGCGACATGGGCGACATCACCACGCGGTTGGGCAGTTCCAGCCCGCGCAGCCGCATCGGGCGCAGCAAGGGTTCGATATCCACCGGCGGGCCTCCCACCCCGTCAAATCCGGCCCACCATCAAGACAGCGGCGGGCCAGGACAAGCGGGCCCCGGACAGCCATCGCACACGTGATGTTATCGGCCGGGGGGCTGAACAGGCGCCCCGGCCATGCGCTAATCAGCCGGCAGGCCTCAATGGAACCGGAACGATTGAAGATGAGACGCGCCGTCATCGCGACCCCGCTGCGCACGCCCGTGGGCAAGTTCCTGGGGCGGCTGCAGGATATGCCGGCGGAGGCCCTGGCCGCCCATATCGTCAAGGCCGTCATCGACCGGTCCGGCATCGATCCCGCCGCCCTGGACGAAGTGGTCTTCGCCCAGAGCTATGCCAACAGCGAGGCCCCCTGCATCGGCCGCTGGGCGGCGCTGGCCGCCGGGCTGCCGGTCGAGGTGGCGGGCATCCAGGTGGACCGCCGCTGCGGTGGCGGCCTGCTGTCCATCGCCACCGCCGTGATGATGGTGGAAACGGGCGCCGCCGATGTCGTGCTGGCCGGCGGCGTGGAAAGCATGAGCAATATCGAATATTACAGCACCAGCATGCGCAAGGGCGCACGGTCCGGCACCGTGTCCTTTTACGACCGGCTGGACCGGGGCCGCGAACGGTCGCAGCCGGTTGAACGGTTCGGCCCCATCTCCGGCCTGATCGAAACGGCGGAGAATTTGGCAAGGCGTGACGGCATCGGACGGGAAGCGGCCGACGCCTATGCCGCGCGCAGCCAGAGCCGCGCAGCCGCCGCTTGGGAAGCCGGCCTGTTCGCGGATGAGATCGCGCCCGTGCCCGTGCCCGGCCGCAAGGGCGCCATCGACCTGTTCGACCGGGATGAGGGCGTGCGCGGCGATACAAGCCCCGAAAGCCTGTCCGCCCTGCGCCCCATCATGAAGGGCGGCACCGTCACCGCCGGCAATGCCGCCCAGCAGAACGACGCCGCCGCCGCCTGTCTGGTGGTGGCGGAGGATCGCGCCGCGGCCCTGGGGTTGGTGCCCGTGGCGCGCCTGGCCGGCTGGGCATCGGCCGGCTGCGATCCGGCCATCATGGGCATCGGCCCCGTGCCGGCTGTGGCCAGGCTGTTCGCCCGCACGGGCCTTTCCTGGGACGATATGGACCTGGTGGAACTGAACGAGGCCTTCGCCGTACAGGTGCTGGCCGTGCTGAAGGGCTGGGGCTGGGACGACCCGTCGCGCCTGAATGTCAATGGGTCGGGGATTTCCCTGGGCCATCCGATCGGCGCCACGGGCGTGCGCATCATGGTCTCGCTGCTGCACGAGATGCAGCGGCGACGGGCCCGTTATGGGCTGGAAACCATGTGCGTCGGCGGCGGCCAGGGCGTGGCGGCCATCTTCGAGCGGCTGTGAGGAGGGGGAACGGACCATGGCGAGACTGCCCCTGGACAATATCCGCGTGCTGGACCTTTCGCGCGTGCTGGCGGGGCCCCTGGCGGCACAGATGCTGGGCGACCTGGGCGCCGATGTCATCAAGGTGGAACGGCCGGGCAGCGGGGACGATGCCCGCGTCTTCGGCGCCCCTTATCTAACCGGCACGGACGGCAGGCCCACGCGGGAGAATGCCTTCTATCTGTCGGCCAACCGCAACAAGCGATCCGTCACCGTCAATATCGCCCATTCCAGGGGACAGGAGATCGTCCGCGCGCTGGCGGCGAAGGCCGATATCGTGCTGGAGAACTACAAGGTCGGCGACCTGAAGCGCTATGGCCTGGATTATGACGCCGTGAAGGCGCTGAACCCCGGCGTGATCTATTGTTCCGTCACCGGCTATGGCCAGACGGGGCCCTATGCGGCCAAGCCCGGCTACGACGCCGTGTTCCAGGGGCAGTGCGGCCTGATGAGTGTCACAGGCCTGCCCGACGACAAACCCGGCGGCGGTCCCATGAAGGTGGGGCCCAGCATCGTGGACGTGCTGACGGGCCTGAACGTTTCCAACGCCATCCTGGCCGCGCTTTACAGCCGTGACGCCAATGGCGGTACAGGCCAGCATATCGACGTGGCACTGCTGGATTGCGGCGTCGCCGCCCTGTCGCACTATGCCCAGATCCACCTGACCAGCGGCGAGGTGCCGGTGCGGCGGGGAACACAGGGCAATGGCGGCATGCCCTCCACGCTGTTCCCCTGCGCCGATGGCGCCATCATGCTGACGGCAGGCAACGACGCGCAGTATGTCCGCCTGTGCGAGGCGGTGGAGCGGCCCGATCTGGCAGACCACCCGCTGTTCCGCACGAACATCCTGCGCGTGGAGAACCGCGACGCCCTGACCGACACGTTCGACGCCATCTTCCGGCGACGCAGCGTGGCCGTCTGGCTGGAACGGCTGGAAGCCTTCGGCATTCCCAGCGGTCCCATCAATGATATCGGCCAGGTCTTCGCCGATCCCCAGGTGCGTCACCGCGGCATGGCCGTGCCGGTCGCCCATCCGCTGGCACCCGACCTGTCGGTGATCCGCAGCCCGCTGAACTTCTCCCAGACCCCCATCCGAGACTACGCCCCGCCGCCCATGCTGGGCGAACATACCGACGGGGTGCTGGCCGCCGAACTGGGACTGGACGAGGCGGCGTTGCAGGCGCTGCGCGACGATGGGGTGATCTGATCGGACGATGGGACCGACCGTCCCTCCCGCACGCCGGCGGACGGTCAGGGCTCCACCCTGATATCGACACGGCGGCGGGATGTCTCGGTCAACCCGTCGAAGGCGGGGTCGGCCAAGGGCGCGGGATCGGTCTTCCAGTCCAATGTGACACGGTCCGGCGCCACGCCCAGGCTGACCAGCCAGAGCCGTGCCATCTCCGCACGGCGGCGGGCCAGATCGGCGGGTTCGGTCAGGGTCTGGCCGGAAACGTGCTGCACCTCCGTCTCCGCATAGCCGGTGACCAGCACCCTGCCCCCGGCCGCCCGCGCATAGGCGGCGGCATTCACCAGCATCCAGTCGCTTTGCTGATAGACGACGAAATCACGGCCGAAATCGAAGGGAATGGGAAACAGCGTGGCACTGTAGGGCGGCGGCGGGGCCGGGTCGGGCGCATGCAGCGGCCGGATGTTGCGGGGGGGCAGCACGAAGCGGCGGCCCGGAAACCCTTCCGCCGGGATCAGGACGCGGGTGCAGGCCTGCTCCGGCAGGATCGAAACCCGCACCGGTTCCAGCACAGTGGCACCACAGGCATTATCCTGTCTTTCCGCAATGCGCCCTTCGACCAGCACGGCCATGGACCAGTCCGGCTTGGTGGCTGATTGCGTGATGTCGAAGCGCCGGCCCGTCTCCCGTTCCTCCGCCAGCCAGCAGCCGGACTTGCGGCCGGCATCGGTGTCGCGATAGACGGGACAGCCGATGAAGCGCACCGCCTCTGCCGCCGGCGCCGCGCCGGTAATGGTCGCCAAGACCAACAATGCCGGAATGACCCGCCGCATCTAGAGCGCCCCCATCAGATTGACCAGATCGCGCTTCTCCTGCTCGGTATAGCCGATATTGTAGCGCCGGTCGTAATAGTCGATCACGGCCCGCAGGTCGGGGGCGGAACCGTTGGCGAAATAGGGCGCCCGGCCCGTCAGCCCGCGCAGGGTCTGCAGCGTGATCTTGCCCACATCCTCGCACCGGCCTGTGGTCAGGGCATAGCCCGGATCATGGGTATGGATCACCTTTCCGTAATGCGGATGGGCTGGCCCCTGGCAGGTGATGCGGAACAGGGGCAGATGCGGCTGCGGGTCGGCGAACGGCATGGATGTGGTGCCCAGATCCACCTGACCGGGCGCCACATCCATGCCCATCTGGCTCATATTATGGCAGAAGACGCAGGAATTGCGCACGGGGTTGCCGAACCCGACAGGGGAATTGATCCCGGCGCTGTCGGTGATCAGGAACATCTTTTCCCGGAAGACACGCGCTCCCCGCGCCACCGATTCCCGATAGGCACGCTGTTCGGGCGTGATGTCGGCATCGGCGGGGATGTTTTCCCAGGCCGCGAACTCGCTCCACACAGCCGTCCCCTGGCTGCCCAGGCGGCCGGGTTCGGACCTTGCCAGTGTTTCAGGGCCGCCACGGGCTCCCATATCATCCAGTTCACCACCGACCCGGTCGCGCTGCCGCGCCACGAAGATACGGTCCTGGAAATCGCGGATGCGCCGGATATCGTCAGGCGTCAGGGCGTCGAAACCCATATGGGAATGGGCAGCATCGCGCATCTGCGCTTCCAGCGACAGGACGCGGCGATCGGCCATCAGGTTGCCGCTGACCATCCGTCCCGTTTCCGGATCGATGGGCAGCGGCCGGCCCACCTTGGGATCGACGGCGAAACCCATGGCCAGAATATATTTGAAATTCGCCACCGGCCGCGGACGGCGGAACACGGATACCTGCGGGTCGGGGGAAGACAGGCCCCAGACCTTGGACAGGTTGCACCCCGTCGGATCGCGCACGACCTCCAGCGTGAAGTCGGGTTCGATCTTCCGTCCCTCATGATCGGCGGGCGGCCAGGGCCGCGCGATGCGGAACAGGCCATGGTCCAGCAGCAGGGAATGGGATGCCCGCTCCCCCTGGGCCAGGTCGGGGCAGTTGGCACCGTCGACAGCGGCGAACAAAGGGTCCCCGCCGCCCGTTTCATCCCACCGGATACGGGCGGTTTCAGCCGACAGGCTCATCCCGTCCGCGGGCTGGTGGCAGGTGACGCAGGCGCGGCCATATCTGCCTTTCGCCTCGAAGAAGGGATGGCCCTTCGTTTCCATCGGTCCGCCATCCAGCAGCAGGCGGGTAACGCCATCCGGGTCGGCATCATCCAACTGTGCCGGAAACGGCGTGCCGTCACCGGGTGACCACCAGGCCGCACCAGCCGGCAGGGCAAGGGCCGTCGCCAAGGCCAGGGCGGAAACGAAGGACCGCATTCCCCTTATACCTCCGCTCAGAACCGGTAGGTCAGGCGCGCGCCATATTGCCGGCGGGCGCCATAGATGATGCCACCATCGGCAGAAGAGGAGTTCTGCAACTGGCTGGCGATATAGGTTTCATCGAACAGGTTGGTGACGAACAGTTCCAGACGGACCGCCTCCGTCGGGTCGATGGAAAGGCGCGCATCCACGACGTCGCGCGACGGCAGCGTGGTGACGATGCTGGGGAACGGCGTCGCATAGCTCTGGCTCACATGGCTCCATTGCAGGCGGGGGGTTATGGCTGTCTCCCCGGCCATGATTTCGTACTGCACCCCGGCATTGACGGTCCATTCGGGCGAGAAGGGCAATGTGCTGCCCTTGCGCACCAGTTCGTTGCGGTTGGCAACCGTGTTCTGCAAGGTTGTGTCCTTGGCGAATTCCGCGTCCAGATAGCCCAGGCCGGCATTGAAGCCCAGCGCACCGAACCGGCCTTCCAGTTCCAGTTCCCCGCCCATGGCTTGGCCGGCCGCGGCGTTCTGGGTCAGGGGCAGGCCGTTGGCAAGGCTGGCAAGCTGCATGTCCTTGTAGTCGGAATAGAACAGCGACCCGTTCAGGCGCAGGCGGCGATCCAGCAGGGTGGTCTTCCACCCGGCCTCGTACACCAGATTGGTTTCCGGCCCGAAGGCGGGGCTGGCAGCCGGCAGGTTGCCGCCCCCGGCCTTGTAGCCGCGCGACACGCTGGCATAGAGCATCGTGTTGTCGGTGACATGGTAATTGGCGCCGACCTTGCCCGTCAGTTCCTTCGAGCTGAGCTTGCTGACCCCCGTGCCGCCGGCCGAGGCGATGCGGTTATAGGTCTGGTCGTCCCAGGAATGGCGCGCACCCAGGATCAGTTCCCATTGTTCGGTCGCGAAGAAATTTGCCTGACCGAACAGGGACTGCGACTTGTTCGTCACCTTGGAAATGATGGTCGAGGTGGAGGAGACGAAATCGACGGTGTTGTTGTTGTCGCGCAGGACCGACAGGGGGATGTCCTCATCCATGCGGAAGGCGCCGACCACCCAGGTGAACGGCCCGTCGCCCGCCGACAGCAGGTTCACCTCGTTGATCAGGGTCTCGATCGTCGTGTCGGTGAAGCCGACGCGGCCGACATTGGCGGCCGGCGGGCGCGGCAACGCCGTGGCGGTACGGTCGCCATCGGTCTGGTCGGTTGTGCTGCCATCCTGCCAGGATGTCAGGGCGCGCAGATCGACACTGTCGGACAGGGACCATTTCACCTCTGCCGACAGGCGGTATCCTTCCTGCTTCAGGTAGGATATGGCGTCTTCCTGGATGACATAGGGATTGCTGCTGACCGTATCATTGCGCCGCTTGACGGCGTTGTTGTCGGTATTGCTGTTGAAATATTCCCCGCGCAGGTTGATGCGCAGCGTTTCGGCATTGTTGCGCAGCGCGACGTTGATACGCGCCGCCTCCAGGTCGATATTGCCGGGGGAGCTGGGGCTGGGGCCGATATTCTTGGTGAAACTGTCGCGCTTGTCGCGGACGGCGGCCACACGGACAGCCACATTATCGCCCAACCCGACATTCAGGGCGCCGGTCGTGCGGAACCAGTCATAGGACCCGATGGTCTGGTCGATGAAGCCCTTGACCACACCGAATTCCGGCTCCGGGGTGCGCACATAGATGGCACCGCCGGTGGAATTCTGGCCCGTCAGCGTACCCTGGGGACCGCGCAGCACCTCCAGCGAGCCGATATCGTAGAAGGACTGGCTGATGAATTGTTCATGCGGGATCAGCTGCCCGTCGATGTAATAGGCGACACCGGGGCTGGAACTGGGCGCCGTCTGCGCGATGCCGACGCCACGGATATTGACGTAGGTGGAACGGTTCACCTGATTGATGGCGATGGAGGGGGAAACCTGCTGGATATCGGCCAGGTTGGACACGCCCTTGCGGATGATGTCCTCCCCCGACAATACGGTGGCGCTGATCGGCACGTCCTGCAGGCTCTGGGTCCGGCGCTCCGCCGTCACCACGATCTCCTCCAGCACGGGCATGCCGTCGGTCTGGGCCAGGGCGGCCGGGGTGATGGCGCTGCCGGCCAGCAACAGGGTGAGCAGGCGCGCCACCGGACGCGATGCCAGTCTGGTCATGGGGCTTCTCCCTTGAGACGGCCCGGTCGCGGGATGCGGGTCCGGGCTCTTGATTCGTTGAGTTGCCCAACGATACGTCAGGATAAATCGTAATTCAATATAACAGATTATCTCTTCAACGATTTTTCGGCACGCGGCGCCCGAAAGGGAGAAGCCGTCCCCCAAACCCCGCATCACCCCGGGTGCCCTGCCGTGATTTATCGGCGAAAGCCGTACTTGTCCGGAGCGGGGATCAAAGCGCTGCCGCGGCTGCAAGCCCGCCTGTCATCGGCGAGCCAATCATGCCTCGCCGGCCGGCACCATCACAAGACCGCCCGGATTGGCCCAAAATTGATTATATAATATAATTGTTTTGTTTGGACGCGGGCCTTGCTGCCTGATGTTTACCCCTTGAAACAGCTCTGATAAATCCGATCCAGCAGCTCCAGCAGCAGGGTGCGCTCCGCAGGTGACAGATGCGCCATCACGTCCCGCTCTGTCTCCTCCAGGTTGGCCAGAAGCTGCGACAGCGCATCCTGGCCCTTGTCCGTCACGACCAGTTCGTAAAAGCGCCGGTCGGTCGGTGACCGGCGCCGTTCGGCCCAGCCGCGACTTTCCAGGTCATCGACAATCTGCACGGTCGCCGACTTGTCCAATCCCACTTCCCGCGACAGGAGATTCTGGGAAATGCCGGGATTGGCGGCAATGATGGCCAGCGAACTGAACAGCCCGGACCGCAGGTTCCATTCGGCATTGCGGGCAGAGAAATTACGCGACAGATGGTTCTGGATGCGGCGGAGCCGGAAGCCGATAAAGTCACTGAGACGCCCCAGATCCACCTGGGGTGTGTCGGTCGCATCATTCTTGTCGTTCGCCATGGTCATCGTCGGAAAGGAAGAGGGGTTGGCACCAAAACTTGATAGCGGAAAGCGGCCCACCCTGTCCGCAAATTCCGTTCTCCGGGATCGCATTCGCGAATTTAGATAGTTGTGATCATCAACTATATATGTTATGAACGATAACGAAAGGCGAGAGAGCCTTCGCAGGGGCAAACAACCCCACCCGTACATCCAGGGAGGATGAAATGTTCCAGAAGTGGACGCCTCGCGGCGCCGCGCCTGTTGCGCTGGCCGTCGGTCTTTATGCCCTGCCCGCCTTGGCCCAGGCCCAGCCGGCACCGTCTCCCATCCAGCTTGAAGAGATCATCGTGACGGCCGAGCGCCGGTCCACGAACCTGCAGGACACGCCCATCGCCATCACGGCGCTGACGGCAGAAGACCTGCGGGAGAAGGGTGTCGTCGATCTGCGGGGCGTGGCGGAATCCACCCCGAACTTTCAGATGACGACCTCCGGCAACGGCTCCGGCGGCAGCAATTTCGCCCAGTTGTTCATCCGCGGCGTGGGCCAGCCGGATTTCATCATCACCAAGGACCCGGCCGTCGGCATCTATATCGATGGCGTCTATCTGGCCCGTGCGCCGGGTGCCGTACTGGAACTGCTGGATATCGAACGGGTGGAGGTGCTGCGCGGGCCCCAGGGCACGCTGTTCGGCAAGAACACGTCGGGCGGTGCGCTCAACATCACCACCCAGGCACCGTCGGATGATTTCGGCGGCGTGGCCGAAATGCGCATCGGCAATTACGGACGGCTGGATGTCGGCGGCTCTGTCAGCGTGCCGCTGGTGGAAGACACACTGGCCCTGCGCGTCAGCGCCCTGTCGCGCGATCAGGACGGCTATTACAAGCGGCTGCTGCCGTCGGCCGATGGCAGCCAGCGCAACGGCAACGACGTGAATGTGCGCAGCGGCCGCGCCACGCTGGCCTGGACGCCCACCGACACGCTGTCCATCACCCTGTCGGGCGACATCACCCGCGAGCGTCAGGCCGCGACCGACTATCAGGCCGTCGCCATTTTCAACGACGCCGCCAGCGCGCCCAATATCGAGCTGTATAATCGCGTCGTCCTGGCCCCGCAGGGCATGGTCTATGACAATCGCTGGGTGGCGCCCAAGCCCTGGACCACCTATTCGACCTCCACCTCCTACGCCAATTCCGATGTCTGGGGCGTGTCCGGCGTCGTGAACTGGAGCCCCGGGGCGGTGAATGTGAAATCCATCACCGCCTATCGCGACCTGGATGTGCGCAGCAAGGCGGACGCTGACGGCACCCCCGCCGACATCGTGGCATCGGCCGGCATCAGCGTGCAGCAGCATCAGTTCAGCCAGGAATTCCAGTTCAGCGGCACTGCGTTCGACGACCGGCTGAACTGGCTGGTCGGGTTGTGGTATTTCGAGGAAAAGGCCACCGATACGCAGTCCTCGCGCCAGCTTGTCGGTCTGGTCGATGCCCTGCGGGCCGCCCCCAACCGTTCCATCGCCCCGCCGGGCGTGGCGGCCTCGGTCTGCCCGGCCAGCGGCACCGGCCCCGCCTCCTGCCTGGGTGGCGCCAATAATCCCAACAACCTGCGCTATGATCAGGCCCGCCTGGGCAATCGCTGGCTGGATGGCTCCTCCTATGCCGCTTTCGCCCATGCCGGCTATAAGGTCACCGACGCGCTCAGCCTGACGGCCGGCGCGCGGATGAGCAAGGAGAAGAAGGATTTCCGGTACTACGAGGTGCGGCCCTCGCAGAACAATCTGGTCAGCTTCAACAATGTCAGGGCAGGCGACACCTGGGACGTGTTCACGCCCAAGCTGGGCGCTGAATACAAGCTCGACCGCAACATGATGGCCTATGTCTCCTGGTCCAAGGGCTTCAAGGCCGGCGGCGTCAATGGCCGCCCCACCCGCGCCGACCTGTTCAACACATTCGACCCGGAAAAGCTGACCGCCTACGAGGCCGGCTTCAAGGGTGATTTCTTCGACCGTCGCCTGCGCCTGAACCTGGCCGCCTATTTCAGCGAGTATGACGACATCCAGATCACCCGCAACACCACCGATGCCACGGGCGCCTTCATTCGCCTGGAAACCAATGGCGGTGATGGCGAGATCAAGGGGCTGGAAGCCGAAGCCACGGCCCTGCTGGCCGAAGGCCTGACCCTGCAGGCGGGCCTTGGCTATACCGATTTCAAGTTCACCTCCCTGCTGCCGCAGCAGGCAACGCCCGGCACCGTCCTGCTGACGTTGGATAATGAACTGCCGTTCGTTCCGAAATTCACCGCCAATCTGGGCCTGAGCTATGAGGTGCCGGTTTCGGCGGACGGTGCCGCCCTGCGCCTGCGCGGCGACTGGCGCCATTCCAGCAGCTATTACATCGATATCGACAATACCGAAGCCGTGGCCCAGGGCGCCTATGATGTATTCGATGGCCGCATCACCTTCGTGCCGGCCTCGGGCGGCTGGGAACTGTTCGTGGCGATGAGCAACATCACCAACAAGGCCGTGATTGCCAATGGCGTGGCGTCGCCCGCCAATGGCAATCAGATGGTCACCTACAAAGCGCCGCGCATGACCTATGGCGGGGTGCGGGTGACATTCTGAGGGTGTCATCCGGTTAGAACGTATCTGGTGAGTGGAGCCGGTTTGATTTGGTTTCGACCGTCATCCCCGCGAAAGCGGGGATGACGGAAGTGGGGCCGAAGAAAAGACCAACGGGAGGCATCTTGGCACAACGCTTTGACAAACCACCGCCAGCCAAGGGCGGTCTTATGACCCGGATTTCCTTCCTTCTGGGGTCGGCAGGTCTGCTGGTCGCCATGTCCGCCGATGCCATCGCCGTGCTGGGCCGGCATGTCGGCTTCACCTTCCTGGGCGCGATTGAGATTGTGCAGGCCAGCGTGGTGCTGGCGGCCTCGGCCGCGATGGTCGGCGCCACCCTGTCCGGCGCCCATGCCCGCGTTCATATCCTGATCGAGCGGCTGGGCACCCTCTGGCACCGGCGCATGGACCACGGCGCCGACCTCATCTCCTGCCTGTTCTTCCTGTTCCTGGCCGCCGGGTCCGCCTGGGTTGCGGCCGATCTGTGGGCGGGGTTCGAAGTGACGGAGATCCTGGGCCTTCCCCTGCGCTGGCTGCGGCTGGTCTGGATCGGCTCCTGCCTGCTGATCGCCGGCCTGTTCCTGTGGCGCGCCCTGACCCAACCGACGGAGCCCGGCCATGACGCCTGAACTCTGGGGTGCCGCGGGCGTCCTCGTTCTTTTGATCATGCTGACCCTGGGGCTGCCCATCGGCGTCGCCCTGGCCGCGGTGGGGGCCGGGGGCATCGCCATCCTGGTCACACCGGAAGCGGCCATGATCAAGGCCGGCGTGGTGGCGTTTGAGACCATCGCAAAATATGAACTGGGCGTGCTGCCCCTGTTCCTGCTGATGGCGCATCTATGCTTTGCGGCTGGTGCCAGCCGGGATTTCTTCGATGTCGCCGCGCGCTTCATCGGCCACCGGCCGGGCGGGCTGGCGCTGGCCTCCATCGCCGGCTGTGCCGGGTTCGGCGCCATCAGCGGCTCCAGCCTCGCCACCGCCGCCACCATCGGTTCCGTGGCCTTGCCGGAGATGCGCAAGCACAACTACTCCCCCGCCTTCGCGACCGGGGCGCTGGCTGCCGGGGGCACCTTGGGCGCGTTGATCCCGCCATCCGGTGCCTTGATCGTGTTCGGCATCATCGCCGAACAATCCATCGGTCGCCTGTTCGCCGCCGCCGTGATACCGGGGCTGAGCCAGGCCCTGTTCTACATGGTCGGCATCTATATCCTGTGCCGCATCTGGCCCGAACTGGGACCGAAGACGGCGCGGGTGCCGTGGCGGGACCGGCTGCCGGCACTGCGGCGGATCATCGATATCCTGGCGCTGGTCATGTTCGTGGTCGGCGGCCTGATGGTCGGCTGGTTCACCCCAACGGAGGCCGCATCGGTGGGGGCTGTCGGTTCCTTCCTGCTCTGTGCCATCCGGGGGGCGCTGACGCGCGCCGCCATGACCAAGGCGCTGGCGGACACGCTGCGCACCACGGGCATGATCTATGTCGTCATCATCGGCGCCATCCTGTTTTCCACTTTCGTCAGCCTGACCGGCATTACCGGCCACATGTCGGCCCTGGTGACCGATCTGGGGGCCGGCCCGATGGTGGCGGTGCTGGTGATCGCCCTGCTGCTGCTGGTGCTAGGATCGTTCCTGGACGGGCTGGCGCTGATGCTGCTGACGGCGCCCATCTTCCTGCCCATCATCGTTGAACTGGGCCTGTCGCCCATCTGGTTCGGCATCTTCCTGGTGCGCACCATGGAAATCGGCTTCGTGCATCCGCCGCTGGGGCTGAACTGCTACGTCATCCATGGCATCGCCAAGGATATCCCGCTGGGCACCATCTTCCGGGGCATCGTGCCCTTCCTGGCCATCGATTTCGTGCATCTGGCGGTCATCATTGCCTTCCCGGCGGTGACGCTGTGGCTGCCATCCGTGCTGGGGGCATGATGATGGGCAAGTATCTGAAACATCTTCTCGCCGCCTGCGCCCTGATTGCCCTGTCCGCCTGTGGCGGCAAGGAAGAACCGGCGCCCGGCGCCGTCATCCTGTCCTATGCCAGCCCCTATCCGCCCACCCACCCGTTCAGCAGGGCCGATCAGGAGTGGATGAAGGCAGTGACGGCGAAATCCGGCGGCAAGCTGGTGATCAAACCCTTCTGGTCGGGATCGCTGATCTCCTCCGACCAGAGCATGGTGGAAATCCGCCATGGCGTGGCCGATATCGGCCTGATCACGCCCATCTATGCCAGGGGCGGGGCGCATGCCCTGCGCGGGCAGGCCGGTTTCTATGGCGACATCAAGGATCTGCCTGATCAGGTCGCCATCTATAAATGCCTGGAAGCCGCCTTCCCCGTCTTCGGTAAGGAGTTGGAAGGGCTGCATGTGCTGGCGGTACAGGGCGGCAATTTCCCCGGCGTGCTGACGCGGCACAAGCCGATTGAAACGCTGGAGGATTTGCGCGGCCTGCGCCTGCGGGCCCAGACCGAGGCACTGGGCATGCTGCGCGACCTGGGCGCCGATCCCGTCAATATGCCGATGGGAGAGGTTTATTCCGCCCTGGCCAAGGGTGTGATCGACGGGGTCGTGGCCCCGGCAGACACGATCACATCGCTGCATTTCGGGGAAGTGGCGCCTTATTTCACGGCATTGCATTTCGACCGCGGCGCCTATCCGGCGCGTGCCATGTCCGACAAGGCCTGGCAGCGCCTGACGCCGGAATTGCGTCAGGTGATGGTGGAAACGCAGCCGATCTGGGAAGCGGCCCTGGCCCGCCAGATCCTGGTTGCTGAGGAGCGCGGGTTGGAAAAGGGCGCGGATCTGGGCATGCGCATGATCATGGCCCTGCCGCCGGCGGACCAGGAACGGTTCCGCAGCCTTTACGCCGAGAACGCCCGCCGCATCGCCGACGAGCTGGCGCATTTCGACGTCGATGGGCACCCGATCCTGACCCATGCCCAGGACCTGATCGCCGCACGGGCGCGGGGGGAAACCCCGGCCTGTTTCGGCCCCGAAAACCCGCAACAGGCGGAGGTGTCGCCATGACACGCGAAAACCCCCCGCAAGCCCCCCTGGCCGGGCTGCGCATCGCCGATTTCAGTTGGGTGGGCGCGGGCCCCCGCGCCACCAAGGATCTGGCCGATTACGGCGCCACAATCATCAAGGTCGAAAGTGCCAAGCGCCTGGACCTTGGCCGCCTGTCCCCGCCCTTCAAGGATGGAAAGCGCCACCATGACGCATCCGCCTTCTTCGCCATCACCAATACCGGCAAGCAGGGTGTCACCATCAACCTGAACGACCCGCGCGGGATTGAGGTGGCCAAAAAGCTGGTCGCCTGGGCCGATGTGGTGGTGGAGAATTTCGGCAAGGGCTACATGGACCGGATCGGCCTGTCCTGGGACACCCTGAAAGCCATCAAGCCGGACATCATCCTGCTGTCGGTCAGCGTCACCGGGCGCACCGGCCCCCTGTCCGACCTGCGCGGCTATGGCAATTCGGCTGCTGCCCTATCCGGTTTCGCCGCCCTGTCCGGCTGGCCCGACCGGGGGCCGCACATGGCGCCCTTTGCCTATGGCGACGTGGTGGCGCCGATGATGGCGACAGTGGCGGTTCTGGCGGCGCTGGAACATCGGCGGGTGACGGGCGAGGGCCAGCATCTGGACGTGTCGCAGGTGGAACCGATGATGCTGGTCACGTCCGACTGTCTGGCCGACGGGCAGCGCGGGATCGAGCCGCGCCGCGGCAATGATGATCCGCGCATGGAACCGCACGGCCTGTTCCCCTGCCGCGGTCCCGACCAATGGTGCGCCATCGCCGCGCGGGACGATGCGGACTGGCAGGTTTTGGCCGGGCTGGCGGGAATTGATGATCAACGTTTTGCCACGCTTGAAGGACGCAAGGCCCATGCGGCGGACCTGCGCGCGCTCCTGGCCGCCTGGACCCGGACACAGGACAAGCACCGGCTGGCCGACCGCCTGTGCGCCGCCGGGGTGCCGGCGGAAGCCGTGAATGACGGGCGCGACGTGTTCACCGACGCCGAACTGGAACGCGCCGGCCATTACCATCGCATTCAGCATGACAGGCTGGGCGATTGCGAGATGCCGGGACCGCCGCTGCGCTTTTCCGATGCCGCCATCCATGTCGGCCCGCCGCCCTTGCTGGGTGGCGATAACCGCGCCGTCTTTGTCGACCTGCTGGGCATGGACCCAGGCGTGGTCGACGAACTGACCGCCGCCGGCGCGCTGGCGTGAGGGGAATGATGATGCTGAACCATCTGACCATCATCGACGCCACGGGCGAACTGGGCGCGCTGGCCGGCCATATGCTGGCGCAATTAGGTGCCTCCGTGACAAGGCTGGTCCCCGCGGAGGGCGAGAAGGCCGATCCGGTGTGGAACCGGGACAAGCGTTGCGTGGCGCTGGACGATGGCGACCTGCCTTCCCTGCTGTCGGGTGCCGACATCCTGCTGCGCAATGGGCCGCTGCCGGGTGTGGCGCCGGCGGATTATCCGCACCTGATCGATGTGCTGCTGACGCCCTTTGCCTGTACGGACCGCCCGGCCACCGACCTGACCTTGATGGCGCGGTCGGGCCTGCTGCATATCGGCGGCGATCCGGACCGGGAACCGCTGCGCCTGCCGGGGCAGCAAGCCTATGCGCTGGGCGCCATCCAGGCGGTGATCGGCGCATTGACAGCGCTGCATGCCCGCCAGGACAAGGGACAGCGCGTCACCGTGTCGGCCTATCAATCTGCCGTGCTGGCCAATTACCGCGAGCCGGTGATGTGGGATTGGGCCGGCAAGGTCGGCGGGCGGCAGGGCAATCTGCTGGTGCGCGGGAAGTCGGGTGTCAATCAGGTCTGGAAGGTGGCCGATGGCTGGGTCACCTGGGCCCTGGTCGACAATCCCGGCATGATGCGTGCCATGGTCGCCCTGATGCAGGCCGATGACATGGCGGGGCCGCTGGCCGGGGTGGAGTGGGAGAGCATCCTGGTCGCCGATCTGCCGCAGGAAACGCTGAAGGAATGGGAGAAGGTGGTGGGGGCGTTCTTCGCCACCAAAACCCGCGCCTTCCTGGCCGACCAGTCCAACCGCCATGGCATGGGCCTGTCTGCCATTGATGAACCGGATGATGTGCTGAACAGCGCGCATCACGCGGCACGCAGCGCCTTCACCGACTTTGCCGATCCCGTGTCGGGCCGCACCCTCCGCGTGCCCGGCCCCCTGTTCCGGACCAGCCGGGAGGATGCGCGATGAACGGCCCGCTTTCCGGCCTGAATGTGGTCGATTTTTCCAAGTTCCTGCCCGGCCCCTATTGCACCTGGATGCTGGGCAATCTGGGCGCCGATATCATCCGGGTGGAAAACCCGCGCGAACTGGCCAAACAGGCGCAGGTGTTCGGCTGGGACAAGCTGGATGATGATGCCCGCGCGGACTTGCGCGCCCGTGACATCTATGCCCGCAACAAGCGCAGCCTGGTCATTGATCCCGGTCACGCAGACGCCCGCCCCGTGATTGCGGCGCTGGTGGCCAAGGCCGACATTTTGGTGGAGGATTACCGGCCCGGCGTGATGGACAGCATGGGCTATGGTGCCGCCGCCATGCTGGATCTCAACCCACGGCTGGTCTACGCCTCGGTCACGCTGTGCGGACAGACGGGGCCCTACCGGGACAAGCCGGGGCATGATCCGGTGGCACTCGCCATCGCCGGCGCCCTGTCCCGCATCGGGGAGGACCCGGCCAAACCCAGCTTCCCCGGCGTGCCCGTAGCCGATCTGTTGAGCGGATCGAACGCCGTCATCGGCATCCTGTCCGCCATCATTGCACGGGGCGTAACGGGCCGGGGCCAGCATGTCGATGTCGCCATGTCCGACGCCTCGCTGGCCCTGATCGCCAGCACCCTTTCCCGCAATCCCGACCTGTCGAAAGCACCCGGACGCGGCAAGCGACGGGCCGACAGCGGCATCTGGGAAACGGCGGATGGACGTTTCATCACCACCACCGACATGGAACCCCGCTACTGGCAGCGTTTCTGCGTTGCCGTAGGGCGTCCGGATTTCGCCGGCTTGCAGATGGATGTCAGCCGCCGGACGGAAATCGCCGACACACTGGCCGGTATCTTCCGCAGCAAGACCCTGGCCGAATGGCTGGACATATTGGCGGCGGCGGATACGCAATTCGCACCCGTGCATGACCTGCCCGCCGCCCTGTCCGACCCGCACAACCGGGCGCGCCGCATGGTGTTTGACGTGCCGCTGCCGGGTGGCGGCACCGCCCCGCATATCGGCCTGCCCATCCGCCTGTCCGACACGCCCGCCGCCCCGCCGCGACCGGCGGCCCCGGCGGGCGGCGACAGCGACACCATTCTGGCCGGCATCGGCCTTTCCCCAACCGACATCCAGTCCCTGCGCGACAAGGGCGCCCTGTCCGCCCGTCAAGGATCATGAGCATGAGCAGCACCGACAACAGCCAGCAGCGCCCCCTGGAAGGATTGCGCGTCCTGGACCTGACCCGCGCTTTGGCGGGCCCTTATGCCACCCTGCTGCTGGCGGGGCTGGGGGCGGAGGTGATCAAGCTGGAAGACCCGGTCGGCGGCGATCTGGCACGGGAGAACAGCCCCTATGTGGGGCGTGACGGGGTGGTGGTGGAACGCCGGCACGCGGACGATATCTCCATCTCCCACCTGACCCGCGCGCGCGGCAAGCATGGCATCAGCCTGAACCTGAAGCACCCCGACGCCAAGGCCGTCTTTGCCGATCTGGTGAAGGGCTGCGATATCGTGGTGGAGAATTTCACCAGCGGCACCGCCGACCGGCTGGGCGTGGGCTATGACGCCGCCAAGGCCGCCAATCCGCGCGTGATCTATTGCTCCCTGTCCGGTTTCGGGGCCAACGGGTCGGAAGGCGGCAAGGCCATGGATGTGATCATCCAGGCCCTGTCGGGCGCCATGTACACGTCGGGTGCGCCGGGGGAACCGCCGGTGCGCATGGGGGTGCCCATGGCCGACATGCTGGCCCCCGTCTTCGCCGTGATCGGCATTCTGGCCGCACTGGAACAAAGGCACCGGACCGGTGAGGGCCAGCATATCGACGTGTCGATGCTGGGGGCGCTGACGTCGTTCGTCGCCATCGAGAACTGGTCGGCCATGGCCGCCGCCGGCATGCCGTCGCGTACCGGCCTGACGGTACAGCGCCTGTCCCCCTTCGGCGTGTTTGAATGCGCGGACGGTTACATCGCCCTGGTGGCGGTGCATGACAAGCTGGCCGCCGGCCTGTTCCGCGCCATGGGGCAGGTGGAACTGCTCCAGCATCCGCAATTCGCCACCCGCGACGCCCGCGTCGCCAACGCGACCGAACTGGAAGCGCGGATCAATGGCTGGTCACGGGCATTGCCGGTGGCAGAGGTGGTGGCAGCCCTGGAGGCAGAGGGCGTTCCCGTGGCGCCTGTGCGCCATCCGGAGGATGCGCTGGTCGATCCGCGCGTGATGACCCGCAACGAGACGATGCCCATCGCCCATCCCAGCTACAGTTCTGACATCGACCTGCGCACGGCGGGCATCCCCATCCTGTTCTCCGGCGCGCGCACCGGCTTCGACCCCGTCTTGCCGGTGGCCATCGGCGAACATAATAGCGATGTCTATGAACGCCTGACCGGCTACACGCCCGAGCAGTTGCAGCGCCTGAAGCAGCAAGGGGTGATCTGATGGCCCGCCATCCCGCCCTGGCACCGCTGCTGGCCGCCGCCGACGATCCCGCCGGAACGCTGGAAACGCTGCGGAGCCAAGGGTTTCGGCCCATTCGCCTGCTGGGTGTGGATGCCCCCCGCGCCCTTGTGCGTGCGGCAGGCCTGCTGCCCGTGCGGCTGGTTCCCACAACGGACCCGACGCCGATGATGGACGCGCTGATGGGCGGCGCCGGCCTGTCGGTGCGGGGCAAGTCGCTGCTGGAACAGGTGGTGGGGGCCAACGCCAAACCCGACCCGATCCTGATCACCAGCGCCGACAATGAACAGCCCCAGGTCTTCGCCGCCCTGCGCGAACTGGCGCGACAGGCGGGTGACCGGCTAGGGCCGGTGCATTTCCTGGATCGTCTCTATGGCGAGGGGGAAACGGTGGCGCGGTACAATGCCCACCGTCTGGCGCAGGCGCAGAACTGGCTGGCCGATATCCGCGCACCTTTGGGTGATGTGGCCCAGGCAGAAGCAGACGAGGCCCGGTTACGCACCCTGCTGGCCCAGGCGGTGGACCTGCGATCAGCAGGCCGGCTGACGGGGGCCGAAGCGGCAAGGATCGTGGCCGCCGCCGCCATCCTGCCGCCGGAACAGGTTGAAGCATCCCTGTCGGCCCTGCTGGCTGATCCCCCGCCTGTGGTGCCTACAGCATTGCCCCTGTTCCTGACCGGCAGCACGCAGGAAGATTTCCGCACGTATGACGGGCTGGAAGCGGCCGGCGCGCTTGTGGTGGGCGAGGGACAGGATTGGGGGCGGCCCTGGTGCGACATGCAAGCCCCCCTGGCCCGCCGGACCCAAGACGATCCCGCCGCCATCATCACCATGGCCAAAGGCGCCGGTGCCGCCGCCCTGCTCCATGCCCTGCGCCCCGGTGACGAGGCGGCGCCCTGGGATACGAAGCCGCTGCGGACCGCCTGCGCCGCCGCCGGCCTGCCCTTCCTGGCCGTGACCTGGAACGGCAATGGTGAGATGCCCCCGACGCTCGCCCCTTTCCTGGCCGATCCCACGGCCCCGCCGGCACCGCCGGCCCCAAAGCCACCCCCCTCCCCCGCCCGTGCCGGCGGTGGCCGGGCAGCGTTGAAGCCGCCGACGCGCAGCCGCAAATCGCTGTCCGCCGTCGCCAGTTTCGGGCAGTTCCAGCGCGACTGGTTCGCGGGCCTGCGGGCACAGGTGGCGGCCGGCGCGCCGCTGGCCGTGGTCAATGCCAATGCACCGCAGGAAATCCTGCGCGCCATGGACATTCCCTTTGTCGTGAACCAATGGTGGGCGTCCATCGTGGCCGCGAAACAGCAATCCGGCCGCTATTTCCGCCTGCTGCGCGACCGGGATTATCCGGCCGATGTGGAAGCCTACAGCGCCCAAGGGCTGGCCGCCGCATTCGATGAGGATGCGGAGAATGCCCCCTGGGGCGGGTTGCCGAAACCGGATTTCCTGGCCGCCGTGACCGGCACCGACGCCACCCCCCGCCTTTTCCGCCAGTGGGCAATGGAGACGGGGGCCGACCTTTATCTCTACCAGCGCAGTTTCGACAGCCGCTGGCAGCTCCCCACCGACTGGTGGGACGATCTGCCCGGCGACTGGGACCAGCATCTGGAGCCCGAGCGACTGGACCTGATGGAAGGGGAATTGCGGGCCCATGTCGCGCGGCTGGAAGCGGCGACGGGCAAACATCTTGATCCGGAGCGTTTCGCCGAAGTGATGGATCTGGTGAATGAGCAGGAGGAATGGTATCGCCGTACCCGCGACCTGATCGCCGCGACATATCCCGCCCCCGTCAGCATTGTGGATACGATGCCGGCCACCATGGTGCCGCAATGGCATCGCGGCTCCGTCTGGGCCCGCGATGCCGCCAAGGCGCTTTATGAGGAGGTGGCAGCCCGTGCCGCGGCGGGGGATGCTGCCTGCGCGAAGGAGCGCGTCCGCCTGATGTGGGTAGGTCGCGGCCTGTGGAGCGATATGGGCTTCTACCAGCGCTGGGAGGAAAGCCATGGCGCGGTCTTCGTCTGCTCCATGTATCTGTCGCTTGCCGCCGATGGCTATATCCGCCATCACGACCGGGGGCGCGACCCGATGCGGGCACTCGCCGCGCGTTTCGTCACCATGGGCGACGAACTGCGCATGCCCACCTGGGCCGGTGCCTGGCACGTGCGTGATGCCCGCCTGCATGGCGTCCAGGGGGCCGTGGCATTGACCGATGCCGACCCGTTCGTGCTGCGGGCGCTGGAGGAAGCGGGCATCCCCGTGCTGCGCCTGGACCTGGATAATTATAACCAGGAAAGCGCCGATGCGGCCGGCGTGGATGCGGCGGTCACCCGCTTCATCGAGACGGTGGGACCAGGAGCGCACAATATGTGAAGCAGCGCAGCGGCCCTCCCATCGCCCCGCGACATCAAATCAAGGTCTCCGAAGTCGCGCCGTGAACCGCAGGGCGGCCGCCCGCACGGCCGCCCCATCCATGCCCGGGCGGTAGAGGGCGGAGCCCAGGCCGAAGCCATCGGCCATGGGACGCCATTCATGCAGGGTCTCCGGTGTTATGCCGCCCACGGCCAGTACCGGCACCTGCGTTGGCAGCACAGCCCTTTGGGCAGCGAGGAAGCGGGGCGATGCCACCTCCGCCGGGAACAGCTTCAGCCCCGTGGCACCGGCCGCGATAGCCAGCATGGCCTCCGACGGGGTCAGGAAACCCGGCAACGACACCATGCCAGCCGCCACGCTGGCCCGGATCACGTCGGCATCGGCGTTGGGGGACACGACCAGCCGCCCACCGGCACTATGTACCGCCGCCACCTGCGCCCTGTTCAGCACGGTGCCCGCCCCGATCAGCACCCGGTCCCCCAGGGTGCGGGCCAGCCTCTCAATGCTGCGCAGCGGATCGGGGGAGTTCAGCGGCACTTCGATCATCACGAATCCCGCCTCGGCCAGCACCTCCCCCACCCTCTCCACCTCATCCGGGGTGATACCGCGCAGAATGGCGACCAGGGGGCATTCGTTCAGGGCTCGGGTCAGTGTTTCAAGCGCAATCATCGGATCGTGCTCCAGATGGATGTAATACCATGTTGCGGTGAGTTGAACTCATCGCAACATGGTTGGCGCGCCCATGCGCGCGCAAGCCCAGCCGCCGGATGGCGGCACCGGCGCATGAGGGATGCCTTCATCAGGACCATAGGTTCTGATGAAGGCAGATACGTATGATGCCGGCCAGAAAGGCGGCCTGACTGGAGACCGGATGGACGGTTCCACCCGCCGCACCGATGGCGGTCGCGTAGAGCCGGGCCAGCATCCCATCGGCCAGCAGATGCACGGGCTGACCGGGAGCGAGCCCCTGTTCCGCGACATCGCCGCCGATCAGCAGCCCGCTGACCCGCGCCGCCACCGACGCCGGATCGCGCAGGCCCAGCAGGGCCGCGGCCCGTTCCCCGAACAGCCGGCCCAGCGGCGCGCCCTGCATTGCCAGCGCCAGTCCGGCATCGAAATCAGGCCCCGGTTCAACCGGCCCGTCCAGCAGGCCCGACAACAGGCTATGCCGGCGCAGCAACGCGAACAGTTCCCCCGTCATCGCGGTACGAAAGCCGGTAAGCGTGCCACCGGACAGGGTTGCCCATTTGCTGTGCGTACCTGGCTGGCACAGCAGGGCATCGGGTGGCACCAACCCGGCCTGGACGGCGCCCAGGATCTGCACCTCCTCGCCCCGCATCACCTCCGGCCGCAGCGGATCGGCAATCGCCACACCGGGCACGATGGCCGTGCGCCCCGGCTCCACCCAGCATAGCCGGCCGGCCAGCTCGCCCAACGTGACGGGACAGGGAAGATAGGGCACCTCCACCCAGCCCCGCGCCGACCCCACCATGCCGGCCGCGATGACGGTCAGGTCACCAAACCGGGCGCGCAAGGCCGCGATTTCCGCCGGGAACTGGTCGCGGGTCAGGGACAGCACGCCCTTGTCGTCAGCCTGCGTTGTCAGCAGGAAACCATCGGCACCCAACACATGGACGCGCCGGTTCGTGGTTCCCCAATCGATGCCGAGGAAGGCGGGTTTGCTCATGATAATGGAACCTTGAAGGGTCAAACCGGATGCTGGTCAGCTTCACTCATCCGCATCCGGTTCGGCAGCGACCGGCAGGGTCAGTGGAACAGGCTATTACCGTTCCGCCAGCCCGCGCCGGGCCGCGTCGATGCGGTCGGCGCGGCGCATCAGGTCCCAGACGCTGCCCCGGGCCGGACCGGTCCACAGCCGTTCGGCCATGACCAGCATCGGTTCCTCTGCCCGGCTCAGGAAGTAATTGTCCGTGTGCCGTTCCGCCCGGTCCGCCCAGATGGCCAGGGCATAGCCCAGCACCTGCGGCGAGGTATCATGGGGATAATGCTCATGGACCTTCTCCAGGTCGAACAGGCCGTAATTGCTGTTACGGTCGATATCTTCCCACGGGGTCACATACATCGTGTCTTCCGGCGTCAGGATGACATCAAAGCCGTCTTTCTTGATCTGGGCCTCCATATCCTGGTTCCAGACCTCCACGATGATGTCGCGATCCGGCAGGGTGGAGGTCTTGTCATCCTTGAAACCCCACCAGCTCCAGATCATGGTGCGCTTGCCGTGGGCCTTCACCACCTGGTTGGACTGATTGATCCAGTTGATGAAAACATCGCCCGGATATTTCAGGCCCATGCGCTTCGTTGCTTCCATCAGTTCCGGGCAGCGTTCCTTGTCCACGTCATACTGATATTCGTCACCGCCGACATGGAAATAGGGGCCGGAGAACCAGGGAATGAATTCCCCCAGCAGGCCCTTCAGCCATTCGGCATTTTCCGGCTTGGTGATGTCAATGGTCCAGGCCTTGTCCCCGATATCGGGTGCGGCTTCCCGCAGCCAGTGGGACGAGCGCATGGACGGACATTTGAAACCCAGTTCAGGCTTGTAATCGGTCAGGGCCACGGCATGGGCCGGGATGTCGATCTCCGGCACGATGGTGATATGGTGCTGGGCCGCCCAGGCCTCGATCTGCTTCACATCCTCCCGGTTGTAGGAGGCGCCGGCCGGGGCCAGACCGGGATAGCGCGGGCTGTCCAGGCGGAAGGCCGGCCAGTCGGTGAAATGCAGATGCAGGGTATTCAGCTTATAAAAGCCCATACGGGCGATCAGGGCCTTGATGGTCTGCATCTGGAAATAGCGGCGCCCCAAATCCAGCATGACCACGCGCGTGCCATATTGGGGGTGGTCGCTGCCCATCCCGCGCGGCAGCAACGCCTGGGCCGGATCGGGTGCCGTCAGCAGCCATTGCAGCAAGGTGCGCCCGCCATAATAGAGGCCCGCCCCAGCCGATGCCTCCACGGTGACCTTCTTATCGACGGACAGGCGATACCCCTCCGCCTGCAGGGGGGCGGCAGCGGGGCGCAGGGCCACCTCGCCGTCTCGCGCCGTCCTTCGCACGACCTGCCAGGGGCGGCCCGTTACCCTGGCCAGATCCGTCGCCAGCAGTTCCGCTTCCCCCGTCCAGTCGGCGGGGGCAGCGGGGTCCAGCGCCAGGGTGGATGTCGCGGCCAGCGACAGGGTGCCGCCGCTGCCGCGCCATTCCTGCATCAGCGGCAGAAGATGATCGACCGACAGGGTTGCCGTGGCGGCCGGCGCCGGGGGCTGCTGCCCCCAGGCCGGCACCGTCGTCAGGAGCGCTGCCGCCAGCAGGATCGACGCCGCCCTCACAGCTTCACCGACAGCATCAGGGTGAACCGGCGGCCATAGTCGGTATAGCCCAGGAACTGGTTGCTGTAGCGGCCATAGGCTTTCACCTTTTCCTCCGTCAGGTTCACGGCCGTGGCGGTCAATGCCGTGCTTTCTGTCACCTGATAGCCCAGGCGGGCATCGATCTGGTGATAGGGCGCGAAATATTGCGGTTCGCCCGTGCCGTTATAAAGCAGCGAGCCCAAGAAGTCCGACCGCCAGTTATAGGCAAGGCGCGCCGAGAACGGCCCCCGTTCATAGAAGCCCACCAGATTGGCCGTGTCGCTGAGCCCCGGCAGCGCAAAGCTGACATTGGGCTGTGCCTTGTCCAGGGTGGCGTTGCTGGTGACATGGGTATAGTTGGCCTGTACGCCAAAGCCCATGTCGAAGGCATAGGTGAAGGAGGCGTTGACCCCCTCGATCGTCGCCTTTTCCGCATTCACCGGCCGGGTGACGATGAAGGTCTGGTAAGCCGGGTTCGCCACAGAGGATATGACCTCCTCCGCCGTGCCCTGGACGATGAAATTGTCAACCTTCTTGCGGAAATAACCCAAAGCCAGCGCGCCGGTATCGGCGAAGTACCATTCGGCCGAGGCATCGAAATTGGTCGACAGGAAGGGCTTCAGGTTCGGATTGCTGCCCGTGGCGTAGCGGGCCACGACAAAGGTGCTGCCATAGGAAATCTGGGGTGCCAGATCCTCCAGCGTCGGCCGCGTCATGGTCCGCGACACAGCCCCGCGCAGCACCATGTCGGGGTGAACATCCAGCTTCACGTTCAAGGATGGCAGCCAGTTGGTATAAGTGTGGTCGGCGCTGATCTCTGTCAGGTCGGCGCTGGCATATTCCTTGTACAGCACACCGGGATTGTCGCCCGGCTGCACGGCCAGGTTGGTCAGCACCCGCATGCGGCCAGACGAGGTCAGTTCGGTATGGGAGACGCGCAGGCCGGCCGTGACATTGATCGGCATGGACCCGATCGTGTCATCCAGCTTCACGCTGGCATAGCCGGAGGTGACCTTCTCCTTGATCTCGAAACTGTCGCCCGTCTCCACCGCCTTCCAACTGCGGCCATTGGCGATGAATTCGGCCAGACCGCCGGCCCCGGCATTGCGGGTGCGGTTGGCCAGGTTGACGGGGTCGGCCATCCATCTGCGCAGGGCCTCGCCATCGATCCGGAACATGTCGGCGTTCAGCTTGTCGTTGCCGAACCTGTTGCCACCGCGATAGATGCCGCTGACGATGCTGTCATAGTCGATCACCTGTCCCATGGCGTTGGCCTGGTACAGGCGCTGGATGGGCAACGGCGTTTCCCAATTCTCGTTGGTCTTGCGCGCCTCGGTATAGGCGGCCCCCATATCCAGGGTCAGGTTGTCCAGCGCCTTCCAGCTTGTGTCCAGCTTGGCCTGGCCTGTGCTGGCGTCGACATAGGCGCCGCTATTCTTGTTGATACGGGCGCGTAGCAGCCGCTGGTTCGCCTCGTCGACCAGATTGCCGTTCTGTTCGAACCAGGGAACCCCGCCATCCATATGCACCAGGAAGCCAGGCTGATTCAGGATTTCCAGCGTCTGGCTCTCATCCAGGCCGCGATTGTCATTGCGCGCCGTGGAATAGGAGGCGTCGAAGACGGCCTTGAAACTGTCCGACGGTTCCCAGGCTGCGTTGAACCCGCCCAGTTGCGTCACCGTCGGCCGCTTCTTGCGGGTCAGGTTGAAGGCATAGCCGGTCAGGTCATAGCCGATGCCATGGTCGAAGGTGGTGTAGGAACCATTGGCATCGATGACGTTGCGGTTGGTGTCCTGCACAGCCCAGAACCAGTTGCTGGCGCTGTTGATCTCCGTCTCCACCTTGAAGCGGGAATAGAGATAATCCAGGCTCAGCGTCAGGTTCTCCGTCGCCTCGAACTGCACGGCCAGGGTGCCGCCGGTCCGGGTGCGGTCTTCCTCCACCACGGACCGGGTCAGATCCTGCATGCGCCAGGCCTCGTCCCGGTCGTCGGAGACATAGGCATAGGCGTCGGCATCGAAGAACAGGTTGTGGATCATGCCGCTGTTCTGGACATCATAGGTGCGCTGCTTGCGCTCCTGATGCACAAACGACGCCAGAATGCCCAGCCGACCATCATGAAAGCGGTTGGAGGTGACGAAGGAAACCTGCGGCGTGGCCTTTTCGCTGTTCTCCTCGTAATTCACCGAAACATTGCCGGCGAATTGAAAACCCTTGAAATCGAAGGGCTTGGCGGTCACCACATCGACGGTGCCGCCGACCCCGCCCTCCGCCACATTGGCGGGCTGGCTTTTGTAGACCAGGACATTGCCGATCAGGTCCGATGCCACGGTGTCGAAGCTGAAGGAACGGCCGGCATTCTCGCTGGCAATGGGACGACCATTGAACAGGACGTTGGCGAAGTCCGACCCCAGACCATTGATGCTGACATAGCGCCCTTCGCCGCCCGAGCGGTCGATAGAGACGCCGGGGATGCGCTGCAGCGCTTCCGCGATATTGGCATCGGGGAACTTGCCCACATCCTCCGACGAAATGCCATCGACAATGGCGTCCGACGCGCGCTTCATGTCGATGGCGCTTTTCAGGCTGGCGCGCACGCCGGTAACGATGATCTCTTCCAGCACATAGGACTGACTGTCTGTTTCCTGCGCAGTCGCAACCGGCGCGAAGCCCGTCAGCGCCAGCACCGATGCGCCCGTCAGCAGCAGGCCACGCCGTGGAAGACCCTTAAAGAAATGCTCCATCGCTCTACCCCCCGTGCCGGTCGATGCCGGCCGTCTTATGTGTCCCGTTCCTGCCTTCCCCGGGTTCAGTCCCGCATGGAAGCACCGGATGTCGGTAAGTTACATTTTTGAGCGCACAAATCAATCATTTTTGTATCAATGTTACTACATGGAGTCAGAACCGATAATCATGGGCCAGGATCACCGCCTGCTCATGCAGGCCCACCAGATCGCGCAGCGCCGGGCTGTAATAGTCACGGAAGGGACCATGCCGGCTGGTGTTCATCGGCGGTGCCTGCTCCAGGAACAGCGTCGCCAGCGGCTCCGCGGGCACGGCCAGGCCGGCCAGCAGTGCCCGCAACCCGCTACGCAGGTGTTCGGTGGGGATGATCCGCGGTGCAGCAGCGCCGGCATAAAGCCGGCGATAGAGAAAACTGTAGAAGCCCAGGCCGGTGCCCCGGATACCGGCGATACAGCGGCTGGTCAGGTTCAGTCCATGTTGCATGAATTCCGTCGGAAACGCGGCCTCCAGCACCCTTATCCGCGCCGGATCCTCATGCAAAGTGACCAGGTTGCGGATGGTCCCGGCGAAATCCAGTGCGCCATTGTCGGAGCAGGTCAGGAACAGGGCATTGGGCCGTTCCTGCTGGCGCTGGAAGAAATACCAGGAGACGTAATAGTCCCAGGGATTGCGGACGGTGCCGGCCACGGGCAGGTGCCGGTATGATACCGGCAGTTCCGCATAGGGCAGGTGATACCCCGCCCGCCGCGCGCCCGGCACGCATTTCAGCAGCAGTTGGTTGGCAAAAGTCCCGCCGGACTTGTGCAGATGCAGAAAAATGAATTCAGGGCAGATGATCATGTCGGTATGATATCATCCGATGTAGCAAAACTCCATATGGTCCCCTTCATGACCGTAACGATTCGGCAGAACGATTTCCATGCTCCGGCACTGGCGGCCCTGATCGCCGGCAGGCCTGAAAGGGCAGAGGCCCTGCTGCGGCCGATACTGGCCGGTGATCCGGCGGATGCCGCCGGCTGGTCGCTGCTGGCCCGCGCCATGGGGGACATGGGACGGTTCGCGGAGGAGTTGGAATTATGCGGACGGGCCGTGGCACTGGCCCCGACCACCGGCGAATACCGGGCGCAACTGGGCAAATGCCATGCAAGGCGCATGGATATCGCGGCAGCGGAGGAATGCGCGCGGGCGGCACTGGCCTGTTCGCCCCTGTCCGACCTGGTACTGGACGCCATCGCCGCCATCCATACAAGGCTTGGCCAGCATGAAAAGGCGGCCGTCGTGCTGAGCCGTGCCGCCGATGAAGGGTCACGCAACCCGGCCGTCCACTTCAACCTGGGCAGCAGCCTGAAATTCACGGGCGATTTCGACGGTGCCCGCCGGGCACTGGAAACGGCCATCGGTCTGGCCCCGCGATATATCAAGGCGCACGCAGCCCTGACATCACTGGGGGGGATCACAGCCGACCACCACCATCTGGACCGGCTGACCGCCCTGATCGCAACGGTCCCCGACGCCCGCGACCGCATCCATCTGGCCCATGCCGCTGCCAAGGAATGCGAGGCTTTGGGCCGGTATGACGAGGCCTTCATCCACCTGCGCGACGGCAAGGCGGCGCTGTTGAAAGCCCTGGGCGCCGACCCGCGCGAAAGTGCCAAGGCGCCGGCGGCGGTACTGGCGGCCTCCCCCCCTGCCGTCACCGGCACCTGCCGGGCCGAACCCATCTTCGTCGTGGGTATGCCCCGGTCGGGTACGACGCTGGTCGACCGCATCCTGTCAGGCCATCCGGACCTGACCTCCATCGGGGAGTTCCAGCATTTCGCCCAATTGCTGCGCCATGCGACTGGCGTCGCCACACGCCATCTGGTGGATGAGGCGATGCTGGAACGGGTGGCATCGGGCCGCGTGGACCTTGACGGGATCGGCCATGCCTATGTGGAAAAGGGGCGGCAACTGGCCGGCGGGGCGGAACGGTTCCTGGACAAGTTCCACCTGAATGTCCAACTGGTCGGGCTGATCGCCGCCGCGCTGCCCCATGCCCGTTTCGTCTGTCTGCTCCGTGATCCGCTGGACAGCGTGGTCAGCAACTATCGCCAGCTTTTCGAATTTGCCACCCCGCTCTACCGCTATTCCCTGGATCTGGCGGCGGCGGCCGAATTTTACACCGGTTTCCGGCAATTGGCGACACGCTGGGCAGCCTTGCTGCCCGGCCGGTTCAAAATGGTGGCGTATGAGGCGCTGGTGGCCGATCCGGAGCCTTGCGTGCGCGATCTGCTGAATTTCTGCGGCCTGTCCTGGCATCCGGCCTGCGTGCGGATCGAGGAGAACCGCGCCGCCGTGGCCACGGCCAGCGCGGTGCAGGTCCGCCAGCCGATCAACACATCATCGGTGGGCGGCTGGCGCCGCTACGCCGCCCATCTGGGACCGGCGCAGGCGGTGTTGGGATCAGCAGCAGCCTGACCGCGCCAGGAACCGGCCCGCCCGCCCGCCCGCCAGCCCGCCCTCGGCCCAGGCCAGCATACCGTTCACATATACCCGGTCGATCCCCGCAGCCATGGCCCTGGGATCGCTGTATGTCGCCCGGTCCTGGATCAAAGCCGGATCAAAGACGGTGATATCGGCGGCCAGGCCCGGTGCAATGCGGCCCCGGTCGCCAAGCTGGAAGGTGGCAGCCGACAGGCCCGTCATCCGATGCACCGCCTGTTCCAGGGGAAACAACCCCAGGTCACGGGAATACCGGCCCAGCACGCGCGGGAACGTGCCCCAGAGCCGTGGATGGGGTAGTGGATCGTTGGGCAACCCGTCGGAACCGACCATGCAGGCCTCGTGCGACAGGATGCGACGCATGTCATCCTCATGAATCTGGAAATAGCTGGCCCCACCTGGCATCAGCCTGGTCGCCGCCTCCGCCTGGGTGCAGCCCCATTGCGCAGCGATGTCCTTCATGGTGCGGCCAGCCATTTCCGGATGCGGTTCGGACCAGTTGACCAGCACCTCGATCTCCCCATCCGCCAGATCGGCGCGGATGACGGTGGAACCGGCATTGTAGGGGTAGCAATCCATGAAGACCGGCTGCGATACCCGCGCCGCGTCGATCAGGCCCAGCGTTTCCGCCGATCGGCCCCAATTGCGCACGCCGGCGCATTTATGGTGGGAGATGACCAGCGGCAGCCTGTCCGCCGCCGTCACGGCGAAGGCCTCGCGCAGGGCATCGGCCACCCCGTCATATTCGTTGCGGATATGAGCCGTATAGACCCCGCCTTCCGCCGCCACCAGATGCGCCAGACAGGTCAGTTCCGCGATATCCGCCGCCGCCCCCGGCGCATAGAACACCCCTGAACTGAGGCCCAGGGCACCCTGTCGCAGGGCATCGCGCAACAGGTCGCCCATCGCCCCGCATTCGCACGCATCGGCAGGCCGGCCCAGATCATCCATGCACATCAGGCGCAGGGCGGAATGGCCAACCAGGGCGCCGACATTGACACGCGGCACCGTCCGTTCCACGGCGGCACGGTAGCTGGCGAAATCTGGATAGCGGAAATCGCCTGCCGCCCCCAGCAGGTTGAACGGCTCCTCCACCCCGTCGGCAAGGCGCAGAGGGGCGGCGGAAAGGCCGCAATTGCCGACAATGACACTGGTCACCCCCTGGCTGACCTTGGCCGCCATGTCGGGGTTCGTCAGGCAGGCCAGATCGTCATGGGTGTGGACATCGATGAAGCCGGGCGCCACGGCCCGGCCCGCCACGTCGATCTCCTGCCGCGCACGCCGGTCGCGCAGGTCGCCGACGGCCAGGATGCGCCCGCCGCCCACCGCCACATCGGCCGTGAAGCCGGGCGCGCCGGTGCCGTCGATCACGGTGCCGCCACGCAGCACCAGATCGGGTTGGATGTCCGAATCCACGTTTCGGGCCCTTTCAGAAGAAGGTTTTCAGGCCGCCGGTGACGCGATAGCCGTCATCGACTTCCAGCAGCACGCGCCATTTGTCGAAGGTCGTGCAGGGATGGGAAATGCCCAGCGCCACCATGTCGCCCACGTCCAGCGGCGTCGCCGCCGCCGGCATCTCGGCCAGGACATGGGCATGCTGATCGCTCAGCTTCGTGATGCGCCAGCCGGCCACCGGCTGCGGCGCTTCATGCAGCCCCGGCCGGTACCAGGATTTCAGGGTGGGCAGGTCGATATCATGCGACAGGTCGCGCTTGCCGGCCGACAGGACCAGCAACCCCGGCTCCGGCCGCGACAGTACCCGCGCCCAGACCTCCAGCGCCGGCTCCAGGCCGGGCGCCTGGCCGCGTGCCGCCACGTCGCCCAACAGACGACGATAGAAGCCGTCATCATGGGTGATGTAACAGCCGCTGCGCAGGATGGGCACGATATCCGGTGCCCCCACCCCGCCGAACAGCCGGGTCACCAGATCGAAATAGGCCGACCCTCCGGCACTCAGCAGGATATGGTCGGGGTCGGCAAAGCGTCCGTCGGCGCGTAGAATGGTCAGCAGCCGGACGACAATGTCCAGATAGGCGTTCACCGCCTCGGGGCCGGGCAGCAACCCTTCATACCCCTCCACCCCCACCAGCCGCAGCCGGTCCAGGCGCTGGATCTCGTCAGCCAGGGTCAAACCGTCGGCCAGGCTGCGCACACCGCAGCGGCCGCCGGGAAACCCCACCTCGATCATCACGCGGGCCGGTGGCGCGTCGGGCCGGGCCGCCATGGCCGCCTGCACCTGCCGCGCCCCCGCCACACTGTCCAGCAACAGGTGATAGGTGCTGCCGGGAGCCTCGGCGCTCATGCCGGCAAAGGCGGCCAGTTCCGCCCGTCCCAGCACCTCGTTGGCGATCAGCACCCGTTCCACGCCAATGGCATGGCACAAGGCCAGCTGCTGGACATTGGCCACCGTGATGCCCCAGGCCCCGGCCTGCAATTGCCGCTCGAACAATTGCGGGCACATCGTGGTCTTGCCGTGGGGCGCCAGTTTCATGCCGCCGGTGGCCAGATAGGATTGCATGCGGGCAATGTTGCGGTCCATGGCGGACCGCTTCAGCACCGCAACCGGCAGCGGCACATCACCTGCCAGCACCCGCCAGCCCTGATCCGCGATCCGGTCCAGCGTGAAACCAGGGGGCAGCGGCGGCAACCCCTTGGTGCCCGGGGGCAGCGGCTCAGACAGAAGGGGGACGAGGGTCAGCATGATCAGAACTTTTCCAGCGTCAGTTCGGCCGCCATTACCGGATTGCCCGCCGTCAGGCCGGCATCCACGGGCAGCACCACACCGGTGATCATGCGCGCATCGTCACCGGCCAGGAAGGCGGCGGCCTTGGCGATGTCCGACGGGTCGGGGAAGTCGCGCAGCGGGTACCATTTGCGCAAGGACGTAAATATCTCCGGATTGCGCTCTGCCCGCGCGTTCCAAGCCTGGGTGCGCACCGTACCGGGGCAGATGATGTTGGCGCGGATGCCCAGCGGCCCATATTCGATGGCCAGCGAGCGGGTATAGGAGATCAACCCCGCCTTGGCCGCGCTATAGGCCGGATGACCCAGGGCCGTCATGGCGTTGACCGTGCCGATATTGACAATGACACCGGCGCCGCGCGCGATCATGGCCGGCTTCACCGCCTCCACGCAATGATAGGCCGCCGTCAGGTTGATACCCAGATCATGGGCCCAGGCCTCTGGCGTCAGGGTGGCCAGCGCCGTGGCCGCCGCCGCCCCGGCATTGTTGATCAGGATATCGACGGAACCGAATGCAGCCACCGCCGCCCGCACGGCGGCCAGATCGGTCAGGTCGACCGCGACCACCCGCAGCCGCTCTCCGCCATCCATGGCCGTCGCCAGCCGGTCCAGCCCGCTTGCATCCATGTCCAGGGCCAGCAGACGGGCACCCGCATCCAGGAAATGCCGGCACAGCCCGACACCGATACCGCCGGCCGCCCCGGTGATCAGGACGTTCTTCGCCGTAAAATCAGCCATTGGCCCCACCCCCGCGCAATGCCCGCACGGCCCGATCGACCCAGCCGATCTGGGGTGCCGGCAGCAACCCGAAATTATAGAAGGAGATATCGTTGACACCCTGCGCCCGCACGGAAGCCAGCGTATCGGTCAGTTGCGCCTCGCTGCCCATGTCGGGCAGGCCGGGACGCAGGATGACGCCGGGCACCGGTGCCTGACCCGCCAGTAAATCCAGGACATGGCGCAGGTCCGCCGCCGCTTGCGCAGCCGATCCCTGGTAGATGGGCAGTTCCAGCCCGTCGGTGACCCTGTTCAGCGCCCGCAGGTCTCCCCCCTCGCGATAGGTGGTGGCATGCGGGCGCTGGCAGGTGGAGATGACACGCACCGCCACCGCCGCCCGCACGGCAAGGCGGATTTCCGCGCACAGGGCCGTGACGATACCACAGCGCCAGGCGTGAAAAGCCGCCAGCAGGTCCGCGTCCACGGCCGCCGTCGCGCCCGCCAGTCCTGCGTCAATGGCGGCGCGGGCCTGAAGCCGCAGCGTATCGGCATCGATCCCGGCCGCCGTCGCCCCTGCCCGGCAATGGTCGCAGAAGCAAAGGCCCAGCAGTTCCTCGATTTCAGCCGGCAGGCCGCTTTGCGCGAATTCATGGTGATAGCCATGGGCATAGGTCAGCCAGCCCGGCGTTTCCAGCAGCAGGCTTTCCACGTCCAGACTGTCGGCGATGTCGGTACACAGCGCAACGGCATGGTCGCGCACCAAGGGATGGGCCGGGCACAGGCTGTAGACATAGGCATCCCCCCAGGCATTGCGGACGGTGCAGTCCGGATGCGCCATGCCCAAGCGGGTATTGTGGTTCAGCACGGTCCAGGCCCGGACGGGCATCGTCCCGGCCGCGCACAATTCGCCCAGCACGTCGCGCACGCCGGTCACCGCCGCCATCTGCGGTTTCAGCGCGCCATGCCGCACGCGGCCCCGGCTGCGGAAATAGATGGCGCCATCTTCCGGAAAATAAACCCGTGCCACGGGGTCGCGCGGCTGAATGAACTTCCCGGCATGATAAGACGTGGCCACCGTCAGGTGCGTCATGCCGGCATCGCGCATGCGGGCCAGATCACCCGCCGGGTCGTGCAGGTTCCAGGGATAGGCGTACCAGCCCAGCGACAAATCCATGGTCAGGCCGGCTCCCGATAGGCGGTGACATCGACCTCCACCTTTGCATCGACCATCAGCGGTGACTGCACGCAGGACCGGGCCGGCGGGCCATCAGGGAAATAGCTGGCATAGACACGGTTGAAAGCCTGGAAGTCGCGGGCATCATCCAGCCAGACATTGGTCTTCACCACGTCGGCCAGGGTGCAGCCGGCCTTTTCCAGGATGGCGATGACATTGCGCATTGTCTGATGTGTCTGCGCAACGATACCACCATCAATGATCTCCCCGTTCGCGTCCATGGCCACCTGGCCCGACACGAAGACGAAACCACCGGCCCTCGTCGCCTGGCAGAAGGGCAGCGCCTGCCCGCCCGTGCCCGTCTTCACACCACCGATCCGTTCAATCGCCATGATCCAGAAACCTCTCCCGCGACATGCGCCGTTCCATCGGCCTTTCTTCTTCATCCGCCGAATTGATCGGAACGTCAAACATAAAATGTAGCTTTGATACATTATTGATCTAAAATCGGCACCTCGTTCTCGCATCCAGAATCGGAGATCGGGCTGGCAACGCCCGCAAAGCTCTTTGGCCGCCCGCAAGGAGGCAGAGATGCCGGCATAAATTCTATTTATAATCAAATAACTATGACAAAGCCCCCTTCATCCGCCCCCGGCCAGCCAAAAATGTCGTTGATTGTTTGGCCAAAATGTAACAAACATCCAACAACATCAGAACACAGCAGAATCCGGTAGGATGGTCGATGGTATATCAGGACAATGCGGTGCCGGACGATCTGCTGGACCGGATAGAGGCGCTGCTGCCGTCGCTGTCCCGGTCGGAGGCGAAAATCGCCCGCAAGCTGATGGCGGAACCGGAGGAATTCGTGCGCTCCAGCGTGCGGGCCATCGCCGCCGATATCGGGATCAGTGAGCCGACGGTGGTCCGCTTCTGCCGTACCATCGGCTGCGAAGGGTTCCGCGACCTGAAATACCGTATCATTCAGGATCTGGCCCTGCGTCAGGCCCAGCGTGATGCCCGCCTGCCGGTGGAGGCCGGTAGCACCGGCACGGCCACCGAACCGCCTGCCGGGTTCGATGGCACGGCCAACGGTGAATTCGCCCGCCACCTGCATGGCCGGGCGCTGGCCGCCCTCGACGGGGCGATGGCGGGGCTGGACCTGGAAATGATCGGCCGGGCGGCCGCCGCGCTGGCGCGGGCGCGCAAGGTGCTGATCTACGGCCTGGGCGGCAGTTCCGCCATCCTGGCGCAGGAGATGCACAATCGCCTGTTCCGCCTTGGCATCGCGTCCACCTTCTATACCGACAGCTATATGCAGCGGATGAGCGCCGCGACCCTGGAGGCAGCCGACGCCGCCATCTTCGTCTCATCGACCGGGCGGCCGCGCGCCCTGCAGGACAGTGTGGAACTGGCGCGCTATTACCGGGCCCAGACGGTGGCCATCACCGACCGGGACAGCCCGCTGGGCCGCGATGCCGATATCTGCCTGCATGTCGATCTGACCCAATCGGGCGTACATGAATTCCAGCCCAACCCGATGCGGTTTGCACAATTGCTGATGATCGATCTTCTGGCCTATCAGGTTGCCGAAAGCCTGGGTCCCCGTGCAAAACTGATGCTGCGCCAGACCAGGGCCAGCGTCGCCTCCCTGCACGGGATCGCCCCGCAACAGCCCATCGGCGACTGACCGCCTTATACTGTTCCCGGTGATCGGCACCGATCACCGGACCGCAACTGCCGTCGCCCATATCCGTGGGCCTGGCTACGCGCCACGGGGCGCAGGGCGGCAGTCGCCGCCGGATCAAAATCCCGGACAACCGGGGCGGACATGGGGGGTGCGGACGGACGGCAGAACAGCCCGTCCGGATGAAACCCTGTGCCCGGATGAGAACAAGGGAAACAGGGATGAACACGGAATTACCCGGCCCCGCCGCCCCGCGCGGCACCCTCGCGATCCTGGGGGCCATGTTCTTCATCTTCGGTTTCGTCACCTGGCTGAATGGGCCGCTGATCTCCTTCGTGAAGCTGGCCTTCTCGCTCAGCGATGTCGGCGCCTTTCTAGTGCCGATGGTCTTCTACCTCTCCTATCTGGTTCTGGCATTGCCCAGTGCCGCCATTCTGCGCCGGACGGGCATGAAGCGCGGCATGGCGCTGGGCCTGTCGGTCATGGCCGTGGGGGCCGTCCTGTTCGGTCAGTTCGCCACCATGCACTGGTTCCCCGGCACGCTGGTCGGGCTGTTCATCATCGGCGGCGGACTGGCGGTCCTGCAAACGGCGGCCAATCCCTATGTCGTGCTGGCCGGGCCGCCGGAAAGTGCGGCCCGGCGCATCGCGGTGATGGGCATCTGCAACAAGGGGGCGGGCATGCTGGCGCCCATCGTCTTCGGCCTGCTGGTCATGCAGGGCGTGGGTGATCTGGCGGCCGAAGTGGCCGGCACCGCACCGGAGGCGCGCACGCCGCTTCTGGAAAGCTTCGCGCAGAAGGTCCACGGCCCCTATCTGGCCATGGCCGCCATCCTTGCCCTGCTGGCACTGGGCGTCTGGCGCTCTCCCCTGCCCGACCTGCGGGCGGAAGAAGGTGGGGGCGGCGGGGGCAACTGGCGCGATCTGCTGGGCTTCCGCCATCTGTGGCTGGGGGCCGTCGCCCTGTTCCTTTATGTCGGCGTGGAGGTGATGGCCGGCGATGCCATCGGCATCTATGGCGAAGCGTTCGGCCTGCCGTTTGAGCAGACGGCCTATTTCACCTCCCTGACGCTGGGCGGCATGATGCTGGGCTATATCGTGGGGCTGCTTCTCATTCCGCGCGTCGTCAGCCAGGAACGCTATCTGGCCCTGTCCGCGCTGCTGGGTGCGGCGGCGGTGGCGGGGGCCTGGGCGACACAGGGCTATGTCTCCGTGGGGTTCGTGGCGGCCCTGGGCTTTGCCAATGCCATGATGTGGCCCGCCATCTTCCCCCTTGCCATTCAGGGGTTGGGCCGGCACACCGGCACCGGTTCCGCCATCCTGGTCATGGCCATTTCCGGTGGTGCCGTCGTCCCCCAGATGTTCGCCCTGCTGAAGGAGGTGGCGCATTTCCAGTGGGTGTTCCTGGCGCTGATGGCGCCATCCTACCTGTTCATCTGGTATTTCGCCGTGCGCGGCAGCCGGCCTGTCATACGGTCGGCGTGATCGGAGGACAAACCATGTATTTCGACGGGGAATACCGCTTCATCGGCAGCGCCGATCCTGCTCCCGCCCAGGCTGCCATGGCCGCCATGGGGACGGATGCCTGGACGGCGGAGACGGGGCGCCAGCAGGTTTATCGCGCCCATGCGCAAACCGAAACGGTGGGCCTGATCTTCGATCCGGACATGCGGCACACCGATGCCACCATCCAGCCGGCCTTCGCCCGGTTCCAGCCCCTGCTGGAACCGGTGATGGACATCATCCGGGATTTCTACGCCCGCAACCCGCCGCCGGGCACCATCAGCGGCCCCGGCTATTTTCAGCGCATCATCCTGGTGCGGCTGGCGGCCGGGGGCAATATCGGCTCCCACCGGGACAATGGCGCCTCGCTGTCACGGGCGCATCGCATCCATTTTCCCATCGTCACCGCGCCAGGCGTGGATTTCGGCATCGCCGGTGTGGTTCGCCATCTGGCGGCGGGGGAGATCTGGGAGATCAACAACCGCAAGCCCCATGCCGTGCGCAACCAGAGCGCCCAGGCCCGCATCCATGCCATTCTGGATTATGTCCTGCCAGGGGAAATTGTACAGGACCCGGACGGGCAACTGGTGGCGTAATACTATTTTTCGGTGACCAGAACCTATGGTTCTGATCAATGCATCCCATGCGCCAGGCGACGCCATCCGGCAGCTTGGCACAAACCGCTTCAAAAATCCGCGAAGAAGGCGGCCACCTCCCGACTGAAAGCGGCCGGTTCCTCCATGGCGGCGAAATGGCCACCGGCCGGCATCGGCGTCCACCGGGTCACATGATAGCAGCGTTCCGCCACCGCGCGCGGCGGATAGGGCAGGAACTCCGCCGGGAACAGCGCGCATCCCGTGGGCACTGTCACGCGGTCGTCCGATCGCGGCTCGGTGAAGATGCTGTGATACATCCAGATGGCCGACTGCACCGCGTCATTGACCAGATAGATCATCAGGTTGGTCAGCAGGGCATCCTTGCCGAAATGGCCGTCGATATCACCCTTCGTATCTCCCCAGCCATGGAACTTCTCCACCACCCAGGCCGCGAAGCCGAGCGGATTGTCGGCCAGCGCCAGGCCGATGGTCTGGGGTTTCGTGGCCTGTTCCATCATATAGGCGGACTGCATCTGCTGCACGGCCAGCAGCCGCTGGCGCCAGGCCAGCGTTTCGGCATCGTCGCCGGCCGAAGGCACCACCGGCCCCATGAACAGGTTCAGGTGGATGGCGGCCACCACATCGGCATGGTCTCGCCCCAGCCAGGTGGTGACGGCCGACCCCCAGTCCCCGCCCTGCGCCCCGAACCGGGGATAGCCCAGCACATCCACCATCAGGCGGCGCCAGAGCGAGGCGACATGCCGGGGGCCGATGATCCCGTCGGGGCGGCCGGAAAAGCCGAAACCCGGCAGGGACGGCACGACCACGTCGAAACCGGCTGCCACCAGGGGTTCGACCACGCGGTCGAACTCGAAGAACGACCCCGGCCAGCCATGGGTCAGCACCAGCGGCAGGCGCGAACCGTCGCCGCGCAGATGGATGAAATGGATATCGGTCCCGTCCACGCTCGCCATGAACTGCGGCAGCCGGTTCAGATGCCGTTCCGCCGCGCGCCAGTCATACCGCGTCAGCCAATATTGCCGCAGGCCCGCCACCCAGCCGGCATCGGTGCCATAGCGCCAGTCCCGGTCATCGGCCGGGGCATGGCGGCGGGGCGCGGACAATTCCAGCCGCCGGCGGATCAGGTCCAGCGTTTCATCGGGAATGGCAATGGTGAAGGGGCGGGGGTGGTTTGACTGCGTGATCATGTCGTTCATACCGGATGCCCTTTCCCGCTACGCCCCGCCGCCGCCAGAGATGGCAACGGCGTCCCGTCACATTTCCCGCATCCGCTCGCTGTAGGCCGGCCGGGCCCAAGCGATCAGGGCGGCGGCGGCAGCACCCAGCACGACCAGCGACAGCGTGATGGACCAGCCGATCCGGTCGGGATCGGCGAAGACATAATCCGTCAGCCCGCCGATCAGCATGGGGCCCAGCGCCAGCCCGCCCAGGTTCGACACCAGCACGGCCAGCGCCCCGAACCGGCCCCGCATCTCCGGCGGCGATACCATCTGCACGGCGGTCAGCGCCGGGCCGAAGGAAGCGCCGACCGTCAGCATCAGCAGCAGGATGGCCAGGAACATCACCTGGGCCGACCCGGCCAGGATACCCAGGGCCACCAGCGGCGGCGCCAGCAGCAGCATCCAGAAATAAAGCCTGAGGGCGGCATCGCGGATGCCGCGGCCAAACAGCCGGTCGACCAGCAGCCCCATGGACAGGCCGCCCACGATGCCGCCCAGTGTGACGGCCAGGCCCATCATGGCCCCGACCTCCGTAGCACCCATGTCCAGCACGCGGCGGGCATAGGTCGGCGCCCAGATCATGGTGCCCTGCGTGGCCATGGCGGCCAGCAGATACCCGCCCATCATGCCGCCGATCAGCCGCGCATGCCGGCGCAGATGGGCGAAGAACACGCCCCAGCCGGCACCGGCACCTTGTACGGAAGCCCGGGCCGGTTCCCGGAAGCTGAAGGCCAGCAGCCCGATCAGCACCCCCGGCAGGCCGGTGACCACCAGCACCTGCCGCCAGGGCGCCAGCCCTTCCAGCGGACCACCCAGCGGCGAGCGGGTGAAATGATCGAGCAGGAAGCCCCCCAGCGCGAAGGACAGGCCGATGCCGGCCACACCCGCCGCGACGAAGCAGGACATCGGCGTGGCCAGCCTGTGGCGCGGGAATATGCCCGACAGCAGCGACTGCGCGGCGGGGGAGATGGCCCCCTCCCCGAACCCGACCAGCAGCCGGGCGCCGAAAAGCTGCGCATAGTTGCGGGCCAGACCTGTGGCGGCCGCGGCCAGCGACCAGAGCGTGATGCCCGCGAACATGATGCCCCGGCGCGACCAGCGATCCACCAGACCGCCGATGACCAGCCCCATGGCGCCATAGAACAGGGCGAATGCCATGCCCTGAATCAGGGAAAGCTGGAAATCGTTCAGGCCCAGATCGGCCCGCATCTCCGGGATCAGCACGGCAATGACCGTCCGGTCGATCAGCGAGACGATCTGGAACAACACGATCACCAGCACGGCCCACCACGCCCTCAGCGGCGTATAGCCGGGCGCGTACCCTTCCCCTGTGGTCATGCCGGCTGCTCCGCACCGGACGGGGCCAGATGCGACGGGGCGTGCGGCAGGAAAACCGTCTTGATCTCGGTAAAGCCGTGCAGCCCCTCGATCCCGCCTTCCCGGCCCACGCCGGACTGCTTGAAGCCACCATAGGGCAGCGTGAAATCGATGACGCGGCCGTTCTGGGCGAAATTGCCCGTCCGGATGCGCCGGGCAACGGCATAGGCCCGGTCGGTATCCTGGGTGAAGACACCGCCCGACAGGCCATAGGGGCTGTCATTGGCAATGGCGATGGCCTGCTCGACATCGTCGAAGGGGATGATGCTGCCCACGGGGCCGAAAATCTCCTCACGCGCGATGGTCATGGCATTGTCCACCTCGGCGAACAGCGTGGGCTCGATATACCAGCCGCGGGGCAGGTTTGCCGGCCGGCCGCCGCCGGTGACAAGACGGGCGCCTTCCGCCTGGCCACGGCTGACATAGTCGCGGACCCGGTCCAGCTGCCGCCGGGCGACAAGCGGGCCCATCTGTGTGTCCGCCGCGAACGGGTCGCCCACCTGCACCGACCGGAAGGCGGCGGCCAGCGCCTCGGTGATTTCCGCCTGCCGGGCACGGGGCACCAGGATGCGGCTGAAGGCGGCGCATTGCTGGCCGCACAGGCCGATCAGGTTGGGCATGATGCCGCCCACCACGGTGTCGACGGGCGCATCCTCCAGCACGATGGCGGCCGATTTGCCGCCCAGTTCGGTCGTGACGCGGGCCGACCGGGACGCGCAGATGGACGCCACATGCAGCCCCGCCGCCGTGGAGCCGGTGAAGCTGACCTTGTCCACCTCCTGCTTGCGGATAAGGTATTCGGACACCTCGCGCCCGGCCGGCAGGACGGAGAAGACACCTTCCGGCAGGCCCGCTTCCGCCACGCATTCAGCCAGCAGCAGCGCTTCCAGCGGCGTTTCGGGCGACGGCTTGGCGATCACGGTGCAGCCGGCCATCAGGGCCGGCGCCACTTTCAACAGCAAGGTGGCCAGCGGTGCATTCCAGGGCACGATGGTGACGGTGACGCCCACCGGCTCCCGCACCACCACACAGGTGCCACCCTGGGCCGGGGTGCGCAGCTCCTCAAAGCCCGTGCCCTCGGCCAGACCACAGAAATAGTCGAAATAGGCGCGGGCATATTGGGCGAACATGCCGGAATGGGCGATGGGCATGCCCACCTGCGCCGACCAGGCATAGGCGACATCCGGCGCGCGGGCGGCCAGCCGGTCGGCCACGCGGCGCAGGGCCGCCGCCCGGTCCCCCGCCGTCATGCGCGGCCAGGGACCATGGTCGAACGCATGGCGCGCGGCAGCCACGGCGCGGTCGACATCGGCCGGAGATGCCGCGACGACCGCGCCCAGCACCGCTTCCGTGGATGGTGAAACCAGTTCGATCCAGCCGCCGCCG
This sequence comes from Niveispirillum fermenti, assembly GCF_052474395.1. Classification (NCBI taxonomy): domain Bacteria; kingdom Pseudomonadati; phylum Pseudomonadota; class Alphaproteobacteria; order Rhodospirillales; family Azospirillaceae; genus Niveispirillum; species Niveispirillum fermenti. The sequence continues at coordinate 563,279 of NZ_CP156678.1, read as the reverse complement.
GATGCCGGCCGGACCCACTGCCCGGCGATGAAGAGATGATCCGTGTGCGACAGGTTGGCAAGGTTCGTGGTCATGTCCCGTCCGTGCAGGCAGATGGCGGCAAAAAGGGGTGGCGGGCGGGGAACATCCCTGCCCGCCACCCCCTCGGGGCGATCAGAACTTGTAGCCCAGTTCCACACCGAACATGCGCGGCTCGCCATAGACGCTGGACTGGAAGCCCAGCCCTTCGGCCATCAGCCCCAGCACGCCGACGCGATACTGCTTGTCGAACACGTTCGTCCCGAACAGGGCCGCGCTGACGCCGGAACGGTTGATGTCGTTCCATTCCAGCCGCAGGTTGACCAGGCTGTAGGACGGCTGCAGGCCCTCCAGCTCGAAATCATCGAGATAGATCTTGCTGCGCACGGTGTAATTGGCCGTGAAGGCGGCCGTGCCCATGGCTTCATCGATGGGGAGGTTCACGGTGCCGGTCACACCGAACTGGTGCTTGGGCGTTCCGCGCTGCTCGATCTCCGGCAGGACCGTGCCGTTGGGCATGGTCATGGTGGTGCTGCCCCGCAGGACGTCGACCTTGATGTAGGAATAGAAGCCCGTCAGGCTGAAGGCATCTGTGGTGTAGCTGAAATCCAGCTCGCCGCCCTTGTTGCGCTGCTTGGCCGTGTTGTCGACGACGGTGATGATGTTGTCGACGACGCCGTCACCGTCGGTGTCGAAGCTGGTGGCGCGCTGCTTCTGCACATTCGACCCGTTTTGCAGGAACAGGGCCACGCCACCGGTCAGACGCCCGTCACCCAGCCAGGTGTCGGTCTTCACGCCCAGTTCGTACTCGTCCACCTTTTCCGGCAGGAAGGGCTGCGCCGCGATGGCATTCTGGGCGCGGGTGGAGAAGCCGCCCGCCCGGAAGCCATGCCGGTAGGAGGCGTAGGTCGTCAGGTTGTCGCTGGGCTTGTATTGCAGGGTCGCGTCGTAGGTGAACTCATCGAAGCTCTTCTGATTGGTGAAGAAGCACTGGTCGTAGGGCACCGACTGCACGCCCGGCGTGGTCAGGTTGAGATCGAACTCGCAGGTGCGCAGAACCGGCCGGGTGGGCGACAGCGTGATCTTGCGCTTGTCGTAATTGTAGCGCAGGCCGCCGGATGCCGTCAGATCGGGGGTCAGCTTGTAGGTGCCCGCCACGAAGCCGGCATAGGCCTCGGCGAAACCCTCGCCCGCGCTGTAGCCGACGAAGCGGCTGGCCGTGCCGGTCTGCAGGGCGCCGGCGCCGGCCATGGTCAGTTGCGGCAGGGTGTTCTGGTAGGAACCGTCGATGCCCTTTTCCTTGAAATAGAAGCCGCCGACAATATAGGTGAAATCCCCATCGGCGGACTCGCCCTGCAACTGGAGTTCCTCGGAAATATTCTCCACATAGGCGAACTGCCGCGGCGTGATCAGGAAGGCGGGGATGCCGTCATAATCCTGGACCACGTTCCGGCTCTGGTTGCGATAGCCGAAGATGTTCTTCAGGGTCAGCGTGTCGCTGAGCTCGATGGTCGTCTTGTTGGTGAAACCGTTATTGCGCGTCTTCTCGAACGGCTGGCCCAGCGCATCCATGCGGCCACCCTCGCCGGCGCCCATATCCAGGCTGTAGCGCTTCTTGCGGAACAGTTCGCGCGCGGCCTCGAACTCGGCCGGGATATTGTCGGTGATCAGGCCGCCGCGCCGCAAATTCTCATAGTTGGACAGGGCCGACGGCAGGGAGATGGAGGTCAGGAAGACCGCCGTGCCATTCTCATCGCTGACAAAATGGTCGAAGACCGTCAGGTTCTCCACCCCTTCCCAGGGCTTGGCCAGCAGCGAGATGCGGAACGTCTCGTAATGCTGGTTGTCATATTTGCGGCCGGTCGTCACCTCGTGCGCCCAGCCATCGCGGCGGCGGACCTTGCCGGCCACGCGGACGGCATAATTATCGCCCAGCGGGGCGTTCAGCACGCCATAGACCTCGTACATCTCGCGATTGCCGGCGGAAAGCTTCATTTCGCCTTCCGTCACGCCCAGCACGGGATGGTGCGGCTCGACCAGCACGGCGCCGCCCGTCATGTTACGGCCGAACAGCGTGCCCTGCACGCCCTTCAGCACCTGCACGGATTGCAGGTCGTAAAGCGCATTGCCGAAGCCATAGGGACGGGGCTGGACCACTTCGGCGAAATAGGTGCCGACGGCGGGATCGGTGAAAAGCTGCGTCTCCTGCACGCGCTGGCCGCGCATGGCGAAGGAGACGACGTTGCGCTGGCTGGCGGGGGCCGTGATGGTCAGGGACGGTGTCTGGTATTGCAGGCCCTGCACATCGGTGACGCCGACCTTGGCCAGAGCATCGCCGGAGATGGCGGAGACGGCGATCGGCACGTCCAGCAGTGCCTCCTCGCGGCGGCGGGCCGTGACGATGATCTCTTCCAGCAGACCGGCACTGGCCTGCGGCGCGGTGGGGGCAGCCTCCTGCGCGATGGCCGGTGCGGTGCCGCACAAGGTTGATGTGGCCAGCAGCGCCATGGTCAAGGTGCGCAGCTTCATGACTTCCCTCCCTCAAATAAGGTTCTGTTGTTTTATTTGGACGCGGGAACGGAACGACGCCGATACCAGGCGATGAACCTGGGGCACATCACATCTCATTCCGCTGTATGTCGAACAATGCGTCCTGCCACTCATTAAAATCGATCCAGCCTTTAAAGGAAGCCATCGCCTTCTCCAGCGAAGGATGGATCAGATACATGATCCCCGGCAGGCCGCAAACTCATCACTTGCATCGTGCAAAGCCTTACGGGGACAGGATTGTCAGGTTTCCACCACGACGGGCAGCGACAGGATGCCAGCCACGCCGCCATCCACGTTCAGCATGTGACCGGTGACGTAGGACGCGGCATCCGACGCCAGGAACAGGGCCGGGCCCACGATCTCCGACGGGTCGCCGAACCGGCCCATGGCGATGGCATCGCGGAAGATCTTCGCCCTTTGCGGGTTGCCGACCGTGGGTGCGGCCATGTCGGTATCGAAAAAGCCGGGTGCGATGGCATTGCAGGTGACCCCGCGTGGCGCCAGTTCCGCCGCCACGGACCGGGTCAGCCCCAACACGGCATGTTTGCTGGCGGTATAGGCGGCAAGGTTCGGCCGGCCCGTCTGCGCCACATAGGAGGCGAAATTGATGATGCGGCCCCAGCCGCGCGCCGCCATGCCGCGCGACAATTCCCGGCACAGAAGGTACATGGAGGCGACATTGACGTCGAACATGTTCTGCCACTGGGCCAGCGTGCTGTCGGGCAGCGCGCCCCAGCCGGCGATGGCACCATTGTTCACCAGGATGTCGATGGGCCGTTCATCACCGGCCAGCGACGCGGCGGCGGCCTCCACGGCCGTCAGGTCGGCCAGGTCGAAGCTGATCGTATCCGCACGGCGGCCCAGGGCGCGGACCTCGCCCGCCACTTCTTCCAGTCTGGCACCGTCGCGGGCGGCCAGCACCAGATCGGCACCGCCCCCCGCCAGCCCCAGGGCAATGGCCCTGCCCAACCCCCTGGATGCACCCGTGACGAGCGCACGGCGCCCCGTTGTGGAGAATAATGCTGTCATGCTGTCCTTCCCATTATGCCCCGATGGCTGGCCTCGGGCCTATTGATAGGGCATGGCGGAATCAGCGGGCAGCCGGGCGGGGCAAAGGATCACATCGGCGATGAGGGACGGCGTGACGCGAACACCCCTCCCCCAAGGCACCCGCGCGGGCTTAGAACAGGAACAACGGGACGGGTGGCGGCATGCTGGAAGCCCTTGCGGGCAACCGGGCACGCAGGATATTCGCCGTCCGCGGGAAGACAAGGCAGGGCGGAACATGACGCAGCTCGAAGCGGACTATATCATTGTCGGTGCCGGCTCGGCCGGGTGCGTGCTGGCCAACCGGCTGTCCGCCGATGGCCGCAACCGCGTGCTGCTGCTGGAAGCCGGCGGCGATGACCGCCCCCTGCGGGAACCCGCCCAGTTCGCCAGCAACGTCAACATCCATCTGCCGGCCGGCTTCACCCGCATGCTGGCCGACCCCCGGATCAACTGGAACTATAAGACAGAGCCCGACCCCGGCAGCAACGGACGCCAGCACCATTTCCCGCGTGGCAAGGTGCTCGGGGGTTCCTCCTCCATCAATGGCATGATCTATGTCCGCGGCCTGCCGGAGGATTACGAGGGCTGGCGTCAGCAGGGCTGCACGGGCTGGGCCTGGTCCGATGTGGCGGGGCTGTTCCGGCGCGTGGAGAACCAGACCGGCCGCGCGGACAGCCAGGAGGAGGCGGGCGTCGGTGGCCCGCTCGATATCGGCGACGTCCCCTTCCGCCACCCGGTGCAGCAGGCCATCATCGATGCCTTCGCCGAAGCCGGCGCACCGCGCAGCAACGACCTGAACGGCACGACGCGCGAAGGTGTGGCACCCGTGCGGCTGAACACGCGGCGTGGATTGCGCCGGTCGGCGGCCGTGGCCTATCTGCACCCGGCCATGCGCCGGCCGAACCTGACCGTGGTGACCCGGGCCCTGGCCACGCATGTCCGCTTCTTCGGCTCCAGGGCCACGGGTGTGCATTTCCTGCAGGACGGACAGGCCCGCTGCGCCACGGCCCGGCGCGAGGTGATCCTGGCCGGCGGGGCCATCAACTCCCCGCAATTGCTGGAACTGTCGGGCATCGGCGATGCGCAGCGCCTGTCCTCGCTGGGGATAACGCCGCTGGTCGACAGTCCGCGCGTGGGGGAGAACCTGCAGGACCATTATGCCAGCATGGTCCGCGCCCGCCTGAAGCCCGGCAGTCCCAGCCTGAACAGCCTGTCGCGCGGGCTGGGCCTTCTGGGGCAGGTGCTGCGCTATGCCACGGCCCGGTCGGGCCTGCTGGCCCTGGGGGGATCGAACCTGACGGCCTTCCTGCGGTCCGACCCGGCCCTGGACCTGCCCGATCTGCAATTCTTCGCCAGCCCCGGCACGGTCGATTTCAAGGCCCTGGCCGAAAGCGGGCGCATGCAGATGGAACGGGAACCCGGCATGACCATTGGTGGATATGTCATGCGCCCCCGATCGCGCGGGTCGGTGCATATCCGATCATCGGACCCGGCTGCGCATCCCGCCATCCGGCCGGGATTCCTGTCCGATCCCGCAGACCAGCGGGCAACCGTGGCGGCCCTGGAATGGGCGCGCCGCATCATGGGCCAGCCCGCCCTGGCGCCCTATTTCGACCATGAACTGACACCCGGCCCTGAGGCCGACAGCTACGACGCGCTGCTGGCCTTCTGCCGGGCCGCCGGCTCCACCGGCTATCACCAGTCCGGCACCTGCGCCATGGGTGGTGATGAAAGGTCGGTGCTGGACCCGCAATTGCGGGTGCGCGGCACGACGGGGCTGCGCGTGGTGGACGCCTCCATCATGCCGACCATCGTGTCCGGCAATACCCATGCCGCGACGGTGATGATTGCGGAAAAGGCGTCGGACATGATCCTGGCGGGATAGGACAGCCCCGGATCATACTATTTTGCGGTGATCAGCACCTATTGGTTCTGATCACCGCCCAATCGCCGGCGCCCACATCCGTGGGCGCACGCCGGTGCCAACATTCGTTGGCTTGGCGACGCCGAACGAGCGGTGCTGTGGCGGTCGCCGCCGGACCAAGTTGCGATGAATTCCATTCATCGCAACTTGTTCTCAGACCAAAAGATCGGGGTCGGCGAACAACTGTCTGAACCAGTCGACGGCAGGGTCGGCCTCCGTGCGCCGGTGCCAGACCAGTGAATAGGGAAAGTCCGGCACCGTGACGGGCAGCCGGAAAGAACTCAACCCCTGGGACGTCGCGACCGGGGCCAGCCTGGATGGCAGCGTGGCGATCAGGTCGGTCCCGGCGATGGTCGAGATATTGCTCATGAAGCTGGGCGAGCGCAGCACGATGTTGCGGCTCTGGCCCATCGCCGCCAGGGCCACATCGACCGGGCTGGGATTGGGATCGCGAAACTGTGCGATGGCGTGGGGATAGGCCAGATAGTCGTCCGTCGTGATCTGGCCCCGGCCGGCCTGCATCAACGGGTGCCATTTGCAGCAATAGCCGACGAAACTGTCCCGGAACAGCGGCAGCGACTGGTAGGGCGTTTCCGGAGGGCGCAGGCCCCAGAAGGTGCAATCCAGCTCCCCCTTCTCCAGCAGGGCCAGCGTCTGTTCGCCAACCGGCATGAGGTCCAGCGTCGTATCCGGTGCCAGCAGGCGCAGCTTGCGCATCAGCCGAGGGACAATGGTCAGGGCCGTGAAGTCGCTGATGGCAATGCGGAATGTACGGTTGCTGCTGCTGGCATCGAACTCCCCGCCCGCGACGACCCGGCTCACATCCTCCAATATCTTCGCAACGGGCCCGGCCATCGCCCGGGCACGCTCGGTGGGCACCAGCTTGTTATGGCTGCGCACGAACAGCGGATCGTTCAACATCTCGCGCAGGCGGTTGAGCGCATGACTGACCGCCGGCTGGCTCAATGCCAGCAGGGGTGCAGCGTCCTTGACGGAACCGGTGCGGACGACGGCGTCAAAAACCACCAGCAAATTCAAATCGATACGGCTCAAATTCATGAGATTGATTTCGTCATTCAGTTTTATTCATTTTACTTACTCGGAATCCACGGGTAAAGCAAAAACAAAGGTTTCCATTCCAGACCCAGCGAAAAAGGAATTCGACACATGTGGAGGGATAAATAAATCCTGGACACAAATCCTCTTGACAATCAAATAGGCACGATCAAAAGGTACTTATCATCATAAGGCGCTCCTGAATGGCAGATTCCATAATGTTAAGTACCAAAATTTCTTGTTAACTTTCCATTAACGCCGAGGTTTTTTGTACTTATGAAAGATTATTCAGTGGTATATTTAGTATTATGCGATCATGAATTTTAATTATTTCCACTTTTGGGAAAATTACAGTAAATTTTAGTTATTTTAAAATAACCAACCTTTCGAGTTCATGATTTTCTTGAACACGATCATTCATGAACCGCAAAACCATCAATCAATTGGGTGTTTATGAAAATTCAAAATCTACCTTTCCATGTACATTTCGACCAAGGTGACGGGGCAATGCCCGGCGCTGGATGAATAAACATGACCGGGAGAACCCTGGTCACCGGCCGGCGCCTTCGCATGACGGGCGTTGGCTTTCCGTACAGTTTCCCTGTTGAAATTTCCCTGAAGGCGATACGCGAGGCGTCGACGCCAAGGGGTTAAAAACAAACGGTTTTCAAGGAGAGCGCTATGGGTGTGGACGGCTATGTGTGGCAGGAACTCCGCAATATGGACAGCCGTTTGAACGGGGGCCGGTCGGAGGTCGCCTTCATCGACACCGCGGTGTCGGGCTGGGAAGCACTGGCCGAGGGGGTACCTGCCGGCATCGCCGTCGTGTTGCTGGACGGCCGCGGCGACGGGCTGTCGCAGTTGGCCGACTGGGCCGCCGGCCGTGCGGGCCATGATGCCTTCCACATCCTGTCACATGGCGGCGACGGCTATCTGAAGCTGGGCGCCCTGACGCTTGATGCCGCGATGCTGGCCGAACGCCCCGGCGACCTGGATATGCTGGGCGCGGCCCTGAAGCCGGGCGGCGACATCCTGCTCTACGGGTGTGAACTGGCCGGAGAACCGGCCGGCAATGCCTGGCTCGACCTGTTCGCCGACCTGACGGGGGCCAATGTCGCTGCCTCGACCAACCTGACGGGGGCCACCGATCTGGGCGGTGATTTCGTGCTGGCGGCCCGCATCGGCGTCGTGACCACGCAGGGCTTCGACATCCCCGCCTTCACCGGGGTGCTCAGCACGCTGGATACCCTGCCAACCCTGACCGCCACCGGCGTCACGACCACCTTCGTCGATGAAAGCAATGCATTGAGCCTGTTCTCCGGCTCGACTGCCAGCACCAACGATGCGGGTCAGGTCTTCACCTCGCTGACCCTGACGGTGACAGGCGTCCTTGACGCCTATGAAATGCTCGGCTTCTCCATGCCGAACGCTGTCGCCGGTGCCTTCGGCACACTGGCGCTGGTCAATGGCGCCAGCTTCGCCTGGGTGACCACTTCCGGTTCCGTGGGGGGCACGGTCAGCGTCACTGGCACCACCGCCACCGTCACCCTTTCGGGCTTCGGATATACGGCCAGCGAAATGCAGTCGCTGGTCGACAGCATCGCCTATAACAACACTGCGGAAAATAACAGCAGCACGCCCTCCGACGGCGCCCGCGTCATCACCCTGACCAGCGTCACCGACGATGGTGCCAGCAACAACACCGCCAGCCTTGCCGGCTCGTCCGCGACCGTCAATATCGGTAGTGTCACGCCGCCCCCGACCGGCACCCTGCCGACACTGACCGCCACCGGTGCGACCGCCACCTTCGCCGGTTCCGCCTCCCCGCCGGACCTGTTCTCCAGTGTCGCGGCCGACACCAATGACAGCGGCCAGCTTTTCACCTCGCTGACCCTGACGGTGACAGGCGTCCTTGACGCCTATGAAATGCTCGGCTTCTCCATGCCGAACGCTGTCGCCGGTGCCTTCGGCACACTGGCGCTGGTCAATGGCGCCAGCTTCGCCTGGGTGACCACTTCCGGTTCCGTGGGGGGCACGGTCAGCGTCACTGGCACCACCGCCACCGTCACCCTTTCGGGCTTCGGATATACGGCCAGCGAAATGCAGTCGCTGGTCGACAGCATCGCCTATAACAACACTGCGGAAAACAACAGCAGCACGCCCTCCGACGGCGCCCGCGTCATCACCCTGACCAGCGTCACCGACGATGGTGCCAGCAACAACACCGCCAGCCTTGCCGGCTCGTCCGCGACCGTCAATATCGGTAATGTCACGCCGCCCCCGACCGGCACCCTGCCGACCCTGACCGCCACCGGTGCGACCGCCAGCTATCCTCAGGGCACCTCCACCCCCGTCGACCTGTTTTCCAGCGTCACGGCCGACACCAACGATGTCGGCCAGAGCTTCGTCGGTTTCTCCATTACGATCAGCGGCCTCGCGGATATGATGGAAGGGCTGACTGTTCCCGGCGTGCTCGGGGGGATGAGCAGCGCCGGCGGCCAGGTCGATGTTGGCGGCATCCCGCATGGCAGCTACACCGCATCCGGTAGCGCCAACGCGCAGACCTATGATTTTGCCTTTACGACACCGATCACGGCAGCCCAGCTTCAGTCCATCATCGATGGTATCGGCTATATCAACCAGGCGGCGACCGTGACAGCCGGTCCCCGAACCATCACCCTCAACAGCGTCACCGATAACGGCAGCAGCAACAATGTCGCGAGCCTGAGCGGCATATCCGCAACGGTCAACGTCACCGTGCCCAATCCGCCGATAGTGCAGAGCGCCGCAGTCGATGGTTCCACCCTGGTACTGACTTATGACCAGGCGCTGGACGCGACGAATGTGGCACAGGTCGGGACCTTCGGCGTCAATGCCAGCGGCGGGATGCATCCCGGTGTCGTCATCGTCACGGCCGTGGCTGTCGACAGCGCCAACAAGACGGTGACCCTGACCCTGCAAAGGCCGATATTGTCGACCGAGACGGTCACCGTCAGCTATACGGACCCGACCAGTGGCAACGACACGCTGGCCGTCCAGAACATAGACGGCGACGATGCCGGCTCCATACTCAACATGGCCGTCACCAACAATACCTCGCCCCCCGTCGGGCCCGCGCTGGTCAGCGCCACCGTGAACTACACCAGCATGACGCTGACCTTCGATGATTTCCTGGATCAGCTCAACGCGCCGCTGTCGATGGCCTTTTCGGTATCGGTAGACAGCAGCCCGGTCGCCGTCAGCAGCGTGACCGTCAACAATGACAAGACCATCACCCTGGCCCTCAACGCGCCGGTGGCGTCGGGGCAGACGGTCACCATCACCTATACCGACACGCCCGGCGATGATCTTTTTGCCATCCAGTCAACCACCGGCGCGGATACGGCGACCTTCACCAACCAGTCCGTCACCAACAACACGCCGGCGGCTCCGGCCCTGCAGAGCGCCACGGTCAACGGTTCCACCCTGGTGCTGACCTATGACCAGATGCTGGATGCGATCAACGGGCCGACCGGGACCAATTTCTCGGTGATGGCCGATTCCATGCTGGTGACGGTGACCACGGCCACCGTGGACACCAACAACATGACCGTGACCCTGACCCTGGCGTCACCCGTCGCGGCGGGTGCGGTGGTCACCGTCACCTATATCGACCCCACGACCGGCGACGACACGGGTTCCGTCATCCAGTCGATGGGCGGCATCGACGCCGCTGGCTTCACCAGCCAGTCGGTCACCAACAACACGCCCGGCGGCCCGGCCCTGGTCAGCGCGACGGTCGATGGCGCCACGCTGACCCTGACCTTCGACGATTTCCTGGACCAGCTCAACGCCCCGCAACTGATGGCCTTCGGCGTGACGGTCGGCGGCAGCCCCGCCATCGTCAATAACGTGATCGTCAATGCGGACAAGACCGTCACCCTGACCCTGACCACGCCTGTGACGTCGGGGCAGATCGTCACCGTGTCCTATACCGATCCCACGGCCGGCAACGACACCTTCGCCATCCAGTCCGCCACCGGCAGCGATGCCAGCAGCTTCACAGGGCAATCCGTCACCAACAACACCGTCGCGCCACCCGCCCTCCAGAGCGCGACGATCGACGGCAATACCCTCGTCATGACCTACGACCAGGCGCTGGACGGGGTGAATATACCGACAAGTGCCAGCTTCAGCGTATTCGTTGGCGCCGGACTGGCCACGATCACCAATGTCGCCATCGATGGCCCCAACAAGACGGTGACCCTGACATTGTCGGCGCCGGTCGCCGTCGGCGACACGGTGGCCGTCTCCTACACTGACCCGACCGCCGGTGACGACGTGACCGCCGTCCAGTCCACGGCCGGTGTCGATGCCGCCAGCATCACGAGCCAACCGGTCACCAACAATACATTGCCGGCCACAGTACCGGTCTATGTGTCGAGCGTCGGCTATATCGGTGAAAACACGTTCACGGTTACCTTCGACGTGGCGCTGGACGGGGGCAATCCGCCCCCGTCCAGTGCTTTCGACGTGCAGGTGAACGGCACCAGCGTGCCGGTGACCGGCGTCACAGTCAATGGGGTGAACAAGACCGTCACCCTGACGCTCGACAGCAGCGCGTTGGGCGGGAGCGGCGCCCTGACCGCCGGCGACATCATCGACTTCATCTATACCGACCCGACCGCAGGCAATGATCTGGCTGCCATCCAGGGCACGACCGGTCTCGACGCGGCGAATTTCACTCGTTCCCTCGTTGTCGCGATCGCCCGGCCCGCCGTGGCACCGTCCTTCGTCAGCGCGGCGGTGGACGGCTCCTCGCTGGTCCTGACCTATGACCAGGCGCTGGATGCGTTGAACGGGCCCGCCGGGACCGATTTCACCGTCATGGTCGACAGCCAGAGCGTCAATGTCACCAATGTCGTGATTGATGGCGTCAACAAGACCGTCACCCTGACGCTGGCCACGCCGGTGACCAGCAGCCAGACCGTGACCGTCGCCTATACCGACCCGACCAATGGCAACGATACCAATGCCATCCAGAGTTCCGGCGGGCTTGATGCCGCCAGCCTGCCCGCGACCAGCGTCACCAACAATACGTCCGCAGGCGGCGGCGACACACCGCCGACCCTGACGCTGACACCCGAGAACCAGGGCTTCTGGAGCCTGAACGGCAGCACCGGCTATGATCTGTTCGACACGGTGACCGCCTCCACCGTCGATAACGGGCAGACCTTCACCGGCATGGTGCTGAAGGTCTATAATGTCGCCTACGGGACCGAGTACCTGAATATCGGCGGCACCGACATCACGCTGGCGGCAGGCACGGGCAGCGTCGCCGGCGGCAGCTATGCCGTGACGCTCGCCAATGGCGTCGCCACCGTCACCCTGAGCGGCCTTTCGCTGAGCAACAGCGACATGGGCACGCTGATCGACGGCATCGCGTACAAGGTCACGAACAACAATAGCAGCATCGGCCAGGGCTATACCCGCCCGGTGGTGCTGGAGTCCGTGACCGACAGCGGCGCGTCCAACAACACCACGACTATCAACGAAGTCGCCACGGTGACCTTCGTCGATTCTGTGATGATGCCGACTTTCTTCCTGTCCACAACACCGGACAGCCCGACCTACAACTTCACGCCCGGTGTGCCGACGCAGGTCACCTTCACCGCCACCGTCCTGGCGCCAACCACCATGATCGGCAGCATGGTCACCTTCTCCCTGGGGTTGCCGCAGGGCTGGACCGCGACCCCGTCGGGTACCGTCCCCAGCATATCGGGTTTGCTGAACCTGGGCACCACCTACACGCTGACCTATGACATCACCGCATCCGGCACGGACACTTCGGGGGCCTTTCCGGTCAGTCTCATACCGCAGACCACCGGCGTTTCCCTGAACTATAGTGCCTATAGCAGTTCCGCGATGGTCACGGTGGGGCCGCCCCCCGCACCCGCCTTCGTCAGCGCGGCGGTGAACGGGACCTCGCTGGTCCTGACCTATGACCAGGCGCTGGATGCGTTGAACGCGCCCGCCGGGACCGATTTCACCGTCATGGTCGACAGCCAGAGCGTCAATGTCACCAATGTCGTGATCGATGGCGTCAACAAGACCGTCACCCTGACGCTGGCCACGCCGGTGACCAGCAGCCAGACTGTCTCCGTCGCCTATACCGACCCGACCAATGGCGACGACACCAACGCCATCCAGGGCTCCACCGGTGTCGATGCCGTCAGCCTGCCCGCGACCAGCGTCACCAACAATACGCCGCCGCCCTCTGCCCCCCTCTATGTGTCGAGCCTGGCCTATATTGGTGAAAACACGATCACGCTGACCTTCGACGTCGCGCTGGACGGCGCCAGCCCACCTGCGGCCGGTGACTTCGACGTGCAGGTGAACGGCACCGGTGTCGTGGTGAGCGGGGTCAGTGTCAACGGCGCGAACAAGACCGTCACGCTGACGCTCGACACCAACCCATCAGGCAACCTCACCCTGCTGGCCGGCGATATCATCGACTTCGCCTATACCGACCCGACGGCGGGTGACGATCCGGCCGCCATCCAGGGCACGACCGGCATCGATGCCGCTGACTTCAACCAATCCTTCATCGTCACCACCATCCGCCCGGTCACCTTCCAGAGCGCGACGGTCGATGGCGCCACCCTGACCATGACCTATGATCAGGCACTGGCTTCGCTGCCCGGTCCCGCGCCGGGTGCCTTCACCGTGATGGTCGGCGGCAATGCGGTTGCCGTCAACAGCGTGCTGGTGGACGGTCCGTCGAAGCTTGTCATCCTGTCGCTGGCCACGCCCGTCACCGCCGGCCAGTCGGTCACCGTCGCCTATACCGACCCGAGTGGCAGCAATGACGTCAACGCCATCCAGGATATCACAGGCAACGATGCCTCCAGCCTGACCACCACGCCGGTCACCAACAACACTGCCGTCTCCACCGGCAACACGCCGCCCCTGTTGCACGCCGTGGCCGCCAATGACGGATTCCAGAATGGCAGCGGCGGCAGCGGCGTCGATCTGTTCAACCTGACCGTCGCCGACACGCTGGACATCGCCCAGGCCTTCGTCGGCTTTACCTTGACCGTGCATGGCGTGGATGGCACCGCCAATGAGAAGATCACAATCCACGGGCTGGATATCGATCTGGTCGATGGCGGGAGCTATAACTCCCCCGATCTCATCTACAACGTGTCGGTGACCGGCGATATTGCCACGGTCACCTTTGTCGGCATGACGGCCCAGGTCAATGAAATCACCGACCGGATCGACAACCTGACCTACAGCAATACCGGTACACTCGCCGGCATCACCCCTGGTGACAGTGCCTTTCGCGCCATTGTGCTGCGGTCGGTCCGCGACAGCGGCGGCAGCGATAATGTGACGCAGATCGAAATCGCCACCGGTGTGACGATCGCCCAGTCCGCCCAGGGCGGCGGCACCACCTTCGGCATGGTGGCGAAGGCGATCGACCCGACTGTCACCTTTGATGGCACTACGCCGCAGAAGGTGGAGTTCCTGGTCACCCTGGAAAGCGCATTGTCCGTGATCGGCACCACGATCGGCTTCGCACCCGCGCTGCCGACCGGCTGGACCGCAGGCCCCGTCGTGATCGAATACGTGGACCCGACGACCCTGGCCACCAGCAGCGTCGCCGGCATCACCGGGTTGCAAACCATCGGAACCATGTACAAGGTCTCGTTCGACGTCACGGCCATCGGCTCGGAGGTTTCCGGTTCCTTCCCGATCGGTCTGACATCGACGGTGACGGCCGGCATCCTGTCCGAATATCCCCGCCTGAAGTCCGGCGTGGCGATGATGAGTGTCGAGCTGCCACCGGATGTCACGCCCCCGGATGCCCCGGAAATTACCAGCAGCAGCCTGACCAAGGATGATACGCCGGTTATTTCCGGCACAGCAGAGGCCGGTGCCACCATCACCCTGACCATCGGCGGCGCCACCTACACCACCACGGCCACCGGCGGTAATTGGTCCATCGATACCGGCACCGCCACACCGACCAGCGGCAGCCTGTCGCTGAACGCCAATGGCACCAACGCCATTTCCGTCACCGCCACCGATGCCGCCACCAATGTGTCCACACCGGGCACCCAGACGCTGACCATCGACACGACCGCGCCCGCCGCACCGGTCGTCACCTCCGCCAACCTGACAAACAGCGCAACACCGACCATCAGCGGCACGGCAGAGGCAGGCGCCACCATCACGCTGACCATCGGCGGCGCCACCTACACCACCACGGCCACCGGCGGAAACTGGTCCGTCGATACCGCAACGGCCACCCCGACATCGGGCAGCCTGTCGCTGAGCACCAATGGCGCCAATGCCATTTCCGTCACCGCCACCGATGCCGCCACCAATGTGTCCACACCGGGCACCCAGACGCTGACCATCGACACGACCGCGCCCGCCGCACCGGTCGTCACCTCCGCCAACCTGACAAACAGCGCAACACCGACCATCAGCGGCACGGCGGAGGCCGGCGCCACCATCACGCTGACCATCGGCGGCGCCACCTACACCACCACGGCCACCGGCGGTAATTGGTCCATCGATACCGGCACCGCCACACCGACCAGCGGCAGCCTGTCGCTGAACGCCAATGGCACCAACCCCGTTTCCGTCACGGCCACCGATCCAGCCACCAATGTATCCACACCGGGCACCCAGACGCTGACCATCGACACGACCGCGCCCGCCGCACCGGTCGTCACCTCCGCCAACCTGACAAACAGCGCAACACCGACCATCAGCGGCACGGCAGAGGCAGGCGCCACCATCACGCTGACCATCGGCGGCGCCACCTATACCACCACGGCCACCGGCGGAAACTGGTCCGTCGATACCGCAACGGCCACCCCGACATCGGGCAGCCTGTCGCTGACCACCAATGGCACCAACCCCGTTTCCGTCACGGCCACCGATGCCGCTACCAATGTATCCACACCGGGCACCCAGACGCTGACCATCGACACGACGGCACCCGCCGCACCGGTCGTCACCTCCGCCGCCCTGAGCAACAGCGCAACACCGACCATCAGCGGCACGGCGGAGGCCGGCGCCACCATCACGCTGACCGTCGGCGGCGCCACCTATACCACCACGGCCACCGGCGGAAACTGGTCCGTTGATACCGCAACGGCCACCCCGACATCGGGCAGCCTGTCGCTGACCACCAATGGCACCAACCCCGTTTCCGTCACAGCCACCGATCCAGCCACCAATGTATCCACACCGGGCACCCAGACGCTGACCATCGACACGATGGCACCCGCCGCACCGGTCATTACGTCCGCCAACCTGACCAACACCGCAACACCGACCATCAGCGGCACGGCGGAAGCCGGCGCCACCATCACGCTGACCATCGGCGGCGCCACCTATACCACCACGGCCACCGGCGGAAACTGGTCCGTCGATACCGCAACGGCCACCCCGACATCGGGCAGCCTGTCGCTGACCACCAATGGCACCAACCCCGTTTCCGTCACGGCCACCGATGCCGCTACCAATGTATCCACACCGGGCACCCAGACGCTGACCATCGACACGACGGCACCCGCCGCACCGGTCGTCACCTCCGCCAACCTGACAAACAGCGCAACACCGACCATCAGCGGCACGGCAGAGGCAGGCGCCACCATCACGCTGACCATCGGCGGCGCCACCTACACCACCACGGCCACCGGCGGAAACTGGTCCGTCGATACCGCAACGGCTACCCCGACATCGGGCAGCCTGTCGCTGAGCACCAATGGCGCCAATGCCATTTCCGTCACCGCCACCGATGCCGCCACCAATGTGTCCACACCGGGCACCCAGACGCTGACCATCGATACGATGGCACCCGCCGCACCGGTCATTACGTCCGCCAACCTGACAAACAGCGCAACACCGACCATCAGCGGCACGGCGGAGGCCGGCGCCACGATCACGCTGACCATCGGCGGCGCCACCTACACCACCACGGCCACCGGCGGAAACTGGTCCGTCGATACCGCAACGGCTACCCCGACATCGGGCAGCCTGTCGCTGAGCACCAATGGCGCCAATGCCATTTCCGTCACCGCCACCGATGCCGCCACCAATGTGTCCACACCGGGCACCCAGACGCTGACCATCGATACGATGGCACCCGCCGCACCGGTCATCACCTCGCCCGGCCTGACCAATGACGGCACGCCGGTCATCTCCGGCACCGCGGAAGCCGGCGCCACGGTGATCCTGACCATTGGCGGTGCCACCTACATCACCACGGCAACCGGCGGGAGCTGGTCCATCGACACCGGAACCGCCACGCCGACAAGCGGCACCCTGGCGCTGAACCCGAACGGCAACAACAATGTGTCGGCCATCGCGACCGATGCGGCGGGCAACATCTCCGGCCAGGGCACCCAGACGCTGGTTATCGATGCCACGCCGCCGGGCGCGCCGGTCATCACCTCGTCCGGCCCGACCAATGACAGCACGCCGGTGATCTCCGGTACCGCAGAAGCCGGCACCACCATCACCCTGACCATCGGGGGCGCCACCTACACCACCACGGCCATCGGTGGTGTCTGGTCCATCGATACCGAAACGGCAACCCCGACCAGCGGAACGCTGGCGCTGAATACCAATGGCGACAACAGCGTATCCGTCACGGCCACGGACCCGTCAGGCAATGTGTCCGCGCCCGCCACGCAGACATTGACCATCGATACGACGGCACCCGGCGCGCCCGTAGTCACCTCCCCGTCGCTGACCGGTGACAACACGCCCGTCATCACGGGCACGGCGGAGGCCGGAAGCATCGTCACGCTGACCATCGGCGGCGCCACCTACACCACCCTTGCCACGGACGGCGTCTGGTCCATCGACACCGGGACGGCCACGCCGGCCAGCGGCACCCTGACGCTCAACCCCGATGGCGACAATGGGGTCACGGTGACGGCGACGGACCCGGCCGGCAACATCTCCGGACCCGGCAGCCAGACCCTGGTCATCGACAGCACCGCACCGGCGGCACCCGGCATCGACCTCGTGCCCCCCGGGGAGAACATGCCTGCCATCACCGGCACCGCGGAGGCCGGAAGCATCGTCACCGTCACGGTAGGCGGCGCGACCTATACGACGGTGGCCACGGGCGGTACCTGGACGGTGGACCTGGCCACGGCCACCCCGGTTTCCGGAACCCTGTCGCTCAACCCGGCTGGCGACAACGCCATCACGGCCACGGCGACCGATGGCGCCGGCAATGTTTCCGCCCCCGGCAATGGCAATGTGGTGATCGACGCCACACCGCCGGAGGCTCCGACGATCTCCTCGGCGGCCAACACGGGCAATCCCACACCGGTGATCACCGGCACGGCGGAGGCGGGGGCCACCGTCACCGTCACGGTGGGGGGTGCCATCTACAGCACGGTCGCCACGGACGGCGCCTGGTCCATCGACCTGGGCACCGCAACACCGGTATCGGGCACCCTGTCGCTCGACGTGAATGGCACCAATACCATCACGGCGACGGCGACCGACGCCGCCGGCAATGTCTCCGCGCCGGGCAACCAGTTCCTGGTCATCGACACCACGGCCCCGACCGCGGTGACGGTGGCCTTCGAGGACACCACCATCGATGCCGGCGAGCAGGTGAATGTCGCCTTCACCATTGCCGGGGCAGAGCCGGGCGCCAGCTATGTCTGGACCATCACCTCTTCCGGTGGCGGTTCGATCAGCGGCAGCGGCCTGCTGTCCGCAGCCGATGCCCGCATCAGCGGCCTGAACCTGTCCGGTCTCGGGGATGGGGCGCTCAGCCTGACCGTCACCGTGACGGACGCCGTCGGCAACATCTCCCCGACCTTCACCGCCAGTGCGGCCAAGGTGCAGGTGACGGCGGAGAAGCCGGTGCCGGAGGTCCCGGCCCCGGTGGAGAATATCGACGGCGCCCTGGTGGAGGGCGGCACCGCCACCCTGTCAGACGGCACCCAGGTCAGCACCGTCGTGATCGTCGCCCCGACCGAAAGCCGGGAAGAGGATCCCAGCACCCCGAACCAGAACCTGGCCGATGTGCCGGTGGTGCGGGAACGGATGCTCGACCCGGTCACCGGTCAGGTCAGCACGGTGATGACGTTGAGCGTGGGTGTGCCGATCGGTGTCAATGTCACCAGTTCGGGCAACTCATCGCGCACGACAGGAGCACAGTCGCTGACCGATCTGATCCGCGAGATCGAACAGCGCACCGACGCCGGCTCCAGCTCCCGCACCGACCTGACGGGCGGCGGCACCGGCTTCCTGTCGGTCCTGCCGCAGGACAGCGCGCTGCTGGTCCGCAGCATCGATCTTTCCGGTGCTGGCGACACCAGCCAGCCCGGCGGCAGCACCCTCCAGATCACCGGGAATACGCTGAGCGGGACCCTGCCCACCGCCATCGTGCTGAACACCAGCGCCGCGAACACCCCGATCACGGCCGACATCAACAATGTGGAGTTCATCGCGGTGATCGGTCAGGCAACCCTGATCGGCGGGAAGGGCAATCAGGCGGTCTATGGCGATGCCAGCAGCCAGGTGATGATCCTGGGTCCGGGCGACGACCTGTTGTCAGGCGGTGGCGGCAACGACACCATCGCATCGACGCTGGGCAACGACACCCTGTCCGGTGATGAAGGCGACGATGTCGTACATGGCGGCGAGGGCGACGACTGGGTGATGGGCGGTGCCGACAACGACCTGGTTGGCGGCGGCAGCGGCAACGACTACGGCTTCGGCGGCACCGGCAACGACACGGTGTTCGGCGAGGAAGGCGACGACATCCTTACCGGCAACGAAGGCAACGACACCGTCGATGGCGGCACCGGCAACGACACGCTGTTCGGCGAGGATGGTGACGACCTGCTGCATGGCGGCGAAGGCGACGACATCATCCTCGGCGGCACCGGCAACGACACCGCGATGGGAGGCGATGGCGACGACCTGATCAGCCTGGGCGAGGACGACGATATCGGCGTCGGCGGGACTGGCAACGACATCCTGTTCGGCGACGAGGGCAATGACACGCTGTTCGGCGGCGAAGGCGACGACATCATGAATGGTGGAGCGGGCGACGACCTGATCTTCGCCGATGGCGGGGCCGACACGCTGTGGGGCGGCGAGGGGGCCGACACCTTCGCCTTCGGCCGCCAGTCCGGCGGCACGGTCATCGCGGATTTCCAGGTGGGTGTCGACCGCCTGGCCATCTACGACGCCGGCCTCTCCCTCGCCGATGTCATCGCGTCGGCCCGGCTGGTCGATGGCAACACCGTGCTCGACCTGGGCAATGGTGGTTCCATCACCATCCTCGGTGTCACCGGGCCTGTGGCCACCTGGTTCCTGGACACCGCCGCCACCTGACCCGGCACCGCGCAGGCGGGTGGGGCCGGCGGGACCATCCCCGCCTGCCCCACCCGCCTTGTTCCGATCCATAACGATCTTCCTGCACCGGATGATCGCCGGCAAACACCGATACCGGCACGGCAACCCAAGGCCGTGCTGGTATCGGTGTTTGCCGGTATGGGGATTGTCCGGAACCGATGCGTCAGAATTTCGCGCCTAGCGTCAGACCCCATTCGCGCGGCCGGCCATAGCTGACCTCCGCCAGACCGAAGGCCCCGCTGGCATTGCCCGAGACGAAATAACGCCGATCCGTCACGTTCGTGGCGAACAGGGCAAGCGTCCAGCTATCATCCGGTGCGGTGTAGGTCAGACGGGTGTTGACGATGCCATAGCCGGACTGTGCCACCAGTTCGGTATTGGCCACGTCGTTGTAGAACTTGCTGTAGGCCGACAGGTCGCCGCGCAGGCTGAGCGCGCCGCCATTTTCCAGCACATGCGTATATTGCAGCCCGGTGCTGGCGGTCCATTTCGGGGTCTTCACGAACTTGGCGGCATCGGTGATGGGCAGGATCTGGGTGGGGCCCAGGCCGGTGCCGACCTTGTCATACTGGGCGTCCGTGTAACCGAGCGCCAGGTCGAAATCCAGGCCGCGGGCCGGCTTGGCCCGCACTTCCAGCTCGGCACCCTTGATGGTGCCCTTGGCGGCATTGGCCACGAAGTTGCGCGGCGTCTGGTTCACGGTGAGCTGGATATTGTCATATTTGCTGAGATAGGCGGCGACATTGACGATCAGCCTGTTGTCCAGCCAGCCTGTCTTGGCACCGGCCTCGTAGGTCCAGATGGTCTCGGGCTGATACTGCGTCACCTCCAACTCATCCGCCAGCGGGCGGGCATTGAAGCCACCGCTCTTGAAACCCTTGCCCGCAGAGAAGTACAGCAGCGCGTCGCTGCTGGCCTTGTATTCAAGCCCCAGCTTGGGCGTGAAGGCGTTCCAGTTGCTCGACCGCTGCACATCGGTGAAAACAACCTGATCGCGCTGCCGGCGGTTGAAGACCGAAATCCATTTCTTGTCGCGGTTCCACCGCGCGCCAGCCGTGACGGACAAGGCGTCGGTGAGCTTGAAATTCCCCTGGCCGAACACGGCATAGGAACTGTTGTCGATACGGTTCAGGATGATCGTGGCCGGCGACATGGGCGGGCCCAGCGGCGGCCACAGGCCCATGGCCAGATCGGCCCTGGCATCATCGGTCCCTTCCTCGGTGAAGTAATAGACGCCGCCCACCCAGGTGAAACGCCCGTCAAACCCGTCACCGCTCAACTGAAATTCCTGGCTGAACTGCCACTGGTCGTCATCATTGAAGGTCTCGCGATAGGTGAAGGGCGTATTGTCACCGTCGCGGGCGAAGGTGGCCTGCAATTCGCGATAGGCCGTGATGCTCTTGGCCTCCACATTTCCCAGGTTCCAGGTCAGGGTCCCGGCCAGGCCCCACAGGTCCAGGTCGTTGACATTGGGACCCGAAGCCCAGGTCGTGAAGGGACTGTCGGTGATGAAGGAATTGTTCAGCGTCCTCTGTCCGTTGGGCGCCGTGATGCCCAGGGTCGGCGCCACCAGATCGTTGTAGTTCACCAGGAAGGGAACCCCCGTCAGGCCCGGCGCGGGTGCGATGGCCAGAAGCTTGTTGGGTGCCGAATGTTCACGCGCCCGCGTGACGTCACCCACGAGATGGAAATTGATATCTTCCGTAACATTCGTGGAAATCTGCAGCCGGGCGCTGTCGGCGTTGCGGTCGCCCATATCCTGTCCGTCCGACAGGCGCTTGGCATAACCGTCCCGGTTCAGCGATGAAACCGACAGGCGGGTCAACACCCTGCCATCAGCCAGGGGAAGGTTCAGCGTCCCCTTCACGTCCAGCCGGTTGAAACGCCCCGTGGTCAGTTCCACCCGGCCGGTCAGCGCGTCGGTCGGCCGCTGGGTGGTGATCAGAACGGCACCGCCGATGGTGTTCTTGCCGAACAGTGTACCTTGCGGTCCGCGCAGCACCTCCACGCTCTGCAAATCCACGGCATCCATGATGCCGCCGATGGACCGCGCATAATAGACGCCATCGACATAGAATCCGACGCCCGGATCGCTGAAGATGGCGAAGTCGTTCTGGCCGATGCCTCGGATGAAGACGGTAGCGTTGTAATTGCCTCCCGACAGGGCCGCGGCCCCGTCGAATCGGATATTCGGGGTGAAACGGGCAATATTGTCCAGCGTCTCCACATTGCGGGCCTCCAGCGCCTCGGCGGTGAAGGCGGAGACGGCGACCGGCGTGTCCTGCAACGCTTCCGACCGGCGCCGGGCCGTCACGACGATCTCCTCCAGCGTCGCTGAATCGGCGGGCTGCGCCACCGGCTGGGCCGTGGCGGGCGCCGCCATGGCCATTGCCAGTCCTGATGCCAGCAAAACGCGACAAGCGGTCCGGGCATGCGGCGGCACTCCGGCCGAATGCGGCCGGCGTTCAAGAGAACCCATGGAATCCTTCCTATCGGATCTTGATCTTATTGGTGGCTGCACAGGGACCTGCGGTCCCGCAATTGCTCATATCATTTTTTAACATAATAATTATGCTTCATTCCTTTTTTCTTTGCAAGAAACAAACTGGGGCAAAAAGATTTCCATCACACGTGATTATATTTATACAAGACCAATATTCTCCATATACAAATGTTAATAGTTGATCATTTCAACTAATATGACCGAAACACCAGGCGGCTTGCAATCACAGCGGACCGGAACAACCGCCTTGTCCCTGACGCAGAACGAGGATTCCGGTTTCGCCATGGACCCGCCCGTCCTGTAGATTGATGGCGTCCGCACCGGCGGGGCCGCCGGTGCCATGGAATGGTTGTCAGGACAGTTGGATGCGTGAACAGGCAGAGAAGGGGCGGCGTGCCCTGATCACCGGCATCACCAGCCAGGACGGCGCCTATCTGGCGGCCCTGCTGCTGGACAGGGGCTATCAGGTGACAGGCACCCTGCGTCCCGGCGGCACAGTGCCGGCGGGGGCGTGGCGGTTGGCGGAAATGGGGCTGACGGGCCGGGTGGCAATGGTCACGGCGGACCTGACCGACGCGCAGGCCGCCACCGGGCTGCTGGACGAATGCCGGCCGGCGGAGCTTTATCATCTGGCCGCCCACAGCTCGGTGCATTCCTCCTTCCAGGTGCCCGCACAAACCTTTGCCAGCAACGCCGTCGCCACCACCAACCTGCTGGAGGCCATCCGCACCCGCCACCCCGCCACCCGCTTCTACCACGCCTCGACATCAGAGATGTTCGGGGCGGCGCCGGAGGTGCCGCAGCGTGAAAGCACCCTGTTCCGGCCACGCAGCCCCTATGCGGTGGCGAAAGTGGCAGCCCATCAGATGACGACGCTCTACCGCGTCGCCTATGGCCTGTTCTGCGTCAACGGCATCCTGTTCAACCATGAATCGCCGCTGCGGGGGCCAGAGTTCGTCACCACCAAGATCGTGCGCAGCCTGACCGACTGGCAGCAGGGCCGGCGGGCCGCACCCATGGCGCTGGGCCGGCTGGATGCCCGCCGCGACTGGGGGTTCGCCGGGGATTATGTTCGCGGCATGTGGGCGATGCTGCAGGCCGGACAGCCCGATGATTACCTGCTGGCCACGGGCCGGACCTGGAGCGTGCGCGATTTCGTCTGCATGACGGCCGATGCGCTGGGCCTGCGCCTGGAATGGCAGGGGGAGGGACTGACCGAGCAGGCGATCGACCTGGATACCGGTCGGCCCTGCGTCACGGTCGACCCTTCCCTGTTCCGACCAGCGGAGGTGGGGGAGTTGCGGGGCGACAGTACGCGGGCCCGTCTGCGGCTGGGCTGGTCGCCTACCGTCGATCTGCCGGCCCTGGTCACCATGATGGTGACGGCCGAACAGGCACGCCGGGGATGACATAGGCCGTTCCGGGAACGGCAGCGGTCCCGGCGATGCCCCCACCCGCGCCAGATGCACCAATCCAGTTAACATGAAGCCGCCGGCCTGCCATAAGGACAGCCGGCCCGATGAGCCCGGAACAGGAGCGGTCACGACCCATGCAGACCATCGCCGCGCTGATGGCCGACGCCACCGCCCAGCATGATGCCGGCCGCACCGCCGCGGCGGCGGCCGGATACCGCGCCGTGCTGGCCCGACAGCCGGACCATGGGGAGGCACTGCAACGGCTGGGCGTGCTGCATCTCCAGACCGGCGACCATGGGGCGGCGTTGAAGGTGCTGGACGCCGCGGTGGCGGCCGGGCCGGCCACCCCTGCCCTGCATTCCAACCGCGCCAGCGCCCTGCGGCGGCTGGGCCGCATGCAGGAAGCCCTGGAATCCTGCATGAGGGCCCTGCGTCTGGCGCCGGATTTCACCGACGCCTATGTCAATCTGGTCAATATCCTGGACCAGATGCAGCGCTATGGCGACGCCATCGTGGCGCAGAGGCAGTTGATCATCCTGCGGCCCTTTTCCGGGGAAGCCAGGCTGCAGCTCGCCCGGCTCCTGATCCTGGACAATCAGGCCGAGGCGGCGATCGACGCCCTGTACGACCTGCTGGGCATGCAGCCGCTATCGGTCGCCGCCTATGTCAATATGGGGGTGGCGCTGCGGCGGCTGGGTCGGCACGAGGAGGCGGAGACCGCCTATCGTACCGCCCTGGGCTTCGCACCGGATGATTCCGGCCTGCTCTCCAACCTGGGCATCATCCTGCAGGACCGCGACCGGTATGCCGAGGCGATCGATTGCTTCCAGCGGGCCATCGCCTGTCAACCCAACAGCGCCGCGGCCCATCTGAACCTTTCCGTTGCCTACCGGGATGAAATGCGCATCGCGCAATCGGTGGAGGCGGCCCGTGCCGCCATCCGGCATGACCCCGGCCTGGCAGCCGCCCACAGTGCGCTGGCCGTGGCCCTGCTGATGCAGGGAAACTATGCGGAGGGGTTTGCCGAATATGAATGGCGCAGCCGCATGCCGGACTTCTCCTCCCCCAAGCGGAATTTCACCACGCCCGTCTGGGACGGGAGGGACATGAAAGGCCGTACACTGGTGGTGCATGACGAACAGGGTGTGGGCGATGCGCTGCAGTTCGTTCGCTACCTGCCGCCGCTGCGGGCGCGCGGCATCGATATCGTGCTGGAATGCAACGGCCAGTTGACCCGCCTTCTGGGGAGCATGCCGGGGATGGACAGGGTGGTCGGCCGTTACCAGCCCCTGCCGCCGCATGATGCGCATGTGTCGCTGCTGTCCCTGCCCCATCTACTGGGAGCGCGGATCGACAACATCCCGGCCAACGTGCCCTATCTGGCGACAGAGCCGGCCCTGGAAGCCGAATGGGCGGGCCGGCTGGCAGGCTTCACGGGCCTGAAGGTCGGGCTGGTCTGGGCCGGCAACCCGGAATTCAAGGCCGACCGGCTGCGCTCGCCGGGGCTGGCGGCGTTCCGGCCGCTTCTGGATGTGGCGGGCGTGTCCTTCTTCGGCCTGCAGAAGGGCGCAGGGCGCCAAGACCTTGAAAGCATCGGGCCGCTGCCCGCCTGTTTCACCGATCTGGGGCCGGACATCGGCGATTTCGCCGACACCGCCGCCATCATGGCCAATCTGGACCTGGTCATCACCTCCTGCACCGGGCCGGCGCATCTGGCCGGCGCGCTGGGGCGGCCGACCTGGACTGTGCTGCCCTTCGCCCCCGACTGGCGCTGGCTGGAAGACCGGACGGACACGATCTGGTACCCGACCATGCGATTGTTCCGGCAGGAAAGGCGCGGCGACTGGACAGCCGTGCTGGCGCGGGTGATGGCGGCGCTGACGGAACGGGCCGCTATGTCCAGGGAATGAAGGGACGGATGCCGCCGGCCGCCATGTCCGGCTGCACACACAGACGGGCGCGCCCGTTCAACCGGGCCGCCAACTGGCTGAACCCGCTGGCCGCACTGATGCCGACAATGTCGGCCTGGGTCAGCACATGGAAATCCTGCAGGAATTCCAGCCCCGGCCAGGATGGCGCCGCGTCGTCCAGCGTCACCGGCCGGAATTCCCGGAAGGCGGCACGTACCGAGGGGATATCGTCACTGGCCAGATAAAGGACCGGCCGGTCCAGCGTCGGCCACAGGTCACGCAGCCAGTCGACATACCAACCCGTCTCCGTGATGGGATAGCCGAAGGCCAGGAAGTCGCCACGCCTGATATGGATGGCGACGACGGTCCGTCCGACGGCGCGCAGGGCATCGACCGGCGGGTCGATCCAGGGTGCCCATTGCGGGCGCGGACGCAGCCAGGATCGGATGCGGTCACGATATTCCACGGGGTATTCATAAAGGAATAGCGGCGACAGCACGTCCCGGTCCATCACCGGCGGCCCCTGCCGTTCGCCCGTGACAAATCCGTTCAGCACGCGCCGCGCGAACGGCCACGGTGGCAGCGGGCCACCGGGCGCCGGGTCGTCCAGATCGAAATAGGCCCCCCCGACCCAGTCCGGCGTCTCCAGCACGCAGCCATGCTTTTCCGCGTAAAGCCGCAGCAGCACATATTCCAGCACATTATGGGCAAAGCGCCCCCGGTTGCCCAGCGAGCTGGAGGTAAGGCGCGGCCGGTCAGGCGCCGGATTGGCCGGGCGGTGCCATTGCCAGCCCTGCTGGCGGCGGGTCTGTTCCAGGGCGGCCAGCGACCGGACGGTGAAGGTCCAGCAATTGTCGGTACGCAGCTTCTCCAGCCGGCCGGCCGCCACTGCCGGATCGGCGCCCTCAGCCAGATCCAGCGCCGACAGGGCGGTCAGGCATTCCACCGTGTATTGCCGGCCAGCCAGCGGCACCGTGGCCAGCCGGGTGAACAGGCTGCGCGCATCCGCCAGATGCCCGCGACGCAGCAGCAGCGTATAAAGCAGTTCCAGGCAGGTGGGCACGTCGGTGCCGGACAGCGGCATATACCCGGCCAGGGCCGCTTCCGCTTCCCCATCCCGGCCCAGATCCACCAGCACCGCCACGACCCGCGACCGCGCCGCCGCCAGCCCCAGCCGGGCGGCACGGCCGTAGCATGCCAGCGCCCCTTCCGGGTCGGCCAGCCGATAGCGCAGGTTGCCAAGGTTGAACCAGATTTCCGGCGTCCCGGGGGACAGGCTGGCGGCCAGACGCAGCGCCGCCAGCGCCGCGCCCGTGTCACCCTTCTCCAGCAGGGCATTACCCAGGCCCATCCAGGCGGCCAGCAGGCCGGGTTCCAGCGACAAAGCGCGCCGCTGGCAGGCGATGGCCTCGTCGATCCGGTCGTCCTGGCGCAGAAGCAGGCCCAGATCGTGCTGGATGTCCGCACGCGACGGCATAAGCCGTGCCGCGCGGCGCAAGGCGCGGATGGCATCCGGCCGCCCCGCCCCGCCATGGCCGGCGGATGCCGATCCCAGCGCATGCCAGGCCGGGGCGTTGGCCGGGTCGATCGCCAGCACCCTCCGCCATTGCATCATGGCCGCCGGCGTATCGCCCCGGGCCATCAGGATGTTGGCCAGGTTCAGCCGGGCCTCCAGCAGATGCGGGGCCAGGGTCAGGGCACGACGGATCAGCGTCTCCGCCTCCGTCACCCGGCCGGACTGCCGCTCGGTCATGCCCAGCAGGTGCAGGGCGTCGGCATTCCCGGGTTCCGCCGCCAGCACGTCACGATAGGCTGACGCCGCACGGTCGATCCGGCCGGCGCGATGATGGGTCAGGCCGGCATCCAGGGCATCACGCATCATTGTCATCGTCTTGCCGCCCGGGCCCGCCGGTTCAGATACTGCTTTCGTCCGTCAGGTTGACGGGGCCATGGCGGAAGGGGATCCAGTCCTTCAATTCCGCCGAATATTGCAGCCCGTAGATCGATTTCAGGAAGATGCGGTCCAGCGCCGGGCTTTCGCGCAGTGTCCGCTCCCGATCGACCAGGGGCGAGGGCGCGAACAGCTTCTCCCACAGTTCGGCAGCCTCCACCGGGCGGCCGGCCTTCTGGGTATAGTCGCGGGCGGCATCGCTCAACTGCCAGGTTTCCTCGACCATATCGTAATAGCCCATGATCCGTTCCCCGGTTACCCACATCGCAAGACAGATACAGAAGCCGGTCAGGCCCGGCAAGGCTTGGCGGCAATGGCCTTGGTCCGGGCCAGTTCCGCCAGGGCGGCCATCGCCTGATCGAACACCGGTTCCCAGTCCTGGTCGTCGATCTGGCGGAACAGACGCATGCTGGGATACCAGGGCGTGCCCTGCCCGCGCTCACCATAGATCCAATAGGGCATGAACTGCACTAGGTTCCATACTGGCCGGCCCAGCGAACCTGCCAGATGCGCCGTGGAACTGTCGGTCATGATGACCAGGTCCAGTTGTTCCACCAGGGCGGCGGTATCGGCGAAATCCTCGATATGCGGCCCCAGCGGGGTCACCAGCAGCCGGGAGACGAGGGGGTCGAGCTGTTCCTCCGGCGGGCCCTTCTGCAGGCTGTACAGCCGCACACCGGGCACCGTGCCGAACCGCAGGAACCGCGACAGGCTGGTGGCGCGCCGCCCATTGTCGGCGAAGGTGACGCGGCCCGACCAGATGATACCGACCCGCAGGATACCCGGTTGGGCCGGTCCCAGCACCCGTGCCGCCTTGGCCCGCGCATCGGGCGGGATGTGCAGCCGCACCGGCGGCGGCACCGTGTCGAAACGGGTGCCGCACAGGAACGGCAGGCTCATCTGCGACGCCTGCACATCGAAATCGGGAAAGGCGGATCCAGCGGGCACGAATTCATCGACCGGCAGGCCCCCCAGCACGCGGCGCAGTTCCGGATGGCATTCGAACAGGATGCGCCCGCCGCGTGCCTTCACAAGCGGCACATAGCGTGCGGCCATCAGCGCATCGCCGAAGCCCTGCTCGGTGGACAGGAAGATACGTCGCCCGTCCAGCGGGCTGCCGTCCCAGAGCGTGCCCGGCGTGGGGCGGGTGCGGTATGCCGGGATATGGCGGCGGAACTCGTACTCCCGGAATCCCTCCTCATAATTGCCGACCTGCAGCAGCGTCAGCGCCCGTTCCCAATGCAGGTTGGCCGAGCCGGGATCGTCGGCCAGCGCGCGGTCCAGCATCAGCAGCGCGTCATGATAGGCTGTGGCCTTACGCCGGCCGATGGCGGCGTTGAACAGCAATTGCGGGCTGTCGCCCAGCAGGCGCATCGCCCGCGCATGCGCGTCGCCGGCCTCCGCATGGCGGCCGGCATCGGTCAGAAGATTACCCAGATTCGACCAGATGCCGGCATTGTCCGGCTCGTACTCCAGACCCCGATGGTAACAGACCAGCGCCTCATCGTTCCGGCCCGCCCGGCGCAGCAGGACGCCCAGCATGCTCCATGCCGCACCGTCGCGCGGATTGGCGCGCAACGCCGCCTCCGCCTGCTGGTACAGCGCCTCGTCGCCATTGGCGGGCGCGGGGGCCGGGGCGGGGGGCGCCAAGGGGGCCGGGGCGGGAAACGGCACCGTCACCGAGGCTTGATGGGGCGGCGGCATGGTGCTGCCGCCCGTTGTTCCGCGCTTCTTCTTCGATGTCGCGTTCATGCGGGGTCCCGCTGATGGCTACCAGGCGAACCGGACCTGGGCGGTCAAACCGTGCTGGGTGCGATCGGCGCTCAACGCCGCGTCATAGCGGGCCGTCAGGCGGACATTGTTGGGCAGCGCCAACGCCAGGCCACCGCCCAGCACGGCGGTATCGCGACCGGGCTCCGCGGCACGCACGACGAAATCCTGGCCCAGCAGCGATTGTCGCGTGTTGTAGCCGGGCTTCGACAGGTCATGTTCCCAGCGGGCCGACAGTTCTGGCAGCAGGGTGCCACCGCCATCCAGGGCCACCGGATGGCTGAGCCGCAGGCCAAGCCCGCCGCGAAGGGCAGCGTGGCTGTCACTGTCGACCGACAGGTTCAGGAAGTCCGCGCCCGTTTCCGTGAAGGCATCGGCATCACTGTCATCATAGCGCAGGAAGGCGGAGGGGACCAGCAGCGTACCGCCCAGGTCCACGCGGTAACCGGCCTCCACGCCCGCACCGATGCTCTTGCCGTCGGTCTCGCCGCTGGCGGTGCGGGTGGCGGTGCCGACGGTGACGACGCGGGTCGTCTCGTAATTGCTGAAGGTCAGACCGGCCTGGGCATCGATGAACAGGCCGTCCTGGCTCCAGCCCAGGTAATTGCCGACATAATAGCTGTCGATACTGGCGCGCCCGCTGTCCCGGCGGCCGGTCACCTTGCTGTCGGCATAGCCGACGGCAAAGCCGACCCGGAATTCGTCGCTCATGCCATAATCGACGCCGGCCACACCGCCGGCCATCCGGTGGCGGAAGCCCGGATTGTTGCCGTCGTCGCTGGTGCGCGCCCGGTTGCCGAACGCGCGACCCCAGGATTGCCAACCGGTGCCGCTGCCATGCAGCCCGCCCTGGTGGGTGGCGACCATGTCACCAAAGCCACGGCTGACATCCAGGGCGGCCAGCGGCAGGTTGGCGTTGAATTCACCGGAAACGCCGCCCAGCGCCACCGACAGCCCGTCCATGTCCATCGGGATCAGCGCATTCAGCAGCGGCTGGGCTGCGGCATTGCCGGAGGCTTCCAGCGCATCGACGGCACCGCCGGCCGCAGCCTGGTTTGCGGTCAGGCCGGTCAGCCCGCGATAGGATGCGGCGGCGACATACAGATCGACGCTGGTCGGGCTGTACAGGGCCACGACGCGCGTGCCGGCCGCCAGGCCATCCGTTGGCTGGGTGATGGTCGCGAAGGTGCCGTTGACGCCACCCTCCGCCTGGATCACGCCCGTCAGCCGCTGGCCCAGCGACAGGGTGTAGCTGTTGGTGCCCGCGGTTTCCCCTGCGGCATAGGTGATGCCGCGCAGCACAGGGGTCAGCGTCACGCCGCTGCCGATCGTGTAGCTGTTGCCGGCGCCGGTGACGATGACGCGGGAATAATTGCCAGCACCATTGCCCGTGCCCGGACCGTCGATCTCCAGCGCGAGGGTGGACCCTGCGGCCTGGGTGACCGGACCCGTGAAGGTCAGCGTGCCTGGCGAGTTGCCGGGGCGCAGCGTGCCGGCGATGGTGGTGGCGCCGGTGACATGCCCGCCACCGCGCAGGGTGCCCTGCGCACCCACCGTCACGGTGCTGGCGGCATTGCCGTTGACATACAACTGACCGGCATCGACGGCGATGGCCCCGCCGGTGACGTTACCTGTCAGGGCAGCCAGGCCGCCATCGCGCACCGCCAGGGTGCCACCGGCATTGTCGATGGCACCCGACAGGGTGGTACGCCCTGTGGTGGCGACCACCAGCGTGCCCAGATTGTTGATGTTGCTGGCGATCGTGCCCTGGCCGCCGCCCGTCAGGGTCAGGGGCGTGGCCGCGGCAGCCGTGTTGATGATGGTGCCGGCCAGCGCGATGGCCATGCCGTTATTGTCGATGGTGCCGCCCGTCGTCGCCACGTTCAGCGCCAGGGTCAGCGGCTGGCCCGGCTGGCCCAGCGCGCCGGCCGTCGCCGGACGCAGCGTGCCGCCATCGAAGGTCAGCGTGCGGACGCCGGAAAGGTCGGTGCCCTGTCCGGCCAAATCATCGGTGGTATAGAAAGTCTGGCCTTTGTCGATCACCAGCCCCATATGACCGGAGGGGTTCGGCGTGCAGGACGGGCACAGCGTGACGGTGACATTGTCGATATTCTGGGCCGCACCCAGCGATTCCGCGACGAAGCGCAGTACGGACTGGCCGCTGAACGCCTGGACGTTGAAGCTGTAGGTGGTCCAGTCCGTCGGCACGGCGTCCTCGCCGGCATAGCTGAAGATTTGCGTATCGCCGAAATAGGCGCTCAACACCTCGCCACCTTCGCTTTTGAAGTCGAAGGTGACGGTGTATTTCGCCCCGACGCCCGTGGCGACACCCTGGCTCAGGCTGTTGCTGGAAAACAGGAACTCGGCGCTGTGGCCGGTGCCGTCGGACCCGGCGCCCGCCCTCACCCCATCGGGATCGCTGGCGGTCCAGTTGTCGAAGATCACGGCGTCGGAGCCGGGAACCGACGTGAAGCTTTCAAATCCGCCATTGCAGATCAGCGCACCGGCGTCACACGTGGCCGCACCCGCCTGGGAAGCCGTCACGGCGGGAATTGCCACCCCCATCAGCAGACCGGCCTTTAACCCGACCAAGACATTGGCGGCAATCGAAGACCGGATTGTGACGCGCTTCATGGAAAGGCTCCCAAGATTGATTAATGGCACTTTAACAAGACGCAGTGGCGGTCGATGAATAACCTTGATACCTGATAAATTATGTACCAACAATGATAACGGATAGAATATGGCAATTGAAAAAGTATGCTGCTCGATTATCCGGTTGAGGTAGGCACTCCTTGATTGTAGTGGCCAGCTCCTCATGGAGGGTACGTGGAAGCTGTGACATCCGCCGCAAGAAATACCAGGCTATGCCCAAAAGGATAGACCGCCCCTCCCCTCTCACCCGCCATGCCTGTGCATATTCCCGCTGATCGCCTGCGCCATTCGGCTGGTGACAGCGGCCCAGTCGCCAGGGGATGGCGCCCTGAACATCCGGACGCAATCATACCACGGCGTCCTGTCGGGATGGCGCAGCCAGCGCCAGTCAGCCAGCCAGGGCAAGGCCAGGAAGGTCGGGCGCCCCATGGCACCCGCGACATGGACCATGGCGCTGTCGCAACTGATCACCAGATCCAGATTGGCGATGATGGCGGCACTGTCGACGAAGCTGTTGAAACCATCGTCCTGTTCAGCATCGGCGAGGCAGATGATGCCAAGCGGGCCGGCCAGGGGGGCCAACTGGTCCAGGCCGGCCCGCTGCTGCAGGCTGAACAGGCGGATGCCGGGAATGGCGGCGATGCGGGCGAAGGCGGCCAGCGGGATGGACCTGTCGGGCCCGTTGGCGTGCCAGTTGATGCCAACCCGGAACCCCTCCTGCCCGATCCGTTCCGCCCAGGTGGCGACCAGATCGGCGGGGGGATGCAGATAGGGCCTGTCGCCACCCGGAATGGTATCCGCCCCGGTGCCACACAGGCCCGGCAGGCTCATCAGCGGGGCGAAGCAATCGGCGGGCGGCAGCGGATCGCCATGGCAGACCAGTTGGTCGATATCCGGCACGCAGCCCAATATGTCCCGCATCACCGGCTGGCATTCAAACAGGGTGCGGGCCCCCATCCGCTTCAGCACGCTCATATAGCGGATGAATTGCAGCGTATCGCCCAGCCCCTGTTCGAAATGGACAAGAATGGTCTTGCCGGCCAGGGGGGAGCCATCCCAGCGCGGCAGGCCGGGAAAATGACGCTTCCAGCCCCAGACGGCTTGACGGTCGCGCCAGTCATAATGCGGCCAGCCTTCCTGCAACCGGCCTTGGGAGATCAGACAGGCACCCAGATTCTTGTGATATTCCGGCACGGTCGGGGCCAGCCGGATGGCCCGGCGATACCAGATGGCCGCCGCCTCCGGCCGGTTCTGCCGCCCGATGGCACCCCCCAGATTATTGGCGACCGATGCCATGTCCGGCTTCAATGCCACCGCCAGCCGGTAGGCCCGCTCCGCCTCCGCCGGCCGGTCCAGCGCCATCAGCGCATTGCCCAGGCGGAAGGCCGCATCTGGAAAGTCCGGCTGCTGCCGCAGCAGGCGCGCCAACAGGACCAGGGCCGGTTCCGGCCGCCCCTGTGCCGCCAGCAGGCTGCCCAGCCGGAACAATATATGGGGATGGTCGGGGCGCAGCCGATGGGCTGCCGACAGCACCGGCAAGGCCGCCGCACCCTGTCCGGAATCTTCCAGCGCGATGCCCAGGTTGAACAGGGCGACGGGATGGTCGGGCATCAGGCGCACGGCAGCGGCGAAATGACCGGCGGCCTCTCCCGGCCGCCCCGCCGCATGGGCGGCGATGCCGGCCTCGACCTGCAGACGGAAATCATCGGACATTCCTTGCTTCCCCTGTGGCCCTTCCTTTTGCAGGCTGCCGCCCATGGTATTAGGCACTGACAAGCGGCTTGGCAATGTCGGCCAGCACCGTCATGCTCCCGCCACCCGCCCCCGAAGAGACAACGCCTTGCACCCCGCTTCCCCGCCCGACCTGCTGCGCGCCATCATGGATGCCTATCGCCAGGGCCGGCTGATGGATGCGGAGGGCCTGTGCCGCCGGTTGTTGCAGCAGGACGCCGCCCATGTCGGTGGTCTGTTCATGCTGGCCGTGCTGCGCATGGCGGTGGGTGATGATGATGCGGCGGCACACCTGTTCCGGCGTACCCTGGTGCTGTCGCCTGCCATCGCCGATGCCTATGGCAATCTGGCGGCCATCCGGCAACGCCAGGGGGCCGTAACGGAAGCCGCAAGATTGCTGGACCATGCCCTGGCCCTGTCGCCGGACAATGCCGGCTGGCGGGCCAGCCGCGCCCTGCTGCGGCCGGACGGGGCAGCGGCGACAGGGGATTGCCGGCGCGCGCTGGTGCGGGCACCGGGCCTGTCCGCCGCGTGGCGGGCCATGGGCCATGCGCGGCGTCAGGCGGGCGACGCGGCAGGGGCCGCCACCGCCTTTGACCGCGCCCACCGCACCGACCCGGCCTTTCCCCTGACGCAGGACGAGAGCTTTACCTGCAAACTGCTGGCGGCTGACTGGCGGGATTATGACGGGCAGCGGCAGCGGCTGCTGACGCGCATCGACCAGGGCGGCCCCGCCCTGCCCTTGTTGACGCAATGGATCGGGGCCAGTCCGGCGCAACAACGCCGCGCCGCCGAGCGCGTGTGGAAGCACCAGGGCCAGGCGCTTTCCCCCGTTTCCCCCGCCCCCCGGCGATGGGGCGGCAAGGATGATGGCCGGTTGACCATCGCCTATCTCTCCGCCGATTTCCACGAGCATGCCACCGCCTATCTGATCGCGGAACTGTTTGAGCAGCATGACCGGCAGGGCTTCCGCGTCCTGGCCGGCAGTTATGGCAGAGAGGATGGCAGCGCCATCCGCCAGCGCATCCAGGGGGCTGTGGACCGCTTCCACGATCTGACCCGCATGGGGAATACAGAGGTTGCGGCATGGGCAGCGGCGGAGCACGTGGATATCCTGGTTGATCTGAAAGGTTATACGGCGGGCGGGCGGCTGGACCTGCTGTCACGCCGGCTGGCGCCGATACAGGTGGCCTATCTGGGCTATCCGGGCACAATGGGCGGCGGGGTGCTGGATTACCTGATCGGTGACCCCGTGGTCAGCCCGGCGGACCATCAGGCTTTTTACCATGAAAAGCTGGCCATCCTGCCCGATTGCTATCAGGTAAATGACCGCAAGCGCCCCCTGCCCACCACCATGCCTGACCGCGCCGCCCTGAGCCTGCCGGACCGGGGCTTCGTGTTCGGGGCGCTGCATACGCCGCAGAAGCTCAATCCCGCCCTGTTTGCGCTCTGGATGCGGCTGCTGCGCGCCGTGCCGGATAGTTGCCTGTGGCTGTACGATCCGCACGGGGCCGCCACCGGAAACCTGCGGGAAGCCGCACGACAGGCGGGGGTGAACCCGGCCCGGCTGGCCTTTGCCGGCCCCGCGCCGTTACCCGTGCATCTGGCGCGCTACCGCGCCATCGACCTGTGCCTGGACAGCTTCCCCTATACCGGCCACACCACCACGTCGGATGCGCTGTGGATGGGCGCGCCCGTGGTGGCCATGCTGGGCGACGGCTTTGCGGCCCGTGTATCGGCCAGCCTGCTACGGGCCGTCGGGCTGCCCAACCTGATCACCGCCGATGCGGCGGGGTACGAGGCGCTGGCCCTGGCACTGGCGCGCGACCCACCGCGGCTGGCAAGTCTGCGGCAACATCTGGAACAGGCACGCCCCACGGCCCCCCTGTTCGACACGCCGCGCTTCACGGCGCATCTGGAGGAAGCCTACCGGATGATGTGGGGCCGCCACCGTGCCGGCCTGCCGCCGGACACCCTCACCGTACCGCCACGCGCCTGACCAGGGCGTCGCGCACCCGCGCCATTACCGGCCCCCAATCGCCAGCCCGTTCCTGCCGGAACAGGCGCATGGTCGGATACCAGGGGCTGTCCTCCCCCGCCTCCCGCCAGCGCCAGTCGGCATTCAGCGGCAGCACGGTCCAGACCGGGCGGCCCATCGCGCCGGCCAGGTGCGGCGGTGCGGTGCAGGAGGAAATGACCAGATCCAGACTGGCCATGATGGCGGCACTATCGGCAAAATCCGCAATGGCCGGCCCCAGATCGGTGACGTTGGCCCCCAGCCGCCGGGCCATCCCGTCAAGATCACGCCGCCCCCCACCCTTCTGCAGGGCGAAGAACTGCACGCCCGGCACATCCAGCAGCGGCAGGAAAGCCGCCAGTCCGGGGGAGCGGCGATGATCATCCTTGAAATCCGGATTGCCGGCCCAGACCAGCCCCACCTTCAAACCGCCAGCCCCCGCCAGCCGGTCTGCCCAATGCGCCGCCAGCCCCGGTTCTGCCGCCAGATAGGGCACCGGGGCGGGTATGTCATCCAGACCCAGCCGATGCGGCAGGCTCATCATGGAGACATGGGCATCGTGGGGCGGCAGCGGATCGCCCCGCGCCACGATGCCGTGAACACCCCGAAGGCCGGCGAACAGCCGGGCCAGCGGCCGGGCGCATTCCACCACCACCCGCACCCCACGCTGTGCCAGCAGCGGAGCAAAGCGGGCGAACTGTATCCCGTCACCCAACCCCTGTTCATCATGGACCAGCAGGGTCAGCCCGGCGGGATCACTGCCGTTCCAGGCGGGTGAGGGATAGGGCTGTTCAGGGGGCGCATATTCCTTCAGCCGCGTGCGCCATTCATAGGCCGCGAAACCCACCCGCATCTGCCCTTTCAGCAACAGGCAGGTCGCCAGCAATGTGTTGGCCGGCGCATGGGCGGGATCGGCGGCCAGCGCCTGCCGGCAATAATCCATGGCCGCGTCGATGCGGTTCTGGTTGCGCAGCACCAGCCCGAGATTGAGCCAGGCATCGGCGAAATCCGGCTTCAACCGTATGGCCCGGCGCAGCCATGCCGCGGCCTCATTGTCGCGCCTGCCATCCTGGGCCAGGGCCAGCCCCAGATTATTCAGCGTCGCCGGGTCGTCAGGGACCAGCACCAGCGCCCGGCGATAGGCGTCCACCGCCGCCTCATAGTGCCGCTGGTTCTTCAGGGCGACACCCAGATTGACATGGGCGCGGGCATCATGCGGCGTGAGGCGCAGCAGGTCGCGCCACGCGGTTTCCGCCTCTCCATCACGCCCCAGCGCCATCAGTGACGATGCCAGCAGGAAGCGCTGCAAGGCACTGTCCGGCACCCGCGCGATATAGCGGCGCAGCGGCACCAGCGCCCCTTCATGGTCGCCCATGTCCAGCAGCACGCTGGCCAGATTATGCTGGGCCATGTCCATGTCGGGGTCGATCAGCACCGCTTCCC
The DNA here is from genome assembly GCF_052474395.1 of Niveispirillum fermenti. Classification (NCBI taxonomy): domain Bacteria; kingdom Pseudomonadati; phylum Pseudomonadota; class Alphaproteobacteria; order Rhodospirillales; family Azospirillaceae; genus Niveispirillum; species Niveispirillum fermenti. Next base: position 525,891 of record NZ_CP156678.1, on the reverse strand, counting down.
GGCCCGCAATGGCAGCCTCTTCCAGCCGCCCCAGCGCCCGCAGGGCCGTACAGAGGTTGGTGAAGGCCGCCGCATTGCCATGCCGCCGCCGCAGCGACCGGGCCAGCAGCGGGACAGCCCCCGCCGCATCCCCCCGCGCCAGCACCAGCGCGCCCAGGGCGCTCAACAGGTCCGGGTCATCCGGTCGATCCTGCAGCGCGCGGCGGTATTCGGCTTCCGCCGCCGCCAGCGGTTCATTGCCGCCGCTCATCCCGTCCCCTCCGGTGCCACCCAGCCTTTGGCGATGAAATCCGGCAGCAAAGCGCGCAGGGCAGCGGGGAAATGATCGTCGATGGGCACGCGGGCCAGGGCCGTCCACATGCCGGGGATGGCCCCCTCATCAAACCGGCCGGTGGTGAAGAACCGTTCCAGTCGGGTCCGGTTGGCAGCATCATCCTGTCCGAAACTGCCAATCATCTCCCGATGCGCAAAGGCATCCAGCTTGGCCAGGAACCGGTCGATCCCGCCCATCCAGGTAAAGTGCCAGCCGGCGGCGGGCAGGGGCTGGCCGATGCGCTGCTTGGCCAGATAGCGCATATTGTTGGCCCCCACCCGCTGCACCAGCTCATAGGGGGCCGCCGCCACCGATATCCAGGGATCGGGGGAGCGCAGGTTCAGGAAATAGAGATAGATATCCAATTCCGGGGCGAACAGGGCGGGGCCACCCGGCCCGGCATCGCGCAGATGCTGCACCACGGACGGACGCAGGATTTCATCGGCATCGCTGATGATCACCATATCGTCCGGTCCGGCAGCGGTCAGGCCGCGCAGGATCGCCTGGCGCTGGTGCCCTTCCCGCACCCAGGCAAAGCCGCCGGGATCATCGGCCACCACGACATGAATGATCTTGTCGGCATAGGCGGCGAAGCGCTGGCGGTTTTCCGCGAAATAAAGCGGCTTGGGCGTGCCGGCATGGGTATAGGTCGCCTCCACCAGCACGAAATGATCGACCACGGGCGACAGTTCGGCCAGCCGCAATTCCAGCAGGTCCAGCTCATTATAGAACTGGAAGCAATCATAGATCTTGCGCCCGCCCGGCGGCGGGGCCGGCAGGGTCGGGGTGATGGCACCGGTGGCGTTGAACCAGGACAGGAAGGCATCATAGCCGCGCAGCGTGCCCCACATGACGGAGCGCTCGCCCTCGTCATTATCATCCAGATGCAGCGACTGGCCGATCTGCCCGATCAGGGCCGATGCTTGCGCCTGCCAGCCGGGCTCAAGCCGGCCATTGGCCCCGTCGGTCATCACCGATCCCAGATTTTCCAGCATCAGGCGTTGCGCCAGGGCCAGCCGCGCCTGATTGAGCCGCACTCCCGCCCCCTCGTCACCGCCAAGGGAAGCCGCCTGCCTCAACAGTTCCACCTGTTCCGCCCGCCGCCCCTTCAGCCGGTGGCGCGCCGCCACCATGCGCAGCAGCAGGGCATGACGCTGACCGGCATCGCGGGTGGCCGCCTGCCGGGCCAGGCTGGCATCTTCGCCCAAGGCCGCCGCCACCTGGGCCATGGCGGGGAACAGGCGGGCGGCCTCCGTCCCATCCAGGGAGCCCGCCCGCGCCAGGGCGGCTGTTTCCGACGCCTCCAGCCAGCCGGACAGCAGGGAACGGGCCTGTTTCGTGGACAGCACCGCCGCACTGTCGATCCGCAGGGCGGCATCCGCCAGGGTCAAAGCCAGCCCATGATCGCCCATGCCGTAGGCGGCAGCACCAGCGGCCAGCCGGATGCCGGTATCGTCCGGCACCATATCCGCCACCAGCAGACAGGCCGCCAGCAGGGCGGGCGCGTCCCCGACATTCTGGGCCTGCAGCGCCACCTGCCTAGCGGCTGCCACCAGCATGTCAGCAAAGGGCCCCTTGGCCAGCAGCGGCCAGACCCCGCGCAGCGCCGCGACACGCCGGGCCAAAGACGCCCCATCCTCCCCCGCCGCTGCACCGGCCAGCAGCGCCGGCATCCAGCCCTGCCATTCCGCCATCGGCACCGGTCCGGCCAGCCGGCATGCGCGGCCCAGCGACAGCAGCGCGTCGGTCGCCTGGCCCTGTGCCGCCTGCACCTGCAGCAGCATCCGCCACGCCCCGGCATGGGCCGGGTCCAGCGCCAGCACCTGGGCGCAGATATCCGCCATCCCGTCATGATGGTCCACCATCGCCGGGCCGCGCAGCCGGGCCAGCAGGCCCGGCACGTCACCCGGCGGCGCCTGCCAGACCGTGGCATCCTGCATCCAGGCCTGCCATTGCGCGGCCCGCCGGTTCCAGCCTTCGGCGGCATCGGCCTGTGCCATCTGGGCCCGCAGGTGGCGGGCGGTGGCGGCCGGATCATCCCGGCGGCGGCGCAACTCATCCACCAGCGCATCGGCAAAGCGGGTGGCATGGTCCACCGGATCGGCCGGCACCGGCAGCAGCCGGGCAAAGCCGGCAGCCGTCTCCGTCAGCGCGCCCAGCCGGCTGGACATAACAAGGCAGCCGGCGGCCATCGCTTCCAGCACGCTGATGCAGGAGGTTTCGGCAAAGCGGTTGGGATAGGCCAGGGCCGTTACATCGCGCAAGCCGGCGGCCAGCGCCGGCTGGGTCACCCCGCCAATATACTCCACCCCGTCGGTCCGGCGGCACTGTTCATACAGCGCGCCATAGGGGTCGCGCGCCAGGGGCACCTGATAGGTTTCCAGCGAGGAATAGACGCGCAGCCGCGTGCCGGGAAGGGCGGCCCGGATGCGCGGCATCGCGGCCAGCAGCACATTCAGCCCCCGGAAGGGCGTGCTGGTATAGGCCAGGATGGGCGGCCAGGGCTTGGCCGCCACAATGTCCGCCCCGGCGGGAAACAGGCCGGCGAAACAGGGGGAAGGCGCGTTGCGCATGATATGGCAGCGATGCCGGGGCAGCCGGAAGCGGCGGATGAAATCCTCCCGCTGCCAGCGGCTGACAAAGATGAAGGCATCCCACATGCCGGCGATGGCGGGGTCGGCCAGTCCGGCCACCGCCGGCTGATCCCCGGCATGCTGGGTCCATAGCACCAGATGCCGGTCACCGGTCATGGCGGCGCGCAGCCCACGCACCCCGTCACCATCACAGCCCCCCATCACCACCAGCATGTCGGACTGCGCCAGCCCGGACACCGGCATGGCGGTGTGATGGTGGCACGAAACCCCGTCCACCCTGCCCGGTGTCGTGGTGCCATTGACCAGGGAGACATCGAAACCACCCCGCGCCAGGGCCGGCGCCAGATAGCAGACGGCCGATTGCGTGCCGCCCAGCGGGGCCATCCGCACCGTAAGGGGCGTGTAATCGCCGAAGGTCGTGTCGAAGAAGACGAGTTTCATGACCCTATGGACCGGCACTATCGTTCCGCTTTTTCTTCCTGTTAGCATAATTTGGCTGCTATGGGACGCATTGACGAGACTGGGGCGGGGAAAGCATGCCTATCAACCCGGCGGAATGCCGCCGCCGTCTGGCGGATGATCCGGCCGACCTGATCGCGCTTCAGTCCCTGGCCATGCATATGCGGGACACGGGCGACGGGATGCAGGCCCTGCGCCTTTATCGCCGCGCCCATGTCCTGCATCGTGACACGCCCGCGTTCGATCGACAGGTCGACGCCACCCTGCATGTGGCGCTGAACCAGATATCCGCCCTGCTGGACCCCGGGCATTTCGAGGAAGCGGAGACCCGTCTGGAATGGCTGGCCAGCTTCATCCCGCCATCCGGCGATCTGGCCCGGTTGCTGGCCACGGTCTGGTTCATCCGGGGCCGCGAGGGCGATGCCATCGCCATGCTGCCGCGTGCCGGCATCACGGCGCCGGAGGATAGTGGCATTGCCGTCGCGATGAGGGCGCTTGACACCCATCGCCAGCAATATGGCGTCATCGGCACCGTGATCATCCCCGCCTTCAAGGCGGCCGATACCATCGGGGAAAGCCTGGACAGCATCCTGACCGCGCTGGCCCATTACCGCACCGCATCGGGGCGGGAGGATGCGCAGGTTCATATTGTGGTGGTGGATGATGCCTCGCCCGACGACACGGTGGACGTGGTGCGCCGATGGGGCCGGGCGCATCCGGACCAGGGGCTGGCCCTGATCGTCAACAATCAGAACCGGGGGGCGGGGCGGGCCCGCAATGCCGGCGTCGCCGCCGCCCTTGGTCCCTATCTCTGGTTCCTGGATGCCGACGACCGGTTCCTGGAACGGCATTTCCACCTCACGGCCAGCGTGCTGGATGCCAATCCGCGCTGGGACTATGTGCGCACGGACATCCTGTTCGACCATATCGACGCACAGATATCCACGGCATGGCGCGACGCCTCGGTGCGCACATATCCCTGCAACCTCTGCATCCGGCGGGAAGCCCACACGCGCTCGGGCGGATTTCCGGAGGAAACGCCCTTCTGGCCGGCCACGGCCGACGACGTCGCCTATTCCCGCGCCATCACGCTGATGCTGAAGGGCATACAGATCGGCGTGAAGACGGTTTTCTACCGAATGCGGCCCGGCAACGTCCTGGATCGCCTGCAGGCGGAGATGACCAGCCCCCGCCCCCCTGGAGTGGGGGGAGAGGTCGACGCCCGTTTCATGGCCATCGAGATCCTGATCCGCCGCCGCCTGCACGCGCTGACTGCCGGGCATGAGGCCACGGAGCGCGACCGGGCTAAAACCGCGACGGTGCTGGTGTCCCTGGCCCATGAACGCACCGGAGCGGATGATCACGCCACCGCCCATGCCCTGCTGCGCCGTGCCACGGGTCTGGCCCCCACCCTTGCCACCGCCTGGTTCGAGCTGGGCCTGGCCGCGCATCGCCTGTCACGGCGGAACGAGGCGAAAGCCGCGTTCGCCCGCGCGGTCGGCCTCTGTCCCGACCTGGCGCCCCCCCATGTCAATCTCGGCCTGCTGCTGGCGGAGGATGGGGATGCGGCCACGGCCCTGCCCCACCTGCACCGTGCCGTGGAACTGGCACCCAACAACGCCAACGCCCGTTTCCTGCTGGCCCGCGTCCTGCGCCGTCTGGGCCGGACAGCGGATGCGACGGTGAACCTGCAACAAGCCATCGCCCTTTCCCCCACCCTGGCGGAATATCATGCCGAATGGTCGGGCCTGCTGCTGGACGGTGGCGACGATGCGGCGGCGCTGGCGGCGGCGGACCGTGCCATCTCGCTTTCCCCCGGTCTTTATGGCGGGCACGCGGCCAGGGCCGCAGCACTGGAGGCCCTGGAGCGGCCGGGCGATGCGCTGGCCGCCTGGGACCGGGCCATTGCCTGCAACCAGGGCTATGGAGAGGCGTTCACCCGTCGCGCCCTGCTGCTGCTGACCGGGCAATGGGGCCCAGCGCCCACGCCGCGCGCGCGGGCCCGGAATGACGGTCAGCGGCTCGCCCTGACCCGGCTGGGCAGCAATGGCCGATTCGGCAATCAGATTCTCCAATATGGCACCGCCCGGCTCTACGCGCAGCGCCACGGCCTGACGCTCGAAACACCGCCCTGGATCGGCCGACACCTGTTCGGCCTGGATGATCCCCTGCCCGGGCCGGCCCTGCCCCGGCTGTCGGAGGAAGCGGCAGGATTGGCGACGGGCCTCGCCCCAGGCGCCCCACCCTTCGCCGCCGGTCACGATATCGACGGTTATTTCTGCGGCGACACCACGGCGTTCGCCCCCTTCGCCGACGATTTCCGCGGCTTCTTCACCCGCGCAGAGCGCTGGCGCGGGCGCATGGCGCAGGTGGCGGACCGGCTGCGGCAGGCCGGCGACACCGTTGTGGCCCTGCATCTGCGGCGTGGTGATTTCGGCTGGGGGCCGTTCTGGATCGCACCGGAGGCCTGGTATCTGGACTGGCTGGCGGATATCTGGCCCCGGCTTGAACGACCGGCGCTCTATATCGCCACGGATGATCCCGCCAGCCTGGCCGCCTTCGCCGGCTACCGGCCCCTGACCGCCGCCGGCCTGGGTCTGGCCCCGATCAGCGGCGCCGGCTTCCTGGATGATTTCCAGGCCCTCTGCGCGGCCGACATCCTGGCCATCTCCAACAGCACCTTTTCCTTCACGGCGGGATTGCTGAACGACCGGGCAATGGCGTTCCACCGGCCGGATCGTGCGGCCGGCCTCCTGATCTCCTTTGACCCCTGGGCATCGCCCGCACTTCTTCATTAACCAGTATATTTTTCAACACCATTACGTGTTAACAAATATATAGGGATTTTATACATTCATTAACACTCCGGCAATATGTCGGGAAGAATGATCCGCACCGCATGGCAAACATCAAAACAGTGCAATTCATGGAAATCAGCACTTTGCCTTCGCTTGATACGCTGTGACTTATCCATAAGATATTCCAAATTTTCTCCCGGCACCCGATTTTTGGGTTGCTATACCGCGGACAACAGGCAATACCTCGTTGTATGTAAGAATCTGTCCGGTCTCTGATCGGACGGGCGGGCGCGCACTATGCAAAGGTACGCGCATGTTCGGGGCGGATAGTGGGGATTTGACATGGCTGCTGGCGGTACCCTGACCCTTTCGGGCGGCGCGGACGTAACCCTCTCCACGGGGACGGTCTATTCCTTCGTTGTGGGGGTGAACAGCGGCACCCAGGGCCTCGTGCTGAACACCAACGGCCAGACAATGACCGTTACCAATATCGCCAGTCTGCGCGGCGGCACGAGCGTGGCCCGAAAGGATGTCATCACCCTTGGCGGCACCGCCGGCAATACGATGGCTGTTGCTTTGCTTGAAACGCTGATCGGCAATGTCGGCAAGGACGTCGTGACCCTTGCGACGAACGGCAGCACGATGGTGGTCGACGGCATCGAGACCTTTATCGGCGCCACCACGGGCACCGACTTCCTCACATTGGCCAATACCGGCGGCAACACCATCGCCGTCAGCTTCATCCACAGCCTGATGGGCAGCGACGGCAACGACGTTGCCGTCTTCCTCAATACGAACGGCACCACCACCGCCATCGGCCTGTTCGAAACGATCATCGGCAACGGCGCCAACGATTTAATCGCCAGCGTCGCTTCGGCGGGCGGCCAAACGGCGATGGTTGTCGATTTCGAAATCATCCTCGGCAATGGCAGCAAAATCGACGTCATCAGCCTGGGCGATGGCGGGAACACGATGGGTATCGGGTTCCTGGAAACGCTGATCGGCGGCACCGGCTACGACATCGTCACCAACGGTTTCAAATCCGGCACCATCAACCTGGCTTCCGGCGGCATGACGCTGAGGGTGCATAATATCGAGATGGTGGCCGGCGGCACCTCCGGACGCGATACCCTCATCCTGGGCGACACCAACACCACCATCACCATCGCCGATATCGACACGCTGATCGGCAGCGACGGCGTCGATGTGGTCACGATGGAGGAGCGGCGGACAACACCCATTTTCGGCAGCACTGCGCTGGCCACCACCACCAACACGGGCACGATGCTGGTGGCGATGGTGGAAACGCTGATCGGCACGGCCCAGTACGACACGATCTCAATGTCGGCGCCCGGCGCCACGAACGGCAACACCATCAATGTGTCGATGATCGAGGAGATCATCGGCTCTTCCATTGCCACCGACGATGTCGTACAGATCGACCAGACGGGCGGCAGCACCACGACCATCGCCCTGGTTGAAACCCTGATCGGTACCAGCGGCAACGATTTCGTGCAACTGGCCGCGGTCGGCAGCTTCGCCAACGACATCCTGCTTCAGGGCATCGAAACCATCGTCGGCAGCAAGAATGCCGACTCCGTGCAGTTCACCACCGCCGGGACGCTGACGACGGCGGCCGTGGAAGTGATCACCGGCACCAGCGGCGCCGACACGATCCAGCTTCTGTCGGGCATCACCACCTCTGCCACGATCGAATCCATCGAGACCCTGATCGGCGGTGACAGTACCAACATCATCACCACCACCCAGACCGGGGGCACGACGCTCAGCATCGACATGGTCGGCACGCTGATCGGTGCATCCACCTTCAACGATCTGGTGACCTTGCGCAGTGCCGCGACCGCCATCACGGTCAAGGATTTCGAGACGATCATCGGCAGCGCGTACCAGGACGTCGTGCAACTGGCCGTCAACACCGACCCCACGCAACAGGTTCTGGTGTCCGATGTCGAAACCCTGATCGGCAATGGCGGCGGGGCCATCCTGGCCGGCAGCAGCGGCAATACCGTTACCGTCTCCGCGCTCGCCACGCTGATCGGCGGCGGCGGCAACGATGTGATCAACCTGGGCAGCAACGGCAACACCACGGTCGTCAGCAATGTTGAAACGCTGATCGGCAATGGCGGCACCAACGATATCAGCATCGATATGGTGTCGGGGACCATCTATGTCTCGGGCGTGGACACGGTTCGGACGCCTTCCCAGACCATCGCCGTGGGCGGTGCAACGCAGACCATCGTCATCGGCGGCATCGACAACATATTGCACATGCCTGCATCCGGCGGCAGCAGCGATGTCGTCCTGCCATACGAAACGGTGATCGGCGACGGCGGCACCGACATCATCACCCTGACGCAAACGCAGGGTAGCACGATCGCGGTCCAGTTGCTGGAAACGCTGATCGGCAGCGCACAGAACGAACTGGTCGCGGTTATCGGCGGCGGCGGCAGCACCATGCTGGTGTCTCAGATCGACACCTTCCTGGGCGGCGGCGGCACCGACTTCGTGCAACTGGACAATGGTACCAACATTATCAGCGTCTCGCTGGTTGAAACCATCATCGGTGGCAGCGGGCAGGACGGGGTCCGGCTGGCCAATGGCGGCAATACCATTTCCGTCGCCGCGGTGGAGACGCTGACCGGTGGCAGCGGCACCGACGTCGTCACCCAGCTCGCCAGCGACGGCTCCACTCTCGGCATTTCCTTGATCGAAACCGCGATCGGCGGGGCGGGCCTGGATGTCGTAACGCTGGGATCCAGCGGCAATACGCTGACCGCCTGGCTGCTGGAAAGCATCATCGGCGGCATTGGCGGCGACCTGATCACCGTGGCCACGGCTGGCGCCGGCTTCCCGCCGGCGGCCGGCTCGATCGATGTCCTGATCGATGGCGGCAACGGCAATGATACCCTGATCGGCGGCGACGGTGACGACACGCTGATCGGCGGCAGCGGTGCCGACACCCTGACCGGTGGTGATGGCGAGGATGTGTTCGACGTCACCGATGGTGACCTGATCACCGACTTCACCGACAGCACCGACACGATCCGCATCTCCGGCACCAGCTATTCGATCAGCGACATCACCGTGACCGACAGCGGGGCCGATGCCATCGTGACGATCGGCGCCGGTCCGCCCATCACCATCACCCTGGCGGGCCGCGCCGGGCTGACCACAGCCAACTTCACGGTCAGCAACGCCAATGGTGCCACGCTGCTCACCAGCCGCGTGATCCCCGGCACCCCCACCGACAGCGACAACACCGCCAACAGCATCGCCGAAGGCGCGGCCAACGGCACCGCCGTCGGCATCACCGTGTCGGAACCGAATGGCTTGAGCAGCCTCACCTACAGCCTGACCGACGATGCCGGCGGACGCTTCGCCATCGATGCCACGACGGGCGTCGTCACCGTCGCCGACGGCACTCTGCTGGATTTCGAGACGGCAACCAGCCATTCCATCACGGTACAGGTCAGCGACGGTGCCGCCACCAGCAGCCAGACCTTCACCATCAACGTCACCAATGTCGCCCCCACCACCCCGACCGACAGCAACAGCGCGGCCAACAGCGTCCTGCAAGGCGCGGCCAACGGCACCGCCGTGGGCATCACGGCCAGTGCTACGGACGTCAATGGCGGCACCGTCACCTACAGCCTGGCCGACGATGCCGGCGGACGTTTCGCCATCAATGCCACGACAGGCGTCGTTACCGTCGCCGACGGCACCTTGCTGGATTACCAGACCGCCACCAGCCACACCATTACGGTCCAGGCCAGCGACGGCACCGACACCAGCACACAGACCTTCACCATCAACGTCACGAACATGCCGCCGGGCACACCGGACGACAGCGACAACGCCGCCAACAGCGTCGTGGAAGGGGCTGCAAACGGCACCGCCGTCGGTGTCACGGCGGCAGAGCCGAACGGCCTGCCCAACATCACCTACAGCCTGACCGACGATGCCGGCGGACGCTTCGCCATCGATGCCACGACGGGCGTCGTCACCGTCGCCGACGGCACTCTGCTGGATTTCGAGACGGCAACCAGCCATTCCATCACGGTGCAGGCCAGTGATGGCAGCAATACAAGCAGCCAGACCTTCACCATCAACGTCACGAACGCTGCCCCCGCCACCCCGACGGACAGCGACAGCGCCGCCAACAGCGTCGTCGAGGGTGCCGCCAACGGCACCGCCGTGGGCATCACCGCCAGCGCCACCGACGTCAATGGCGGTACCGTCACCTATAGCCTGACCGACGATGCCGGCGGGCGCTTCGCCATCGATGCCACAACCGGCGTCGTCAGCGTCGCCGACGGCACGCTGCTGGATTTCGAGACCGCCACCAGCCACACCATCACGGTCCAGGCCAGTGACGGGGTCGACACCAGCACCCAGACCTTCACCATCAACGTCACAAACGCCGCGCCCGCCACGCCGACCGACAGCAACAGTGCCGCCAACAGCGTCGTCGAGGGTGCCACCAGCGGCACCGCCGTGGGCATCACGGCCAGCGCCACCGACGTCAATGGCGGCAGCATCACCTACAGCCTGACCGACAATGCCGGCGGGCGCTTCGCCATCGATGCAACAACCGGCGTCGTCACCGTCGCCGATGGCACGCTGCTGGATTTCGAGACCGCCACCAGCCATTCCATCACGGTCCAGGCCAGTGACGGCACCGATACCAGCACCCAGACCTTCACCATCAACGTCACAAACGCCGCGCCCGCCACGCCGACCGACAGCGACAATGACGCGAACAGCGTCGTCGAGGGTGCCACCAACGGCACCGCCGTCGGCATCACGGCCAGCGCCACCGACATCAATGGCGGGACTGTCACCTACAGCCTGACCGACGATGCCGGCGGGCGCTTCGCCATCGATGCAACAACCGGCGTCGTCACCGTCGCCGATGGCACGCTGCTGGATTTCGAGACCGCCACCAGCCATTCCATCACGGTCCAGGCCAGTGACGGCACCGACACCAGCACCCAGACCTTCACCATCAACGTCACAAACGCCGCGCCCGCCACGCCGACGGACAGCGACAGTACCGCGAACAGCGTCGTCGAGGGTGCCGCCAACGGCACCACCGTGGGCATCACGGCCAGCGCCACCGACATCAATGGCGGTACTGTCACCTATAGCCTGACCGACGATGCCGGCGGGCGCTTCGCCATCGATGCAACAACCGGCGTCGTCACCGTCGCCGATGGCACGCTGCTGGATTTCGAGACGGCCACCAGCCATTCCATCACGGTCCAGGCCAGTGACGGGGTCGACACCAGCACCCAGACCTTCACCATCAACGTCACCAATGTCGCCCCGGCTACCCCGACCGACAGCGACAGTACCGCCAACAGCGTCGTCGAGGGTGCCGCCAGCGGCACCGCCGTGGGCATCACGGCCAGTGCTACGGACGTCAATGGCGGCAGCATCACCTACAGCCTGACCGACGATGCCGGCGGGCGCTTCGCCATCGATGCCACAACCGGCGTCGTCGCCGTCGCCGATGGCACGCTGCTGGATTTCGAGACCGCCACCAGCCATTCCATCACGGTCCAGGCCAGTGACGGCACCGACACCAGCACCCAGACCTTCACCATCAACGTCACAAACGCTGCCCCGGCTACCCCGACCGACAGCAACAATGCCGCCAACAGCGTCGTCGAGGGTGCCGCCAACGGCACCGCCGTCGGCATCACGGCCAGCGCCACCGATGTCAATGGCGGCACCGTCACCTACAGCCTGACCGACGATGCCGGCGGGCGTTTCGCCATCGATGCCACAACCGGCGTCGTCACCGTCGCCGACGGCACGCTGCTGGATTTCGAGACCGCCACCAGCCATTCCATCACGGTCCAGGCCAGTGACGGCACCGCCACCAGCAGCCAGACCTTCACCATCAACGTCACCAATGTCGCCCCGGGCACGCCGACCGACAGCGACAATGACGCCAACAGCGTCGTGGAAGGGGCGACCAACGGCACCGCCGTCAGCATCACGGCCAGCGCCACCGACATCAATGGCGGCAGCATCACCTATAGCCTGACCGACGATGCCGGCGGACGTTTCGCCATCGACGCCACAACCGGCGTCGTCACCGTCGCTGACGGCACGCTGCTGGATTTCGAGACGGCCACCAGCCATTCCATCACGGTCCAGGCCAGTGACGGCACCGATACCAGCACCCAGACATTCACCATCAACGTCACGAACGCCGCGCCCGCCACGCCGACCGACAGCAACAGTGCCGCCAACAGCATCGTCGAGGGTGCCGCCAACGGCACCGCCGTGGGCATCACGGCCAGCGCCACCGACATCAATGGCGGTACTGTCACCTACAGCCTGACCGACGATGCCGGCGGGCGCTTCGCCATCGATGCCACAACCGGCGTCGTCACCGTCGCCGATGGCACGCTGCTGGATTTCGAGACCGCCACCAGCCACACCATCACGGTCCAGGCCAGTGACGGGGTCGACACCAGCACCCAGACCTTCACCATCAACGTCACGAACGCCGCGCCCGCCACGCCGACCGACAGCAACAATGCCGCCAACAGCGTCGTCGAGGGTGCCGCCAACGGCACCGCCGTCGGCATCACGGCCAGCGCCACCGACATCAATGGCGGTACTGTCACCTACAGCCTGACCGATGATGCCGGCGGACGCTTCGCCATCGATGCAACAACCGGCGTCGTCACCGTCGCCGATGGCACGCTGCTGGATTTCGAGACCGCCACCAGCCATTCCATCACGGTCCAGGCCAGTGACGGGGTCGACACCAGCACCCAGACCTTCACCATCAACGTCACAAACGCTGCCCCGGCTACCCCGACCGACAGCGACAGTACCGCCAACAGCGTCGTCGAGGGTGCCGCCAACGGCACCGCCGTGGGCATCACGGCCAGTGCTACGGACGTCAATGGCGGTACTGTCACCTATAGCCTGACCGACGATGCCGGCGGGCGCTTCGCCATCGATGCCACAACCGGCGTCGTCACCGTCGCCGACGGCAGCAAGCTCGACCACCGGGCGGCCGCCAGCCACACCATCACGGTCCAGGCCAGTGACGGCACCGATACCAGCACCCAAACCTTTACCATCAACGTCACAAACGCACCGCCAAGCACCCCCACCGACGGCGACAGCTCTATCAACAGCATTGTGGAAGGGGCAGCCAATGGCACGGCCGTGGGCATCACGGCCAGTGCTACGGACGTCAATGGCGGCAGCGTCACCTACAGCCTGATCGACGATGCCGGCGGGCGCTTCGCGATCGACGCCACGACAGGTATCGTCACCGTCGCCGACGGCAGCAAGCTGGACTATGAGACCGCGACCAGCCACACCATCACGGTGCAGGCCAGCGACGGGATCGATACCAGCAGCCAGACCTTCACCATCAACGTCACCAATGTCGGCCCGGGCACGCCGACCGACAGCAACAATGCTGCCAACAGCGTCGTGGAAGGGGCGGCCAACGGCACCGCCGTCGGCATCACGGCCAGCGCCACCGACATCAATGGCGGCAGCATCACCTACAGCCTGACCGACAATGCCGGCGGGCGCTTCGCCATCGATGCCACATCCGGCGTCGTCACCGTCGCCGACGGCACGCTGCTGGATTTCGAGACCGCCACCAGCCATTCCATCACGGTCCAGGCCAGTGACGGCACCGACACCAGCACCCAGACCTTCACCATCAACGTCACGAACGCCGCGCCCGCCACGCCGACCGACAGCAACAATGACGCCAACAGCGTCGTCGAGGGTGCCACCAACGGCACCGCCGTGGGCATCACGGCCAGCACCACCGACGTCAATGGCGGTACTGTCACCTACAGCCTGACCGACGATGCCGGCGGACGCTTCGCCATCGATGCCACGACGGGTGTCGTCACCGTCGCCGACGGCACGCTGCTGGATTTCGAGACTGCCACCAGCCATTCCATCACGGTCCAGGCCAGTGACGGCACCGCCACCAGCAGCCAGACCTTCACCATCAACGTCACAAACGCCGCGCCCGCCACGCCGACCGACAGCAACAATGCCGCCAACAGCGTCGTCGAGGGTGCCACCAACGGCACCGCCGTGGGCATCACGGCCAGTGCTACGGACGTCAATGGCGGCAGCATCACCTACAGCCTGACCGACAATGCCGGCGGGCGCTTCGCCATCGATGCCACAACCGGCGTCGTCACCGTCGCCGACGCCACCAAGCTGGATTACGAGACCGCCACCAGCCACACCATCACGGTCCAGGCCAGCGACGGCACCGCCACCAGCAGCCAGACCTTCACCATCAACGTCACAAACGCACCCCCCGCTACCCCGACCGACAGTGACAGCGCGGTGAACAGGATGGCGGAGGGTGCCAGTGGTGGCACGGCCGTGGGCATCACGGCCAGTGCCACCGACGTCAATGGCGGCACCGTCACCTACAGCCTGCTCGACGATGCCGGCGGCCTGGTCCAGATCGATGCCAATACCGGCGTCGTCACGGTCAGGGATGGCATCAACTGGTCGCAAGGCATTGCCGGCGACAAGACCATCACCGTCCAGGCCAGCGATGGCGGCGGCGGGGTCAGCCAGCAGAACTTCACCTTCACCATCGCCCCCCGGACCACCAGCCCCACCAGCCCGACCCTGGCCCCGGGCAGCAATGCCGGCGTGCCGGATGTCGCCCGGCCGGGCCTGCTGCGCCTGACGGGCACAACGGAGGCGGGCGCCACCGTGACCCTCCTCCTCAACGGCAATGCCAGCGGCCTGACCACGGTGGCCGGCGCCGATGGGGTATACAGCTTCAGCTTCGATGCCAGCGCGTTGACCGGCAACCTGACCTTCAGCGCCACCGCCACGGGCAGTTCCGGTGTCCCCAGCACGCCCAGCGAAACCCGCATCATCACCCTGGACGGGACGTCGCCGACCATCGGGGGCGTGACGCTGATCGATAATCCCACCGCCGAGGCCACCAGCCTGACCTGGCGGATCAGCTTCTCCGAAGCGGTCTATGGCGTCACCGCCGCGGCTTTCGGCCTGATCACGACAGGCACGGCCAGCGGCAGCATCGGCAGCGTCACCATCATCGACAGCCAGACCATCGAGGTCACGGCCACCGGCCTGACCGGCGGCGGGACCGTATCCCTGAATGTCGGTGCCGCCGGCATCACCGACGGGGCGGGCAATGCGGTCGCAGCGCCGACAGCGGGCGCGCCCTTCAGCATCGGCCGGACCGCGATCGTGGCCGGCGGCTTGTCGCGCGATCTTGCCTATGTGGAGGATTCCGGCGCGCTTTCCCTGGCTGGCACCTTCCTGACGGCGGCACCGGCCAATGCTGTGCTGACAGCGGTCCTGACCCTGGCCAACCCGGCATTGGGCCGCATCGAAGGCGGTGGCAGCTACGACCCGGCGACCGGCGTCTGGACGGCGACCGGCACCATGGCCCAGATCAACGCGGCACTCGCGGCGGCCAGTTTCGTGGCCGTGGCCGACAATGACCTGTCGACCAGCGTCAGCCTGCTGATCACCGACAATATTGCCGGCAACGCACCGGTCACCGGCACCATCAACCTGACGGTCACCCCGGTGAATGATGCGCCGGTGGTTGGTGCGCCGATCGGTGACCATGCCGTGGCGGAAGGCGCCACCTTCACCCTGACGGTGCCGGCCTCGGCCTTCACCGACGTCGATACTGGCGATGTGCTGACCCTGTCGGCGACGCTGGCGGACGGTTCCGCCCTGCCATCCTGGCTGCGGTTCGACGCCGCCACGGGCAGTTTCACCGGCACGCCCGGTTTCCTTGATGCGGGGATAGTGCAGGTCACCGTCACGGCGACGGACAGGGCCGGGGCCAGCGCGGGCCAGACCTTCGTCCTGACTGTGACCGACGTCAACCAGGCCCCGGTGGCCGTGGATGATACCGGCACGGTCAACGAGACCGGTATCCTGAACGGCGCCAGCGTGCTGGACAATGATACCGACATCGATCCGGGCGATACCCGGACCGTCGTCGGCGTGAACGGCACCGCCGTGGTCGGGCAGTTCATCACCCTGGCGTCGGGCGCGCGGGTGCAGGTCAATGCCGACGGCACCTATGTCTATGATCCCAATGGCGCCTTCATTGCCCTGCCGGCGGGGGCGACGGGCACCGACAGCTTTACCTACACCATGGTCGACAAGGGGGGGCTGTCCTCCACCGGCACCGTCACCATCACCATCCTGGGCGAGAACAACGACCCGATCCTGCAGGCACCCAAGCAGGTGATCATCGCCAAGAATTCCGGCGCCATCGGCCTGTCCATCGAAAGGCCGGTCGATCCGGACGGCAATGCCCTGTCGGTCACCATCAGCGAACTGCCCAGCAATGGCCGCCTGCTGCGGGCCGACGGCACGGTGGTCAGCCTGGGCGATGTGCTGTCCGCCGCCGAACTGGCCGGGCTGGCCTTCCGGGTGGACCAGGGCTTCACCGGTGTGGCCGGGCGCGTCGCCTACAGCGTGTCCGACGGACAGAGCGAAATCGTCAGCCAGGTGGACATCACCATCGCCGAAGAGCAGATGGTCAGCATCGCCACCAAGCCCGGCACGGCATCGGTCCAGGCCGAGCCGACGGGTGACGGGCTGATCGCCTACAGTTTCGTCATCACCCGCAGCGCCGGCCAGGCACCGGCAACCGATGGCACCGTCTCCATCAACTGGCGGATCGATGCGGGCGGCGGCATCGACCGGTTCGATTTCGCCGGCGACGTGCTGCCGTCGGGCAGCGTGACCTTCAACCCCGGCGAATTCTCCAAGGAGATCACCATCCTGGTGCGGGCCGACACGCTGGAGGAGGGTGACGAGACCTTCACGGTGTCGCTGCACGGGCTGACCGCATCCGGCCTGGTGCTGCCGCCGCGGATCAACAATCCGTCCACGGCATCGGGCACCATCCTGGACAGCACGCGCGACCGCGTGCCGCCGGAGGTGACCGGCATCACGGCACCGGCCGCCGGCACCTATTTCCCCGGCGATATCGTTGAGATCAGCCTGACCTTCAGCGAGGTGGTCACCGTCAATGGCAGCCCGGCGCTGGACCTGCTGGTCGGGGACGCGGCACGCCAGGCCGTCTATGCCGGCGGGTCGGGCAGCAATGTGCTGACCTTCCGCTATGTGGTGGGCGATGGCGACGCGGACCGCGACGGCATTTCCGTCATCGACCGGATCGCCAATGCCGGCACCATCACGGACGCGGCCGGCAACGCCGCCCTGCCCGGCTTCAACCTGAACGGCGTCGATTTCGGCGGCGTGCTGGTCAATTATGTCCGCGGCCGGTCGGTTGACGGTTATATCAGCGGCGCCCAGGTCTTCGCCGACGCCAACGGCAATGGCGTGCTGGACCCGGGCGAGGTGGCGTCCACCACCGATGCGACGGGCAATTACGAGATCGCCGGCGGCGACGGCCCCTATGTCATGGTCGGCGGCACCGACATTTCCACCGGCCAGACATTCAACGGGGTCTATCTGGCGCCGGAACGGGCGACCGTCATCAATCCGCTGACCAGCGCCATCGTCGGGCTTGCGGGCTATCAGGCCGGCAATGCCGCCAATCTGGCGGCGGCGGCCCAGCTCAAGGCGGCTCTCGGCATCGCGCCTGGCCTGGACCTGATGAATGTCGATCCGCTGGACGCGGCCACGGCCGAGGGTGCGTCCCCCGATGCGGTGGCCCAGGCGGTCAACGCCCAGTCCGCGGCGGCAAAGATCGCCAACCTGATCGCGCAGGGCACCGCCGTGATGGACGGTGCCGCGGCGACGGCCCTGCCCACCGGGCAGGCGGGGCTGGCCATCCTGGCCTCGCTGGCCGACCGGATACGCGAACTGCCGGAAGGGGCCACGCTGGACCTGACCAGCAGCGCCACGCTGGCGGCCATCCTGCGCGGGGCCGCCGCCCGGCTGGGCGGCATCGACGCCGACAGGGTCAACGCCCTGTCGGAGGTGGCCGGCAGTATCATCGCCGCCGGCAACGCCAAGGTGGAGGCGGCCTCGGCCACGCCAGACCCGCTGGCCGCCCTGACGGCGATGGCCCGCGTGCAGGTGATCGTCCAGACAGAGGGCATCGCCGCCCTGCGTGACGGCGTGGCCGCGGGCAACCTGGATGCCGCCCTGGCGGCACTGACCGGGGCCAATCTGGACAATGCGGTGGCCGGCGCCGTGGTGGGCGTCATCGTGCCCACGCGGGTGTCGATCACGGCACTGGATGCCGTAAAGCCTGAAGGTGACAGCGGCACCACCGCCTTCACCTTCCAGGTCACCCGCAGCGGTGCCAATCTGGCCGCCGCCACGGTGGATTACCGCGTCAGCGGCAATGCCGGCCTGGACGCGGCCGATTTCGGCGGCGTCCTGCCCTTCGGCACGGTCCATTTCGCAGCCGGCGAGACCGTCAAGATCATCACGATCGAGGTCACCGGCGACAATACGGTGGAAGCAGACGAGCATTTCACCGTGGAGTTGCTGAACCCGTCGCCCGGCATGGACATTCAGGGCGTGCGGGCCGGCGGCACCATCCTGAACGATGATCCGGCGACACCGCGCATGCTGGTGCCGCAGGATGCCGCGATCCTGTCGAGCGGCAGCAGCCGTGTCACGGGCATCACCGTGCAGGCCGCCCGCGGCGGGAATGTCACCGTCACCCTGGCCGCCATCGGCGGGGCCATCCTGCTGATCGGGCCGGCAAGCCAGAGCTTCGGCGACGGCACCGTCACGCTGACGGGCAGCCTGGCCGATGTGAATGCCACCCTGGCCGGGCTGTATTTCACGCCCGCCGCCGGCAGCACCGCCGGTTCGTTGAGCATCACTGCGGGCAATGCCGGCAGCGGACCCAGCGACACTCGCACCGTCGCGCTGCGCGTCGCGGCCCCACCGGAAAATGTGCTGCCCGTCAGCCCGACCGTGGTCGCCGGCATCACCGACGAGATCATCGGTATCGGCGTGATCGACACCGACAGCCCGACCCTGACCGTCACCTTGACCCCGACCGATGGTGTAGTCAGCCTGACCGCCTTTGGCGACGTGACCGTGACACATGGTGCCAACGGTGTGCTGGTGGTATCCGGGTCCACCGCCGCCGTTCAGCAATCGCTGGCCAGCGTGGAGTTCACCGGCCTCGCCGGCCGGCCGACCGCCACGCTGCGGATGGATACCGACGACCATGACCCCATCACGCCGAACGACAGCGACCTGATCACCATCCAGGTGCTGCAGCCGCCGGTCACCAATCTGCCGGATGCCGCCACCGTGCTGCGCGGCACCGCGACCCGGATCGACGGTATCGGGGTTGCCGACGCGGACAGCGACCAACTGTCCGTCACGCTGACACCGACCGGGGGTTCGGTGGCGGTGACGCTGGCCGGCGGGACGGTGCTGACCCAGGTCAGCGACGCGGTGATCCGCCTGACCGGCAGCGTGGCCGACCTGAACGCCACGCTGGCGACGCTGATGTTCACCGCCGGCGGGGACGCGGCCACGGCACAGCTTCGGGTGCAGACATCCGACATGGATCCCCGCACGGCCGACAGCGACCGGACACTCACCATCCAGACCATCGAGGATGTGCTGCGCCTGCCGGCGGGGGGGGCCACGCTCAGCGTCGATCGCTATGCGACGATCATCGGCAATGCCGGGACCGACGTGATCACCTTCGCCCGGCCGGGCGGCACGACCATGGCCGTGATGGATCTGGAAACGCTGATCGGCAGCAGCGCACATGATGTCGTCACCGGCATCGGTGCGCAGGGCATGACCATGACGGTGGCGATGCTGGAAAGCCTGACCGGCACGCCCGGCACCGACGTGATCCATCTGGGCGGCGTCGGCAACACCATCTGGCTGCAGGGTATCGAAACCCTGGTCGGCAGCCGCACCAGGGACCATGTCACGCTGGGCGATGGCGGCAACGACATCACCGTGTCCGCCCTGGAAACCCTGATCGGCGGGGCCGGACTGGACCGCGTCACCCTGGCGGGCGGTGCCACCATCTCCGTGGAGGGGATCGAAAGCCTGATCGGCGGGGCGGGCACCAACTTCGTCTTCACCGGGACGGCCGGCGGCACCCTGACGGCCCAGGGTATCGACGTGCTGGTCGGCGGCAGCGGGCATGACGCGCTGCGGCTGGGTGACGGCGGCAACAGCCTGCTGGTGCGCGGTGTGGAGGATATCCAGGGCGGCGCCGGCCTGGATATCGTCACCATCGGCAATTCCGGTGCGACCATGACGGTCGCCGGGGTCGAGACGCTGGTCGGCGGGGCCTCCAAGGATGTGATCGGCCTGGGCAACCAGGGCAATACCATCCAGGTCAGCAATATCGAGACCCTGACCGGCGGGGCGGGCGCGGATGTCGTCACCGTCACGGGCACCAAGGCCATCCGTTTCGAAGGCGGGGCCGGGGCCGACCATATCACCCTGGGCACCAGCAACGCCGCCGACCAGATCGTCTATCGCGACCTGGGCGATGGCGGGGCGGCAGGGGCGAATACCGGCTTCGATCACATCGCCAACTTCCAGACGGCGAGCGACACGCTGGCATTGATCGGCAACCTGCGTTCCATGCTGGACCGCAACGGCGACGGTCTGGTCCAGGGGGCGGAACGGGGGACCGGCCAGATCGACCTGGCCACCGATGAGGTGGTGCGGCTGACGACGGTGACGGACAATCTTGCCGACGCCAGCCTGGCCTCCATCCGTGCCGCCATCGGCACCCTGCAGAACCAGCAGGTGGGCGGCAGCGTGCTGGTGCTGGCCGGCGACAATGCCAACAATACCGGCATCTACATGGTGACCAAGACCAGCGAGAGCCAGGATGTCGCCGCCAGCGAGATCCGGCTGCTGGGCGTGGTTTCCAACGCCCGGCTGAGTACGGGCAACGTCACCTTCGCATAGTGGCATCGGTCGGACATTTTGACCGGTGCCACGGCGGCGACTGCCGGCACCTGGGGCCTTGCACAACAAAACACCCGCCCGGATGGCTCCGGGCGGGTGAGTCGGGTGGGGGCAAAGGGGTTCGGGGGGTTATTGCCCGCCACCGAGGGCGTGAACATAGGTCGCCAGCACCTTGACCGTGGCCGGGTCAAGCCGTTCGATCCAGGCCGGCATGCTGCCGCGTCTGGCATTTGTGATGCTTTCGATGACCGTGGGCCGGTCGCCGCCATAGAGCCAGATGCCGTCCGACAGGCGCGGTGCGCCCACCTCGTGCATGCCCTCACCCCGCTCGCCATGGCAGGCGGCGCAATTGTCGGCATAGATCGCGGCCCCGCGGCCGATGGCGGCAGCGTCGCCCCCGTTGCCCGACAGCGACAGGACGAAATCGGCCGTATCGGCGATCTGCTCCTTGGTGAGAATGCCGTCAGCGCCGAAACGCGGCATGTCGGCGAAGCGGCTGTTGTCGTTGGCGTTGCGGATGCCATAGGTGATGGTCTGCAGGATCTGGTCCGGCGTGCCGCCCCAGATCCAGTCATCGTCGGCCAGGGTGGGGAAGCCCACGGCCCCCGCCCCGCCGGCCCCATGGCAACCGGCGCAATTGTCCGCGAAGGCGACCCGCCCCGCCGCCTGGACATAGCCCATCAGCGCCGGGTCCCGGCGGATGCTCTCGATATCCAGTGCCAGTATCTGCTCGCGCGTGCCGGCCTGCGCCTCCTTCTGGGCGGCCAGGGTGTCCGCCACCTCCGCCCGCCGGGTCCAGCCCGAGGTGCCTTCGAAATGGCCGGTCAGGCTGGGCCAGGACGGGAAGACAAGCGTATAGGCGAGGCCCCAGACGATGGTGGCATAGAAGGTGTAGAGCCACCATTTGGGCAGCGGCGTGTTCAGTTCCTTGATGCCGTCCCACTCATGGCCCGTCGTTTCCGTGCCCGTGGTGGCGTCCTTCTCGATCTTGCTGGGCATGGTGTCACCTTTCATCGCCGGCCGGGCCGGCACCGTCATTCAGCGGGATCATGGCATCGGCCTCGAACCGGCGCTTCGCCCCGGGGCGGAAGGCCCAGATGACGATGCCCATGAACAGGACCAGGAACCAGACGACCCAGAGCTGTTTCAGCAGGGGAAGAAATTGTTCCATGACCGCCCCCTCACTGCTTCAGGTCGTCGGGATTGATCTGCGTGAAATCGACCAGCGTGCCCAGCATCTGGAGATAGGCGACCAGGGCGTCCATCTCCGTCACCTCGTTCGGCTTGCCGTCGAAATCGCCCAGATGCGCCTTGGGATAGCGGGCCAGGAAGGCGTCTGTATCCTCGTCCGGCAGGGCGCCGGCCTGGATGCGCAGGTCCTTCACGGCATTGGCGACCATTTCGTCCGTATAGGGCACGCCCACCGTGCGGTTGGCCTGCAGGTGACGGTCCATGTCATCGAACGTCAGCGGCCGGTTCAGGAACGGATAGGCCGGCATGATCGATTCCGGCACCAGCGCCCGCGGATCGTTCAGGTGGGCCACATGCCAGTCGTTGGAATATTTGCCGCCGACACGGGCCAGATCGGGGCCCGTGCGCTTGGAACCCCACTGGAACGGATGATCGTACATGCTTTCCGCGGCCAGGGAGTAATGACCGTAGCGCTCAACCTCGTCCTTGAAGGTGCGTATCTGCTGGCTGTGGCAGGTATAGCAGCCTTCGCGGATATAGATGTTGCGGCCGGCCAGTTCCAGCGGGCTGTAGGGGCGCACCCCGTCGACACGCTCGATGGTGGTTTCCACCGTGAACAGCGGCACGATCTGCACCAGACCACCGATCGACACGGTGATCAGGGTCAGCACCGCCATCAGGATGACGTTCTTTTCGATGATCGCGTGGGAGAATTTCATGGTGGCGCCCCTCCTTACTCGGCCGCCACGGCCGCGGGCCGGGCCACCGGCTCCAGGGCCGGGGCGCTGCGCACGGTGCGGATCAGGTTGTAGGCCATGATGATGGCGCCCGTCAGGAACAGCAGGCCGCCGATGCCGCGGATGATGTAGTAGGGGTGCATGGCCGCGACCGTTTCCACGAACGAATACTGGAGGAACCCGTATTCGTCATAGGCGCGCCACATCAGGCCCTGCATGATGCCGCTGACCCACATGGCCGTGATGTAGAAGACGATGCCGACCGTGGCCGTCCAGAAATGCCACTCCACCAGCCGCTGCGAATAGAGGCGCTGACGCTTCCACAGGACCGGCACCAGATAGTAGATCATGCCGAAGCAGATGAAGGCGACCCAGCCCAGGGCGCCGGAATGCACATGCCCGATGGTCCAGTCGGTATAGTGCGACAGGCCGTTGACCGCCTTCACCGACATGACGGGCCCCTCGAAGGTGCTCATCCCGTAGAAGCCGACGGCCGTGACGGAGAAGCGCAGCGACGGGTCGGTGCGCAGCTTGTCCCAGGCACCCGACAGGGTCATGATGCCGTTGATCATGCCGCCCCAGCTCGGCATCCACAGGATGACCGAGAAGACCATGCCCAGCGTCTGCGTCCAGTCGGGCAGTGCCGTATAGTGCAGGTGGTGCGGGCCGGCCCAGATATAGAGGAAGATCAGCGCCCAGAAATGGATGATCGACAGCCGGTAGCTGTAGATCGGGCGGTTGGCGGCCTTGGGGATGAAATAATACATCATGCCCAGGAAGCCGGCCGTCAGGAAGAAGCCCACGGCATTGTGCCCGTACCACCATTGGATCATGGCGTCCTGCACGCCCGACCAGGCGATATAGCTCTTCGTGCCCGTGAAGCTGACCGGAACGGTCAGGTTGTTCACGACATGCAGCATCGCAATGGTGATGATGAAGGCCAGATAGAACCAGTTGGCCACATAGATGTGCGGCTCGCGGCGGCGGATGACGGTGCCGACAAACACGATCAGGTAGATGACCCAGACCAGCGTCAGCCACAGGTCCACATACCATTCCGGCTCGGCATATTCCTTGCCCTGGGTGATGCCCATGAGATAGCCGGTGGCCGCCATCACGATGAAAAGCTGGTAGCCGAAAAAGATGAACCAGCTCCATTCGCGCCCGCCGAACAGGGGCACGCGGCAGGTGCGCTGCACGACATAGAGCGACGAGCCGATCAGCGCGTTGCCGCCGAACGCGAAGATGGCCGCCGACGTGTGCAGCGGCCGCAGCCGCCCGAACGTCGTCCATTCCAGCCCCAGGTTCAGGGACGGAAAGGCCAGCTGGAACGCGATATAGACACCCGCGGCGAACGCCGCGATGCCCCAGAACATGGCGGCAACGACGAAGGCGCGGATGACATCCTCGTCATACGCCTCGACGGGCGTGGCCGCGGCCGAACCCCCATGTGCCCCGTGGGCGATTGCTACACCCATGACAAACCCCCGGTGTCAGCGGAATATTCCTGGATGGGGCGGGCCTTTGCCCTGTCCCCGACGCTGCCTTCATGGGCCTGCCGGCGGGAGGATGCATTGATATGCGTCAAACCGGGGGCCAGCGGGCGCCGCCGCCCCGCCCCGGTAGCGAACCGTCACATGAACGACACGCAGCGGACGCAGGGATGTAACCGGCGGCGCGGATACTCCCCCGCACCCTCCCTTCTTCCCCGCCGCAAGGGTTATCCCACGATGACGCCTGATCATCCGTTCAAGGTGCTGTTCGTCTGCCGCCGCAATGCCTCACGCAGCCTCATGGCCGAAGGGCTGCTGCGCAAATGGGGGATGGGCCGGTTCGAAACCTTCTCCGCCGGGCCCGACCCGCGTGAGATGGCGGACCCGATCACCCTGGACCTGCTGGAAAAGGTCGGGATCGAGACCGACACCCTGCGCCCCAAGCACTGGGACCTGTTCACCGGTCCCGAGGCGCCGGCACTGGACTTCGTCTTCTTCGTCTGCGAGGAGGCGGCGGCCAGGCCGGCCCCGCTTTGGAACGGCAACCCGATGCAGGCCACCTGGCGCTTTCCCGACCCGCTGGCCCTGGAAGGGTCGGAAACGGAGCGCCGTGCCCTGCTGAACCTGGTGTTCGGCATGGTGGAACGCCGGGTGAAGATTTTCTGCGCGCTGCCCGACCATCGCCTGGCCCGCCTGACGGCGCTGGAAGCATCCGACATCGCCCTGGCGGGGTGAACCCCATCGGGCGGACGGGAAGCAGGTGCCGATCGCACCCGTGCCCGTCACGCCGCGGTATCATACCATCGTCAGAATGTTCGACCGATGGGCATGACGGCGTCCGCCGCCGTACCGAATTGCCAACGGTATCAGAAGCCGCTTTCCCGGCGCAGGACGGCAATGGCGCCGGTCAGCAACCGGCCGGCGATGCTTTGGCGCTGCGCGTCGATATGGACCTGACCGCGCAACACCATGGCGGGGACGCCGTTGCCGGTCACGGTCAGCAGCACACGATAGACGGCCTGTTCAGGAACGGGGCCGCGCTGGGGATCGGGCAGGGCCGCGATGCCGCCGCCCTGGAGGGATGCCAGTTCGGCCACGGGCGCCAGCCGGGTCGTCGCCGCCGTGGCAATGGTGTCCAGCCGGAGCGAAAGCCGCGCCCTGTCCCCGGCCTCGGCAATGAAATGCGCTTCGGCGCCCACCTCCAGCCGCTTCAGATCGCGCTCCCCGACATAGGCTTCCACGACGGCACCGCCCGGCATCACCAGCGTGCCCAGCCATTCGCCGGCCGCCACCCATTCCCCCGATGCCAGCGGATGCGACATGTCGGCCAGCACACCGTCGAACGGGGCGGTGATGGTCAGCCGTTCCTTTTCCAGCAGCAGGGCGGCGCGCTTTTCCAGCGCTGCGGCGTAATCCTCCCGCACCACCCGCAGGCTGGCGGCGGATGCCCGGTCCAGCACCAGGAAACTATTCTGCCAGCGCAGGCGCAGCAATTCCCGGTCGACATTGGCCAGCCGGTGGTCCAGCAGGGGATCGACCAGCCGGAACAGCGGCTCACCCGCCTGCACCGCCCCGCCCGCCGCCGGCAATTGCGCAAGCTGGGCGCCCGCGGGGGCATAGAACTGATTCTGCTGTGCGGCGCGCAACAGGGCCGGCGCCCGCACCGTGCCGCCCCAGGGCAACAGCAGCAGGCCCAGCCCAAGCGCCACGAGAAGCCCGGTGCGCAAGGTCGCGGCGTTCCAGCGCAACGTGGTGCGACGCTTGGACCATTCCTTCATTTCCTTCCAGACCGGCATCCCGATGAACCATGCAAGCTCGATGATGAAGAGAAAAATGCCCAGCAGCTTGAAGAAGAAGTGATAGACCAGCAGGGCGATGCCCAGGAACAGGAAGAAGCGGTAAATCCAGGTGCCATAGGCATAAAGCGTCAGCAACCGTTCCAGCCGCGGGGGCAGCACCTCCGGCTTCTCCTCCCCCAGCCCGAACAAGGCCTCCCGCAGGCGCCAGCGGCCCAGGGCAAAGGAACGATCCTGCAGGTTGGCCACGTCCAGCAGGTCGGACAGCAGGAAATAGCCGTCGAACCGCATGAACGGGTTGGTGTTGACAGCCAGCGTCAGCAGCCAGGTGGTGGTCGCCACCATGAACGCGGCGCTGCGCAGCATGCCGTCGGGCAAAAAGCTCCAGGCCAGCGTGGCATAGCAGGCCAGGGCCAGTTCGCTGGCCATGCCGGCGGCACCGATGGCCAGACGCTGTTGCCGGCCGCGCAGTTTCCAGGCCGCCGAGGTGTCCGTGTACAGCACGGGAAACATCACCAGCAGCGCTACCCCCATGCTGGACACGCGGCAACCATAGCGCTTGGCCGTGAAGGCATGACCCAGTTCGTGCAGCACCTTGGTGAAGGACAGGGTCAGCGCGGCGATGGCCGCCCCCTCCAGGGTGAAGAAATGCATGAAGGTGGATGTGAAACTGTCCCATTGCCGCCCGGCCAGGATCAGGCCGACCAGCCCGGCCAGCAGGGTCAGCCAGAAAAAGCCCCGTGTATAGACGAAGGCGACATGCGGCAGCGCCTTTTCCAGCCAGGGATCGGGCCGTACCAGCGGGATGCGCACGAACAGATAATTCTTCAGCAGCCACTTGGACCAGCCCATACGCTGGGCGCCGCGCTGTTCCACCAGCCGGCCGATCGCATCGGGCCCGCGCACCTGCAACAGGTTGGCGCCGGCCAGAAACTTGGCAAACTGTTCCACATCCTCGACATCCACATCCAGGGTGGTCGCCTCGGCCACGGCGGCCGCCACGGCATTGGCCTCGCCCAGGTCCCAGCGGGCCAGCATCTCCATCTCGGGCCAGCCGATCTGGAAGAAGCGGTTGCGGGCCGGGTCCTCCAGCGTCCAGCGCGGCGCGCCATACCGGTCCGGCGGGGCCTGATGCAGGTGCAGTTCCTCCCGCAGGGCAGGCAGCGGAACGGGACGGGGGCCCGCATCGGCGTCCTGCTGCTGGCCGGGCATGGCGAGCGCGATGGCCATGTCAGTCACCAGCCCAGCCAGAGCCGCAGGGCCGCCAGCGGCCGGCGCAGCAGATAAAGCGCCAGCACCGTGCGCCGCCCCTCCAGCTTGGCCGTGCCGCGCAACCCGACGCGCAGCCTTTGCTTGTCGTCTGCGCTATCGGCAATGAAACGGCCCGTCAGGCGATAGGCCATGGTCCCTTCCGGGGTGGGGGCCGCGCGGTATCCGGCACGCAGCAGCGTGGCCGACAGCGGCGCCGCAGGGTCGATATTGAGAAAGAAGGAGATGCGGGCCCCTGGCTCCAGGGTGATGGCGTCCCCGACGCCCAGATGGATCTCCAGTTCGACCGCCGCCGGATCGGCCACGGTCAGGATGCGCTCGCCCAGCGAAACGGGCCGCCCGGCCCAGTCGTCGGGATTGTCATAGATGGCGATGCCGGCCTTGGGCGCCGTCAGCCGGCCGCGACCGAGCGTCTCTTCCAGGAATGCGGCCTCCGCCACCGCCTGTTCCCGGCGTGATGCCAGGATGGCCAGGCTGGCCTTGGCCCTTTCGTCGAACACGGCCTGCTGCTGCGCCTGGCGCTGTTCGGCGTCGGCCACGGCCAGCGCCTGACGCGCCACCTCCAGCCGGCTTTCCAGTTCGCGCGCATCCATCTGCACGAGCGGCTGGCCCTCCGTCACGGGCTCGTTCGGCTGCACCAGGATGCCCTCGACCACCCCGGCGATGGGCGCACGCAGCACGGCCGGATGCAGGGGCACGATCTCTGCCGGGGCCAGCACGGACTGGCGCACGGGGAACAGCAGCAGCAGCAGGGCCGCACCCGCGATCATGGCCAGACGCTTCCTGTCCTTGATCCAGCGCCACCGCCGCGCCGTGCGGCGCGTCAGCGCGTGCCAGGCATGGCCATAGGCATCGCCCAGCAGGTCCAGCAACTGCCGGTCCGGCTCCATGAACGGCTCGTCGCGGGCCAGCAGCAACAGGCCGACAGGCTTCGCCTGCTCCCCACCAGCCGGCGGAAACAGGGGCAGCAGCAGCGCATGGGCCGGCAGGTGTTCAGCCCAGGCCGCCCCCTCCTCCGCGGGCAGGTCGTCGGCGTCCAGCAGCCGCGGACCGCGCTTGGCGTCAACCACCCATTGCGCCATAAGGCGCCCCAGCCAGCGGTTGAAGGGCGCATCCTCGTCCGGAATGGCCAGCCCCGACATGGCCTGGATACCGCCGGTATCGGCCCGCCACAGCACGGCCTGGCGATAGGGCACCAGGGCATGCGTCTCGTTCACCATCAGGAAGGCCAGCTCGGCCGCCGTCGCCGCAGCACGCACCCGGCGTTCCATCTGCACCAGCCCGGCCAGCGCCGTAAGCTGGCGGTCCCGGGGGTCCGTGGCTGTCATGGCGTTCCACCCGCACCGGGCGGGCGCAGGGCAACCGATCCGCTCATGCCGGGCCGCAGGGCCATCACATCGCCCTTGATGCGGCCATAGACGCGCACGGACTGGCTGACGGGATCGACCTGGCCCGACAGCCGCGTCACCTCCGCCTCATGGACGCCCCCCGTCTCGTCCACCTTCAAACGGAAGGCATGGCCGGGCTTCAGCCAGGCGATCCAGGCCGACGGCACGATCATTTCCACATCGAAGGCGCCGGCATCATAGATGGCGACCAGCGGCGCTCCTTCCGCCGCGAAGGCGTAGCGCTGGGCTTCCACCCCGGCCATGCGGCCATCATAGGGGGCCGCGATGACACAGCGGCGAACCATCACGTCGGCCAGGGCCAGTTCGGCCTTGGCTTCCGCCTCGGCACTTTCGGCGGTCGCGAGTTCCAGCATGCTGATGGAGTTGAGCTGGTCCAGCTTGCCCGACACCTCCCGCCGGCGGGCGGCAGCCTGGGCGGCGGCGGCGGCCTGGTCGCGCCGGGCGCGCTGGGCGGCGCAATCGAACACGATCAGCCGGTCGCCGCGGCGGAAGGCCTCGCCATCGCGGAACGGCAGTTCCAGGATCTTGCCGCCCATCTCCGCCGACAGGACAGCATGATGGCGCGGCCTGACCTGGGCCCTGATTTCCGCCGGTGTGGACAGCGATTCCAGGCCCGGCGCCGGTGGCGATGTCTGCGCCAAGACCGGGCCGGCGGCCATCGCAAGGGCACCGGTGAAAACGCGGATAAGGATGGAAAGGCCGGATGGACGGCGCTGCACTATGGCGTTCCCCTGTTCCTGCAACGATATGACGGCGCCTTTATAGCACCACAACGTTGAATGGCATCCATCTCCGATGCCGCATGGACACCGATTTATGAGGGTCCGCTGGCATCAGGGGGCGATGGCGCGCAGCACGATCTCGACATCGTCCGGGCCGGTCAGGGTCAGGGTCCCGTCCTCGTCCATACCATGGCGCTCGACAGCACCCAGCGCCGACAGGAAGGCCTGTTCGCGGTGCATGATGTCCGGCAGACAGGCCATCATGGTGCCGGCCATGGACCGGCCATTGATGGACAGTCCGTCTGCATCGGCGCGGTATCGCGACAGGAAGCGGTTGCAGCCGGACCGGCCCGCCACCGTGCCATCCGGCATGAAAGTGATGGTCAGGCTTTCCGGCTGTGCCAGGGCCTCGCCATTCAGGCTGGTCACCCGCCATTCCCCGCGCTGCAGCACGGCCACCGTGTCACCGCCGCAACCGTCATAGCGCTGTTCGCCTTTGACCACGGCCACCTTGTCGGGGAACGGCACGCCGCTGCGCCGGTCCAGGCACAGGCCGGGTGTCACTGTCACCTTCAGATCGACATCGCCCAGCCGCGCGGCATAACGGTAGCCGTCGGCCAGCAATTGCCGCTCGGGCAGGTGAATGCGGGCGATCTCCGTCGTTTCGGCACCGATGCGCACAAGCTGCAGACGATCCCCCGCGATGCGCAGGGTCCAGGCCGGGCCATAGCCGTGCGCCTCATAGCTGGAACCGTCCCCCTCATCCTCGCCGATCATCTGCAGGCAGCGCGGATAGACGGTGTCGCCCAGGGTCAGCCGCGCCTCCCGCCCCTTGTTCCAGAATTCCAGCGGCTGGCCCGCGGCATCGCCGGTATAGCGGGCGCCGGAAGCCGAGAGGGACTGGGTCAGGCGATGGGTGGCGCCGTCCAAATGCAGTTCCATGGCATCGCCCGCGAACCGCGCCGTCACCTCATGCTCCCCGCACTGGAAGCCGATGGCCGGGGCCGCTGCGGTATCCGCCTCCTCCATGGACACACGGGTCAGCATCAGCACGCCCAGATTGGCCAGCGTCTCGCCCGGATCGATGACATGCGCGCTCTGGATGGACCAGAGCGGACGGCCGCGCTCATCATGGATCACGGCGCGCACCGCATAGCGCCGTCCCGCCTTCAGACTGACGGCCGCCGCCGTCAGGCGGAAGCGCAGCGGCACCTGCTGCCCGGCCAGATCGATGCGCTGCCGGGCCAGGGTGGGGGCATCGGGATCGGCCTGGTCCGGTTCGGTCAGCGTCACCAGAAGGGTGGCACCCGGCGGCAGGGCGATCCGCTCGCGATAAGTCAATTCGCCGATGATGGTGATCAACGGGCGCGCGACCGAGGAAGTCGGGGTCTGGGCGACGGCCGGGTCGAAACAGGATGGAAGCAGGATCAGCCCCGCCATCAGCCACCAGCGAACCCGCCGAACCATACGCGCCCCATCTTCCGCCCGAGACGATCCGCACCTGCGCGGGTGCCGATCATGCATTTATCCGGGGCCGCCTGCCAATCACGAAATGCGGGACGGGGCCGGTGGCGGAGGGCTGGCGGGGCGTCTGACCGGCTGGCGGTTGCCGGGATTTGCGGCTTTGTATCTGAATACGTATGCGTCGCAACGCAGCAATATTCTGCATACGTATTTTCGCGCTCTCCGTTTTTCTGCAATGAAACTAAATTCGGTTGTGCAGCGGGGCCATGAGGAACAAGGGCTGGCCCTGGCGCTGCCGGCGATGGCGCCGGCGATCGGCCAAAGGGTGTGGATGGTGCCACGGGTACACCGCCCCGGTCGGGTCGCCTGCGTCCGCCCGTCTTGGTTGTTGTGTTTTCCGCGGGTTTGGATCAGGTCCGGTGCCGGAAGGGGCAGCGGGCCAATGGCGGGGCATGGGCTTCCAAGGGCCGGCGCGGAACCGGCCGGCAATGAAGCGATGCCCCGAACGGGGTCAACAAGAACAATGGCGTCGGTGACGCGCGTTGATGGGGAGTGAGAGGAATGTCCAAGGTTAATCCAATGCGTTTCGCGTTGCTGGCGACCGTTGCCGGCGCCGCCATGTTGCAGGCCGGCACCGCCGGTGCGGCCGATGCCGGGGACAGCATCGTCGCCCAGCGCACCGACGCCCGGCAGGTGGCCCAGGCCGCCCCCGCCGCAACCGGTTCGGCCGGTGGCGAGATGCTGGAGGAGATCATCGTCAGCGGCTTCCGCCAGTCCCTGCAGGCATCGCTGGAACAGAAGCGCAATGCCACGCAGGTCGTGGAAGTGATCACGGCGGAGGATATCGGCAAGCTGCCCGACAATTCCATCGCGGAAAGCATCGCCCGCCTGCCCGGCATCGCCGCCCAGCGCATCGATGGCCGCGCACAATCCATCAGCCTGCGCGGCCTGGGGCCGGACTTCACCACCACGCTGCTGAACGGGCGCGAGCAGGTGACCACGGGCAACAACCGTTCGGTGGAATTCGACCAGTACCCGGCCGAAATCTCCAGCGGCGTGGCCGTCTACAAGACCTCGCAATCCAATGTGATCGGCCAGGGCCTGGCCGGCACCGTCGACCTGAAGACCATCCGGCCGCTGGATTACAAGGAGCGCGTCGTCGCCCTGTCGGCCCGCACCGAATATGTCACCAACGGCAAGCTGAACGGTGACAGCGACGAGTATGGCTACCGTTTCTCCGGTACCTATGTCGACCGGTTCGCCAATGACACGCTGGGCGTGTCGCTGGGCGTGTCGCACCTGATGCAGCCGACCCAGATCAAGTCGACGCGCTTCTGGGGTGACGGCAACTATCCCATCCCCAATGGAGACCTGCCGGTCAGCGACACCAACCCCTACATCATCGGCGGGGCAGAGGTGCGCGCCAATTCCCAGACGCTGAAGCGCACGGGTCTGGTCGCGACGGTGCAGTACGAGCCGACGGACAATTTCGTCACCACGCTGGACTTCTATTATTCCAAGTTCGATGACATCCAGTATCAGCGCGGGATCGAGATGCCGCTGTTCTGGTCGGCGGCGCAAGTGGGGCCCAACCCGACCGTGCAGGATGGCCTGGTCACGGGCGGCACCTTCTCCGACGTCAAGGGCGTCGGCCGCAGCGACATCCGCGAAACCAAGGCCGACCTCTATTCCGCGGGCTGGAACGGGCAGTATAGCAAGGACGGGTGGACCGTGACCGGCGATGTGGGCTACAGCGCCGCCGATCGTAAATCCTCCCGCTTCGAGGCCTATTTCGGCACGGGCCGCGCCGGCACCGGCGCCACCGACACGCTGGGCTTCACCTCCACCCCCAATGATTTCGGCTGGCAGTTCACCCACGGCCTGAACTATGCCGACCCGAACCTGATGCTGCTGACCGATCCGGGCGGCTGGTCGGGCGGGGCGCTGAAGAAGCAGGGCGCGGACGGGGTCCTTTACGATCTGGACCAGAACGGCTACCTGAACACCCCGACCATCAAGGACGAGCTGTGGTCGGCCCGGCTGGACGTGACGCGCGAGATCGAATCCGAGGCGTTCAGCGCCGTTACGCTCGGCGTGAACTATACCGACCGCACGAAGGATTACACGCAGCCGGAATGGTACGTCGTCACGACGGCCAATTTCCAGAACCCGGCCAACCAGGGTTCCATCACCATCCCGTCCACCGCGCTGCTGCGGCCGACCAAGCTGGGCTTCAGCGGGCTTGGCGACACCATTGCCTTCGACCCGCGCAAGCTGCTGGCCGACGGCACCTATACGCTGATGAAGTGCGAGCGGGCCAACTGCATCAACGACCTCGCCTATTCGATCGACGAGAAGGTGTGGACCGGTTTCGCCAAGATCGATCTGGATGCACAGCTCGGCAACGTCACCCTGACCGGCAATATCGGGGCGCAGTATATCCGCACCGAACAATCCTCCACCGGTCCCAGCATCACCACGGAAAACAACGTCACAAGCTTCAAGATCTATACCGCCGGGGCGAAGTACAACAACTTCCTGCCCAGCGCGAACCTGATCTTCACCATGCCCGACCCGGACCACAAGGTACGACTGGCCGCGTCCCGTCAGATGGCACGCGCCCGGCCCGACCAACTGTCGGCCCTGTCGACCTACAGCTACAACCCGGCGCAGGCGCAGAACCCCGATATCGACTATTCGCCCTGGAGTGCCGGCGGCGACAATAACGGCAACCCGACACTGAAGCCCTGGGTCGCCGATGCCGTGGATGCCACCTATGAATATTACTTCGCCGACGCGGGTTATCTGGCCATCAACACCTATTACAAGTGGCTGAAGACTTATATCTACAAGGAGAAGACGGTGATGGACTTCACCGGCTTCCCCGTGGACGGACCGGAGCCGGTGCTTCGCCAGGGCTATTCGGAACGCCCCTCCAACGGCAATGGCGGCGACATCTATGGCGTTGAATTCGCCCTGGCATTGCCGTTCGATCTGGTCAGCGAGGCGCTGGACGGGTTCGGCATGACGGGTAATGTCGGCTACACCAAGACCACCATCACCCCCGACCCCAGCCAACCGTCCCAGCCCATTCCCGGCTTCTCCAAATATACCGCCCAGGGCACGCTCTATTACGACAAGGACGGTTTCCAGGCCCGCGTGTCGGCCAATTACCGGTCCAAGTTCCTGGCCGAGGTCACGGGCTTCGGACAAAGCCGGTCGCTGCGCATGGGCAAGGGCGAAACCATCATGGACGCCCAGGTCTCATACGAGTTCCAGGAAGGGTCGAGCCTGAAGGGCCTGACCATCATGCTCCAGGGCTACAACCTGACCAACGAACCGTTCATCGCCTATGGCCGGGGTGATACCCGTCTGGTGGAACGGTACGAGGATTACGGTTCGCGCTATCTGCTGGGCGCCTCCTACAAGTTCTGATCCCGCCTCCCTCTGCCCCCTGCCGGCCCGCCGGCGGGGGCTTTCTTTCACATGGCTGGGGGCCACTCCCCTGCCATGGCCGCTGTCAGGCCTATCCGGCGGGGCTTGATATTCACCTGATCAGAACGAGTTTCCTTCGGCCAACGGAGGAACCCCATGCATTGCCCCGAATGTGAGAAGATCAAGGCGCTCGTTCATCCCCTCAACCGTCTGTTGCTGGCCCCGCCCATGGCCCACACGCGGATGAAAATACTGGATGTCGCACGGCGCCGATGCCTGACAATCATGGAGATGGATGATCCTGCTTGTCTGGATATCCGCCTGGCGCGCAGCGATATGGCTGCTTTCCTGACGGATGCCAATGGCGTCCTGTCCCAGGAAGAGACGGAGCATTGCCGCGCCCTGCTGCTGGAGGACGATAAAGAACCCACCATCTCTGATTACATGTCGACACGGACATTACGCTGGTTGATCGCTGCGGTGAAGGGGCAGTGGCTGGTCACCATGCTGGAGCAGGACAGGCTGTTCTCCATGCTGCAACCCATCTGCCGGCCCGACGGCAGCCTCTTCGGTTACGAAGCCTTGCTGCGGGGACGGGAGGAGAATGGCGACATCGTCTCGGCGGGTTCCCTGTTCACCGTGGCGGCCGACACGCAACTCATGTTCACGCTGGATTTAGCGGCGCGACGGCAGGCCATCACGGCCTTTGCCAGACGGCGTGCGCGGGGGATGAAGCTGTTTGTGAATTTCAACCCCTCCAGCATCTATGATCCCGCCTATTGTCTGCGAACAACCCATACATTCGTGCGGGATATGGGCCTGAACCCTGCCGACATTGTGTTCGAGGTGACCGAAACAACGGAAGTGAAGGATCAGGCGCATCTGCGCGGCATCCTGGCCTTCTACCGGCAAGCGGGCTTCCGTGTCGCGCTGGACGATATCGGCGCCGGCTTCTCCGGACTGAACATGTTGCAGGAGTTGCGGCCCGACTACGTGAAGATCGACATGGCCCTGATCCGCGACATCGATCAGGATCATTACAAGCAGAGCATTGTTCGTCATCTGGTCGGCATTGCCAACGACACCGGCGCCCGCATCGTTGCCGAAGGGATCGAAACGGATACCGAGCGGGCCTGGGTGGCGGATGCCGGTGTGGACCTGATGCAGGGATACTTGCTGGGAAGGCCGGCGGCAGCCTGACGGGCTGGTCGTTGCGCATAGGAAGCCAAACCATCCGGGGCCAGACATCATGCGCAAACCCATTCGCACCATCGTGATCGTCGGCGGCGGCACGGCCGGCTGGATGTCGGCGGCGGCCCTGGCCCGGGTGGCCGGCAAGACCCACCGGCTGCATCTGGTGGAGTCCGAGGAGATCGGCACCGTCGGGGTGGGCGAAGCCACGATCCCGCCGCTGGTCACCTTCAACCGTGTGCTGGGCATCAATGAGGATGATTTCCTGCGCGAGACGCAGGGCACGATCAAGCTGGGGATCGAGTTCAAGGACTGGTGGCGCCGGGGGCATCGCTATATGCACGCCTTCGGCGCCATCGGCCGGCCCCTGGGACTGACCCCCTTCCACCAGTTCTGGCTGCGCGCCCGGGCACTGGGTCTGGACGGGGATTGGGAGCAGTATGTGCCCAATACGGTCGCGGCCCGCGCCCTGCGCTATGGCCGGCAGCAGCGGCCGCGCACCCCGCTGGAGCCGCTGACCCACGCCTTTCATTTCGATGCCGGGCTCTATGCCGCCCTTCTGCGCCGCCATGCCACGGCGCAGGGCGTGAAACGCACGGAGGGCCGGATTCGCCGAACCGTGCTGAACGCCTTCGACGGGCATGTGGAAGCGGTGGAGATGGAGGATGGCAGCCGCGTGGCGGGCGACCTGTTCATCGACTGTTCCGGCTTTCGTGGATTGCTGATCGAACAGGCGCTGGGCACGGGGTTCGAGGACTGGTCCCACTGGCTGCCCTGCGACCGGGCCTGGGCCGTGCCCTGTGCCAATGGCGGCGACTTCACGCCCTATACAAGGTCCACGGCGCAGGGTGCGGGCTGGCAATGGCGCATCCCCCTGCAGCATCGCACGGGCAACGGCCATGTCTATGCCAGCCGCTATATGGGCGATGACGAGGCGGCATCCATCCTGATGGGGAACCTGGATGGAGAGGGGCTGGCCGAGCCACGGCTGCTGCGCTTCACCGCCGGGCGGCGCCGGCAGATGTGGAACCGCAATGTCGTGGCCATCGGGCTTGCCGGCGGCTTCCTGGAACCGCTGGAAAGCACCTCCATCCATCTGGTGCAATCGGCCATCTCCCGGTTGCTGACCATGTTGCCGAACGAAGGGATCGATGCGGAGGAGGTGGCGGATTTCAATGAGAAATCCCGGCTGGAATATGAGCGCATCCGCGACTTCATCATCCTGCATTACAAGGCCACGGAACGCGACGACACCCCCTTCTGGCGCGATTGCCGCCATATGGCCGTACCGGACGAGCTTGCCCGCCGGATGCGGCATTTCCAGGCCCATGGCCGGGTCAGCCGGCTTTACGACGAGCTTTTCCTGGAGGTGAGCTGGGTACAGGTTTTCCTGGGCCAGGGGGTCCTGCCTCGAGGCTACAACCCCCTGGCCGACCAGTTGACCGAGAAGGAACTGGTCGCGTTCCTGGCGGAGGTAAGGGCCATGATCGGGCATGAGCTTTCGGCCCTGCCCACCCATGCGGATTTCATTGCCGGCATCGCGGGCGCGGTTTTCTAGACAGGCCCGTGTACGCTCCTGGTGGGCGCACGTCAAA
The DNA here is from genome assembly GCF_052474395.1 of Niveispirillum fermenti. Classification (NCBI taxonomy): domain Bacteria; kingdom Pseudomonadati; phylum Pseudomonadota; class Alphaproteobacteria; order Rhodospirillales; family Azospirillaceae; genus Niveispirillum; species Niveispirillum fermenti. The sequence continues at coordinate 488,491 of NZ_CP156678.1, read as the reverse complement.
GCCGCCGATTGGCGGCGCCCGGCGCGTGACACCACCGGAAACCCGGCGGGCTCCCATCCGCCGGGCCGGCCCGGCCGCTGCCCTTTGCGGCCGGGTCCTTGCTCCCTCAAGGGAAACTGCCCCGGCCGGCGGGCCCGCCGGCCGGGTCTTTGTACCGACCTGTTGTAATTAGCACGATCGTTCGTTATCTTCCGGGAAGCGAACAAGCGATCGGACATGCCATGACGGCCGGCAGCACCATTGCCAGTCTCCACACCCAGCCCGGCGGGCACGCCGCTTCCCCCGAACAGGCGGCCCCGGAACAGCCGGTCACCATTCCCTGTCCGGACGGGCGGGAACTGGCCGGCCGGCTTTTCACGCCGCCGCACGGGCCGCCGGCCATGGCATTGGTACTTCATGGCGCCACGGGCGTGCCGCGCGACTATTATGCCCGCTTCGCCGCCTGGCTGGCTGGCCGGCGGCAGGCGGCGATACTGATCTATGACTACCGTGATTGCGGCCATTCGGCCCGCGGGCCCGTGCGGCTGGCACAGGCCAGCATGGCGGACTGGGCCGTCATCGACCAGGGGGCGGCCCTGGACTTCCTGTTCGACCGCCATCCCGGTCTGCCGGTGGAGGTGATGGGCCATTCGCTGGGCGGCATGGGCCTGCCGTTCCACGCCAAGGCCGACCGGGTGCGCCGCCTGACGAGCGTGGCCACGGGGCCCGCGCACTGGCGGCGTCACCCGAGCCATTTCATCGGCAAGGCCATGGCCTTCTGGTTCGTGCTGGGGCCGCTGGCCACAGCACTTCTGGGCTACATGCCGGGACGCATCCTGGGACAGGGCGCCGACCTGCCGGCCAACGCCTTCTGGCAATGGCGGCGCTGGTGTACCTCACGCGGGTTCTATCGCCGGGACTGGGGACGCCACCTGCCACAGCCCGACCTGGGCCGGATGACGGGCACCGTCCGGCTGATCGCGATCGAGGATGATCCCATGATCCCGCCCGCGGTCGTGCGCGACCATGCTGCCTTCTTCCCGGCCGCGACCGTGGAACATGCCGTCATCCCCGTGGCCGCCGCGGGTGTTTCGGCCATCGGGCATCTGCGCATCTTTTCGGAACGCTGCAGCAGCGCCTGGCCATTGCTGGCCGGTTCCGACTGAACCCGGCCGCCCCCCATGAGGGGGGGGGCCGGCCGGGGCCCCCGTCAAACCAGGATCGGCGCCCCATCGGCCAATGCCGCCAGGCCATCGGCTGTGACGCGCAGATGGCGCAGATTGCCCGGCGGGCCATTCAGGCTGGCTGCGGCCAGGACGTACCCATCGACATCCCACTGCGCCAGCCGCCAGTCGCCGGCCCGCTCCAGCCATTCCTCGTGTATCGCCATGACGGGGGACGTATCCGGTCCTGCCGCCGGGGTGACGGTGAAGCCCGTCAACTCCTGGGACAGGCCACGGCCCGTGGCCTTGATCACGGATTCCTTGAGGTTCCAGATGCGCATGAAGCGCGCGCGCTTGGCATCCTCCGCCTCCTCGCTGCCGATCTGTGCCACCTCGGCGGCGGAGAACCAGCGGTCGGCGATATCCAGTTCGATCGTGCGCCGCGGGTTGATCGGCTCGATATCCACGCCGACCTCTCCCTGCGCCGCCACGGCGACGGCCACCATGCCGCGCGTGTGCGACAGGTTGAACGACGCCCCGCCGCGCACCAGCGCCGGCTTGCCATAGGGCCCGGCATTGAAGGCCAGCGACCCCGCCGCGCGCCCCGTCCATGCCGACAGGAACAGCCGCGTCAGCCCGTGGGCCGCGATGTAGGCATTGCGGTCGGCATCGAAATGCAGGCGTGCGGCCTGCTCACGCTCCGCCTCATCCAGCGTATTGACCAGCGGCGCCAGTTCCCGGGGGCCCAACTCCTCCACGGCCAGAGTGACCACGATGACGTCATGTCGCCAGTCGCCACGCATGGCAAAACCGTCTCGCATCCGATCCCCCAAACTGTCAGAAGGGGCGGATCATAGGGCGGAAATAACGCTTTGGTAAGGAAAGAAGCCCCGACGAACGAAGGGGGCCGCCCCGCGAATCCTTCAGGTCGGGCAGGGCAGGCGCCAGACAAGGGCCCGGCTGCGATCAGCACCAGCATCCGACCGGCATCGGCACAAACCGATACAAAATGCGAAATCCCTACAATCATACGGCCCGATTCTTGCCGGGATCAGGATTCTGGCGCGCCGCATGACTAAAGGCTTTCGCCGCTTCCCGGCCCCAAGCATTATCGAGCCCTTGCGGCAACGGGCCCGGTCGGGCGGGGACCCCGGGTTGCATTGGTGGGGGCAAGGCATGGGTTTGTGGCGGGGAAAGATGGCACGCCTGGTGGCGGCCATTGCGTTGGTGCTGTTGCCGGTTCTGGCGCCGGCGACGGCTTTGGCCGATGCGGTCGATCAGACCAAGGGTGACTGGAAGGACAAGTTCCGGCAGCTCGACGTGGACCTGCCCACCGCCAACACCTATCGCACGGCGTCCGGCGCACCCGGCCATGAATATTGGCAGCAGCGGGCCGACTACAGCATCGATGTCCGGCTGGAGGTGGGGGCCAAGCGGCTGACGGCGCGCCAGACGGTGCGCTACCACAACAACTCGCCCGATACGCTGCGCTATCTGTGGCTCCAGCTCGACCAGAACATCTACAAGGAAGGCTCCATCGCCGAGCTGACGCGCACCAGCAGCCCCGGCCGGGACGGCGGCGACCAGATCAGCTACGATCAGCTTGCCCGCGCCCAGGCACTGAAGGACATCCGGTACGGGGTGGAGATCGCCGCCGTCACGGACGAGGGCGGACGGCCCCTGCCCTACAGGGTGGTCGACACGATGATGCGCATCGACCTGCCCCGCCCGCTGGCGCCGGGCGCCAGCTACGGCTTCAAGGTGGAATGGGCGCACAATATCATCAACGAGTTGGTGGTCGGCGGCCGCAGCGGCTATGAGCGGTTCGAGAACGGAACGGAGCTGTTCTTCATCGCCCAATGGTTCCCGCGCATGGCGGCCTACACCGACTATGCCGGCTGGCAGCACAAGGCCTTTCTGGGGCGCGGGGAATTTACGCTGGAGTTCGGCGACTACGACGTGTCGGTAACGGTGCCGGCCGACCATATCGTCAGTGCCTCGGGTGAATTGCAGAATGCTGGCGATGTGCTGACATCGGCCCAGCGCGACCGGCTGGCCCGCGCCGCCCGGTCCGATCAGCCGATCTTCATCGTGACGCCGGATGAGGCGCTGGCCAACGAGAAGGAAACCGACCGGGCGATGAAGACCTGGCGGTTCAAGGCCCGCAACGTGCGCGATTTCGCCTTTGCCAGTTCCAACAAGTTCATCTGGGACGCGATGGGGGTGAAGCAGGACAATCCCGACCAGCCGACGGTGCTGGCCATGTCCTTCTACCCGAACGAGGCGGAGCCGCTCTGGTCGAAATACTCGACCTGGGCCGTGGCGCATACGATCCAGGTCTACAACAAATATTCCTTCCCCTATCCCTATCCCACGGCCCAGTCCGTGAACACCTGGGAAAGCGGGGGCATGGAATATCCCATGATCACCTTCAACGGCTACCGCCCAAGTATCGACGCGAAGACGGGCCGGCGCACCTATTCGGCCAATGCCAAATATGGCCTGATCGGGGTGGTCATCCATGAGGTGGGCCACATCTATTTCCCCATGGTCGTCAATTCCGACGAGCGGCAATGGACCTGGATGGACGAGGGGTTGAACACCTTCCTCCAGAATGTGGCGCATCTGGAATGGGAGGAGAATTTCGGCGCCCACCGCCGCAACCCCAACCTGCCGGCCGGCATCACCAGCTACATGGTCAGCCAGGGACAGGTGCCGATCATGACGCAGTCGGACAGCGCCTTGCAATTCGGCCCCAACGCCTATGCCAAGCCGGCCACGGCCCTGACCATCCTGCGCGAGACGGTGATGGGCCGCGACCTGTTCGACCATGCCTTCCGCGAATATGCCCGGCGCTGGAAGTTCAAGCGCCCCACCCCGGCCGATTTCTTCCGCACCATGGAGGATGCATCCGGCGTGGATCTCGACTGGTTCTGGCGCGGCTGGTTCTACACGACCGACCATGTCGATATCGACCTGGCCTCGGTGCGCGAATACCGCATTTCCACGGGCAATCCCGATATCGAAAAGCCGCTGGACCGCGAGCGGGCCGGGCGGGAGGTGCGAGAGCCGCTGGGCCAGACCCGCAATCGCGAGCAGGGGCTGCGGACCCTGCTGGAGCGCCGGCCCGAACTGGCGGATTTCTACAACGAGAACGATCCGTTCACGCCCAGCAACAAGGACCGCAACCGTTTCAGCGACCTGCTGGAAGGGTTGGAGCCCTGGGAACGCGAAGCCCTTGCCCGCGCGGAGAAGGATGGCGACTGGGTCTATTTCATCGATTTCGTGAACAAGGGCGGTCTGGTCATGCCGCTGCCGCTCCAGATCACCTATGCCGACGGAACGGGGGAATTCCTGATGATCCCGGCTGAAATCTGGCGCTATGACAGCAAGGCGGTGACCCGGATGCTGATCCGGCCCAAGCAGGTGGTGGGCATCGAACTGGACCCGCGGCAGGAAATCGCCGATGCCGACCCGTCGAACAATGCCTATCCGCGCCGGATCGCGGCCTCACGCCTGGAACTGTACAAGGCCAAGCGTGACGAGCAGGACATGATGGCCGACATGCTGGTGGAACTGAAGGCCGGCAAGGACGCGCAGGGAACGGAGGGGGAGGAGCGGCAGGTGCCGCTGGCCCCCGCGGGCCAGCAGCCGTGACCGCCCACCTCCTGCCCCGCCGCCGCCTGCTTGCCATCGCCATGGCCGCCGCCGGTAGCACCATCGGGACCGCATCGCCCGGTCTGGCCCATCGCGCCAAATCGGTGCTAACCCTTGTGCGCTGGAATGCGGGCGCCGGCCTGCTGGAGGTGGACCACGCCCTGCACGCCCATGATGGCGAAATGGCGCTGAACCGGATCGTGAAGGTGGCCACACCCGACCTGTCACAGGTGAGGGACCAGGCGCGGCTGGCGCTCTATACGGAGGCGCGCTTCACGCTGACACCGCCGGACGCCGCGTCGCTGACCCTGCGCCTTATCGGGGCGGAACTGGCCGGTGACGATCTGCATGTCTATCAGGATGTGTCGCTGCCGGCGCCGCCGGCCCGCCTGCGGGTCCGCAACACCATCCTGCGCGATGTCTTCCGCACCCAGGTCAACCAGGTGAATTTCGATATGGGCGGCGGTGATCCGTCCCGGATCCGCACCCTTACCTTCATCGGCGCGGACACGGACAAGGACGTCATATTCTGACATTCCGGACCGTTTCCGGCGCGCACCCACCCTTCCCATGCCCGGCTTTTGCGATATCTCCCTGGTGGCGGTGATTGCCAGGGCCGGCACCGGGCCTGTAATGTGCAATCCTGGGCGGAAAAGAAAAGAAGCCAAGAAGAACAATGCGGAACAAGCGGCCGACATCCTTCGATATCGCCGAACTGGCAGGGGTTTCACAATCGACCGTCTCGCGCGCGCTGCGCCGCGATTCCATGGTCAGCGAGGACACGCGGCTGAAGGTGGAACAGGCCGCGCGCCAGTTGAACTACAAGGTCGACGTCAACGCCCGCAATCTGCGGTCCCAGCGCAGCAACACGCTGGCCCTGCTGCTCTATGAGGACCCCGGCACCTCGGAATCGCTGATCAACCCGTTCTTCCTGTCGATCCTGGGCTCCGTCACCCGCGCATCGGCACGGCGCGGCTATGACCTGCTGATCTCTTTCCAGCAATCCAGCACCGACTGGACGGCCGACTATGCCAGTTCCAAACGTGCCGACGGCATCATCTTCCTGGGCTATGGTGACTACACCTCCTATCTGGAGAAGATCGCCAGCCTGGACGAGGCGGGGATCGAATATATCACCTGGGGACCGGTACTGCCGGGCCAGCCCGGCCATTTCATCGGGTCGGACAATGTGCAGGGCATGTCCGACGCCGTTTCTCACCTGATCGCCACGGGCCATCGCCGCATCGCCTTCCTGGGCGACATATCGGAGAATTGTCCCGAATATCGGGACCGCTACCAGGGCTATGTGCAGGCGCTGGCGGCAGCGGGCCTGCCGGCGGACCCCGCGCTACGCCTGGACAGCCAGACGTCGGAGGAGGCGGGCCATGCGGCCGCCCTGCGTCTGCTGGATGCGGGCACGCCATTCGACGCCATCGTTGCCGCCTGCGATCTGGTCGCCATCGGCGCCATGCATGCGCTGCGCGACCGCGGTCTGGCCGTACCGGGCGATGTATCCGTCGTGGGGTTCGACGATATCCAGGCCGCCAGCTACACCAATCCGCCCCTGACCACGGTGCGGCAGGATACGGCGGCGGCGGGCGAATTGCTGGTGGAGAATTTGCTGCGCCTGATGGCCGGCCGGGCCCTCGACCAGACCATCATCCCCGCCCGTCTGGTGGTGCGGCAATCATCGCGGCCGCGCGGTCCCCTGGGGGCGTGACCGGGCTGGCCGGCCGGAGACGGGTCAGCCCTTCGACAATTCACTGTTCAGGGTGGCCACATCCTCGTTGGGTGCGATCTCGCGCGCCTTGATGGCGCTGACGGCCAGCATCTGGCCCATCAGATCTTCCAGGTGGCCGTTGGAGGCGCGCAGGTTGCGCGCCAGGATGCGGACGATGGAAGCGACGAACGGATCGGCCTCCGACAGGCGCTGTCGCACTTTCTCGCCGGAAATGACGATCAGGGTCGTGTCTTCCACCGCGTGGGCACAGGCCGACCGCGTGCCCTCGTCGATCAGGGCCATTTCCCCGAACAGGCAGTTGGGACCGACCTCGGCCAGCACGACGGGATGGTCGGGCTCGCCACGCCACAGGCGGATGCGGCCCGACTGCACCAGATACATGTGTTCACCCCGGTCTCCCGTGGCGAAAAGCTGGGTTCCGGCCTTGATGAACTTGCGGTTCAGGATACCTTCGGCCATCTCACGGGTCCTCATATGGGCATGGGCCTGTTATCGGTCCCGCACCGGGGGCAACGCAAGATTTTGTTGCACCGCTCCCTCATGACGGCGCCGCACCGGGCATGGGCACGGCCGGCCCGTGCCGGACAGCCGGTGAATGGTCAAAGCCCGAGGGGGGCAGAGCCCTACCGGGCCGCGCGGGTCAGGGCTGTGATGAAGCTGTCAAAGCCGGTGCGCAGGCCATCGGCCTTGCGGCTCAGCTCCTCCGACGCAGTGCCCAACTCACCGGCCACGCCCGCCACGGCCTCTGCCGCACCGGCCACACCGGCCACATTGTCCCCCACCTCCGCAGTGGCAACGGCGGCCAGTTGCACATTGCGCGCGATCTCCCGCGTCGCGGCCCCCTGCTGTTCCACGGCGGCGGCGATGGTGCTGGAAATCTGGTCCATCTCGCGGATGGTGCGGTCGATCGTGGCGATGGCGTCCACGGCCTTGGCCATGCGGGCCTGCATCTCCGACACCTGGCGCGCAATATCCTCCGTGGCGCGCGCGGTCTGGCTGGCAAGCTGCTTGACCTCGCCGGCCACGACGGCGAAGCCCTTGCCGGCCTCCCCTGCCCTTGCCGCCTCGATGGTGGCGTTCAGGGCCAGCAGGTTGGTCTGGCCCGCGATCTCGTTGATCAGGTCCACGACTTGGGTAATGCGGCCCGCCGCCTCGGCCAGGGCCACGATGGTCGTATCGGCATTGCCGGCCTCGGTCACGGCATCGCGCGCCACGGCGGTGGAGCGCGCCACCTGGCTGGCGATCTCGGCGATGGACGCCGACAGTTCCTCGGACGCCGACGCCACGATGCTGACATTGCCCGTTGCCTGTTCAGCCGCATGGCTGGCTGAATGGGCTCGCGTGGTCGTGTCATGTGCCGCCTGGCTGATACGCTGGGCATTGCCATCAAGCTGGCTGGCTGCGGATGCCACGCCATGCACCATGCCGCGCACATGCGCGTCGAGCTGGTTGGAGATATCGTCCAGATGCCGGGCATGTCGGGCGGCGTTCTCGTCCAGATAGACGGAGATCACCAGATCCATGTCCAGCATCACGGCCAGGTTGACAGCACGCATCGCCTCAGCCAGACGGGCCTCCGCTTCCTGCGGCCGCAGGCGGCTGGTAGAGCCGCGTATCAGCACGCCATAAAGCCGCGACATGGTCAGCGCATAGCCGCCCAGATACCAGCGCGGCTCCAGCCCCAGAACCGAATGCACACGGCCGATGGCACGCACGCTGTCGAAATAACTGTCGTCGAACCGGCCGGAGAACAGGTTCAGCCAATGTTCAAGCTGGCGCTGGCGCGCATGGCGCATGACGCTCTCATCCTTGAACAGGCGCATCATCTCCGGCCATTGCCGCAGATCGGCATAAAAGGCGTCGATGATCGCGGGAAGTGCCGTCTCGATCCGCGGCCTCAAAGCCGCCAGCACGGCCTGCGTGCCGGCATCGATCCCCAGAAATGCCAGCCGTCCCTTGCGATCAACCACCGTCTGCCCACCCATTCCCGTTCCTGTCCAACTGCCATGCCAAACTGATAGATGCCTGTTTCCCGCCCCAGCTGGGAACGCGCGTGACTATCGGACAACTTCCCGATACACGCAACAGATTGCAACCCGCACAATTGGACGGCACAAATTTGTCGTATACTTACGAAATGTTATCGATAACGATTTGTTATAACGCAACAAGGGCCGGCAACGCCGCCCATCCCCCCTCAGACCTGCGTCCAAGAAAAGGCCCTCCTTCCACCCAAACAGGTGATGGGCATCTGGCCGGTCGATCTCCGGGGCCCGAGGCGGGGCAGGGCTGCAAATGGAAGTCCCCATTTCATATCGCTGACGATATGATGGGCTTGCATCGTGCCCGCCTTCACCCCTTCCGCTGTCTGATATGAGGATCATCGTGAAACATTCACGCAAACGGGTTCTGGTTACGGGTGGGGGGGGCTTCCTGGGCTCGCATCTGTGCGAGCGGCTTCTGCAGGAGGGCAACAGCGTCATCTGCGTCGATAATTTCTACACAGGCACACGCGACAATATCTTCCCGCTGCAGGACAATCCCAATTTCGAAGTGATCCGCCACGACGTGACCTTCCCCCTCTATCTGGAGGTGGACGAGATTTATAATCTCGCCTGTCCCGCCTCCCCCATCCATTATCAGCGCGATCCGGTCGCCACGACCAAGGTCAGCGTCCATGGCGCCATCAACATGCTGGGTCTGGCCAAGCGGACGCGGGCCAGAATCCTGCAGGCCTCGACCAGCGAGGTCTATGGCAATCCCGATATCCACCCCCAGCCGGAAAGCTATTGGGGCAATGTCAATCCGATCGGGCCGCGCAGTTGTTATGACGAGGGGAAGCGCTGTGCCGAAACCCTGTTCTTCGATTATCACCGTCAGCATGGCCTGCGGATCAAGGTGGCCCGCATCTTCAATACCTATGGCCCGCGCATGCATCCCGACGATGGCCGCGTCGTGTCGAACTTCATCGTTCAGGCCCTGCGCCATGAGCCGATCACGCTTTTTGGCGACGGGCAGCAGACACGCTCCTTCTGCTATGTCGCCGACATGATCGACGGGCTGGTGCGGCTGATGAACAGCCCGGACGCGGTCACCGGCCCCATCAATATCGGCAATCCAGAGGAATTCACGATTCGCGAGCTGGCCGAACGGGTGATCGCGATGACCGGCTCCCGCTCATCCATCACCCACCACCCGCTGCCGACGGACGACCCGCGCCAGCGCCGCCCGGACATCACACAGGCCCGGACAGTGCTGAACTGGTCCCCGACCATTCCCCTTCAGACCGGCCTGGAACGGACCATCGCCTATTTCAGGCAACTCCTGGGATGCTGAGACGCCCGGCTCACCATCACCCATGCTGCCGGCGAACGACCCGCGCCAGCGCCGCAGGTGCGGCGTAGCCAGGCCAACGGATGTTGGCGCCGACACCTGATACGTAACTGCATTGATCAGAACCTATAGTGCTGATCAATGCATCCCTCATGCGCCGGGCGCCGCCATCCGGCGGCTTTGGCGCATGGGCGCGCGGGCGCTCAACGCGCCAACCAAAGGTGCGCCAACCAAGGTGCGCCAACCAAGGTGCGATGAGTTCAACTCACCGCACCTTGGTATGAGGCCCGGTGATCGGTTGCGATCACCGGGAACTGGTATCAAGCCCCAATACGCAACGGGAGACCCGTTGCGCACTGCCCCGTCTGTTTGCGGACAGCCTGGGGCTGACGGTCCCGCGCCCGTGTCCTAGATCATGGACGGGGCGGGCGGCAGGCGTTACGATCGGGGCTGGCGGTCGCCTGTCGTGGCCGCCAGTTCGCCGTCCGCACAGGCAACGTAAAGGCAAGAACGGACCCGCCGACCAGGCACTGACAGACCGACCCCGCCGCCCATGGTCCCCCCGGGCGTGGCGCATGGACAGTATCGGACTGCCCTTTTCCTGCGCCGCCCGCCGGGCTCCCGGCTTGGCCCCCCCTTTCTTGGGGCCCGCCATTTCTCGCGCGTCATCCGGCCCCTTCTTCCATTCGGGGGTCCTGCGCATCGCGGACCATGCCCTTGATCCCGTGACCGGCCCCTTCCGGCGGCCGGGACGCTCCATGCAGAAGAACCCGCAGGAGACACCATGCCCATGATGTTCCCCATGACCCGCACGCCCCGTGCGCCGGTCCTTTCCGCATTTTCCCGTCCGGCCACCTGGGTGGGGGAGTGACGATGCAGGGCACAGCGACGACGCCCCCCGATACGCCCCCTCATCCTGCCGACCAGCGCACGCTGAACCGTGCCATCGGCGCGTCGGCCATCGGCAACGCCACCGAATGGTTCGACTACGGCATCTATGCCTATGGCGTCACCTACATCTCCGCGGCACTGTTTCCCGGCGATGTGGACGAGGCCGTGCTGTTCGCACTGGCCACCTTTGCCATCTCCTTTCTGGTAAGGCCGCTGGGCGGCATGTTCTGGGGCCCGCTGGGTGACCGGCTGGGCCGCAAGTCGATCCTGGCGCTGACCATCCTGCTGATGTCGGGCGCCACGCTATGCGTCGGCCTGATCCCCACCTATGACAGTATCGGATTCTGGGCACCGACCCTGCTGATCCTGCTGCGCATGGTGCAGGGATTTTCCACGGGCGGCGAGTATGGCGGGGCGGCGACCTTCATGGCCGAATATTCCCCCGATGACCGCCGCGGCTTCTATGGCAGCTTCCTGGAGTTCGGCACCCTGGCCGGCTTTTCGCTGGGGGCGGGGCTGATGCTGGGCTTTTCGCTGATGCTGGGCGACCAGGCCATGCATGACTGGGGCTGGCGCATTCCCTTCCTGCTGGCGGGGCCGATGGGGCTGATCGGCCTTTACCTGCGGTCCCGCATCAAGGAAACGCCCGTATTCCAGGAGGCGGAGGCCAAGGCGGACGCGGAGGGCCGCGAGGCGCCGGGGCTGGGCGTGCTTTTGCGCCGATACTGGCGGCCCGTGCTGGTCGTGAGCGGGCTGGTGGTGGCGCTGAATGTCGTGAACTACACGCTGCTGAGCTATATGCCGACCTATCTCCAGCGCCGCATGGGGCTTTCCAGCGACGAGGCGCTGATCGTGCCCCTGATCGGCATGCTGTTCATGATGGTGCTGGTGCCCTTTGCGGGCTGGCTGTCCGACCGGGTCGGGCGGCGGCCGATGTGGAAATTCTCCCTGCTGGGGCTGTTCTTCCTGGTCATCCCCCTTTACATGCTGATGGGCACGGGCCTGACGGGAGCCATCGTGGCCTTCATCCTGCTGGGCCTGCTCTATGTCCCGCAATTGGCGACCATATCGGCCACCTTCCCCGCCATGTTCCCGACCCATGTGCGCTTCGCCGGCTTCGCCATCGCCTACAATGTCTCCACCTCCATCTTCGGCGGCACGGCACCGGCCATTGGCAGCGGCCTGATCACCATGACAGGCAACCCGCTGATGCCCGCCTTCTACATGATGGGGGCCTGCCTTGTCGGGTTGCTGGCACTGCGCCACATGCCCGAGACGGCCGGCCGGTCCCTGCGGGAGGATTGCTTCGCCCCCCGGTCATGATCCCAGTCACAGCGGGTGGGGTGGAGAGCCCGGCCCCACCCCACCCGGCCCGCGTCATCCAGCCTGGTCGACGGATCGTCCGGAAACCGTCGTGCCTTCCGATTGGGCGGCAACCGGCACAGGTGCCGCGAAGCGGCGGTATAGCGCCGGCAGCACCAGCAGGGTCAGCAGCGTGGCCGTGAACAGGCCGCCGATGACCACCGTGGCGATGGGCCGCTGCACCTCCGCCCCGACGCTGGTGGACAGGGCCATGGGCACGAAGCCCAGGCTGGCCACCAGCGCCGTCATCAAAACGGGCCGCAGGCGGGTGCGCGCGCCTTGCCGCACGGCCCGGTCCAGGTCCATGCCGCCCTGGCGCAACTGCCGGATATGGGACAGCATGACCAGGCCGTTCAGCACGGCGATGCCCGACAGCGCAATCATGCCCACCGCGGCGGAGATGGAAAACGGCATCCCCCGCAGGAACAGCGCCAGGATGCCGCCCGTCAGCGCCAGCGGCACGCCGCTGAACACCAGGGCGGCATCCCGCGCAGTGCCCAGCGCGCTGTAGAGCAGCAGGAAGATCAGCGCGAAGCAGGCCGGCACCACGACCATCAGCCGCTCGCGCGCCGCGATCAGGTTCTCGAACTGCCCGCCCCAGTCGATCCAGTAGCCGGCCGGCACCGCCACATTGGCGGCGATGGCCTGCTGCGCCTCCGCCACGAAGGACCCGATATCGCGGCCCCGGACATTGGCCTGCACCACGATGCGGCGCTTGCCGTTCTCGCGGCTGATCTGGTTGGGCCCTTCGGCGACGTCGAAACGCGCCACCTGCCCCAGCGGCACGGTCCGGGCATTGCCGGCGGCATCGGGCGGCAGGGGGATGGGCAGGGCCTTCAGCGCGTCGGGATCGTTGCGCAGGCCGCCGGGCAGCAGGGCCACGATGTCGAACCGGCGGTCGCCCTGATAGATCAGGCCGGCTTCCCGACCGCCGACCGCCATGGCGAGCACCTCCTGCACCTCGGCCACCGACAGGCCGAAACGGGCGGCACGGTCCCGGTCCACGGTGACGTTCAGGAAGGACGCACCCGACACCTGCTCCACCCGCACGTCGGCGGCACCGTCGATGCCGCGAACCTGGGACGCAATGGTGTTCGCCGTGTCCAGCAGCGTGTCGAAATCGTCGCCGAACACCTTGATGGCGACGTCGCCGCGCACCCCGGCCAGCAACTCGTTGAAGCGGAGCTGGATGGGCTGGCTGACCTCGTAGACCTGTCCCGGCAGTTCGGCCACGGCGGCTTCCAGCCGGCGGATCAGGTCCGCCTTGGAAAGGCTGCGATCGGGCCACTGGTCACGCGGCTTCAGCATCACGAACATGTGGGAGATGCCGGGGGGCATCACATCCGTCCCGATCTCCGCCGTGCCGGTCTTGGAGAAGGCGAAGGCCACCTCCGGAAAGGCGGTCACGGCCTTCTCGATCTCCATCTGCTGTGCCGTGGCCAGCGGCAGGCCCGTCGACGGGATGCGGAAGGAATTCAGCGCCACATCGCCTTCATCCAGTTGCGGGATGAATTCCTGGCCCAACTGGCCGAACAGCAGCAGGCTGCCGGCAAACAGGCCGGTGGCCAGCGCCGACATGCGCAGCGGCCGCCGCAGGGCCTTTTCCAGAAGCGGCTGGTAGATGCGGCCGGCCCGCGCGATGACGGCGTTCTCCTTCTCCTCCACCCGGCCCTTGACGAAGATGGCGATCATGGCCGGCACCAGCGTCAGCGACAGGACGAAGGCCGCCGCCAGCGCGATGATGACGGTCAGCGCCATCGGCTCGAACATCTTGCCTTCCACCCCCGTGAAGGTCAGCAGCGGCAGATAGACGGTGATGATGATGGCCTGGCCATAGACGGTGGGCTGGATCATCTCCCTGGCGGCCAGTGTCACCTCTCCCAGCCGTTCCTCCAGCGTCAGGACCCGCCCCAGCGCATGCTGGCGTTCCCCCAGGCGGCGCAGGCAGTTTTCCGCGATGATGACGGCACCGTCGACGATCAGGCCGAAATCCAGGGCCCCCAGGCTCATCAGGTTGGCGCTGACGCCGGCCTCCAGCATGCCGGTGGCCGTCAGCAGCATGGTCACGGGAATGACGGCCGCCGTGATCAGGGCGGCGCGGAAATTACCCAGCAGCCCGAACAGCACGGCGATGACCAGAAGCGCACCCTCGGTCAGGTTCTTCGCCACCGTCCTGATGGTGGCGTTCACCAGGTCGGTGCGGTCCAGCACCGTCTTGGCCAGGATGTCGGCCGGCAGGGAAGCGCGGATGATCTCCAGCCGGGCATCGACGGCGGCGGCCACCGTGCGGCTGTTCTGGCCGATCAGCATCAGGGCCGTGCCGACCACCACTTCCCGGCCGTTCTCGCTGGCGCTGCCGGTGCGTACCGCCTGGCCTGGCCGCACCTGTGCCACGTCGCCCAGGCGCACGGGCACGCCGCCGCGGGTGGCCACGACGACACCGGCGATCTGCTCCGGCCCCGACAGGCGACCGTCGGCCCGCACGATGAACAGTTCGCCGTTGCGCTCAAGCTGGCCGGCGCCCAGGCTCTGGTTGGCATTCTCCAGCGCCCGTGTCAGGTCGGCGAAGGAGATGCCGAAGGCGATCAGCTTTCCCGGGTCCGGCAGCACATGGTACTGACGCTCATGGCCGCCGATCGTGTCGATGCCGGCCACCCCGGCCACGCCCTTCATCTGCGGCGTGACGATCCAGTCCTGGACCGTGCGCAGATATGTGGCCCGCTCCACCTCGTCGGCCAGCCTTTCGCCCTCGGGGGTCAGATAGCTGCCGTCGGGCTGCCAGCCGGGCTGTCCCGCCCGCGCCGCGCCGGCGTCGAACGGGGCATATTCCACGGTCCACATATAGACCTCGCCCAGACCCGTGGAGATCGGACCCATGGTCGGGGTCAGGCCCGGGGGCAGTTGCTCCCTGGCCTCGGTCAGCCGTTCGCCCACCTGCTGGCGGGCGAAATAGATATCCACCGTCTCCTGGAAGATGGCGGTCACCTGCGACAGGCCGTTGACCGAGATGGACCGGGTGCTTTCCAGGCCGGCGATGCCGGCCAGCGCCGTTTCCACGGGGAAGGTCACCTGCTGCTCCACCTCGAACGGCGACAGGGCGGGGGCCAGCGTGGTGATCTGGATCTGGTTGTTCGTGATGTCGGGCACGGCGTCGATGGGCAGGCGCAGCAGCGATTGCAGCCCGAAGGCCGCCGCCACCGCCACCAGCAGCACCACCAGATACCGTCGCTGCACGGAAAGGGAGAGGATGCGTTCGATCATGCCGGCCCCCTCAATGCGCGTGCGAATGTTCGGCTTCGCTGCGCGATGCCTCGGCCTTAAGGACGAAGCTGTTGCCGCTGGCCACCACGTCGCCGGGGAACAGCCCGAAGGTGATTTCCGCCACCGCGCTGTTGCGGCGGCCGACCTCCACGGCGCGCATTTCGAACCCTTCGGCATTGCGCACGAAGACCACGTCCTCACCCTTGATGGCCTGGATGGCGTCGGCCGGCACCGTGACGTCGGCCGGCAGGCCGCCGGCCCGGATCACCCCGGCCGCGAAGTCGCCCGGCCGCCAGCCGCCATCGGCATTGTCCAGGCTGGCCACCACACGGGCGGCCCCCGTCTGCGGGTCCAGCGTGGGGCCGGCGAAGATCACCCGTCCCGTTCCCTTCTGGCCATCGGGACCCGTCAGGGCGACCGTCTGGCCGGCCCGCACCTGCGCCACGTCCCTGGCATAGACGGGCAGTTCGACCCAGACTTCCGACAGGTCGGCGATGGTGAATATCTCCTTCTCCGCCGCCAGCAGCTCGCCACGCACGCCCTCGCGCCAGGTGACGCTGCCGGCGATGGGGGACCGGATTTCCAGCCGGGCCAGGGTGCCGGGGTCCTGCCGCGGCAGGCCATCGATATCCGCCCGCGACAGGCCCAGGGCCGCCAGCCGCTGGCGCGCGGCGTCCAGGGTGATGCGGGCCGTGGCCGCATTGGTACGGGCATCCAGGTAATCCTGCTCGGCGGAGATTTTCTTCCGCCACAGTTCCTCCTCCCGCTTCAGGTTGGTCGCGGCCAGCGCGTCATGGCGCAGGGCCGACAGGAAGGCGGCCTTGGCGTCGGCCAGGTCGCGGCTTTCCAGCACGGCCAGCAGGTCGCCGGCCGCCACAGGCTCACCCAACTGCTTGTGCAGTTCGGCGACCACGCCCGGCGCGCGGGTCGTGACATGGGCCATGCGCTCGTCATCGGCCGCAACAGTGCCTGACACGCGCAGTTCGGCCGCCACCTCGCCGGGGGCTGCCGCAACCAGCCGGATGCCGGCCCGGGCGATCTGGGCTTCGGTCAGGTGGATCACCCCTTCCTCGCCCTCATGATCGTGCCCGTCGCCACCCGCATGATCGTGCCCGTCGCCGGCGGCATGGCCGGCCGCAACGCCATGGTCATGGTCATGGTCATGGTCATGGTCATGGTCGTGGCCGCTTTCGAAAACGGCATAGCCGATGCCGGCCACCACCAGGGCGGCCACCGAAATACCGATCAGTCTCGTCTTCATCGGGATCATTCCTCCCCGTCGGGGGCAGCGGCACCCAGCCGTTCAAGCTCGGCCCGCGCATCATGGAAGCCGCGCAGCGCCTCGATCAGGTCGCGCTCGACATCGAACAGGGTCCGCTGCGCGTCCAGCACGTCCAGATAGCCGAACTTGCCCTGGCGATACCCTTCATTGACATTGTCCAGCGCCTGACGCGCCGTCGGCACGATCTGGTCGCGCAGGGCATCGGCCTGTTCGCGCGCACTGTCGAACCGGGCGCGGGCCAGCGCCCGGTTGCGCTCCTGTTCCATCCGCGCGGTCGCCAGGTCGGCCTCGGCAGCCACCATTTCGGCCCGGGCCCGGGCAATGGCGCCGCGATTCTGGTCGAACAGCGGAATGGGCACGCTGACGCCGACCAGGAAGGCGTTGTCCCCGCTGTCGCGGAACCGGCGGAAGCCGGCCGATACGGTCAGGTCGGGCACGACGCGCCCCTTCTCCTGCGCCAGCTCGGCATGGCCCTGCCGCACCTGCGCCTCCAGCCGGCCGATCTCCGGGCTGCGGCCGGGATCGCCAGCCGGCACCGGCGGCGGGGCCGGGTGGCCGGTGCGCATGAACCAGCCATCCTCCAGCGCGGCATCGATGGCAGGCAGGTTCAGCAGGGTGGCCAGCGACTGCCGCGCAGCCGCCTCGTCACGGCCGGCGCGGGCCAGCGCGATTTCAGCCTGACGGCGGTCGATGCCGGCACGGCCGGCCTGGGGCGGGGCCTCTCGCCCGGCATCGACGCGGGCCTGGATGGACCGTTCCGTCTCCTGCGCCAGCCGGACACGCTCGGCGGCCAGCCGCCGCTCGGCCGTGGCGGCCACAGCGGCCGTGAAGGCCTGGCGCACGTCGCGGGCCAGGTCCTGCCGGGCCAGTGCCAGGTCCTGCCGGCTGGCATCGCGCGCGGCGGCCGCGGCATCTTTCCGTGCCCCGCGCTTGCCCCCAAGCTCGATGGTCTGCGACAGGCTGTAGGTGGTCTCCACACTGTCGAAGCCACGATAGGGGCCGGAGCCGCGGAAATTCTCCATCTCCACGGACAGTTCGGGATTGGGCAGCGCCGCGGCCTGCTGCGCGGCACCGGCCGCGGCATCCAGCCGGGCGGCAGCGGCTGCGGTACGGGGGGACCGGGCCAAGGCCAGGGCCACGGCTTCAGCCGGGTCCAGGCGGGCCGGCAGCCCGGAAAGGGGGGATCGGTGGCGCGCGCACCCTGCGCGGCGGCCACCGGCACCCAGCCCATGCAAAGGGCCAGGGCGGTTGCGGTCAGCAAACGCATGTTCTCTCCGCGTGAAAGCACCAGGACGGGACGCGGCAGGGGCCGGTCGGCCCCGAACCACATCCGGTTCAGGCGTCAGGCACGCGGGGGTTTATAGGGCGGGCTTAGATCGGCGGTGGCCGGTGGTGGCGTTTCGACCAGCAGATAGCGGGCCGGCATCCAGACCACAGGCATGACCATGCGCTGCGCGGGCACGGGGCTGGCGGCATGCACATGGCCGCAGCCATGATGGCAGTCGAAGCAGAGCTTGCCCGCCACGCCGTCATGCGCGGCGGGGTCCCCCTCACCCGGCCCTTCCCCTTGCGCATGCACATGCCCCGCATCCACCACATGGCCATGGCCAGGGGGCGTGATGAACAGGGCCAGCAGGATGGCAAGAAGGGCGATCAGGCGCATGGGACGCGACCATAGGGGCAGCAGGCGGCGAAGACAAGCCCGCACGGAAAAGACCGGCGGCGGGCGGCACGAGGAGGAGCCTGCAACCTCCAGCCGCTATAGGGTCAAGGGAAAAACGACGCAGGCCGCCTTACCCCCATCGCGATAAAAGTCACGGTCACGGTCGCGGTAAAGGGGGGCATCCGCTTCCCCGTCTCCCGCCTTTCCGGTCTCCCCCGTCTCCCGCAAAGTGCCATCAGCCCAGCAGCAGCCAGATCAGCAGCAGGTTGAGCGCCACACCGATGGCCATCTCCCCGCGACCGATCCGGAAGCGGGGCTTCACGGGTCCACCAGAGCGGCCCCGACAGCCTGGGGGTCGGGGCTGGCGACAAGCTGGGCAACCCGTTCCAGGACCCGCGTGTCGGCGTTGCCCAACAGGGCATAGACATAGGGGCCGGATCGCCAATAGACCACCTCCCCCTCATCCGTGTGGCCCAGGGTCGGGGGCAGGGTCTGCGGCATGGCGGTGGCCGTATCCTCGGCCACGAACAGGACGACGGTGCCCTTCCTGTCATGCTGCCAGAAGACCTGGATGGCGTCGCCATTGTCCCAGGCCGTAAGCTGGGCGCCCAGCAGGCGCCATTTGGGCGTCGGCGGCCCCGGCACGGGCAGCGGCGGCCGCCCCGCATGCAGGGCCGCCAGCCGGGCCGGCACCGCCGTGTCGGCATAGGTCAGGCCGCGCGTGGCGATATCCTCCCGCATGGCGGTGCGATAGGCCTCCGCCGCCTCGTCGGCGAACAGTGGGACCCGATGCGCCGCCTCCGCCAGCGACAGATAGCCCGGCACAAGCCAGTTGATGCCATATCCGGCACCCAGCAGCACGACCACGGCCGCCACCCGCCGCAGCACATGGCCGGCCTGATCGACCAGCAGGCGGCGGCGCAGGCGGCCGGCAAGCTGTCGCGTGGCGGCGTCCGGCGGCGCGTCGAACCGGTCTTCCCCCAGGCCGACGCGCAGCAGGTCGGCGGTGCCCAGATCGGCCATGACCCGGGCCGCCTCCTCCGGATGGCGGGCCAGCCAGCGCTCGACATCGGCACGGCGGCCCACATCCAGGCCACCGTCGATGAAGGCATTCAGGTCATCCTCGGTGATGGGGTCGAAGGGCGGCATGCGGCCTACTCCACCAGCTTCAGCGCGGGGCGGCGGGTGGGAACGGCGGCCCCCTCCACCTGCTCGCGCAGGGCGGCACGGGCGCGGGCCAGCCGGGACATGACGGTGCCCATGGGGATGCCCAGCATCTCCGCGATCTCGCGATAACTCATCTCCTCCACCACGGCCAGCAGCAGGATTTCACGCATGCCGTCGGGCAGCGCCAGCAGCCGGTCGATCACCTGCTGCACCTCCACCTGCATGTCTGGCCGGGCCGGGCCGGCGCCCGGCGGCAGGGCCGCGGCGGCCCCGTCCAGTGCCGACAATTCCACCCGCTCCCGCCGCCAGCCGGAAACGAAGCTGTTATGGACGATGGACAGAAGCCAGGTGCGCATGTTGGACCCCGGCTTCCAGGTGCGGTGCGCGGCCAGCGCCCGCGCCAGGCTTTCCTGAACCAGGTCTTCCACCCGGTGGCGGTCGCGCGTCAGGACCAGCGCATAACGCCGCATGGCGGGGATATGAAGGGTGATGTCGGGCAGCACGGGGGACAGGGCTCTGGCGCTCGGTCTGTTGCGGGAAAGGCTACCAGCGATATACGCACCAGTCCCGCCTTTATTCCCTGCACCCCCGCATTATTTGCCGGAACGCACCGTCCCGGCGAAAAGGGCCGGCCGTCAGGCCAGGCGCTCCACCACCAGGGCCACGCCCACACCCTGCGCACCCGTCGCCACGACCAGTCCCAGCGTGCCGTCGGCCTCGTCCAGCGCGTCCAGCAGTGCAGACAGCAGGATGGCCCCCGTGGCACCCATCGGATGGCCCTTGGCCAGATGCCCGCCGCCGACATTCACGCGCGCCGGATCGATGGCCCGGTCCCGCAGGAAGGCGGCGATGGTGACCGCAAAGGCCTCCATGAATTCCACCCGGTCCATGTCGGCCAGCCCCAGCCCGGCCCGGGCCAGGGCCTGATCCATGGCCGTGAAGCCGGCCATCAGGCTGTCGCGCGGATCGCCGCCGGCTTCGGCATAGGCCAGGATGCGGGCCCGCGGCGGGCGTTCGCCGCCGGGGCCGCCCACCAGGGCCAGCCCCGCCCCATCCGCCATGGGCGGGGCATGGGCCACGGTGTGGCGATGGTCCAGGGCCGCACCGTCCAGGGCCGGGCGATAGGCATCGGCCAGCTTGGCGAAGGCCGGGCGCAGGGCCGCCAGCCCGTCGGCCCGCGTCTCGCGGGGCAGTTCCTCGCCCGTCAGCCGGCCGGCGGGAATGCGCGAGGCGTTCAGCGCCGGCCGGGCCTCCGCCGCCGCCGCGCGCTGCTGCGACATCAGGGCCATGGCGTCCAGTTCGGCCCGCGACACGCCCAGCCTGCCGGCCAGCAGATCGGCCGCCAGCGCCACGGGGATATAGCGGCGAACAGGCGGCAGGTCGGCAGCCGTATAATAATCCGCATTGTCGCCCATGAAGGGCACGCGGGACATCATCTCCACCCCGCCCGCCAGCACATGCCGGGCCTGGCCCGCCGTCACCAGCGCCGCGGCCTGGCCGATGGCCGACAGGCCCGAGGCGCAGAAATTGTTGATGGAATGGACCGGCACGCCATCGGCGCACAGGCCGGCCAGCTTGGCCACCATGGCCACATGCCCGCCCTGGGCACCCACCTGACCGACGCAGCCGATGATGACCTGATCGGCCAGCATGCCCGCGGGCCGGCCCCGGTCGGCCAGGGCCGTGCCCAGCCCGGCCAGCAGCCCGGCCGGCGTCAGGGCGGCCAGGCCGCCTTCGGCATGGGCACGGCCTCGCGGCGTGCGCACGGCATCATGGATATAGGCGCCCTTCATGCCCCGCCCCCGTTCAGCCGGGGCCGCCAGGGACCGGGGGGGCGATAGGCGAACAGGCCCGGCGGGGCGGCCAGCACGTCGGGGATGGCGTTGAAGGCGACGGCCACCGTGGCGTCGGCCAGGGCGCGGGTGGGGGGGGCCGCGGGATCGGCCTCGCCGATATCCAGGGTCATGCGGATCGTGGGCCGCCCGTCGATCGTGATGGTCCAGTGTCCGCTGCCCCGATCGGGATGCAGCGCCGGGTCAGCCGTCCACAGGATGGAAAGCAGCAGTTCGGCCCCGTTCTCCATCAGGGCCAGCCAGCGCCACTCGGTCGCCGCCACCGTGCCCGCCGGGATGGTGCCGGCCGGGATCACCACGTCGCGCGGGGCCAGCGTCAACTGATGGTCGGGCGTGACGGTGACCAGCCTGGTGCCAAGCGCGTGGGCCGCGAATTGCAGCACCTCCCCGAACAGCTTGGCATAGAGCGTGGCCAGCGGACCCTTGCGGATATCGTTCACCGCCGGGTCGCTGCCCAGCCCCATCAGGTCGAACACGAAGGGTGCCGCGGTCATGGCCGAGGCGTCGACCATCTCGCTGATGCCGATCCGGTCCACCCGCGCGCACAGGCCCGTGGCGGTCAGGGCCAGCCGTTCCACCACCATGCCGGGATTGACCCCCAGCCCGGCCAGCGTCACCCCGCCTTCCAGCGCCGCCTCATGCAGGCGCGCGGCGTAATCGCCGGACTGCGCCGCCGGCCAGTGGAAGCCGGCCAGCGAAATGACGTTCTTGCCCGACCGCAGCAGCCGGATCACATCGTCGGCCAACGCCTCATATGGCAGGGTGATGCGCGGCGTGTGCAACACCAGATCGGCCGGCGTGGCCAGAATCTCCTCGATGTCGGCGGTGGCCAGGATGCCGGTTTCCGGCCGCTTGGCCAGCGCCCCGGCATCCGTGCCGGCCTTCTTGGCGCCATATACATAGACACCGGCAAGTTCCAGGTCGGGATGGTCGATGATCCGGCGAAGCGACGTGCGCCCCATCGATCCCGTTGCCCATTGGATGACACGCACCATGCGGAAGCCCCATATTTGCGCCCGGAACGGCGCAGACAGTTGATCAGGACAGTAAGTATTGTTATGAAAGCCACATAATTCGGTGAATGACAAGATGCATCCAGCAGGGAGGACCCATGTTCACGACCGACGCGGCGCGCATCGCCGATTACGAGGCCCGCGGCTGGTGGGCGGGGACCACCGTCGACGCCATGTTCCAGCAGACGGCCGCGGCCGCCCCCGACGCCCTGGCCCTGATCGATCCGCCCAACCGGCCCCTGCTGGACGGACAGCCGCAGGAACGGCTGACCTGGGCGCAGGTGCGCGACCGCGTGGAACGAATGGCCGCGGCCCTGCTGGCGGCGGGGCTGGTCAAGGACGACGTGATTTGCGTCCAGCTTCCCAACACGACCGACGCCGTGATCCTGTTCCTGGCAGCCGCGCGGCTGGGCCTGATCATCAGCCCCGTGGTTATGCAATATCGTGAGCACGAGCTGTCGCACATCTTCGACCTGACCACGCCCAAGGCTTTCATTACAGTACCCACATTCCATAAGCACGACCATGCCGCCATGGCGGCAGGCCTTCTGGCCAGCCGGCCGGGCCTGCGCCTGCTGCTGCTGGCGACCAGTGCCGAGGGAACGGACCGGGAAGCGGACCTGCGCGCGGCCATGGCGGCCGCCGATCCGGCTCCGGTCGCGGCCCATGTCGCCGCCAACCCCACGGCCGGCGGCGAGGTGCTGACCATCTGCTGGACCTCGGGCACGGAAAGCCGGTCCAAGGGCGTGCCACGCGACCATAATCATTGGGTACTGAACGCCCGCATCGTGGCGGAAGCGGCCGGCATGCGGGACGGCGACGTGCTGCTGAACCCGTTCCCTCTGGTCAATATCGGGTCGATTGGCGGACAGGTGATGCCCTGGCTGCTGCTGCGCGGCCGTCTGGTCCTGCACCATCCGTTCGACCTGCCCTTGTTCCTGGCCCAGGCGGCGGCGGAACGGGTGACCTATACCATAGCGCCCCCGGCGGTGCTGACGGCCCTGCTGAAGCAGCCCGACCTGATGCGCGGCACGGACCTGTCGGCCCTGCGGGCCATCGGCTCCGGCTCGGCACCACTGTCGCCCTGGCTGATCGAGGGATGGAAGGAACAGCACGGGATCGAGATCTGCAACATCTTCGGGTCAAACGAGGGGGCGTCGCTGTTCTCCAGCCCCGGCGACGTGCCGGACCCCACGGAGCGCGCACGGTATTTCCCCCGGTTCGGGGCGGCGGGGCAGGATTTCGACAGCATTGTCCACCGCGTGATCCGCACGCGCCTGGCAGACCCGGACACGGGAGAGGAGATCACCGTTCCGGGCCGGCCGGGCGAACTGCGCATCACGGGGGCTGCGACCTTCAGCGGCTATTGGCGATCCCCGCACCTGACGGCGGCGGCGTTCGACGATCAGGGCTGGTACCGCACGGGCGACCTGTTCGAAATTGCGGGCACGGGGGCGCTGTCACGTTTCTACCGGTTCGTGGGCCGCTGCAAGGAGATCATCGTGCGCGGTGGGGTCAACATCTCCCCCGCCGAACTGGACGAGTTGCTGACCGGCCTGCCGCAGGCGCGTGAGGCGGCAACCGTCGGCATCCCCGACCCCGATCTGGGCGAGCGGGTGGCCGTGGCGCTGGTGCCGCGCGACGGGGCGGAACCGACCCTGGCCGATGTGCTGGACTGGCTGAAGCGCGCCGACGTCGCCGTTTTCAAACGGCCCGAGCGGCTGGTGCTGCTGCCCGTCCTGCCGCGCAACGCCATGAACAAGGTGCAGCGCGACCAGTTGCGCGCCCAGGTCCTGGCCGCCCTGGACGCGGCTTAATGCCAGCGGCCGAAAATCTTGACCGATGGTCAAGGTTTTCGGCACCTCAAACGCCGCACAAGCGGCACGGCGGCAGCCGCCGCCGTGCCAGATTGCGGGCTTGGAGGCGGATCATCCCCCGGCACCCGCCAGGGTGGAGAAGCGGTAGACCGACACATGGCGGTAGGTCTGGCCGGGGTCCAGCCGGGGGCTGGGAAAATCCGGCTGGTTGATGGCATCGGGGAAGCGCTGGGGTTCCAGGCACAGCCCGGCGGATTGGCGGTAGAGCCGTCCGCCCTTGCCGGCCAGATCGCCCGCCAGGGCATTGCCGGAATAGAATTGCAGCCCCGGTTCGGTGGTCGCCAGTTCCATCACGCGGCCCGTGGCCGGGTGTTCCAGGCGGGCGGCCGGTTCCGGGTTCGGCCCGCCACCAGCCCGCAGGGCGAAATTATGGTCATAGCCGCGGCCCAGCCGCAACTGCGCGTCGCCCGCGTCACGGATGCGGTCGCCGATCCTGTGCGGCGTGCGGAAATCGAACACAGTGCCCGCTACGGATGACAGCGCGCCAGTGGGGATCAGGGTAGCGTCCACGGGCGTGAACCGGTCGGCTGCCAGGGTCAGCACATGGTCCAGCACGTCACCGCCGGCCACCGCCCCGCCCAGATTGAAATAGGCATGGCTGGACAGATTGACGATGGTGGGCGCGTCGGTCTGCGCCGTCAGGGTCAGGGACAGCGCCCCCTGCCCGTCCAGCGCATAGACGGCGCGGATGGACAGGGCGCCCGGATATCCTTCCTCCCCGTCGGGGCTGTCATAGCGGAAAGTGGCGCTGCCGGGCGTCACCGCCTCCAGCGTCCATAGCCGCATGTCCAGCCCCTGGTTCCCGCCATGCAGGCTGTTCGGCCCGTCATTGCAGGGCACCTGGAAGGCACGGCCATCCAGCCGGAAGCGCCCGCCCGCGATACGGTTGGCACAGCGCCCGACAATGCCGCCCAGAAAGCTGCGCCGTTCCACATAGCCCGCCAGATCGTCATGCCCCAGCACGACATCACCCATCCGCCCCGCCCGGTCGGGCACCCACAGCCCCTGCAGGCCCGCCCCCAGGGTGATCAGCCGGGCCGTCATCCCGCGTGCATCGGCGATGGTCACCGCCTCCACCACCCGGCCGTCCGGCAGGGTGCCGAACAGGCTGCGGCCCGGCACCGGCGGGAAAGCGGAACCGCCGGCGGCGGAGGCGGCTGGAACCTGCATGTTCATCGGGGCCTCGTCGGAAGAACGGGAGGAATGGGGATGGTCAAAGGGCGGCGGGGTGACGGGCATGACGGGCACGAGCCCCTGATCCCGTCAGCCTCCGTGATAGGTGCCGCTCTTGCCGCCTTCCTTATAGGCCAGATGCACGCCGCCGATGATCATGCCCTTATCGACCGCCTTGCACATGTCATAGATGGTCAGCGCCGCGACCGACACGGCGGTCAGCGCCTCCATCTCCACGCCCGTGCGGCCCTTCAGCTTCACGGTGGCCTCGATCTCCACGCGCGATGCCGCCTCGTCGATGGTGAAATCGACGCCGACCCTGGACAGCATCAGCGGGTGGCACAGCGGGATCAGGTCGGGCGTCTTCTTGGCCGCCATGATGCCGGCCAGCCGCGCCACGCCCAGCACGTCGCCCTTTTCCATCCCGCCATCGCGGATCAGGGCCAGCGTCTCCGGCTTCATGGCGATATGGCCGCGCGCTGTGGCGATGCGCACCGTTTCGTCCTTGGCCGAGACATCGACCATGGCTGCATGGCCGGCCTCGTCGAAATGGGTCAGCGGGTTGGTCATGCCGCCTCGATCATGGGCGTGGACAGGAGTGCGCGGGTCGCGGCCGTCACGTCCGGCTTGGACATCAGGCTTTCACCGATCAGGAACCGCCGCGCCCCGGCACGGGCCAGGCGGGTCAGGTCGGCGGGGCTGTGGATGCCGCTTTCGGCCACCAGGTGCCGGCCGGCGGGCACCATGGCGGCCAGCCGCTCGGTGGTGGCCAGATCGATGGCCAGCGTCTTCAGGTTGCGGTTGTTCACGCCCAGCAGCCCGCCGGGCAGGTCCAGCGCGCGTTCCATCTCCGCCTCGTCATGCACTTCCACCAGCACATCCATGCCGAGTTCCACGGTCGCATCGTAAAGCTCGCGGGCCAAGGCATCATCCAGGCAGGCCATGATCAACAGGATACAATCGGCACCCAGCGCCCGGCTTTCCACGATCTGATAGGGATCGATCATGAAATCCTTGCGCAGGGCCGGCAGGTCCACGGCCGAGCGCGCGGCGCGCAGAAAGGCGTCGTCCCCCTGGAAATACGGCCTGTCGGTCAGCACCGACAGGCAGGTGGCGCCGGCATCGCGATAGGCAGTGGCCAGCGTCGGCGGGTCGAAATCGGCCCGGATCAGGCCCTTCGACGGGCTGGCCTTCTTGATCTCGGCGATCAGGGCCCATCGCCCCTGCGCCACCGTGGCATCCAGCGCGCGCGCGAAGCCGCGCGGGGCCGGTTGCGCCCGGGCCAGCCCGGTCACCATGGAAAGCGGACGCAAGGCCTTGGCGCGGGCCACGTGGTCGGCCTTGTCCGCGCAGATGCGGGCCAGCACGTCGGGTGTCGGATTGCTGTTCATAGGGTCATCGGCACGTTGGTGATGGAAGCCAGCCGGTCCAGCGCCAGGGAGGCCTGTCCGGATGCGATGCAGTCGGCGGCCCTGGCCACGCCGGCCTTCAGGTCGGGCACGGCATCGGCCACCACCAGGGCCGCGGCGGCGTTCAGCAGCACGATGTCCCGATAGGGGCCTTCCTGACCGGCCAGCACGGCGCGCAGGGCCGCCGCGTTATGCTCCGGATCGCCGCCGCGCAGGTCGCCCAGCGTCGCGCGCGGCAGGCCTGCATCCTCCGGCGTGATCTCGAACCGCCGCACCCGGCCATCCCGCAATTCGGCCACATGCGTGGCCCCGGTCGTGGTGATCTCGTCCAGCCCGTCGGCCCCGGACACCACCCAGGCACGGATGGAACCCAGATTGCACAGCACCTGGGCCAGCGGTTCCACCCATTTCGCGTCATAGACGCCCATCAATTGCCGCTTGGCACCCGCCGGATTGGACAAGGGCCCCATCAAGTTGAAGATGGTGCGCGTCCCCAGTTCCACCCGCGTCGGCCCGACATTGCGCATGGCCGTGTGATGGCGCGTGGCCAGCAGGAAGCCGATATGCGCATCGAACAGCGCACGGCGCACCAGCGCGAAATCGGCATCCAGGTTGACCCCCAGCGCCGACAGCACGTCGCCGGCCCCGGACCGGGAGGAGATGGCGCGGTTGCCATGCTTGGCCACGGGCACGCCGCAGCCCGCGATGACAAAGGCCACGGCCGTGGAGATGTTGTAGGTGTGCGCCCCGTCGCCGCCTGTGCCGCAGGTGTCGATGATGCCTTCCGGCGCCTCGATCGCCAGCGCCTTGGACCGCATGGCGCGCACGGCCCCCGTGATCTCGGGCACCGTTTCGCCGCGCACGCGCAGCGCCATCAGGAACCCGCCCATCTGGGCCGGCGTGGCATTGCCCGACATGATGATGGAGAAGGCATGTTCCGCCTCCGCCTCCGTCAGGGTGGCGCCGGTGGCGACCGTCGCCAGCAGCGCCTTGAAATCACCCATGTCCCCCGACATCACCGCCTCACGCCACTCGCAATTGCGGCCCGCGCTTCACGCCGGCCAGGTTGAGGAAATTGTCGAAGATCCTGTGCCCATGCTCCGACGCGATGCTTTCCGGATGGAACTGCACGCCATGGATGGGCAGGGTCTTGTGCGACAGGGCCATGATCATGCCGTCGGGTAGCCAGGCCGTGGCCTCCAGGCAGCCGGGCAGGCTTTCCCGCTCCACGATCAGCGAATGGTAGCGCGTGGCCTTGAACGGGCTGGGCAACCCCGCCATCAGGCCCTGCCCCTGGTGGAACATGTCAGACAGCTTGCCATGCATGGGCTCCGCGGCGCGCACCACCTTGCCGCCAAAGGCCTGGCCGATGGCCTGATGACCCAGGCACACACCCATCAGGGGAATATTGTGGGCCGCGGCGGCCCCGATCAGCGGCAGGCAGATGCCGGCCTTGTCCGGGTCGCACGGGCCGGGGGACAGGATGATGGCCTCCGGCTTCAGCGCCAGCGCCTCCTTCACCGACAGCGCGTCATTGCGCCAGACAGCCATCTCAGCGCCCAATTCGCCCAGATAATGCACCAGATTCCAGGTGAAACTGTCGTAATTGTCGATGAACAGCAGCATGGCTTCATTCCGTGACCGGCCCCCGGGGGCTTGGACCGCAAAGCCTACAGACAGCGGCCCGCGATTTCCAGCCTGTGCAGCCCTGCCAAGGCCGGCCATCGGCAATGCGGATGGGGCATTGCACCCAGCCCCGGATTTGTAGCACTAAACATTCCGTCCCGTTCCCAGACGAGTTGATGCCGCAATGCCCCCCAAGCCCCGGCCCCCCGGCAGCAACCGCCAGCGCCCGCGCGTGCAGGTGCGCCGGCGGCCATCGACCCGTGGCCGTGACGGCCTGCTCCGGGGACGACGTTCCCTGATGCTGTTCCTGTCACGTCTGGGCAGCGGCGGGCGCGTCGGTCTGGCCGTCCTGGCCTTCGTGCTGGTGGCCGGCGCCATGACGGCGCTTCTGGGTGGAGAACGCTACAATCCGGTGCCGGCCGGACCGCCCCTGACCCCGGTGGAGGAGGCGGCGGACGCCTCCGGCCTGGACGAACCGGAAGAGGCCGATGACGAGGACGCGGCGGAGCGGGCCGACCTTCCCGCCCGCCCCGGCCCCGCCCCGGCCGTGCCGGAAACACCGCCGCCCGCCCCGGCCGAACCGCCGCCGGCGGCACCGGCCCCGCCCCGGGAACAGGCACCGCCACAGGCCGCCGCCCCACCGGCGGCGACCCCGCCCCGTCCCCTGCCGCCGCTGGTGGAACCGCCGGCCGGCACACCCGCCTGGCAGCATCACGCCCTGCCGGCACCCGCACCCGATGGCCGGCCGCGCATCGTCGTGGTCATCGACGATATGGGGATCGACCGGCCGCGCACGGCCAAGGTTGTCACCCTGCCCGGCCCGCTGACGCTCGCCTGGCTGCCCTATGCCCGCGACCTGCCGTCCCAGACCGCCAAGGCTCGGGAGGCGGGGCACGAGTTGATCGTGCATATGCCGATGGAACCGTCCGGCAAGGAGGATCCAGGCCCCGGCGCGCTGCTGACCCGGCTGGACGAGCCGGCGTTGCGGCAGCGTCTGGACAACGGCCTGTCGGCCTTCCCCGGCTTCGTCGGGATCAACAACCATATGGGCAGCCGCTTCACGGCCGACCAGCAGGGCATGGCCGTGGTCATGGCCGAACTGGCGGCGCGCGGCCTGATGTTCCTGGACAGCCGCACCACTGCCGACAGCAAGGCCGCCCCCCTGTCGGCGCATTATCATGTGCCCATGGTGGCCCGCGACGTGTTCCTGGACCATGTCATGACGCCGCAGGGCGTGGCCGCATCCCTTGCCAAGGTGGAGGAGATCGCGCGGCGCCGCGGCCTGGCCATCGCCATCGGCCATCCCCACGACGTGACGACGCAGGCCTTGTCCCAATGGCTGCCCACCCTGGCCGACAAGGGTTTCCAACTCGTGCCGCTGACCGCCGCCGTGAAGGCGCCCTGACAGGCCGCATACCCTGCCTTGCGCTGCCGGAACGGCTTTCCGGTCAGGGAAAGCCGTTCCAAGGCGAACCCGGATGGATCGTTCGCCGGCCAACAGGGTGGGCCGGGCATCCGTGCGCCAGTTTGATAGTCTTCATCTATCAAATTTTGAGAATTTATCTATTTCATATATCAACAGCGGGACTATATGGTGTCACCGTAGATGCGGGCCACGGCCCGCGAGCCTTTCAATTTCACACCGGGAATCAGACATGTCTCTCGTGAACACCAAGGTCAAGCCCTTCAAGGCCCAGGCATTCAAGGACGGCAAGTTCATCGAGGTCACCGATGCCGACATCGTCGGCAAGTGGTCCATCTTCTTCTTCTATCCGGCGGACTTCACCTTTGTCTGCCCGACGGAGCTGGGCGACGTCGCCGACCATTACGAGGAGCTGCAGAAGCTGGGCGTGGAAGTGTACTCGGTGTCCACCGACACGCACTTCACCCACAAGGCCTGGCACGACGCCTCCGAGACGATCGCCAAGATCAAGTACACCATGATCGGCGATCCGACCCACGAGATCTCGACGAACTTCGAGGTTCTGCGTCCGGGCCAGGGCCTGGCCGACCGCGGCACCTTCATCGTTGATCCCGATGGCGTGATCCAGGCCGTTGAAGTCACCGCCGAGGGCATCGGCCGCGACGCCGCCGACCTGCTGCGCAAGGTCAAGGCCGCCCAGTATGTCGCCAGCCATCCGGGCGAGGTCTGCCCGGCCAAGTGGCAGGAAGGCGAGAAGACCCTCGCCCCCTCGCTGGACCTGGTCGGCAAGATCTAAGGTCAGGTACCCGGAGCCGCCCCGCCGGGGCGGCTCCCCCCCTTGCTTCCCCTTTTCCCTTTTAAAAATTCCATCAGGCCGCAACTGCCGACACCCGGCGGAACGCTATAGCTTTGCCTGATGTGACCGGAGAACCCGCATGCTTGATAATGCCATGAAGACCCAGCTCAAGGCCTATCTGGAGCGGGTCGTGCGTCCCATCGAGATCAAGGCCTTTGTCGATGACAGCCCGCGGTCCCGGCAGATGCTGGATCTGCTGGCGGATATCGCGTCCGCTTCCGACAAGGTCACCGTCGTGGAAATCCGCGGCGACAAGGATGCCCGCGTCCCCTCCTTCGCGCTGAATTCGCCCGGCCAGGATATCACCCTGGTGTTCGCAGGCCTGCCCATGGGGCATGAATTCACCTCGCTGGTGCTGGCGCTTCTGCAGGTCGGCGGCTATCCGCCCAAGGTGGAACAGGCGCTGATCGACCAGATCAAGGATCTGGATGGCGACTTCACCTTCGAGACCTATTTCTCCCAATCCTGCCAGAACTGCCCCGATGTGGTGCAGGCGCTGAACCTGATGGCCGTGCTGAACCCCCGCATCCGCCATGTCGCCATCGACGGCGCCGGCTTCCAGGCGGAGGTGGAGCAGCGTCAGGTCATGTCCGTCCCCACCATCTACATGAACGGCGCCGTCTTCGGCTCCGGCCGCATGGGGGTGGAGGAGATCGTCGCCAAGCTGGACGCCGGCGCCGCCGTGCGGGAGGCCAAGCGCCTGAACAATCTGGAGCCGTTCGACGTGCTGGTCGTGGGCGGTGGCCCGGCCGGTGCCGCGGCCGCCATCTATGCCGCCCGCAAGGGCGTGCGCACGGGCGTGGCGGCGGAACGGTTCGGCGGCCAGGTGCTGGACACGATGGAGATCGCCAATTTCATCTCCGTCCCCCATACGGAGGGGCCGAAGCTGGCCACGGCGCTGGAAACGCATGTCCGCGACTATGAAGTGGACATCATGAACCTGCAGACCGCCACGAAGCTGGTGCCCGGTGGCGACCTGATCGGCGTGGAACTGGCCAACGGCGCCACCTTGCGGTCACGGTCGGTGATCTTGTCCACCGGTGCGCGCTGGCGCCGCATGGGCGTGCCGGGCGAGGACCAGTACATGGCCAAGGGCGTGGCCTTCTGCCCCCATTGCGACGGCCCGCTGTTCAAGGGCAAGCGCGTGGCGGTGATCGGCGGCGGCAATTCCGGGGTGGAGGCGGCCATCGACCTGGCCGGCATCGTTTCCCACGTCACGCTGCTGGAATTCGACAGCAAGCTGCGCGCCGATGATGTGTTGCAGCGCAAGCTGCGGTCCCTGCCCAATGTCCGCATCATCCTGTCGGCCCGCACGACGGAGGTGACGGGCGACGGCACAAGGGTGAACGGCCTGAAATACGAGGACCGCACCAGCAGCGAAATCCACCATGTCGCGCTGGAAGGCATCTTCGTGCAGATCGGCCTGCTGCCCAACACCGAATGGCTGAAGGGCACGGTGGAGCTGTCGCCGCGGGGCGAGGTCCTGGTCAATGACCGGGGCGAGACCTCCATCCCCGGCGTGTTCGCGGCCGGCGACTGCACGACCGTGCCCTACAAGCAGATCGTGATCGCCATGGGCGAGGGGGCCAAATCCTCCCTCGCCGCCTTCGACCACCTGATCCGCACGTCCGCTCCCGCGGTTGCGCAGGACGCCGCGGCGTGATCAGGTAGGAAGCGGCGCCCCTTCCCTCCCCCCTCCGGGGCGCCGCTTCCCTTATCCCTTGACCGGGCAGCCCATGACCCTGCGTGAACTGCAATATCTGGTCGCCCTGGCCACCCACCGGAATTTCCGGCGGGCGGCAGAGGCGTGCCTGGTCAGCCAGCCGACCCTGTCCACCCAGATCAGCAAGCTGGAGGACGAGCTGGGCGTGCTGCTGCTGGAGCGGGACCGGCGCAAGGTGATGCTGACCGCCGCCGGCCACGACGCCGTGGAACGCGCCCAGCGCATCCTGCGTGAGGTGGACGAGATGAAGGAGGCCGCCCGGCATGCCGGCACGGTGGAGGCCGGCACGCTGCGGCTTGGCATCTTCCCCACCCTTGGGCCCTATCTCCTGCCCTATCTGGTGCCCCAGATCCGCGACCGTTATCCGCAGTTGAAGCTGTTGCTGTTCGAGGAGAAGAGCGACACGCTGCTGGCCCGGCTGGACAAGGGCGCGCTGGACGCGGCCTTCCTGGCCCTG
The DNA here is from genome assembly GCF_052474395.1 of Niveispirillum fermenti. NCBI lineage: Bacteria > Pseudomonadati > Pseudomonadota > Alphaproteobacteria > Rhodospirillales > Azospirillaceae > Niveispirillum > Niveispirillum fermenti. Next base: position 455,582 of record NZ_CP156678.1, on the reverse strand, counting down.
CCCGTGCAGGATGACCGGCTGGTGAGCGCGTTCCTGTTCCGCGAGCCCTTTCTGATGGCCGTTCCCGCCGACCACCCGCTGGCGGCCCAGGGCAGCGTGACGCTGGAGGACCTGCGCGCCCACACCCTGATGCTGCTGGAGGAAGGCCATTGCCTGCGCAATCAGGCGCTGGAGGTCTGCCAATTGTCCGGGGCGCAGGAAACGACGGAGTTCCGCGCCACCAGCCTGGAGACATTGCGCCAGATGGTGATCGCCGGCATGGGGGCAACGCTGCTGCCGGCCCTGGCCGTCAACAGCACGGGCGCACAGGCGGAGAATATCCGCCTGCTGCGGTTCAAGGAGGATGAGCCCAGCCGGGAGATCGGGCTGGTCTGGCGCCGCACCTCCCCCATGGGCTTCTTCTTCCGCCAGATCGCCGATATCTGCCGGCAGGCCATGCAGGACGAGGAAAAGCTCCTGCCGGCCTGACGGCCGGCCTCACCGGCCGATATGTCTGGCCAGGAACCGTTCCCATTCCTTCAGCACCGTGACCATCTGATCGGTGAGCAGCGGGGAATGATCCATGCCCGCGATTTCGACATACTCCACAGGCTTGCCGGCACGGCTCAGCGCCCGCGCCATCTCCTTGCTGTGATCGACAGTGGCCTGGATGTCCAGGTCCCCGTGGATCAGCAGCACCGGCGCACCCACCTTCTCCACATTGTGGAAAGGGGAAATGGGGCGAAGCTCGTCGGGATCATCCCCGAAGAAGATCCCGCGATACAGGTTCCTGGCGCTGCTGGCTCCCACCTCCCGGTAAAGCCGGATCAGATTGGTGACGGGTGCGGTTGCAATGGCGCACTTGAACAGCGCCGGCGTCTTGATCGTGGCCATCAGGGCGGCATAGCCGCCATAGCTCCAGCCCACGATGCACATGCGGGCCGGATCGGCATAGCCCTGGGCCACGGCCCATTGTGCCGCGTCCGTGACATCATCCTGCATCAGGCCGCCCCATTGCCGCTCGCCGGCCTGCTGGAACGCAGCGCCATAGCCGGTCGAGCCCCTGAAATTAGGCTGTAGAACGGCATAGCCCCGGCTGGCCAGAAACTGCGACAGGATGTCGAAGCCGCCATCATCGCGCGCCATCGGCCCGCCATGCGGCATGACGATGAGGGGCAGGTTCCGCTCCGGCATGCCCACGGGCAATGTCAGATATCCCGGAATCTCCAGCCCGTCGCGCGCCTTGAAGGAAACGGGCCGCCGGGCGCTGACAAGATTCTGCGGGATGCCGGGATAGGTGTCGCCGAAGAAGGAATACTCGCCCGTCCGCCGGTCGAACAGACGATAGGTCGTGGGGGCGGCCAGGGAATGGCTTGCGGTCAGCAGGAGGCTGCCATCGGCCGCGGTGTCGATGATGATCTCCCGGCTGTCGGGAACGGCCTTGTCCAGCGCTTCCTGCATCTTCTGGACCGCCGGGTCCAGCCAGCGCCGCTGCGGCAGGTCATCAGTCCAGGTAACCGCCGTCACAGCACCACCCCGCACCATCGCCGCCCCCACGTCGTAACGGGGATCGTCGGCTATTTTCCCGCCGATGGTATCGGTGTCGATATCGTAGGTATAGACGGCCAGCCGGTCGCCCTCGTGCCGGGAGGCCACGAAAAGATCCTTGCCGCTGCGGCCGAACCCCAGCACCGTGAATGCGTCCTCGTCGGAGAGCAGCTTCTGCATGCGCATTTCCCGGAACGGCCCGCCCGGCGCCCGGCTGAGATACCGTAGTTCCAACCGTCGGTCGTCATAGGTCGCCGCGACGCGAATTCCGCCCGTCGGATCGGGAATATAGGAAACGACGTTGGGCAGCGGCCACTGCACCTGGCTGTGCCGCCCCGTCACGATATTCACCTTCACCACACCGGGCCACGGACCGGTGTCGGCTGGATACGCCATCAGCACATGTTCGGCATCGACGAAGTTGAGGATGGGCGTGTCCGACAGATAGAAGCTGTAACCCTTCGGCCGCCGGTCCAGCAGGACCTTCATGTCCTTCATGTCGCGGGAAACCGAGATGACGCGCGAAAATCGCAGCGGCAGGCTCCGTGACGTGCCGACCATGGCGGCGCGCACCTTTTCCGTTCCCAAGACCTCCAGCAACAGCCGTTCGTTGGAGGGCCAGTGGATGCCGGTGATCTCGGCATCATTGGGGGCAAGGATGGACGGGGATTGGTCATCACGCAGCGGCACCGGTCGCACCACCAGATGCTGCCGCCCCCCGATGGGGGTCAGATAGGCAACATGGCTGCCGTCCGGCGACAGGCTGACGTTCGACATCACGGGCCGGTGGGCGAAAACCTCCACCGGCAGGTCCGACGGCCGCATCTCCCGCGCCACCGCCGAACCGGCCAGCATCAACCCCGCCACGGCCCCGGCCAGCCAGCGCACTTGCCACCCGCCCCGCATCATCCGCCCCCCCGTGATCGTTTCCCAATCCGTTACAGCCGGCAGGGTAGAGGATATGGTAAATAAGTGTAAACCTGCGATATCACCACTCTTAAAGGAAACTGTAGGGATCGATATCAACCTGCACACGCACGGAGGCGGGCACATCCACCACCGACAGCCAGTCATGCAGGATGGGCTGCAGGGCGACACCCTTCGGTCCCTTCAGCAGCAGGCGGCGGCGGAAACGTCCGCGCAGCACGGCCAGCGGCGCCGGGGCCGGCCCCAGGATGGTCAGGTCCTCCCGCTCCCGCGGGGCGCGGCGGCCCAGGGCGGCGGCGGCGGCGTCCACGGCCTGCTCATCCTCTCCCGACACGATGATGGCGGCCAGCCGGCCGAAGGGGGGCATCTCCAGCTGCCGCCGCTGCTCGCTCTCGATCGCCAGGAAACTGTCGCGGTCATGGGCGGCCAGCGACTGCATGACGGGGTGCTCGGGCATATGGGTCTGCAGCAGCACCCGGCCCGGCCGCTCCTCCCGGCCCGCCCGGCCCGCCACCTGGTGCAGAAGCTGGAAGGTGCGCTCCGCCGCGCGCAGGTCGCCGCCCGACAGCCCCAGATCGGCATCCACCACGCCCACCAGGGTCAGCAGCGGAAAATGGTGGCCCTTGGCCATCACCTGCGTGCCGATCAGAAGATCGATGGCGCCGGCCTTCACCTGCTCGATCACCTCTCGCATGGCGCGGGGGCCGGCCAGCGTGTCGGATGTCATCAGGGCGACGCGCGCGTCGGGGAACAGGGTCGCCACCTCCTCCGCCACACGCTCCACCCCCGGACCGCAGGCCACGAAGCTGCCTTCCGCCTCGCATTGCGGGCAGGCGTCGGGGCTGCGGGCCTGATAGCCGCAATGATGGCATTGCAGGCGCCGCGACAGCCTGTGTTCCACCAGCCAGGCGGTGCAGTTGGGGCATTGCAGCCGGTGGCCGCAGCCGCGGCACAAGGTCAGCGGCGCATAGCCACGGCGGTTCAGGAACAGCATCCCCTGCTCGCCGGCCAGCATGGTCTGCGATAGCGCCTCGCGCAGGACGGGCGACAGCCATTGGCGCGCCGGGGGGGCCTGCTCCTTGCGGCGCAGGTCGATCAGGGTCACGTCGGGCATGCTGGCCCCGCCATGGCGCGACGGCAGGTCGATGCGGGCATAGCGCCCCGTCTCGGCATTGACCAGCGTCTCCAGCGACGGAGTGGCGCTGGCCAGGACGATGGGGATGCGCCCCAGATGCGCCCGCGCCACGGCCATGTCGCGGGCATGGTAGATGACGCCGTCCTCCTGCTTGAAGGCGGCCTCGTGCTCCTCGTCCACCACGATCAGGCCCAGATCGGGATAGGGCAGGAACAGGGCGGACCGGGCACCGACGATAACCCGTGCCTCGCCCCTGGCCACGGCGCGCCAGGTGTGGCGGCGCAGGGGCGGGGCCATGTCGGAATGCCATTCGGCCGGCCGCACGCCGAACCGGTCCGCGAACCGGTCCAGCCACTGCGCCGACAGGGCGATTTCCGGCAGCAGGACCAGGGCCTGCCGGCCGGCGCGCAGTGCTGCCGCCACCGCCTCGAAATAGACCTCCGTCTTGCCCGATCCCGTCACGCCGTCCAGCAGGGTCGCACTGTAGCCGCCGGCCGCCGCCTTGCCGGCCAGGTCATCGGCGGCCAGTCGCTGCGCGCCCGACAAGGGCTTGGGATTGGCATCGGGGTCGGGGCGGGGAAAGCGCGGCAGGGCCAGCATGGGCACGGTGGCCAGCACCCCGGCCTCTGCCAGTCCGCGCACCACGGCGGGACCGCACCCGGCCTCTGCTGCCAGATCGGCCGCCAGGCGCGGCGGTCCGTCGGACAGCAGGTCCAGGATGCGCCTGCGCGCCGGTGTCAGGCGCAGCCCGTCGGGCAGGTCGTCCCCGGCGCGCATATAGGCCGTCAGGGCGCGCGGATCCTCCAGCGCGGCCGACACCGACACGGCCATGCGCAGCACGGCACCGACGGGCGCCATCGTATAGGCCGCCACCCATTCGATGAAGCGCCGGCCGACATCGGGCATGGGCGGCAGGTCGATATGGCGCAGCACGGGCCGCAGGCGGCGTTCCTCCACGCCGCCCTGCGCATCCCCGTCTCCCCAGACGACACCGAACAGGCGGCGCGGGCCCAGCGGCACCTCCACATAGGACCCGGGCACCAGGGCCATGTCGCCCGGCACCTTGTAATCATAGGGTTCCGGCAGCGGCAGCGGCAATTGCACGCGCACGCGGGCCGGCGGCGCCGTGACCGCGCCCAGCAGGTCGCCCGTCATGTACCGTCATCCACGCGCCGGCACCTGCCCCCGATGCGCCAGGGGGCCCGGCGGGACGCCGCCGGCCGCAAACCGCGATCCATCACGCTTCATCTCTCGGCATGGGCGGGAACGACCGTGGAAATGGGCATGGAAAGGCGACACCGGAACCTTGGCACGGGCGGCCATCCTGGCATAATCGGCAGACCCTGCCAACGCCCTGCCTACCCGGCCATCGCCGCCATTCAAGGACGGGGAGGCAGCAGCCGCCGGTGCGCCACCAGACCGGCCAGCGCACTGCTGCACAGGATGGCTGACATGGGCAGGGGCGACCCGCCTTGTGTCAGCACGCCGACCAGCCCGCCGGCAAGGGCGCCCGCGCAAAGCTGCAGGGCGCCGGCAAGGGAGGACGCCGTGCCGGCCATATGGGGGAAGGCAGCCAGCGCCCCCGCCATGCCATTGGACCCGACCAGGCCCAGCGCGCCCAGATAGAAGAACAGCGGCACGGCGACGCCCCACAGGCCGCCGATCCCCAGACCGGCCGTGACGATCAGCACCGCCCCCGTGGCGGCCGTGGCCAGGATGCCCCAGCCGAGCATACGATCCACACCATGGCGCAGCACCAGCCGGCTGTTGATGATATTGGACACCATCAGCGCCACGACATTGACCCCGAACAGCAGGCCGAACTGTTCCGGGGAAACGCCGAAATGCTCGATATAGATGAAGGGCGTGCCGGAGATATAGGCGAACATGCCCGCCGACACGAAGCTGCCGGGCACCGCATAGCCCATGAAGCGGCGATCCAGCATCAGCAGCATGTAATTGGCCAGCACACCGCCACCCACCCGCGCGCCCGTCACGGGACGACGGGTTTCCCGCACGGTCAACAGGCTCAACCCGGCGATCATCCCGAAGACCGTCAGACACCAGAAGATGCCGCGCCAGCCGATATGGTCCAGCACCATGCCACCAGCCAGGGGCGCCAGCATGGGCGCCACCCCCATGACCAGCATCATCAGCGACATGACAGAGGCGCCGCGGTCGCGGTCAAAGGCATCGCGCACCATGGCGCGCGCGATGACAGGGGCCGCGCAGGCCCCGACCCCGTGCGCCACGCGCCAGGCCGTCAGGGCCCAGATATCACTGGCCAGCGCACATCCGACCCCCGCCAGCACGAACAGGGCCACACCCGCCGCAGCCGGCAGCTTGCGACCGAACCGGTCGCCCAGCGGCCCCCACAGCAACTGTCCCGCGCCATAGCCGATCAGAAAGGATGAGAGCGTCATCTGCACCTGCGCCTGTTCCACGCCCAGGTCAGCACCGATGGCCGGCAGGGCCGGCAGGTACATGTCGATGGCCATGGGTCCGAACATGGTCAGGCATCCCATGACCATGACGAACCAGACGAAGCTGGTGCCGGGCGGCAGGCCACCGGAACCCGGCGCGACATTGCCACCCGCCGTCTGTTCCAGCCGAACTTCCCCCATGTCACCCGTGCGCATCTTCACTGATCCCGGACCCGGCCGGCGGGCCGGTGCGGGCAGGATGCCCGGGCCGGCCGTCACGCGGCAGAAATGGCGGGCGCCCGTTTCATCCCCCGTTTTGTCATTGGCAACGGAACAGGGGCAACAGAACAGGCGCCGGACCCGGTCAGTACCGGGCAGTGCATTAATTAAAGCACCACCCGTGCTGCGACGCACCCGGACCTTGCCCATGGCAGCCGCCCGCCCGCCGCATGGCCGGTCAACCGGCCAGCCGCGTTTCATACTCCTGTTCCAGGGCGGTATGCAGTGTCCAGAAGCCGGGGGCCGCCGCCCCTTCCAGTTCCGCCGACAGGATGCCCAGATGCGTATGCCAGCCGGCCGACACGCTGATCATCACGGCACGGCTGTTCACCCGCCGGTGCGTCAGGATCAGCCGCACCTTCCCGTCACCTTCCGGCCCGTCACCTTCCGGCCCGTCACCTTCGGGTGCCAGTTCGATGGTCACCAGCGACGGATCGCCCCCCGCCTCGTCCCAGGTGAAGGAAAGAAGCCGTCCCGGCTCCCATGCCTGAATGCTGCCCGTGGTGGCGCAGCCATCGGCCGCCACATCCTTGTATTTGTCGGGCACGGCCATATCGCCCGGCCCCAGCCGGGTATTGTGGAATTCCAGCCGGAACGGAGCGCCCATACGCGCTTCCATGGCCCCGAAGGCCAGCCAGCGGCCCCGCAGGTCGCTGTCGGTCAGATAGCGCCAGACCCTGTCCAGGGGGCCGGGCAGCACCCGTTCGAACCGGACCGACCCGGCTTCCGTCACGATACCGAAATCACTCATCACCATCCTCCTCCCGCAGGGCCTGTTCCAGAGCATCCAGGCGACCGGCCCAGAAGCCGCGCACCCGTGCGATCCAGGCGTCCATTGCATCCAGCCCGGCAGGATCCAGGCTGTAGATGCGTCGCTGTCCATCCACCCGCACCCGCACCAACCCCGCCTCCCGCAGCGCCTTCAGGTGCTGGGAAACGGCAGGGGCGCTGATGCGCGCATCCTGCTGCAGGAAGGTTACGATCTCCCCGGCGCCGCGGGGACCATGCCCCAGCATCTCCAGGATCGAACGCCGCATAGGATCGGCAAGGGCGGTGAAGCTGTCCATGGGTCTATGTTTTCATATTCACTTAATTAAGTCAAACAAAAAATATAAACAAGCCGCCCCTGCAAGGCGACCATACAGGTCAGAACGAACGGCAGGGGGGCGGAACGGGTTCACGTTCCGCCCCCCTGCCCTCTGGGCCCCGACCACAACAGCGGAAAGATCAGTTCTGCAGCAGCAGATTGAACCCGCCCCAGATTAGGCGCTTGCCATCGAAGGGCATGTCGGCCATCTCAGCCTGCATGCGCGGATCGGCCATGACCTTGGCATTGACCGCATCGCGCACCTCGCGCGAGGGATAGGTGATCCAGGAGAAGACGACGACCTCGTCCTCCTTGGCCAGCACCGATCGGGGGAAGGATGTCACCTCGCCATAGGGGGTGTCGTCGCCGACGCATTCCACATAGGAAAGGGCGCCATGGTCCATCCATATCTGGCAGGCCCGCGCCGCCACTTCCTTGTAGGCGTCCATCTTGTCCTTGGGTACGGGCAGCACGAAACCGTCGACATAGGTCATCTTCATCTCCCTTGGTGATAGTGTGTCGGCACGCCCCAAGGACGATCCTGCCCCCTTCATCCCGACAGGAGCAGCGCGTTTTTCTTCAGGAAAATCGCCGGCCCATGACAATCGCCCGGAAAGCAGGATCGTGACCGCCGGAAAGGCTTGCCAGCATCCCGCCGGATTTCCATCATGCCCGCCATCCCATCACGCCCCCCTGTCCACGGGATTCCCTCCATGGCACCCGCCTCCGCCCCTGTCGACTGGTCCGTCACCCCCGCCGTGCGGGTGGACGGGCACGTGGCGGGGCGGCTGGTACTGGAACTGGCGGCGGGGCGGCCCGTGCGGCTGGTTTCCGCCCCCGGCATCGCCGGACTGGCGGGGGCCGGGTGGTGGGCCGGGCTGCTGCGGCTGTGGCGGACGGAGGCGACGGGGCCGTTCCTGGCGCTGCTGGACTGCACCGACCTGGAAGGCCAGGTGCTGTCAGCACTGCGCGCCGGGGTGACGGACATCGTGTGGCAGCCGCGGCCGGATGCGGCGGACGGGGTTGCCGCGCGGCTGCTCTCGCTGGCCACGGCCCACGGGGCCCGGCTGCATCCCCCGCCGGTGGGGGTGACAGAGCCGTGCTGGCGGCGCAACCGTGCTGCCCCCTTAAGGCAATACCTGTCTCAATGCCTTGATTTTGCTCAAATGTAACGCGACTACAAACACTACCGGACGGGGGTGCTGCGTTGCATTGCACCCCCTTCTGGGCTATCAAACCGGCATCCGACACGGCCCTTTCCACGGGGGCCCACAAACCTGGCAGGAAAACGAAAATGAAGCTTACCCGCCGCGTGAAGGAAATCCTTTCCTGGTATGAGAGCGACAATCCCGGCACCAAGGCCAATCTCGCCCGTATCCTGATGGAAGGCCGCCTGGGCGGCACTGGCAAGCTGGTGATCCTGCCCGTCGACCAGGGGTTCGAGCATGGGCCCGCCCGCAGCTTCGCCATGAACCCGGCGGCCTATGATCCGCACTACCATTACCAGCTTGCCATCGATGCCGGGCTGTCGGCCTATGCCGCCCCGCTGGGCCCGCTGGAAGCCGGTGCTTCGACTTTCGCCGGCTCCATCCCGCTGATCTTGAAGATGAACAGCGCCAACAGCCTGTCCACCTTCAAGGAAGGTGCCGATCAGGCCGTGACGGCCAGCGTCGATGACGCCCTGCGCATCGGCGCATCGGCCATTGGCTTCACCATCTATCCGGGCTCCGATGCGCAGTTCGGCCAGATGGAAGAAATCCGCGAACTGTCGCGTGAGGCCAAGTCCAAGGGCATCGCCACGGTGATCTGGTCCTATCCGCGCGGCGGTGCCATCTCCAAGAAGGGTGAACTGGCGCTGGATGTGGACGCCTACGCGGCCCACATGGCCGCCCTGCTGGGCGCCCACATCATCAAGGTCAAGCTGCCCACCGCCGACCTGGAGCAGGATGAAGCCCGCAAGATCTACGAGAAGCACGACATTCCGCGCGCCACCCAGGCGGAGCGCGTGAAGCACATCACCCAGGCCTGCTTCAACGGCCGCCGCCTGGTGGTCTTCTCCGGCGGTGCAGCCAAGGGCGAGGATGCCGTGTACGATGACGCCCGTGCCATCCGCGACGGCGGCGGCAACGGCTCCATCATCGGCCGCAATGCCTTCCAGCGCTCGCGCGAGGATGCGCTGGCCCTGCTGGACAGGCTGGTCCGCATCTACCAGAACAAGGAATAAGCGCTTTACGCTTGTTGCTTGAGACGCCGGCGCCCACATCCGTGGGCTGGCTTCACGCCTTCACGTGCGGGCGCGGCGCCGGTCGGCGCGGATAGCAGGGGTCAATGCCATTAACCCCTGCTATATACTGGGCTGCTATGGGGCCCGGCGCGGTTCAACACCGCGCCGGGCTTTTTTCATGACCGCCTCTTCCTCCGGAACCATCCATGTCCGACTGCCGCCTCTATCTGATCACCCCGCCGCGCATCGATCTGGCCACCTTCCCCGCCCAACTGGCATCGGCCCTTGATGCGGGGGACGTGGCCTGCGTGCAGTTGCGGCTGAAGATGGTGGGGGACGACGATATCCGTCGAGCCATCGATGCGCTGCGCCCCATCGCCCAGGACCGGGACGTGGCTTTCATCCTGAACGACCGCCCCGACCTAGCAGCGACCGGCGGCTGCGATGGCGTGCATGTCGGGCAGGAGGACACGCCCTATACCCAGGCGCGCAAGATCATGGGCCGCGACGCCATCGTCGGCGTCACGTGCCATGACAGCCGGCACCTGGCCATGGTGGCAGGGGAGGACGGGGCCGATTACGTGGCCTTCGGCGCCTTCTTCGACACGGCGACCAAGGAGCCCAAGGCCCGGGCCGAGCCGGAGATCCTGTCCTGGTGGCAGGAGATGATGGAGATCCCCTGCGTGGCCATCGGCGGCATCACCGTCGATAATTGCGCCGCGCTGGTGAAGGCGGGGGCCGACTTCCTGGCCGTCAGCGGCGGCGTCTGGAACCATGCGGATGGTCCGGTCGCCGCGGTAAAGGCCTTCAACCAGCGGATCGCCGGCAGGTAAGCGCCGGCCACCGGCCCTGACCGGCCGGCCGGCCGGCGCCCCGACAGGGTCACCCGGCCAGCCGCGCCGCGTGCCAGCGCAGATGGTCTTCCATGAAGCTGGAAATGAAATAATAGGAATGGTCGTACCCTTCCTGCAGGCGCAGGGTCAGGGGGATGCCCGCCCGCGCGCAGGCATCGGCCAGCAATTGCGGACGAAGCTGGCCATCCAGGAACCCGTCGGCCGTACCCTGGTCCACCAGCAGGTCGGGCAGGCGCGCGCCATCCTCGATCAGTGCGACGGCGTCGTGCCGGCGCCACAGGTCCTTGTCGTCGCCCAGATAGGCCGGCAGCGCCTTGTGGCCCCAGGGGACCTGCGTCGGGGCCACGATGGGTGCAAAGGCCGACACCGACCTGAACCGGCCGGCATGGCGCAGCGCCACCGTCAGCGCCCCATGCCCGCCCATCGAATGGCCCGTGATACCCTGACGCTCCATGTCGACGGGGAAATGCGCGGCCACCAGGGCCGGCAGTTCCACCGTCACATAGGTCCACATCCGGAAATGCGGTGCCCAGGGCGCCTCGGTCGCGTCCACATAGAAACCGGCCCCCTGCCCCAGGTCCCAGCCCGCATCGTCGGCCACCCCTTCACCGCGCGGGCTGGTGTCGGGGCAGATGATGACCAGGCCCAGTTCGGCGGCCCAGCGGCGGAACTCCCCCTTCTCCGTCACGTTGGCATGGGTGCAGGTCAGGCCCGACAGATACCAGACGACGGGGCATTTCGCGCCGTCGGCGGCCTGCGGCGGCGTGAAGACGCTGAATACCATGGGCGTGCCCGTCGCCGTGGAGGCATGGCGATAGACGCCCTGCACACCGCCATGGGACCGGGTGGTGGAGACGGTTTCCAGCGCCATGGATCAGAACACCACGACGGAACGGATGCTCTCGCCCGCATGCATCAGGTCGAACCCCTTGTTGATCTCCTCCAGGCTCAGCACATGGGTGATCATCGGGTCGATCTCGATCTTGCCCTGCATGTACCAGTCGACGATCTTCGGCACGTCGGTGCGGCCGCGGGCGCCGCCGAAGGCCGAGCCCTTCCAGACGCGACCCGTGACCAGCTGGAACGGGCGCGTGGAGATTTCCTTGCCGGCTTCCGCCACGCCGATGACCACCGACACGCCCCAGCCGCGGTGGCAGGCTTCCAGCGCCTGGCGCATGACCATGGTGTTGCCCGTGCAATCGAACGTATAGTCGGCCCCGCCATCGGTCAGGGCGACCAGATGCTGGACGATGTCACCTTCGACCTTCTTCGGGTTGACGAAGTGGGTCATGCCGAAGCGGCGGCCCCATTCCTCCTTCCGGTCGTTGATGTCGACACCGATGATCTTGTCGGCCCCCACCATGCGGGCCGCCTGGATCACGTTCAGGCCGATGCCGCCCAGCCCGAAGATCACGACGTTGGAGCCCGGCTCCACCTTCGCCGTGTTGGTCACCGCCCCGACGCCCGTGGTCACGCCGCAGCCGATATAGCAGGACGACTGGAAGGGTGCGTCCTCTCGGATCTTCGCCAGCGCGATCTCCGGCAGGACCGTGAAATTGGAGAAGGTGGAGCAGCCCATGTAATGATAGACCGGCGTGCCCTTGTAGCTGAACCGCGTGGTGCCGTCGGGCATCAGGCCCTTGCCCTGCGTGGCGCGGATGGCCGTACACAGGTTGGTCTTGCGCGACAGGCAGCTTTTGCACTGGCGGCATTCCGGGGTGTAGAGCGGGATGACATGGTCACCGGGCTTCACCGACGTGACACCGGCCCCGACCTCCCGCACGATCCCCGCCCCCTCATGCCCCAGGATGGAGGGGAAGATACCTTCGCTGTCGAAGCCATCCAGCGTATAGGCGTCGGTATGGCAGATGCCCGTGGCCATGATCTCCACCAGCACCTCGCCCGCCTTGGGGCCTTCCAGGTCCAGTTCGACGATTTCCAGGGGCTTCTTGGCTTCAAAGGCGACGGCGGCGCGGGTTTTCATGGGTATCGTGTCCCGATCGGCAAGGGTCAGCAGCAGGCACCCCGTCGCATGCGACATGGGACGGGACCGGCAGACTATAGCCGGAAAGTTCTGGCAACGATCATGCATTTCGGCAAATGATTATTGCACAGTTGGGATAATCAGGCCGGTCACGCGCATGGGTTCCTGGGACGGCATCGACAGTTTCATCGCCGTATGCGAGGCGGAGAGCTTCTCCGGCGCGGCGGCCCGGCTTGGGGTCTCCACCTCCCATGTCAGCCGAGAGGTCGCCCGGCTGGAGGACCGCCTGCAGGTGCGGCTGCTCTACCGCACGACGCGGCGGGTCAGTGTCACCGATGCCGGCCGCGCGTTCCTGGAACGCTGCCGGCGGCTGGTGGAGGAACGTGACGAGGCGTTCGCCGCCATCATTGAACGTGACGGGGCGGCACGCGGCCATCTGCGACTGACCTGCTCCATCGCCTATGGGGAGCGGTTCATCGTGCCGCTGGTCAACCGGTTCCTGCGCGATCATCCGCAGCTCTCGGTCGCCATCGACCTGACGAACCGGCTGGTGGACCTGGTGGGCGAAGGCTTCGATCTGGCCGTGCGCACGGGGGCGAGCCTGGATGACAGCCGGTTGATCGCCGTGCGGCTGGCCACCCGGCGGCGCTACCTCTGCGCCGCTCCCGCCTATCTCCGGCGCCATGGCGTACCGTGCAGCCTGGAAGATCTGGCACATCATGCCTGCCTGACGGGCACGGCGGACCTCTGGCATTTCAGCGAGGGGGAGCGTCTGATCGATTTCCGCCCCGCCGGCCCCTGGCGCTGCAACAGCGGATTCGCCGTGCTGGATGCGGCGCGGCAGGGGCTGGGCATCTGCCAGCTGCCGGATTTCTATGTCGAGGCCGATATGAAGGCCGGCACGCTGGTCAGCCTGCTGGACACCGCCCGCCCCCCCGCGGAAGGCATCTGGGCCGTCTATCCGCACCGCCGCCACCTGTCGCCCAAGGTGGCGCTGCTGGTGGAATATCTGAAACTGCATGTGGGGCGGATATGAGGGCGGATTGCCCGTCGCCCCTCCGGTCCGAAAGGGAGTTTCCATGCGGATACCCCTTTGCGGTGGAATATTAGAACTATCGGATGAATTGACCTGAATTGTCAGTGGCCTGAAATTCCGTCATCCTTCTCCATCCGGCCTGCTTCCTGGCCTCCGACTGGAAATCGATCTCTTGAATATTGCACCCTCTGGACAGTTCGCAGAGAATAGGGCTGGAGAACGCCATCTCCAGCTTTTGATCGAGTGTGTCACCGACTATGCCATTTACATGCTGGACCCGACCGGGATCGTCAGCAGTTGGAATGCCGGGGCCCAGCGTTTCAAGGGATATCAGGCGGCAGAGATCATCGGCCAGCATTTCTCCCGGTTCTTCACGCCGGAGGACCGGGAAGCCGGCATGCCGCAGCATGTCCTGGCCACCGCCCTGCGCGACGGGCGGTTCGAGGCGGAAGGCTGGCGCGTGCGCAAGGATGGCCGGCGTTTCTGGGCCAGCGTCGTTGTGGACCCCATCCGTGACGATGATGGCAGTCTGGTCGGCTTTGCCAAGATCACGCGCGATATCACGGAAAAACGGGAAACCCAACTGGCACTGGAAGAAGCGCGCGACGCCCTGTTCCAGGCGCAGAAGCTGGAAACCATCGGCAAGCTGACGGGCAGTGTGGCCCATGATTTCAACAATCTGCTCCAGGCCATCGGCAGCAGCCTGGAAATGATCGGCCAGCGTGCAGGCTCGCACCAGACGGATATCCACCGCCATCTGGGCGTCGCCCGATCGGCGCTGGAAACGGCCGGGGCCGTGACGCAGCGCCTGCTGGCCTTCGCCCGGCGTCAGCCCCTGCGGCCGGAACCGACCGACATGGCGCGGCTGGTATATGGGATGGCCGAACTGGTCCGCCGTTCCGTGGGGGAGATGGTGCGCGTTGAACTGTCCCTGGCCGATACCGGATGGATCTGTCAGGTCGACCCGCACCAGTTGGAAAGCGGCATCCTCAACCTGGCGCTGAATGCGCGCGATGCCATGCCGGGCGGCGGCACGCTGACCATCGCCACGGCCAATGTCACCCTGCCCCGCCGCATGCTGCCCGGACAGACCATCGAGGCCGGGGATTACCTGATGCTGTCCGTGTCCGACACCGGCATCGGCATGTCGGCAGACGTGCTGTCCCGCGCCGTGGAGCCCTTCTTCACGACCAAGCCCATGGGTCAGGGGACAGGCCTGGGCCTGAGCCAGCTTTACGGCTTCATCCACCAGTCGGGCGGCTTTCTGGAAATGGAAAGCCGCGAGGGGGAGGGCACGACCATCAAGCTTTATCTGCCGCGCCTGGCAGGGGGAATGCACCATGCCGCTCCGGGCGACGAAGTGGTGACACAGGCCCCGCCGCCCCCGCCACCGGTTCCGCAGGAACGGCCCAGCATCCTGCTGGTGGAAGATGAGGTGCTGATCCGCCTCGTCCTGGCCGAGGCGCTGACGGAACAGGGCTATCACGTGCATCAGGCCGGCAATGGCGAGGAGGCGCTGCCCATCATCTCTTCCGGCACGCCCATCGATGCCATGATCACCGATGTGGGCCTGCCCGGCATGAATGGCAGGCTGCTGGCGCAACTGGCCCATGCCCGCCGGCCGCGGATCAAGATCCTGTTCCTGACCGGCTATATCGACCGGGCCGACAGCGAGGCGTTACCCCCCGGCAGCGCCCTGCTGTGCAAGCCGGTGTCCATGGTCACCCTGCTGGCCCGGCTGCGTGCCGTCCTGTCCGGCTGAACGCCGCTGGCGGTTTGTTCGAATATCCGTCGGATCGCCGTCAAATTGCCTGCATATCGACAGATCGCCGCCTTCCGACCGGCCGCCGCCCCCGTCACCATTCCCTTCAAATCCATCCAAGGGAACGAACGGGGACACATGATGAAGAACATCCTGTTGCTGGGCGCCGGCAAGATCGGCATCGCCATCACCCTGCTGCTGCGGCGCACGGGCGAGTACAAGGTGACCGTGGCCGACCATAGCGCCGCCGCCCTGAAGCGCTTCTCGGATATCGGCGTCGATACGCTGGAACTGGATATCAATGACGGCCCGGCCCTGCGCCGCGCCATGGAAGGCCAGTATGCGGTGCTGAACGCCCTGCCCTTCCACACCACGGCGACGGTCGCCTATGGCGCCTATGATGCCAGCATCCATTATTTCGACCTGACCGAGGATGTGGCCAGCACCCGCGTGGTGAAGGAAGTGGCCGCCAAGGCCAATTCCGCCTTCGTGCCGCAATGCGGCCTGGCCCCCGGCTTCGTTTCCATCGCCGCCCACGGTCTGGCAGCGGGATTTGACAGCCTGCGCGACGTGCAACTGCGCGTCGGCGCCCTGCCCCGCTATCCGACCAACGCGCTGAAATACAACCTCACCTGGTCGACCGACGGGCTGATCAACGAGTATCTGAACCCGTGCGAGGCGGTGCAGGATGGCAAGAATGTCGAGTTGCCGCCGCTGGAGGACCTGGAGGAATTCGCGCTGGAAGGCATCACCTACGAGGCGTTCAACACCTCGGGCGGCCTGGGTTCCCTGACCGAGACGCTGGCCGGCCGGGTGGAGAACCTGACCTACAAGTCCGTGCGCTATCCCGGCCATTGCGCCATCATCAAGCTGCTGGTCGAAGACCTGCGGCTGGCGCGCCGCCGCGACCTACTGAAGGAGGTGCTGGAGGAAGCGCTGCCCATCACCATGCAGGACGTGGTGCTGGTCTTCTGTACCGTGTCGGGCAAGCGCCATGGCCGCCTGGAACAGGAAAGCATCGTCCGCCACATCCATGGCGAGGAGGTGGAAGGCCAGTTCCTGTCGGCCATCCAGATGAGCACGGCCGCCGGCATCTGCGCCATGCTGGACCTGCACGCCGCCGGCCACCTGCCGGCCAAGGGCTTCGTCCGCCAGGAACAGATGCCGCTGGACCTGTTCCTTTCCAACCGCTTCGGGAAGGTCTATGCGTGAGGTTCGGGGGCTGTTTCCTGCCTCTTTACCGTCCTTCCCGCGCAGGCGGGGATCCAGCGTGAGGATGACGGTAGAGAAAGCTGGAACGAAGTGCCCCGGCGTCTCACAAAGGCGGGAATACCCTTCCCGCACAACAAGAACCACCCAGCCGATCCAGATACCGGAGTCCTGCCCCATGTCCGATACCGCCGCCCTCCTTTCCCGCCTGGGCATCGCGCATCTCGTCGCGGACGGCGACATCGTTTCCCGCTCCCCCATCGACGGGTCCCGCCTGGGTGCGGTGAAGGCCCATTCGCCTGCACAGGTGGATGCCGCCCTGGCCCGGTCGGCCGATGCCTTCAAGGCATGGCGCACCGTGCCGGCACCGCGCCGGGGTGAACTGGTCCGCCTGCTGGGGGAGGTGCTGCGCGAGCATAAGGCCGACCTGGGGGCCCTGGTCACGCTGGAAGCCGGCAAGATCGTCCAGGAAGGCCTGGGCGAGGTGCAGGAAATGATCGACATCTGCGACTTCGCCGTCGGCCTGTCGCGCCAGTTGCATGGCCTGACCATCGCATCGGAACGCCCGCGGCACCGCATGGTGGAGACATGGCAGCCGCTGGGGCCGGTGGCCATCATCACGGCCTTCAACTTCCCCGTCGCCGTCTGGGCCTGGAACGCAGCACTGGCGCTGGTCTGCGGCGACCCCGTCATCTGGAAGCCGTCGGAAAAGACACCGCTGACGGCGCTTGCCACCCATGCCCTGTTGGAAAAGGCCCTGGCCCGGTTCGGCGACGCGCCGGAAGGCCTGGCTCAGCTTCTGTTCGGGCTGCGCGACGTGGGGGAACGCATCGCCGCCGACGGCCGTGTGCCGCTGGTCAGCGCCACGGGCTCCACCCGCATGGGCCGGGAACTGGCACCGGTCGTCGCCGGGCGGTTCGGCCGGTCCATCCTGGAACTGGGCGGCAACAATGCCATGATCGTGACGCCGTCGGCCGACCTGAAGCTGGCCGTGCGCGCCATTCTGTTCGCTGCCGTCGGCACGGCGGGCCAGCGCTGCACCACCCTGCGCCGCCTGATCGTCCATGCCGACTGCTATGACAAGGTGGTGTCGGCGGTGAAGAATGCGTTCGCCGCCATCCGGCCGGCCGACCCGCGCGAAGCCGGCACCCTGATGGGGCCGCTGATCGACAAGGCGGCGTTCGACGCCGTTTCGCGCGCGCTGGATACGGCGCAGAATCAGGGCGGCACCGTCCATGGCGGCGGCCGGGCCCTGGCCGACCGTTTCCCCGATGCCTGGTATGCCTATCCTGCCCTGGTGGAGATGCCGGCCCAGACGGAGATCGTCCGCCACGAAACCTTCGGCCCCATCCTCTATGTCCTGCGCTATGAGAGCTTCGAGGACGCGGTGGCGATGCAGAACGACGTGCCGCAGGGCCTGTCCTCCAGCATCATCACCCGCGACCTGCTGGAAGCGGAGCGCTTCCTGGCGCCCAACGGCAGCGATTGCGGCATCGCCAATGTCAATATGGGGCCCAGCGGGGCGGAAATCGGCGGCGCCTTCGGTGGCGAGAAGGAAACGGGCGGCGGGCGCGAGAGCGGATCGGATAGCTGGAAGCAGTATATGCGCCGCCAGACCTCCGCCATCAATTACGGCACCTCCCTGCCGCTGGCCCAGGGGATCGAGTTCCCCGAACTGTGATGCATGTGGGGATCAGGGCGGGGGCGTCGCGCCCGTCCTGATCCCCCGTCTTCACAGATTCTGTTTCACTGCCGTTTCCAGCCTTACCACACTCATCCCGGCGAAGGCCGGTATGACGGTTGGTGAGAACAGGAAACGCTGGTGATACGACCCGCGCGATTTGATAACGAGACCTGATAAGACACCCCCAGCCAGGACCCCGCCCATGGATGCCGCCGACGCCCAGCAGGATGCCATCGATACGGCGCTGCTTTCCCTGCTGAAGGCAAATGCGCGCGAACCGGCGGCCTCGCTGGCCCGCAAGCTGGGGCTGGCAAGGTCGTCGGTCCAGGCGCGCATCGCCCGGCTGGAACGGCTGGGCATCATCCAGGGCTATACCCTGCGTCAGGACCCCGGCAGCAGCCGGACGATCCGGGCCTATGTGCTGCTGTCCACCAACCCCAAGATGCTGGCCCGCATCGTGTCAGAGGTGAAGCGCATCGCAGAGGTGGAAAGCCTGTCGGCCATCAGCGGCACCTATGACATGATGGCCGTGGTCGCGGCGCAGTCGGTGCAGGAGATCGACCGGGTGCTGGACCAGCTCGGCCAGCTTGCGGGCGTGGAACGCACCATGTCCTCCCTGGTGCTGTCCGACAAGTTCCGCCGCTGACAGGTGCCGGTCCCCCCCTATCACACGATCACCGTGTCGACCGTGATATTGCCCTTCGTGGCGTGGCTGTAGGGGCAGACCTTGTGGGCACGGGCCGTCAGGTCCTCCGCCGCGGCCCGATCCAGGCCCGGCAGGCTGACATTCAGCGTGACGGTCAGACCGAACCCCTCGCCATCATCCCGCGGACCGATGCCGACATTGCTGGTCACGGAGACGGTGGCCGGCACGGCGATCTTGTCGCGGCCACCCACGAATTTCAGCGCGCCGATGAAACAGGCGGCATAGCCGGCGGCGAAAAGCTGCTCGGGATTGGTGGCGCCACCGGCCCCGCCCAGCGCCTTGGGCGCCGCCAGCGCCACATCCAGCAGCCCGTCATCGGAGACGGCCCGGCCGTCGCGCCCACCGGTGGCCGTGGCCGTCGCGGTATAGAGAACCTTCATGATCATCACTCCTCTTCGCAAGGGGGCGCCCCGGGCCCGGCGGGCCATTGGAGGGTGCCGTTGTCGTGAGGAGAACATCGCACACGATCTAATCGTTCGCAACATATTATATCGCGCACGATTTGATCGCTTGATATGCATTATCGGCGTTTGACAGGATCAGGGGCTGGGGTGGACGGCCGCGGGGAAAGCAGGCCGGGTTGAAGGCGGCCTGTGAGACACCCTTCCCGGCGGCCGTCCGATGGTCATGCCGATGGGGGCACGACCATCGGGCCTTCCGGCCGGCCTTCCGTCAGTGGAAGGGCCTGACGCCGGCCCTTGCGGGATGGGGGGTCGCCTGGATCACAGCCGTTCAGCCGTTCCGTCGACCACGCCGCCGGGTCCCCTCTGCGGACGCCGGAACGGGTGGCCGGCATCCAGGTGGCCGGACAGCAGCTTCACATTGCGGTCATTGGCCCGGAAGAACATGTCGCCCAGCCAGCCGACGACGGGTACGGCGCTGATGGCGGCATCGATCAGCACATTGCCGGCCATGCGGGCACACAGGCCCCGCGTGGCCCCCAGCCGCGCAGCCTCCAGGATCAGCCAGGTCGAAAGACCCGTGGTGGTGACCAGGCCCACGCCGGGGATCAGGTTCAGGGGCGCATCCAGCCCCACGCGCCAGCCTAGCACGGGCAGGCGCACTACACTGTCAAGCAGCCGTGCCGTGCGCTCCAGCCGGCGGCGCAGGCGCCAATGCTGGTCCCTGTAGGCCTGCCAGGCGGGATCGGTCCATACCGATAAATCTTCGCCCATGACGGCCCCTTCATGACCAGCCCGGATGCCGACGCGCCGGCATAGCGGGCCAAAAGACGCAATGTCGGGGCATCTGGGATGCCCACCCCTTCCGGTCAAGGGCCGGCGGACCGGCATCCGCCCCTTTTTCAGGCATTCCCCCGCAGCACTTCTGTTGCGCCGCCGGCTCTGGCATTCATGCGAGGGTATAAGGAAACACATCCTCCGGCAGCAGGAAGCCCCCATGACCAAGGTCACGATCTATCACAATCCGGCCTGCGGCACGTCGCGCACCACGCTGGCCATGATCCGCAACAGCGGGGTGGAGCCGACGATCATCGAATATCTGAAGACGCCGCCCGACCGCGCTACCCTGGTCCGGCTGATCGCCGCGGCCGGTCTGACCATGCGCGAGGCGATCCGCCAGAAACAATCCATATATGGCGAACTGGGGCTGGATGATCCGGCGGTTTCCGATGAGGCGCTGATCGACGCCATGCTGGCCCATCCCGTCCTGATCAACCGCCCCATCGTGGAAACACCGCTGGGCGTGCGCCTGTGCCGGCCGGCCGACAGGCTGGTGGAAATCCTGCCCGCCGCCGGGGCCTGACCGGCAAACCGGCGTCCCTTGCCCCCTCCCCCTGAACCCGCTGGCATTTCAGACCGGCCGCAGGCACCCTTGCGCGCTTGTCCAACAAGGTGGGGGGGCGCCATGTGGGTGCTGCTGGGCGTCGGCGTCGTGGTTCTGGGGTTCATCCTGCGGCTCAACCCCCTGCTGGTGATTGCGGCGGCGGCCATCGTCACGGGGCTGACGGCGGGCATGGACCCGGTCAGCCTCATATCGGCCCTGGGCCGGGCTTTCAATGACAACCGCTATGTCAGCCTGGTCTGGATCGTGCTGCCCGTGATCGGGCTGCTGGAACGGGAAGGCCTGCAGGAACTGGCGCGCGGCCTGATCACACGGGTGAAGGGTGCCACGCCGGGCCGGCTGCTGCTGGGCTATTTCATGGCCCGGCAGGCGCTGGCGGCCGTGGGCCTGACCTCCGTCGGCGGGCATCCGCAAACGGTCCGCCCCCTGCTGGCCCCCATGGCGGAGGCGGCGACGGAGGCACGGCGCGGCCCGCTGGACGCCGACACCCGCCATCTGATCCGCGCCCACAGCGCGGCGGCTGACAATATCGCACTGTTCTTCGGCGAGGATATCTTCCTGGCCATCGCTTCCATCCTGCTGATCAAGGGCTTTCTCGAACAGAACGGCGTGATGGTCGAACCTTTGCAGCTTTCGCTCTGGGCCATCCCGACGGCCATCGCGGCGCTGGGTGTGCATGCCGTGCGGCTGCGCATGCTGGACCGGCGCCTGGGTGTGGCAGGGATCCGCGCATGATCGGGCTGCATGAAATTTACATCGTGGGCGGACTGTTCTTCGCCGCCTGCGCCCTGCTTGGCCTGCGCGACCGGGACAACCCCCGTCGCTGGCTGAACGGCCTGTTCTGGGGCGGGCTGGCCCTGTCCTTCCTGGCCGGTGATGCGCTGGGCGATTTCGGCAACGGGCTGCTGGTCCTGGCCATGGTGGCCGTCGGCGCCGCCGGCCTGGGACGCGGCGGCGTGGCGACGACGGGACCGGCAGAACGCCGGGAACGCGCCCAGCGGCGCGGGGCGAAGCTGCTGCTTCCGGCGCTGGTCATCCCGGCCACGGTGCTGGCCGGCACCCTGGTCTTCAAGCATCTGACCATCGGCGGCGTGGCCCTGGTGGAAAGCCGCCACGCTACGCTCGTGTCCCTGACGCTGGAGGTGCTGCTGGCGCTGGGCCTGTGCCTGGCCTGGCTGCGCCCGGCCCCCGCCGTGCCGCTGCAGGAAGGCCGGCGGCTGCTGGACGCCGTGGGCTGGGCCGCCATCCTGCCGCAGATGCTGGCCTCGCTCGGGGCCGTCTTCGCGCTGGGCGGGGTGGGTCAGGCCGTGGGCACGCTGGTCGGCGAATGGCTGCCGCTGACCACGCCGCTGGCCGCCACGCTGGCCTATTGCCTGGGCATGGCGCTGTTCACCATCGTCATGGGCAATGCGTTCGCGGCCTTTCCCGTCATGACGGCCGCCATCGGCCTGCCGCTAATCGTCGGCCGGTTCGGCGGTGACCCGGCCGTGATGGGGGCCATCGGCATGCTGTGCGGCTTCTGCGGGACCCTGATGACCCCCATGGCCGCCAATTTCAACATCGTGCCGGCCGTGCTGCTGGAACTGCCCGACCGCAACGGCGTGATCAAGGTCCAGATCCCCACCGCCCTGCCCATGCTGCTCATCAACACCACCCTGATGTATATCCTGGCCTTCCGCGCCTGGTAGGCCGGTGGGCGGCGCCCCCGACCACCGGCTACATGACGCGCCACCCGCCAGCGCGTAGACTATCCCGTCCCGGCCATGGGCGCACGACCCGTGGGCGTGCAGAGGGTCATGCTCCATGGCCCTTGATTGAGGTTCAAGGGTTCAGGTTCAGGGGTTCAGGCATGTCGAGCTGGCCGGTTCTGGGATTGGCGTTGAGCTATCTGGCGACCCTGTTCGCCATCGCCTGGTGGGGCGACCGTTATGCCGCGCGCCAGCCGGAGGTCCAGGAACGCCGCGCGCCACTGCTCTATGCCATGTCGCTGGCCGTCTATTGCACGTCCTGGACCTTCTATGGCGCCATCGGGCGGGCGGCGGCCAGCGGCTGGGATTTCCTGCCCATCTATGTCGGCCCGATCCTGATCTTCTCCCTGGGCAGTCCCATCCTGGTGAAGATGGTGCGCGTCGCCAAGGCGGAGAATGTCGTCTCCATCTCCGACTTCATCTCCGCCCGCTATGGCAAGAGCCGGGCGCTGGCGGCCCTGATCACCGTCATGGCCGTGACCGTCGTGCTGCCCTATTTCGCCTTGCAGCTCAAGGCCATCACGATCAGCCTGGAGGCGCTGGCCGGCGATCCCTTCGCCAACCGCATGATGGCGATCCCGGGGGAGACGACCTTTCTCATCACCTGCGCCATGGCACTTTTCGCCATCCTGTTCGGCGTGCGCAACATCCATGCGAACGAGCATCATCGCGGCCTGATGATGGCCATCTCCTCAGAAAGCATCGTGAAGCTGGCGGCGGCCTTCATGGTCGGCGGCGTCATCGTCTATGCCGTGGCCGACGGTCCGGCCGGCGTTTTCCGGCGCGCCATGGAGCAGCCCGACCTGGCCGGGCTGCTGACCCCGAACCTGGGGTTCGGCTGGTGGGCCATGACGCTGCTGGCGGCGCTGGCCATCCTGTGCCTGCCGCGGCAATTTCATGTGACGGTGGTGGAGAACACCCATGTCGGCGACATCCGCACGGCAAGCTGGCTGTTCCCGCTCTATCTGGTGGCCATCAACATCTTCGTGCTGCCCGTGGCGCTGGCCGGGCTGATGATGTTTCCCGATGGCAGCGTGAATGCCGACACGTTCCTGGTGACGGTGCCGCTCAGCCTTGGGCATGACTGGATGGCCGTGCTGGCCTTCATCGGTGGCCTGTCGGCGGCGACCAGCATGATCATCGTCGGCGCCGTGGCCCTGTCCACCATGGTCTGCAACGACCTGATCGTTCCCATGCTGATGGGCTGGCCCGCGGCCATGCGCCGCTGGCACGACGATCCCAAGCCGATGCTGCTGACCGTGCGGCGGCTGGCCGTCGTGGCCCTGCTGGGCATGGCCTATCTCTATTATCTGATGATCGGCACCACCTTTCCGCTGGCCACGATCGGCACCGTGTCGTTTGCCGGCGTGGCACAGTTCGCGCCTGCCCTGCTGATGGGCCTGTTCTTCCGGCGGGTCACGAAGGCGGGGGCCATCACCGGGCTGGTCACGGGTTTCGGCGCCTGGATGTACACGGTGCTGATTCCGTCCTTCGCCGTGGCCGGGCTGATCCCCGGTGACATGATGGACCGGGGGCTGTTCGGGCTGGGCTGGCTGGCGCCGGCGGGCCTGGGCGGCATCCACGATGTCGACACGCTGGCCCATGGCGCCGTGATCAGCCTGGGGCTGAACCTGTTCATGATCGCGCTCGTCTCCGGCATCACGGGACAGTCGGAACTGGAAAAGCAGCAGGCCCGGCGTTTCGTGTCCATGCGCCACGACGCGCGCGACGGCCCGTCCCCGTCGCGCGGTGCGGCGCTGGCCGACCTGCACGGGCTGGCCGCCCGCTATGTCGGCGCGGCCCGCGCCGACGCGGTCTTCCGCGACCTGGTCCAGGCGCGCGCGCCGGATGTGGAACGTTTCGAGGAAGGGCTGCTGGAACGTATCGATGACGAGGCGATCCGCGCCACAGAGTGGCTGCTGGCCGGTGCCATCGGCTCGGCATCGGCCCGCGTCGTGGTGGCCAGCCTGCTGTCGGACCGCCACCTGTCGCGTTCCGACGCCCGGCTGATCATTGACGAGGCGTCGCGCGCCATCCTGGACCAGCATGTGCTGCTGCGTTCCACGCTGGAGAATGTGGGCAAGGGCATCTGCGCCGTGGACAAGGATTTCCGCCTGCGCCTGTGGAACCGCCGCTTCCTGGAGATGCTGGACGTGACCGAGGCCATGATCAAGGTCGGCACCCCCATGGGCGAGCTTGTGGCCTATCTCCAGGGCCGGGGGGAGTTCGGCGAGGAGGGGGAGGTCGAAACCCTGTTCGCCCGCCGGC
This sequence comes from Niveispirillum fermenti, assembly GCF_052474395.1. Taxonomy (NCBI): domain Bacteria; kingdom Pseudomonadati; phylum Pseudomonadota; class Alphaproteobacteria; order Rhodospirillales; family Azospirillaceae; genus Niveispirillum; species Niveispirillum fermenti. Next base: position 430,926 of record NZ_CP156678.1, on the reverse strand, counting down.
TGGACCCCCGGCGGCGCGAGATGCCCGACAGTTTCCACCGCACGCGGCCGGACGGATCGGTGCTGGAAATCACATCCAACCCCCTGCCCGACGGCGGGTTCGTCGCCGTCTATACCGACGTGACGGAGCGCCACCGCGCAGCCGAGGCTTTGCGCGCCGCCAATGAAGGGCTGGAACGCGGCATCGCGGAACGGACGGTCGATCTGGCCGCCGCCAAGTCGGAGGCCGATCGCGCCAACCAGGCCAAGACGCGCCTGCTGGCCGCTGTCAGCCATGATCTGCTGCAACCCCTGCATGCCGCGCGGCTGTTCATCTCCGCCGCCCTGGACCGGGGGCCGGACGCGCTGGTCAACCAGGCCGACGCGGCCCTGCGGTCGGTGGAACATTTGCTGGGCGACCTGCTGGACATCACCAAGCTGGATACGGGCGTGGTGAAGCCCAACCGCACGCCCGTATCCATCGACGACGTGTTGCGCCCGCTGACCGACGAACTGGCCGTGGTGGCCAAGCGCCACGGGCTGGACCTGCGCTGGGTGCCCTGCCGGGCCAATGTGGACACCGACGCCGTGCTGTTGCGGCGCATCGTGCAGAACCTGCTGGCAAACGCCCTGCGCTACACGCCGCGGGGGCGTATCCTGGTCGGCTGCCGGCGTCTGCCCGGCGCGGTGCGGGTGGAGGTCTGGGACACCGGCCCCGGCATCCCGGAGGAGAAGCAGCGCGAGATCTTCCAGGAATTCCGGCAGTTGGGCAACGGGCCGGGGGACCGCGACAAGGGGCTGGGCCTGGGGCTTTCCATCGTGGAACGGTTCGCGGCCATCCTGGAGCATCGTGTCGGCCTGCGCTCCACCGTGGGCAGGGGAAGCTGCTTTTCGGTGGAGGTGCCGCTGGCCACCCGCGCCGCGCTGCCGCAGCGCCAGACAGCCGGCGCCAGCGTCGCGGGCCTGGAAGGCACGCTGGTCTTGTGCGTGGAGAACGAGCCCGCCATCGCCCAGGCAACCATCGCCCTTCTGTCCGGCTGGTCTTGCGAGGTGGTATGGGGCCAGACGGGGGCGGCCGCCCTGTCGGCGCTGGGCGACCGGGTGCCCGACATCGTGCTGACCGATTTCCACCTGGACCATGGGTTGAGCGGCCTGGAATCGCTGACGCTGATCCGTACCCGTTTCCCGTCGCTGCCTGCCGCCGTGATCACGGCCGACCGCAGCGACGGGGTGAAAGACAGTGTGGCCGCCGCCAACTGCCGCATCATCTACAAGCCCGTGCGCCCCGGCGCCCTGCGCGCGCTGCTGTCGCACATGCTGGCCGAAAAGCGCCGGGAACGGGCGGCATAGGCGGCCTGCGCGCCCGGACCTGCATTCCCGGCGGCGGCCCGCAAGCCTATGCCGTCCCGGCCGCCAGTCCTTGCGCGGTATCCCGCAGCACCTTCACGAAGGCCGTGACGGCGGCACTCTGGCTGCGGTTGCGCAGCAGGTGGATGCCGTCATTCGTCTGCTCCCCGCTGCCCATGGGATAGGCGGTCAGGTCGCCGTCGCGGCAGGCGCCCAGCGCCAGCGAACGCGGCACCACCGTGATGGCCGGCCCCTGGCGCACCACCTCCAGGCAGGCCAGCGTGCTGTCCAGTTCATAGTCGGGAAAGCTGCGCTGGGCGATGCGGGCCCGGATGGCCGGGGCGAAGCGGTGTTCGCTGCCCGGTGCCGGACGCGGCAGGGCCCAGGGGCGCTCCACGATGGCGGCCTTGCGGTCCCGCCCGCCGGGCAGCGGGTGGGCCGTGGCCGCGATGATCATCAGCGGCTCGCGCGGCAGGGCCGTCACCACCACCTCGTCAGCATAGGCGGACCCGTCGAACTTGCTGATGTCGCAGACCACCAGGTCCAGCGACCGGTCCACCAGCCCCTGCAGAAGCACGTCGGACGTACCCGACGTGACCGTGACCCGCACGCCCGCATGCGCCGCCCCGAACCGGCCGATGGCACGGGTCAGCAGGGGCTGCAGCGGATAGGGTCCGACACCCACCCGCACCGTGCCCGATCCCGGCCGGCCCAGCTGGTGCGCGGCGGCGTCCAGGTTGCCGGCGGCGGCCAGCACGTCCTGAACGGGCCGGATCAGCCGGTCGCCGGCATCGGTGGGCCGCACATAGTGGGTCGTGCGGTCGAACAGCACGGCCCCCAGCTCCTCTTCCAGCTTCTGGAGACTGCGCGACAGGGCCGACTGGGTGATGGCCAGCTCGTCGGCCGCGCGCGCGAAGCTTTGCAGGCGGTACAGTGCCTCGAAATGCTGCAGGCGGCGCAGGTTCATGATCCACCCCCGATGAACAGCCGCGTGACCAGCCGCACAAGCCGGCCATAGGGGGCCGCCACCATGTGCGAGGCGTTGAAGCGCCCCATGCGCAGCACGGCCCGCGCATGCGACAATTGGCGGAATCCCTCGCGCCCGTGATAGGCTCCCATGCCGCTCTCGCCCACGCCGCCGAAGGGCAGGTCCTCCTGCCCCACATGCAGCATGGTGGCGTTCACCGTCACCCCGCCCGACCGCGTGCGGTCCAGCACCTCAGCCACCTGCCTCTCGTCCCGGCCATAGCAATAGAGCGCCAGCGGCTTGGGCCGTTCATTGACGAAGCGCACGGCGTCCTCCACCCGGTCATAGGGGACCAGCGGCAGGATGGGGCCGAATATCTCCTCCCCCATCACGGCACTGTCGGCCGGCGGGTCGATCAGCAGCGTGGGCGGGAACAGCCGGCGGCCCGCGTCACCGGGATCGGCATGGCGCCGTACCCCGGCCCCGGCCGCAACGGCCCCTTCCACCAGCGAGACCAGCCGCGCGTAATGGCGGCCCGTGATGATGCTGGTATAGTCGGGATTACCCGTGATGGCGGGATACATGCGCTCCGCACAGCGCAACATGGCCGCGGCGAAACCCGCCATCTGCGCGCGCGGGACCAGCACGTAATCGGGCGCCACGCAGGTCTGGCCGGCATTGAAGAACTTGCCCATGGCGATGGTGCGCGCCGCGCGGTCGGGGTCCTGGCCCGGCAGCAGCAGCACGGGCGACTTGCCGCCCAGTTCCAGGGTGACGGGCGTCAGGTTGGGGGCCGCCGCCTGCATCACGGCCCGCCCGACACCCGTCGACCCCGTGAAGATCAGATGGTCGAAGGCCAGCCGGGAAAAGGCCTGCGCCACCCCGGCACCCCCACGCACCACGGCCACCTGGTCGGGCGCGAACAGCCCGGCCAGCAGCCGTTCCAGCAGTTCCGCCGTGCGCGGGGCCAGTTCGGATGGCTTGATCATCACCCGGTTGCCGGCTGCCAGCGCATCCACCAGCGGCCCCAGCGTCAGGAACAGCGGATAGTTCCAGGGCGACAGGATGCCCACCACGCCCAGCGGCTGATATTCCACCCGCGCCGACGCCGGGCGGAAGGCCAGCCCCGGCCGCCGCCGCTCGGGCCGCATCCAGGATTTCAGATGGCGGCGCACATGCCGGATGCCGTTCATCAGCGGCAGAAGCTCGCCCAGTTCGGTTTCCTGGCGCGCGCGGTTGCCGAAATCGGCGCTGACGGCGGCGATCATCGCCTCCCGATGGGTGCGAACCAGACCGGCCAGGGCATCCAGGGATTGCCGGCGGGCCGCCAGGTCGGGGGGATTGGCCGCCAGCACGGCACGGCGCTGGGCGGCCAGCAGCCCTTCCAGGTCGGGTGGCGCGGTCTCTTCCACGGGTTCCCCGGTACGCATGTTCATGATCCCCCCGTACCCGTTTGCGCTGATCACGCCCGATCACCACGCAATGCCCACCGCGCATCATGACAATCGCGCATCGATTACCGGCGCGGCCACCATACAGGGACGGCCATGGCTGCGGACCTACGCATCAGGAATGAATTGATGAGATTTTGGCAAGAAGCGGTTCGCAGTCCGCCGCCTTATGATCCCTCCGGTCTGAAAGGGCGAAACCCCATGACACTTCTTTATCTGATTGCAGGCAGTGCTGCCTCCATCCTTTTCATCACGGCATTGCATCATTGGCTGGGGCGAAGCGACAGCCCGCGCCTGCCCGACACTGCGACAGCCATGCGGCAGTTCGCCGACCTGATGCCGGATGAGAAGGCGACGGGCGCCACCTTGTCGGCTGATGGCGGATCGGCCCTGCTGGATCTGGATATGCGGGACCGGCTGGGGTTGCTGCTGCCCATGGGGCAGTTCTGGGTGGCGCGCCGCCTCCATCCGGCCGATATCGCGGGCTGGGCCATCCGCGACAGTGTCCTGACCCTGCGGCTTGCCGATTTCACGACGCCCGCCTTCCGGCTGGCCTTTGCCGACGCCGCGACGGCCGCGCAATGGCGCCAGCGCCTGGACAGTTTCAAACCCTGACCTCACCCGCGGGGGATTTGATGCCCGACAATCTGAGCTTTCCCGACGTCGCCACCCTGGCCAGCCCGCTCTATCTGCTGCTGCTGGTGCTGGAACTGGTGCTGATGCGCCTGCATCTGGTGCGGGCGCATTACGAAACGCGCGACAGCGCGGCCAGCCTGACCATGGGGTTGGGCTATGTCATCACGGGGCTTCTGTCCGGCCTGGCGATCGGGGGTGCCATCTCCGCCGCCATGTTCTGGGCCTATGGCCACCGGCTGTTCGATCTGGGCACCTCCGTCTGGGTCGTCGCCGCCTGCTTCCTGATCGACGACATGCGCTATTACTGGGCGCACCGCTTCATGCACCGCATCCGCTGGCTCTGGGCCTCGCATGTGGTCCATCATTCCAGCCAGCATTTCAACTTCGCCACCGCCCTGCGCCAGCCCTGGACCAGTGCGGTGACGGGGATGTTCGTGCTGAAGCTGCCGCTGGCCTTCCTGGGTTTCCACCCGGCCATCCTGATCTTCGTATCGTCGCTCAACCTGCTGTACCAGTTCTGGGTGCATACCGAATCCATCGGCCGCATGCCGCGCTGGTTCGAGGCGGTGATGAACACGCCCTCGCACCATCGCGTGCATCACGGGTCCAATCCCCGCTATCTGGATGCCAACTATGCCGGCACGCTGATCGTCTGGGACAAGCTGTTTGGCACCTTCGTGCCTGAACTGGACCGCGAGCCCGTGAAGTACGGGCTGGTGCATGACCTGGGCACCTTCAACCCGCTGCGCATCGCCGTGCATGAATATGTCGGCATCTTCAAGGACCAGGCCCGGCGGGGGCTGCGCCTGCGGGACCGTTTCATGTACCTGTTCGGCCCGCCGGGCTGGAGCCATGATGGCAGCCGCGACGATACCGACCGGATCAAGGCCGCCTATCTGCGCCGCCATCCCGATCAGGCGGGCACGCCCGGCCTGCCCGCCCCGGCCACCGCCCCGCCAGCGCCTGCGCGCCTGCTGGGGGAGGAGGTGGCCGATGCTGCTGGCAGCCAGTGATGCGCTGCTGGCCCTGGCCTGCCTGTGGGCGGCCTGGACCCTGACAGGTCGGGCGGGGCCCGCGCCGGGGCCCGTGCGGCTGCTGGCGCTGGCCATAGCCGCCCTGGCCGTGCCGTCGGCCGCCGGGGCCGCGCGGTTCGGCGGGGTTCAGGCCCCCTGGCTGGTCAGCCTGCATCAGGGGGCGTCGGACCTTTACGCCCTGCTGGGTTTCGCCACCGTGGCCGCAGCACTGTTCATGCTGCCCAACCCACGGCGCTGGCCACTGGTGACCGGGGTCGCCATCCTGATGGTCGCCGCCCTGGCGCTGGCCGGACAGAAGGCCCTGGTCGGGCCGCTGGCCAGCCTGTTCATCCTGGCCGCCACGGTACGGCTGATGGCGGGGCGGCCGGGACAGGCCCGGCTGTGGCTGGGCCTGTCGATGGCGGGCATGGTGGGTGCGGCCCTGACGCGCGTACCGGGCCTGCTGGCACCGGATGCCCGCATCATCGGGCTACATCTGGGCCTGATGCTTTGGGTGGCGGCGCTGGCCGCCGGGATCGCCCGCCTGCCTCCGCGACCACCCGCCCAACCGTGACGGAGAGCGCACCCATGACCCGTGCCGCCCGCTCGCTGCGCCTGTTCGCGCTCTATCTGGGCGTCAGCGGTCTGGTGCTGCTGCTGCTGCCCAACCTGCTGCTCACCACGCTGGGACTGGCACCGACGCAGGAACCCTGGATCCGCGTGCTGGGGATCATCGTCTTCAATCTGGGGCTCTACTATCATGCCGGGGCCGATGGTGCCGCCTTCCAGCGGATCAGCATCGTCACCCGCCTGATCGTCCTGGCCGGTTTCGCGGGCCTGGTGCTGGCCGGGCTGGCCCCGGCTCTGCTGATCCTGTTCGGTCTGGTGGATGCCGCCGGCGCCCTCTGGACGGCCCTTGCGATCCGCCGGGACGAACAGGCTGCACCAGTTCTTTCCCAGAACGCATCACCATAGAAGCGGCAATTCCCATACGGTCTGACGACGCCAAGATTTCGTATGTCAGGGAAGGGAACGGGAAGATGGGGGCGAGCCTGAACGCCGGTGACCGCGCCGCCTGCTTCGCCCGGCTGGAAGGCGAGGTTTTCGATCTTGCCATCATCGGGGCGGGCATCACGGGGGCCGGCATCGCCCGCGACGCGGCCCTGCGCGGCCTGTCGGTCGCCCTGGTCGAGGCACAGGATTACGCCGCCGGCACCAGCAGCCGGTCGTCCAAGATGATCCATGGCGGCCTGCGCTATCTGGCCCAGGGCGATGTGGCGCTGGTACGCGAAAGCGCGTCGGAACGCCAGGTGCTGCGCCGTATCGCGCCGCATCTGGCCCGGCTGACGCCCTTCGTCATCCCCACCACCTCGCTGGCCATGCAGGCCAAGCTGCGGGCGGCGCTGTGGAGTTTCGAGAAGCTGGGCGCCGTGCCCGCCGCGGAGGGGCATGAGGTCTGGAACCTGACCGAACTGGCCCGGCGGGAGCCGCTGCTGCGCCGTGACCGGCTGAACGGGGCCGTGGCCTATCCGGAATTTCTGACCGACGACGCCCGCCTGACGCTGGCCAATGTCCGTTCCGCCGCGGCGGCCGGGGCCGTGGTGCTGAACCATGCCCGCGTCGAACGGCTGGTGGAGGAAGGCGGCCGGGCCACAGGCCTGCTGGTGCGCTCCACCCTGGCGGGCGAGGACAACAGGGGCGCGCATCTGCGGGCGCGCACCATCGTGAACGCCGCCGGTCCCTGGGTGGATGGGATCCGGGCGCTGGCGGCGGGAGATGGCAGCCCCCGGCTCGCCATCTCCAAAGGCATCCATCTGGTTCTGCCCCGCGCGCGCCTGCCCGTGGAGTCCACACTGATCCTGCGGGCGCCGGACAAGCGCAACATCTTCGCCGTGCCGCGCGGGGACTTCACCTATCTGGGCACCACGGACCAGTTCCATCCCGGCGTGGATTACTGGCCGGAGATCGGGCGCAGCGATATCGACTATCTGCTGCGCGCGACGGAAACGGCGCTGGACGTGCCGCGGCTGCGCGATGCCGACATCGTATCGCTGTGGGCCGGCATCCGCCCCCTGATCGGGGAGGCTGGCAAGAAGGCGACCGAGGTGTCGCGCAAGGACGAGATGTGGACGGGCCCCAGCGGTGTCATCGCCATCGCCGGCGGCAAGCTGTCAGCCTACCGCGCCATGGCGGCCCGCATCGTCGATGCCGTGGCCGGGCGACTGGACCGGCGCGTGCCCGCCTGCGCCACGGCCGACCAGCCCCTGCCCGGCGGGGACCGCGCCATCGGCGGCGATGACCGGCTGGACCGGCTTTATGGCACCGAAGCCGCCGCCATCCGCGCCGGCGGCGGTGGCGTGGCGTCGGAGGCGGCCCACGCCGTGCGCCATGAAGGGGCGGCGACGCTGGAGGATTACTGGGTCCGGCGCAGCGCGCGTGCCTGGTTCGACCGGGGGGCCGGGCGCGAGGCGCTGGCCCCGGCGGCCGATACCATGGGTGCCCTGCTGGGCTGGAACGCGGACCGCCGCCGGGCCGAAATTGACCATTGCCTGCAATTGGACAGGAACAGCCGCCGGGCACTGGACCCGGCGCAGGGGGGATCTGAAGGATGAACATCATGACGGCCCTGGCCGAACGGATCGGCCGCGAAAAGGTTCTGGGCGACGCCGACAGCGTGCGCGCCCGCCGCTACGATCAATGGTGTGTGAAGCATCTGCGCGACTGGCGCGGGCAGGCGATACCGGCCCCCGGCATCGTGGTCCGCCCGGCCGACGTATCGGACGTGCGCCAGGTGGTGCTGTTCGCCAATGAACACCGCCTCCCCCTCATCCCCTTCGGCCTGGGGTCCGGCGTCTGCGGCGGGATCGAACCGGCGGGCGACAGCATCCTGCTGGATATGGGTGCCATGGCCGGCGTCCGCTTCATCGACGAGACGAACCTGCTGGCCGGCTTCGATGCCGGCATGAACGGCATGGCGGCGGAAGAGGCGGTGGCCGCCCGGGGGCTGACCATCGGCCATTGGCCGCAATCCATCGCCATCAGCAGCGTCGGTGGCTGGGTGTCCACCCGCGCATCGGGCCAGTTCTCCACCGCCTATGGCAATATCGAGGACATGATCCATTCCATCGAGGCCGTGCTGCCCAATGGCGACATCGTCACGCTGGGCAAGGCGCCGCGCGCCGCGGCCGGACCGGACCTGCGCCATCTGCTGATGGGGGCGGAAGGCACCCTGGGCGTGATCACGGGCGTCACCCTGTCGCTTCGCCGCGCGGCACCGGCCCGGCAATGCGCCATATTCTATGCTGCGGACATGGACGCCGGCTTCGAGGCGCAGCGCCGCATCATCCAGGCCGACTGGAAGCCCCCCGTGATGCGCCAGTATGACGGGCGGGAGGTGCGCCGCCTGTTCAAGGATTTCCAGCGGGACGGCAAGGCCATGCTGCTGCTGGTGCATGAAGGCCCGGCGGAGCGGGTGGCCGCGGAAGTGCCGGCCGTCGCCGCCATCGCCCGTGATGCGGGGCTGGAGGCCGGCGATCCCGCCGCGGCCGAGCAATGGCTGCAGCGCCGCAACCATGTCCCCACCTGGCGCGACATGTTCGAACGCGGCTATGTAGCCGATACGGCCGAAATCTCCGGCACCTGGACGCAGATCGGCGCCATCTACCGCGACGTGATCGCCGACCTGAACAAGGTCGACGGGGTCATCAACGCCTCTGCCCACAGTTCCCATGTCTACCGGTCCGGGATTAATCTCTATTTCTCCTTTGCCGCCACGTTCGAGGATACAGCGCGCATGGAACCGGCCTATTTCGAATGCTGGCGGCGCATCATGGAGGCGACGGCCCGCCATGGCGGCGGCGTGGCCCATCACCATGGCGCCGGCCGGCTGCGCAAGCCCTATCTGGCCCATGACCTGGGCACGGCCGGCATCGACCTGCTGCGCCGCGTCAAGGTGGCCATCGATCCCAACGGCATCATGAACCAGGGGAACCTCATCCCCGATGCCTGAACTGCTGCTGGCCCTTGATTGCGGCACGACCGGTGCCCGCGCCCTGCTGGTCGACCCGGCAGGAGCGGTGCTGGCCACCGTCAAGCAGCCCATCGCATCGCACTTCCCGGCACCGGGGCGGGTCGAACAGGATGGGGAACAGGTCTGGTCCATCTGCCTGTCCGTCATCGGCCGGGCCCTGGAGCAGGCGGGGCGTTCCATGCGCGACGTGGCCGCCATCGGCGTGACGACACAGCGTTCCAGCACCCTGGTGTGGGACCGGGCCAGCGGCCGGCCGCTGGCCCCGGTGCTGGTCTGGAGCGACCTGCGCGGCATGGCGCGCTACAAGCAGCTGCGCGCGGCCGGCTTTACGCTCTGGCCGCAGGTGCCGGCGGCCAAGCTGGAGGCGGCGTTGGAGATGGTGCCCGAAGCGCAGGCCCGCATGGCGCGCGGGGACCTGTGCTGGGGCACGCTGGACAGCTACCTGATCCACCGCCTGTCGGGCGGGGGGGCCCATGTCACCGATGTCGGGTCGGCCTGGCTGTCGGGCTATATCGACTATCCCGACCGCGCCGCCTGGAACCGCGCGCTCATCGCCCATCAGGGGCTCGATGGCGGGATGTTCCCCGCCATCGCCGACAGTTGGGGGCCGCTGGGCACGGGCGATGCCGGGGTCCTGGGCGCGCCGGTGCCCATCACCGCCGTCCTTGCCGACCAGCAGGCCGGCATGCTGGCCCATGGCGGGCTGGCGGCGGGAACCTGGAAGGCGACCTACGGCACCTCGGGCGTCGTCATGGCCTCCGCGGGCGCGCGGGCCGTCAGCCCGCATCGCACCGTGCCCATCCAGGCCCTGGCCCGCGTGGGGGGCGAGGTGTCCTGGTGCGTGGAAGGCATGGTCATCACCTGTGGCGCCTTCATCACCTGGCTGTGCGGGGAAATGGGGATGTTCGCCGATGCCGCCGCCCTGTCGGATGCCGCGGCATCTGTTCCCGACACGCGCGGCATCGTGGTCCGCCCGTCGCTGCAGGGGCTGGGGGCCCCGCACGGACGCTTCCATGAACGCGCCCTGATCGCGGGCCTGGATGCCGGGGGCGGACGGGCGCATGTGGCGCGCGCCGCGCTGCAGGGCATCGCCTTCCGGTTCAAGGAGGTGGCGGACACCATCGCCGCCACGCCGGGCCTGACGGTGCCCGACCATTTCCCCGTCGATGGCGGGGTGGCCGCCAGCGACGCGCTGATGCGGATGCAGGCCGACGCGCTGGGCCGCCCCGTGCGCCGGCACAAGGTGCGGGAGGCGACGGCCTATGGTGCCGCCATCGCCGCCGGGCTGGGTGCGGGCGTGCTGACCCCCACCGACCTGCCCCGCTTCGCCCGGTACGAGGCGGAATTCACCCCTGCCATGGGCCGGGATCAGGCCGACGCCGCCTATCGTGCCTGGGCGCGGGTGGCCCTGGGTGGCGATGGCGTTACCGCGCCCCCCGTGTGAAGACGCGACCCAGACATCCTGTTCAAGGCGCTATTGCGATATCATTGATCAAGGCGCTATTGCGCCAGCCGCGCGAAGGCGCCCGCGGCGAAGGCATCCACCCAGCCCTCGCACATGGCCACCCCCTCCTCCACACTGAAATTGGCGGGGTTGAGGCACCAGGTCAGCCACAGCCCGTCCAGCATGGCGTTCAACGCCGTGGCCGCCGCCTGCACATTCATGGGCGGCAGGCCGCGTTCACGGGCCAGCGCGCCCAGATGGCGCTCCAGCACATGGCGATACTGGCTGTAGGTGCGCTGCTGCACGGCGCGCATGTCGTCGGAATGGCGGACCAGGCTCCAGAACACGATCCACACGCCCAGCATGTCCGGGTCCATCACACCCGGCCCGAAGCTTTCCTGGATGAAGCGGCTCAGGCTTTCCCGCGGACCGGCCCCGCTTTCCGACGCCTCCAGCAGGCTGGCCGCGATCCCGCCGGACAGTTTCTCATAGGCATGGCTGATCAACTGGTCCACGCTGGGATAATAATGGTTGATCAGGCCAATGGAGACATCGGCCGCCGCCGCGATCTTGCGCACCGACACACCGGCATGGCCATGTTCGGCCAGACAGCGCAGCGTGGCCTCCACCAGATGCTCCCGGCGCAGTTCCGGCTGGATGCGGGAGAATTTGCGGGTCGGCGGCGGCATCCCTGAACTCCTTGTTGAACGACCGACCCATTTATAGCGCGCCCGCCCGGCTTGTCGCGCGCAAAGACGCCGCGGGCCGACATCCACACCTGGCCCGGCCATCGCCACGCTTGGCCATTGACAGGCCGCAACCATTCTTGTACGAATGTTCAACAAGAGCGATGAACGATCGCTCCCCTTCCCCCTCATAGCCTGGAGGCGGCCCCATGGCTGACGCGATCCGGACCCGCAGCGACAACCAGACGACCCAGGGCGCCGATGCCGATGATGCGTTCAGCCTGCCCGGCTGGATTTATCGCGACGCCGATTTCCTGGAGGTGGAGCGGGAGGTGATCTTCCGCCGGGCCTGGCAGGTGGTCTGCCACCTGAACGACATTCCCGCCGTGGGCGACTACCACACCTTCAACTTCCTGGGTGAAAGCGTGGTGGTGCTGCGGGGGGGCGACGGGACCGTGCGCGCCTTCCACAATGTCTGCCGCCATCGCGCGGCGCGCCTGCTGGATGGCGACAGCGGCAATTGCGGCCGCCGCATCACCTGCCCCTACCATGCCTGGAGCTACAATACCGAAGGCCGCCTGATCGGCGTGCCCCACCGGTCGGAATTCCCCGATTTCCAACTGGCGGATTATCCGATGATGCCGGTGGCGTTCGAAATCTACCACGGCTTCATCTTCATCCGGCTGGAGGATGATGGCGGCCCCGGCGTGGCCGAGATGATGGCCCCGTATGAGCATGAGATCGCACCCTACCGGCTGGAGGAACTGGTGCCGCTGGGCCGCGTCACGATGCGGCCGCGGGCGGTGAACTGGAAGAATGTCGGCGACAATTATTCCGACAGCCTGCATATCACGGTCGCCCATCCGGGCCTGACCCGCCTGTTCGGCTTCGGCTATGGCCTGGAATCGCAGGAATGGGTGGACAAGATGTGGGGCCATCTGATCGATCCGCCGTCCCGCAACCTGTCGGAACGCTTCTACCAGAAATACCTGCCGCAGGTCCTGCACCTGCCGGCGGAACGCCAGCGACTCTGGACCTATTTCAAGCTCTGGCCGAACCAGGCATTCGACATCTATCCCGACCAGATCGATTTCATGCAGTGGATCCCCACCTCCCCCACGGAATCGGTGATCCGGGAAATCGCCTATGTCCATCCGGACGAACGGCGGGAGATGAAGGCCGTGCGCTATGCCAACTGGCGCATCAACCGACAGGTCAACATCGAGGACAAGGCCCTGATCGAGCGGGTGCAGCAGGGCATGGGGGGCCGCGCCTATGCCACGGGGCCGCTGGGCCGGAACGAGGTTTCCCTGCGATCCTTCGCCCGCCGCATCCGCTCGCTGATCCCGGAAAGCCGGCTGATGCAGGCGCCGGCCCCCGGCTGGAAGGGCCGGCGGGCCGTCCCGATGAAGTGAGGATGTACAGGCATATCCTGTACCGGACCGAAGCACCTCATTACCAGACAATCAGAAGCCCGGCGCAGCCGGCGAACAGGAGCAGGGTTCATGCGCGATGTCGTGATCATCGGGGGTGGCCATAACGGCCTGGTCTGCGCAACATATCTGGCCAAGGCCGGCCTGAAGGTCACCGTGCTGGAACAGCGTTCTGTCGTCGGCGGGGCCGCCGTGACGGAGGAATTCGTTCCCGGCTTCCGCAATTCCGTGGCCGCCTATACCGTGTCGCTGCTGAACCCCAAGGTCATCCGCGACCTGGACCTGCATGCCCACGGCCTGAAGGTGGTGGAGCGGGAAATCGCCAATTTCCTGCCGCTGGATGATGGCCGCTACCTCAAGGCCGGCGGTAATGGCCTGACCGGGCGCGAGGTGGCGAAATTCTCCCGGCGCGACGCCGACCGGCTGCATGATTACGAGGAGAAGACCGGCGCCATCGCGGATGTGCTGCGCGACATCGTTCTGCAGACCCCGCCCAATGTCGTGCGCGGCGGCCTGTTCGCCGCCATTCCGGAACTGATCAAGGGTGCGAAGCTGGGCCAGCGCATGCGCCAGCTTGACCTGGAATTGCAGCGCGAGCTGCTGGACCTGTTCGCCATGTCGGCCGGCCATTATCTGGACCGCTGGTTCGAAAGCGATCCTATCAAGGCCCTGTTCGGCTTCGACAGCATCGTCGGCAATTTCGCCAGCCCCTATACGCCGGGCTCCGCCTATGTGCTGCTGCACCATGTGTTCGGGGAGGTGAACGGCAAGAAGGGCGCCTGGGGCCATGCCATCGGCGGCATGGGCGCCATCACGCAGGCCATGGCGCGGTCGGCCATGGCGGCAGGCGTGGAGATCGTCACCGACAGCCCCGTGACGGAGGTGATCATCGAGAAGGGCCGTGCGGTGGGGGCGGTGACCGCCAAGGGCACGGCCGTGCGCGGCCGACTGGTGGTCTCCAACCTCAACCCCAAGCTGCTGTTCGGCCGGCTGGTGGCCGCCAACGAGCAACCGGCCGAATTCCATCACCGGATCACCAACTGGCGCTGCGGCTCGGGCACCTTCCGCATGAATGTCGCCCTGTCGGAACTGCCCAGCTTCACGTCCCTGCCCGGCAAGGTGCGGGCGGAACACCACACCGCCGGCATCATCATCGCCCCCAGCCTGGATTACATGGACAAGGCCCATATGGATGCCAAGCGCGATGGCTGGTCGCGGAACCCCATCGTGGAGGTGCTGATCCCGTCGACCATGGATGACACGCTGGCCCCGCCGGGACAGCATGTCGCCAGCCTGTTCTGCCAGCATGTCTGCCCGGAACTGCCCGACGGCAAGTCCTGGGACGACCACCGGGAGGAGGTGGCGGACCTGATGATCGAAACGGTCAACCGCCACGCCCCCAATTTCAAGGCCTCCATCATCGGCCGCCAGATCAACAGCCCGCTGGACCTGGAACGCACCTTCGGCCTGCTGGGCGGCGACATCTTCCATGGTGCGCTGGACCTGAACCAGATCTTCTCCGCGCGGCCCATGCTGGGCCATGCCGATTACCGCACCCCCATCAAGGGTCTTTACCTCTGCGGCGCCGGCACGCATCCCGGCGGCGGCGTCACCGGGGCGCCGGGCCACAATGCCGCGCGCGAGATCCTTGCCGACCTGCACGCCCGGCGTATCCCCCATTCCGCCTAGGACCCCACTCCCGCGTGAGGATGGACGCGGTTTCCTGCCGCCCCCGGGCCCCGAAAGGACCCGGGGGCGGGATTTTCCGCGACGGACGGCAGGTGCTGCACATCTGATACTATTTTGCAGTGCTCAGAACCTGTTGGTTCTGAGCACTGCCCTCAATCGCCGGCGCCAACATTCATTGGCTTGGCGACGCCGCACGAGCCGTTGGCATGTGGGCGCCGGCGCTTGAGGTGCCGAAAACCTTGACCATCGGTCAAGATTTTCGGCCGCTGGCATGATACGCGCCACTCGGCGCGGATACCGGGGTCAAGATTTCCCGATCCGGGTATGAAAGGGCCGGAAGGAGCGTCAATGGCCATCCCCCAGCCGATCCGCGATCTGTCGCCGCCCTTGCTGGCCAGCGCGCTCTATGCCGTGGGCTCGGGCCTGTTCCACACGCTGCTGCCGTTGCGGCTGGCGGCGGAGGGGCATTCGGCGGCGGCGGTCGGGTTGGCCGTCACGGGCTATTCCGGCGGGTTCCTGCTGGGCTGTCTGCTGTCGGAACGGCTGATCGTGCTGGTCGGCCATGTGCGGGCCTGTGCCGCCTTCTGCGCGGCGGCGGCCGCCGCCGTGCTGGGCTTCGACTGGCCCCTGCCGCTGGTGCTGATCATCGCCCTGCAGGTGGTCGGCGGGTGCAGCGCGGCGGCCCTGGCCACCGTCACCGAAAGCTGGCTGAACGAACGGGTGCTTCCGGCCTGGCGGGGACGGCTGCTGACCATCTATGTCATCCTGCTGTCGCTGTGCTGGGGGCTGGGCCAGGTGATCGCCATTGGCGTGGCGCCCACGGGCAGCCGGCTGCTGATCCTGGCCGCGCTGTTCCATGCCCTGTCGCTGGTGCCCATCGTGGCGCTGAAGGTCGAAAGCCCGCCCGTGCCGGCGCCCATCAGGCTGCAATGGCTGCGGGCCTTCCGCGTGTCGCCGGTGGGCGTCATGTGCTGCCTCTATACCGGCCTGGTGGCCGGAACCTTCGCCGGGATCGGCCCGCTCTACGGCGCCACGGTGGGATTCGGGCAGCAGGATATCGTTATCCTGATGGCCGTGATGCAGATCGGCGGGCTGGTCCTGCAATGGCCCGTGGGGGCGCTGTCGGACCGGTTCGACCGGCGCTTCCTGATGCTGGGCATGGCGATGGCCATGGCGGTGGTCGCCATCGGCTTTCTGGGCGTGGGTCCGGCCACGCCCTTCTGGATCGCCTGCATCCTGTTCGCCGCCCTGGGCGGCCTGTCGGATGCCTTCTATCCCGTGGGCGTGGCCCATACCAATGACCGGGCACAGGCCGGGGAATATGTGGCCCTGTCGTCCAACCTGCTGCTGATCTGGGCCGGCGGGCGCACGGCCGGTCCCCTGGTCGGCACGGCAACGCTGGATGCGGGCGGCGGCGACGGGTTCTTCCTCTATGTCCTGGGGCTTTCCCTGCTGCTGGGCCTTTATGTCGCCTGGCGCCTGGCCCGCCGCCGCCGCGGCCTGCTGCGCGAGGAAACCGTGATCTATCCGCAAACCTCCCCCACCGTGTTCCAATGGTCGCCGCACCGGCCGCTGGACCCCGGCCCCCCGGAACAAGCAGCCGGGCATACACCCGATGACGCCAACAACCAGCCGAAAGGGCCCGCCCCATGAGCCTGCCCCCGCCCGCCCCCTCCCCGGCCGCAACCGACGCCGCGACGCTGGAAAAAAGCCTGCCGTCCCGCTACTACCATGACCCTTCCGTCTGGGCGCTGGAACGGGAGCGCATCTTCGCGCGCGAATGGGTCTGTGCGGCACGGGCGGAACAATTG
Source organism: Niveispirillum fermenti (assembly GCF_052474395.1). Taxonomy (NCBI): domain Bacteria; kingdom Pseudomonadati; phylum Pseudomonadota; class Alphaproteobacteria; order Rhodospirillales; family Azospirillaceae; genus Niveispirillum; species Niveispirillum fermenti. The sequence continues at coordinate 414,441 of NZ_CP156678.1, read as the reverse complement.
CCGGGACCCGGCAGCCGCCTGCTGGTCGATATCGCAGGAGAGAGCATCCTGCTGACCCGTGCGGCCGACGGGCAGGTCCGCGGCTTCTACAATGTCTGCCGCCACCGCGGGGCGCAGCTATGCCAGACGGCGGCCGGGACGGCGGGAACGGCCGGGGCACCGGCCAGCCTGATCCGCTGTCCCTACCATTCCTGGGCCTATGGGCTGGATGGCCGCCTGATCGGCGCACCGCATATGAAGGAGGGGACGGATTTCCGCAAGGCCGACTTCTCCCTCCATCCCGTGGGCGTGGCGGTCTGGGGCGGCTTCGTCTTCGTCCACCTGACCCCGGCAGAGGCCATGCCCATTGCCGCACAGTTCGGGGAAATGCCGGAAAGGGTGAAGCGCTATCCCTTGTCGGACCTGCGCATCGGCCGCACCATCACCTATGACGTGGCCGCCAACTGGAAGATCCTGGCCGAGAATTATAACGAATGCTACCACTGCGCCGGGGTGCATCCGGAACTGTGCGAGGTGGTGCCCGCCTTCCGGGAGCGCGGCGGATCGGAACTGGACTGGTCACGCGGTATCCCCCATCGGGAGGGGGCCTATACCTTCACGCCCAGCGGCACCACCAACCGTCCGCCCTTCCCCGGCCTGGATGCCGACGAGCAGGTCCGGCACAAGGGCGAACTGGTCTATCCCAACCTGTTCATCAGCCTGGCCTGCGAGCATGTGGCCGCCTTCCTGCTGTTTCCCCGCGGGCCGGACCGGACGCAGGTGGTGGTGCATTTTCTGTTCGCCGCCGAGGAGATCGCCAGCCCGGACTTCACGCCGGAGGACACGGTCGATTTCTGGGACCTGGTGAACCGCCAGGACTGGGCCATCTGCGAAAGCGTGCAACGGGGCACGGGCTCGCGCATCCATACCCATGGCTATTACGCGCCCATGGAGGATTGGAACCTGGATATCCGCCGCTATGTCCTGGACCGGATCGGCTGAGCGGCAAAAGTGTGCCGCAGCGCCAAAACGTCTATTGAACGAACGATCAACTGCTGATACCGTTCTGGACGTTCAACGATAGCAGACAAAAGAATCGCTACGTCGGGCGGCTTCACGGGTAAATTCCCTCCAATCACATGGGAGTCTGGGCCATGCGATGTCATCGCCGTGGACGGGGCGGGCTTGCGCGCACCCTGACGGGTACCGCCGGTATCCTGGCAATCCTCATGGGCGCCGCCGCGACGCCCGGGCAGGCACAAGCCGCCGATCCGGCCGCCGATCTGGAAATCGAGGAAATCATCGTCACGGGCTCACGCCTGCGCATGGGACCGGCCGAAAGCCCCAACCCCATTTCGGTCGTGACGGACGAGGCCATCGCGCGCACCGGCGCCACCACGATGGAACAGTTCCTGGCCAAGCTGCCGGCGGCCGACTTCACGGGCGGCGTGTCGGCCGGCACCGTCTATGGCGGGGGCGGCGCCTCTTCCATCGGGTTACGCAACCTGGGGGCCCAGCGCACCCTGGTGCTGGTCAACGGCCAGCGCTTCATCGGCACGGATTTTCCGTTCGCCTCCAGCACCACGGTCGATCTCAACAACATTCCCGTTTCGATGATCGACCGGGTGGAGGTGCTGCGCGACGGCGCCTCGTCGGTCTATGGCGCCGACGCCATCGGTGGTGTCATCAACGTCATCCTGAAGAACCGGTTCCAGGGCACGAAGGTCGACCTGTCGATCGGCACGACCACGCATGGCGACGGCATGACCTATGGCGGGTCGGTGACCAGCGGCTTCGACCTTGGCAGCCGGGGCTCCCTGGTCCTGAACGTCGCCGCAGACCGGCGGGACGCGATCAAGGCCAGGGATCGCGGCTGGGCCACCAACCAGTATGAGGACGTGCCCTATACCGGGCTCTACAACGTCTCCTATGTTCCGTTCGGCACCATCGCCCGGACCAGCGGCGGCACGCTCTACTATTACAGCGCGTCGGCCCCGCCGCATGATGCCTATGACACGGCCTTCTTCCTGGCCAACAGGGACAGGCTGCCGGACGGACTGATCTTCAATGACGATGCCTGGTGCAATCCCTGCCAGGATTTCTCCCAATTGCCCAATCTGACGGGCAAGCTGGAAAGGCGGCAGGTGAACGCCGTCGGCTCCTACGCGCTGACGGAGGATGTGACGCTGAAATTCCGGGGCCTTTACACCCGGCGCGACAGCGAGGAGGTCTATTCCCCGGCCATCCTGGGCTATTACAGCGCCACGCCGAAATTCCCCTATGGCATCTATGTGCCCGCGACATTGCCGGATGGCAGTCCCCATCCCTACAATCCCTATGGCGAGGATGTCAGCTTCGACAGCCGCCTGCCGCTGGAATACCGGCGCGGCTACCGGGACAAGATCGACACCTATCAGGCCTCCCTGGGGCTGGAGGGCACGGCCTGGACGGATTTCGACTGGGAACTGGGCGCCAGCTACGGCCTGTCGAAATCGGCCTATTCCACGCCGCGCATGATCGATTTCCGCCGCGCAGCGCAGGTGGCCGGGATGGAGGCCTGCACCGCCGCCGACAGTGCGGCCGGCTGTTCGGTCGGCAATTTCCTGGGCTACAACCAGTTGACGGCGCAGCAGATCGATTATTTCACCTATACCGAGGATAATCGAAGCGAAATCAGCCATCATTACGTGCATGGCAATATCTCCGGCCCCGTGGCCATGCTGCCGGCCGGCGCGCTGCGCATGGGCACGGGCTTCGAGTTCCGCACCGAAAAGGGCAAGGTGACGCCGGATGCCGTGGTGCAGGCCGGCGACGGCGAGCGCTACACCACGGCCAGTTCCGGCAGTTACGACGTGTCGTCAGCCTATGTGGAGGCGCTGGTGCCGCTGCTGAGGGACCAGCCGCTGGCCGAGGCGCTGACCCTGGCAGCGTCCGGCCGCTTCGACCATTATTCGGCCTTCGGCGATGCCTGGACCTGGAAACTGGGGCTGGATCACCGGGTCAATGACAGTTTCCGCCTGCGCGGCGCCCGTTCCACGGGCTTCCTCGCCCCGCAGATCAAGCAGCTCTATGGCGGCGTCTTCCTGGATACCAAGTACCAGTCGGACCCGTGCGCGCAGGGCGGCACCTATGCCGACCAGGGCGTCTGTGCCCGGCAACTGGCCGAACTGGGGGTCGGTGGATCGGGCGATGTCGAACAGTTCGGATCGATGGCCGTGCTGCGCGGCGGCAACCCGGACCTGCAGCCGGAAAAGTCCGGCGAATGGTCGGCCGGCATGGTCGTGACACCGGCCGCCCTGCCGGGTCTGGCCATCACGGCCGATTATTACCGCGTGAAGATCCGGGGCCTGATCTCCGAACAGGATCTGGGCAGCATCCTGGAGGCCTGCTATGGCCAGGACGACCCGGCCGCCTGCGCCAAGATCAACCGCGTTCCCGGCACAGGCCAGATTCTGAATGTCGAAAGCGTGCTGATCAATGCCGGCCGGCGCCTGACCAGCGGCATCGATGTCGGCCTCGATTACGTGTTCGACCTGGACGCGGTGGGCCGCATCGCCCTGTCGGGGGAAGCCAAGTACACGATCGAGGATAAGCGGACCAGCGTGACGGGCGGCACCGTGGATTATGTCGGTCTTTTCCTGGGGGACGAGGCGTCGCCGCGCTGGAAGGGCAAGCTGGGCGCCATCCTGACGCGCGAGGACTGGAGCGTCGGCTGGTCCACGCGCTATTACGGCCGCGTGGAATGCGCGCCCAACAATTGCTATGTGGCGCCCGACTATTTCGGGGATTACGCGCCGTCGGTCTTCTATCATGACCTGTCGGCAACCTATTCCTGGCAGGGTCTGGACCTGTCGGCCGGGGTGGAGAACATCTTCGACAAGGACCCGCCCTATGTCGTGGGCGGTGCCCAGATCAATACACTGACCTCGGCCGGCTATGACCTGATCGGACGCTTCTTCTATCTGAAGGCCTCCTACACGTTCTAACCTTCCTGGACAGGATGGGGTGGCCGTCGTCACACCGGTGATGTGCCGGACTGATGTCGTGCCACCCTTCCTGTCCCCCGTCCGGTGAAGCTGGAAAGGACCGCGCCGCCCATGATCGTCCCCGCCGCCTCCGCCCCTGTCCTTTCCCGGCGGGGCCTGCTGTCGGGCCTGGCCGGGCTGGGGATAGCGGGGACGTGGCTACCGGGATCGTCGGTCCTGGCGCAGGGCGACGACTGGCTGCATCTGCGGGTGCGCAGCGATATCGGCACGCTGGACCCCGCCCTGCACCGGGGCAACATGGAGGAGGAGATCATCCGCTGCCTCCATGTTACCCTGAACCGGCTGACCGATTTCCGCCAGCCGCTGGAATCCTCGCCCGCCGCGGCACAGAGGCTGGAATGGCTGGATCCGTTGCGGCTGCTCTTCACGCTGCGCCGCGGACTGGTCTGGACCGGCGACTATGGTCCGGTCACGGCTTCCGACGTGAAATTCTCCATGGAACGCATTGCCGATCCGGCGACCGCCTCGCCCTGGTTCTCCTATTTCGACATGCTGGAGCAGGTGGAGGTGGTGGATGACCGCACCGGCATCCTGCATCTGAAGGAGCCGCGGCCGGCCTTCCTGCTCACCTCACTGCCCTGGTATGGCGGGCATATCGTCTGTGAAAAGGCCGTGCGGGCCTTGCCGCCGGGCACGCACGCACCCCTGCCCCCGGCCACCTGCGGCCCCTACATGATCGATCATTGGCGGCCGGGGCAGGAAATGCGGCTGGCCGCCAACCCGGCCTGGACGGGACCGCGCCCCGCCTTCTCCCGCATCCGCCTGTCGGTCATCCTGGATGATGACGTGGCGATCCTGGCCTATCAGGCGCGGTCGCTGGCCTTGACCAACATCTCCGTCAACACGCTGGCCCTGCTGCAAAAGCGCAACCTGCCGGCCACGACGCTGATCGCGGAGCCGGGAAACAACCTGATGTGGCTGACGCTGAACATGGACAATCCGGCCCTGGCCGACATCCGCATCCGCCGGGCCATCCAGCATGCCATCAATGTCGACGACATCATCCAGGCCGTCTATGCCGGCATCGCGCAGCCGGCGACAGGCATCATCCCGGACGGGATGACCGGCCATCGCGATGCCAATCTGGTGGCAGGCAACGACCCCGACGCCGCCCGCCGGCTGCTGGATGCGGCGGGGGTGGAGACGCTGGATCTGACGCTGTCCATCGTCAACAATACGACCAACATGACCATCGCCCAGATCATCCAGGCGCATCTGCGCGATGTGGGCATCCATGTCCGCATCCTGCCCTATGACGAGGGCACCTACTGGACGCTGGGCGATCAGTCGCTGGGGGCGCAATGGCGCGATCAGCAGCTTGTCCTGATGAATTTCGCGGGCGGGGTCGACCCGTCGGACAATACGCTGTGGTTCCTGTCGGCCCAGGTCGGCGCCCTCAACTGGTCGCGCTTCGCCGATCCAGAATATGACGGCCTGCACCAGGCAGCGCTGGTGGAGACCGATCCGTCCCGGCGCGACGCCATGTACCGCCGGATGCAGGACCTGATGGAACTGTCCGGCGGCTTCTGCTTCCTGACCCATGGCATCATCACCATCGTGCATGAGGACAGGCTTTCGCCCTGCATCCTGGCCGACGGGCTGCTGGACCTGCCCCGCATGGCAAGGGCCGGGCAAGCAGCCGTCCCCGCCACCCCGCCCGAGAGCACCGCGCCATGACACGCACCGTCACCGACCTGCCGCACCGGGTGGAAACCCGCGACCCCGTCTTCATCACCCTGCCCGACGGTACACGGCTGGCCGCCACGCTTTGGCTGCCCGTGGACGCGGACATCCGGCCCGTGCCGGCCGTGGTTGAACTGCTGCCCTATCGCCGGCGCGATGGCACCATCTTCCGCGACCTGCGCAATCAGCCCTATGTCGCCGGCCATGGCTATGCCTGCCTGCGCGTGGATATCCGCGGGTCCGGCGACAGCGACGGCGTGCTGGAAGATGAGTATCTGCCGCTGGAACAGGAAGATGCCTGCCACGTCATCGAATGGGCCGCCGCCCAGCCCTGGTGTACCGGCGATGTGGGCATGTGGGGCCTGTCCTGGGGCGGTTTCAACGGGTTGCAGGCGGCGGCGCGGCGGCCGAAGGGCCTGAGGGCCGTGATCAGCATGTATGCGTCCGACGACCGCTATGCCGACGACGTGCATTTCATGGGCGGGTCGCTGCTGACCGAAGACCCGATGTGGTCCGCCTTCATCCTGGCCCTGAACGCCATGCCGCCCGACCCCGCCATCGTCGGCGATGCCTGGCGGGAGATGTGGCAGCGGCGGCTGGACGCCAACCGCTGCTGGTCGGAAACCTGGCTGGCCCACCAGCGCCGGGATGCCTATTGGAAACAAGGATCGGTGTGCGAGGATTATGGCGCCATCGACATCCCCATCTATGCCGTGGCGGGCTGGGACGACAGCTATTCCAACGCCATGTTCCGGCTGCTGGCAGGGCTGAAGGGACCGCGCAAGGGGCTGGTCGGCCCCTGGAGCCATGCCCATCCCAATGCCGGCTCCCCTGGTCCCCTGATCGGGTTCCTGCAGGAGACGATCCGCTGGTGGGACCACTGGCTGAAGGGGATCGACAACGGCATCATGGACGAGCCCATGCTGCGCGCCTGGATCAACGACGCCAAGCCGCCGCGCGCCTTCTATACCGAGCATCCAGGCCAGTGGGTGGCCGAACCCTGCTGGCCCCCGCGGGAGGATCGCGACCATGTCCTGCACCTGAATGCCGGCTGGCTGCATGAACAGCCGCATCCCGGCCCCTGGATGCGCCTGCGCTCCCCCGCCAATGCCGGGCGGGATTGCGGACGCTGGGGCGGCTATGGCGGCGACGCACCCGACATGGCCATCGACCAGCGGCGGGAGGACGGGGCCGGCCTGTCTTTCGATACCGCCCCGCTGGAACGGGAAATGGTGCTGCTGGGTGCCCCCGTGGTGGAACTGGTCGCGCAAAGCGACGCGCCGCACGGTACCGTGACGGCCCGGCTCTGCGCCGTGGCGCCGGACGGCACCTCCGCCCTGCTGACCTGGGGGACACTCAATCTGGCCTTCCGCGACGGGTTCGACGCGCCGCGGCCCCTGGCACCCGGCCGGCATTTCACAGTCAGGCTGGCGCTGAACGAGATCGGCACCCGCGTGCCGGCCGGCCATCGCCTGCGCCTGTCGCTGGCCAATCAGCATTGGCCCATCCTGTGGCCGCAGCCCGGCCGGCCGGCTCTGGACATGCCGGCCGGTGTCAGCCGCCTGCGCCTGCCCGTGCGCCAGCGGCGGGCCGACGATGCGCGGCTGGTCCCCTTCGGCCCGGCAGAGGCCACGCCCGGCGTCCCCTGCACCGAGGAACGCCCCACCCGCCACACCCGCCGCATCACGGAGGATGTGGCCACGGGGGAGCAGACCATCGACATGATGACGGATTTCGGCCGCTACCGCCTGTCGGAAACCGGGCTGATCAGTGACAATGTGGCGCGCGACATCTTCACGATCCGCGCTGACGACCCGCAAAGCGCCCGCCTGGCCAGCAGCTATACCATCGCCTGCGACCTGGGCACCGCCGCCCGCGGTGAAATCCTGATCGAGGCGCGGATCGACATGTGGGCCGATGCCCGGCACTTCCACCTGGATTGGCAGGTGGAAGTGCAGGAAGGCGGAGAACGCCTGCACATCCAGGCCGACCGGCTGGCCATCCCGCGTGACGGAATGTGAAGACAGGCGGCATGCAGGCCGCCCCGGGACCTGTCACATCTTCTTATTGAACGAACGTACAATACAAGCTACCATTGCCCGATCCCGTTCCCCCGAAAGGTCTTTCCCAGATGGCGCGCGACCCCCGCTTTGACATCCTGTTCGACCCCGTCCGCATCGGGCCGGTGACGGCGCCGAACCGGTTTTATCAGGTGCCCCACGCCAGCGGCATGACCAACGCCCTGCCCCGCGTGCGCGCCGGGTTCCGGGAAACCAAGGCCGAGGGCGGCTGGGGCGTGGTCTGCACGGGCGCCTGCTCCATCCATCCCAGCAGCGATGACAGCCCCCTGCCCTTTGCCACCCTCTGGGACAAGGACGACATCAAGGCGCATGCCCTGATGACCGAGGCCGTCCACCGGCACGGGTCGCTGGCCGGGGTGGAACTGTTCCATGGCGGGGCCGTGGTGATGAACCGCACCACCCGGACCCCGCCTCTGTCGCCCTCCGGCACGCCCTGGATGGCCACGCATATCGGCTTCATGTCCAACCTGCGCCCCAGGATCATGGACAAGCAGGACATCCGGGATTTGCTGCAATGGCAGGCGGAAGGCGCCCGCAAGGCACGGTCGGCCGGGTTCGACATCGTCTATGTCTATGCCGGCATGGGTTACCTGCCTTATGAGTTCCTGCTGTCGGACTATAATCAGCGCACCGACGAATATGGCGGGTCGGTGGAAAACCGTGTCCGCCTGATCCGTCAGATGATCGAGGTGACGAAGGAAGCGGTGGGCGACACCTGCGGCGTGGCCCTGCGGGTCAGCCTGGAGGAATTGCGCAAGCGCCCCGGCCGGCACATGGCTTCGGAGGCGCATGAGGTCATCGCCCTGCTGAAGGACGATCCCGACCTGTTCGACGTGAAGCTGGACACCACGCCGACCGATTGTTCCGCCTCGCGCTTCTCACCCGAAGGCAGCCACGAGCCGATCATCAGCTTCGTGAAGACACTGACCGACAAGCCCGTGGTCGGCGTCGGCCGCTTCACCTCGCCCGACACGATGGTGTCGCAGGTGAAGCGCGGCGTGCTGGACCTGATCGGCGGGGCGCGCCCGTCAATCGCCGACCCGTTCCTGCCCAACAAGATCAAGGAAGGGCGGGAGGACGAGATCAGGGAATGCATCGGCTGCAACATCTGCATTTCAAGCTGGCATGATGGCGTGCCGGTCCGCTGCACCCAGAACGCCACGGCGGGGGAGGAATGGCGGCGCGGCTGGCACCCGGAGAAGTTCGCCCCCGCCCGCCGGCAGGAAAAGGTGCTGGTTGTGGGCGCCGGCCCCGCCGGCCTGGAATGTGCGCGCGTGCTGAGCCGGCGCGGCGTGCAGGTGACCCTGGCCGACAAGGCCGATGAATTCGGCGGCCGTCTGCGCTTCGAAACCAGGCTGCCGGGCCTGTCGGCCTGGGGCCGCGTGCTGGATTACCGCATGCAGGCCCTGCGGTCCGACGCCAATGTGGAGATGTATCCCGGCAGCGCCCTGTCGGCCGACGACATCCTGGAATTCGGCTGTGATCGCGTGGTGACCGCAACGGGCAGCCGCTGGGGCACGGAGCTTTACGCCGACAGCGAATTGCCAACCGCACCGTTCAACGCGCCCGGCGTCTACACACCCGATGATCTGGCGGCCGGCGCCGTGCCGGAGGGACCCATCACCGTCTTCGATTTCGACAGCTATTACATGGGCGGGCTGATCGCCGAATGGCTGGCGCGGCAATATGGCGACGTCACCTATGTCACGCCGGCCGGCCAGGCATCCGCCTGGACCATCATGACCAACGAGTTGCCCCGCGTGCATCAGGCCCTGACCCGCGCCGGCGTGCCCGTTCGCACCTTGTCGCGGGTGGCCGGGTTCGGCGGCGGCGCGCTGACGCTGACCGGCCTGTTCGTGGACCAGCCGGAACGCATCGCCTGCCGGTCCCTGGTGATCACGGGCCTGCGCCGTCCCGACGACACGCTTTATCAGCAGTTGATGGCGCGGCCGGCGGATCTTGCGGCGGCGGGCATCCGGTCCGTGGACCGGATCGGTGATGCCATGGCCGCCGGGGCCATCGTGCATGCCGTCTTCTCCGGCCATGAATATGCCCGCGAATTCGACCTGACCCCGGCGGAGCGCAACTGGCGCCGCGACCGGCCGGTGGTGACCGAACCGTTCGGGCCGGGCATTTACGAGGGGTGACCCTGCCGGGCGGCACCGCCCCATGCGCCGGCCGCATCGGCCATTCGCCGGGATTAAACCGGCCGATCGACGCAATGCCGGCTTCCGCCCGGCAGGAGCGCGGCCGATGCTGGCCCCCGACATTGCTGCCACCTTTGATAGGGGTGAAACGAGGATGAGCCATCTGTCGACCCTGACGGCGGGCGTGCTGGGCGCCGATGCGGCGGCCCGCCTGCTGGACCTGCTGGAAATCCGCGCCGACCTGCGCGATGCCGACGGGCCGGAGGTGCCGCGCGCCGTGCTGGCCAAGGCGCTGACCCTGGTGCTGTTCCATCGCCTGCTGGGCGAGGTGCCCGAGGCCGCCCGCTATGTCGCCGAACAGGCGGGACAGGCCAAGCTGGTGTTCGACCATGGGGCGCTGCGCACGGTGGCCATGGACCTGGGCGACCTGCCCGGCGGCACGGCGGCCTTCGGGCGCATCCTGGAACCGCTGGGCTATGCCGTGGCCGGCATCTATCCGCTGGAACGGCTGCGCATGACGGGGCGGGCCTATGCGCACCGCGATTTCCCGGAGGATATCGCCCAGTATTTCGTGTCGGAGATCTATCCCGACCGCTTCTCTCCGCCCGTGCAGCAGGCGGCGCGCGCCATTTTCGGCCTGTCGGCCGATCCGCTGGACGGCGACGCCAAAGCGCTGCTGGACAGGCTGTCACGCCGTGGCAGCCTGTCCCCGGCCGAGGCGGCGGCCCTGCTGCCCGTGCTGTCACGTGCCTTCGACCGCCATCACGGCGTGCCCCGGCTGACCGATTACGAGACGGTGCTGACTGAGTTTGCCGAACTGGCCTGGATCGCGACCGAAGGCAACCGCTTCAACCATGCCACCGACCGGGTCCCCGACGTGATCGGCCATGCCGAAACGTTGAAGCAGCGCGGCTTTCCCATGAAGGAAGCCGTGGAGATTTCCACCCAGGGCACGGTACGCCAGACGGCCATCCGGGCGGCCCAGGTGGAAAGGCCCTTCCTGGACGAAGACGGATCGGTCATCCTGCGCACGGTGCCGGGCAGCTTCTACGAGTTCATTTCTCGCGATGCGGTGGCCCCGGCCAATGATGCAGCGCCCCGGGGGCTGGACCTGCGGTTCGACAGTTCCAACGCCCAGGGCATCTTCAAGATGACCGCCGCCGGGAACAAGAATGGCCGCCCCTGACGCCCATCCGCCGACCGCCGCCCCAGCCCCGGACGACAGTCTGGCTCCAAGCCTGACAGATGGCTTGGCCGCCATCGTGGGCGCGCGCCATGTGCTGGCCGATCCGGCCGACATGGCGCCCTATGTCAGCGCCGCGCGCTATGGCGGCGGGCGGGCGCGGCTGGTCGTGGCCCCGGCGGACGCAGCCCAGTTGTCGGCCGTGCTGCGGCTGTGCCAGGCGCGGGGGGTGCCCACCGTGCCGCAGGGGGCCAATACCGGCCTTGTCGGCGCCTCCACCCCCGATGGCAGCGGCGCACAGGTTGTGCTGTCGCTGCGCCGGCTGACCGGCACGTTCGACCTGGACCTGGACAACCGGGCCGTGACGGTGGGGGCCGGCTGGGACCTGGACAGCCTGAACCAGCGGCTGGAGCCGCATGGCCTTTGGTTTCCCGTCGATATTTCGGCCAGCCCCAGCGTGGGCGGCATGATCGCCACCAATGCCGGCGGGTCGCGCGTGCTGCGCTATGGCGACATGCGCCGCAACGTGCTGTCGCTGGAAGCCGTGCTGGCCGACGGGCGCATCGTGGGCGACCGGCGGGGCCTGCGCAAGAACAGCACGGGCCTGGACCTGAAACAGCTTTTCATCGGCACCGGCGGCAGCTTCGGCATCGTCGCCACGGCCGTGCTGGACCTGCAGCCCCTGCCCCGGCAAATGGCCACGGCGCTGGTCGTGCCGGCCGATACCGGGGCCATCAATGGCCTTCTGGCACTGTTGGAACGGCGGGCGGGTGAATATCTGTCGGCGTTCGAAAGCATGTCGGGGCCGGCGCTGGCGGCGGCCCTGCATCACCGTCCACAATTGCGCAACCCGTTCGGTGGTGGTCCCGTGCCGGCGGAAACCATCCTGGTGGAACTGATGTCCGCCACGGAACCCGGCACCGGCCTGGACCTGGATGCACTGTTGCTGTCGATCCTGGAACAGGGATATGGCGATGGCGTCATCGCCGATGCCATTCCCGGCCCGCCGGCCGATCTCTGGGCCCTGCGCCATGCCATTTCCGAAGGGTTGCGGGGGCTGGGGCGTGTCATCGGCCTGGATATTTCGGTGGCCCGCGGCCGCATGTCGGCCTTCCGGGCGGCCGCATCCGACTGGGTCCACCAGCATCATCCCGACCTTCTGGTCTGCGGCTTCGGCCATCGCGGCGATGGCGGCGACCATTTCAACCTGGTCATCCCCAGGGCCGTCGATGCCGACTGGCCGGCCGACCGGGTGGAAGCGGTGCGCCATGGGCTTTACAGGCTGCTGGTGGACGGGTTCGACGGCAGCTACAGCGCCGAACACGGGATCGGGCCTGTGAACCTGTCCTTCCACCGCACCTTCGCGGACCCGGTGCAGCAATCGCTGGCGCGGCTGCTGCAAGATCATCTCGACCCGGCCGGCCTGCTGGGCCGCGTGCGCTGGTAGCGTTCCGGGCACCTTCTCCTTTCCCCTTCAGCAGAAGGCAGAACAGCATGGCCGACAGCGCCCTGATGAACACCTATGCCCGCCTGGATGTCGCCTTCGACCGGGGTGAAGGGGCGTGGCTGATGGCCAGTGACGGCCGCCGTTTCCTGGATTTCGCGGCCGGTATCGGCGTCAATGGCCTGGGCCACGCGCATCCCGCCCTGGTGGCGGCCCTGACGGCGCAGGCCGGCCGGCTCTGGCATTGCAGCAATAATTATCGCATCCCGGGGCAGGAGGCCGTGGCCCGCACCCTGACGGACCATTCCTTCGCGCAGACCGTCTTCTTCTGCAATTCGGGCGCGGAAGCATTGGAAGCGGCGCTGAAACTCGCCCGCTATACCCAGAAGAAGCGGGGCCAGCCGGAACGCTGGCGGACCATCACCTTCGAGGGGGCCTTCCATGGACGGACGCTGGCCACCGTGACGGCGGGTGGCCAGCCCAAATATGTCAACGGCTTCGAACCGCTGGTCGACGGGTTCGACCGCGCCCGGTTCAATGACCTGGCCAGCGTGGAAGCCGCGATCGGCCCCCAGACGGCGGCCATCCTGCTGGAACCCGTCATGGGCGAAGGCGGCATCCGCGTGGCGGAAGCGGGTTTCCTGCGCGGACTGCGGACATTGTGCGACCGGCACGGGCTGTTGCTGCTGCTGGACGAGGTGCAGACCGGTATCGGCCGCACGGGCCGGCTGTTCGCCCATGAATGGGCCTTCGATGCGCCGGGCCTGCGGCCGGACATCGTGGCGGTGGCCAAGGGGCTGGGCGGCGGCTTCCCTGTCGGGGCCTGTCTGGCGGCAGGGGACGCCGCCCATGCCTTCGCACCGGGCGCCCATGGCACCACCTTCGGCGGCAACCCGCTGGCCATGGCCGTTGCCGGTGCCGTGCTGGAACAGGTGCTGGCCCCGGGCTTCCTGGAACAGGTACGGCAGACCGGCGCCCTGCTGGAACGCCGGCTTTCGAACCTGCAGGCGGCCTTTCCCACGCTGATGACGGGCGTGCGCGGTATCGGGCTGATGCGCGGTCTGCACCTGACCATCCCGCCGGCCGACCTTGTGCGGGCGGCGTTCGCGGAGGGGCTGCTGCTGGTCGGGGCCGGCGACAATGTGGTGCGCCTGCTGCCGCCCCTGATCATCGGTCAGACGGAGGTGGAAGCCGCCATGGACAAGCTGTTCACCGCCCTGTCCACCCTGATGCGCGTCACATCGCCCCTGCCGGCGCGGGTATGAAGCAGTGGCGGCGGCCGGCCAGCGCTGCTATTGGGTTCGACCCGATGGACGCAGACCGGCAAGGGACGGGTGGCAATGGGTGACGGTACGGGCGGAACGGTCAGCCTGCATGACCATATTGGCGGACCGGCGGTGATCGGGAAACTGGTCGATGCCTTCTATGACCAGATGGACAGCCTGCCGGAGGCCCGCGACCTGCGGGCCATCCATGCCCCCGACCTGACCGAGGTGCGCCGCGTGCTCACGCTCTACCTGATCCAGTGGATGGGCGGTCCCGCCGATTATTCGGCCGAGCGCGGGCACCCGCGGCTGCGGGCCCGCCATCTCGGCTTCCAGATCGGGGAGGCCGAGCGCGACGCCTGGCTGTTGTGCATGAAGCGCGCGCTGGACGAAACGGTGCCCGACGCCGCCACGCGGCATGCGGTGTTGCAGGCGCTGGCCCCGCTGGCCGACTGGATGCGCAACAAGCCCGGCTGACCGGGCCGGCGGTTCAATCCAGCCGCTTCTCCAGGAACAGGCTGGCGCCGTTGCAGGGATATTCGGCGAAGGAGGCGCAAGGGGTGAAACCCAGCCGGCGGTAAAGCGCCACCGCCTCCACCTGCCTTTCCCCTGTTTCCAGCTTCAGCAGCAACAGGCCCGACGCCCTGGCCGTCTGCGCCAGCGCCGACAGAATGGCCGACGCCACCCCCTGCCCCCGGCAGGCGGGATCGACATACATGCGCTTGATCTCCGCATAGCCGCCCGGCACATCCAGTCGCAGGGCGCCGCACCCCATGGCCACCCCGTCCCGCACGGCCAGCAGGAAGCGGATGTCCGGCGCCCGCAGCCGCTCCGGGTCCAGCAGATGATTGTCCTCCGCCCCGTAAAGGCCGCCCAGATAATGATCCAGCGCCGCGATGAGCGCGCGCGCCGCCGGCATGGTCGGGTCGGCCGGGGCAATGGTCACGGCGCCTGTCATCGTGCGGCCTCCAGCAGCCCATCGACGAAGGCGGGAACAGTGAGGGTGGCCGGCCCGTAAAGCCCCGCATCGAACAATCCGCCCGTCGGTTCCAGATTGATCTCCACCGTCAGCGCACCGGCCATCCGGGCCTCGGTGGCAAAGCCGGCAGCGGGGTAGACCTGGCCTGACGTGCCGATGGACAGGAACAGGCCGCAATCGGACAGCGCATCGCCGATCGCCGCCAGATGCAGCGGCATTTCCCCGAACCAGACGATATGGGGACGCAGGGTGCCACGCGCCCCGCAATCGGGGCAGATGGCATCGGCCGCCAGATCATTCTCGTACCGCTCCATCCGGCCACAGGCGCCGCAGCGGATCTTCAGCAGTTCCCCATGCATGTGCAACAGCCGGTCCGACCCCGCCCGGTCATGCAGGTCATCGACATTCTGCGTCACCAGAAGGAACGGCCCGGTCCAGGCCTGTTCCAGCCGCACCAGCGCCCGGTGGGCTTCATTGGGTTGCACGGCCGGGTCCAGCACGGCGCGGCGGCGGGCATTGTAGAAGCCCTGGACGCGGGCCGGGTCGCGGGCGAAGGCCTGCGGCGTGGCCACCTCATCCAGCCGCACCTGCCGCCAGATGCCGTCGGCATCACGAAACGTGTGCAGGCCGGATTCGCGGCTGATGCCGGCACCGGTCAGGATGACGATGCCGGCATCGGGCCGCAGGGCGGCAAGCTGGCGTCTCAGGGAAGCGTCGATCATGGCGGTCCGGCAGCAGGCGGCAGGGGACCGCAGCCTTGCACAGGGCCGGGGGGCCGGACAAGACCTGGCCTGGTCCCGGCGTCATGGTGCGCGCCGGCTGGCGGCCGGGCCCAGATAGCTTTCCCCGACGGCACCGGTGCGCAGTTCCAGCCGCTGGAAGGCCAGCCCCGTATCGACATGCCACAGTTTCACGACATGCCGGCCGGGCCGGTCGATGCGGTGGCGGGTGGTGCCGATGCGGATATTGTCCGCCACGCTCCGGTCCCAGGCGGCCTCGCTGTCATCGGTATGCAGGTTCACCACCTGCGGCGGTTCATCATCGATGGACACCGCATAACGCAGCCCGCCCTGTGCCTTGAAATCCAGCGTGGGGGACAGCAGCACGCGCAGTTCCACCTCTCCCGCCTGCCACAGATGCACGTCATATTCCAGCCGCGCGCCCTGCCCCGTTGCCGGGGATGGGGGGGCGGTAACGGGATGGCTGATGATGGCAGAGCGCGTGCGGCCCAGATGCGGCACCTCCCGCCAGGTGATGCCGCCGGCCGGCACGGCGCCTGTATGATCCGCCGCCTCCATCGCCACCACCCCATCGGCCTGCACGAAGGTGCCCGCAGCCGGATTTCCCGGATTGTCGATTTCAACCGTGACCGGAATAGGGATTTCATTATCTCCGGTCACGGATATCTTCACGGAATGCCGGCCGACAGGCACGGCGGACCAGTCCACACGGGGGCTGATGCGGCGGCTGTCGCCGGCCAGCCGGCCGGCCGGCATGTCCACGTCCAGCCAGGGCGCATCGCTGTCGATACGGTATCGGACCGGGGCGCTGCCCCTTGCATAAATCTCCAGCCAGCCCGGCAGGGGGGCGAACCGGTCCAGCCGCAGGGACGCCCCCGGCCCCGTCCAGCCGCGCGCATCGCCGGCCACCATCACGCCAAGTCCGGCCCGTGCCGGGGCCGGGCGGCGCCGGACCTCGGGCATCACATCTTCATCGGGCTGCTGCCAGGAGGTGTAACCGATATGAGTTTGGGACATCATGTGGACCCATTTGCCCGACGCTGTCTCCTTCTCGTACAGGTCGCGGATGGCACGGTCGCGGGCGAACAGCGCCTCGGCCTCGGCCGCCAGCCGGTCGGTCTCGGCCCGGCCCTGATCGGCGGCCAGCCGGTTGCGGGCCACCGTGATGTAAAGCCGGGTCAGGTTGGCACTGGCCAGGACGGGATGCAGCACAAGCTGGACATAGGCATCGCGCCAGGCAGGCGCCAGGGCGTTGCCGATCTTTTCAGCCTGCCGTTCCAGCGCCTCCCACTCGGCCAGGACGCGGGCCGCCTCGTCATGGTGGATCAGGCTGAACGTGTCGGGCGACAGCAGTTCCGGCTTCCTGCACGCGTTCAGCCGCGTATAGCCCGTCAGCAGGTCTCCGATGGCCCGGGCGTGGGTCGGCCCAAATTGGGCCGCCGCCCATTGGCGCGGATAGTCGCCCAGCCGCTCCAGCGGCAGGGCGGCGGGGCTCCAGGCCATGTCCAGGAAGAATTCCGTGGGGAATTCCATGGGCTTCAAATCGCCGACATTCACGATCCAGATGCGGTCGGCCCCGTACCGGTGGGCCATGTCCATCTGCTCCCAGACCCGCTCGATCTGGTTGGTATTCAGCCATTTATAGTTTCGCGGGCCGCCGACATAGTCGAAATGATAATAGACGCCATAGCCGCCGGGCCGGGCCGACCCCGGTTCGGGCAGGCGGCGGATATTGCCCCAATTGTCGTCGGCGAACAGCAGGGTCACGTCGTCGGGCACGGTCATGCCCTGGTCGTAATAATCCTGGACCTCCTTATAAAGGGCCCAGACCTGGGGCGTGGCGGCGGCGGGCCGGCCCGTCACCTGTTCCAGGATGGTGCGCTGGTCCTTCACGATGGTTTGCAGCAGATCGATGGCCGTCCCCTCCTCCATCGGCTCATCCCCATCGCCGCGCATGCCGATGGTGACCAGGCTTTCATGCCCGCCCATGCGGGCGATGCCGTCACGCCAGAAGGTGCGCAGGGCCCCGGCATTGGTGCGATAGTTCCAGGGCCCCTGACCATGGCGCTCCCATTCCACATGGGCGCGCATCATGGGCTCGTGATGGGACGTGCCGATGACCACGCCCACCCGGTCGGCCAGCACGGCGTTCTGCGGATCATCATCGGCGAAGGCCTTGCCCCACATGGCCGGCCACAGATAATTGCCCTTCAGCCGCAGGATCAGCTCGAAGACGCGGTCATAGAAGGCGTGATTGAAGCCACCGAAGGTGGCATTGGCCCAGCCGTAAAGCGCCGGATTCTCGTCATTCAGGAAGATGCCGCGATATTTGACGGCCGGTGCCTCCACCCGTGCGCCGGCCGTGACATGCAGGTCCAGACGGACGGGCACCGGCACGTCGGCCCACCAGTTCCAGGGCGAGACGCCGGCCCGCTGGATCAGGTCGTAAAGGCCGAAGATGGTGCCGCGCCGGTCGCCGCCCGCGACCACCAGCGCCCGCTCGATGCCAGGGGCGGGCGCATCCACCGCCTGCACGACGAAGGCTTCCCACCGCCCCGCCACACCGGCTGTCTCCAGCCGGCCGGCCGCGGCCAGCGCATCGATGACGGGGCTCGACCCCAGCGTGCCGGCCAGGATGACAGTGCCGCCACCGGCGGGCACGGGCGATCCCGACAGGCGGGCCAGATCGGCACGCACGGTATCGGCCGCGCGTTCCACACCCGCATCCTGCGGTCCGTCCAGCAGAAGCGGCAGCGCCACCCCGCCCGTGATCAGCGCCATGGAACCGGCGGCGGCCACGGGGCAGACGGCCGCCGGCCCCACGCAATCGCCGGTCACCGGCAGGGCCGGGGCCGGGCGGAGCGGCAGGGCCGCCGCCAGCACCGCAAAGGCCATCCCGGCCAGGAATGGAAGCCGGATGCGGCGAGCCGCCGCCCTGGTCTGGATCATCGCCATAACCTGCCTCACCCCCTTGCCGTGGCGCCGCGCAGCGCGGCGGCGATGGCGTCGCGCAGGGGCTTGGGCTTGAAATCGGCATCATAAGGCGTGGGGCGCTTGGGCAGCCGGTCGGGCCGCAGCCACAGGTTCTGCAGCCAGGAATACCGGTCCGACATCCCCCAGGTCACGATGTCGGTAAGCTGCGGATAGGACAGCATCAGGTCCAGATAGGCCCGCGCATAATCGGCAACGGCCCGGTCGCGCGACGGGATGTCGGCCGGCAGGCCTTTGTCATGCACATCGAATTCGGTGATGATGATGTCATAGCCCATGCCCACCGCGACATCGACGAAACGGCGCCATTCGGCCTCGTGATAGTCACCGAAGCCCGTGGAACTGTCGGTATTGGCCGTGCCGATATGCGACTGGATGCCCAGCGCATCCACGGGCGTGCCGCGCTTGCGGAACCCCTCCAGAAGGCGCAGCACACCCGCGCGATGGTTCTCGTGCCCCGGCTCCCAGCTCATATAGTCATTATAGACCAGTTGCCCACGGGGCAGCACCTCGCGCGCCTTGTGGAAGGCGATGTCCAACACCTGTTCGGCCGGGATGTGGCGGCTGAAAGGGGTTTCGCGCATGGCGCCCGTGTCGGCATCCACCGCCTCGTTCACGACGTCCCAGGAAACGATCTTGCGCTTGTAGCGTCCGGCGACTTTGGCGACATGGTCGGTCAGCATGCTTTCCACGGCTGTTGCCGGGTGCGGACCGAAATCATGCGTCGCGGCCCAGGCGGGGAACCATTGCGGATGGTGCCATAGCAGCGTATGGCCCCGGAAACCCAGCCCGTTCTCGTCCGCGAAGGCGACCTGACGGTCGGCGGCGGCGAAATCATACCGATCGGGCGCCGGCCGCAACGCGGCCCATTTCATCTCGTTTTCCGACACCAGCAACCCGCATTCGGCCACCAGCAGGGCGCGAAGTGCCGGGTCGGCGAAGGATCCCGTCAATGTGCCCGGCGCGCCGCCGCCCACCACCGCCCCGAACCGCCGGCCCCCGGCACGGGCCAGTTCATCCAGCGATGGCCCGTCAGGGCGGGCAAAGGCATTCCGGCCGTGCCAGGAACCGGCAATGGCGGCGGCGAACCCCAGGCCCAGGGCCTGGCGGCGGGTCAGTCGGGCAGGCATGTCTCAACTCCCAGGCGTCATTGTTATGGGGTGCCAGCGCACCTTGGTAGCGCTAATGTTAGCGGTAACCATTCGGAGGTCAAGCCATAACGCCCGGCAAGCGGGAAGAAAACCGAACCACATGCGGGGAAAATAGGAGGCGGCGGCCGGAACCCTCCGACCGCCGCGATCAGCCCGCCACGCCCATCGACACGATGAAGATCACGAAGGTCAGGCTGGTCATGGAGGTGATGAACAGCAGCGCCACGGTCCGCCACAGGGCGGAAAAGGCGGACAGCCGGTAGGTTCCCTTCAACTGTGCGAACATATGCACCGGCGGGGCCAGAACCAGCAGGGTGCCGATGGTGTCGCCGAACCCTTCGGTGAACTTGAACAACAAGGATACGGTGATGAACAGCAAGGACATGAAGGAAAGGGAGTATAGCGAGAAGATGGCATGATCATACATGGCCACATCACGCTTCCAGAAGAACAGCATCCACAGGAAAGGCAAGGAGATGGGGATCAGCAGCCAGGAGAACTTGTAGGCCGTGTTCTGCATCTTGTAGATCAGGAAATCCGGGTTGCTCAGCCGCTTCTTGACCCTTTCCTGAAATTCCTTGGTACCGATGGTGACCTTCAGGTCCTTGCCCATTTCCTGGCTGATAAGGTTGCCCAGCGTGGTGCTGGGCCCCGTGACGACGCCGGCAGCCTTGCCGTCCTTGTCTTCCGTCACCGTGGCGCCGGTCGCCTCCAGCGTCGCCTTGTAGGCATCCAGGGCCACCTGCGCCCGTTCCACCCGTTCGGCGGCACTGTCGCGCAGGCGCGTGGCAACCGCCACCTGTTCGCCGGCGGCGGTCGCGGCCGTCAGATCGGCCTCCACCTCCCGCAGCTCGCCCCGGGCCTCCGCCAGCCCCTCCTCCAGAAGGCGCAGGGCTTCGGCCTGTTCGGTGGGCGGCACGGCGACGGGCACGTCGCCGGCCCCGCCCATCATGGAAAACACCATGAGCATCAGAAAGGCCGTGAACAGGAACATGGCCAGCGGCGTCACATAGCGCGCACGGTGGCCATGGATATAGTCATAGGTCAGCTTGCCCGGCCGGAAGATCAGCATGGGCAGCGTGCGCCAGGCCTTGCTGTCGAAATGCAGGATGCCGTGGAAGAATTCCTCCACGATATGCAGCATCGACCGGTGCAGATGCCCCGGCTGGCCACAGGCGTGGCAGAAATTCCCGCGCAGCACCGCGCCGCAATTGGCACACGCGCCATGGGCATGGCCGTGCTGGCCGCTTTCCCCTTCGATGGCCGCCGCCGCTAGGCCGGCCGTGGCCATGGCGCCGACGGAGTCAAACCCGTCACTCATGCGATCCCCCCTTGCACCCCGGCGGGCAGCCTGCCAGGGATAACGGGTCGGGATCAAGCGGTCACATGGCCTGTCAGCCCACCTTAGGGTCCAGTTCGACCTCCTGGCCGTCGCGCAGCCGCTCGGCGCCGCGCGTCACCAGCCTGTCACCGGCCTTCACATCGCCGATCACCTGCACCCATTCGCCGATGCTGGTGCCGGTGCGCACGGTCAGGCGCTCGGCCTTGTTATCGGCATTGACGCGGAACAGATAGGTGCCGTCACCCCGCAGGACCAGCGCATCGCGATGGACGGCCACGGTGCGCGCCGCCATGTCGGAGGGCAGGCCGACGCGCACGGCGGACCCGACGATCCAGGGCCGCTCCCCCGACGGCAGGTCAAGCCGCACCTCGAAGGTACGCGACTGGGCCTCACCGATGGCGATGATGCGGCTGATGCGACCGGTCACGGTCTGCCCCTCCACATCCAGCGGCACCTCCATCCCCTCTTCCAGGTGGCGGGCAATGGCCACGGGGGCCTGGGCCCGCACTTCCACCCGGTCCACGGCGACCAGCCGCGCCACCTTCACGCCGGGGGCGGAATATTCGCCCACCTCCAGCATCCGCGCGGCCACCTGTCCTGCGAAGGGGGCCTTGACGACGGTCCGCTCGATCTCCAGCGCCGTGCGGTCTCGGCTGGCCTGGGCGCGGACCAGTTCCTGGGCCAGCACGTCACGCCGGGACATGGTCTCCTCGAACCGGGTCACGGGTGTCGTGCCGCGCTCGGCCAGTTGGCGCTGGCGATCCACTTCGCGTTCCTGGAAGGCCAACTGGCTCTCCAGGCTTTTTACCTGCGCCTGATACTGGCGCAGTTCCAGGCGCAGCAGCCGGTCGTCGACACGGGCGATGGCCTCCCCGGCCGCGACGCGGGTGCCCGCCTCGGCCACCCAGGTGACCCGACCTGACACTTCCGCCGCCACGGCGGCATCCTGGCGCGACATGACACTGCCCGGCACCTGCTGCACCGGCGCCATCTGCCGCAGGCTGGCCTGCTCCACCTGCACGCGGGCCGCGGGTGCCGCCTGCTGGGCAGTCGCCCCGTGGAGCGGCAGGGCGAACACGCCCAGCAGCAGCAGGGCGGCAAGGCGGAAAGGGATGCGGCGGGTCATGACGGCCATCCGTTCGTGAATTGCTTGCCTTCCTTTTAGTCAAAAGCCGGTAACCTGCGGGTTTCGATGTGTAACGCGCATGTAAAGCCCCGACCTGGGCAAGCCGCCGGGAACCGGCATCTCATACTGTTTTGCGGTGATCGGAACCTGGTGGTCCTGATCACCGCCCGTGAGGCGCCGGGCGCCGCCATCCGGCGTCTCGGCTCACGCGCGCAGGCGCGCGCGGCCGCTCAATACGCCAACCACGTTGCGGTGAGTTCCACTCACCGCAACGTGGCATCACTCCGCAGCCAACCGCTCCGCCGGGGCATCGCTGCCGGTGTCGGGCAGCGCCGGCCGGCCGGCCTTCTCCCCCACACGCAGCAGGGCCGGCAGCAACAGCAGCGTGAAGAGGGTGGAAACGGCCAGCCCGCCCGTAATCACGGCCGCGATGCCGCGATAGATGACGCTGCCCTCCCCCGGCACGACGATCATGGGCGCCATGCCGGCCACCGTCGTGACGGTCCCCATGAAGATGGGCTGGATACGGCTGCGCAGCGCCTGATGGACGGACTCCGCCCGGCTCCTGCCCTCCCCCTCGCAGCGCCGCGTCTCGTCCACCAGCAGGATGGCATTGTTGACGACGATGCCCAGCAGGATGATGAAGCCGATCATGGTCAGCAGGTCCAGCGGCTGAAAGGTGAACAGATTGGTCACATCCAGCAGCGCCAGCCCCCCCACCGTGGCCAGCGGGATGGAGATCATCACCATGGCGCTGTCCTTGGCCGACCGGAACAGCAGGGCCATCAGCAGGAACAGCAGCCCCAGCGCGATGATGAAATTCTTGCCCATGGCGGCCACCGTGGCATCCAGCCGGTCGGCGGAACCGCCATAGCGCAGGGTGCCGTCGGCCGGCAGGAAGCTGCGCAACTGCGGCTCGATCTCGCTGCGCAGCAGGGTCATCACATCCTCAAGCGCCACATTCTCGCCGGGCTGCATGTTCAGCATGATGGTGCGCCGGCCATCGACGCGGGTGATGTTGCTGGGGCCGACGGTGCGCTCCACGCCCACCAGATCGCCCAGCGGCACCACGGCACCGGACGGCGTGGCGATCAGCACCTGTTCCAGTTCCTCCGGCCCCGTCCAGTCATGGGACCGCAGGATGATGTCAAGGCGGTTCTGCCCGTCGAAATGCTCGCCCAGCCACAGCCCGTCGCCCAGCGCCCGCACGACCTGACCCACCTGGCTGCGGGTCCAGCCGACCTCGGCGATGCGCCGGTCGTTGGGGCTGACGGTCAGTTCGGGCTGGGCCATCTCCGGATTGGGGTTGGACCAGCTCTGCACGTCGGGCATCTTCTCGCGCAGCAGGGCCAGCCCCCTGGTCGCCGCTTCCGACAGGCCGGCCGCGTCGCTGGATTGCAACAGGATGGAGACATTGCCCTCCGCCCCCAGGCCGCCGAACAGGTTGCCGCGGTTGGCGAAGACCTGAATATCGGGAAAGCCGGCCAGGATGTCGTTGCGGACGATCTCCATCATCTCGTCCAGCCGCGTATCATCCTCCAGCCGAACGGCGACCGAGCCGCCGCCCGGCCAGCCCAGGAAGTAGAAATTCTTCACCCGGGGCTGCTTCTCGCCATGATAGTAGGGCATCAGCCGGTCCACGACGATTTCGGCGACTTCGGCCTTGGCCATGTCCACCGATGTGCCGACGGGGAAGTTGATGAAGGCATCGACACTGTCGCGCTTGACCGGCGGCAGATAGGACATGGACGGGAACAGCAGCCAGGACCCGCCCAGCGACAGGGCGACCAGCCCCGCGATGACACCGGCCCGGCGGCGGTTGTCGCGCGTCAGGTCCATGATGCGCCCGGACAGCCATTCCACCCAGCGGGCCTCGCCCCCCATGCGGGGTGTGACACGCATGAACCGGGCCGCCGCCACGGGCAGGACGGTGGCGCAGACCAGCAGGGAAATGGTGACGCCGACCGCGATGGTCAGGGCCAAATCGGCGAAGATCTGGCCCTCCACCTCCCGCATGAACACGATGGGCACGAAAGTCACCACCGTCGTCGCGGTGGACGCGAACAGGGCGGAAATGACGCGCTTGGTGCCCTGGTGGCTGGCCTCCTCGCTCGAAAGGCCGCGATCGCGCATGCGGACGATATTTTCCAGCACCACGATGGCGCTGTCGATCACCATGCCGATGGCGAAGGCCAGCCCGGCCAGCGAGATGACATTGATCGACCGCCCCGTCAGCGACAGCACCGCGAACAGCGACAGGAGCGAGATGGGAATGGTGATGGCGACCAGCAGCGTCAGTTGCGTGCGCCGCAGAAACAGCCACAGCGCGGCCACCGCCAGCACGATGCCCGACAGGATGTTGCCCGTCAGCAGGCCGATGGCGTTCTCGATATAGACCGACGGGTCGAAACTCTGGTTGTTGGTCAGGCCGCGCGTCTTCATCTCGCCGTCGCGCAGTTCGGCCATCAGGGTCTTCACATCGTTCAGGGTGGCCAGGACATTGGCCCCCTCGCGCCGGATGATGCGCAGACCGATGGCCTCGTTGCCATTCTGGAATCCGTACTGCCATTGCCGGCCGAGCTGCACCTTCACCTCGGCCACGTCGCCCAGGCGCACGGGCCGCCCCTCGCGCCATTCCAGCACCAGATCGGCGAACTGGTCGGGCTGGAAGCGGCCCTTGTAACGCACGGTATAGATGCGACGGCCATCATCCACGAAGCCGCCGGTCACGTCCTGGGCACGGCCGACAAGGCCGGACACGGCGGGAATGGTGATACCGTACTGCGCCATGCGGAACGGATCGAAGATGATCTGCACCTCCTGCTGCGGCGCTTCGGACTGGTCGCCGAAATTGACGCGCGCCACGCCGGGAATGGCCTCGATCCGGGGGATCACATCCTCGGTCAGGTAATGGTAATGGTCGCTCAGCGCGCCTTGCGTGCCGGGCAGCTTCTGGACGAAATAATAGATCA
Organism: Niveispirillum fermenti; assembly: GCF_052474395.1. Classification (NCBI taxonomy): domain Bacteria; kingdom Pseudomonadati; phylum Pseudomonadota; class Alphaproteobacteria; order Rhodospirillales; family Azospirillaceae; genus Niveispirillum; species Niveispirillum fermenti. Next base: position 389,312 of record NZ_CP156678.1, on the reverse strand, counting down.
GCGTCTCGTTGGCATTGTCGCCCCCGCCCATGATCAGGCGCGGCGGGTCGGCATCGGCCGGCAGGCTGGGCAGGCGGTTCAGGCGGCTGATCACATCCAGCATGGTCTGCTGCATGTCGGTACGGGCATCGAACTCCAGCCCCACGAAGGCGCCGCCGGGATTGGCGAAGCCACGCATCTGCGTGACGCCGGGCAGACCCTTCAGCACATTCTCGATGGGCTCCAGTATCTCGCTTTCCACCTCCTGCGGGCTGGCGGCGCGCCAGGTGGCCTCGATACCCAGCGTGGGCTGGCGGATATCGGGGAAAAGCTGCACGGGCAGGGTCATGGCCGACCAGATGCCCAGGCCCACCGTCAGCAGCACGGCGACGGCCAGCGCCGCCGGGTTGCGCAGGCCCAGTTTGATCACATCCATGTCCGCCCCCAGGTGTCCTTGCCGGCAAAGGGCAGCTCCCCGCCACGCCAGGGGGGGGACCACCAGAGCGGCACCATAGGACGGGCCGCTGTAACAGGTCCGTTGGAATTGGCTAATGGATGGTGAATAAATGTAACGGTCCGTTACAATTCAGGGCGCCTGTGGCCATGCCGGAACCGGCGGGCGGCCCCCCCGCTTGCCACAACCGCGCCATGCGGCAGCACCAGGATGAAGTGCCGGCCGCGTCCCCCTACCTTAAGGAACCGTCCGGCACCACGCCCGACCCGACCTTTGCCGACCCAGGAACGACCATCATGCAAGCCGCCCCCACCGCCGCCGCCGCCAGCCACGCCGTCACCATCGGCCGGCAGGTCATCGAACGGGAGATGGATGGACTGTCCCGCCTGCGCGACAGCCTGGACGACACCTTCGAGCGCGCGGTGGCCCTGATCGCCGACCGGGGGGGCCGCCTGTTCGTGACCGGCATCGGCAAAAGCGGCCATATCGGCCGCAAGATCGCCGCCACCCTGGCATCGACGGGAACGCCCGCCTTCTTCATCCATGCCACGGAGGCCAGCCATGGCGATCTGGGCATGATCGGCGACCAGGACATGGTGCTGGCTTTGTCCAATTCCGGCGAAACGCAGGAACTGGGCGATATCCTGCATTATTGCGGCCGGTACGGCATTCCACTGATCGGGATCACCAGCCGGCCCGAATCCGCGCTGGCCCGGGCGGCCACGCTGGTCCTGGTGCTGCCCGACGCGCCGGAGGCCTGTCCCGTGGGCATGGCGCCCACCACCTCGACCACCATGTCGCTGGCGCTGGGCGACGCCATTGCCGTGGCCCTGATGGAACGCCGCGGCTTCACCGGGGAGCATTTCCGCAATTTCCATCCGGGCGGCCGGCTGGGACAGAAGCTGATGCGGGTGGACCGCATCGCGCGGCGCGGTGATGCGCTGCCGCTGGTGACCGGGGCGATGCCCATGTCGGAGGTGCTGCTGACCGTCACGGCCAAGGGGCTGGGCTGCGCCGGCGTGGTGGATGATGACGGGCGGCTGATCGGGATCATCACCGACGGCGACCTGCGCCGGCACATGGCGGCCGACCTGCTGGGCCGTACCGCGGCGGAGGTCATGACCCCCCGCCCCCGCACCACGCGGGAGGATGCCCTGGTCGGCGAGACGCTGGCCCGCATGAACCGGGAGGCCATCACCAGCCTGTTCGTGGTGGAGGACGGGCGGCCCACGGCCATCGTGACCCTGCATGACTGCCTGCGCATCGGGGCGTGACGGAAAGCCCGGACTTGCCCCGCACACCGCCGCGGGGCATGGTCGGCCGGAACAGGGAGAGGATGATGCTGGACAATCTGTTGCGCGGCGTTTCGGTCGCCGACCTGGAAGCGGCCCTGGAAAGGCTGGGGCTGCCGGCCACACAGGACCTGACGCCCACGGGCGCACCGGTGCTGCGCAGCGCGATCGGGGGCCTGACCTTCAATGTCCGGCCGGGTGCCAGGATCGATCCGGAGGCCGAGCGGTTCGGCGATTACAATTTCAACCTGATGTTCCAGGTGCAGCCGGCCTTCGATGCCGGCCTGCTGAACCAGTGGAACCGCCACAAGCGCTTCGCCCGCCTGTCGCTGCGCGATGATTTCCTGGTGCTGGAGATGGATTGTCTGGCCGTCGGCATCAGCGGCGACCAGGTTCTGGCCAGCCTGGAACTCTGGGGCCGGCTGGTGGTGGAGGCGCTGAATTTCCTGCGCACGGCCCATGGCGGGCCGGCGGGCCATTCCTGACAGGCCGGCCCGGGCAGGGACGGGGTTTCACGCCGCCAGCGCGCGGTCCAGCAGGGCCGGCGTGACGGGGCCGAACTCCACCACCCGCCCATGTTCCAGCACGGCCACCTTGTTGCACAGCCGTTCGATCAGGTCGCGGCTGTGGCTGGCGATGACCATCAGGCTGGCCCGGTCGATGAGCGCGTTCACCCGCTTTTCCGCCCGTTCCATGAAGGCGGCGTCGCCGGCCGTGATCCATTCGTCCAGCAGCAGGATCTCCGGCGAGATGGCCGTGGCCACGGCGAACATCAGCCGCAGCAGCATGCCCGAGGAATAGGCCTTCACAGGCAGGTCCAGATATTCGCCCAATCCGGAGAAATCCCCGATCTCCGCGGCATATTCCTCGATCTCGCCCGGGGTCAGGCCCAGCAGAAGGCCGCGCAGGCGCAGATTTTCCCGGCCCGTCGCGTCGGGATCGATGCCCAGCATCAGATCGAACATGGGCGATACCCGCCCCTGTACCTGGACGCGGCCCGATGTCGGCTCATAGATGCCGGCCATCGTGCGCAACAAGGTACTCTTGCCGGCCCCATTATGGCCGATCAGACCGACACGGTCGCCTTCGCCCAGGTCGAGGGTCACCCCGCGCAGCGCATCGATATGGACACGCCCGCCCGGTTCGGTGCCGATGCGGCCGCCCGTGGTCAGCTTCAGCGCCGTCTTCTTCAGGGACCGCCCATGCAGGCCGAAGACCTGGAAGCGGACATGGACATCGTCAAGGCGAATATGGACAGGCATGGTCCTTCAGATCCAATAGGTGACGCGCGGCCGGGCATACCGGAAAACCAGCAGGGCGGCGGCAAGGCCGGACAGGGCGATGGCGCCCACGACCCACCAGTGGACGGGGTCCACATGGCCGGCGATCAGGGGCTGGCGGACGATTTCCACCATGTACTGGAACGGGTTCAGCCGCAGGGCCAGATGCCCGGATTCCAGGAAATTGCCTTTCCACAGGACGGGCGTGATGAAGAACGCCCCCGTCAGGATCGTGGAGACGATCTGCGACACATCGCGGAACCGCATGCAGGTGCAGGCCAGCACCAGGCCCCAGCTATAGCCGACGACCAGCAGCAGCAGCAGCCCGCCCGCCGACAGCAGCACGCCCGTGAAACTGACGCCCAGATCGAACCAGAAAAGCACGGCCACGATGATCAGCACGTGATGCAGCAGCACCAGCGCGTTGCGCGCCACGACACGGTTCACGAACAGGGTCAGGGGCAGGCGTATCTGCCGCAGATAGCCCTCCGCCCCCACCAGCGCGCCGCAGGTCTCGTTGATCAGGCTGCTGATCAGGGTCCAGGCCACCATGCCGATGGCGACATGCGGCATCAGGGCATGCACGTCGATCCGGAACAGCCCGGCATAGACCAGGGCGATGCCGACCGTGAAGGCCCCCATGCTGATCGTGACCCAGAGCGGCCCCAGGATGGACCCGCGATATTTCTGGCGAATGTCGTTCCAGGCCAGGATGAACCAGATGCGCCAGGATGCGAAACCCTGCGCCATATCGACCAGTGCCCCCCTGGTCGATGGCCTTCCATCCGTCGTGAAGCCGCCATACCAGCCCCGGCTGCCATCGGCGGGCTGTTGATATGACATGATGGGCAAACCCCTCCGGTCGTCTCGCTCGCCCCTGCTGTAGCGGTTGAAACCGCCTGTGTGAAGGGGTTTGCACGCCGGCCCGGGCGGAACGCGCCTGCGGTATGCCACTACCGGCCACGATCTGCTAAAGCTATGGGCCATCGCCCGGGTGCCGCCCGGGACCGCCACCGTCCCGCCTCCTCTCCCCTGTTCCGGGAACCGTTTGTTGATGCAGATCCTCGGCTATCTGGAAACCTATGAGAACCAGACCCTGATCGGCTGGGCCTTCGACCGCGCCGCGCCTGGGCGGCGCCTGCTGCTGGCGGTGGAGGTGGATGGCGAGCCGATCGCCGCCGGCCTGGCCAACCTGGACCGGTCCGACGTGGCCGGTGCCGGTCATGGCGACGGGCGCTGCGGCTTCCGGCTGCGGGCCCACCTGTCCCCCTGGGCCCCGTTCCGCGTGGTGGAGGTGGGCAGCGGCACCGTCCTGTTCACCGAGGCGGACCTGAAACAGGCCGATGGCGACACGGAGATGGCGGAAACGGCGGCTTGCGAGGGCGGCGGCGTGCAGGGCCATGTGGACAATGTGCTGGGCACGGTGATCCAGGGCTGGTGCTGGCGGCCGTCCGCCCCCGACAGCCATCCGGTGGTGACGGCCAGCATCGACGGCCGGGTCGTGGCAAGCTGCCGCGCCGACCTGACCCGCGGCGACCTTGTCAATGCCGGTATCGGGGAGGGCGACCACGCCTTCAACCTGCGCATGCCCTACTGGACGCTGGACGGGGTCGAGCACGATGTCGAGGTGGCCGTGGAGGGGGAAGGCCCGCTGTCGGGCAGTCCCATCCGCTTCATCGGGCTTTCCGATGGCGGCCGGCCGCTGCTGGGCCGGCTGATGGCCGCCCTGCCGCAGCCCGGCTCCGACTTGACAGCCACCGCGCGCCTGCTGGACAGCTATCTGGAACAGATGGAAATGCTGGTCCCGCAATCGCTGGGCTTCGCCTATTATCCGGACTGGTACCGGGCACAGGCGGCGGCCGGCGGCACCCAGCCTCCGCCGGCCGCCTTCGCCGATGACCGGCCGGGCCTGCGGGAGGCGGGACTGCGCCTGCGGGCCGGCGACGGCCCCGTCTATCTGGCGCTGCTGGACGAGGGGGTGCGGCTGCTGCCCGGCGGGCTGGAACGGGCCCTGCGCGCCGTCGCGCGCTGGCAGCCGGCCATCCTCTATGCCGATGCCCAGGCCGTCGTGGATGGCACGCTCCTGCCCTGGTTCCGCCCGGACTGGAGCTATGATCTCTGCTTGGCGCAGGATTACACGCGCGGCCTGACGCTGATCCGCGAGGATGCGATGGTGCCGGCGGCCGGCAACCGGACCCTGGCCGGCGCCCGCACGGCCGCCCTGCTGGCCTGCGATCCGGCCGGCATCCGCCATCTGCCGGAGGTGGTCTGCACGCTGGCCACCGCGCAGGCCGGCCCGGTCGGCCAGGATGTGGCGGGCATGGTCGCGGCCCATCTGGCAGCCCGCACCGGGACCCCCAGCGGGGCCCGTAGCGGGGAAAGCGCCCGCCTGCGCGTGATCGATCCGGCCTGCGGCCTGCGCCGGGTCGACTGGCCACCGCCGGCGGACGCGCCGCTGGTCAGCCTGATCATCCCCACCCGTGACCGGCTGGACCTGTTGCGCACCGCCGTGGACAGCATCATCCGGCTGACAAGCTACGACCGATTCGAGATCATCATCATCGACAATCAGAGCCGGGATCCGGAAACCCTGGCATGGCTGGCCGACGGCGAGCGGCAGGGCCGTTTCGAGCGGCTGTCCTATGACGCGCCGTTCAATTATGCCGACATGAACAACAAGGCCGCGGCCGTGGCGTCGGGCGACATTGTCGGCTTCATCAACAACGATGTCGAACTGATCACGCCGGACTGGCTGCAGGTGGCGGTCGGCCTGCTGGCCCGGCCAGAGGTGGGGGCCGTAGGGGCGCGGCTGCGCTTTGCCAACGGCATGATCCAGCATGGCGGCATCGTGGCTGGCACGGGCGGGCTGGCGGAAAACGCCTTCCAGCATGTGCATGTCGATGATGCGGGCTATTTCCACCGCACGCGGGTGGCCGGCAATTACAGCGCCGTGACGGCCGCCTGCCTGTTCTGCCACCGGCAGGAATTCCTGGACACGGGCGGGTTCGACGCGGCAAACCTGCCCGTGGCCTTCAATGATGTGGATTTCTGCCTGCGGCTGCGCGAGCGGGACCGGCAGATCGTCTGGACCCCGCATATCGAACTGTTCCACTATGAAAGCGTCAGCCGGGGGCAGGACAGTACGCCGGAAAAACAGGCACGGGCGATGAAAGAGGCACTTTACATGCGACAGCGCTGGGCCCGCATCACGGCCATGGACCCCTATTACAGCCCCAATCTCAACCTGGACGGTGCCCCCTTCTCGGGACTGGCCGTGCCGCCCCGCCGCCGCTGGGGGCAGCCGGCATGATTCAGGGGCATTTCGATTGTGTGGTCGGCCGCGATGTCTGCGGCTGGGCGTGGGACAGGGCCAATCCGGACCGGCCGGCCCGCGTCCGGGTTCTGATGGATGGCGTGCCGGTGGCGGAAGGCATCGCCGACCAGCATCGCCCCGACCTGGAGGCCGCCGGCATCGGCTCCGGCCACCATGCCTTCTTCGTGCGTCTGCCCATGGCGCTGCTGGACGGCCGCCGCGTCCGGCTGGTGCTGACGGGGGAGGACGGGCTGCCGCTGACGGGCACGCCGGTCGACATGGACCTGCCCAGCCTGGCCTTCCGGCCCGTGGCACCGCCCGCCAACCCGACGCCGCTGACATTGTCGGTCTGCGCCATCGTCCGTAACGAGGCGCCCTACCTGCTGGAATGGATCGCCCACCACCGGCTGGTCGGGGTGGAGCATTTCGTGCTGTTCGACAATGGCAGCGACGACGGAACCACGGCGCTGCTGGCCGGGCTGGCCCGCGCCGGGATCGTGGACCATGTCCCCTGGCCGGACATTCCCCATGTCGCGGTGCAGTGCCCCGCCTATATCGCCGGGCTGGCCCGCCTGGACGGCCGGAGCCGCTGGGTCGCCTTCATCGATGCCGATGAGTTCCTGAACCCGTTGCGGGGGGAAACCGTGCCCGACATCCTGCGCGATGTCGACAAGGCGGCGGGGCTGCTGGTGCCCTGGCGTCTGTTCGGGTCCAACGGGCATGAAACGGCGACGGACGATCTCGTCGTCCGCCGCTTCACGCGACGCGCACCGGCGGCCCATCCCCTGAACAGCCAGGTCAAGACAATCGTCCAGGCCCGGCTGGTGGCGCGGCCCGACATCCATACCCCGCGGATCACGGAAGGCAGCCTGGTCGACGAGTTCGGCCGCATCGGCGGCAGCCAGGGGCATACCGACCATCACGCCGTGCCGGATGCCGCGCGGCTGGTGATCAACCATTATTTCACGAAATCGCAGGCCGAATGGCAGCGCAAGCGCAGCCGCGGCCGGGCGACGATGAGCGGGGACAGCACCAGCCGCTGGCGGCCCGACCATCATTTCCAGGCCCATGACCTGAATGATGAGGAGGACAGGGGCCTGGCCTCCCGGGCCGGGGCCATCCTGGACGAAATGACGCGGCTGCGCGGCCTGTCAGGCTGATCCGCCGGGTCTGGTCCCCGCCCGGCGCCGACCAGCACGCTTGACACCGTCGCGTCGAACCCGCCACCTTCGCTTTCGCGAAATTGGCGGGTGCCCGGGAAGGAACCGAATGGTGCAGGCGGAGTTAGGTGGCGCGCAGGAGGACACGGCCGAAATGGCGACCGGCAGCCATTCCATGCTGGAGGGCTTGCGCTACATCGCCCGATACCATGGCCTGCACCTGTCGCGGGAAAACCTCGTCCGGCAATATGTGCGCGAGGACGGGGAGGTTCGCCCCTCCGTCATCGTCGCGGCTGCCGACAAGGCCGGCCTGAAGGCCAAGGCGACGAAGATGCGATTCGAGCATCTCCTGCGCCTTGGCCATGCGATACCGGCGCTTCTGCGCCTGCGTGACGGCACGGCACGTATTCTCCTGATGGTGCAGCCCAGGGGAAATCCGCCGCTGATCATGCTGCGCCACCCGATGGAAGGGTCCCAGCCCCAGCCCTACGACATGATCGGCCTTTCGGAGATCTGGGACGGCGAGATCATCCTGTTCAAGCGCAAGCAGGGCACGGCGGAGGACAGCAGCGATTTCAGCCTGCGCTGGCTTTTCCAGCAGGTGGCCAGGGACAAGCGCATCTTCCGCGATGTCGGCTTCTGCGCCCTGGCCATGTCCGTGTTCGCGCTGGTGCCGCCGTTCCTCTATTTCATCGTCCTCAACCGCATCCTGGTGCATCAGCGCATGTCGACGCTGTTCGTGCTGGCGGTGGGCATGGCGTTCCTGATCCTGTTCGACACCGCCTTCGGCTATCTGCGGCGATGGCTGGTGGCGGAAGGAACGGCGCGCATCGACGCGCGGATCAGCAGCTACATCTTCGACCGCCTGCTCGGCCTGCCCGTAACCGTGTTTGAAAGCCAGAGCACGGGCACGATCATGCACAAGATCCAGGAGGCGAGCCGCATCCGTTCCTTCCTGACGGGACAATTGTTCACCGCGCTGCTGGACAGCATGGTTCTGTTCATCCTGCTGCCGGTGATGTTCTATCTGAACGCGCAGTTGACCTTTTTCGTGCTTGGCATCGCCGTGCTGATGTTCATCACGATCGTGCTTTTCATCCCGGCCATCGGACGGGCCCATGGCCGGGTGGTCCGGGCCGAGCAGCGCAAGGGATCGCTGCTGATCGAAACCATACATGGCATGCGGACCATCAAGACCCTGGCGCTGGAAGGCCGGCGCCGGCATCAATGGGATGATGCCGCATCGGCCGCCGTGCTGGCCCACCGCGACATGGGTTTCCTGGCCAACCTGCCCCAGACCATCCTCCAGCCGCTGGAAAAGCTGATCTATGCCGGTACGCTGCTGCTGGGCTGCTATCTTGCCCTGACGGCGGAATCCGGGGCCGTGGTGGTGGGGGCGCTGATCGCCTTCACCATGCTGGCCTCGCGCGTCATCCAGCCCTTCGTCCAGATCGCCGGCCTGCTCCAGTCGCTGGAAGAGGTGCGCGGCGCGCTGAACCAGGTGGCCTCGCTGGTCAACATCCCGGCGGAAGACACGCGCGCCACCCACGGGCTGCGGCCACGCTTCACGGGCAGCATCCTGTTCGATGAAGTGCGTTTCCGCTATCCCGGTGCGCAGAGCTTCGCGCTCGACCGGGTGACCTTCAGCCTGCCGCCGGGCAGCGTCACGGGCGTCATGGGCCGCAGCGGGTCCGGCAAGACCACGATCACCCGCATGCTCCAGGGCCTGCATCAGGATTATGACGGTCTCATCAAGATCGACGGTACCGACCTGCGGCAGATGGACATCTCGCATCTGCGCGCCAATCTGGGCGTCGTGCTGCAGGACAATTTCCTGTTCACGGGCACGATCCGCGAGAATATCGGCATCGCGCGACCCGACGCCACGTTCGAGGACGTGATCGAGGCCGCGCGCCTGGCCGGTGCGGAGGAATTCATCGAGCGCCTGCCGCAGGGCTATGACACGATCCTGACCGAAGGGGCCAGCAACCTGTCCGGCGGCCAGCGCCAGCGCCTGGCCATCGCCCGCGCCCTGCTGGTCGATCCGCCGATCCTGATCCTGGACGAGGCGACCAGCGCCCTGGACCCCGAAAGCGAAGCCATCGTCAACAACAACCTGCGCCATATCGCCCAGGGCCGGACGATGGTCGTCATCTCCCACCGTCTGGCATCGCTGGTGGATTGCGACCAGATCATCGTCATGGATCGCGGGCGCGTCGTGGATATCGGCCGGCACGATGAACTGCTCGACCGTTGCGCCATCTATCGTGACCTATGGTTCCAGCAGAACCGCACCCAGCCGCCTTCCGGAGCAAGCAGCCATGAACGGTCGATCACTGGTCCTGCGTCCTGATCCGCGGGCCGCTGCCGCCGATCAGGATATCAACGACTTCCAGTCACATATGGCCGAGATCACGGGCGCGCCCTATCCGTCGCGCGTGCGGCGGACGGTGCATGTGCTGGTGGCCATGCTGGTCACGGCCATCGTCGCCGCCTCCGTGCTGCAGCTGGACCGGATTGTGTCCGCCAATGGCCGGCTGGTCTCCCGCACGCCGACCCTTCTGGTGCAGCCGCTGGAATCGTCGGTGATGCGCGAGGTGCATGTGCGACCGGGGGATGTCGTGGCGCGCGGCGACCTGCTGGTGACGCTGGACCCGACCCTGTCGACGGCGGACGTGTCCAAGCTGCTGTCCAACCGCGACGCCCTGCGGGCCAAGGTGGCCCGGCTGGAGGCGGAACAGGCGGGGGCCACACTGCCCGAACCGGCCGAGGACAACGAGACCCTGCGCACCGAATATTCCATCTGGCAGGCCCGCATCGCCGAGCGTCAGGCCCGCCTGGATGTCTATGACCAGCGTATCCTGGCCGCCAGGGGCCAGATCGCCAGCGGCCTGCGCGATGCAGAGCATTACCGCGCGCGCCTGAAGGTCAGCAGCGAGATCGAGGATATGCGCTCCGAACTGGCGCGCAAGGAGGTGGGCAGCCGCCTGAACGTCCTGATCGCCCAGGACACCAAGGCGGAGATCGCCCGCAACCTGTCCAACAGTGAGCAGCAGGTCACCACCTCGCGGCACGAGCTGGAGAGCCTGCAGGCGGAGCGGGAAGCCTATCAGCAGGAATGGCGGTCGAAGCTGACGACCGAACTGGTCGCCCGGCGGACCGAGCTGTCGCAGGTGGAAGATGACCTGTCGAAGGCGGAATACCGACGAGACCTCGTGGAATTGCGGGCCATGGCCGATGCGACCGTGGTCAGTGTCGCCGATGTCGGCAGCGGCTCCGTCGTCCCCTCCGGCGAGGTGCTGGTCAGCCTGATGCCCAGCAATGCCACGCTGGAGGTCGAGGCGGACGTTGCCGGCATGGACCAGGGCTTCGTGAAGGTCGGCGATGAGGTGCAGGTCAAGCTGAACGCCTATCAGTTCACGCGGCACGGCACCGTGGTGGCCGAGGTGCGATCGATCAGCGAGGACAGCTTCACCAAGCGTGACGACGGCACCGTGGCGCCGGAGCGCTACTACAAGGTGCGCGCCGATATCAAAGCCGTCGAGTTGCACAACGTGCCGGAGGATGTGCGCCTGGTGCCCGGCATGCCGCTGCAGGCCGACATCGTCGTGGGTCAGCGTTCCATCATGTCCTTCCTGCTCGACCGCGTCATGGTCAATACGATGGAAGGTATGCGGGAGCCCTGACCCCAGCGCGGCCGATGGGCAGCGGCCGGACCATGGGCCGCTGCCCATCGGCCCTGTCATTACCGATTGTGGATGGTTCGCGAGTTTGTTAACAACGGAGCCTGTAGATTAACGAAGCGCGCCGCTTTGACATTTTTCCGAAGATCGATAACGCCATGAAAACCATCAAGTATATTGAACGGCTATGGGGCGGCGTGCGGAATGTTGTTGATTTCGGCATCACCTACGCGATCAAGCCGACGGGACCCAGCTACATCCGGCGCAAATGGACGGGTGAACAGGCCCTGGAAGGGGCGCGGCGTGTCGTCGTGTTCAACCATTTCGATCCGAAGGGCCTGATCCATCGCTATGTCGTCCATTATCTGGAGGAACTGGCCAAGGCCGGCTTCACCACGATCTTCACCAGCAATTCGCCGCGCTTCCCCACGGAAAGCGTGGAAAAGCTCATACCGCTGACGGCACGGATCCTCTGGCGGTCCAATGTCGGGTATGATTTCGGGGCCTTCAAGGATGGCATCGCCCAGGTCCCCGACCTGCTGGCACTGGATATGCTGCTCATCACCAATGACAGCATGTATGGCCCGTTGCAGGACCTGTCCGGCATCATCGACCGCATGCCGGCTGCCGGTGCCGACATCTGGGGCATCACCGATTGCTGGGACCGGCGGTTCCATCTGCAAAGCTATTTCCTGCTGTTCCATCCGGCGGCCCTGCGGCACGCCAGTTTCAAGCGCTTCTGGGGGCGGCTCCCCTATTTCCGGCGCAAATATTGGGTGGTGCGCGCGGGCGAGATCGGCCTGACCCAGTATTTCCAGCGCCATGGCGTGCGGGCGCGGGCCTTGTTCCCCTATCGCGGCACGGTGCGCGACATCACGGGGCGGATCGAGACCTATCTGGCCCGGCCTGATTCGGCGGATGACAAGGTTCGCTGGCAGTACCTGTCCCGCATGTCGCAATGCCTGCGCGATGGTGTTCCGCTCAATCAGACCCACTTCTTCTGGGACTATCTCCTGGCCGAATTGCGCTGCCCCTTCATCAAGCGCGACCTTCTCCAGCATAATCCCATGGGTGTGCCATATCTGCATCATTGGGAACCGCTGCTGGCTACCGTCTCCGACTATGACAGCAGTATGATCGTCGACCATCTCGAATATTCGATGCGAGGTCGGGTGTATTGATGGGGATTGCATAAAAATAAAGACAAAGTTTCTCCCGTTGGCAGAGCCGGGAGTGATGTAACGAGAGCGCTTGGCCGGCTTTGGTCCTTCCCGTGGGACGCGGGATGAGTAACGCGGCCGACCAGCGGCCAGGCCTTTGAAGAGTTTAACACCCGTCACTGCCCTGCCTCGGCGCCCACCTTCTCCGGAACGCTCAACCAAGCCTTGTCGACATATCCGGAACCTGAAAATATTCAGGCGACGCATCTTGAATACGTGGCGAGGCAGATATTTCGTCCCTCCATACCCCCGCATCACTACCCTTGCATAAGCGTTCCTTGGATATTATTTATTGCCGGCTTTACACACAATCAAGAAACACAATCGACAAGACTTTCTTCAATTACTATACAGAACTTCGGCTAATTTAGTTTGTCACAATAAAGGCCTGTTGCCGACTGATGCGGGAGATGATAATTTTAACAGACTGAGGGTCATCGACCCGGGGGGACGGATCGGAGCTGAAATGCTCACTGGCCGTCGAGAGACTGTCACTTTCGTCGGAGGGGTGCGATGACAACGTTGCCGGGTGGCCAGACCGTCGCCTTCGTTGGCCTGAACGAGATCGAGTTGTCCGTTCTGAACACCATCTACAGCAATGCCGGCCCTTCGCTGGCGTCGACCATTGCGCAGGTCACGGCTTCACCGACATCGCTTACCGGCGCTGTGACGGTTGGCACCATTACGACCACCCAGGTGATCAACCAGGCGGTAAGCGGCGGCGCCAATATTGTAACTCTGGTGGATGGCGGTTCGCCGGCCCCGGGCTCCACGGGCGTGCTCACCAACATCGTCGCCGACAGCAGCGTCACGAACGTGATCCTGACGAACACCGGCAATAACAATGTTACGGCCTTCTTTGGCGGGCAGAATACCACGAGCGTGGTTGGTGATTTCGGTTCGCAGTTCATCGTCGGTTCCAGCAACGGCAGCGGCATGACCATCCTGACCGGAACGGGAAATGATTCCGTACTCGGCGGTGCCGGCAACGATGTCGTGCGGTCGGGCGGGGACTCGATTGTCAATGGCGGCGCCGGTAACGACACGATCATCGGCGGCAGCGGCATGAGCACGCTGGGCGGTGGTGCTGGCGCCGACAGCATCGTTGCCGGCTCCGGCGGCAGTTACATTATCGGGGAGTCGGGGAACGATACATTGGTCGGCGGTGCCGGCAAGGATATCTTCATCTACAGCCCCGGCGACGGCAACGACACCATCATCGGCTTCGACCCCACGCAGGACACGCTCGCCTTCACCAGCACCAATTTCGGGTCCGGCTCGCTGGATCTGGGTGCCCTCATCAGCAATGCGCAGGTTTCTGGTGGCAACACCGTCCTGACCCTGCCCGACGGCTCCACCATCACGGTGGTCGGGCTGACGGGTGTGAGTATCAACTGGTTCACCGCCAAGTAGGGCGCGCGGCAATTGGTCCTGGCCGGCCGATTGCCCCCTCCTGCTGCCCTCTCCATCATGATACCGGCCTGCCAGGTGGTTCCGCCTGGCAGGCCGTTTTGCGTTTGGGTCCTTGGGTATCAGGCCTTGGGTATCAGGCCTTGCCCATCCTGCCGCGCCAGACCTGAACCCAAATCCCGGTGATCGCAACCGATCACCGGCCTCAATCGCCGGCGCCCACATCCGTGGGCTTGGCACCGGCGCCCACATCCGTGGGCGTGGGCACGCCGCGTGTGCGGCGCGGCGGCGGTTGCCGCTTTACCCTTCAACAACCAGCGACAGCAAGGCGTCGTTGATGGCGGCAGGGGGCAAAGCCGGCGGCAGCAGGGCGCCGCGGCCCCAGGCACGCAGCCGCTCCGCCTGCGCCCCCAGGTCGAACGCCACGACCGGCAGACCGGCAGACATGACGTGGGTCAGGGCGTAGCACCAGGTTTCCGGCCATGTCGAGGGCAGGAACGCCAGATGCGGTCGCAGCAATGCCAGCAGTGACGGCACCTCCGCCTCCGCATAACGGCCGGTGACGACAATATGCCCGGTCTGGCACAGTTCCTCGTCATCCAGGCTGTATCCCAGTATCTGGAAGGTCAATGGCAGGCCACGCTGCCGCGCGTCCCGCGCGCAATCCAGCAAAAGCTGGTACCCCTTGGGTGGGCCGATGGCGCCGGGAACGACGATGCGCACCCCCTCCCCTCGCGCCCGGCGCGTGGGCAGCACGGGTGCCGGCGGCAGGGCCGGCTTCTCCGCCGGTGCCACCTCGTACCGCGCCGCCGGTATGTAACGGTGCATCCGGACGGCCGTGTCACGGGTGGAGCAGCCGACCTGACCGGCACCGGCCAGCACCGACGCCATCGCCTGCCGCCATTCCACGACAGCCATGTCACCGATACCCAATTCGTCGCCGAACCTGCCGACGCAGATCTCGCACCGGTCCACCGGCGGTTCGCCGCAATAGCGATCCTTGTCCGCCGTCAGCGTGATACGCGGACAGATCCAGCTATAATCATGGATATGGGCGCGATAGGGAAACCAGGTGGCCAGTTCCTGCAGCAGCCCGACGCGCAGCAGGCGGGGATGGTGCAGTTCCATCTCCCGCACCCCGAACCGGATCAGGTCCTCGTGCAAGGCGGCCAGGCCGTCCCCGTCATCACCATAGGACAGGTTGTTCAGTTCCAGCCGGTCGGGCACCTCCAGGCACAGCCGCACGCAGCCATCCCGCCCACCGCCCACCGGCCGCAGAAGCAGGACGGGTGCCGCCAGCATTGCGATCCGCTCCCGCAGGAAACGTTCCGTTCCACCGCCCAGTTCGGCACAGACCAGCAGCACGGGGCGGGGCACACCATCCGCCAGCAAACGGGCCCTGTCCAGCAACCGGCGGGCCGGGCCCAGCGGGTCGGCCGCGATGAAGCGATGCACCTCCGCCTCATAATCCGGATAGCGTGTGGCCAGCACGGCAAGCGCGGCATTGATCCGCGCCTGCTTGGCCGCCCCGAAGGACCCGCCGCCCACATGCCCGACAAAGGTGTCCAGGGCGATGACATGGCGCCAGCCCTGCGCCGTAGCGCGCAGGCAGAAATCATTCTCCTCGCCATAACCGGCACCGAACGCTTCCGCATCGAACCAGCCGGTCTGGTCCAGACAGGCGCGCCTTATATAGAGGCAGAAGCCCACCCCGGTCGGCACCTCCATCGTCCGGCCGGCCAACGCCGTCCGGGCCACGTCGTCCAACTCCTCCACATCGATGTCGGCAAGCGGGGTCGGCGCATTGGCCAGCGGATAGGAACAGATGGTCGCATCATTGGACCAGGGCGTGGCCGTCCCCGTCCGGTCCGAGCCCAGGGCGGCGGCGCGCAACCGACCCAGCCAGCCAGCCGAAACACAGGTATCCGCGTTCAACAGCACGACATCCCGGTCCGGATGCAGGGCCATGCCGATATTCACGCTGCGCACAAAACCCAGATTGCCGGGATTACGGCGCAGAACGATCCGCCCCTGCCGGGCCAGGTCATCCAGGAATTGCCCGATCTCCGGGTCGGGACCCCTGTCATCAATGGCCACGATGCGCATGGGCCAGCCAGGATCGCAGCCCAGCAAGGCATCAAAGCAGGCCTGCGTCGCCGCCCGGTCGCCATGGACGGGCACGATCACATCCACGGTCCCATCTTCGGCGGCACCTGCCCGTGGCGTGGCCGGCGGCAGGGACAGAGGCTCCCCCGTCAACTCGAACAGAAGCCGTACCCGCCCCGCACCCGCGGGAAGCTGGAAAGAGAGGATGGGCGCATCAAGCACATCCAGCATGACCGCCCCATCCGGCGGCACGCTGACATGGCGGCCGACCACCCGGTCTCCCTCCATGATCAGAACGGCGACAGGACGCTCCGGGCAGGCCATATCCAGCACGCGCGCCTGATAATGCCCATCGTCAGTGATTTCGACCAGGCCCGACAGGCGCGGCGGACGCAGCCAGCGGCCGGCGGCCAGGCCCGACTGCACCGGCACACCATCCACCGCCACCACGGGATCAACCGGCCCCAGCAGCGCCTCCGGCAGGGGCAGCGGCCATGATTGCACCTTGTCGGACGCCGGCAGGTCGTCCTGCCGGACCACCAGATGCTGCCATGTCATACGAAGCTGCCGTCCACCCGGCGCCACCGCGCAATGGAGCTGACGCTGGCGGATGAAACAGGCGGGCCGGCCCGTGGCGGCGACATGGGCCAACAGCATCTCATGCGCCTGATCACTCGTTTCCGCGTGCCATGCCAGGGCCGCCACCACATCCGGGGTCAGCACGCCAAGCCGGGCCAGCGTGCAGGCCACCATCAGGTGACGGGGTGACAGGGACAGGGCGCAGTCCAGCAGGCTGCGCGCCGTTTCCACCTTGCCTTGCACGAATTGAACCGTGGCAACGACAAGCAGGTCATCCGCATGCACAGGTTCCATCCGGAGCAGCCGTTCGGCCAGCAGGTCCAGCCCCGCCCCCGCCCCGGCCTTGATCCCGGCCAGCAACCGCGCGCGAAGAGCCAGACGGGGGGAGCCGAAAAGGTCGGCCGCCGTCACTCCGGCCCCGTCTGCGGTTGTCGATTCAGGGGTCGAGGATGGTTGCACAGAGCTATCCCCGCATCAGCGGGGAAGAATGGCGACACGCAACGCGATCAGCGGATCCTGCGGTTGCGGTGACCGGCAGGGTTCGCCATCCACAGCCTCCATCTCCCCATGGCGCAGAAACCGGGCGCCATAGACAACGCGATGGGTGCTGGCCAGCGGCGGCAACAACCGAAAGGCGATGCCGGAAAGCGGACGTCCCCCGGGCGCACCCAGCAGACCGGGCGCCGGCATCCAGTTCCCTTCAGACGTGCTGACGCCGGGCACGCGATATTGCAGCAACTGGCCGACGGTGGGTGTAACCTCGACGCGAATCGCCTCAACCCAGAAGGGTGCATCCTCAGCCGCGGCCCACTCGCCAGCGGCGAAGCTCACCTCTCCCACCTGCTGGATATGGGTATGCAGACGCAAGCCGACAGTCGGGGCCGTTGCCACATTGTCCAGCCGCTTTACCTGGACATCCAGGCAAACCTGCAACTCCCCACCGTAAAGGTAATTCGTGATCAAAAGCGGGCTGGCACCCGCCGGCACGACGACAACCGCCTGGTCCGTTCCGCTCAACCAGGCGGAGGAATTCAACTCCCCCTTGTGCAGGAACCGCGGTGCCACCGACCCCGGCTGGGGGATGCTGGTCAACTGCACGCTGGGAAAGCTGACCCCACGGACGATCACGGGTGCCTGGCGTGGCGGTGTGACAGAGATGAGATACAACCCCTCTGGCAGGGGCAGAACCTGTGCTGTGGACCGGAAACGATCGCTCTTCGTATCCCGTTCACCGGCAACTGCAACAGCCTGGTCACTGGTCATCGTCCACCACACCAATTTTTCATCGTGAAGGACAGTACCAAAATGAAAAGGCGGGCAAAAGCCCGCCTTTCCACTCTGGATGAAACCGCCGGATTTACTTGGCGGTGAACCAGTTGATATCCACACCCGTCAGGCCGACCACCGTGATGGTGGAGCCGTCGGGCAGAGTCAGGACGGTGTTGCCACCGGAAACCTGCGCATTGCTGATGAGGGCACCCAGATCCAGCGAGCCGGACCCGAAATTGGTGCTGGTGAAGCCGATCGTGTCCTGCGTGGGATCGAAGCCGATGATGGTGTCGTTGCCGTCGCCGGGGCTGTAGATGAAGACATCCTTGCCGGCACCGCCGACCATCGTGTCATCACCCAACTCGCCGATCAGGTAGCTGCCGCCGGAACCAGCGACCAGGCTGTCGGCACCGGCACCACCGCCCAGCGTGCTCACGCCGCTGCCACCGATCAAGGTGTCGTTACCGGAACCGCCATTGACGATCGAGCTTTCACCCGAGCGCACAATATCGTTGCCGGAACCGCCCAGGACCGAGTCGTTACCGGAGCCGGTCAGGATCGTCATATCGGCAGAACCGCCGATGATGAACTGCGAACCGTAGTCACCGGCCACCGTCGTGGTGTTTTCGCCTGCGAAGAAGGCCGTGACATTGTTGTCGCCGACATTCGTCAGGATGACGTTCGTGACGCTGCTGTCCGCGACGATGTTGGTCAGCACGCCCGTGGAGCCGCCGGACGGCGCACCGCCATCCACGACCGTCACGACGCCCGCACCGCCAGTCACGGCCTGCGTCACCACCGAACTGGTCGTCACCGTACCAACAGTGACGGGAGCCAGAATCCCCGTGGGAGTGGCCGACACGGACACGACCGACGCCGCCAGCGCCGGCCCCTGAGTGCTGTAAACCGAAGTCAGAACAGATAACTCGGCCTCATTCAGGCCGACAAAGGCTACCGTCTGGCCGCCCGGCAACGTCGTCATAGGACCCCCCAACAAAAATCAACAAACCATGAAACCAGGAGGCACCTTGCATCCCTGGCCGCATAATTGTGAAGTTGCATCACGTACTTTCACTATTCACTAAAACTTTATCAGCCACCGCCTGCTTCCGCAACCACCTATCGCGCTGCAGCGTCCCCCCTGAACAGGGGGCCTGCCGCCCTGAAGGCAAGCGGGCGACGCCGGCCACGATGCGCCAAAGGGCACAAAAACCAAAGGATATCAAAAATATACAGAAAAACCGAAACATGGGACGAAACCGGAAAAGGTATTGCAACGGTTGGTAAAAACCCCTACCTAAAACTTTTGACCTAGGCCAACAGGTTGAACACCCCCTTCCGGTCATTCCCCCATGCGTCAGCCCTTCGCAGATGCAGCAATGGCCAGTGCCTGGGCCACGGGCTCGTCTTCCGCCAGCTTCGGCGTGTCCCAGGCGGCGAACAGATGCTCCGCCTCCGCGAAGGCGCCCAGGAGTACAAGACGAATCAGTGCCAGCTTGCGCGCATGGCGGATGGAGGCTGGTGCCTCCGCCGCACCGGGCGTCACCCAGATGGCGTCCAGGGCGGCCCGCACGGCCGCGGCATCGGCAGCCTGTTCGATCGCGGTGAAGGCCGGGACGGGGCCGGCCGGGATATCGGCGCGCAACAGCCGCTCCAGCAGTGCGACCTCCCCTTCCGCCGCCTCCACCCGGGTCACGCCCTGCCAGAGCAGGTTGGGATTGCGGGTGTTGCGCAGATCGCGGCAAACCGTGGCCCGCGCTGTCCGGCGGAACTGGTCGGGCAGCAGCAATCCGTCGGCGGCGGCTCCTTCCTCCACGGCCGTCAGAAGGGGCGCCACATCGGCACCGCACCCGACGGCGGCGGTCATGAACAGATTGATCGCCGCCATGCACAGCACCTCGGTCTCGCCATCCTCCATACCAACCTTGTGCAGCGCCCGGCGCAGGCCCGCCCCCATCAGCGCTGCCTTGCCCGCGAAAAGGGCAGCAGCCTGTGCATCTCCCTGGACATTGTTGGCCAGCACGGCCCGGAAATAGAGCAGGCCCGCGACATTGCCCGGCATGGCCGACAGCCATTGCTCTGTCGACAATCCCGCGTCCGGCACCATGAGCGATTGCGGCCGGGTGATGTCGATGCCGAATTGCTGACGATGGGCCGCTGCTATTTCTTCGAACAGGGCCAGCGCCTCGTCGGGGTCGCCGCCATTCACCATGTCCTTCATCAGCCGGTAGCGCAGACCCGACAGCAGCGCCGGGGCCAGGTCCGGCGACGCGATTCGCTGCCGCAGATAGCGATGATAATGCGCAGCGTCCAGCAGGCGCGGGGGCGGCAGCGGCGCATTGGATGCGAAGGCGTGCAGGGAGCAGCCCACCGCTTCCACCCTGATCTGCGTGAAGCCGGCGGCCCGCAACGCATGCTCCAGCCCAGCCGCGCTGAACAGGGTCAGATGCAGGCCGGGGCTGGCAATGGGGGCCAGCATGGCCGGCGATGTCAGGGGGTTCAGCGCGGCACCGTCGGGCGTGGTCAGCACGGCCATGCCCTGGTCGCCCACGGCACGCCGCATGGCCGCCAGGAAGGGACCGGGTTCGGGAATATGCTCGACCACCTCCGAGGCATAGGCGATGTCGAACGGCTGCGTCATGGGCGTATCGGCCGTCCAATAGTCGCGCGTGATGTCCAGCCCCAGATAATCACGGCCCAGCGTGGCCAGGCCGGAAGGGTCATACCCCTTGGCTGTCCATCCGAACACTTCCTGGGTGAAATCGCTGACGAAGCCGAATCCGCCGCCGATCTCCAGCATGCGCCGCCCCTCACCCGGCTCCACGAAGCCCAGCGGTTCCAGCATGGGGCGCAGGCCGGCCCCCTGTTCCAGATAGAAATGCAGCAGGGGGGCGTTGGGCAGGTCATCGCCGTGGTAATCGGCGCCCTGCCGGTCGGTGGAAAAGCGGGTGGCGCAACCGGCGCATTGCACGATTACCCAGTCCGCACCGCCGGGCCCCGAACGGGGTAGCACCACCACGGGCCGGTGTCCGCCACCATGGCCGCAGACCGGGCAGGACTGCGCAATGGCGGGGCTGTCTTCGGATTGCCAGATGAACTCCACGGCTCTCTCCCGGTGGCTGGATATCGCTGCCTGTCGCGCAAGGGACTGCGTTGATAACATAAGGATGGCAAAGGTCAGCGGAAAACCCGCTATGATGCCTTTCAGCCATCCGCCTTGTCCCACAGCCATCCCCCCAGCCGCAGGCATTCCAACCGGCGATGTACCGCATCCTGTTCCTGCATAAGGATTTCCCCGGCCAGTTCCTGCATCTGGCCCGCCATCTGGCCGGCCTGCCGGGGGTGGAGGTGCGGGCCCTGGCCAGCGATCCGGCCGCCCCCGTGGACGGGGTCGCCGTCACCACCTATCAGGTGAAGGCCCCAGCCGATGGCCGGCCGCATCCCTATCTCCACCTGCCGGACCAGGCCATCTGGCGGGCCCAGGCCGTGCTGGTGGCATGCGTGGGGCTTCAGCAAACGGGATTCGTGCCCGACCTGGTGATCGGCCACAATGGCTGGGGCGAAACGCTGTTCATCAAGGATGTCTGGCCCCGGGCACGGCTGATCGGCTATTGCGAATTCTACTATCATGGCCAGGGGGCCGATGTCGGCTGCGACCCGGAATTCCCCGCCACCCTGGGCGACGTGGCGCGCGTGCGGGTGATGAACGCCGTCAACCTGCTGACACTGGAAGCCATGGATCGCGGTGTCAGCCCGACACGCTGGCAGCACGGATTGCATCCCGCCGCCTATCGGGACCGGATCAGCCGCCTGCATGACGGCATCGACACCGTGGCCGCCTCTCCCGGCCCGGCCCGGCCGCTGACCCTGCCGGACGGGCGGGTGCTGGCCCCCGGCACACCCATCGTGACCTATGTGGCCCGCGACCTGGAACCCTATCGCGGATTCCACACCCTGATGCGGGCCGCTTCGCTATTCCTGGAACAGGTGCCCGATGCCCATCTGGTCATCGCGGGCGGCGACGGTGTGTCCTATGGCAATCCCCCGCGCGAGGGCGGGAGCTGGCGCACGCGCATGCTGTCGGAACTGGCCGGCCGGCTGCCCCTGGACCGGGTTCATTTCCTGGGGCACGTGCCGCATGACGGGTTCATCAACCTGATGCGCCTGTCCCGCACGCATGTCTACCTGACCTACCCGTTCGTGCTGAGCTGGTCGATGCTGGAGGCCATGGCCTGCGGCGTCACGCTGGTCGCCTCGGCAACGCCACCCGTGCAGGAGGTGGTGGCCCACGGCGCCAACGGGCTGCTGGTGCCGCCGCTGGACCCGGCGGCCATCGCGGCCGGCATCGTGGCGGCGCTGGCCCTGCCGGCATCGGCGCGTCGGGACCTGGGTGCCGCGGCCCGGCAGACCGTGCTGCGCCATTTCGACAGCGCGCAGGTGGCGATGCCGGCCTGGCTCGGCATGCTGCGCCGCGATTTCGGGCTGCCGGATTGACCCGCCCGTGGCGATCACCGGCAATCTCGTATAAGACCAGAACCTGGAAAGTAGAATTTGCCGGGTTCTGGTAAGACGGTGATCACCGGGACACGGGGGGGTATAAGACGCTGGCAAGGATCACCAAGGGGGAAAGCGGCCGGTCACAGGCCGTCATGCCCGCCAGTCCCCCTTGGTAACCATTTCACGGGAAAGGTGCATCCGCGTGGCCCTTCAGACCATGATATCGAAGACATGGAAGCAGTTGCAGGGACTGCGCGGATCCCCCCTGACACGCGGCCGGAAGGCGGCGGAGGCCGGAAAGCTGACCAAGGCCGCCGGCATCTGGCAGGAGGGTGCGCGGGCCGGCGACGGCGAATGCCAGTTCGCCCTGGCCGAGGCGCTGGCGAAGGGGATCGGCGTCCTGCGCGACCCGGGGGGGGCCTTCCGCTGGTATCTGGCTGCGGCCGAATCCGGCCTGGCCCTGGCGCAGACCCGCGTTGCATCCCTTTACGCCCGCGGGATCGGCCATGCCGGGGAGGGCGAGGGGCGGGCCGGCGGTGACGCCCCCTTTTTCCTGGCCCAGGATGACAAGGCGGCCCGCCATTGGGCCCGTCTGGCGGCCGAACAAGGCAATGTGGAAGCACAGGTGCTGCTTGGCTGGCTTCTGAGCCGTGACGGCGGCCCCGGCGTCCCACGCGAGCCCGAGGACGCGGCGCGATGGTATGGCCGGGCCGCCGATGCCGGCAACGCCACCGGCATGGTCGGGCTGGCCAACCTGATCAGCGCCGGGGAAGTGCCCGGCCGCGAGCCGGCGGAGGCCTATCCGCTCTATCGCCGCGCGGCGGACCAGGACAATGCCACGGCCGCCTATTTCACGGGCACCCACCTGCTGAACGGCATCGGCACCGATGCCGACCCGGTGGAGGCACGGCGCTGGCTGTCCAAGGCGTCGGAGGCGGGGATCATTGCGGCCATGCGCCTGCTGGGCCTGCTTTACCTGCGCGGTACGGTCGGCCGCGCCGATCCGGTGCAGGCGGAAACCTGGATCCGGCGGGCAGCCGTGAAGGGGGATGCCGACAGCATGGTCCTGCTGGCCGAACTGCATCAGCAGGGCCGCACCACGGTGCCCAACCGCTCGGAAGCCGTGGTCTGGTACACGGCCGCCGCCGAAGCCGGCAATGCCCGCGCCGCCCTGGCCCTGGGCCAGATCCATCTGCGAGGTGACGGCGTCATCCCCGACGCGGCCCGTGGCCTGCGCTATCTGGAACAGGCGGCGGCCGAGCTGCCGGAAGCGGAATTCCAGCTTGGCATGTGCTTCCTGGAAGGAATGGGCGTGCCGGAGGACCATGACCGGGCCCGCCAGCACATCATGAAGGCGGCGGGCCAGCGCCACGCCGACGCCACCTATAATCTCGGGGTGATGCATTACCACGGCAAGGGCGTGCCACTGGACAAGGAGGCGGCCTTCCGCTGCTACGCCGCGGCGGCCGAACTGGGCAGCGCCTCGGCCCAGTTCCGGCTGGCCTATGCCATGACGCTGGGCGTGGAGATACCGGAGGACCCGGAGCGCGCCATCACCCTGTTCACCCTGTCGGCCCAGCAGGGCCATGTGGTCTCTCAGGTCAATCTGGCCCGCATGCTGCTGAAGCACCGGCCGGACGCCGAGGCGGAACTGGCCGATGTACGCCGGCGGATGGAAACAGCCGCCGCCCAGGAATTCCCCGCCGTCCTGGCCGTCCTGGGGGAGATGGCCTGGCGGCTGGACCAGGATCGCGAAACCGCCATGGCCC
This sequence comes from Niveispirillum fermenti, assembly GCF_052474395.1. Lineage (NCBI taxonomy): Bacteria > Pseudomonadati > Pseudomonadota > Alphaproteobacteria > Rhodospirillales > Azospirillaceae > Niveispirillum > Niveispirillum fermenti. Next base: position 365,301 of record NZ_CP156678.1, on the reverse strand, counting down.
TGGTCGCCCGTGCCGAGGCCCTGGGTGATCCACATGCAGCCTATGTCCGCGAAATGGTGACGGCGGCTGCCGGCCCGCTCCCCGCCGCCTGACCCCTGCCGGTCAGGCGAACCGCACCAGCCGCAGCCGCGGCAACAGGTTGCAGGCAAAGATGCCGCAAGCCACGACACCCATCAGGATCAGGTTGAGGGGGAAGGCGAAGAAGTTCAGATAGCCGGGCGCCAGCAGCATGATGGCCAGGAACACATAGAAATGGTGCGACCGGACATAGGCGGCCCCCCGCTCCCGCAGGCTGGTCAGCAGCATGAAGGCCATCAAGACATGGCCCAGATAGCCCCAGTCGGTCAGCCCGCCTACGATCACACCCGGCACCCCGAAATCGGCATAGGCCAGGATCGGGCCGCCAAAGGCCGGGGTATGCCCCGCCTCCGCCAGGCCGGGATAGAACATCTCGTTCAGCAGGATCGGGCCATAGACGAAGGGCTTGTCCGCCCACAGCAGGCGCGGCACCGCGCTGATGATCTCCGTCGCGGAAATCTGGCCATAGAAAAGGTCCGCGACGCCATTGTGATAGGCGCGGATGAAATAGGCGCTGTTGGAGTAGTAATCGAAATAGAAGAAGATATCGACCAGATCGGCTGACCCGAAATTCAACAGCACCGCCGCCGCCATGACCACGCCGACGGCCGCCACCGTGCGGATCTGGATCTTGAACCCATAGATCAGCATGAAGGCAAAGGCCGTGACCGTATAAAGGATGAGATATCCCTTGGAACCCAGCATGAAGACGAAAGGCAGGAAGAACAGCCAGGCCGCGATGATGTGCCAGCGTACCGACAGGGACAGCAGCGCCAGCACATAGGAAACGGCCAGGAACGACACCGACAGCGCATAGAAGGCGCCGGCCCCCGTGCGGTGCATCTGATACCCCGTGCGCGGGCTCAGGATCCAGTTGATCAGCCCGAAGCTCCAGCTTGCCGTGACCACGAAGAACAGCAGGAACAGACCGAAGAACAGGCCGGCCGCCAGCCGCAGCCGCACTGTGGAGATCGGCTGGTAATGGAACTGGTCGATCAGGCCGGCCACCACGTTCTGCCGCGACAAGGCCAGGATCATGGCACCCGCCACCATGTGCCGCAGGGAGAAATGCAGGTTCTCCAGCAGCAGCAGATACTGGTAGGTGCCGTCCAGGACCCCGTCATCGAAATGCACCGACGGCCCGGCGAACAGCCACAGCAGCCGCACCGGCAGCAAGGCCAGCACCAGCACCGAATAGGCATTCAGGAACGGCACCCGTGCCACATATGCGAAAAACCACAGAAAGGCCGGTTCAATCAGGAAATTGAACGCCATGTTCAGGGCGCACAGCAGCACGAGCATGGGATCGGTCATCAGTCGGCCGTCTTGCGCGTGAGATGGACGATGCTCATGTTGCCGAACTTTGCGATGTTGGAAATGGCGGACCAGACGGACAGGGCCCGCAGGAAGGCCCATTCGACCAGACGGCTGCGATTACCCGGCAGGCGGCGGAAATAATCTTCGGGAAATTCCCACAAGGTGCGGATGGACAGGTCATAGCCATGGGTCTCCGCCATGCGCCGCAGCCGGTCCAGTTCCAGCCGGCCCGGCTTCAGCCCGGAATATTCGATTCGCTGCGCCAGGCCGCGCCGGGCCAGCCAGCGGATCACCATGTTGTTCGTGGGCTCCACGAAGATGACATTGTCATAGCCATAGGCCAGCAGCTTATCGATGCTGTGATGCATTTCCGGCGTGTGGTGCAGCGCCTCGAACACGATCACCGGCACCTTGCGGGACCGGATCGGCACGAAATCCAGGTCGGACGTGAACAGGGCCAGTTCGCCGGAATAGCCGAACTGACGCAACTGGTGCGGCACGATTCGCACGGAATGGATGGACAGGTCGCTGGCATAGATGCGGCGCGGGCTGGCGCCCTGCACGATCAACTGACCGATATCATAGCCCGACCCGCAGCCCATCACCGCGAACTCGTCCCCGCCACAGCGTCGGATCAATCCCAGGATGCGTTTGAATTTTCCGGTCTGGAAATAATTATAGTAGCTGCTCCAGGTATGCTTGGCGAGCTGGAGCTTGATCTTCTCCTCGTCCTTATATTCGAACGTGTAGGAAATCTCCCGCTTCTTGTGTTCATCGACCTCGTCAAAGCCCGAAAACTCGATGATGCCGTCGGTGATCCGGAATTCCTGGTTTCCCGTCGTATCGACAACGGAACCATCGCGGACGACGAGATCGGTGGAGCCCGTATAGGGGTTGTACAAGTCCTCGATGAACTCCTGGCTGGGAAGAACCCTCATCGCCTGCACCATACTGTCACCATTCCGTTCAAGATTGCCGGTGTCGTCAGCTTCCCGTGACAGGCCTGGCGGACCAGGGCCTGCCGGCCTTCGGCTTTGCGTTTCGATGACGCTCGGGCATCACGCGGGAAAGCCAGATGGCGACCACGCAAGTCAAGCGCTATTTCAAGGATTGGCATCACGATACAGCTCTGGAAGGCCGGCATCCTATAACGGCGCGCATCGCGCCTGCAACGTTCAGCCATAGCGGTGGGGGCAACGTTGCGTCATCATGGCGGGGACTGTTGCGAAAGAACATTGGCAATCTGTTATAAAGTCGCTTATGTTCGACCTAGACAGAAGTTAGAGGTATTCGGATGTACTCACATCCCCAGCATGGTGGCGGCGAAGAGGTCAAGGAACTGCGCCGGCAGGCCGGTGCCTGGCTGAAGGCGCGCCGGACGGAGGTCGGGCTGACACAGCGGGCGCTGGCGGAACTTGTCGGGCTCGAATATTACACGATGGTCTCGATGATCGAGGCCGGGCGCGGCCGCATTCCGCCGGACAGCTACATGGCCTGGGCCGGGGCGCTGGCGATGGAACCGGCGGCATTCGTCCGCACCCTGATGCAATTCTATGATCCGATCACCCATGCCATCCTGTTCGGGGATGGCACCGTTCCCGGCCGGGACGCCGGTGGATCGCAACCGGCCGGCGCGCCGAAATTCAAGGTCGTCTGAGCCGCTACGGACCATCGATTACGGACCATCGACAGCCATGGGCGAGATCGTCTCCCTCCAGTTCGCGGCATCCAAGGCCGGCCATGGCGATATGGCCGAGGCCGGGGCGCGCGAGCGGCTGGCCGCCGTGCGGGAGCGCCGAACGGCCTGGGGGCAGGCAATGCGCCGGCGGCGGGTGGAGCATGGCTTCACCACCAGGCGCCTGGCGGAGACGATCGGCGTCACCACACCGACATTGATCAGCGCCGTGGAGGCCGGCCGCGGCCGGGTGCCACAGGGGGCGCTGGCCGGATGGGCGACGGCCCTGGGCATGGACCCGTCGCATTTCGCCGCCGGTTATCTGGCCGCCTATGAACCGGATGCCTTCGCCGCGCTGCGCTCCCTGCTGCCGGACGACCAGTCGGGCCGGGACGGGGCGGCGGTCGAGGCCAGCGAAGACAGGGGGCCGGCATGAGCGCGTCGGCCGAGATATTCCGCTTCCCCGGCCGCGGCCAGGACAATGGCAATCCCGGTGGCAATTCGGGAGCCTGGTCCAACCAGGACCTCGCCGATATCTATCGCTGCATCGATCAGTTCGCCCGTCACGGCCTGATCGTGGAGGCGGCATCGGGCATGTCGGACGAGCGGGAACCCTGGTTCGCGATCGAGGATGTGGCCAGCGGCGACGCCCTGCTGCATATCGCGCGGATCGACGGCTTCTTCGTGGTGCATGTGCTGGACGGGGAGAACTGGTCGGGCGAAACGCTGCGCCACGCCCTGTCACAGATCAATATCGGCAGCCTGCAGGCCCTGGCCGGGATTGATACGACGGCCGGAACGGGTCAGGACGCGCCCGATGCCGGCGATACGGACCGCGATGGCAGCCACGCCTTCCTGCGCATCGTCAGCGCCGTCATGGCGGTGCTGAGCGCCGATGTGATCGCCGGTGCCATCAGCCAGGATGCCGTGGCGGCCCCGCCCGCAATGCCGGAGGCGCGGGAAGGTGACGACGCGGCTGGAACCGGCATGGACCTGCTGGATCTGGCCTCTCCTTCCGACGCCCCCTCCGTCACGCATCAGGACCGGCATGCGGTTGCGGCAATGGACGATGATGGCGTATCGCCGACATTGATGACCGCCCTTACCGGTCCCGCCGTCACCAAGCCGGAGGACCATCCGGCCCCGGCGCCCGATCAAGAGGATCGGGGGACCCTGGCGCCTATACCAATGCCCGCCGCCATCGCGGTGGATGCGGCGGAACCGGCAGCAACGGCCATGGCGGAAACCCCGGCCATCACGGACGATGGCAATCTGATCTTCACATACGGGACGGAGCGGGTGCAGGTCGCCCACGGCACGGACGTGTCCTTCACGGGCATCGACGGCAAGGAAGACCTGTTCCTGATCATCCTGGACAGGCAGGACACGGACCTGACCGCGAAATTGGGGAATTTCGAGGAAGGGAAAGATAGTTTGGTGATCGAAAAGGCCCATGACCACGGCACGTCCAGCGCCATCGTCACGGACCTGGGGGCGTTGGTTGCCAATGGTAGTGCGAACATGACCATCATTGGACAGGCCACGGTGGAGATCGACTTGTCGACCGCCGCACACCTGCTGGTCACCGGAGGCTGAGACGATGAGTTTGGCAGCGCAGACGACCCTCTATGCCGGCAGCAACACCCTGTCGGTCGACGAGTTGAACCTCTACCACGCCATCAATGACCTGCGCGTGGCCGGCGGGCTCGCCGCCCTGAAGCCGTCCTATGATCTGACGGTGATCGCGGGCCAGCATGCGGCGGATTTCGACATCAATGTCGGCTATGACAACTGGGCCGTGGCGGAGGTGGCGGCGCGTCCCGTGCCGACCCTGCACCACTGGAGCGACGGGCAGTCCTTTGTCAGTGGCGTGCTGGCCATCGGCCGCGACCTGGCGCTGACCCTGCCGCAGAGCCTGGCGGAAAATGCCGATGGCGTGCTGGCCGGCGAACAGCAATCCAACGTGCTGGCCGACTGGATGGCCAATCCCGGCGCCAGCGCCAATATTCTGTCATCCCGCTGGGACACGATGGGCGTCGGCATCCATGGCGACATGGTCTATGTCACGTTCGGCAATTACGCCGGGGCCACCGATACAACATCTGTCGTCTCCATCACCGGCACGGCAGGCGGCGACACGATCCGCGGCACGGGCTGGGCCGACACGATCAGGGGGCTGGGCGGCAACGACGTGTTCATCGCTCCGGGTGACGGGGACCGGGTGGACGGGGGCACCGGGCTGGACCGGCTGGTCCTGTCCGGCACGGCTGACAGTTACAGCATCACCCGCGTGACGGAAGATGACGGCACCTGGGCGCTGATCACAGGGGCGGAGGGACAGATCCGCATCCAGAATGTGGAATATGTGCAATTCGCCGACGGCATGATCGATAGCGGAAGCTGGGGGGAGTACCTGACCAGCGTGCGGTTCGACGCCGATTTCTATGCCCGCAGCAATCCCGACGTGGCCCATGCCGTCGCCATCGGCGCGCTGGACAGCATGGAGACCCATTTCTGGTCCTATGGCAAGCATGAGGGGCGCGACCCCGCCGCCTTCTTCGATACAAGCTATTATCTGGCGCAATATCCCGACATCGCCCAGGCATTGGAAGCCGGCGTCCTGAACAGCGCTTTCGAGCATTACATCCTGTTCGGCCAGTTCGAGGGACGCAACCCCAACGCCCTGTTCGACAGCGAAAGCTATCTGGCCCTGAACCCCGATGTGGCGGTGGCGGTCGATGCCGGCTATGTCGGTTCGGCCATCGATCATTATCTCAGCTTCGGCCGGTACGAGGGCAGGCTGGCCACCGACGCCTTCAACGAGGCATTCTATCTGACCCACAATCCGGACGTTGCGGCGGCGGTGGCCGTCGGCGCCTTTGACAGCGGCCTGACCCATTACCGGCTGCTGGGACAGTTGGAAGGCCGGGAGCCGTTCGACCTGTCCGGCCTGCTGCCCGCCTGACCGCAGCCTGCCAAGCCCCCCTTTTCTCCCGATAGCGCCGGGCGGAGCCTGCAGGGCTTCTCCGGTGCCGGCGGCCTACGCCCATCGAACCCCTGTTCATCGCGATTCCAAGCCGTTATCGTGCCTGGGCCGGGATCAAGGGCCGGCATCGCCGGGGAAGGACGATAAGAACATGACCGATATCAGCATTGGCGTTGACGGCAGCCCCGCGGACCGGGGCCGGATGGCATTGGATGCCGGCAGTTACGCCGACGCGGTCCCCCTGCTGAGGGAAGCCATCCTGGACGATCCCGGCGACGCCACCTTGCGCGCCGACCTGGGGGTGGCGCTGGAGAATATGGAGGATTACGACGGTGCCGCGCAGGCCTATGCCGCCGCCGCCGCGCTGGAACCGGAGAATCCCATCTATCACTTCAACCAGGGGGCCGTGGCCCAGGCCCAGGGCCGCGGCCACGATGCCGCGAACCATTACCTGGACACGCTGGAACGCGAACCCATGTTCGCGGAGGCCTATTACAATCTTGGCACCCTGTTCTATGAGGCCGGGCATCCGGAAATCGCGGCGGAGCATTATGCCAACGCCCTGAAGGCCCGGCCGCATTATGCGGAAGCGGCCAGCAATCTGGGGCTGACACTGCGCCGGCTGGACCGCATGGACGAGGCGATCGACCATTTTCGCCTGGCGCTGCGCCTGCGTCCCGATCTGGCCACGGCCCATTCCAACCTGGGCCTGACCCTGTCGGAGGCGGGCCAGTATGACGAGGCACTGGCCTGCTTCGCCCAGGCTTTGTCGATGGAGCCGAACAGTTCGTCCCTGCATATCAACATCTCGCTGGCCTGGCGCGGCGTCGGCCGGCTGGACATGGCGGCCGACGCCGCGCTGAAAGCGTTGCGTCTGGCGCCGGAAAGCGCGCCGGCCCAGGTGGAGCTGGGATCGGTGGCCGCGGGCCTGCATCGCACGGGCGACCGCGCGGCCCTGGACGCGCTGCTGTCCGAATGGCGGGCCATTGTCGGCCAGTCGGCCCAGCTCGACCATGTGACGGCCGCGGTCGGCGGTGCGCCCGTGCCGCCGCGGGCCAGTGACGCCTTCGTGTCACAGACCTTCGATGCGTCGGCCCGTCGCTTCGACGAGATGATCGGGGCCCTGGGCTATGCCGTTCCGGCCGCCATCGGGGCCGCCCTGCTGAACCATGCCGGGCCGGGTGCTGCCGATCGCGACATCCTGGATGTCGGCTGCGGCACCGGCCTGCTGGCACCGCATCTGGCTGCCCATGCGCGCGCACTGACAGGTGTGGACCTGTCCTTTTCCATGCTCCAGCTTGCCGCGCGGCGCGGCGGCTACACCGACCTGGAGCAGGCGGAGATCGGGGCCTATCTGATCGCGCGGCCCCGCAGTTTCGACATCATCACGGCCGGCGATGTCTTCTGCTATTTCGGTGATCTGGGCGGGGTTTTCCGCTCCGCGGCCGCCAGCCTGCGCCCCGGCGGCCTGCTGCTGGCCACGGTGGAGGCTGCGACGGGCCAAGCCTATACCCTGCATGAGGGCGGGCGCTATGCCCATGATCCGGCCTACCTGCAGGAATGTCTGACGGGTGCCGGGCTGGATGTGTTGGAACTGTCCCCGCTCGTCCTGCGTTATGAAGCAGGCCAGCCCGTCGAAGGCGTGCTGATCGCCGCCCGCCATCCCTGATGCCGCCGGCCGGCCCGCACGTCGCGGGCCGCACCCTGGCGGGATCGTTCCGGTTCCGTATCGACCCCCGCGTGCAGCCCATGACCAACCTCACCCCCTCTTCCGCCATCATTCCCGTGCTGTTGTCCGGCGGGTCCGGTTCGCGGCTATGGCCCGTATCGCGGGAACGGTTTCCCAAGCAGTTGCTGAACCTGTGCGGCGAACGCACGATGATCCAGGAGACGGCGTTACGGGTGGGGGGCGACCATGGCTTCGCCGACCCGATCGTCATCTGCAACCAGGAACACCGCTTCGCCATCGCAGAGCAGTTGCAGACGGTGGGCATCCGCCCGACGCATCTGGTGTTGGAGCCGTTCGGCCGTAACACGGCACCGGCGGCGGCCGTGGCCGCGCGTCTGGCGGCCCAGCGCGACCCGGCGGCACTGGTGCTGCTGCTGCCGGCCGATCATGCCATCCTGTCGCCGGAGGCCTTCCGCGCCGCCATCGCCACGGGGGCCAGGGCGGCGGCCGATGGCCGGCTGGTGACCTTCGGCATCCAGCCGACCAGCCCCGAAACCGGCTATGGCTATATCGAGAAGGGAGACGGGCTGCCGGGGGCCGAGGGCGCCTTCGCCGTGCGCCAATTCGCGGAAAAGCCGGCCCTGGCCGTGGCCCGGACCTATCTGGAAGGCGGTCGGCACCTGTGGAACAGCGGCATGTTCCTGTTCCGTGCCGATCGTTTCGTTACCGAACTGGAACGCCACGCGCCAGAGGCGCTGGCCGCCGCCGACGCCGCCATTGCAGCGGCGCGGGTGGATCTGGACTTCCTGCGCCTGGATCCGGATGCCTTCGCCAAGGCCCCCAACATCTCCATCGATTTCGCGGTCATGGAGAAGACAGACAGCGCCGCCGTCGTCCCCTGCGATATCGGCTGGACCGATGTCGGCGCCTGGAGTGCGCTGTGGGAGATCGCGGGCAAGGACCAGATCGGCAATGCCGTGCTGGGCGACGCCATTCTGGTCGACGCCCACAGCAATCTTGTCCGCAGCGAAGTGGGGCTGACGGCGCTGGTCGGCGTCAAGGATCTGGTCGTCGTGGTAACCGACGACGCCGTGCTGGTGGCCGACCGCAACCGGGTGCAGGACGTGAAAACAGTCGTCGACAGGCTGAAGGCCGATGGACGGACGGAACGGCTGGACCATCGCCGCACCTACCGGCCCTGGGGCTATTCGCATCTTGTCCATACGGGGCCGGGGTTCGAGGTGCGGCGCCTGACGGTGCGCCCCGGCCACAAGATTTCCCTCCAGCGCCATGAACACCGGGCCGAGCATTGGGTCGTCGTGCAGGGCGAGGCCAAGGTGACGCTGGGGGACACCGTGCGCACCGTCCATGTCAATGAAAGCGTGTTCATCCCCGCCGGCCAGCCGCACCGGCTGGAAAATGACGGCGCGGTCGATCTCTGCCTGGTGGAGGTGCAGACCGGTGATCCGCGCGGACAGGACGATGTGATCCGGATCGAGGACCATTACGACCGTCCCTGACCCCGCATTTCCCCCGCCTTCACCCGCGGGGGCGGCCCCCGCCACCCGACATCACGCCAGGCCGATGGCCATCTGGCGGGCCGCCTCCGCCCCGGTCAGGACGCGCACGCGGTTGCGTCCCAACCCCTTGGCGACATAAAGCGCGGCGTCGGCACGGGCGGTCAGGTCGGTCAGCGACCGGTCGGACGGGACCAGCATGGTGACCCCGATGCTGGCGGTGAAGGAGGGCAGGCCCAACCCGCCGCCATCGGCTTCCAGCATGGCCCGCAGCTTTTCCGCCACCAGCAGTGCCCCCGCCTCGCCCGCACCTGGCAGGATGATGGTGAATTCCCCACCGCCCGTGCGGCCGATAAGATCGCCCTGCCGCAGGGAGGCCTGGATCAGTTCGGCCGTGCGCACCAGCACGCCATCGCCGACCGCATGGCCGAACCGTTCGTTGATGGATTTGAAATGATCCAGATCGACCAGCAGGCAGGACAGTTCCGTCCCTTCCCGCCGGGCCCGGATCAGCGCCGTTTCCCCGAAATCCATCAGGTGGCGGCGGTTGGCCAGCCCCGTCAGCGTGTCGCGCAGGGCCATGTCGAGCAGCCGGCCGGAATAAAGCCGCATGCGCACCAGCATGGGGCGGAAGATGAACAGCGCCTCCACCAGCAACGTGGTCAGCAGAATGGCCAGCACGATGCGCTGGGCCTGGCGGAGCCATTCGATGCGGGCGTTCGCCTCCTGCTCCAGCAGGGTGACGGCGCGATCCAGTGCCTGGGGCAGGCTGTTGCGGGCCGCCTCGTGGAACCGGGCATAGGCCAGCGGTTCCCCCGTCCGCAGGAAATCGCGGGCTTCATCCAGAAAGGCGCGCACGGCCGGGTCCAGCGGGGCCGGCCCTTCGAAATAATGCGCGGACAGCGCCGGGGACGGTGTCTGGTCGATGCCCAGGTCGCCGCCCTTCACCAGCGCGTCCTGTGACCGGGCCATCAGGTCGATGGCGGCAGCCAGCGGCTGGCGGGCCGTGGCGTCCCCGGCCTGCAGGTCCGTGCCCAGCAGGGCGATGCGCTGCGACAGCATGCGCTGGCGGCCGGCGACATTGATGATGGTGGCGGCATCGCGCTGCCGGGCGATGACATGGTCCAGCAACAGATGCACCCCGCCCGACAGCAGAGTGATCAGCGTCAATGCCACCAGATAGCCGGCCATGAGCCGGGACAAGACATGCCGATCCGCCGTCAAGGGCACCTCCCGTACCGACCGAAACCGCCCTTCCCCTGTCTACGCCCGCGCCGCACGCCGGCAAACTGTGCAATCGCATAGGTGGTGGCCTGAGACCGCAGCACCCCGGCCCCGCGTCAGCCCCCGTGCCGCCGGGCAATCAGGGCGCCCAGCTCGGCGAAGGCGGCATTGCGCCCTTCCGCCCCCGCCGCGGGGTTCCAGTAATAGCCGGTGACCAGCAGCGGCCCGCCGGCCGGTGGCCACAGGATGGCGATGTCGTTGGACCCTTTGTCGCCGCCCCCCGTCTTGTCACCCACGCGCCAGCCGCCCGGCATGCCCGCCCGCAACCGCTTGCCGCCCGTGCGGTTGTCGATCAGCCAGGCCGTCAGTTGCCCTCGCGCCGCCGGCGACAGCGCATCACCGAACAGCAGCGTGCGCATCAGGTCCAGCATGGCATCGGGCGTGGTCGTGTCGCGCTGTTCACCGGGGGGCACATCGTTGGCCGTGGGTTCGGTCCGGTCGCTGCGCGTCACCTTGTCGCCCAGCCCGCGCAGAAAGTCCGTCAGCGCCGGCGGCCCGCCGCTGGCAGCCAGCAGCAGGTTGGCCGCCGTGTTGTCGGACTGGATCATCTGCGCCTCGCACAGGTCGCGCACGCTCATCCCGCCCTTGTCGACCTGCGGCGCCGTCACGGGCGACCAGGAAACCAGATCCGCCTTGCCATAGGGGATGATGCGCGCCGCCTGCTCCAGCCCCCGGTCGATGCGCCACAGGATGAAGGCCGTCAGCGGGAACTTGAACGTGCTGTAGGAAGCGAACCGCTCCCCCCCGCGCCAGGCGACGCGGTCGCCCGTGGCCAGGTCCAGCACGGCCACGCCCAGTCGGCCACCCCGCGCCCGCTCGATGGCGGCAATATCCGCCTTCATACCGGCGATCCCCACCCCATCACGCCCGGCCGCCATCGCCACAGGCGCAGCGGTCAGGGTCAGCAGCGAAAGAAATGCCGTATTTCCAATGAATTGACGCCTCGTGACCATCGTCATCCTCCATGTCTGCCCCCAGACGCTAGCCAAGCTTCCGGCCCCGGACAAACGGGGTTAAATCGCGTTGGACATTAGGAAAACTAATGATCGGGGCGCTGTCGCAGCGGCTTAACGGCAACTGTCGCCCTGTCTCCACCTTCCGGTGGCGTTTGCGCCATAAGGCCGGAGCCGCCCTGTCCCGCCTTTTGTGCATGTTGACGGATCATATCCGATATCGGATTGTTCTGGGCAGCCAACCAACCCATCGGTGATGCCATGTCCACTCTGCTGGCCCGTCTGGGCCGTTTCCTGGGGCCGCGCCCGGCCCCCTATCCCGACCTGCCTGCGGCCATCCTGCGGGAGATAGACGCCGAGGGCCGTCATTTCACGGAGGCCGCGTCCCTGTACGGGCGGCGGCCTTTTTCGTTCCGAATTCATCCGATATCGGAACTGACGGAATACAGGGACAGATTGTTCCTTGCAACCTTCCCGCCCTTCGGCGATAAATCCCTTTGAGCCCTTTTCTGCAACCCCGTAACCCCAAGAGGAGAGATCTCCATGGATAATCTGTTCCCCCACACCGGCAGCGACGGCGGCGTGACGCGCCGTTGCACCGGGCTTTTTGCAAGCGCACGACAAATCCCCCTCAACCAACAAACGATTTTCCGAACAATCGAGGGCTGTGATGAGCTTCTTTGTATCCTTGGGCAGGGGTCCCAAATTATTCGTTGAACTGGCGCACTGGGCCGACCGGGGTGCCGATGGGTCGCGTGGCTGCGAAATGCGCCGCGAGAATGGCGAAACCCTGATCTGGCTTGGTCGTCTCCATCTGATCTATACGCCGGGCCGTTGGCGTCCGGTGGCCAGGGGACCTACCATTGATGGCCGTCACCACGATGCCTACCAATCCAGGGACAAGCGGATGGCATCCTGAAACGCTGGACCCGCTGGTCCGCGTTCTGGAAGCCCTGCGGACGCTGGACCCCGACCTGCCCATCCAGTATGCGCTGTCGTTCCTGACGATTGCGCAGAATGAGGGGCTGTCGATCCGCGACCTGTCCGAACGCCTGGGCATTGCCCAATCCTCGGCCTCGCGCAATGTGGCGGCCCTGTCGAAGTGGCACAGCTTCGGCAAGGCCGGCCACGACCTTGTGCAGGCCGAGGAGGACCCGCGCGAGCGCCGCCGCAAGATCATCACCCTGACCGACAGGGGACGGGAACTGGCCGTGCAGCTTTCCGGCCTGATCCAGCCGCCGCAGCGCCCCGGACTGCGCCGCAGCGCCTGACCGCAGGTTACGGCCGTGCCCTCGCGTGCCGGGTCACATCCGTGCGCTCGGCGTGTGGGCCGCCAGGAACACCCGCACGGCCGCGGCCACGCGCGCGGCCTTCTGATCATCCGTCAGGGCCGGCTGTACGCCCAGCAGGCCGCGCAACTGCACATGCCCGTTGAGCAGGCCATAGAATTGTTCGGCGGCCAGCAGCGGGTCGGGCACGTCCAGCCGCCCGGCATCATGCTGGCGCCGCAGATAGGCGGCGATCCGTTCCAGTGAGACCAGCGGCCCTGTCTGGTAGAAATGCCCGGCCAGCCCCGTGCCCGCCCCCGCCGACAGGATGACGCGCAGCAGGCAGTGGAATTGCCCGTCGGCCATCAGTTCCAGGAAACGGTGGCCCAGCGCCGTCAGCACGTCGGGCACGGGCCGCGCCGGATCGGCCATGGTCACCGGCTCGGTCATGCGTTCGGCCCGGCGGATGACCATGGCGTCGAACAGCCGGTCCTTGGCGCTGAAATGCTTGTAGATGGTCTGTTTCGACACGCCCGCCAGTTCCGCCACCCGGTCCATGGAGGCGGTATAGCCCTCCTCGGCGAAGATGCGCTCCGCCGCCAGCAGGATGGCGTCGCGCTTGGCGGGGTCCATGGGGCGGCCGGCGCCGCGCCGGCGCGGCATGCCCGCCGTCCTTGCCTGATCCGTCCTGTCCACCATGCCGTCCGGCATCCCGTCCCCCTCCCGATCAATGCGCATCCGCCACGGGGCCGCCGCGCAGGACGGGCCGCTTGACGAAGGGCAGGGTCAGAAGACCCGCCGTGAACAAAACCCCCATGGCCAGGAACAGGTCGGAGAAGGTCATCACCGTGGCCTGCTGCTGGATGGTGGCGGCCAGCACGGGCAGGGCCGCGGTGGCGCTGTCGCCCCCCGTTCCCGCTGCCACGCGATCGCCGACCGACGCCATCCAGTCCTGAACGACGGGCCGCGTCGGGTCGATCCAGTCATAAAGCACACGGCCATGCAGGGCCATACGCTCTGTGATCAGCGTATTGATGCCGGCCAGCCCGAAGGCGCCACCCAGATTGCGCATCAGGTTGAACAGGCCCGATGCGTTGGGCACCTGCTCGGGCGGCAATGTTCCCATGGCCAGCGAGGTGATGGGAATGATGCAGAACATCAGCCCCGCCCCGCGCAGCATCTGCGGCACCAGCAACTGGTCGAACTGCCAGTCGGCCGTGACGGGCACGGAGATGTAGAAACTGATGGCCAGCAGCCCGAAACCGATGGCCAGCACCTTGCGCACATCCATCCGGCTGGACAGCATGCCCGCCAGGGGGGACGAAAGGAACTGGCACAGGCCCGTGATCACCATGGTGGCACCGATCTGCTGCGCGTTCAGCCCCCGCACCTGTCCCAGGTAAAGCGGCAGCATATAGACCGAGCCATAGAGCCCGATGCCGATCACGAAGCCGTAGATCGATCCCATGGCGAAATTGCCGTTGCGCAGCGTGCGCAAATCCACGATGGGCTTGGCATAGGTGAACATGCGCCACAGAAAGGCAGCCCCGGCGACCAGCGCCAGCAGGGCGAAATTGCGGATGGTCTCGTCCTGAAACCATTGTTCACGCGCACCTTCCTCGATCACGTAATCCAGGCTGCCCAGAAACAGCGCCATCAGCACGATGCCCGGAATATCGATGCCTTTCAGAAGCGATGGGTTCGGCTTGTCGATATCGATGCATTTCCAGACGATGCTGGCCACCAGCAGCCCCGGCACCAGGTTGATCAGGAACAGCCAGTGCCAGGAGAATTGTTCGGTCAGATAGCCGCCCAGCGTCGGGCCCACCGTGGGCCCCAGCGTGGCCACCAGGCCGATCACCACCGTGACCGGCGCCCGGCGCGCCGGCGGGAAGGCCGTGAAACTGGTGGCAAAGACGGTGGGGATCATGCCGCCGCCGACAAAGCCCTGCAGGGTGCGCCACAGCACCAGTTCCTCCAGGCTCGTCGATTGTGCGCACATGAAGCTCATCAGCGTGAAGCCCAGGGCCGACCCCGTGAACAGCACGCGCGTCGACAAAAGCCGGGTCAGATAACCCGACAGGGGGATCATCACCACTTCGGCGATCAGATAGGATGTCTGGACCCAGACGATCTCGTCGGCGCTGGCCGCGACGCCGGCCTGAATCTGGCGCAGGCTGCTGGCCACGATCTGGATGTCCAGGATGGCCATGAACATGCCGAACACCATGGCCACGAACCCCACCAGCGTGCGCCGCGACAGGCCCGCCGTGATGGGGGGAGGCGGCGACGGCGGCGCCGCACCGTCGGCCTCTCCCGCCGCCGCATCGGCGAGCATTCCCGGCACCGCCTGGGCGGCAGGGCCGGTCATGGCCGGACCGCCAGTTGGGCGCCACGGTCGCTGCGGTCGGACCGGGCGATGCCGATCAGGTCGCGTCCCTCCTGCCGGGTATCGACACGGGCTTCCACCGACAGGCCGGGCCGCAGACGGCCGGCCAGCGGGCCGTCATGCGGCAGGGCGATGCGCACGGGCACACGCTGCACGATCTTGGTGAAATTGCCCGTGGCGTTTTCCGGTGGCAGCAGGCTGAATTGCGCGCCCGATGCGGGTGACAGGCTTTCGATCCGCCCTTCCACCACCTGGCCCGGATAGGCATCGATGGTCAGTTCCACAGGCTGGCCGACACGCAGGCGCCCGATCTGGGTTTCCTTGAAATTGGCCAGGACATAGGCGTCCTGTACGGGCACCAGCGCCATGAGCTGGGCGCCGGCCCGCACGAACTGCCCGACACGGGCGCCGTTGCTGCCGATCACGCCGGCCATGGGCGCGCGGATGACCGTCTTGTCCAGATCGCTTTCGGCCAGCGCCAGGGCGGCCGCTGCCTCCGCAAGGGCGGCTTCTGCCTGCGTCCGCTCGGTCGACAGGACGCCAAGCTGGTCACGCTCGGCCACAAGGGCGGCCTGGGCCCGGCTCAGCGCGGCACTGGCCTTCTGGGAGTCCGCCTGCGTCGTGGCCAGTTTCTGCTGGCTGGCAAATTCCCGGCCGGCCAGGGTGGCATAGCGCTGGGCATCGGCCCCGGCGCGGCGCTGCTCGGCCTGGGCGGCGGCGACATTGGCCTGCGCCTGACGGATCAGCGCATCCTCCAGCGCCAGCCGGCTATCGATATTGGCGATGGCGGCCTGAGCGGCGGCCTGCCGGGCCCGCGCCTGATCCACCTTGGCCGCCAGGTCGCCATCGTCCAGGCGCACCAGCACCTCTCCCGCCGCCACCATCTGGTGTTCCACCACCTCCACGGCGGCGACATGCCCCTCCACCCGCGGGCTGATCATGGTGATGTCGGCCTCGACATAGGCATTGTCGGTGCTTTCCGTGAAACGCGCCACCGACCACCAGTGCCAGCCGCCATAGATGCCGGCCAGCAATAACGGGGCGGCGATGGCCAGGGCGATCTTCCGGTTCATGGGGGGTCCATTCTAAATTATGATACTGGACAGTCCAGTTTTGTTGCAGACTGCACCCTGTCCACCTGTCGGTCAATCCCATTAATGGACTACGCAGTTCATGAATTGCCGCCCCAGCCATGCCCGGTCCGCATGGACCTTGGGGAATAAGGTCCGCATGGACCTGGGGGGAATAAGGTCCGCATGGACCTGAACCCATGGATATAGACGGCCGCTTGCCATGGACCGGTTGGAAACGGTTTACTCTCTCCCGGTTCGATGGCCGGGGGGCGGGGCGATGCGGCAGGCAATGATGGACAGGCGGCTTCTGCTGCGGGGCGCGGGCAGCCTGCTGGCCACCGCCCTGCTGCCCGTGGCGGCCCTGGCGGAAGGGGCTGGTGCCGACGATCCCAAGCTGCGGTTCATCGAATTGCCGCCCCTGATGCTGCCGGGACGGGAGCGCTACAGCTTCATCCGCCTGACCATGCGGCTGGTGGTCCGGCGCTCTCCCAAACTGCCGGCGGAATTGGCGCTGGCCACGGCCTACCGGCCACGCATCATCGGTCTTCTGACCGAGCAATTGCCCGAAGATGCAAACCTGACACGCAACGCAACACCGGACGATCTGGTCGCCGTGAAGCAGCATGTGCGCACGCTGGCCAACGATATCATCGGTCAGCCGGTGATCGAGGATGTGCTGATCATGAGTTTCCTGACCGGCTGACCGGTCGGCCCTCCCGATGGGACCGGCTATCCGGCGACCACGGGACGGCTTGCCGCCGGGGGGCGGCCATTGGGCTGGACCAGCACAACACGGTTGCGTCCGCCCTGCTTGGCACGATAGAGCGCGGCGTCGGCCCGGCCGATCAGATGCGCCAGATCCTCGTCAATGCCATCATACTGGGCGCCGCCTATGCTGGCCGTCACCGTGAAGATATGCCCCTCGTGGCGCACAGGCGCCGACCCGATCGCCTGGCGGATGCGCTCGGCCACCTGTTGCGCCTCGTCCATCGCGGTTTCCGGCAGCAATACGGCCAGTTCCTCCCCGCCATAACGGGCGCTCAGGTCCGTGGTGCGCACGGCCCCCACCACCTTCTGCGCCGCCTGACGCAAGGCGGCATCGCCGGCATTGTGACCATGCGTGTCGTTCACCTGCTTGAAATGGTCCAGGTCGATCAGCAACAGGCTGAACGGCCGGTCATAGCGCCGGGCGCGGTCGATCTCGGCACGGGCTGCCTCCTCGAACCGGCGGCGGTTCAGCAGGCCGGTCAGCCCGTCATAGCTGGCCAGACGCTCCAGCTCCTCATTGGCGTCGACCAGGTCCTGCGTGCGCTGCGCCACCAGCCGTTCCAGCCAGCGCCGCTGCCGGCGCAGCGCGGCCGTGCGCGCTTGCACGACCAGCGCCAGGATGCCCAGCACCGCCAGCACGGCCCCCACCCGGGCCCAGCCGGTCTGGTACCAGGCGGGCAGCACCGTGACGGGCAGGACCCGTGTGGCGTCGCCCCAGATCCCTTCCTTGTTGGTGGCCCGCAGACGCAGGGAATAGCTGCCCGGCGGCAGGTTGGTATAGGTGGCCGTGCGGCTCAGCGCATCCACCTCCACCCAGCCCTTGTCGAACCCTTCCAGATTATAGCTGTAGCGCAGGCTGCCCGGCCCGGCATAATCCAGCGCCGCGAAGGCGACGGTCAGGGTCTGTGTCCCCGGTGGCAGGGTCAGGCCCGGTGCGGCCATGCCGGCATTGCGGAACTTGGGCGATGTCAGGGGCATGAGCGGGCCGGCCGGCGTGGGCGGAAGGTTCAGCGCCGCGGACGGCACCGGCTCGTTGTCGATCTTCACCTCCGTCAGGACCAGCGGCGGCTGGTAGTCCCAGCGGCGCAGTGCCGTGGGCCTGACGACGGTCAGCCCCTCCCGCCCCCCGAACAGCAATTCGCCACCGGCCAGCCGGGCCGCCGATCCGATCCAGGTGCCGCGCACGCCCAATCCATCGTCCCAGCCGATGGTCGTCACGGCGCGGCTGTCCGGGTCGATGCGGGCCAGACCGTCCTCGGTATTGATCCAGACCTTGCCTTCGGCATCCAGCACCATGGCCTGGACGCTGTCGCCGGGCAGGCCCAGCCGGCGCCCGATGGTCATGAAACGGTAGCGCTCATCGGACAAAAGACTGTCCAGCACGCTGACACCACCGCCCAGCGTACCCACCCACAGCCTTCCCGACCGGTCATGCACCAGGCCCGTGATGTAATTATGCGCCAGCGAGGACCAGTCCCAGGTGCGGTTCTGCACGCGGCGGATATGGCCTGTTTCCGGGTCGATCAGGTGCAGGCCCCGATGGGTGCCCGCCCAGATGCGACCGTCCGGCGCATCGGCCAGCACCCGCACGCGGTCGTCGGCCAGCGTGGTGGCATCGTCGGGATCATGGCGAAACAGGGTGACGGCCCCCGTCGCGGGATTGAACCGGACCAGCCCCTCGGTGGCCAGCCACAATTCGTGCTGCCGGACCAGGATGGCATGGATAGGCTGGCCGGCCAGGGCGCCGGGCAGGTCCACGGCCCCGATCCGGCCCGTCCGCCGGTCATAGCGGGCCAGGCCAAGCTGCGTGCCGATCCAGACCTGCCCGCCCTCATCCTCGACCATGGCCAGCACGCTGGCGCGCGGCAGGCCGCCACCGGCGGGTGTGCCGGGCATCAGGTTGACGCGCCGGCCGGCCACCGGGTCGATGATATCGATGCCCCGCGTTTCGAACCCCAGCCATACCTTGCCGTCACGGGCGGCCATGACCGAGCGGACCTGCGGTTCGCTGGGGCTGTCACGATGTGCCGCCGACGCGAAGATCGACAGCACGCCCTTGTTGGACGGGTTGTGGATGTTCAGCCCGCTACCCCAGGTGGCCACCCAGATCAGCCCCGACCGGTCTCGCATCATCTCGCGGACGGCATCGCCGCTGATGGAAGCCAGGATGGCCGGATCATGGCGGATGGGGCGCATGGCGCCGCTTTCCACATCCAGTTCGACCAGCCCGCCGGGGTCCGTCGCCACCCAAAGCGTGTCACGCCCGCCCTGCTGGTCCCCCACATCCTCGATGGCGCGGATCTGCGGCCGGTCCATCAGGCGCCCGTCGGCGCGGGCCATGTCGAAGGAGCGCGCCACCCCGGTCTGCGGGTCGAACCCGACCAGGATGCCCGACCGCGACCCGATCCACACCCGCCCGCGACGATCCGCGAACAGCGCGGAGATGGCCGCCTCCGGCGGCAGGCTGGGCAGGGCCACCTGGCTGTGCGCCGGCACGAAATCGGTCTGCCCGGCCGGGCGCAGCACCAGCCCCCCGTCGGTTGCCACCCACAGCGTGCCGCGCGCATCGAACAGAATGTCATGGACGACATTGCCGGGCAGCCCGCCCTCGCGGCCGGACTGCATGCGGTAATTGGTGGCGGCACCCGTATCCCCGTCCAGCCGCGCCAGGCCTGAGCGCAGGGCCACCCAGAGATCGCCCTGCGCATCCTCCGCGAACCGGTAGGCCGTGGGATGGGCCAGGCCGCCCGGTCCGGCCGGATAGCGGGCAAATCCTTCCGTTTCCGGCACGAAGCGGGCGACGCCGCCATTGTTGGTACCCACCCACAGCCGGCCCCAGCGATCGACATGCAGCGCGTTGACATAACCGTCGGGCAGGGAGCTGGGGTCGCGCGAATCCGGTTGAAAGACCCGGAACCGGTACCCGTCGAACCGGGTCAGGCCGACCGGCGTGCCGACCCAGATGAAGCCGGCCCGGTCCTGGGCGATGGCGGTGATGATGTCGCTGGGCAGGCCGCTATTGCGGCCGATCCGCTCGAAAAGCACCTCTGCCAGATCGTCCCAATAGGCATGCTGGACGGGCTTTGTGCTATCCTGCGTGCTATCCTGCGCCGCTGCCGGCCGGAACAGCGGCAGGGACAGCATGAACAGGGCAAGCAGAAACAGGATCAGACCCCGCAGCCGATACCCGCAGGCCGTCACTGCCATCCCAGGCCAGTGGCTCGCCGTCAGCCGCAAATCCTACCCCCGCTTCATGACTTCAAGCGGCGACCATACCATTTCCGGATGCAATTCTCCATGCGGGACCGGACCGGTGAGCCCGTTGTCCCGACGGGCCGAATGACATTGATTTGACTTGGAAACACACATGCGGCTGCTGGCGATCAGCGATTTGCACTTGTCTGCCACCCCCAATCGTATGGCCTTGGACCGGCTGCCCGCCTGCCCCGACGACTGGCTGGTGCTGGCCGGTGACATCGCCGAACGGCCCGATGACCTGGCCCACGCCTTTGATACAATATCGAAACGATTTTCCCGCCTGATCTGGGTTCCCGGCAACCATGAGCTGTGGACCATTCCGGGACCGGAAGGACCATTACAGGGCCAACAAAAATACAACATCATGCGCGACGTGGCCCGCGCGCATGGCGTTCTGACGCCCGATGATCCTTACCCGGTCTGGACCGGGCCGGGCGGGCCGGTGCTGCTGGCGCCACTGTTTCTACTGTACGATTACAGTTTTCGCCCCGACCATGTGCCGGCGGAAAAGGTGCTGGATTGGGCTTGGGAACATCGGCTGCGCAGCGCGGACGAACGGCGCCTCTCGCCCGCGCCGCATGCCAGCCGCCAGGACTGGTGCGCCCATCTGGTCGAACAGGCCGCCGCCCGGCTGGAGCGCGAGCGGCCGCCGGGCATGCCCACCGTGCTGATCAATCATTTCCCGCTGCGCGCCGATCTGGTGACGCTGCGCCGCATCCCGCGCTTCAGCCCCTGGTGCGGCACGGTGGCGACCACCGACTGGCACCTGCGCTTCGGCGCCCTGGCCTGTATCCATGGGCATCTGCATGTCCCCGGCACACATTGGCGCGATGGTGTGCGGTTCGAGGAGGTTTCCCTGGGCTATCCGCGGCAATGGATGCCGCATGACCGGGGGCCGGAACGGGCCCTGCGCCAGATTCTGCCGGCCCCGCCCGTTTCGTGAAGGCAGCCGCGGATTGACATTTGTACGCCAGCAGAAAACCTGTCAGAAACATACCGTTGGTTGCATAGGGATGGGGCGTGCATGGCCAATCTTTTCACGGTGTCGATCAGCAATCCCTTGAACCTGATCCCTGATCTCGTGCCATTGATCCGGCAGGGCACGGAATTCGCGCTGGCCACATTGGCACGCTATCTCGACTGGAACGGCAGCATGGATGTGGAGGTGCGCATCCGCGCCGCCACGGACCCCCAGCATCCCTATCCCCATATCGATGGCATCCTGCCGGCCTATCCCGCCGTCACCTTCGACGGCACGGGCCAGGGCAACCTGGCAACCCTGCAGGAGGCGGCGACCGGCATCGATGCCAACGGGATCGCCGCCGACGCCGCCTTCACGATCTTCCTGGGTGCCGATGGCACGATGCGCAATTACGGGTTTCCCGTCTGGCTGGACCCCTCGCCGCAGCATGGCGTGACGCCGGACCTGCCGGCCGGACATCATGACTACGCCTCGATCGCGCTGCACGAGTTGATGCACACTTTCGGCTTCTATTACTGGCCGGCCGCCCGCACGGAATTCGTGCGCCAGACGGAAACCATCGACGGCGTGACCTATTTCATGGGCGAGAATGTGAAGGCGCTGCTGGGGCCGCGCGGCCTGCCGCTGGCGGCCGGCAACACCGATCATTACGGCAACAGCACCATCGACTACCAGCCCGTCACACGCGGCATCATGTACCAGTTCGGCTTTTACGAGCAGAACCGCTGGGAACTGGGGCGGCTTGACCTGGCCGTGCTGAAGGATCTGGGCTGGACGGTCAAGACCATGGAGGGTCTGGCCCTGGTCGATCTGGACGACCGGATGCCCTGGGTCATCGGTACCGACCGGTCTGAGCGGCTTTACGGTGATTTCCACGACAACAGGCTGGAAGGCGGGGCCGGCAACGACACGCTTTATGGCGGGGCCGGCAATGACACGCTGATCGGCGGCGACGGCATCGACGTGGCCCTGTTCACCGGCGGTGTCTTCATCCGCGGGGCGGACGGTACCATCAGTGTGACAGGCCCCGACGGCACCGACCGCGTGGAAGGGGTGGAGGTGCTGATTCTGGACGGCCTCACCTTCTTCACCAGCCCGGCCGGCCGGCCATTGGCCGGCGCCCCGGTGGACGAGGCCATGTATCTGGCCGCCAATCCCGACGTGGCCGCCGCCGTGGCCGCCGGTGCCCTTCCCGACGGCGCCACCCACTGGCACAGTTGGGGACGCCTGGAAGGCAGGGCGCCCAACCTGCTGTTCGATGCCGGCTATTATGCCGGGCGCAATGCCGACCTGCAGGCTGCCTTCGGCAATGACAGCGCGCAACTGCTGAACCACTGGCTGGTCATGGGCATCCATGAGGGGCGGCGCGGCTCCGCCTTCTTCGATCCCGCAGCCTACCTGGCACTGAACCCCGATGTCGCGGCGGCCGGCGTCAATCCCATGGCGCATTACCTGGCCTACGGCATCATGGAAGGCCGCGCCATCGGTGCCGATATGGACTGGTTCGCCTGAAACCCGGCCTTGCGGCCGGGCCGCGTCACCCGCGGGCGGGACGGCGCAGGAAGTCGGGCGTCCAGTCGCCACCGCCATCCGGGGACGACGACGGCGACGACTTGCCACCGGCCGCGGACCGGGCGTTCGCCGGACGCGCGCTGGCAGAACGGGAAGGCCGGTTGTCCTGCCCCTGCGGGCCGGCGCCGCCGGGCTGCGAGCCGGGGCGCTTGCCCGATTGCGGCTGGCCGGCGGGGCGGGACGGGCGGCCCGCCGCTTCCCCCTGCTTCGCCTGGGGACGGGACGGCTGGCCCTGTTGCGGCTTGGCCTTGGGCGGACGGGATGGCTGTCCGGCGCGCGCAGGCGCGGCCGGGCGGCCCGTCTCCTCCCCGGCGGCCCGGGCTGCCTCGGGCTTGCGGCCTTCACGCCGGGGCGGGCGCCCCTCCTGCGGCTTGGGCTGCTTCTTGCGCGGCTGCGGCTGGGCCGGCCGCTCGGGCTTCAGTTGCGGCAGCACGGCGGCGGCCTCCGGCGCCATTGCGTGGCGCGGAATGGCCTGGCGCGTCACCTTCTCGATCGCCTTCAGCAGCGGCCGGTCGGCGGGGCAGACCAGCGACACGGCCGTGCCCGCGCGTCCCGCACGCCCCGTCCGTCCGATACGGTGGACATAGGCGTCGGGCACTTCCGGCAGGTCGAAATTGAAGACATGGGTGATCAGGTCCACATCGATGCCACGCGCCGCGATATCGGTGGCCACCAGCGCCTTGGTCTGGCCGGCGCGGAAGGCGTCCAGCGCCCGCTCCCGCGCGTTCTGCGACTTGTTGGCGTGATAGGCGTCGGCCCCGATGCCGGCCCCGGCCAATTGCGCCGCCAGTCGGTTGGCGCCATGCTTGGTGCGGGTGAAGATGATGGCCGTCTCCACGGCCGGATCGGACAGCAGCTTGACCAGCGTCGGCGCCTTCTGCCCCATTTCCAGATGGATGACGGACTGGTCGATCCGTTCCACGGTGGTGGCGGGCGGCGTCACCTCCACCCGCACATGATCGCGCAGCAGCCCTTCGGCCAGGCTGGAGACCTGATCAGGCATGGTGGCGGAGAAGAACATCGTCTGGCGCTGCTTCGGCAGCTTGGCGACAAGCTTCTTCACGGCCGGGAAGAAGCCCATGTCCAGCATGCGGTCGGCCTCGTCCAGGATGAACAGTTCCACCGCGTCCAGCCGGCACTTGCCCTGGTCCATCAGATCGATCAGCCGGCCCGGCGTGGCGATCAGGATGTCGATGCCGGCGGCCAGCGCCTTGATCTGGGGGTTCAGCGAAACGCCGCCATGAACCACGGCCGTGGCGAAGGAAAGCTGGATGCCCAGCAGGTCGAACACGCCGCCGACCTGCAAGGCCAGTTCGCGCGTGGGCAGCACCACCAGGGCACGCGGATGGCCGGGCCGGGCGCGGCGCGGCGCGCTGGCCAGCGCCTGCAGCACGGGCAACGCGAAGGCCGCCGTCTTGCCCGTGCCCGTCTGGGCCAGACCCAGCACGTCGCGTCCTTCCAGCGCGGCGGGCAGGGCCGCCGCCTGGATGGGGGTGGGCTTCACATAGCCTGCGGCCGTCAGGCCCGCAAAAAGGGAGGGAATGAGACCGAAGGAAGAGAAATCTTGCATGGAAGTAAGGACATCCTGGAACACAAACCGGACACATCCCGGCCGCCGGCCGTGCGGCATGCGCGGCCGGGCATCAGCACCGCCGGAACGGCGGTGGCCCCGACAGGGGGGCGACAGGTTCCAGAAAGCGACTGACCTTGCCCAGAATGCAGCGCCAGGCCACCCCAGAACAAGCGGCGAAGCCGGGGGGCTGGGGTGCGCCGGGAACGCGAGAAGGCGGGCGCACAGGGACGCTCCGCCGCCTTGCCGCGATCACACCACGTCGCCCACCACGCCGCCCACCAGGCGGGCCAGCGTGTCCGGCGCGATGGGAAAGACCGCGTTGGGCGTGCCCGCGGCGGCCCAGACGGTGGTGAAGTTCAGCAGGTCGCGGTCGAACAGGGCGATGGGCGGCACGGCATGGCCGATGGGCGGCACGCCGCCGATGGCATAGCCCGATTTCTGCCGCACGAAATCGGCATCGGCCCTGGCCAGCCGTTCCCCGGCCATGGCGGGCCCCAGCAGGCGCGCCACCGTCGCCTCGTTCACGCGGTTGGTCCCAGCGGCCACCACCAGCACCGGGCGCCCCGTCTCCCGCGTGCGGAAGATGATGGATTTGGCGATCTGCGCCACCTCGCAACCGATGGCGGCCGCCGCCTCCGCGGACGTCCGGGTGGAGGCGGCGAATTCCAGCACATGGATGGGATGGCCCAGATCGTTCAACAGGTTCTGGATTTTCTGCGCACTCGGCCCGAGCGGTCCCACCATGTTCCTTGCGCCTTCCTTCGCGTCAGCCGGCCAGTTCGCGCGACCGGGCCGTGCCGGCGGCGATGGCGCGGGTCAGCAGGTTATGGAGGCCCCCCGGCCCCTCCTGCATCAGCACGTCCAGGGCGGCTTCCGTCGTGCCCTTGGGGCTGGTGACGTTGCGGCGGAGCTGTTCGGCCAACTCATGGCTCTGACGCAGCAATTCGCCCGATCCCGCCACCGTGGCACGGGCAAGCTGCATGGCCAGGTCGGCCGGCAGGCCCGCGGCCACGCCGCCGCGCGCCATGGCCTCCACCAGCAGGAAGACATAGGCAGGACCGCTGCCCGACAGGGCCGTCACGGCATCGATCTGCGCCTCATCATCGACCCAGGCCACCTCACCCACGGCCGACAGCAGAGTACGGGCCAACTGGCGCTGGTCTTCTCCCACCCGGGCGTTGGGCACCGCCGCGCTGATGCCGCGGCCCACCGCGGCCGGCGTATTCGGCATGGCCCGCACGATGGCGGCCTCCGGCCCCAGATGCCTTTCGAAATATTCGATCGGCTTGCCGGCGGCGATGGACAGGAACAGCGCGGAGCCGGCATAGCGGGCATAGGCCGGCAGTGCCTGGTCCATCATCTGCGGCTTCACGGCCAGGATCACGGCATCGGGCCGGAAGCCGGCCGGAATGGCCGCCGCGTCGGTCACCACCTGTACATCGGCCGGCAGGCCACGGGGCTGGCCGTGCGGTTCCACCACGACCATGGCCGCCGCCGCGCCCGCCGCCTTCCACCCGGCCAGCATGGCGCCGCCCATCTTGCCGCAACCGACCAACAGCAAATTCGCACTCATCCGGTGTTTCCCCCTGTTGCCGGGCGGGGGTGCGGAGGGTATCCCCTCGCGGCCCGTCCCCGCACGGTCGTTCAGGCCTCGCCCACCGTGTCCAGGATGGCGGCGGAAACGGCCTCGCTTGCCGATTTGCCGCCCCAGATCACGAACTGGAAGGCCGGATAGAAACGCTCGCATTCCGACAGCGCGATGTCCACCAGGTCTTCCAACTGTTCGGAACTGGCCGCGCGGGCACCCCGCAGCAGGGTGGTCTGGCGGAACATAGGGGTGCCCTGCTCCAGGCAGACATCGAAATGGCCCAGCCAGAGCTTGGGATTGATCTCGCCCAGCAATTCGCTGACCGATGCCTTGCGCCCGGCCGGCACTTTCATGTCGAACTGGCAGGAGAACTGCATGGCCGACACGTCCGTCTGCCACATGAAGAACAGGCGGTAGTCGCACCAGCGGCCACCGATCTCCACCACCATTTCCTCTTCGCTGACGCGGTCGAACGGCCATTCATTGGCCACGACCATCTCCTCCAGCATGTCCAGCGGATTATGGGTGGATCCCTGGATCTCGCTATTCAAGGCCGTCATGCCCTACCCCTTTCCCTCAAGCCCTGCCGGGATGCCGGTCTTCCCCCCGTGCATCACGGCGGGCCACAAATCGGGGTGAACCAGATATTGTGGCCCAGATGGCGATGAAGCTACCAGGATTACGGTGCCAGCGGGCTCACACCCGCGCAACCGGAAACCGGCGCCCCCGCCCGTCCTCCATTGTCGATCCGGCGCGACCGGAACCGGTGCGTCAGTCCGCCTTGGCCGCGGAAAGCCTGGCTTCCAGCGCGGCCAGCCGCTCCTCCAGCGCTTCCTGGCGGGCGCGAGCCTCCACGGCCACGGCCTTCATGGCCTCGAATTCTTCCCGGCTCACCACGTCCATCTGGGCCAGGATACGCTCGAACTGCTGGCGAATCTGCCCCTCGACCTCGCCGCGGATGCCGGACAGGGCGCCGGCGGCGCCGCTGGCCACACGGGCAAGGTCATCGAACAGCTTGTTTTCCACCTGCATGGCGGATCCCCTTTCCAAAAAGCGCCGCATTATGGGGACAGGCCCCGGCCCTGTCCATGGCGTTGGCGGCGGGTCGGACCCGCGCCTTGCCGCCATCGTCCCCTACCCCCTATATAGGGTGCGCACGTCCCCGCCGGGGATGGCCGTGACGGATTTTCGCATGCTTTTTGCCATCCCCTTCCCCGATCTGGACCCCGTGGCCCTCTCGCTGGGCCCCGTTTCCATCAAATGGTACGGCCTGGCCTATGCCGTGGGCATCGCGTTCGCGCTCTGGTACTGCGCCCGGCTGGCCCGCAACAGCGGCACGCGCCCCACGGTGGATGATCTGGGTGATTTCGTGGTCTGGGCGGCGGGCGGCATCCTGATCGGCGGGCGGCTCTTCTCCATCCTTTTCTACAATCTGGACGCCTATATCCGCGACCCGCTGGAGGTGTTCCGCGTCTGGCATGGCGGCATGTCCTTCCATGGCGGGCTGACGGGGGTGATCGTGGCCATCATCCTGTTCTCGCTGCGACGCGGCTTCTCGCCCTTCGCGCTGGGCGACCTCGTGGCCTGCGCGGCCCCCGTGGGCCTGCTTCTCGGCCGGCTGGCCAATTTCGTGAATGCCGAACTGTGGGGCCGGCCGGCCGATGTGCCCTGGGCCATGGTCTTTCCCACCGACCCCGCACAACTGCCCCGCCATCCCAGCCAGCTCTACCAGGCGGGGCTGGAGGGGGTGATCCTGTTCATCGCCCTGTTCATGCTGAGCCGCAGCCCCGCCATCCGCGCGCGCGCCGGCACGCTGTCGGGCTGCTTCCTGATCGGCTATGCCCTGGCCCGCATGACAGGCGAACTGTTCCGCCAGCCCGATGCGCAACTGGGCTTCCTGGCCTTCGGCACGACGATGGGCCAGCTTCTGTCCGTCCCCATGCTGCTGGCCGGCATCTGGATCGTGCTGAAAGCCCCCCTTGGCCGGCCCGTGCCCGCCCCACCGGCCGCGACGGCATGACGGCCCCGCTGGAAACGCTGCTGATCCGCCGCATCGCGCAGGCGGGACCCGTCGGCATCGCCGCCTTCATGGCCGAGGCATTGGGCCATCCCCGGCACGGCTATTACATCACCCGCGATCCGCTGGGGGTGGAGGGCGATTTCACGACGGCACCGGAGATTTCCCAGATGTTCGGGGAAATGCTGGGCGTCTGGCTGGCCGATGCCTGGATATGCCAGGGAAGGCCCAACCCCGTACATCTGGTGGAACCGGGGCCGGGGCGTGGCACGCTGATGGCCGACGCGCTGCGCGCCACGGCGCGGGTGCCGGGCTTCCATACCGCAATCCGGCTGCATCTGGTGGAAACCAGCCCCGTCCTTCGCCGCCGCCAGGCGGCCGCCCTGCCGGCCTTCGCCCCGCAATGGCATGACAATCTGGCCGACGTGCCGGAAGGCCCGCTGCTGCTTGTCGCCAATGAATTCTTCGACGCACTGCCCATCCGGCAGTTCATCCGCACCCCGGCAGGCTGGGCGGAACGCAAGGTAGGCCTGGACGCGGCCGGCCGGCTGGCCTTCACCGTCGATCCCGGCCCCGGCGGCGCGCTGCTGACGCCGCTGCACCAGATCCCGGGGATCCCGCCCGGCGCCATCGCCGAGACATGCCCCGCCGGCATGGCGCTGACGGCGGAGATCGGGCGGCGCCTGGCAACCCATGGCGGGGCGGCCCTGATCATCGATTACGGCTATGACGGGCCGGCCATCGGCGACACGCTGCAGGCGGTGCGGGCGCACCGGCCCGTTCCCGTGCTGGACGCGCCCGGCACGGCCGACCTGACGGCGCATGTGGATTTCACGGCCCTGGCGCGGGCCGCCGCCGATGCCGGGGCCACCTGCCATCCCGGCATCGGCCGCAGCGTGGGGCAGGGGGCGCTGCTGCGCGCTCTGGGGATCGAGGCGCGGGCCGCCACACTGGCCGCCCGAGTCACCCCGGCCCAGCAGGATGCGATCGGCGCGGCCCTGGACCGGCTGACGGGACCGGATGCCATGGGCAGACTGTTCCGCGCCATCGCCCTGACGGGGCCGGGAGCCCCGGTGCCCGCCGGCTTTGCCCCCGAACCGGAGACGGCATCGGAACCGGAACCGAAACCGGACCCGGGCCCGGGCCCGGAACCGAGGACGCAAGGAGCATCATCATGATCACGCTGGACCTTCTGGCCGCGCAGGACGGTCTGCGCCACGGCTTCTTCACCCGCGCCGACGGGGTTTCCGCGGGCATCCTGGCCGGCATGAATTGCGGCTATGGTTCCGACGATGACCCGGCCAACGTCACTGCCAACCGGGCGCGGGCCATGGCGCGGCTGGGCCTGCCGGCCGGCGCGCTGACCACGGTCCATCAGGTCCACAGCCCCGATGTGGTCACCGTGGAGGCCCCCTTCCCCCATGCCGGGGCGCCAAGGGCCGACGCGCTGGTCACCGACCGGCCCGGCATCGCGCTGGGCATCCTGACCGCAGACTGCGTGCCCGTGCTGTTCCACGATCCGCAGGCCCGCGTCATCGGGGCAGCCCATGCCGGCTGGAAAGGGGCGGTATCGGGCGTGCTGGAAGCGACGATCGATGCCATGACGGCGCTCGGCGCCGATCCCACCCGCATCCTGGCCGGCATCGGCCCCCATATCGGCCGCGACAGTTACGAGGTGGGGCCGGAATTCCGGGACCGCTTCCTGTCGCTGGACCCGGCCCATCACCGTTTGTTCCGGCCTTCGACCCGCGACGGCCATTGGATGTTCGATATCGGGGCCTATGTGGAAGGACGCCTGCGCACCGCGGGCGTGACGCAGGTGGCGGCGACGGGGCTGGACACGCTGGCGCGGGAAGACCTGTTCTACAGCTACCGCCGCGCCTGCCTGCGCAACGAACCCGACTATGGCCGCGGCCTGTCGGCCATCTGCATAACCTGACGGGGAGCCGGGCGACGATGTACTATCTCTGGCAGCTTCTGGCCTTCTTCATCCTGCTGGCCCTGCTGGCGACCTGCACGATGGTGTGACAATGGCAGGATGAGACGGGTGTGACCGGTCCAGGCTGGCACCACCCTTGCTTCGTGAGGACCCGATGCCGGGCCGTACCGGCATTCGGCGGCGGGCTTTGCATTCTGCATTGTCCGCTGCATGTAACCCAATGAACATTGCATGGGTCGTTGTTTTTATGCCACAGTCCGCGTGAAACGGGCAAAAATTGCCCAGTCGATACCACCGCACTTCATAGAGCGGATGCAAAGCATCTCGTAAAGGCGGGAAAACGCTTGTAGTTTGTGGCCGAAGCGCCCTTGCCCGACAGGAGATGTCACTCGTGGAGTCGTTTCTGCAGACCTTGCGGAATCTCGGCACCCTGCGCCTGGCGGGGATCGGGGCCGCCGTCCTCGTCACCATCGGGGCCATCGTCTTCTTCGCCAGTCAATGGTCGACGCCGAACATGGCGCTGCTGTACAGCGACCTGTCGCCGTCCGATGGCGGCGCCATCGTGCAGCAGCTTGAGCAACAGCAGATCCCCTATCGCGCCTCGGCCGACGGCACCCGGATCGAGGTGCCGGCCGAGCAGGTGGGCCGGCTGCGCATGACCATGGCCCAGCAGGGGCTGCCGTCGGGCGGCAGCGTGGGCAACGAGATCTTCAACCAGCCCGAGGGGCTGGGCACCACGGCCTTCATGCAGAATGTGCAGCAGCTCCGCGCCAAGGAAGGCGAGCTGGTGCGGTCCATCCAGACCCTGCAGCAGGTGCAGCAGGCCCGCGTGCATCTGGTGATGCCCAAGCGTGAACTGTTCGCGCGGCAGGCGCAGACGGCCACGGCGTCGGTCCTGCTGCGCCTGCGGCCGGGACAGACCCTGTCGCGTGAGCAGGTGGTGGCGATCCAGACGCTGGTTTCCACGGCCGTGCCGCAGATGCAGCCGGAAAACGTGTCCATCCTGGACGACAAGGGCAACCTGCTGTCCCGCGGCCTGCGGCCCAACACGCCGGAGGCACTGGCCGCCAGCGCCGAGGAGCGGCGCCTGGCGCGCGAGCGGGAACTGTCCCAGACGATCGAGGAATTGCTGGGCCGTTCCGTCGGCCATGGGCGCGTGCAGGCCCAGGTGTCCGTCGAAATGGATTTCGACCGCATCACCACCAATTCGGAAATCTACGACCCTGACGGCCAGGTGGTGCGCGGCACGCAGTCCGTGACCGAGAATGTGCAGAGCCAGGATCGCGACGGCGTCGATCCGGTGACGGTCGCCAACCAGCTTCCCAATGCCGACCCCACCGGCGCCACGGCCGGCGGCTCGTCGGAA
Organism: Niveispirillum fermenti; assembly: GCF_052474395.1. Lineage (NCBI taxonomy): Bacteria > Pseudomonadati > Pseudomonadota > Alphaproteobacteria > Rhodospirillales > Azospirillaceae > Niveispirillum > Niveispirillum fermenti. The sequence continues at coordinate 334,029 of NZ_CP156678.1, read as the reverse complement.
ACGCGGAACCGGTCGGAGGAAACGGTCAATTACGAGATCAGCAGAACCACAAAGATCCATGAGCGGGAGACGGGCCAGATCCGCCGCCTGTCCGTGGCCGTGCTGGTCGATGGCACCTATACGACGGCCCAGGACGGCGCGCGCACCTATCAGGCGCGCAGCGATGCGGAACTGGCCCAGCTTCAGCGGCTGGTGCAGTCGGCCGTCGGCGTCGACCCGTCGCGCGGCGACATGGTGGAGGTGGTGTCCATGCAGTTCGCCCGGCCCGATGACGAGCTGGCGGCCATGGACGAGACCTTCTTCGGCATGCCCAAGGCTGACGTGATCCGCATCGCGGAGACGCTGATCCTGGCCATCGTCGCCATCCTGGTCATCCTGCTGGTCATCAAGCCGCTGGTCACCCGCGCACTGGACCGCTCCCCGCAACTGGATGAGGAGCCCGACCTTCTGTCCGATGGGTCGGGCATGCCGCAGCTGGCAGGCCCCGGCGGCGGCGCCCTGTCGCGCGAACTGGCCATGGAGGCGGCACAGGCCAACGAGGAACTGGAGCAGATGATCGACATCAACCGCGTCGATGGCCGCGTGCGCGCGTCCTCGCTGCGCAAGGTGGGCGAAATCGTGGAGAAACATCCCGAAGAAGCCGTGTCGATCATCCGCAACTGGCTCTATCAGGAAAATTGAGGCGGCTAGAGCATCCCCATGGCCACCATCCAGAAATTCCTGTTCGAGGAGGATTTCGACGACGAGTTCGGGGGAAAGCCATCCCTGCCGCCCGCCGCCGAGAAACCCGCGGAACCGCCCCCGCCGCCTGCCCCGCCCCCACCGCCGCCGCCCCCCACCTTTTCGGTGGAGGAATTGCAGCAGCAGGTGCGCATGGCGCGCGAACAGGCGCGTGAGCAGGCCCTGACCGAGGGACGCCAGCAAGGCAGGGAACAGGCCGAGGTGGCCGCCCAGCAGGAGATGTCGGCCGCCCTGCGCGCCGTGGAAAACGGGCTGAAACAGTTGCTGTCCGTGCAGAATGGCGAACGCCAGTCCCGGCAGGAGAACACGCAGCGCCTGGTGCTGGCCATCATGCGCAAGCTGTGGCCGGGCCTGGTGGAACGGCAGGGCCTGGCCGAGATCGAGGGCGTGGTCGCCGCGTTCCTGGCCGAACTGGCGGAGGAGCCCAAGCTGGTCTTCCGGGTGCATGAGCGCTGGTTCGAGACATTGCGCGACCGGATCGGCGACATGGCGCTGCGCCACGGGTTCGGCGGCCAGGTCAATGTGCTGGCCGATCCCAAGCTGGGGGAGATGGATGTGAAGGTGGACTGGACGGCCGGCGGCGCCGAACGCGACGTGGGCAAGCTGTGGCGCGATATCGAGGCGCTGGCGGGCAACCTGCTGGCCGACTTCCCCGGTGGCCCGGAAGAGGTGATCGCGGCCCCGCGGCGGGAGGCGGCGTTATGAGCCGCCTGCGCGCGCGAGCGGCGCGCTTGAGCCACGGGGGTTGAGATGGCGGCCAAGGATGACATGTCGCTGAGCGAGTTCGACAATGGCGGCCGGGGCGGCGGCGGGGGCGAGCTGGAGAGCCTGCCCGTCGTCAAGGACCTGGAATCCGTCTACGACATTCCGGTCCAGATTTCCGCCGTGCTGGGCAAGACCAACATGCAGGTCAGCAGCCTGATGCGCCTGAACAAGGGCGCGGTGGTGGAACTTGACCGCAAGGTGGGCGAAGCCATCGACATCTATGTCAACAACAGGCTTGTGGCGCGCGGCGAGGTCGTGGTCGTCGAGGACCGGCTGGGCGTAACGATGACCGAAATCATCAAGACCGAACGGGCGTGAAGGGCGAGCGATGACCGACCGCAGCGCCATCCGCAACCGCCATCCGGCCCCGCCCCCGGCCGACGCTCCACCGCCCGCAGCCGGTGGCGGCAAGCCGCCGCCCCTGCCGCGCCTGCACCGGCGGCTGGACCTGGCGACCGTGCTGGGCCTGTCCAGCGGGTTCCTTCTGGTGCTGGGCGCGCTGCTGCTGGGCGGGCGCGTGGCGGCCTTCATCGACATCCCGTCGATCCTGATCGTGGTGGGCGGCACGACGGCCGTCACCACCATCTCCTTCTCGCCGTCCGACATGCGGGCGGCGCTGCGGGCGCTGGGGCGGACCATGGTCGCCCATACCAGCGACCCGCAGGCCGCGGCGCGCACAGCATTGTCGCTGGCCGAACATGTGCGGGCCAATGGTCCCCTGTCACTTCAGCCGATGGCCCGCGCAACGCGGGGCTGGCCCGTGCTGAACCGCGCCGTGGAACTGATCGTGGACGGGTTGCCGGCCGATGATGCCGAACGCATCCTGCGCACCGAGATCGAGGCGAATATCGGCCGGGCCCGGACGGCGGCGGCCGTCATGCGCCGCGCGGCAGAGGTGGCACCGGCCATGGGCCTGATCGGCACACTGGTGGGGCTGGTGCAGATGCTGGGCAACCTGTCGGACCCGTCGACCGTGGGCCCGGCCATGGCCGTGGCCCTGATCACCACTTTCTATGGCGCCATCCTGGGGTCCATGGTCTTTTCCCCGCTGGCCGCGAAGATCGACCGCAATGCCGAGCGCGAGGCGATGGTGGACGGGCTTTACCTGCTGGCCGCCGGGTCGGTCGCGCGGCAGGAGAACCCGCGCCGGCTGGAAGTGCTGATCAACACCGTGCTGCCGCCCGAATTGCGGGTAACGGCTTATGAATGATTTCCTTGATACAGGGTCCGCCTTGACCGGCCGGACGGGTGAGTGAGGGGACAGGACGATGCGTCTGCTGATCGTGGGAACGCTCGAAGGCTATATCAGCGCCGCCGGCAAGATCGCCCTGCAGAAGGGGGCGAAGGTCGCGCATACCGACAGCATCGACGGCGCCCTGGCCGCGCTGCGTGCCGGCCAGGGCGCCGATCTGGTGATGATCGACGTGAAGCTGGATGTCCGCAGCCTGGTCGACCGGTTGAAGGCGGAGCGGTTCGCCGTGCCCGTCGTGGCGTGCGGCATCGGCACCGATGCGCAGGCCGCCGTGAAGGCCATCCGCGCCGGGGCCAAGGAATATATCCCCCTGCCGCCCGACGCGAACCTGATCGCCGCCGTGCTGGAGGCGGTGGCCGAGGAAAGCCACGCCATCGTCAGCCGCGACCCGTCCATGGCCGCCACGCTGGCCCTGGCGGATCAGATCGCGCCATCGGACGCCTCTGTCCTGATCACGGGCGAAAGCGGCACCGGCAAGGAGCTGATGGCCCGCTACCTGCATCGCAAGAGCCGGCGGTCGGGCGCGCCGTTCGTGTCGGTCAATTGCGCCGCCATTCCGGAAAACCTGCTGGAATCAGAGCTTTTCGGCCATGAGAAGGGCGCCTTCACGGGCGCGGTGGCCCGGCGCATCGGCAAGTTCGAGGAGGCCAATGGCGGCACGCTGCTGCTGGACGAAATCTCCGAGATGGATTTGCGCCTGCAGGCCAAGCTGCTGCGCGCCATCCAGGAACGGGTGATCGACCGGGTGGGCGGCAATCAGCCGGTCAAGGTCGATATCCGCATCCTGGCCACGTCCAACCGCGACATGCTGTCGGAGGCCAAGGCCGGCCGGTTCCGCGAGGATCTTTATTTCCGGCTGAACGTGGTCAGCCTGGCGCTGCCGCCGCTGCGGGAGCGGCCGGCCGATGTCGCCCTGCTGTCCCAGCATTTCGCCGCGAAATATTCCGAAGCCAACGGCCTGCCCCAGCGCAGCGTCGGCCCCACGGCCATGGCCATGCTGCAGGCCCATCACTGGCGCGGCAATGTGCGTGAGCTGGAAAACACCATGCACCGCGCCGTGCTGCTGTCGCGCGGGACGGAGATCGGGCCGGAGGCCATCCTGCTGACCGGCGCGGAGCCGGGCTATGCCCCCGCACCCGCCGTCCCGCCGCCCCAGCCACCGCCCCAACCCCAATCCCAACCGGGCTACGCGCCCGCCGCGCGGGCGGCCGGGTCCTATGGCAATGCCTCGCATTATGCGCCGCAACCCTACCCGCCCCAGCCCTATCCGCCACAAGCCTACCCGCCGCCGGCAGCCCCCGTGATCCCCGTCGCGGAGCCGGCCGCCGGCTTCATCCCCGGCACGCCTCTCGCGCCCGCCGGGTCGGCCACCCAGGCACTGGTGGGGCGCACCGTGGCGGATGTGGAACGCGATCTGATCATCGACACCCTGAAGCACACGCTGGGCAACCGTACCCATGCGGCCAATATCCTGGGCATCTCCATCCGCACGCTCCGCAACAAGCTGAAGGAATACAGCGAAGGCGGCGTCCCCGTCCCGCCGCCGGCCGGCGGCGGGGATGAGGAACGGGCCGCAAGCTGAGACGGCGCCCGCCCGCCCGACCTGATCACCCACCCTTCCCGGCAACCAGACCGCACCAGCAGACCCATCACGCATGTCGGACCAGTCGCAAACCAACATAGCCTCCGTCCAGGACGCGGTACGCATCGTCGGCCAGTCGCTGAAGCGCGGCGAGGTGGGCTTTGCGATCGCCATCCTGGCCATCGTGGTGGTGCTGATCATCCCACTGCCCACCTTCCTGCTGGATGTGGGCCTGACCATCTCCTTCGCCTTTTCCGTCCTGATCCTGATGGTGGTGCTGTCCATCACCAAGCCGCTGGATTTCAGCAGCTTCCCCACCATCCTGCTGGTCAGCACGATGCTGCGGCTGGCGCTCAACCTCGCCTCCACGCGCCTGATCCTGGGGCATGGGCATGAGGGGCCGCAGGCCGCCGGCCATGTGATCGCCACCTTCGGCCAGTTCATCATGGGCGGCAACTTCATCATCGGCGTGACGGTGTTCGGCATCCTGATGCTGGTGAATTTCAGCGTCATCACAAAGGGTTCCGGCCGCATCGCCGAAGTGGCGGCCCGCTTCACCCTGGACGCCATGCCCGGCAAGCAGATGGCCATCGACGCCGACCTGTCGGCCGGCCTGATCGACGAGGCCGACGCCCGCAAGCGCCGCAAGGAGCTGGAGGATGAAAGCCAGTTCTTCGGCGCCATGGACGGTGCGTCGAAGTTCGTGCGCGGCGATGCCGTGGCCGGTCTGGTCATCACCTTCCTGAACATCATCGTCGGCATGATCGTCGGCATGGCCCAGAACAACATGTCGTTCTGGGAAGCCGGACAAACCTATACGCTGCTGACCGTGGGCGACGGGCTGGTGTCGCAGATCCCGGCCCTGCTGGTGTCGCTGGCCGCCGGTCTCATGGTGTCCAAGTCGGGATCGGCCGGGTCAACGGACAAGGCCGTGCTGGGCCAGCTCACCTTCTATCCCACGGCACTGGGACTGACAGCGGCCGTGGTCATGGCAATCGGCCTGTTGCCCGGCATGCCCAAGATCCCCTTCGGCCTGCTGGCCCTTGGCCTGGCCCTTGCCGCCTACTACCTGCCCCGCACGCGCATGATGCGCGAGGCGGTGGAGGCGGAGCAGGAACAGCAGGCCGCAGCGGCCCCGCCGCCCGTGGCGGAAGAGCCGATCTCCACGGCGCTGGCCATCGATCTTGTGCGCCTGGAACTGGGCTATGGCCTGCTGTCGCTGATCAGCACGGAGGCCGGGCACAGGCTGACCGACCAGATCAAGGGCCTGCGGCGCCAGCTGGCGGGGGAAATCGGCATCATCATGCCGGCCGTGCGCATTCAGGACAACCTGCAGCTTCCCCCCAACACCTATCTGATCCGCATCAAGGAGATCGAGGCCGGCCGCGGCGAGGTGCGACCCAACATGCTGTTATGCATGGACCCCAGGGGCGACCGGATCGGCCTTCCGGGGGAGGCGACGACGGAGCCGACCTTCGGCCTGCCCGCCATGTGGATCGACACGGCCTATCGGGAGGAGGCCTTGTTCAAGGGCTATACCGTCGTCGATCCGCCCACCGTGCTGACCACCCACCTGACCGAGGTGATCAAGGACAATATGAGCGATCTGCTCTCCCATGCGGAGACGCAGAAGCTGCTGGACGAGATGGGCAAGGAACACCAGAAGCTGGTGGGCGACGTGGTGCCGGCCCAGATCACCATCGGCGGCCTGCAGCGCGTGCTGCAGAACCTGCTGGGCGAGCGGGTGTCGGTGCGCGACCTGCCCACCATCCTGGAGGGCGTGGCCGAGGCGACGGCCTATACCCGCAACATGACCCAGATCACCGAGCATGTGCGCGCCCGCCTGGCCCGCCAGATTTCCGACGCCAACACCAACGACATGGGCTATATCCCGCTGGTCACCCTGTCGCCGGAATGGGAACAGGCCTTCGCGGAAAGCATCGTGGGCGAAGGCGACGACAAGCAACTGGCCATGATGCCGTCCCGCCTGCAGCAATTCATCACGGCCGTCCGCCAGACCTTCGAGAAATTCGCCATGCAGGGGGAGGCGCCCGTGCTGCTGACCTCGCCCATGGTGCGGCCCTTCGTCCGGTCCATCATCGAGCGGTTCCGCCCGGCAACCGTGGTGATGTCGCAGAACGAGATCCACCCCAAGGCCAAGATCAAGACATTGGGGCAGATATGACGCGGCGGACCGAACAGGGCACCGGGGGCCGCCGCCCCGCGACCGGCGAAAAGGAGGGCATCCACCTGCCCCCTAGGGCTTTCGCCGGAAAGGCTGCTATACTGGCAATCGATAGTGTCAACAAGGGCTGGAGGGCCGGGAAGGCGGGGTCGGCATGCGTCTGAAATCGTTCCATGCGCCAACCATGCAGGACGCCATGCGGCTGGTCCGCGAGGTGCTGGGCGATGACGCCATCATCGTCGCCACCCGGGAAGAGGAGGGCGTCGGCGTCCGCGTCACCGCCGCCATCGAGGAGGACGAGGGCATCCTGGCCACCTATGCGCCGGTCGCCGCCCCCAACCCGCTGCGCTTCATGGAACCCGCGGGCCCCGACCCGATCGATGTCGTGTCCGATGCCCTGCTGCGCCACGGTGTGCCGGCGGAACTGAATCAGCGCCTGATCGACAGCATCGAGGATTTCGACACGCGCGACCCGCTGACGGCGCTGGCCGCGGCCCTGGATGCCGTCTTCACGTTCCAGCCCCTGCCGGACGGGCGTTCCCCCCGGCCCGTCATGCTGGTGGGTCCGCCCGGCGGGGGGAAGACCCTGACCGTCGCCAAGCTGTGCGCCCGCTGCGCGCTTCAGAAACGGCCCGTGGGCGTCATCTCCACCGACACGATCCGGGCCGGCGGCATCGAACAGCTCCAGGCCTTCACCCGCGTGCTGAAGCTGCGCCTGATCACGGTGGAGGATCCGCTGGCGCTGTCCGACGCGGTGGAGGTGTCCAAGGGGATGGAACAGGTGCTGGTCGACAGCGCGGGCCGCAACCCCTACAACGCCCAGGACATGAAGGACCTGCACGAATTCGTGACCGCGACGGAGATCGAGCCGGTGCTGGTCCTGCCCGCCGGGCTGGACCCGGTGGAGGCGGTGGAGATCGCCAGGGCCTTCCGCCAGGTGGGGGCGCGGCGTCTGCTGTCCACCCGCATGGACATGGCGCGCCGCTATGGCAGCCTGCTGGCCGCCGCGCATGAAGCTGGCCTGGCTTTTGCAGATGTAAGTGCCACGACAAAGGTTGCCGACGGGCTGACTGCCCTGACGCCGACAATATTGGCCAAGATGATGATGCCGGAACTGCAAGCCGAACAGCGGCGAGCCAAGCAAACGGGGACCCACGCATGACCGACCTGTCCGCGATGATGGCCGCCACGACCAATATAACCCCGCTGCGCCAGCGCAACATCCTGGCCGTGGCCAGCGGCAAGGGCGGTGTGGGCAAGACCTTCTTCTCCATCACACTCACCCATGCCCTGTCGAAACTGGGGCGCAAGGCCCTGCTGTTCGACGGCGATCTGGGGCTGGCCAACGTGGATATCCAGTTGGGCCTGATGCCCAAGCGCGACCTGGGCCAGGTGATCGATGGCATGGTGACCCTGGGTGGTGCCACGACGCGCTATGGCGATGGCGGGTTCGACATCATCGCCGGCCGATCCGGTTCCGGCAGCCTGGCCAACCTGCCCCCGGCAAAATTGACCCAGTTGCGTAACGAGCTGACCGATCTTGCCCGGTCCTACGACAATATCGTCATCGACCTGGGCGCCGGCGTGGATCGCAATGTGCGCACCTTCACCACCCCGGCCGGGGTATCGCTGGTGGTCACGACGGACGAACCGACCAGCATCACCGATGCCTATGCCTTCCTGAAACTGTCCTATCAGGCCAACCCCTCGGCCGACCTGCGCATCGTGGTCAATATGGCGCAGACCCGCAACGAAGGGGAAAAGACCTATGAGACGCTGCTGGCCGCCTGCCGCAAGTTCCTGGGCAAGAGCCCGCAACTGGCCGGCATCATCCGCCGCGACATGAAGGTGCGGGAAAGCATCAAGACGCAGACCCCGCTGCTGGTGCGTTCCCCCACCTCCGACGCGGCGCACGACATCATGGCGCTGGCCCAGCGGCTGACGGCCGGCTGATCCGCCGGGGTCGGCCCCCATGTCGATCCCCCAGCCACCCGGTCCGGGTATGCCGGCCGCCGCCACGGGGACGGTCCCGGGTGGCAGCGGGCCAGCCCTGGTGCCGGTCGGCGACGTGCTGGTACGTGCGCTGCCCGACCGGCTGGCCGGGCTGGAACGGCCCGTGACTCTGTCCGGCCAGGTTGTCGAGCAGAAGGACGGGGCAGCCACGATCCGCACGGCGGCGGGCGATATCCGGGTCGAAACACCGATACCGCTGCCCACCGACCGGCCCGTCACACTGCGCATCCCCGCCCAGGTGCCCGGCACACCGCCCCGGGCCACCGCCCTGGCGCCACCGGCCCCGCCGGCACCGCCGCCGGCTGCCGGCCCGATACAGGCGGCTGCCCCACCGCCGGCACCGCTTCCGGCTATCCAGCCTGGGGCCGTCATCACGGCCATCGTCGTGGCCGCGGCCCAGCCGCGCCCGGCCCCTGCCCCCACAGCGGCCCCCACAGCGGCCCCATCCCCGCCGTCGGTCGCCGGCCAGCCCGCTGCCGGTGGCACAGCACAAGCCCCGCCAGCGGTGTCGCCATCCGTACCGCTTCCTCCGGTACAGGCACCGCCATCGCCGGTCCAGGGGGGACAAGTGCCCGGTGCAGCCGTCACTCCGGTGCCGGGCGGCGGGGTCCCGCAACCGGCCCTGTCCCCCCTGGCGGCCCTGCTGGGATCGGAACCGTCGGCCTTGGTGCCCGTCCCGGCCGCGGTGACCAGGGTCCAGACGGGCCAGCCCCCGGCCCCGGCCGCCGCCGATGCAGCCCCACCGCCGCCTTCCGCGCCGGCAACCGCACCCCCGACCGCCGTGCCTTTGCCCGATGCCGCGACAGACGCGGCCCGCCTGGCACGGCTGGCGCGCTTCAACCTGCCATCCACACCATCGAACGGCCCCCCGTCCTTGCCCGATTTCGGGGGTGCCCCCGCACCGGTGCCGGAAGCCCGGCTGCGCGCCACACCCCCGACGGCCTCAGCCACGGCGCCCCCGACAGCCCCGGCCGCAGCCCCACCGACGGCGGGCTCCTCACCGGCCGGACCGGGCCAGACACAGGCACCATCCCTTCCGGCCGGCCCCACCGCCCCATCGGCCACCACACCCGCCGCTGGCGCGGGGACAGCCGGAACGAGGGAGGGGGCCTTGCCCCCCGTGCCGGCGCCAAGCCCGCCGGCACCCCAGGCACGGCCGGCCGCGACCGCTGCCCATCCCCCGACAGCCGATCGGCCCGCCGGCCTTCAGGCGGGGTCGCCGGCCCTGACGGTGCCGCGGGAGACGGCGGCACCGGGCCCGGCCGGCCAGGGCCTACCCGACCGGCAGGCACCGGCACCAGACACAGCCGCACGTGCCACCCCGATGGCTCCGGCGGATGGTGCCATCCCGGCCCGTGTCCGGGGACCGGCGGTGCCGGCCAGCCCGACGGCCCCGCCGACTGCACCGGCCGCACCGCCAGCGGGGGGCGGCACATCCGCGCCGGTCCCTGCCCGAGGGGAACCGGCACCACAGCCATCGGCACAGCCACAACAGACCACTATGCGGGATGCCGGCGCGCGTATGCAGCCGGCCCCGCCGTCCGCGCCACAGCCCGCCCCCGCCGCGCCCGGGACCCTGGCCGAGCCGGCCCCGACCCGCGACGCCCCGCCGCCCCGCGTGCCCGTCGCCCTGCAGGCGACCGGCATGGTGGCCGCAGCCTCGGGGGCCCCACTGTCGGCAACGCGACCACCGGGGGGAGTGGCGCCCGCGGACCCGGCCCCGGCCCGGCCCCTGCTGCCACCGGGCCAGCCCGTGCAGGTCCGTGTTCTTTCCATCGAAGGGGCGATGCCACCGGCCGATACCGGTGCCCCGACCCTGACCGGCACGCTGGTCGGCAACACGGCCCAGGGGCAGCCCGTCGTCACGACGGACCAGGGCACGCTGGTGCTGCGTGCCCGCACCGACCTGCCCCCGGGTACCGCCCTGCTGCTGGCTGTGGATGCACCGGCGAACCGGGCGCTGGACGGCATGCTGGCACCCTTGGACCCCGCGCAGGCGGACGGGGACTGGCCTGCCATGCGCGAGGTGATGGGTGCCCTGCTGGCCGCCGACCCCGCCCTGGCCCGCAGCGTGGCGGCCGCCATCCTGCCACAGCCGACGAAGCGGCTGACCACGACGCTGACCTTCTTCCTGTCGGCCCTGCGCGGCGGGGATGCCGGCGGCTGGCTGGGGCCTGCCGCCACCGAATTGCTGGAGGCGCGCGGCCAGGGGCGGCTGCTGGCCCGCCTGCGCGAGGATTTCCGCGCGGCGGCGCAGCATGCCGCCGAACCCGCCCCGGATGGCTGGCGCGGCATGCCCATCCCGCTGGGCACCCCCGACCATGTCACCCGCGCCCAGCTCCATGTCCGCCACAGCACCGACCAGGATGGCGATGGTCAGGGCACGCAGGATGGGCGTGGGGCGGCACGGCGCTTCCTGCTGGATCTCAGCTTCTCCAACCTGGGTCCCATGCAGTTGGACGGGATGGTCCGCTCCGGCCGCTTCGACCTGATGATCCGCACCCGCACCCTGCTGCCGGCCGACATGCGGCAGACGATCGGCACCCTGTTCCGTGAAAGCCTGGAAACGGTGGGCTATGCAGGCACCATCGGTTTCCAGACCGGCGCGCATTTCTGGACCCGTGTCCGGGGTGGCACACCGTCCCGGCCGCTCGACGTCTGACCAAGATGTCCCATGGCGCGCCCCTGGCCGTCACGGCATAGTCGGTTCCGGCCGCAATGATGAAGCAGGGGAACTTCATGGCGACGGGGGCAGAGGCGCGCGGCGAGGGGCGGGAACATCCCCAGCGTGTCCAGTTGAACGAGGAATTGCATGCGCGGCCGCATATGCGCGTCACGACGCCGGCCCGTCTGACACATATCGCGCACCTGACGGGCGAACTGGGGGCCGATCATGCCCACCTGCTGGACCTGTGCCGGGATGTGGGGCTGCCCCTGCCCGGCGCGGAACTGCGGCAGGTGCAGTTGCTGATCGATGGCCGTACCGTGAAATGGGAACGTCACACCGAATTCACGGCCATCACGGTCGCCGACATGGAACCGGTGGAAGGCGGCGACTGGTCGGCCCTGTCACCGCGCCTGACCGACTGGACATCGCGGCTGCCGGGATTGCGGCTGGTGGCCTGCCATCTGCGGCTGGAACCCGATACGGAACCCCGGCACGGCCCGGAAAGCCTGTCGGCCATCTTCCGGGGCGAATTGCAGGGCAGTGCCGTGGCGGGGGAGGAAGCCCTGGTCTGGACCGATTTCCGCCTGGGCGGCGATGGCTTCACCCGTATCCTGCTGCGCGACAAGGGCCTGTCGCCCAGCCATGCCGGCCGTGTCGTCCAGCGCCTGCTGGAGATCGAGACCTATCGCATGACGGCCCTGCTGGGCCTGCCCCTGGCGCGCGAGGCGGGGCCGGAGCTGGCCGCCCTTGAACAAAGGCTGGAAGGCATCGTGGCCCGCACGGCGACGGCCCGCGACATGGCGGAGGAACACGGCCTTCTGGACGCGCTGACCCGTCTGGCGGCAGAGGCGGAGGGCCTGTCGGCCCGCTGCCGCTACCGCTTCGGCGCCACGCAGGCCTATGCCGAACTGGTGGAGGAGCGGGTTCGGGAATTGCGGGAGGTGCGCATCCCCGGGCTGCAAAGGCTGGGCGTCTTCCTGGAACGCCGGTTCCGCCCGGCCGTCCGCACCTGCGAAGCGGTGGCGCGCCGTCAGGCCGAACTGGCGGCCGGCATCAGCCGGGCCAGCAGCCTGCTGCGCACGCGGGTCGATGTGCAGCGCGCCGAACAGAATGCGGAGATCCTGAGAAGCCTGGAGACCCGCGCCCGCACCCAGTTGCGTATCCAGGAGGCGGTGGAAGGCCTGTCGGTCTTCGCCATCTCCTATTATCTGCTGGGGCTGGTGAAATATGTGCTGGAGGGGGTGCCCGCCATCGGCGGCCTGCCGCCCAAGACCATGCTGACGGCCGTGGCCGTACCCACCATCCTGGCCGCCGTCTGGATCGGCGTGCGCCGGCTGCGTCGGGCCATGGCGGCGGGGGAATGAGGGCCAGCCGTCACTTGTCGCTCATGACCACCAGATCCCGCTGTCCGTCGGCTGCCAGCCGGTCACGGTGCATGACCGTCGGCCCGTCCTGCGGATGGGCCGACGCCAGATGCTGGAAGGCGGTGGCAGCACCGTCATCACCCGCCGCCATGCTTGCATAGGCGGCGCGGTATTCCCCGATGAACGGGCTGGCATCCTCGGCGGCGTCCAGCGGCTGGAACACCGCGATCGGTTCGCTCTTGCCCTTCAGCACCACGCGGCCGATGGGCCGGCGGGGGATGCCGGGGCAAAGGGCCGCGGTTGCCCCGCTCATGGCCACGCGCGTCCCGAAATATTTGTTCAGCCCCTCAAGCCGGGCCGCAATGTTCACGGCATCACCCAGGGCCGTATATTCGAAACGCGCATCGGACCCGAAATTGCCGACGCTGGCCGGGCCGGAATGCACACCGATGCGCGTGACGCCGAAGGGCCGGCCGGCCGCCGTTTCCGCCGCCAGAAATCCTTGCGCGAAACGGTCCAGTTCCAGCGCGCAGGCCGCCGCCCGCTCCGCATGGTCGGGCATGTCGCGCGGCGCCCCGAACAGGGCGAAGACCGCATCCCCGATGAACTTGTCCACCGTGCCGCCATGGGCGAACACCACCCGGACCATCCCGTCCAGGTAACGGTTCATGACATCGGCCAGGGTGGCTGCGTCCATCCCCTCCGAAATGGTGGTGAAGCCGGCCACGTCGGTGAAGACATAGCTCATTTCCCGCCTTTTCGGGTCGATGGACAGTTTGGACGGATCCTTGATCAACTCGTCCAGCAGGGCGGGCGACAGGTACTTGGCAAAGGCCGCCTGCACGAAACGGCGCTGGTCACGCTCCCGCCGGCCACGCCAGATATCGGTCAGCCACAGGCCCAGCAGCACCGACAGCGATGGTCCGATCTGTGGCAGCAGGATGTTGGCATGGGTGAAGGCGGGGCCGGCCAGCAGCCACAGCCCGCCGATCAGGCCCAGCCCCAGCAATGCCCGCAGCCATAGCGCGATCTCCACCATCCCCAGCGCAAGGCCCAGGCCGGATGCCAGCAGCCCCACGGCAATGGCCAGACCCAGACCCCTTTCCGGCGGCTGGCGCCCCTCCAGGATCTGTGACAGCGCATGGGCATGGATGGTGATGCCCGGCAACACCCCGTCATTGCCGGCATAGGCCGTGCGGAAGGGCGTGACATGCCGGTCGCGGTCGGACAGATCGGCCCCCACCAGCACGATGCGGTCCTTGAACCAGGTGGCCGGCAGCAGCGGCACGGCATGGGCCGGGAACTGGCGGAAAGGGGGTGTCGCGGCATCGGGCCGGCCGCGCCAGGCCAGGGCCACGGTTTCCCGCGGGGGCGCATATCCCAGCAGTTCGGCAAGGGCCGGGACCACGCCGGGCTGCCATTCCCCCTCCGGCGTGGGCTGGCCGGGGAATATCCAGCGTACGGTGCCGTCCAGGCTGTCCTTGACGAGATTGGCATATCCGCGCTTCTCCACCGGCACGAAGCCGTTGATGAAGGCCACCTGCCCTTCGGTCAGTCCCTCGGCGGCGCCGCCATGGCTGATGACCAGCGGCACCTTCAGCGCGCGGATCGTGTCATAGAGCGCCTGATCCTTGACAGGCTCCGTCGGCTGGTCCAGCAGCACGTCCAGCAGGATGGCCCTGGCGCCCTTGGCCTCCAGCCCGCGCAGCAGGTCCGACAGGAAGGCCCGGTCGACGGGCGACCGGTAGGCAAAGCGCGCCAGCGTCTCCTCGGTGATGGCGGCGATGACGATATCGGGCTGCTGCGGTGCGGCCGGGGTGCGCGTGGCGACCCGATGGTCGGCGACCCAGTTCTCGATCCCCTGCAGGAAGGGGGCGGCCCGCACCAGGGCGACGGGCAACAACCCGGCCACCAGCAGGATGGACAGGATGATCAGCAGCCTGCGGCTGTCCATGTCGGGTCCCCGTTCTACCACGCCATCCGTTCATGCCCGAACCGGCGGCGCTGCCTTTTCCCTTGTCCTCTCCCAGGAACCACCGGTGGGGGAACCCCGCCGGTGGCCGGGGATCACCCCTGCGCGCCGGCCAGGGCGCGGGCCTGGCGATCGCACTGCTTGGCCGCCAGCCAGCCCACGGTCATGGCCGGCGCCGTCACGGCCGGCGGCAGCAGGTGGAAGGTGACCGCGGCCGCATTGCCATCGATCTCGAACATCAGCGTGCCGCCATCCTGGATGGGCAACTCCGGCAGGGCCAGGCGCTGCTCGCCGGCCGGCCATTCGGCATTGGCCGTCCAGGCCCGGTCGGCCGGCATCAGGGTCAGCCCGGCGGGGCCGGCGGCATCGGCCCGCCACAGCACGATCTCCTGCCCCGGCCGGACACAGGCCGAACCGGAAATGGCGGGATCGACCAGCCAGGGTTCCGGCAGGGGAGCCTGCGGTCCCCCATCACGCACGGCACCCAGACTGGTCGTATCGGTGCCACGGGCCGACAGCAGGCCGGCAAGCTGCTGCGTGGCCCCCGTCCCGGCATCGGCCGGTGCGCCCGTGAAGGGCCCCCGCAGCGTGATCTGCGACCCGTCCTCCCCGATCAGCACCAGACGCGCGCCATCGGGCAGCGACAGGGCCGTCTTGTCGTCGATGGTGGCACCCGCCGCCAGATCGGTGCCCGATGCCTCCACCACCACAAGCGGGGCGGCAAGCGCGGACGGGACCAGCAGCAGGGCGGACAGGGCGAGCATGCAACGGATGGGGAACATGGGGATCAGGCTCCATTGCCGGGGGAAGGGGGTGCGCCCACCAGGGCGAAGGCGGCCCAATTGAAAGGATGCGCCGTTGCCGCATCGGATACCAGCAAACGTTGCGCCCGCGCCAGTGATAAGGCCGGGTCTGCATCCAATTGCGCGAACAGGCCCGTCATCAGCCGCACAGTGGGCCCCGACGGTACCTGCCAATGACTGACCAGCAGCGACCGGGCGCCCGCGAAGAAGAAGCTTTCTGCCAGACCGGACAGCGCCTCGCCCCCCAGCCTTGCGTCACCGCCGGCCGTGTTGCAGGCCGACAGCACCACCAGATCGGCGTTCAGGCGCAACAGCGCGATGTCGGACGCGGTCAATAACCCGTCATCGGCAGCACTGGCCGGCATATGGTCCGGCGGGGCCAGGGCCAGCCCGGGCTGCGACTGGCAGCGCAGTTCGCCCGGCAATAGCCCGTGCGTGGCGAAATAGACCACGCGATACTGGTCGAGCCCGCGTTCGCGCACAGCGGCCTTCGTGACCGCAGCGCCCGTGACCAGATCGCCCGGATCGGCACCCAACCGGCGCCCGACCTCACCGATCTCCCCCGCTGTTTCCGGCAGGGGGGCCAGGGCGCGCAGCAGGGCGGGATCCAGCACGGCATCGGTGCGGCACTCCTCCGCCAGAGCCGCCATCCCGGCCCCGTCGCGCCCCTGGAAGGGCGGCGCCGCGAAGCCGATGAAGGGCCGGGGAGCCGCCGGCCGCCGGCGGGCCCCGTCGGACAGGGCCAGGAAGGCCGGCACCGACGGCACCACCGACAGCGCCATTTCCCGCATCATCCAGGCCGCGGCCCGATAGTCGGGCCTGCCGGCCGCCGGAGGCGCCGTCACCAGCAGGGCGGGGGGCAGGCTGGCCAAGGCGGCAGAGGGCACCAGCGTCAGTTCCCGCACGCCGGCCAGCGCCTGCCCCGCCCCATCGAACAGCCGGCGATGGAGATCATATGACAAGGACAGGTCGAAAGGCGCCAGCACGCCGGCACGCGGCATCACCCCACGCCGAAGTTCCGCCACCATGGCCGTCAATTGCGCACGATCGATCGTGACCGGATACGCAACAATACTGTCATTGCGCAGCACGAAGCCAAAGGATGACGCGCTGCCAAAGGCGAACTGCACCAGCGCCGCGTCACCGGCCAGCCGGGCGGACACCGCATCGGCCGTCGCGGGCAGCGGCCGGCTCAACCGCGCATAGTCGGGAAAGGCGGCCTGAAGCTGGCGCTCCAGGCCGCGGGCCTCCTCCTCAGCCGCCCGCAACTGCTCCTGAAGCACCGCTTCGCGCGCCCGGTCACGCTGTGCGTCGGGCCTTGCCGTTTCCGCAGCGACCTCGATACGCAGCCGGTCGCGGGTGCGCACGGCATCCTGCTGGCGGCGGATCAGCTCGGCTACCGCCGGATCGCTGCTGGCGAAGCGGGTGGCGGCGCGGGTGACCGTCTGCCCCACCACGCCCTCCCGCACATTCTGCACGGCGGCGAACATCTGCGCCTGCAATGCCGCGCGGCGGGCCGGATCGGCCTGCGACTGGCGATACAGCACCGTCAGATAGGGCATGATCCGGTCCAGCGGCAACAGGCTGGGCCCGCCCTCCACATCCTGGATCATGGACAAAGCCTCGGCATAGATGGCGATGGCCGCATCGTCCGTTCCGCCCTGGGCATAGACGCGGCCCAGTTCCAACATGCTGGACGCCACCGGCCAGCCCGCTCCGAACAATTGCCGGTTCGACCCTACTGCGGTCGAGATCAGGGCGGCCCCGCCGGCCGCATCGCCCTTGCCGGCCCGGGCCAGTCCACGGATGCCCAGGATGCGGGCATGCCACCAGGGCGGCAGGCCGCGCGTGCGCTGATAAAGGTTCTCCGCCTCCAGCGCCGCCGCCTCGGCCAGCCCATATTGTTCAAGCCGTAGCGAAACCGTGGCTTCCAGCAGCAGCGAATGGATCAGGTCGCCACGGGCGGCCGCCAGGCTGCCCAGCACGGCACGGTTCGCCCCGCCGCCGGCCGCCGCCTCCAGATCGTCCACGATTCCGCGCCGCACGGCGCTGGCGTCCCGCCCCAGCGACAGGGCGCGGCGCGCATCGCCCGTGTTCGCGGCATGAAAGGCCATATAGCTGCCCAGGCGCGCACGGGCAGCCTTGTCGAAGCTTTTCTGCAGCAGCGCATCGGCACGGCGGAACAGGGCTTCCGCCTCCGGCCCACGTCCCTGGTTGGACACTTCCAGCGCCAGGGCCATCAGTGTCTCGCCGGCACCGGGACTGTCCGGCCCCAACGCGCGATCCTGTATCTCCAGGGCCCGGCGATAGGCCGTCTCCGCCCCGGCATAATCCTCCACGCTGTTGGACAGGCGGCCCAGT
The DNA here is from genome assembly GCF_052474395.1 of Niveispirillum fermenti. Taxonomy (NCBI): domain Bacteria; kingdom Pseudomonadati; phylum Pseudomonadota; class Alphaproteobacteria; order Rhodospirillales; family Azospirillaceae; genus Niveispirillum; species Niveispirillum fermenti. Next base: position 316,323 of record NZ_CP156678.1, on the reverse strand, counting down.
TCCGACAGCCGCTCGAACCCGTTCAAGTCACCCCGCCCGAACCTCAGCGCGTCATCGCCCAGCGCGGCCCGCAGCACGGCGGAAAGATCGGACACCCCGGCTCCTTCCGTGACCGGTCCGACCCCCAATACATGATAGACCTGCAAAAGCAGATCGGCCACGGCCGGGATACCATCGCCCTGCATCAGGCGCCGGCCCTTGGCCAGTGTCACACCGACATAGGGCCACCCCCCCTCGCGCAACTGGCAGGAGGCAAGCAGCCCCCGGCTGCCATCCGGTCCGGCGATGGGACGGGGCTCCTGGCAGATGGCCCGCTGAGCCAGCCCACCAGCCCAGGCCGTGCGTCCCGCCTCCAGAGCCAACTGTCGGTCCAGGGTCTCCCCACCCGCGGGCAGCGGGTCGTAAAGCTCCACGATGGCGATCGTGCCACTGGCCTGTTCCCAGGCGCCGCAGAACAGGGAATAGGCCCTGACACCGGCGTCGCTTTCAGCCGGGATGGCGCGGCATTCCTCGCCGATGGCATTGCGCCCCATGGCGATGGGGCCGGCGGCCGGCCCGGACGGCGCAGGTTCGCGTGTGGCGCAGGCCGACAGCATGAAGGCCAGCAACGGGAGAAGTGCCAGGGCGCGCCGCATCACCATACCCGTCCCAGGTTGGGGAACTGCTGTTCCAGGCCGGGTGTGCCGTCCGGCGTCTCGCCCGGCAGGCGCCGCTGCTGCGACAGAAGGCCGGGGATCATCTCTTCCGGTGCGGAATCATCATCCGCAGCCGACCCGCTGGCCGATTGCACGCTCTGGCTGGCCGCGGCCAGGGCGGCGGCCCCGGCATCCAGGCCAGGCGCCCCCGAGGCCGGGGAGGACGAGGCCGTTGCCGCAGGTGGCGCGGCCGGGGCCGCCGGCACGACGGGAGCCGCCACGGCCATACCGGTCAGGCCAGGTGTCTGCGGCGGTTGGGTGATGGTGGTGACAGGCACCTTTTCGGCCAGGGCTGGTGGCAGAACGCCGCCACCGGTCACGGTCAAGGTGCCATCAACATAGGTGACGAGATAGTTTCCGTTCGTGATGCCGCCCGCCCGGATGCCATAGGCACCGGCGGTGGCACCGGCATCGGCCGTGCTGGTGATGGTCAGGCCCGTCAGGCTGGCCGCCGTATCGCCATTGACCAGCCCCTCGTACCGCGCCGTGAACACCGGATTGGCCGTCCCCGCCTGCCGGGTCGCATTGTCGACCAGCACGGTCAGGGCCACAGGCGCGATGGTCAGTTCCGCCCCCTGGAACAGGATGCGATAATTGGCATTGGCCACCAGCGAGCCCTGGGTGATGGCATAGCGGCCCGCATCGCCGCCCGCCGCACGCGACAGCGTACCCGACAGCACGGATGCTGCGCTGTCCTGCCGCCTGAATCCGCTGGCCGTGAACGCCAGCGCAGGGTCTGGCGCGCCATAAAGCCGGCTGGCCGCCTGCGCCGTGATGGTCAGCAGGGCCGGATCGATCGTCAATCGCCCACCCGTAAAGGTCAGTTCGTAATTGCCACCCGCCGTCAGGCTGCCCTGGGTAATGGCATAGGAACCGGCATTCTCCCCCACCTCCCGCGACAGGGCACCCGACAGGCTGTCCCCATTCTTCAGACCGGACACCTGATAGGTCAGGGCCGGATCGGCATCGCCATAGACCTTGCCGGCTGACAGGGCGCTGATGGTCAGCGCCGCCGGGGTGATGGTCAGTGTACCGCTCGTGAAGGTCAGTTCGTAATTGCCACCCGCCGTCAGGCTGCCCTGGGTAATGGCATAGGAACCGGCATTCTCCCCCACCTCCCGCGACAGGGCACCCGACAGGGCGTCCCCGTTCTTCAGGCCGGACACCTGATAGGTCAGGGCCGGATCGGCGTCGCCATAGATCTTGGTCGCGGCGGCAACATTGATGGTAAGGGGGGCCGGGGTGATCTCCAGGCTGCCATCGATGAAGGTCACGATGTAATTGCCACCCGCCGTCAGGCTGCCCTGAGTGACGGCGTAGGTCCCCACATTCTCCCCCACCTCCCGCGACAGGGCGCCCGACAGGCTGTCCCCGGCCACCAGGCCCGAAACGCTGTAGGCCAGGTCCGGATCGGCGTCGCCATAGACCCTGGTCAGGGCGGAGGCGGTGACGGTCAGGGTGGCGGGATCGATGGTCAGCGCGCCGCCGGTGAAGCTGAGCGTATAGTTCGGCCCCCCCGTCAGGTCGCCCTGACCGACGGCATAAGTGCCCACATTCTCCCCCACCTCCCGTGACAGGGCACCCGACAGGCTGTCCCCGGCCACCAGGCCCGAAACGCTGTAGGTCAGGGTCGGGTCGCCCGTGCCATAGGTCTTGGTCAGCCTGTCGGCCGTCACCGTCAGGGCGGCGGGGCTGATGGTCAGGGTGCTGCCGGTGAAGGACAAGGTGTAGTTGGCATTGGCCGTCAGATCGCCCTGGGTGACGGCATAGGTGCCGGCATCACGCCCGCCCGCCCAGGCCAGGGCACCCGACAGCACGGCCCCGCCCGTGTCGCCGCGCCGCAGCCCGTCCACACGATAGCTGAGTTCGGGCACGGCACGGCCATAGACCATTGCCGCCGGCAATGCGGTCACCAGCAGCGGCGCCGGCGTGATGGTCAGCACCCCGGCATCCAGCGTCAGGGTGTAATTCCCCCCCGCCGTCAGGCTGCCCTGCGTGATGGCATAGGTGCCGGCATCCTCTCCCGCCTCCCGCGCCAGGGCGCCCGACAGGCTGTCCCCCGCCACCAGCCCCGATACGCTGTAGGCCAGGTTCGGATCATTGTCGCCATAGACCTTGGTGACCGACGGCGCCGTGATGGTCAGCGCGGCCGGCGTAATGGTCAGTTCCGCACCGGTGAAGTTCAGGACGTAATTGCCACTGGCCGCCAGCGACCCCTGTATGATGGCATAGGTACCGACATTCCCGCCTTCCACCCGGACCAGCCCGCCCGTCAGCGTGTCGCCATTCACTAGGCCCGTGACGCTGTAGGTCAGGTCCGGATCGACGGTGCCATAGATTCTGGTCCGCGCGTCGGCCGTGACCGTCAGTTGCGCGGGATCGACGGTCAGGGTGCCCGCCACCGTGGTGCCCAGCGTATAATTGGCGGCATCGGCCCCGGTGATGGCGATGATGTCCTGGATATAGGAACCTGCGCCCAGGGTGGGGCCCGGCGTCACGGCCCCGCCCCCGCCGCTGACCTGGACCGTGCCCAGCACCTCGTCCCCCGTCAGCACACCGGTCAGGATGCCGGCACCGGCCGCCATGCCCTGGCCATAGGTGCCGGTGACGGCCGTGACGGTGCCTGTGATCGTCTTGCGGGCCACGGTCAGGGTGCCGGTGCTGTTGCCGGTGGCCGCGATCTCGTAATTGCCGGCCGCGGTCCCCGTCAGCCCGCCCACGGCCACGGTGTAACTGCCGGCATTCAGCCGTTCGCCCAGCGTGGCACCCGACAGTTCGGCCGTGCCCGCCACCACGTCACCCGACAGCACCCCCGTGAGCGTGACATCCCCAAGCGTGGCCAGCGTGCCATAGGTGGAACCGGTATCGGCCACGGCATAGGTCAGGCTTTTGCGTGCGATCGTCAGGATGCCCGTGCTGTTGCCCGTGGCCGCGAACGTATAGTTGGCGGCATCCGCCCCCGCCAGCGTTCCCGCCTCCTGGATATAGGTGCCGGCCGCCAGACGTTCGGCCAGGACCGCACCCGACAGGGTGGCACCGGCCGTCACGCTGTCGCCATCGACGATGCCCGTCAATGTGACGCCACCCAGCGTGGCCAGGGTGCCATAAACGGAACCCGCTGCCGCCACGGTATAGGTCAACGGCTTGGGCGCGATGGTCAGGATCCCGTCGCTGTTGCCGGACAGCGCGATGGTGTAGTTGGCGGCATCCGCCCCGCCCAGTCCCGTCACCTTCTGCGTCAGCGTGCCGACGGGCGTGCGCGCAACCGGCGTCACGGCACCGTCGGAACCATGCGTCGTGACCGTGCCGGTCACCACATCGCCATCGACCACACCCGTCAGCGTCGCGCTCCCGTTGCCCGCAACGGTGCCATAGACGGCATTCACATTCGCCACGGCATAGGTCAATGCCCGGCGATCGATGGTCAGCGTGCCCGTGCCATAGCTGAAACCATAGCCGAGATCGGACAGCAGGGTGCCAGCCCCGGCCGTCAGCGTATAGCTGCCGGCACCGCTGCCGGCCCCGGTGATGCTGGCTGTGCCGCTGACTGCCTGGGAAAGCAGGTCGCCCGATACCAGGCCGGTGACCGTATAGGTCAGGCCCGGCACAGTGCCGTCATAGGTGTGCGTCTTGTTGTCGGGCGTCACCGTCAGCACGGGGGCATAGGTATAGACGAAGCGGTTGCCGCTGTTGCTGATGGCGGCAAAGTCGCGACCCGTGAAATCGAAGCTCCGGTTATAAAGCGGCAGGGCGGATACGCCCCCCGTGCTGCTGGTCGACGGTGCCGCGGAAAAGACCAGGAACCGCCCTCCACCCGAAACGGCAAGGGCGCCGGCGCCGGCATTGTTGATGAAGTTGCCATTGGCGGCCAGGACCAGCGCATCGCCCGTCCCGACGGCCGACACGAGAGCCCCGTTTGCGATGGTCAGGGCGCCACCGGTGCTGATCTTCACGGTTCCCGTGGCGGTGACGCCGGTCAACGATCCGACGGTACCGATCGCCACAGCCCCCGAAAGACCGACATCGACCAGCCCCGTACTGGCGGCCAGCACCCCCACGGCATTGGCCGCATGGGCCAGCCGGTAGGTGCCACCCGCGCCGGTCAGTGCCAGTCCCGCAGCACTGATCGCAGCCGTTTGCGTCACAGTTCCTGCGGATATGAACGTGACCGATCCCGATCCAGAACCAACTCCGGTCACGGAATCAATGATGGAAACGGAAAACCCGTCTGCATCACGGAAAGTCAGCCCGCCACTGGTCAGGCTGGCGGCAAGGTTGGTGACATCGTTGCCCGCATTGTCCAGCACGACAGTACCGGCCGCCGTCACGGCCAGGTTGGTCACGGTGAGGGCGGCCGTCTGGCTGATCCCGCTGCCGCTGCGCAGATGCAGCGTGCCGCTTCCCGTGGGCGCCATGGCGGCACTGATGACAATGGCACCGGCCGCCGCGTCGCCGATGCGGATCGTGCCGGCCGTCACCCGGTTCATCTCGGCCGCGGAAATGTCCAGCGTGGTGGTGGACGGGCCCGTCGACCCCAGATCAATCCCGCGCCCCGCCGTCTTCACCGACAAGGTGGCGGTGCCTGTGCCGGCATCCACACTGCCCGTCAAATCCAGCTTGTCGGTGATGAGGCTGATGGATTGGTTCTGTGTGGTGATGGCCCCGGAAATGGTCAACAGTCCGGCCGTGTCCAGTGCGATGGCACCCGCATCCACGCCGCTGCCGGTCGCCAGGGGGCCGGCAATGGTGATGCCGCCCGTACCGGACAGGATGGTCAGGTTGTTCTTGAGGCCGGCACCGGCCACGGTAACGGTCCCCGTCCCGTCGGACCGGCCGATGGTGACCCCGGAGAAGCCGGCCTTCGTGCCCACGCCGGCCCGGATGGCATCCAGATCGCCTTGCTCCAGTTCCAGATCGGCACCGCCGGCCACCCCGTCGCCGACGGCGATGCTGGCGCCGGTGCCGTTGGTGCGCAGGGTCAGCGTGCCGGTGCCGTTGATGCTGATGGCGGTGCCGCCGGACCCGTTGGTCAGAGCCATGTCGTCGGCGGTCAGCGTGACAGCGCCGCCATAGGCGCTGACCCCGTCCCAGCCGATATGCGCGCGGCTGTAATCGCTGCCCGACACGAAGGCGCCGATACGGCCGGCCGTGCCCGTAGCGGTCAGCGACACGCCCCCCCCACCCGTGGAATAGATGGCGCTGGCAGCCGTGGGGTCGTTGCGCAGCAGCACACCATAGCGGGCCGTGCCCGCCGTCGCCTGTTCGCCATTGATGGCCAGGGCCCCCGTGGCCGTGCGGATCGTGCTGCCATCGCCAATGGCCACACCCGCCGTCAGCGCGTTGCCGGCGCCACCCTTGCCGTTCAGGGTGATGGTTCCGGTGCCGGCGGCAATAAGGCTGCTGCCGGAAACGTTGATGCCGATGCCGGCGGCGGTGTTGACGCCGGACGGCGCACCATCGCCATTGACCAGGATATGGCCGCCGGTTCCGGCGTTCAGGATGCTACCGGTGATGTTGACGCCGATGCCGGTCGCCGCGCCGCCAACGGCCGCGCGGGTGGCCGGCGTGGCACCGCTGCCGATGGTGATGTTGCCGCCATTGCTGGACAATGTGGCACCAGTGACCGTCACCTGGCCGGGGGAACCCGCCTGATTGCCGTCGGCAGCCAGCACGATATTCAGCCGGCCGGATCCCGACACCCCGATATTGGCCGCAACGGCGACATCGATATGACTGGACAGGGTGAGCGTGCCGGTTCCCGTCCCGGCATAGGTCGCAGCCTGGCCCAGCGTGACCAGCGCATCCAGTGCATAGAGGCTGACGCTGCCGGTAAATGTGATGCCCGTCGTGTCGCGTACCGTTCCCACCGTCAGGGACGGGCTCGACCGGAAATCGATGCTGCCTGTGTTGCCGGCCAGGGTCGTGACCGCGTTGGACCCATGGGTCAGCGTATAGGTCCCGCCGGCACCCAGCAGCGCCAGGTTGGCGACGCCGATGGCCGCCGTCTGCGTCACGTTGCCGGCGCTGGCCAGTTCGATCATGTCGCCGGCATGGTTCAGCGTACTGGTGATGGTGATGCCGGCCGTATTGCTCATCGATCCCAGGCGCACGACACCGGCCGAGATCTGGGCCAGTTCGGCGATCGACACGGCCATCTTGCCGGCCCCGGCCCCCGTGGCGCCGATATCCATGGCCCGGCTGTCGGAATATTGCCGCAGCCAGACGCGCCCCGTGCTGGTGACGCTGCTGCCCGTCAGCGCGATATCGTCACCCGACAGGGTGATGCTGCCGGCCCCGGCATTCAGCGTGCTGCCATCCAGCGTCACGGATGTGCGGCCGGCCATGTCGATATAGCCGCCGCCGCTGACGAAGCTGCCCGTGCCCGTGGCGCTGAACTGGCCCGCCGTGCCGTGATGGCCGGCCTCAAATGCCATATGGACGGCGCCGCCGGACGCCGTGACGCCGATCCCGCTCCCGAAGGTCAGGTCGCCCTTGGCCCGCAGGGTGAGCAACGGAAAGCTGCTGGTCGTGCCGGTCTTGGCGATGCCGCTGGACACCACCATGCCGCCACCGCTGGTCAGCGTGATGCTTCTGCCGGCATTCAGCACCGCCACAGCCAGGGAGGCGATGTCGGCACCGATATTCAGCGTCTGCGCCGACAGTTCCAGCGTGCCGACATTTGCCGGGCTGAAACTGGCCGAGGCGCTGATGGTGCCGCTGGTCGCCGAACCGATGACCAGCGTGCCGGCCGTGACGCGGTTCAGCTCGGTCTGCGTCAGGCCCAGCGGACCCGCCGCATTATCCGACCCACCGATGACGATGGCCGTGCCCGCCGTCCCGGGTCGCAGCACGGCGGTGCCCGTCGTCTGGATGCTGATACCACCCAGATCGGTGCCGTCCGATACGATCTCCACCTGTCCCGACTGGCCCGCCCCGCCCAGCATGGCACTGCCATCACGTTCGTTGGCAATGCCGATGCTGCCCGCTCCCCCCTTGGCGGTTACGGTCACGGCGCCGCTGCCGGCGCGCACAGCATAGCCGTCATAGATCATGACGCCATAATTCAGGCCGCCACTGCTACCGCCGCCAGCACCGGTCACGCTTATGGCGCCACCATTGCTCGTGATCGCCCGCGTCCCGCCATCACCATGCAATTCGATGCCATAAGCGGCGCCGGCGCCAGAAACCGATGTGCCGGTCAGGGAGATGGCAGCCGCGCCGGTGGCCGTCACGGACAGGTTAATGGCACGCAGGCCGATCGTGTGATCATTGCTGCTGCCGGCACCCGACATGCCCGTCAGGGTGACGGTGCCGGTCTGCGTCTGGATATGGTTATGCCCGCTGCCTTCGAAATTCAGGCCGGCGCCCTGCCCCCCTGTCCCGGTCAGCGTGATGGCGCCATAGGTGGATTGCAGCACCGTGCCGTCGGCGATGCGGATGCCTGACCCGCCGGCGCCCGTGGCCGCCGTACCCGTCAGGGTGATGGCGCCGGCACCGCTGTTCAGGCTGACGCCGGACAGGTCGATCCCCGTGATCGCGCCAGCGCGGCCATAACCGGTGAAACTGATCGTGCCACCATTGCTGGCGAAGCTTTCCGTTCCCGTCGCGGCACTGACGATGCGGCCCGCACCGGTGCCGTACCCCGCCTGGAAATCGATGTTCAGCGCCCCGGCACTGCTGCTCACCCCCGCCCCGGCCCCGATCACGATGTCGCGGCCGGCCCGCAGGGTGAAGCTGGCGCCGGCGCCGCCGGTCTTGTCGATGCTGCTGGAAAGCGTGATGTCCTGGCTGGCCGACAAGGTGACGCTGGTACCGGTGTTCAGCAGGGCGGCGACGGCCGCCGCCGTGATGTAGCTGTCGGCACCGGCGTAATCGGTCACGCTGTCCAGGTCGCCTGCCCCCGACAGGTCGTCACCCTGCGTCCCATCGCCATTGATGTCGGCCGTGCCGCCGATCACGATGTTGGTGGGGTCCAGCAACAGGGTGCCGGCCCGCCCGCCGGCCCCGGCCGTCAGATCGGCCGTGCCGGCGAAGCGCAGGCTGCCCTTGCCCGATACTTCGGCGAACCCGCCATCACCGCCATCGGCCCCGCGAGCGCTGATGGAACCGGCATAATCGGTACGCCCGTCGGACCAGACGATGATACGGCCGCCATCGCCCGTGCCGACAGCGTCGGCCGTGATCCGGCTGCCGGCGTCGATACGGGTCGACCGGGCGCGGTGCAGGTCGCCGCCCCCCTGATAGTCGCCGCCGATGCGCACGGTACCGCCGCCACCCTGTCCGCCGGCATCGATACCGGCCCCGGCCAGTTCCACCCGGTCGCCCAGAATGTCGATGGCACCATTCCGGGCCGTCAGGTCGCCCGTCACCAGCGTCTGGGTGCCTTCGCCGCCAATGATGATGCGGCCATCCACCTCCTGCGCCGACACCGCCTCCACCAGCCCGCCGGCATTGATGGTCGCTGCCATGCCGTCACGTGCCGCCTGCGCCGTCATCAGGACGCGGGTGCCCGCCAGCGTGCCGTCATTGACGACACGGCCCGCCATTTCAGCCGGCAGTTCGAACCGCAACAGCCCGTCGCCGGCCAGATCCAGGGTGAAGTGCTCCACCCCGGCCAGCACGACACGTCCCAGTCGCGCCTCCACCAGACCCCGGTTCTCCACGATGGCGGCGGCCAGCGCGGCATAGCCGCCTTCCGCCACCCGGATGGTTCCTTCGTTGACGATTGCGGCCCCGGCGACCCCCGCCTTGCCGAACAGCAAGCGGCCGGCGGCGAAGTCGGCATTGTCGATGTCGGATGTGGTGGCCAGGAAGGACCCGGCATCGATGCGGGCACCACGGCCGATGATGATGCCGGCCTTGTCGATCACCACCACCTGGCCGTTGGCCGTCAGCGATCCGTCGATGCGGGTGCCCGCCCCGCCGCCGGTGACACGGTTGACCAGCAGGGAACCGGCACCCGGCTGGGTCACGATGACGGACTGGTCACGGCCAATGTCGAAACTGCGCCAGTCGATCAGGGCGCGGTCGGTGGTCTGGTTGATCAGGGTATTGCCGGCCTGCTGGCTGATGCCGGCGCCGCCCACCACGACATTGCCCCCCGTCGGGGCCTGCTGCGCCGCCGCCGGCAGGGTGAAGACGGAGGCGAGCGTCAGGGCGCGGAACCCCCGCGCCCAACGCCTGCCCGACCCTGTCCCCGCCCGTCCGGCCATCGTCCCTTCCCCCTGTTCCTATATCTGCACGGTCAGTTCCACGAACAGCCGCGTGCGCCGGGCATCGGCACCCGGCAGGGGCAAGGCGCGCAAGGTGCGGGCCAGTTCCGCCGTCACGGCCGCCTTGCCGAACAGGCCCAGCCGAAGCCCGCCGCCGGCCGACAGCAGATGGGTGCTGGCCGCCACGCTGTCCCACACCCGCCCGCTATCCAGGAAGCCATACAGGCTCACCCCGTCGACATGGCGGATGCCGGGATCGAATCCGCGCCGCAGTTCCAGCCCGCCGCCGATGCCGTTGGGTCCGGACAGGTCGCCGCCATTGTAACCGCGCCCGAACCGGGCGCCGCCCAGCGCGAACTCCTCCCCCGCCACCAGCGTGTCGGGCGTGTACTGCCCGGCTACTGTCAGGGTGCCCCCGATCCCTTCAAGCAGCCGGAAACCATAGGCCAGTTCCCCCGTCACCTTGGTATACCAGGGATCAACCCCCAGGCGGGACGCCTGCAGATCGTCGCGCCCTGTGGCACCGGCGACATCCAGTCCCTGTGTCACCCCGGCCTGCACCTGGATATCACCACCCAGGAAACCTTGCTGGCTGTATGTGACACGGGCATCCAGGCTGCGCCAATTGTCACGGCTGAACGGAAGGGCCAGCAGTTCCACGCGGGCACGCTGCGCATTCCACCCTGCCTCCAGCGTCAGATTGCGGGCGCGAGAGCGGATGACGGGCAGCGACAGGCGCTGACCGGCGCCATAGGAGGTGGTGGCCACGGCGAAAGGCTTCAGGGCCGCGCCGGGCCGGCCACGGCTGTAATTGCCACTGGTCAGCAGCGACAGGCCGCTGCCCGCCAGGGGCTGCACCCACCGGCCGTTGGCCGAGCGCTGCTCGGAAAATTGCGGTGTGGCCGACAGGGTGACGCCCAGCTGCTCCCCATGGCCGAAGGGCGAATTGGCCGCGACATCGATGAAGCCGGACCAGGGGCCGGCAAATTCCGAGCCGCGATTGCCGATGCCCGCCACCAGCGCATAGGGTATCTCGCTGTAGCCGACCAGCAGTTCGGCGGCCCCGAAACTGTCGCCCGGCCGGATCAGGCCCGTGACATTGACACCGGGCAGGTCATCGACCAGCAGCAGGCCGCGTTCGATCAGGTCCACGCGCGCCGGCCGGGCGGCCAGCGCATCGGCCAGGCGCGCTTCCACCCGCGCCCGTTCACGCGGGCCACCGCCTTCCACCCGCGCCCGTTCCAGATGGCCCTCGATCACCCGGATGGTGATGGTGCGGTCGCGCAGTTCCTGCGCGGGCACGAAAACGCGGGTCAGTCCCAGGCCCATGGCCAGATAGCGGGCCTGGATACGGTCCGCCAGGGCGGCGATGTCGGCCAGCGTCACGGGCTTTGCGATCAGCGCCTCGATATCCGCGGCGAACACAGCCTCGGGGTCGAACACGCTCGCCCCGTCCACGGCGATGCGGGACAGCTCGAACCGCAGGTCGTTGGCACCGGCCGCCGTCGCGCCGCGCCGCTGGGCCGGGATGGAGAATTGAAGCTGCGCCTTGGGCGCACGGCGCATTTCCTCCAGCGGTGCCGGGATGGTCGGCCGGCCGGGCTCCACCGCGCCGGGCAACCGGTCCGGCACACCCTGCGCCGCCGCCCCGGTCGATGCCAGGGCCGCGGCCACGCCCCATGATACTGTCCTGAACCGCATCATCCCCTGGCCATCCCGCGACTACCGCCAATGGTTTAAGCCGGCCGCCCCCCCGGAAGCCAGTATTTTATCAAATGAGGGGCCGGTTGCGGTAATAGGCTGGACCGGGCGCAAAGCTCTCAGGCATCGCAAATCTCGCTTCCACACCATTAAGTTTAAAATATAATAAAAAATAACAACCTTTATTGCCTGCCCTTGGGTGTCACAGCACCTCGCCATCCGGCGTGATGACCTGCCCCTCGCGCGCGACAAGGGCGCCGGGATGCCGGGCGCGGGCCGCCGCGGCGATGCCGTCCAGCATATCGTCGGTGCGTTCGGGGGCATGATGGAAGATCACGGGATGGCGGACCCCGGCGTAATCGGCCAGACGCAGCGCCTCCTCCCAGGTGGAATGCCCCCACCCGACATGCTCGGCATAATCGGCATCGCTGTAGGTTGCGTCATAGATCATGACGTCGGCGCCGCGCACAAGGTCGGCGATGGTCTCGTCCCGGCCCAGGGCGGGATGTTCGGTATCGGTGATCAGGCAGATGCTGCGCCCGGCATAATCGACCCGATATCCCGTGCCGCCATTGGGATGGTTCAGCGGACAGGTGCGCACGATCAGGCCGGGCCGGGGCTCCAGCACCTGCCCGGCCGTGAACTTGCGATAATCCATGCAGCGTTCCAGCCCGCGCAGCGGCACGGGAAACAGCGGCGCCGTCATCAGGCAGCCCAAAACACCGCCCAGGGTCAGGTCAGGCCCCAGATGGCCTTCCCACAGGCTGATGCGGCTACGCTTGTCATGGAACGGCGCGAAGAAGGGAAAGCCGACCACATGATCGATATGCGTATGGGTGAAGAACAGGTCGGCCGTGGTGGGGTCGCCCACCGCCTCCAGCGCCGCCCCCAGCAGGCGGATCCCCGTGCCGGCATCGAAGATCAGCAGGTGCGGCCCGCACCGCATCTCCAGGCAGGTGGTATTGCCGCCATAGCGCAAGGTGTCGGGGCCCGTGGTGGCGATGCTTCCCCGCACGCCCCAGAAACGCACATGGAATGGATGATCGTCCGTCATGTTCCGCCGTTGATCCGCCCCTGCCCCGCTGGATCGATCGCGGACCCAACCCGGGCACTTTCAGTCAATGATTGGAAAACCGCAACAGGATGCTACCGGCACCCATGCCGAAAAGCGGCGGGCTCCCCGCATCAGCGGCCTTGCAGGCGACGATGGCAGCACCTTATCTAGGGTTCAGGCCCGCTGCGCGGGGGGTTCAAGCCGCGGACGGGGGCGTGCCCGACCTGGGGGAAGCGGAATTGGCGGAATTGGACGAGATCAATATTGCGCCCGGCAAACTGATGATCAAGGAAGGCGACAGTTGCGGTGATGCCTTCCTGATTACGGCCGGCCGGGTGGAGGTGTTCCGCGCCATCAACGGTGTGAAGCACCGGCTGGCCGTGCTGGGGCCGGGCGACATCGCCGGCGAGATGGGGCTGATCGACAATGCGCCGCGTTCCGCCTGCATCGCCACCATGGAACAGACCCGCTGCATCCTGATTTCCCGCGACCTGCTGGCCCGGCAGGTCCGCAACAGCCCGCCGCTGGTCCGGTACGTCCTGCATTCGCTGGTGCGCACGCTTCGTGCCATCAACGGCATTCCGGCCGACCAGGGCGACACCATCTTCGCGGCCGACCCCATCGTCTCGGAACGCACGCACAAGCTGTTACGCCGCGACACGTTCGCGCCCGGCCGCACCATCTTCCGCCGGGGGGACGAGGCCCATTGCGCCTACCTGATCCAGTCCGGCCTGGTGGAGGTCTGGCGGGAGACGGTCGATGATCAGGTCCAGGTGCTGGCCCGGGTCGGGGCCGGCAGCGTATTCGGCGAGATGGCCCTGCTGCGCGATGCCAACCGCGCCGCCAACGTCACCGCCGTGGAACTGACGGTCTGCGAGGTGATCCACCGCCAGCGCTTCGATGAACTGCTGCGCACGGCACCCACCCTGATCCGCCAACTCGTCCAGTCCTATGTGACCCGGATCGAAAAAGGGTCCTGACGCGGGAGGGACAGGGGGGCACCGGGCGGCCGCACCGGCTCAACCGGCCCAGGGATGGACACGATGCCAGTGTCGGGCGATATCGACCCGCCGGCACACCCATACCCGGTCATGCGCGCGGATATGGTCCAGGAACCGTTGCAGGCCGCGCACACGGCCGGGCCGGCCGATCAGGCGGGTATGCAGGCCCACGGACATCATCCGGGGCGCCGTCTCCCCCTCGGCATAGAGCGTATCGAACGCATCGCGGGCATAGGTGAAGAAATCGTCACCCTGACCGAAGCCCTGCGCCGTGCCGAACTTCATGTCGTTGACATCCAGCGTGTAGGGGATGACCAGATGCGGTCGCGTCTGGCCATCATAGGTGCCGGGCGGCAGCCAATAGGGCAGATCGTCATTATAGGCGTCGGCATCATAGAGGAATCCCCCCTCCTCAACGACCAGCCGCCGCGTGTTCGGCCCCAGCCGTCCCGTGTACCAGCCGAGCGGGCGCTCGCCCGTCAGGTCGCGGATCGTCTCGATGGCCCGTGTCAGGTCGGCGCGCTCCACCGCCTCGGGCACATCCTGATAGTCGATCCAGCGCCAGCCATGGGATGCGATCTCGTGTCCCGCCGCCACCATGGCGCGGGCGGCGTCCGGATGGCGGGCCAGCGCCATGGCCACGGCATAGCAGGTAACCTGGATGCCATACCGGTCGAACAGGCGCATCAGCCGCCAGAAGCCGGCACGGCTGCCATATTCATAGACGGATTCCACCGACAGGTTGCGCCGGCCCGCCAGCGGCGGCGTACCCACCACCTCCTGCAGGTAGGCTTCCGACCGGTCGTCGCCGTGCAGCAGGCAGCTCTCGCCCCCCTCCTCGTAATTCATGACGAACTGCACGGCGATGCGCGCATCGCCGGGCCATCGCGGATGGGGCGGATGCGCGCCGTAACCGATCAGGTCGCGGGGATAGGCGTCGGCCATGGCGGGATCTCCCTGTCATGCGGTCAATGCGGGGCTGCCCATGATGATACGCATCGTTTCGCTTGCGCACAAAAAAATCCGTGGCACGATGGATTATGGCCGAAGATAAGACCGCGCCCCGCTCCCGCCCTGACCTGCACGCGCTGAATGCCTTTCCGCGTGCCGCTTTCGTGCAATATCTGGCCACGATATGGGAGGACAGCGCCTGGGTGGCCGACCGGACCTGGGATCACCGTCCCTTCGACAATCTTGCCGCACTGCACAAATGCATGACCGATACCGTGCAGGTCGCGGGCAAGACGGCACAACTGGCGCTGCTGCGCGCCCATCCCGATCTGGCCGGCAAGCTGACCCGGGGCGGCGGGCTGACGGCACACAGCACGGAAGAACAGGCCGGCCTGGGCCTAGACCGGCTGGAGGAGACGGAGTTCGCCTGGTTTGACCGGCACAACGCCGCCTATCGCGCCCGCTTCGGCTTCCCCTTCATCATCGCGGTGAAGGAGAACACCAGGGACGGCATCCGCCACGCCCTGGCAACCCGGCTGGACAATGATCCCGCCGTGGAAATGAAAACAGCATTGGGAGAGGTCGCCAAAATAGCCAAATTCCGCCTGGAGGGGCTTTTTGGGACATGAGTGACGATGGTTTGACGGCCCTGGAGGCCCAGGTCGCCCGTGATCTGGCCCTGCTGGACTATCCGGCCCGGCCCTGGGTGCCGCCGCGCACCCATGCCGACGGGCCTGTGTTCGATGTGGTGATCGTCGGCGGCGGGCAGGCGGGTCTTGCCACCGCCTTCGGCCTGATGCGGGAGAAGGTGGGAAACATCCTGGTCATCGACCGCAATCCGGCGGGCCGGGAGGGGCCGTGGATCAATTTCGCCCGCATGGTCACGCTGCGCACGCCCAAGCATCTGGCCGGCCCCGATCTGGGTATTCCCAGCCTGACGCCCCGCGCCTGGTACGAGGCGAAATACGGCGCGGACGCCTGGGCATCGCTCGGCAAGCTGCCCAAGGAGGTGTGGCAGGACTATCTCTGCTGGTATCGCCGCATCCTTTCCATTCCCGTGCGCAACGACCATGAATTGCTGCGCATCGACCCGGAAGAGGAAACGGGGATCCTGCGCCTGACCGTCGATACGCCCGACGGAGAGGACCTGATCCTGACGCGCAAGCTGGTGCTGGCCACGGGCATCGACGGGGCCGGGCGCTGGCACGTGCCCGATTTCATCCGCGGCGTGGTGCCGGAGGACCGCTTCGCCCACACGTCCGAATATATCGATTTCGACCGGCTGAGGGGCCGGCGCATCGGGGTGCTGGGGGCTGGCGCGTCGGCCTTCGACAATGCCGGCACGGCGCTGGAGGCGGGGGTGGCCTCGGTCGATCTCTGCCTGCGCCGGGCAGACATCCCGCGCGTCAACCCCTATCGCTGGATGGAGTTTTCCGGCTTCCTGGGGCATTTCGCGGCGATGGGCGACCTGGACCGCTGGCGCTACATGCGCCACATCTTCGATCTGAACCAGCCGCCGCCGCAGGACACGTTCCACCGCTGCGCCATGCATCCCACCTTCACCTTCCATACCGCCTGCCCCTGGGAATGGGTGCGGATGGAAGGCGAGGATATCCATGTCGGCACGCCCAAGGGCGTGATGATCTTCGACTTCCTGGTCGTGGGCACGGGCTTCATCGTGGAGGCGGCATTCCGGCCCGAACTGGCAGCCTTCGCCAGGGACATCGCCACCTGGGCCGACCGGTTCACCCCACCCAGGGGGGAGGGCAATCCGCTGCTGATCCGCTATCCCTATCTGGGCGACGCCTTCCAGTTCACCGAGCGGGTGCCCGGCTGTGCCCCGCACCTGGCCCATATCCACAATTTCACCTTCGGCGCGACCCTGTCCATGGGGCTGTCGGGCGCATCGATCAGTGGCATGAAATACGGGGTACAGCGGCTGGTGCAGGGGCTGATCCGCGATCTGTGGCTGGCCGACAAGGACCATTTCCTGGCCGATCTGAAAGCCTATGACCAACCCGAACTGGTGAGCACGACATGGCCCGCCTGAGCACCCATGTGCTGGATACCATGGCAGGCAGGCCGGCGGCCGGCCTGCGGGTCCAGCTTTTCAGCCTGGCCGACGGCACGCCGGTGCTGGTCGGGGATACCGTCACCAACCCGGACGGGCGCACCGGCGCACCGCTTCTGTCGGGCACGACGATCCCCACGGGTCCTTACGAGCTGCTGTTCCATGCCGGGACCTATTTCCGGTCGCGCGGGACCCTGCTGGCCGACCCGCCCTTCCTGGACCTGATCCCCATCCGCTTCGCCATCGCCGACACGGACGGGCATTACCATGTGCCGCTGCTGCTGGGCCCGTGGAGCTATTCCACCTACCGCGGGAGCTGAAGCCCTACGGAAACCGGTCAGGGCAGCGGCGTGAAGCGCACGGCCTGGCCGCCACCGGGTGCCATGATGATGGTCAGGCTGTCGGCGGCGGTGACCTCGCGCATGGTCACCGTCAGCGGCTCGGCATTGTGCTTCCAGTCGGCGCCCGGCCCGTCGGCATAAATCTCTGCCCGCCAGGTCCGGCCCTTCTCCAGGAAATCCAGCGGCACGGTCAGGGTACGGGCCTGTTCATCCGTGATGGCGCCCAGATACCAATCCTCGCTGTTGCGGTCCTTGCGCACCTGGGTGACATAATCGCCGATGACGCCGTTCAGGGCGATGGACCGGTCCCAATCCACGGGCACCTGCCGCAGGAAGGGTAGGGCCGGATGGTCCTCGTAATTCTCCGGCAGGTCGGCCACCATCTGCAGCGGGCTGTACAGCACGACGAACAGCGCCAGTTGCTTGGCCACGGTGGTGGAGATGCCATGTTCCACGCCCGGCCGGTCACCGGCAAAGCGGGTCTTCATGATGCCCGGCGTGTAATCCATGGGGCCCGACATCATGCGTGTGAAGGGCAGGATGGTGGGATGGTCGGGCTGGTTCCCGCCCTCCACCGGGCCCCAGGCGTCATATTCCTGACCGCGCGCGCCCTCGCGCGTCATCATGTGCGGCCAGGTGCGGCGCAGGCCGGTATCCTTGATGGGCTCATGCGCGTTGACGGTCACCTTGTTGGCCGCCGCCACGGCCGTCACCTTCTCGAAATGCCGCACCATGTACTGACCATGGTGCCATTCCTTCTTGTCCAGCAATTCCCCGACATAGCCCGTCTTCACCGACCCGACGCCCAGGCGGTTATAATAGCGGAAGGCATCGTCCAACTGCCTTTCGTAATTCACGATATCCGCGGCCGTCTCATGATGGCCGATCAGGGTCACACCCTTGCGCCGGCCATAGGCGGCCACGGCGGCGATATCGAAGCCCTTTACCGGCTCGGTGAAACGGAAATTGCTGCCATCATTGTACCAGTCCGTGTGCCAGCCATAGTTCCAGCCCTCCACCAGCACGCCGCCGAACCCGTTGCGGGCCGCAAAGTCGATCTGGCGCCTGGCCTCCGCCGTCGTGGCCCCCTGGCGGGGTCCCGGCTCCCAGGTGCAGGTGCGGATATGCATGCACCACCAGATGCCGACGAACTTCATCGGCTTGATCCAGCTCGTATCCGCCAGCTTGTTGGGCTCGTTCAGGTTCAAGATCAGGCGGGAATTCAGCAACTGGTGCGGCCTGTCAGTGATCTGCACCGTCCGCCAGGGCGATTTCATCGGTGCCGTGCCATAGACCTTCATGCTGTCGGCCCAGGGAACCAGGTCGGATTTCAAGGTATAGCCGTGGATACCCGGACGCTTCAGCGCCATGGAGGCAAAATCGACCAGGGCCGCCTCATGCACGGTGACGGCGATATCGCCGCCATCCAGGGTGAAGGGCGTGTGGACGACATCGACCGCATCCAGCGCCGATTGGGCATATTGATATTCATACCGGTTGTTCTGGTAGGCGCGGATCCACCAGGCCTTCATCTGCTTGGCGAAGGCGAACTCCGTCACCTCGTCCCGGATGCGGATTTCGGCGATATTGGCCTGGACGGGGATTTCGTACCGGAAACCCAACCCGTCATCGAAGACGCGGAAGGTGACCAGCAGGGTGCGGGCCGGGCCGTCCGCGGCTTCCAGGCGCAGGGACAGTTCGTTGTAATGCTCGCGGATGTCCTTTTCCTCACCCCAGACCTGGGTCCAGGTCGCGTCATGGCTGCGGCGGTCGCTGCCCGTTATGGCCAGCCCGTCATGCAGCGACGGACCGCCATCCAGCCTGAAGCCAAGACGGGATGGCAGCAGCACGGGCTGCCCCCTGTAGGCCACACGATAGACGGGCTCGCCGCCCCGCAGCCCCACCTCAACGACGATATCACCATCGGGCGAGGTCACGGGCGGCTGCCAGACCGGCTCCGGTGGCGTCTGGGCCAGGGCGGCGGGCAGGCCCAGCCCCAGGACGGCGATGCAAATCAGCAGGCTGCGGCGGATCATCCGTTTCCTCCCCGGCTTCACGCGCTTTGTCGGGCGCGAAGCATGGGTCGGGCCGCAAAACAGGGTCAAGCGGCGGGCGGCGGTCCGGGCCATGAATACGTCGTCATTGGCGCCGGACCGTTCCGCCTGCGCCTCATCCCAGGATGCCGGGCAGGTCCAACCCCTTCTGCCGGGCGCAGTCGCGTGCGATCTCATATCCCGCGTCGGCATGGCGCATGACGCCCGTGGCCGGGTCGTTCCACAGCACCCGTTCCAGCCGTCGCGCCGCCGCCTGCGTGCCGTCGGCCACGATGACCACGCCGCTATGCTGGGAAAAGCCCATGCCCACCCCGCCGCCATGATGCAGCGAAACCCAGGTGGCGCCCGACGCCGTGTTCAGCAGCGCGTTCAGCAACGGCCAATCGGAAACGGCATCGGACCCGTCCATCATGGCTTCCGTCTCGCGGTTGGGGGAGGCGACGGAGCCGCTGTCCAGATGGTCGCGGCCGATGACCACGGGGGCCTTCAATTCGCCGTTGGCAACCATCTCGTTGAAAGCCAGCGCCAGCCGGTGACGATCGCCCAGGCCGACCCAGCAGATGCGGGCGGGCAGTCCCTGGAACCGGATCTTCTCCCGCGCCATGTCCAGCCAGTTATGCAGGTGGGCATTGTCGGGCAGCAGTTCCTTCACCTTGGCGTCGGTCTTCCAGATATCCTCCGGATCGCCCGACAGGGCCGCCCAGCGGAAGGGACCGATGCCACGGCAGAACAGCGGACGGATATAGGCCGGAACGAAGCCGGGGAAGGCGAAGGCGTCAGCCACCCCCTCTTCCAGCGCCATCTGCCGGATATTGTTGCCGTAATCCAGCGTGGGCACGCCAGCCGCATGGAAATCCAGCATGGCCCGGACCTGTATCGCCATGGAGGCGCGGGCGGCCTTCTCCACCCCCTTGGGGTCTTCCTCCCGCGACCTGAACCAGCGGTCCAGCGTCCAGCCGGCCGGCAGGTAGCCGTTGACGGGGTCGTGGGCGCTGGTCTGGTCGGTCACGGCGTCGGGGCGCACGCCCCGGCGGACCAGTTCGGGGAAAACCTCCGCCGCATTGCCCAGCAGGCCGACCGACCCGGGCTTGCCGGCCCTGCCATGGTCGCCGATGATGGCAAGCGCCTCATCCAGGCTTTCCGTCGCCCGGTCCAGATAGCCGGTGCGCAGGCGCATGTCGATGCGCGATGGCTGGCATTCCACGGCCAGGCAGGAGGCACCGGCCATCACGGCGGCCAGCGGCTGCGCACCACCCATGCCGCCCAGCCCGCCGGTCAGGAACCAGCGGCCCGACAGGTCCCCGCCATAATGCCGGCGTCCCACCTCGACAAAGGTCTCGTAGGTGCCCTGGACGATGCCCTGGGTGCCGATATAGATCCAGCTTCCGGCCGTCATCTGGCCGTACATCATCAGGCCTTTGGCATCCAGTTCGTGGAACTTGTCCCAATGGGCCCAGTGCGGCACCAGATTGGAATTGGCGATCAGCACGCGCGGCGCGTCGGCATGGGTGCGGAACACGCCCACGGGCTTGCCCGATTGCACCAGCAGCGTCTGGTCATCCTCCAGGCGGCGCAGCGTCTCCACGATACGGTCGAAGCTTGTCCAGTCGCGCGCCGCGCGGCCGATGCCGCCATAGACGACCAGTTCCTCCGGCCGTTCCGCCACTTCCGCGTCCAGATTGTTCATCAGCATGCGCAGCGCCGCCTCGGTCTGCCAGCTTCTGGCCGTGCGTTCCGTCCCGCGGGGGGCGGTGATGCGGCGGGAATTGTCGGTGCGGTTCATCATGATGTTTCCCCCTTGACCGCCCAGCCGATGCAGGCGTTCAGGATGCTGTGGAGGGCCCGGGTCATCGGTGCCGCATAGGCGGCGTCGAAGGCAGGAGGCCAGTTGTCCGGCGTCAGGTCGCCTTCCGGCTCCATGACATAGCCGCGGCAGGCCAGTTCCATCTGCACGGCATGCACGCCATGGGTGGGCCTGCCATAATGGCGGGTGATATGGCCGCCCTTGAAACGGCCATTGGTGACGCGCGTGAATTGTGTGACGTCACACGCCGCCTCGACCACCCGCGTCAGGCCGGGATGGCAGCTTCTGCCGCCGAAGGTCCCGATGTTGAAATGCGGCAGAACCCCGTCAAACAGGCGCGGCACCAGTGAACGGATCGAATGGCAATCATAGAGCACGACCCGTGGATGGTCGGCACGCAACCGCTGCACCTGCGCCAGCAGCGCCGCATGATAGGGCGCGTGGTACAGTTCCCGGCGGCGCAGCACCTCCATGGCATCGGGTTCCTGCCCCGGCTGGTAAAGCGGCTCCCCGTCGAAACTGGTCGACGGGCAGAGGTCCGTCGTCGCCTGCCCGGGATAGAGGGAGGCGCCGTCGGGCGGCCGGTTCACGTCGATCATCGTGCGCGAGATGGTCGTCTGCACGATGGTGGCATCCAGGTCGCGGGCGAAGAAATAAAGCTGGTCCACCCACCAGTCGGCATCCTTGCGCCCCAGCCAGGGACTGACCAGGGTGTCCTCCACCGCTTCCTCGATCTCCGTCCCCGCATGCGGGATCGACAGGATCAGGGGGGCCGTCCCCCGGTGGATGATCAACCAGTCCGCATCATCCATCCCCTCACCTCCCGTCCAGGGCCGGCAGGCCGACCCCGCCATCCGCCACGGCAGACAGCAGGGCACCGCTACGCACCAGCGTCAAGGCCGCCTGGATGTCGGCATGGAAGTAACGGTCGTCGGTCAGGGACGGGACATGCGCGCGCAGCCTGCCGCGCAACGCCTCCAGCACGGCGGAACTGGCCAGGGGGCTGTGGAAGTCGCAGCCCTGCGCGGCGGCCAGATATTCGATGGCCACCACGCTGTCGGCATTCTCCACCATGGCCATCAGCCGGCGGGCGCCATGTGCGGCCATGGAGACGTGATCCTCCTGGTTGGCGGATGTCGGGATGCTGTCCACGCTGGCGGGATAGGCCCGCTGCTTGTTCTCCGACACCAGGGCGGCGGCCGTCACCTGCGGGATCATGAAGCCCGAGTTCAGGCCCGGCCTGGGGGTCAGGAAGGCCGGC
The DNA here is from genome assembly GCF_052474395.1 of Niveispirillum fermenti. Classification (NCBI taxonomy): domain Bacteria; kingdom Pseudomonadati; phylum Pseudomonadota; class Alphaproteobacteria; order Rhodospirillales; family Azospirillaceae; genus Niveispirillum; species Niveispirillum fermenti. The sequence continues at coordinate 294,178 of NZ_CP156678.1, read as the reverse complement.
AGGCCCGACAGAGCCGGGTCCACCAGCATGGCCAGGCGGCGTTCGGCCAGGGACCCGATCTCGCAAACGGCCAGCGCGATCATGTCGGCGGCGAAGGCCACCGGCTCGGCGTGGAAATTGCCACCTGACAGCACGCTGTCATCCTCCGCGAAGACCAGCGGATTGTCGGAAACGGCGTTGGCCTCCGTCAACAGCGTCTGGGCGGCCTGGCGCAGCAGATCCAGGGCGGCACCCATCACCTGCGGCTGGCAGCGCAGGCAATAGGGGTCCTGGACGCGCACATCATCTTCCCGATGCGAGGCGCGGATGGCGGAACCTTCCATCAGGCGGCGCAGCGTCTCCGCCACGTCGATCTGCCCCTTGTGGCCACGCAGGGCGTGGATGCGCGGATCGAAAGGCGTGTCGGAACCCTTGGCCGCCTCCGTGGACAGCGCGCCGGTGGCCAGGGCCGATCCGTGCAGCCGTTCCGCCTCGAACAGGCCGGCCAGGGCATAGGCGGTGGAAAACTGCGTGCCGTTCAGCAGCGCCAGCCCCTCCTTGGGACCCAGCGCCAGCGGCGACAGCCCGGCCAGGGCCAGGGCCTCGGCCGCCGGCATGCGCCCCCCTTTGGCAAACACCTCGCCATGGCCGATCATGGCGGCCGCCATGTGCGACAGGGGTGCCAGATCGCCCGATGCCCCCACCGACCCCTGCGCCGGCACCAGCGGCAGGATGTCATGCGCCAGCAACGCTTCCAGCAGGTCCAGGGTGGCGGGCCGCACGCCCGATGCGCCAACCCCCAGACTGGACAGCTTCAGCGCCATCATCAGGCGCAGCACGTTTCGCGGCATGGGCTCACCCACGCCGGCCGCATGGCTCAGCACGATGTTGCGTTGCAGCATTTCCAGATCGTCGTCGGCGATGCGCACCGATGCCAGCTTGCCGAAGCCGGTATTCACACCATAGACGGGATCCCCCTTGGCGATGATGCGGGCGATGGTGGCCGCGCTGCGTTCCACGGCGGGGCGGCAGGCCGGGTCCAGCCGGACCCCCGCCCCGCGATAGATGGCACGCCAATCGGCCAGGCCGACCGCACCGGGATGCAGCGTGACGGTCATGAAATCCCCCTGTGGATACGGGCATGCAGGGGGTTGAACCCCATGCGATAGACAAGTTCGGCCGGCCGTTCGATATCCCAGATGGCAAGGTCGCAGGCCTTGCCCGCCTCCAGCGTGCCGATATCGGCCTGGCGGCCAAGCGCGCGGGCGGCGTGGCGCGTGACGCCGGTGAGGCATTCCTCCACGCTCATCCGGAACAGGGTGGCCGCCATGTTCATGGACAGAAGCAGCGAGGTCAGGGGCGCCGTGCCAGGGTTGCAGTCGGTGGCCACCGCCATCGGCACGCCATGGATGCGGAACAGGTCGATGGGCGGCAGATGCGTGTCGCGGGTGAAGTAATAGGCACCGGGCAGCATGACGGCCACGGTCCCGGCCTGGGCCATGGCACGCACCGCCGGCTCGTCCACATGCTCCAGATGGTCGGCCGACAGCGCGCCGCATTGGGCAGCCAGGGCGGCGCCCTGCAGGTTGGAAAGCTGTTCGGCGTGCAGCTTGATGGCCAGTCCATGCGCCTTGGCCGCATGGAACACGCGGCGCACCTGCGCCAGGGAAAAGCCGATCCCTTCGCAGAACCCGTCCACGGCATCGGCAAGCCCATGCTGCGCAACATGGGGGATCATGCTGCGGCACACCAGATCGATATAGGCGTCGTGATTCTCGGCAAATTCCGGCGGAACGGCATGGGCGCCGAGGAAGGTGGTGGCGATATCGACGGGGCGCAGGCCGGCCAGCGCCCGGGCCGCGCGCAGCATCTTCACCTCGTCCTGCAGCGTCAGGCCATAGCCGGACTTGACCTCCACCGTCGTCACCCCCTCGGCCAGCAGCGCATCCAGCCGGGGCAGGGCCTGGCGCAGCAATTCCGCCTCGTCGGCCGCACGGGTGGCCCGCATGGTGGAGACGATGCCGCCGCCGGCCCGCGCGATCTCCTCATAACTCGCACCCTTCAGGCGCAATTCGAACTCATGCGCGCGGTCGCCGGCATGGATCAGGTGCGTGTGGCAATCGATCAGGCCCGGCGTGACCCAGCGGCCTTCCAGGTCGGTGGTCCGGGCGGCATCGAAGGCCGGCGCGTCGGCCGCCGGCCCGGCATGGAGGATGCGCCCATGCTGCGCAGCAATCACCCCATCCTCGATGATGCCCAGCCCGGGAAGGTCGGGGCGCATGGTTGCAAGGCGGGCGCCGGTCCACAGATGGTCAGCGCGCATCGGCCGCCCCCTTCACCCCGTCTTCCCGGCGAAATCCCGGCCCCAGGGGCCAGATGCCCGACCGGACGGCGCCATAAAAGGGCTGGATGACGGGCGCGGCACCGGCCGTCCCCGCTTCCGCGCCCTCGGCAGCCTGACAGGGGGAGACGGTCATCACCGGATGTCCTGAAAACCCGTGCCGCATGTCCGCACCTTACTCCTGGCCATGATCTGTTCATGGGGGCGTCTTCACGCAAGGTCCCTGCCCCCGCGCCCCCCTTCGTCCTTTTTATGTCTATACATAATTCATGTCTATACATTATTCTGAATCCGCGGATTGAATTGGGGGGGATGGGCATGGCCGGGTTCTGGTTTCAGCAGGCGCTGCTGCCGGGCGGATGGGCTGATGGGGTGCGGGTGGAAGTGGGGGACGGGCTGATCTCCACCGTCACGACGGATACGCAGCCGACACCCCCGGATGAACGCCACGCCATCGCCCTGCCCGGCCTGCCCAACCTGCACAGCCACGCCTTCCAACGCGGCATGGCGGGGCTGGCGGAGGTGCGGGGACCGGGTCCCGACAGTTTCTGGACCTGGCGGGAGGTGATGTACCGTTTCGCCCATCGGATCGGTCCGGATGAGATGCAGGCCATCGCCGCCATGGCTTTCGTGGAGATGCTGGAGGGTGGATTCACCCGCGTGGGCGAATTCCATTATGTCCATCACGATATCGACGGCCACCCCTATGCCGACCCCGCCGAGATGGGTGCCCGGCTGGCGGCGGCGGCGGCGGAGACGGGTATCGCGCTGACCCTGCTGCCGGTCCTTTACCAGTGTGGCGGTTTCGGCGGGCAGGCACCGGGCGACGGGCAGAAACGCTTCATCAACGATGTGGACCGGTTCGCCACCCTGGTGCAGGCCAGCCGCAAGGCGCTGTCGGGCCTGCCCGACGGGGTGCTGGGCATTGCCCCCCATTCCCTGCGCGCCGTGACACCGGACAGTCTGGCAGGCGTGCCTGAGCTGGCAGCGGGCGGGCCCATCCACATCCATGTTGCCGAACAGGTCCGCGAGGTCGCCGACTGTCATGCCTGGTCGGGACAGCGGCCGGTGGCCTGGCTGTTCGATCATGCGCCCGTGGATGGCCGCTGGTGCCTGGTGCATGCGACGCACATGGATGCGGCCGAAACCGCACGGCTGGCCGCCAGCGGCGCCGTGGCAGGCCTGTGCCCGATCACAGAGGCGAACCTGGGCGACGGCATCTTCAATGGCCGCGACTATCTGGCGGCCGGTGGTGCCTTTGGCATCGGATCGGACAGCAACGTCCTGATCGATGCTGCGGAAGAACTGCGCAGCATGGAATATGCCCAGCGGCTGGCGCACCGGGCCCGCAACGTGCTGGGCCGCCGGGACGTGCCCTCCACGGGCCGGGTGCTGTTCGATGGCGCGCTGGCCGGTGGGGGCCGCGCGCTGGGACTGACCGCAACAGGACTGGTGAGCGGCGCGCCGGCCGATTTCGTGACGCTGGACGCCGCGCAACCCAGTCTGGCGGCGCGGCGCGGCGACGCGCTGCTCGACGGCTTCATCTTCGCGGGACAGCGCATGGTGGACGGCGTTTGGCGGCGGGGCCGGCGCGTGGTAAGCGGGGGCCGCCACGTCGTGCGCGACGCCGTCGCCGCCCGTTACCGCCTGGCCCTGGGAACCATCCTGTCATGAGTATGGCCGCGAACACCGCCCCGCTTCATGCCCGCATCCGCGCCGATATCGAAGGCCAGATCCTGTCCGGCACCCTGCGCCCCGGCGACCGCATCCCCTTCGAGCACGAGTTGACGGCCCGCTATGGCTGCGCGCGGATGACGGTGAACAAGGCATTGTCCGGGCTGGTGGAAGCGGGGCTGCTGGAACGGCGCCGGCGGGCGGGCACCTTCGTGGCCCGGCCGCATATCCACATGGCGGCCCTGGCCATCCCCGACATCCAGGCGGAGATCGAGAGGCGGGGCCAGCGCTACGGGCTGGAACTGCTGTCGCGCGACGTGCTGCCCGCCACCGCCGTGGACCCGATACGGATGAAGGCGCCGCGCGGCGCCCGGGTGCTGGCCCTGACCTGCCGGCATCTGGCCGACAATGTGCCGTTCGCGGTGGAGGAACGGCTGATCAGCCTGAAATCCGTGCCCGAGGCGGCCACGGCCGATTTCACGTCCATCGCACCGGGTTCCTGGCTTCTCGCCCATGTCCCGTGGACAGAGGCCGAACACCGCATCATGGCAGCGCCCGCCGGCCGGCTGGCCACCGCACTGGGGCTGGACGAGGGGACGGCCTGCCTCGTGCTGGACCGCCGCACCTGGCGCACGGACCAGCCCATCACCCAGGTACGCCAGATCTTCCCCGGCGACCGTTTCGACCTGGTGGCACGGTTCTCCGGTGCCGGCGGGGTCTGATCATCCCGCCCGGGTCCGCCGGTCCAGCAGGAACAGCGTCACGGCGATGACCGCCATCGGCACCAGCGCCATGTAGAACGCCGTCTGCCCGCCCAGCCGGTCGAACAGGAAGCCCGTGACGAAGGAGCCGAAGGTGCCGCCCAGCGCGGAGAACACCACGATCAGGCCCGTCATGGCCGCGTGGTCGTGGCGGGGCAGGGCTGACAGGATGACCGAGTTGATCACGGGGTAGATCGGGGCCATGAACAGCCCGATCAGCGGCAGCATGAAGGCCGCGACGGGGGCCGCGAACCAGTCCGCCTCCGCCATCGGCGTCACCCCCGACGCCAGCGGCAGGGTCAGCAGCACCAGCCCCGCCATGCAGGCCAGGCAGACGGCCAGAAACGGGAACCAGGCCACCCGGCGCAGCGCCACCCCGGCCGACAGCCGTCCCAGCGCGATGGCCGCGGCGAAGATGCTGGTGGCCTGGATCGACATGGCGGCCGGCAGGTGCAGCACTTCCGCATTGAAGGTGGGCAGCCAGGTGCCGATGGCCTGTTCGATCAGCACATAGAGGAAGGCGGACGCCAGGAACACGACAGCGATGGGTGTGGCGGCCAGCCGCAGCATCTGGCCGATGCCGGCCCTGCCCTCCGGCGCCTGCGCCCCGCTTTCATCCAGCGGGGTCGTCGCCCACAGCGCCGCGGTGCCCAGCGCCAGGGCCGACAGGACCCAATAGACATCCAGCCAGCCCGGATCGGCCGGATTCTCATGGTTGACGAACAGGCTGAACAGCCAGTAGCCACCCAGAACCCCCACCATGAACAGCCCTTCGATCAGGTTCGTCAGGCTGGCATGGCCCTGCCGGTCGCGGGTCAGCAGGCCGATGCAGGAATAGGCGGCCACCTTCACCCCGGCAAACCCGACACCGATGCAAAAGAACATCAGCTTCATGGCCCAGAAGGCGGAAAGGAACGGCATGGCAGCCGCCGCCAGCCCTTCCAGCGCCAGGGCGATGATCATGGCCCGGCGATAGCCCAGCCGCGGCAGGAAAGACGCGATCAGGAAGCTGGTGATGGCAATGGGCAGGTCCTTGTATGCCTCCAGCCGCCCGGCCTCCAGCTTGGAGACGCCGAAGCTCTGGATGGATTGCAGGATGACCGTGCCCACCGAATTCAAAAGAATGGCGAAGACGATATAGGTCAACGCCACCGCGACGACAGCCCGCCCATTCCGCATCTTGGCTTTTTCCTTCCCTGGGATGTTCTTGTTGGCTGGCGGGGCCTTTGTCGAAGGGGGAGACATCCCCTTACCATATCCCTGTGATCGTAGCCGATCTCCAGTCCCCGATCGGTTCTGCTCGCCGGGCCCCGGTTACCCTCTTGCCGTCCCCGCAATGGCAAAGGCCCCATCCGCACGGGATGGGGCCTGCACACATCAGAACCGCGTCGCCACCGACATCTTCACGTTCCGGCCGAAGATGGGCCGGCCCAGGAAGACGCCGCCGGTATTGGCCCCGCCGATGATGCGGGTATTGCCTTCCGTCAGGCCAAGCTCGTTCGTCAGGTTGGTGCCGGAAAGCTGGACCGTCACGTTTTCACCGATATCGGCGGAGATGCCGGCATCGACCGTGTTATAGGACGGCAGGCGCTGCGCATTCTCCACATCGGCGAAACGCTTGCCGATGTAATTGTAGCTGGCGAAGACGCGCAGCTTGCCCCAGTCGGTGGGGATGTCATAGCTGGGCGAGAAGGTGAACTGGATTTCCGGCTGGCGCTGCACCTGATTGCCGCTGTTGGCGCCCAGATCCTTATACTCGCCCTTCTGCCAGTTGCCCCGCAGCGCCAGATCCAGATTCTCCAGCGGCGTGACCAGCAGTTCGAACTCGATACCATAGGCTTCGCTGTCGCCGATACGGTTGATCTGCGTCTGGCTGCCATCGGGATTGATGATGAACTGCTGGAAGGGCAGGCCCTTGAAGGTATTGCGGAAGAAGGTGACATAGGCGGCATAGTCGCGCGTGCGCGTCTTCAGGCCGACTTCCTGCTGGTCGATCTTCTGCATCTGGTCCTGCCCGTCGCGCAGATTATCGAATTGCGGGAACTTGAAACCGCTGTTCAGCCGGCCGAAGACCGACATATCCGGCGTCAGGTAATAGTTCACGCCCGCCGTCCAGGAGGTTTCCGTATTCTTATAGGACAGGGTGCGGAAGGTGCCGTTCAGGACGGATGCATTGTTGTTGGCCAGCGTCAGCGGATTGCCGTCCAGATCGACGCCGCCCGACACGTTCTCCAGCGTGGCATTGACCTTCTGCTGCTCCACACGGCCGCCGACATCGATGCGCAGGTCTTCGGTGAGCGCCCATTCATCGGCGATGAAGCCGGCAATGTTCTGGCCGTTATAGATGGCGTTGACCGCGAAGAAGGGGGCCCCCACGAACCCGGCGCGCGTGGCCTGCACGCCATTGTTCAGAGCCACATTGACCAGCTTTGCGTTGGGCGTGGCGGTCATCAGGGCGTTGTTGCCCAGATACCAGACATCCTTCGATGAATAATCGGCGAAATAGGCGCCGATGGTCAGGGTATTGCCCTCGAAGATTTCGCGGCTGAAGCGCAGATCGTCGGTGAAGCTTTCGATATCCTTGTCGACCGACCAGAGGCCGGCCACGATCACCTGCGTGTTCAGGTCGGTGATGGCCCCGCCGCCATTGGCGAAGCTGGCGCTGCCGGCCGTCGCGGCGGAACCGGCGGCGGCCAGCACGGCGGCATTGCCGTTTGCCGACGTGATGGTCTCATTGATGAAACTGCCCAGCGTCTGCGGGTTGGCGCCGGAGAACAGGCCGCGGGTATTCGCCTGGCCGCTCAGGTAGTTCATCTTGTTCGACACGGTCCATTCGCCGAATGTCAGGTCGAAGGTGGCGCCCACGATGCCGGCATCCACGCCGCGCCCCTCGCCGAAATCGCGGGAGATGGACTGGCCCGGCGCCACTTCCAGCACGACATTGCGCAGGTCGTTGCCCAGCAGCGTGCCCTTGCCGGGGCTGAAGCCGGGGAAGGCGCTGACATCCTTGCCGTTATTGCTGCTCATCAACGGAATGGCGGTGTAGAAGGCGTTCTTGTCCTTGGTATAGCGGCCATAGAAGGTCACCTCGCCATTTTCCAGGATCTTGGTGACATTGCCGCTGACCTGGCCACCCCGGTCGGCGGGATATTCGGTGTCGCGGATACCGTCAGAGGTGCGGTAGAAGCCGCCGACGGAGAACAGCAGATCCTGGTCCAGCTTGCCCTGGTAATAGGTGTCGACGCGGTACAGCCCCTCGTCACCCACGGTCAGCTTCATGCTGCCTTCCGGGTTCTCCTTGCCCTTGCGCTGGATGAAATTGATGGTGGCGCCGGGCTGGCCGTTGGAGAAGATGGGCGACGGGCCGCCACGCAGCACCTCCACCCGCTCCACCGTGTCGTCCAGGCGGAACAGGGAACTGTTTTCCAGGAAGGAAAGGGTCGGCGGCGGGAAGATGGCGGAACCATCCAGCTGCACCGTGATGAAGGGCGCATCACCATCGGCCGGGAACCCACGGACGGAAATGTTGGCGCCGGCCGTGCCGCTGGTGCTTTCCACCCACACGCCGGGGACGATTTTCAGGAGGTCGGCCGTGCTGCTCGGCTGCTGTTCGGCGATCTGCTCCGCCGTGGCGGTCGTGATGGAGAAGCTGGCATCCAGCTTCTTCATGCCGTCGGAACGGGCCACACCCGTCACGATGATCTCCTCCAGCATGTCGGCGCCGGCGGCATCCTGTGCGCGGGCAGCCGTCATGGCCGGCATCAGCAGGGCGGCAAGGGCCGCACCCGTCAGCAGCTTCTTCTGATAATTGGCAGTCATAGGGACCTCCCGTATGAGCATCACCCGGATGCTTCTTGTTGATGGGTTGGTTCGGGGGCCGGTGACCGCCCCTGACAAGGGGCGGGTCCGGGTTTAAGCCGGGCGGACGAAGCGGTCCAGCCGGAAGTCGCGGATATGGCCGATGACGGCATCAGCCTCTGTCAGGATGGCGGGATCACCGATACCGACGGCCGGCATGCCGGCCTGCCGGATGGCGGTGATGCCGGCCATGCTGTCCTCGATGCCCAGGCACAGGGGGGCCGGGACATCCAGGGCCCTGGCCACCGACAGGAAGATGTCGGGGGCGGGCTTGGGATTGGGGATGGCGCCCGCATCGGCGACATGGTCGAACAGGTCGATGATGCCGAGCCGGGTCAGCAGGGCGGGCGCGTTGCGGCTTGCCGAGGCCACGCCCAGCTTCAGGCCGGCCTGACGGGCCGACAGCAGCAGGTCGCGCACGCCCTCGAACAGGTCTTCGGGCGTGAAGCGGGCGATCAGGTCCTGGTAGTAGCCGTTCTTGCGGCTGGCCGCTTCCAGCTTTTCCGCCGCAGTCAGCATCTTGCCGGAACCGGCCAGGATACGTTCCAGGCTGCCCATGCGGTCGATGCCCTTCAGCGCCTCGTTCCGTTCCCGGTCGAACGGCACGCCCAGCTCGTCCGCCAGCCGCTGCCAGGCTTGGTAGTGACCTTCCGCCGTGTCGGTCAGAACGCCATCCAGGTCGAAGATCAGGGCCCTGACGGGCGCCGGAAACGGACCCGCGGCGACATGCCGGTCGCTGCCGACGGCCAGCATCACGGCGCCGCCATGATGGTGGATGGTCAACTCGTCGCCGGACAGCAGGCAGTAAGTGGTGCCGGCCGCATCCACGGCCACGCGCAGCCGGCGGCCGCGCCAGCGGATGCCGAATTCATAGCGCGCCCAGCCTGGCGGCAGCACAGGCGCGAACCGCAGTTCCCCGCCTTGCCAGCGCATCCCCCCGAAGCCCCAGGCGACTCCCAGCCAGCTTCCGGCCATGGCGGCCATATGCACCCCGTGGCTGGCATTGCCATGCAGGTCATCCAGGTCGATGCGGGCCGTTTCGGTGAAGTAACGAATGGCCTTATCACTGTCGCCCAGCTCGGCCGCCAGGATGCCGTAAGTGCTGGGAGACAGCGTGCTGTCATGTACTGTTACGGCTTCGTAATAATCAAAGTTCCGCTGCTTCAGGCCACGATCGAACCGGTTGCCGGCCAGCAGCATGGCCAGCACGACGTCGGCCTGCTTGCACACCTGGTGGCGGTAGATGGCCAGCGGATGGTAATGCAGCAGCAGGGGGTACCTGTCCGCCGGCGTATCCGCGAAAGGCCAGACGGGTTTGGAGAGGAAATCATCATCCTGCGGGCTGACCCCCAGATCGGGGTCGGTCGGCAGGTACATGGCCGCGGCGGCCCTTGCCCAGAGCGTCACCTCCGCCGCCGTCAGCCCGATGCGGGTCGCGACGGTGGCCAGTTCCGCAGGGGCCTGGGTCTCCATGCGCCGGTACAGGTCGGCGGCATGGGCCAGATGGGCGGCGGCCATGGCATTGGTGTAGAAGTTATTGTTCACCAATGCGGTATATTCGTCCGGACCCGTCACCTCGTGAATGGTGAAGGCGCCGCCCTTGCGGGCGTTGAAATGCCCGACCTGCGGCCAGATGCGTGCCGTTTCGAACAGCATCTCGGCAGCGTGGGCGTAAAGGAAGGCGCTGTCGCCCGTCGCTTCCTCATAAAGGCGGGTGGCAAAGGCGATATCGGCATTGATATGGTACTGTGCCGAACCGCTGGGATAATGGGCCGAGCATTCATCCCCGGCGATGGTGCGCCAGGGAAACAGCGCGCCGGCACGATGGCCCATGCCGCGTGCATGCGCCCGGGCGCGGTCCAGCCGGCCGATGCGATATTCCAGCATGCGCCGCGCCAGTTGCGGCGCCGTGAAGGCCAGCACGGGCAGAATGAAGGTTTCCGTATCCCAGAAATAATGACCCTCATAGCCTTCGCCCGTCAGGCCCTTGGCCGCGATGCTGGTCGCCCCGTCGCGGCCCGTGGACTGGTACAGGTGGAACAGGTTGAAGCGGATGGCCTGCTGCAGGCCGGCATCCCCCTCGATCACCACATCGGCATCGGCCCAGAACCGGGCCAGATCATCGGCCTGTTCCGCCGCGATCACCTCCCAGCCCGCTTCCTTCGCCGATTGCAGGGTGGCGGCTGCCTCCTGCATCAGGCGGTCTTCCACCGCCGCCCCGTCATTGTCCCTGTCGCCATCGGCCCAGGCATAGGCGGCGAACTTGACCAGCGTTACAACCCCGCCCGGCGCCAGGTCGGCGTGGAAGGCTTGGGAAATGCTGTCCAGTGACAGGAAAGGCTCTTCGGCGGTCAGGCCAGGACCAGCTACATGGTCCTGCCGCAACAGTGCCGTGCGCCGGGAAAGCCGGGCCGTCTGGCGGACGGCAACAGGCCGGCTTTCCGGCAGGATAGGCTGGAAATCGACACCGCCGCTGCCCAGCGACACCCCGATGCGCGGGTCATCACCCTGCCCTTCGGCCCGGCGGCCCCAGCGCAGGTCGGACAGGCAGGTGACGGGCCCCGTGTAATCAATGGACCGGATCGTCAGGCGCAGAGCCAGCAGGCCCGGCCGCGCGAAGCTGACCAGCCGCTCCGTTGCAATCTCCACCGCCCCGCCCTGTGCCGCCATGAAACGGTGCAGGGTGCGCAGGCGGCCCGTGGCCAGATCCAGCTCGCGGGTCAGCGGCGCGTCGGGGCCCGGTGCCACACCGACGGTTTCCCCGTTCAGCACGACGCGGATATGCTTGGCATCGGCCACCGGCACCCGCGTGTCGGTCGTAAAGGCAAAGCCCGTGAATTTCTCGTGATAATGGATGGGCGCCTGTTCAAAGAAGGCGGCCAGGAAGGCGCCATCGGTGGCGCTGTCGATCCCATCCACGCCACCACGAACGCCCAGCGCGCCATTGGCCAGCGCGAACAGGCTTTCGTCGCGCGCCGCCGTCGCCGGATCGAATCCCTGGACACGGATGGTCCAGCCATCCCCTGCATCGGCACGCACGTCACCGGCGCGGACGTGAGAGAGCCTCTCCGCCACGGTCATCCTCCCCGAAATACGCTTGATCCCCGCGCCCTACGCGGTGGTTGGCCTTTAAGCTACCATCAATGATATCGATGTCAAGATATCGATATCATTTTTCTGGCTACGTATGCGGGAAGGGTTGCACGGGGGGTCCCCTCTTGGAAAATGGCGGGCTTCATGCCAAGGTTGCGACCTCCAACCCATTGCGCCAACAAGGTTCCCCCGCGATGAGCAAACCTGCCGCCGAACGGCCCGCCATGCCGGACGCCAAGGCCCCGGCCGCTGCCGGCCGCCTGACCATGGCCGATCTGGCGGAACTGGCGCAGGTTTCCAAGATCACGGTGTCGCGCGCGCTGCGCAACAGCCCGACGGTGAAGCCCGATACGCGGGCCCGCATCCAGGCGCTCGCCAAGGAGCATGGGTACAAGTTGAACCTGTCGGCGCGCAGCCTGCGCCTGCAGCGGTCCAATACCGTGGCGGTCGTGGTGGAGATGAAGCCCAGCCCCGACCGGCCGCTGTCCGACCCGTTTCCCATGGCCCTGATGGGCGGCATCTGCCAGGAACTGACCAGCATCGGCTATGCCGTGGTGCTGACGACGCGGGACGGGGTGCAGGCACCGGCCGTGCAAACGGCGGACGGGATCATCCTTCTGGGCCAGGGCAGCCATGATGAGGCGGTGGCGCAGTTGGCCGATGGCGACGTGCCGCTGATCGTCTGGGGGGCGGAGGCGGCAGGCCACGATTATGTGACCGTGGGGTCCGACAACCGGCAGGGCGGCATCCTGGCCGCCCGCCACCTCCTGTCGTCCGGCCGCCGGCGCGGTCTTTTCCTCGGCGACACCAGCCATGCAGAGATCGAGCAGCGCCACGGCGGTTTCCGCGACGCCCTGGCACAGGGTGGCGGCATCCTGGCGGGAACCGTCTCCTGCCCCTTCGCCATCCAGGCAGGTTCGGATGCCATCGCCGGCTGGATCGATGGCGGGGGCGCCCCGTTCGACTGTCTGCTGGCGGCCAGCGACATGCTGGCCATCGGCGCCATGCAGGCCTTGCAGGAGCGCGGCCTGCCGGTGCCCGAGGCCGTGTCCGTCATCGGCTATGACGATACGCCGCTGGGGGCCTGCCTGACCCCGCCCCTGTCATCGGTCCATCAGGATTGGCAGGCGGGCGGCGAACTGCTGGCGCGCAACATCCTGGCCATGATCAACGGGGAGGATGTGCAGTCGGTCAGCCTGCCCACCCGTCTGGTCGTCCGCGGGACCTGACAGGGACCACCCGCCATCCAAGTACCCTTGTGCATCCGTATAGGATGGCCCGGTGCCCGAGCCCGGGCGTTTCGCGCTATGGACCTGTTTTATAAGTGTTTCCTTCCGGAAAATCATGACGCGCGCTGAAAAGCCTATCCCTCCGCATGAATAGGAGCCCCAACGCCGGTCGGTTAGCGTGAACCCATTGTCGGACAGGACGCCCTGTCCCGATCCGTCAGGGGTGAAGGCAATGCCGGTCGATATCGGAATGATCAAAGCCGCCACGGGAACGGCGCGCCGTTCCATCCTGGTGGTGGATGACATCCAGGCCAATCGGGCCGTGGCCCGGCTGATCCTGGAGGAGGCAGGCTTCGACGTGGGGGAGGCTCTCCACGGCGCCATGGCCGTGCAGATGCAGGTGGCCAGCCCGGCCGACCTCGTGCTGATGGACCTGCAGATGCCGGTGCTGAACGGCTTCGGCGCCACCGAGCGCATCCGCAGGGCCGAGAGCGTGGCGGGCCGGGCGCGGGTGCCCATCCTGGCCGTCACGGGCGTCACTCATGGCGGCATCCGCGAGGAATGCTTGGCCCGCGGCATGGACGACCACCTGCCCAAACCCTACGAGCCGGGCCAGTTGCTGCGCCTGGTGGTCCGGTGGACCGGGTTGCCGGTGCAGGGCGGGAACGGCGACTGCACAGGGACGACCAGCCAGGACCTGGATGAGCGCAAGCTGCTTGATCTGGCCGCCGTCCTGCCGGAACGGCTTTTCATCGAGCTGATCGGCGATTTCGTCCGTATCGGGCTGGAACAGGCCGACGCCCTGGCCCGCGCGGCGGCCGACGGGCGCGTCACGACCGCCCGCACCTTGCTGCACGATCTGGTGGGGACGGCCGGCAATGCCGGGTTGATGCTGGTCTCCCGGCGGGCGGGGGAAACCCTGCATCAGTTCCGGACCGGGCGGAACGAGGCCGGCCTGGCCGATGCCGCCGCCCTGGCCGTCCTGTCGGCCTGCGGCTGGCGCCTGCTGCGCGACCGGCTGCTGGACCGGTCGGCGATGCGCGCGGCCGGCTGATCCCCTAGCCCCAGGCCCCGGCCCTGGCCACCCCCGGCAGACCGGTCAGGCAGGGGTCCCCGGCACCATGATCTCCGCGAAATCCTCCATTTCGTAGAGGGGGCGGATCTCGATCTCGCTGGGTCCCGGCATGGGATTGGGGCAGCGTTTCACCCAGGCCACGGCCTCTTCCATATCCTTCACCTGCCAGAGCCAGAAGCCGGCGACCAGTTCGCTGGTGGCGGCGAACGGGCCGTCGATCACGCTGCGATCCGCTCCGTTGAAGGCCACGCGGCAGCCGTTTGCGGAGGGTTTCAGCCCGTCGCCGGCCAGGATGATGCCGGCTTCGGCCAGTTCGGTGTTGAACCTGCCCATGGCTTCCAGCAGGTCGCCGGGGGGCATGAGGCCGGCTTCGCTGTCCGCGGTCGCCTTGACGAGAACCATTACGCGCATTGTCGTGATCTCCTTTGCCAAAAGGTCCGGGCCGCGTGCCCTTTCCCTCCCCAGGACGTGCCGGCCGCCCCGGCACCGACAAGGGGGATGAGAAAACAGCCCCGGTGCATGCGCCCTGCGACAATGCGCGACGGGACAGGGCCGGGAATTGAATGTATGGATCGGACAATCGCCATACAAAACGGCATCAGGCGACCCATACAATGAGGATATCATGGCCGGCCACGAACGCACCCATTTCGCCAGCACGCCCCTTGGGCTGGGCCTGCGGGGCCTGTGCCCGTCCTGCCACCAGGGATCGATCTTCGACGGCTATCTGCGCCTGGCCAAGGCGTGCCCGCAGTGCGGGCTGGACCTGTCCTTCGCCGACCCGGCGGACGGGCCGGCCTTCTTCACCATGTCGATCGTCAGCATCCCGCTGACGGGCTTTGCCATCTGGCTGGAGATGGCGTTCCAGGCGCCCTATTGGGTGCATGCCTTCACGACGCTGCCGCTGGCGGTGCTGTCCTGCATGGCGCTGCTGCGGCCGCTGAAGGGCTGGCTGGTCTGCGCGCAGTACCTGAACAAGGCCGAGCAGGGCCGGCTGGAGGATGCGGCGGAGACGGACGGGCGCGGGCGCGGGGACGGGGAATGACGGGCTGGACCCCGCCGGACCTGCCGCAGGGCATCCCGCTCTACCGCGCCATCGCCGACGCCATCGCGGCCGACGTGGCATCGGGCGCGCTGAAGCCCGGCACCCGCCTGCCCACGCACCGCGCCCTGGCGGAGAGCATGGGCGTGGACCTGACCACGGTGACCCGTGCCTATGCCGAGGCCCGCGCCCGCGGGCTGGTGGCCGCCGCCGTGGGGCGCGGCACCTTCGTGGCCGAGCAGGGGGACCGCCCGCCACCCCCGCCCGTGCAACTGGACCTGTCCATGAACCTGCCGCCGCAGCCGCCCGGCGCCGACCTGGCAGCCCGGCTGGCCCGCGCCATGGCGGGTCTGACACGCCGGCCAGACCTGGCCAGCCTGCTGAACTACCAGCCCATCGGCGGGGGCGAGGCCGACCGGCGGGCCGGTGCGCGCTGGCTGTCGGCCGCCCTGCCCGACCTGCGGGCCGAGCGGGTGCTGGTGGCCGGCGGCGGCCAGGCCTGCCTGACGGCGCTGCTGTCGCTGCTGGCCTCGCCGGGATCGCATGTCATGACCGATGCCTTCCTTTATCCGGGATTCCGGCTGGCCGCCCAGTCGCGCGGCCTGTCGCTGCTGCCTGTGGAGGGGGACGCGGAAGGCATGCTGCCCGATGCCCTGGCGGCCGTGGCGCGGCACAGCGCGGCGCAACTGCTCTATCTGACGCCCAGCATCCACAATCCGACGACGCGCACCCTGTCGCAGGCCCGGCGCGAGGCGCTGGTGAAGGTGGCCCGCAGCTACGACCTGATCGTGATCGAGGATGACGCCTACGGCCTGCTGGCCGCCGACGCCCCGCCACCGCTGGCGGCCCTGGCCCCGGAACGGGTCTGGCATGTCGCCACCCTGGCCAAGGGCCTGACGCCCGCCCTGCGGATCGCCTATCTGGTGGTTCCCCAGGGCGGCGATGTCCGCGCGGCCAGCATCGCCCTGCGCGCCACATCACAGATGGCCCCGCCCCTGTCCATGGCCGTGGCCACGAGCTGGATCGAGGATGGCACGGCCCGCGCCATCCTGGCCGCCATCCGCGAGGAGGCGGCCGAGCGGCAGCGCATCGCGGCGCGCATCCTGCCGCTGGGGTCCTTCCAGGCGCATCCGAACGGCCATCACCTGTGGCTGGACCTGACACGCTCCTGGACCGACAAGGCCTTCGTGGAAGCCGCCCGCCGGGCCGGGGCCGCCCTGGTGCCGGGATCGGTCTTTGCCGTGGCCGGAGAGCCCCCGCCCCATGCCCGCGTATCCCTGGGCGCCGCTCCGGACCGCGCCAGCCTGACCCACGCCCTGGACCGGCTGGCCGTGCTGCTGCGCCACGGTCCACTGCCCGACGGGGAAGTCGTGGTGTAGAAGGCCTTTCCAGAATGTCTGGCGCCTCGTTTCACGAATGGGACCCCGGCCTTCGCCGGGGTGATGGTGTGAAGACACCCGGGGTGATGGTGTGAAGACATTGACATGTCGCGAAAGACGAAACCGTCCCGTACCGTCGGCGCGGGCCGCGCGGCGGCGGCGGCCGCCGTACCCAATTACGATAAGGTCCACTGATCGCGATTGGGTATCGTATCAGCCCTTGCGGGGGCCGTAGCGTTTGCGCGGTGCCCCGCGGAAGCCGGGGGGCGGCTTTCCCGGCTTGGAGCCGGCCGGCCGGCCGCCGCCGGGCTTGCCCAGCCGCTGACGCCGGGCCGTGCTGGCCAGCAGTTCGGCCAGGCGCCCGGCCACCTGGGCACGGCGTTCCTCCACCGGCTTGCGGTCGGGGAACAGGCGGGCGAACTTGCGGCTGGCCCAGTAATAGAGGTCGCAGGACCGCGACAATTCCTCCAGTCCGTAATCGTCCAGCCGGTCCATGCGCAGCGGCACGACCAGCCCCAGGGGCACGGGCTCGTCCTTTTCCACGGCGCGCAGCATCTGGTGGAAGAAGCGGGCATCCACCTCCTTTTCCAGGTCGCAGGGCATGAACAGCAGGGACAGCTTGTCCTCGAACGCGACATCGCGTTCATCCAGCGCCTGGGCCAGCCGGCGCAGCGACGACAGGTCGGCCACGCGGTAGGGGCTGCCCGTGGTCCGCGCCGCCGCGAAGCAATCGACCAGCAGCACCATGCTGTCCGTGCCGATGCGCGTCGCCAGCCGTGCCACCATGGCGCGGGTGGGCCGCACCGTCAGCGCCGTGCGCGGCCCGAAGGACGGATCGGTCCGCGTCCACAGCGTGCGGAGCTGGGCCGGCGTGCCCTTGCCGATCACGCCGAATTCCCCGACCTCGTGATGGCCATAGCGGCCGGCACGCCCGGCAATCTGCTTCACCTCCGCCGGAGCCAGCTCGCGCTGTTCCGTCCCGTCGAATTTCTCCAGCGTCGTGAACAGCACGCGGCGGATGGGCAGGTTCAGGCCCATGCCGATGGCATCGGTGGCCACCACGACATCGGCCCCCCCGCTGGTGAAGCGCTCCGCCTCCCGCCGCCGCACCTCCGGCGCCAATGCGCCATAGATGACGGCGGCCGTCAGCCCGAGCGCCTGCACCATGTCGCGGACCATGTGGACATTGCGGCGGGAAAAGGCGATCAGCGCGTCCCCCTTGCGCACATCCTCATATTCCAGCCGCTGTTCCAGCATGTGCAGCGGCTGCTTGCGGTCCAGGCGCACGACCTCCAGCGGTTCCCCCAGATAGGCGGCCACCCGTTCGATCAGGGGCAGCGCCTCCGGCGCGCCCAGCAGATAGACGGTGCGGGCCGGCACACCCATCAGCGCCGCCGTCCAGGCCCAGCCGCGGTCCTTGTCGGCCAGCATCTGCACCTCGTCGATGACGGCGACATCCACGACCTGCTCGGGGTCCAGCATCTCGATGGTGGAGGCCAGATGCCGGGCGCCGGGCACGCGGATCTCCTCCTCCCCCGTCAGCAGGGTGGTGGGTGTGCCCTCCCGGTTCAGCCTGTCCATCACCTCCAGCGCCAGCAGGCGCAGCGGCGCCAGATAGATGCCCTGCTCCGCCCCGTGCAGCGCCTGCATGGCGCGGTGCGTCTTGCCGGAATTGGTCGGGCCGACCACGGCCACCAGACGGCGCCCCAGGGCGCGGGCCGTGGGGAACAGCCGTTCGAACCGGGCGAAATCGAACTCGCTGTTCACGAAGCTGCGCCCGCGCGCCACGGCGCGTTCCCGCATCCAGGTGTCGGCCGTTTCCTCCCACCGGCGCAGGATGTCGTTGGGCTGATGGTTGGTCCGGGCGATGCGGTAGAGCCGCTGGACCAGATTCTCGAAGGTCCAGCTATCGTCGGCCTCGCCCGTCAGTTCCCGCAACTGCCACAGGCGGGCGGACACGTCCGACAGGGCCTGGTCCATGGCCTGACGCAGTTGCGGGTCGTCCACCAGCCGCTGCCGCAGCGTGTCATCCTCCAGCCCTGTCAGTTCATCGATATCGAAGCTGCGGGACACTTCCAGCCGCAGCGGGCCGGGCAGGTCGGGGAAGGACAGCGTGTCATGGGCCCGGGCGCGCACCCGCGCCTTGGCCTCCGCGGCCAGCAGGTCGACATGCGTGCCTTCCAGCGCGCGGCGCCCCTGCTGAAGCAGTTCCATGCGCCGGACCAGACGGGCCACCAGCCCCTCGATCTCCAGCGCCACGGCGTCCCGCCGTTCGGCCAGGACGACCAGATCGCGGCGGCCCGGTGGCAGCGGCAGGCCCAGCGGCACCATGCCATAGGCCGCCGCCTGTTCCACCCGGTCCAGACCCAGGCGCCCCACGCTGGTGATTTCCGGATGATGGCGGGCAACGGAAAAGACGAGGTCCGGTTCCATGGGGGCGGAGGGTTCCGGGGGCAGATTGTCCATGGAAGGGGGTCACCAAAGCCGATAAAGATATTTTCGCACCCGCACAATATGCGCCCGATCACGCCATTTGCCCAGAGGGGCACGGGCGGGGACAGGGGCGCGGGGCGGACAAGGCATCTGGAAATCACCGGCCGGCGCGATCATTATCGTCACCCCAAGCAGCGGTGCCCCGACAATGACCGATACACCCGCCTCCCCCGTACCCAACCACCTGGACGCGCCGCGCACCAACCTGCTGATGCGGTCGGGACGCTGGGTGAACCTTTACGACCCCTCCCCCGCCGATATCGTGCTGGAGGATTGGGTGACGGGGGCGTCGCGCGTGGCGCGGTGGGGCGGGCAGACGCGCGGTGCCGTGGCCTATAACGTGCTGCAGCATTCGGTGCTGCTGGAACGGGTGCTGGTCACGCTGCTGGCGCCCGATGCCTCCCCCATCCTGCGCCGCGCCGCGCTGATGCATGATCTGCACGAAGGCGGCGGGCTGGGCGATGTCGTCACCCCCTATGGCAAGCTGTTCGCCACGGCCGGGCTGCGCGAGGTGAAGGCCCGGCTGGACCGGGCCCTGTTCCTGGCCGCCGGCCTGCCCTGGCCCCTGCCGGAGCCGCAGGCCGCCCTGATCAAGAAGGCCGACCGCATCATCGCCGTGTCGGAAGCCATCCAGTTGATGGGCTGGCCCGAACGGCTGGCCCGCCGCGATATCGGCGGCAATTACCGCGGCCGGCTGTGGACCGACCCGATCGAGGTCGTGGACGAGGCGGGGGCCCGCGCGCTGTGGTGGGAAAGCCATCGCCGCATCGGTGACCCGTGATGCTGCCCGGTCCTTCCCCCTGTCGGAACCGGGAAGAACGGGGAAAGGGGAAGAACATTCATCGAAATGCAACCGGAAAGCGGTTATGGTGCGCCGCTGCCCGCCATCGGAGGTCCCCGCCGCATGCGCCTGTTCACCGCCCTTGCCCTGATGGCCGTGCCGCTGCTGGCCATGGTCCCCGCCCGCGCCATGGAGGTGCAGCCGGCCACGCAATGGAGCGAGCGGGTCTTTGAGCAGGGAACCCGCTTCGCCGACACCGTCTTCGACGGCCATCCCGCCCTGTCGGTCGAGGCGGACGGGGCGGGCACGATGAAGGGCGGACGGCTGGATGTGGACCTGCGGGCCCGTCCGATGGTCGATCTTCTGTGGGCCGCCACCTCCACCCTGGGCGGCAATGACGAGCGGTCGCAGGCCGGCGATGATTACGTGGCCCGGGTCATGTTCAACCTGCTCGACGAGGACGGAAGGCGGGGCGGCATCAGCTATGTCTGGTCGACGGCCACGCCGGTGGGCACCTGGATCGACAGCCCGTTCAGCGGCTCCCGCAACCTTGTCGTCCAGACGGGGCCCGCCCGGTCCACGGGCTTCTCGCGCGTCACGCGCGACCTGCTGGCCGACGCGCGGGCCGGGCTGGGCATGCGCAATCCGCGTCTGGCCAGCCCGGCCATCATGTCCGACACCGACCAGACGGGGGCCAGCACGCGCGCCTGGTACGGCCGCATCCGCTTCGAACCGCCATCCGCCCCGCCACGGCCCGCCGATGACGGGGTGCCGACAAGCTGAGGCGGGCAGGGAGGGGAAACCGCAGACAGGGGCGACTGTTTGCGGTAACATGGACGATGCCGCCAGCCAGTGGCCGATAATACCCTGTGCCCGGCGGCGCGGATACCGAGGGGTATTGTTCATGCCCTCGGTATAAGAGGTTGATAAGGCCGTCGCCCTGGCGCATCCTGAGTGGAAACAATCAGACAACGTTGTCCGACGGGGAGGACAGTTCAATGACGACAGCCCAGCTCAGCGTCGTTTTCTTCTTGCAGATGGCGGTGATCATCGCCGCCTGCCGGGCCGTGGGCTGGCTGGCCCGCCGCTATCTGGGCCAGCCGCAGGTGGTGGGGGAGATGATCGCCGGCGTCATCCTGGGCCCGTCGCTGCTGGGCCTGCTGGCGCCCGACATCCAGGCCATGCTGTTTCCCAAGGAATCGAAGAACATCCTGTTCGTGGGCGCGCAGCTTGGCGTGGGGCTCTATATGTTCCTGGTGGGGCTGGGGTTCCAGTCCAGCCATTTCCGCAGCAATGCCGGCAGCGCCGCGGCCGTGTCGCTGTCGGGCATGGCGGCCCCGTTCCTGCTGGCCATCGTCATCACGCCCTGGCTGATGGGCCATCCCGGCCTGTTCAATCCGGCTCTGTCCACGCCACAGGCCACGCTGTTCATGGGCGCCTGCATCGCCATCACGGCCTTCCCCATGCTGGCGCGCATCATCCATGAACGCGGCCTGTCGGGCACGCCGCTGGGCACGCTGTCGCTGTCGGCCGGCGCCATCGACGATGCCGGGGCCTGGGCCGTGCTGGCCATCGTGCTGGCCACGTTCGGCGACGGGTCCATCGTGGCCGTGAAGGCCATCGGCGGCGGGCTGGCCTTTGCGGTCTTCATGCTGACGCTGGGGCCGCGCCTGCTGGCGCCGCTGGGCCGCTGGGCCGAGCGGGAAGGCAGGGTGACCCATTCGATGCTGGCCGTGACCCTGGGCCTGTTCCTGCTGGCGGCCTTCACCATGGATGCCGTGGGCATCCATGCCGTGTTCGGCGGTTTCCTGCTGGGCGCCGTCATGCCCAAGGGTTTCTTCGCGCAGGAGATCCGCCGGCAGCTGGAGCCGTTCACCGTCGTGCTGCTGCTGCCCATGTTCTTCACCTATTCGGGCCTGCACACCCAACTCACGCTGGTGGACAATTGGGGACTGGCCCTGGTGACGCTGGCCATCCTGGCCGCCTCGGTGCTGGCCAAGGGCGGCGCCTGCTGGGCGGCGGCGCGCCTGACGGGGCAGGACAATGCCACCGCACTGGGGATCGGGGCGCTGATGAATGCCCGCGGGCTGATGGAACTGATCATCATCAATATCGGCCTGCAGAAGGGCATCATCGGCCCGGCCCTGTTCTCCATGCTGGTGCTGATGGCCATCGTCACCACCCTGATGGCATCACCGCTGTTCGAACTGGTCTATGGCCGCAAGGCCCGGGCGCGCGGCGAACTGGGCGCGCTGCAGGAGCAGGAGGGCGATGGTGCGGAACTGCGCACGGCGGGGGGCAAGGCCGGCTCCGCATAGCGCCAGCCTGCCGCCCCGCAGGGCCGGCGGCGATGGCCGCAGGCCGCCCATACGCCCGCGGTGTGCAGCCCCGCCCGTGCGGCGGCGGTGGCGCGTCAGGCCGCCCGTGCGAAGCGGGCCGCAAGGCTGGCCGCCAGGGCCTGCTGCTGGCCCTCGTCCAGCAGGAAGGCTAGGCCATTCTCCCCGCCATGCTTCGCCGCCGCCGCGGGGCCGTCTGTGGCAGCGCCATCCGTGGCAGTTGCCACGCGGAAGGCGATGGGGCCGGGCAACCCGGCCAGGACCAGGCGGCCCTGCTCTCCCACGGTCAGGCCCGCCCCCTCCACCAGCGCGCCGCCGGCAGAGATGTTGCGCAACCGGCCCTGGCGGGGGCCGGCGGCGGTTTCCACCGTCACCGGCTCGTCCACGGCGTGGCGTTCATCCTGGCGGCGGTCCACATCGGCCGTGGCCGTGCGCACCACGCGGACCAGGGTCTGGCGCAGTTCGCTGACCGATCCCACGATGCGGGTGGCCACTTCGCGCATGGCCACCGCCTTCTGCCCCGTGCTGCCCGCCTCCTGCGACACGGTTTCGATGCGGGTGGCCACCTCCTGCGCGGCTTCCGCCGTTTCCGTCACATTGCGGGAGATTTCCCGCGTGGCGGCGGCCTGTTCCTCCATGGCGCCCGCGATGCTGGCAGATACGTCATCCATGGCGCTGATGGCCCGGCCGATCTCCTCCACGGCGGCGACGGCGGTGGCCGTGACGTTCTGGATCTGGATGATCCGGGCCGATATCTCCTCCGTGGAGCGGGTGGTCTGGGTGGCGAGGTTCTTCACCTCCGACGCCACGACGGCGAAGCCCTTGCCGGCATCGCCGGCACGGGCCGCCTCGATCGTGGCGTTGAGCGCCAGCAGGTTGGTCTGCTCCGCGATCTCCCGGATCAGGCCGGCCACGCCGCCGATCTGCTCCACCACCTCCGACAGGCTGTCGATGGTGGCGCGCGTGTGGTTGCTGCGCTCCACCGCCTGGCCCGACAGGCTGGTGGCGTGGGCCACCTGGGCGCTGATCTCGTTGATGGAGGCCGTCAGTTCCTCCGTGGCACCGGCCACGGCCTGGGCATTGGCCAGAGCGTGCATGGCGGCCGTGGCCACGTTGGCGGCGCTGTCGCGCACCTGTGCCGCGCTCTCGGCCATGGCCGATGCCGCGCCATCCATGGCCCGCGTCTCCACCGCGATGCCGTCGACGCTGGCGCGGCTTTCCGCCTCCACCGTCTCGGCCATGTTGCGCAGGGCGCCGCGGCGCTCCCGCTCGGCCGCGGCCTCGCCATTGCGCTGCGCATCGCGCAGGCGGGCATTCTCCTCCGACCGCTCCCGCAGGCTGGCCACGGCATGGGCCATGTCGGCCAGCTCGTCACGGCGGCCCTGCATCGGCGGCACCGGCACATCCAGGTCGCCGCGCCCGATGCGGGTCAGCGCATCGGTCAACCGCACCAGCGGGCGCACGACATTCTGGCGCAGGGCCAGCAGCACCAGCCCGGCGATGGCCACCCCGATGCCGGCCAGCACCACCACCAGCCAGGCCAGCCGGGCCGCGATGCCCGCCGCTTCGTCCAGTTCGCGGCGCATGCCGGCGGCGGCCTTATCGGCCACCTTGCGCACATCCTCCACCACGGCGTCCAGTTCGGCCGTCATGCCGTCAGTCTCGCCCACGAAGGCGCCCATCAGCATGTTGCCCACCTCCGGCCCGCTATTGACATAGGCCTGCGCCATGGCCTTGCCCTTGGCGTAGAAATTGCCATAAAAGCCCTCGATGCGGGACAGCGACGCCTCAACCTCCGTAAGCCCCATGGCGGCAGCCTGACGGCGGGCGGCGGCCGTGTCGCGCAGCAGGTCGGCCTGAGCGCGCTCCGCCTCCTCCAGCCCGGTATCCAGCCCGTCCAGCCCGCGCGTGGCCGAGATGTCGGTCAGCCAGAGCTGCACCCGCATCACGCCGGAGCGGACATCCTTGATGACCGATACCAGCGCCATGGCATCCACCGCCGCGCGTTCCGCCGCCAGTGCCGCGACATCGACCTGGCGCTGCTGGCGGCCGGTGCCCAGCACCATGATGACGGCCGCGACCAGCAGCAGGGCCAGGATCGACAGGTTGGCGAGCAATATCTTCAGGCTGAGGCTGAGACGCACAGACCCTGTCCCCCATCGACCGGATGTTTTCCCACCCCGGTTGCGTAACATACATGCCCCCTGAATTGAAGCGTGCAGGGCGGCCGGGACCGATGATGGGGCTCGACCTTGGTCGCAGGCCGGCGTAACGTCGCGCCCAAGCCCGGCGATGACCGGGCATCCGGGGGGGACATGAGCGGGCGGTGATGCGGACATTGGGGCTCAAGGCCAAGCTCGGCTACGGGGTCGGGGATTTCGGCCTCAATCTCTACTGGCAGTCGATCCTGCTGTTCATCCTGTTCTTCCAGATGGATGTGCTGGGCCTGTCGGCCGTGGATGCGGGGCTGTGCTTCCTGATCGCATCGGTCTGGGATGCGGGCATGGACCCGCTGATGGGCATCATTTCCGACCGCACGCGCACCCGCCTGGGACGGTACCGACCCTTCATCCTGTTCGGCACCGTGCCGCTGGCCCTGTCCTTCTGGCTGTGCTTCACGCCGCCCGGCTTCCTGGACCCCGGATCGGTCGGGATGATGGTGTTCGCCACCCTGTCGCACATGCTGCTGCGCACCTGCTATGCCGTGGTGGGCATCCCCTATTCGTCGCTGACGGCGGCCATGACGCGCGACAGCGACGAAAGGGCCAGCCTGACAGGGTGGCGCATGCTGCTGGCCTTCGCCGGTGCCACCTCGGTGTCCGCGCTGCTGCCGCTGCTGGCCCGCTGGTTCGGCGATTACAGCCCCGCCGCCGCCTGCATCGGCGCGCTGGCCGTGCTGGCACACCTGGCCTGCGGGCTGAGCGTGCGCGAATTGCCACCCCCGGTGCGGTCGGAGGCGCCCGGACGCATGGATCTGGGCGCCGATCTGGGCGGGTTCCTGCGCATGGTGGGGCGCAACGGGCCGCTGCTGCGGCTGATGCTGGCCACCGTGGCACTGCACCTGTCGCTGGGCATCCTGATGCGCAACATGCCCTTCATGCTGAAATATGACCTGGGCGGCGATGCCGACCTGACGGCATCGGCCCTGACCTGGTTTTCCGCCGCCGGCGTGGCGGCCGTACCGGTCTGGGTCTGGACGGCGCGGCGCTGGTCCAAGGCGGCCGCCTGGCAGGCTGGCAGCGTCATGACCATCGCCGGCAGCCTTTTCCTGGCGCTGGTGCCACCCGGCGCGCTGTGGTCCACGCTGGCCTGCCTGACCCTGATCTCCTTCGGCCATGCGGCCCATGCCGTGGCCATGTGGTCCATGCTGCCCGACGCGGTGGATTACGCCCATTGGCGCCACCGCCGCCGCGATGAGGCCAAAATCTACGGCCTGTCCTCGCTGATCCTGAAATTGTCGCTGGGCGGCTCGGCCTTCGTGGGGGGTATCGTGCTGGACGGGGTCGGCTACCGGCCCGGCGGCGCCCAGGCGGCCGAGACGCTGGAAGGCTTCCGCCTGCTGGCGGGACTGGCGCCGGCCCTGGGGCTGGGCCTGTCCATGCTGGCCATCGCCGGATACAGGCTGGACGCCGCCCGGCACGGCCGCATCCAGGCCTTCCTGGGCCGCCGCGCCGTGCGGGAAAGCTGAACCGCGCCGGAACCCCATCGCCAGCCGATGCCCGCAAACAGGGGGGGCGCCCTGCGGCCCGTGATGGCCAGGGGCCGCTGCGCGGGACACTTTTCAGGGAGCCGCTGCGCGGGACACTTTTTCAGGGGGCCGCTGCGCGGCCCTGGCGCAGGGCCATGACGGGGGCCGTGGACTGGCGGCGGATCAGTTCGAAGGCCAGTTGCCGGGGGCCCGCCTCCCCCTCCCCGATCAGCAGATCGACGGCGGCGGCGGCCATTTCCATGGTCGGCTGGCGGATCGTGGTCAGCGGCGGCCAGATGACGCGGGCGATGGGGCTGTCGTCGAACCCCACGACGGACAGGTCGCGCGGCACCTGCAGCCCGTGCTTGTTGGCGGCCGCCACGGTGGCGGCCGCCATGTCGTCGTTGCAGGCGAAGATCGCCGTGGGGCGGTCCGGCAGCGCCAGCAGCGTTTCCGCCGCCGCAAAGCCGCCGGGAAAGCTGAAATCACCCTGCATGATATGGGCCGGCGCCGGCGTGATGCCATGGGCGGCACAGGCGGCCAGAAACCCCCGCTGGCGCAGTTCGGCCGCGCCATGGTCGGGATGGCCCAGGATCATGCCCAGCCGGCGATGGCCCAGCGCCACCAGATGATCGGCCGCCAGCCGGGCCGCCGCCTCGTCATCCATGTGGACATGCTGGGTGCGGCCGGGATCGATGCGCGGCGCGATGCGGATCAGCGGCACGCCCGCCAGGGCCACCGCGTCCAGCACATCGGCACGGTCGACCAGCGGCGGGGTCAGGATCAGCCCGTCCAGGCGGAAGCGGGTGGCCACCCCCACCATCAGCCGGGGCAGGCCGGGGTCCGTCGCCTCGCACGGTTCGGTCAGCAGGTGGTAACCGCGTTCCTGGCAGCGGCGGATGGCACCGGCCTTGATATCGGCCATGTAGTTGCTGGACGGATTGTCATAGAACAGACCGATCAGATAGGAACGGCGGCCCGCCAGGCTGCGGGCATTGGGATTGGGCCGGTAATCCAGATCGGCCACGGCGGCACGCACGCGGGCCAGCGTATCCTCCGCCACCCGCGCCTCGTTGTTCAGCACCCGCGAAACGGTCTTGGTCGACACACCCGCCAGGCGGGCCACGTCGAAGATTGTGGCGGGCCGCACGGACCCGTGCGGGGCTTCGGCATGCTGGTAATCGGTCAAGGATCACTCCCTATGGCCGGGGTCCGCTTTCCCTGGTGCCAGGATGCCATGGCGCCGCCCCGTTTCGCCCTTCGCATGTATCATACGCAATCCTATCTGACAACGTTGTCCAATCATTGGATGTCCGTCAGATGGACAGGAACGCGCCATCGGGTCCGAAGTGCAAGCCGGCGCCAGGGCCCGACATGTGAAACATCTTCGCATTGACACCGGTATCATCTATCCTCGCGACGTGAAGGGAACCGGGCCGGGGGGTGCAGGATGATGAGAATGACGCGGCGGTCGCTGCTGCTGGCCGGACCGGCCGGCCTGGTGCTGGCGGGCGCGGGGACGCCCCCGGGAACCCTGGCAGCAACGCAAGCGCGTCCCATCGTGCGGACCAGGGCGGGACGTGTGCGCGGGCGCACCCTGGACGGTGTGCATGTCTTCAAGGGTATCCGCTATGGTGCCGATACGGCCCCGCGCCGCTTCATGGCCCCGCTGCCGCCCGTGCCCTGGGACGGGATCGCCGAGGCCGCGGCCCCGGGCGCGGCCAGCCCCCAGACGGGACAGGAACCCGGCCAGTCTGAGGATTGCCTGTTCCTGAACGTCTGGACCCCCGGCCTGGGGGACGGGGCGCGGCGGCCCGTGATGGTCTATATCCATGGCGGCGCCTATGCCCACGGGTCGGGCGGCAACCCGCTTTACGACGGCACGCGCCTGGCCCGCCGGGGTGATGTCGTCGTCATCACCATGAACCACCGGCTGAACCTGTTCGGCTATCTGTATCTGGCCCGGCTGGCGGGGATGGACGACCCGGCCTTCGCCGACAGCGGCAATGCCGGCCAACTGGACCTGGTGCTGGCCCTGGAATGGGTACGCGACAATATCGCGGCGTTCGGTGGCGACCCCGGCAATGTCATGCTGTTCGGCCAGTCGGGCGGCGGCGCCAAGATCGCCACGCTGATGGCCATGCCGGCAGCCCGCGGCCTGTTCCACAAGGCCGCGACCATGAGCGGCCAGCAGGTGACGGCCGGCGGGCCCCGCAACGCCACGGCCCGGGCCACGGCCCTGCTGCACAGGATCGGCCTGACCCCCGACCGGGCCGGGGCCGAGGCGGCCCGCCGCCTGCCCGTGGCCGACCTTCTGGCCGGCATGAAGGCCACCGACCCGGTGGCCGGCACCGGCGGCGTCTATATGGGACCCGTGCTGGACGGGCGCGCCCTGCCCCGTCATCCGTTCTTCCCCGACGCCCCCGCCCTGTCGGCCGATATCCCCATGATCATCGGCAACACCCGCGACGAGACGCGCAACCTGATCGGCCGGGGCGACCCCGCGACCTTCACGCTGGACTGGCAGAGCCTGCCGGCAAAGCTGTTCCCCGCCCTGCGCGTGGACATCCCGCCGGAGATGGTGATCGCCGAATATCGCCGCCTCTATCCGCACTACAGCGCCTCGGACCTGTTCTTCGCCGCGACGACGGCCGGCCGGTCCTGGCGGGGCGCCGTGGAGGAACTGGAGGCACGGGCCCGCCAGCCGGCCGGGGCCGCGCCCACCTGGGCCTATCAACTGGATTGGGCCTCCCCCCTGGATGGCGGGAAATGGGGCGCACCGCACATGCTGGACATCCCGCTGGCCTTTGACAACATCGCCCAGCCCGAAAGCCTGACGGGCGTCTCCGCCCGCGCCCAGGCCCTGGCCGACCGGCTGGCCGATGCCTTCATCGCCCTGGCCCGCCATGGCGACCCCAACCATCCGGGGCTTCCACGCTGGGAGCCCTATGGGCTGGACCGGCGGCAGACCCTGCTGCTGGACGATGAATGCCGGCTGACCGACGATCCACGCGGCGCCGAACGCCGGCTGTTCGCCCAGGTCCCCTTCATCCAGTTCGGGACGTAAAGGCGGCCCACAGCGACCGCACCTCCGCCGCCATGCCCATCAGGTCCAGCGGCTTGGTCATGACGCCCGCCGCCCCCAGCGCCAGCAGCGACGAACGTTCCTCCGGCTGGTCACATGCTGTTACGAAGATGACAGGCGTTTCCACCGTGACCGGATACGCCCGCAGCGCCTTCAGCGTGGCCGGCCCATCCATACCGGGCATCAGCACATCCAGCAGCACGAGCTGCACCCCATGTTCATGCGCCAGGGCCGGTGCCGACGCCCCGTCATCGCACAGCACGACCCGCATCCCGCCGACCCCGGACAGGGCCAGTTCGGCCATGGCCCGCAGATCCGGGTCATCATCGACATACAGCACGGTTTCCAGCACGGACATGCTTTCTCCCTTTGCGGGCATAGCCGAATGTTCATATCCCGTGGCTCGACACGGCTCAACCCGATCACATAGGGTAAGCACAATATCCAAAAGAGAACATTTGGACACCCCTATGGCTGAGACGCCTACCCCGGCCGACATCGTCACACGGCACCGGGAAATCCGCGAACAATATATCGTCACCCTCCCGGACCGTCTGGCGGCACTTGCCAATGCCGCCACCCGGCCGGCGGAACTGGCCGCCCGTGCCCACGCGCTGATCGGTTCGGCCAGCACGTTCAAGCTGCTGGAACTGGCTGCGGCCGCCCGGCAACTGGAACATGTGGCCCGTGCGCAGGACGACGGCGCGCACGGCGGGGCGCCGGCCCTGGAAACCGCGCTGGCCCTGGTGCTGCGCCTGGGCGAGCAGGCCGCCAGCCTGCCGCCTCTGCCCGACCCGGATCTGGTGGTGCCGGACCTGTCCGACGAGACGCTGGTCTACCTGCTGGAAGACGATCCGGTCCAGGCGGGCGAGATGGTCGTGCAGCTTCAGCCCTATGGCTATACGCTGGTCAGCTTCGACGATCCCGACCGGTTCCGGGCCGCCGTGCGGCAGGACCGGCCGGCTGCGCTGCTGGTGGACATCATCTGCGGCGACAATCCCGATGCCGGCTGCCAGACCGTGGCCGCCATGGGGGCCGAAGGCACGCTGCCGCCCACCATCTTCCTGTCGAGCCGCGATGATTTCCAGGCGCGGCTGGGGGCCGTGCGGGCCGGCGGCCTGGGCTATCTGGCCAAGCCCGTGGACCCGGCCATGCTGGCCGAGCGGCTGGACCAGGTGATCGGGCGCGATCTGGCCCGGCCCTACCGCGTGCTGATCATTGATGATGACGAGATTGTCAGCGCCGAATATGCCACCGCCATGGGGGCCGCCGGGATGGAGGTGCGCACCCTGTCCGATGCGGCCGGCGCCGTGGAGGCCATCCGCGGCTTCCTGCCCGACCTGCTGGTGCTGGACCAGCGCATGCCGGGCTGCACGGGCCTGGAGCTGGCCGCCGTGCTGCGCCAGCAGGAGGGCATGGCGTCGCTGCCCATCCTGTTCCTGACAGCGGCAACCGAACTGGGCGACAAGCGGCTGGCCCTGGATGTGGGGGCGGAAGACCTGCTGCTGAAGCCCGTGGCGCTGCCATTGCTGGTCACCCAGGTGCGGGCCCGCATCCGCCGCGCCCGGCTGTTGCAGGCCATGATGGCCCGCGACAGCCTGACGGGCACCCTGAACCATGCCATGGTGCAGGACCATCTGGTGACCGAGGTGGCGCGCGCCCGGCGCGAGGGCAAGCCGCTGTCCTTCGCCATGATCGATGTCGACCGGTTCAAGCGCGTCAATGACGAGCATGGCCATGCGGCGGGCGACCGGGTGCTGCGCGCGCTCGCCCGGCTGCTGCGCCAGCGGCTGCGGCGCAGCGACATCGTGGGCCGCTATGGCGGCGAGGAATTCGCCGTGGTCCTGCCCAACACGACGGCGGAAGAAGCCGCACTGATCCTGGACGGGCTGCGCCGCGGCTTCCTGGCCATCGGGTTCCGCGGGGCCGATGATGCGCTGTTCCATGTGAGCTTCAGCGCCGGGATCGCCCCGCTGCGGCCCGACAGCGATGTGGCCTCGCTGAACCTGGCGGCCGACGCCGCGCTCTATTTCGCCAAGCGCGCGGGCCGCGATCGCGTGCATGTGGCGGGCTCCCTCTCATCGACCACGTGACCCCCATGGGCAAATAGCGTTAGAATCCTGTGCCGGTTGCCCTTAAAACAGGGCGAGCCAGACCCCGTTGCCCCGGCCGGGCGCGGGGATGCCGGCAATCAGGGCAGAGGATTTGATGAAGACGGACATGCCGCATCTCCTGATCGTGGAGGATTCTCCCACCCAGGCGCTGCAGCTTGAGCTGATCCTGGCCGCACAGGGCTGGACCGCCGATGTCTGCCCCACGGCGGAAGCCGCGCTGGAAAAGTTGAACGGCGCCCTGCCCGATCTGCTGCTGGTCGATTATCACCTGCCCCGCATGAGCGGGGACGAGTTCATCCGCCGCGTCCGCCTGAACGCCCGCACCCGCGCCCTGCCCGTCGTCATGCTGACCGACGAGGTGACGCAGGAAGCCGAGTTCAAGGGCATCGAGAGCGGCGCCGACGCCTATGTGCCCAAGACCGCCGACCGCGACGTGCTGCTGCTGCGCATCAACGCGCTGCTGCGGCGGACCAATGGGGGCGGGCACAACGACATCCAGGCCGCCGCCCAGGCGCTGCGAAGCTGCCGGCTGATGATCGTCGATGACAGCCCCACCTTCCTGGAATTCCTGCGCATCCTGCTGGAGGAGGAAGGGCACGAGGTCGACGCCCTGTCATCCGGGCTGGACGCGCTGGACCGGGCCGAGCGCGAGAGCTTCGACTGTATCATCGTCGATCTGCACATGCCGGAGATCGACGGGGTGGAACTGTGCGCCCGGCTGGACACGATCCGCCGCCGGCGCGAGGAACTGTTCCAGATCGTCATGCTGACCGCCAGCGACAGCAAGGCCGATCTGATGCGCGGGCTGGAGGCCGGGGCCGACGATTACGTCACCAAGGCCAACGATATCGAGATCATCAAGGCCCGCATCCGCGCGCTGTTGCGCCGCAAGCTGCTGCACGAGGAGAATCTGCGCATCTCCATGGAGTTCCGGCGCAAGGAACTGGAACTGGAGCGCGCGCGGGAAGAGATGCGGGTGGCCGAGGCCAAGGCCTCGCTGGTGGAAGCGCTGGAACGGTCCAACCGCGAACTGGCCGAGACCAACGCCCGCCTGACCCAGACCCAGGTCGAACTGACCCGCGCCAAGGACCAGGCAGAGGCCGCCAATCACGCCAAGTCGGAGTTCCTGGCCAATATGAGCCACGAACTGCGCACCCCGATGAACGGCATCATCGGCATGAACGCGCTGCTGCTGACCACCGACCTGACGGCCGAGCAACGCCACTCGGCCGAACTGGTCGGATCGTCGGCCAAGCTGCTGCTGAGCCTGCTGAACGACATCCTGGACATCTCCAAGCTGGAGGCCAACCAGGTCACGCTGGAGCAGATCCCGTTCGATCTGGCCGAACTGTTCGAGGAAACCGTGCTGCTGATGGCGCCCAAGGCCGCCGAGCATGGGATCGAACTGGTGCTGGACCTGGACGCCTCGGCCCGCCGCCACGCGATCAGCGACCCGCTGCGCCTGCGCCAGGTGGTGCTGAACCTGGTGGGCAATGCCATCAAGTTCACCAGCCGCGGCGGGGTGACCGTAGCCGTCGCCGCGCATGAGGACGAGGCCCGCTGCCTGACCCTGCATGTGCAGGTGATCGACAGCGGTATCGGCATCGCGCCCGACGCCGTGACGCGGCTGTTCGAGAAATTCGTGCAGGCCGACAGTTCCGTCAGCCGCCGGTTCGGCGGCACGGGCCTGGGCCTGGCCATCTGCCGGGAGACGGTGAGCCTGCTGGGCGGGCATATCGGCGTGGACAGCACCATGGGCCTGGGCAGCACCTTCTGGTTCACCGCCAAGCTGACGGCCGTGGCGGAAAGTCTGCCGGCCGGACCCGTGCCGGAACTGGCCGGCCGCCATGCCCTGCTGTTGGTGCCGGAAGGGCTGGTCCGCGCGCCGCTGGCCCGCGATCTGGCCCGGCTGGGCCTGTCAGTCGTGGCGGAGGAGCCGGCCGACGCGCTGGCCGAACTGGCCGCCGGACGGCTGCGGGCCGACATGGTGCTGCTGGACATGGTGCTGGTGGCCGACCCGGCCCTGAATGTCGTCAGCCACCTGCGCGCCGCCCTGCCCCATGCAAGGCTGATCATGCTGCGGCCCCTGACGGGCGCCGTGCCCGCCCCGCCCGACATCGACGGCACGCTGGACAAGCCCGTCCTGCGCCACAATCTGGCGGCCGTGCTGTGCGGTGCCACGGCCGGGCTGGCCCAGATCACCGGCATCAGCCCGCCAGCCGCCAAATCCATCTCACCAGCCGGACCGGTTACGGCCACCAGCGGGCGTATCCTGTTGGCAGAGGATAATTACGTCAATCAGCAGGTGGCGCTGCACATGCTGGCCGCGGCGGGATACGATGTGGCGCTGGCCAACCATGGCGGCGAGGCCGTGGAAGCTGTGGAGGCCGCAGATTACGACCTGATCCTGATGGACGTGCAGATGCCCGTCGTGGACGGGCTGGAGGCGACGCGGCGCATCCG
The DNA here is from genome assembly GCF_052474395.1 of Niveispirillum fermenti. Classification (NCBI taxonomy): domain Bacteria; kingdom Pseudomonadati; phylum Pseudomonadota; class Alphaproteobacteria; order Rhodospirillales; family Azospirillaceae; genus Niveispirillum; species Niveispirillum fermenti. Next base: position 260,787 of record NZ_CP156678.1, on the reverse strand, counting down.
GGCCATGGGCGCACCCGCGGGCACCATCCCCATCATCGCCATGACCGCCAATGCCATGACGGGCGTGGAAGCGACCTATCGCGCCGCCGGCATGGATGATTACATCTCCAAGCCCGTCGATCATCAGGAATTCCTGGCCAAGGTCCGGTCCTGGATCGGCCGCCCCCGCCGGGCCGATGCCGGCACGGCCGCCGCACCGCCCATCCCCGCCGCACCGGCCGACGAACTGGACCTGACCCCGGCCCGGCAACTGCGCCAGATGATGGGGGAGGAGGCCTTTGCCGGGCTGCTGGAACGGTTCCTGGTCAATTCCCGCAGCCGCCTGGCCCGCATCGATACCGCCCTGCAGGGCGGCGACCTGGCGCAGGTGAGCCGGGATGTGCATGACATGATCAGCACGTCGGGCGGCTTCGGCTGCCGCAGCCTTGTCAGCCTGGGCCGCGCCATCGAGCAGGCCATCCGCGAGAATGACGGCAAGGGGCTGAACGGCCTGTGCCGCCGGCTGGCGCAGGAAGCGCCCCTTGTGTGGGAACGGCTGCGCAACGGTCTGGCCGAAGCGGCATAGAAACTCTCTTTCCTTCTCCCTCACGCGCCGGGCACCGCCATCCGGCGGCTTGGGCTTGGCGCGGGCACGGGCCCGCGGGCCAGCGGTCGCTGGCCTGCAGGGGTCATGGGACATGACCCCTGGCGTCACACGAGGGAAACCAGCTTCGCGGCGATTTCCTGGGGGGGCAGGATGAAGCGGGCGCCGCCACGTTCGATGGCAACGCCGGGCATGCCATGCACGACGGAACTGGCGGCATCCTGGGCGATGGTCGCAGCGCCCAGCGCCCGCAACTGGCACATCTCGTCGGCGCCGTCGGCCCCCATGCCGGACAGCAGGACCGCCACCGCCCGCCCGCCATGATGGGCGGCCACGGCGCGGAACAGATGCGACACGGCGGGGCGCAGGCCCGCCTCCGGCGGTCCCTTCTCCAGCCAGATGCGGCCATGGGCGTCCAGGCCCATATGCCGGTCGTCGGGCGCCACATAGACGTTGCCGGGCAGCGGTTCCACCGCGTCGGTGGCCACATGCACGGGCAGCGCACTGCCGCCGCCCAGCCAGTTGGCGAAACCATGGACGAAACCATGGGCGATATGCTGCACGACCAGGATGGGCAGCGGGAAATCGGCCGGCAGCATCGACAAGATGGTCTGCAGGGCAAGCGGCCCTCCCGTCGAGGCGCCGATGGCCACGACGCGGGGCCGTTCGGTCTGGATGACGGTGCCCGGCAGCGAGGGCAGGCCCGGCCGGCGGGCCGTGGGCGGACGCTTCCAGCGCCGCACCACCTTCACCTCCGACATCAGGCGCACGGCCGTCACCAGGGCATCGGCCTCCGCCTCATGATCATCATGCCCCAGCCCGGCCGGCCGGCGCACGAAGGCCAGCGCCCCCGCCTCCACAGCCTTGAAGGTGGCCACCATCTCGTCCTGGACGGCCCCGCTGACGATGACGATGGGGACGGGCGACGTCTCCATGATCTCCCGCGTGGCGGCAAAGCCGTCCAGACCGGGCATGTGGATATCCATGGTCACCACATCCGGCTTCAGGCGCTGGACCTGCTCCACGGCGGCCAGCCCATCGGCTACGGCGGAAACCACCTTGATATCGGATTCGCTTTCCAGGATCGCGGCCAGAAAGGCCCTGATCGTGGGTGAATCCTCGGCGACTAATACCCTGATCAAAACACTGCCCCTCAGATCAGGCGACCGATGATCTCCAACAGGTCGCTCTGGTCGAAACTCTTCTTAACGATATAAGCACTGGCGCCAACATCAACCCCACGCTCCCTATCCTCTCGAGACTCCAACGATGTAATCAGGATGACCGGGATATCGGCCAGACGCGCATCCTGACGAATCCGTTCGGTCAGTTCGAACCCGCCCATCCTGGGCATTTCCACGTCGGACACGACGAGATCGAAAATTTCCCCGCCCAGCACCGTCCAGGCCTCCATCCCGTCCACGCAGGTGCGCACACGGAAGCCGGCGGCCTCCAGCACATGCTTGAACAGGGTCCGGGCCGTGATGCTGTCCTCCGCGATCAGGATGGACTTGCGCGCCGGCGCCAGGCTGGCCATGACGGGCCGCGCCGCCCGCACCTGGAATTCCGGGTTCAGCGCCGTGCGCAGCAGGTCATGCACGTTCAGCACGAAGCCCAGCCGGCCGGACGGCAGCACGATGGCCCCGCCCACCCCCGGCACGCGCGACAGCGGCCAGGCCAGCGGCTTCATCAAAATCTCCGTCTCGCCCTGGATCTGGTCCACCTCCACGGCCAGGCGCTGGCCGGCCGCCGACATGACAAGGTAATGACGGTAATCACCCGACGGCAGCAGCGGCGTGGAGAGGTGCAGCAGGTCCGACAGGCGCACCAGCCCGATGGGCCGCCCATCCAGCCGCAGCATCTCCCGCCCGTCGACCTGCTGCACATCCTTGCTGGCGATGCGGCCCACCCGTTCGATCCGGTTGGTGGGCATGGCATAGCAACGGCCCGCCACCTCGGCCATGACGACACGGAAGGCGGCCAGCGTGACGGGCAGCAGCAGGCGGAACGTCGTCCCCTGCCCCAGCCGCGATTCCACTGTCACCGAACCGCCCAGCCGTTCCACCACCTCCTGCACGATGGCCAGACCCAGGCCCCGGCCGGAAATGTCGGTCACGCTGCTGCTGGTCGACAGGCCCGACTGGAAGGCCAGGGACATCACCTGCTCGGGCGTGAGCCGGGTCGCCTCCTCCTCGTCCAGCAGGCCCAGGGACAGGGCGCCGGACAGCAGGCTGCGCATGTCCATGCCGCCGCCATCGTCGCTGATGGCAATCTCCGCCCGGCCGCCATCGCGCTGGATGACAGTCAGGTCGATCGTGGCGCGGGCTGGCTTACCCGCCGCCTGCCGCTGGGCCGGCGTCTCGATCCCGTGATCGACGGCGTTGCGGGCCAGATGCAGCAGTGCCTCGCGGAGTTCCTCCTGCACCCGCCGGTCCAGTTCCAGTTCCTGGCCCGACAGGTTCAGCAGCACATCCTTGCCCTGGGCGCGCGACAATTCGCGGATATCCTGGGCCACCGGCTCCAGCAGCCGGGCCGCCGGGAGCATCAGCACCTGCTTGGTCCCCGACAGCAGGTTGTCGACGCTCTTGGCCAGGGTGCGGACATCGTGGTCCGCCTCCCGCGCCAGGTGCGACAGGCGATTGCCGATCCAGGCCAGGGTCTGCGTGTCGTGCTGGCTCTGCGATGGCAGGTCCAGCCGCTGGCGCAGCCGGGTCCGTTCCAGCAGCCCCAGCCCGATCGACCGTATCTCCGCCAGCCGCTCGCTTCCCGACAGCTTGGCCGCGATCAGTTCTTCCGCCTGATGCAGCAGATAATCCAGCCTGTCGATGGCCACGCGCAGGGTCTGGCGGGTGGCCGGACGCAAGGGGCCCGGCTGTTGTTCCTCCACTGCCGCCGCTGGTCCGGTTTCCACAGCCGCCTGTGCCATGGCGCCCGCGGCGGCGGCCGGGACCGCCACCGGGGCCGCCGGAGCCGCCGGGGCCGGCGGCGGAGATGGCAGCGGCTGACCCCGGCTGACCCCTTCCAGCCGGGCGATCAGGGCGTCCAGATCCGCCACCGGGGGCGGATTCTGTCCATTCGCCTCGTTCGGAACCATCTGGCGCAGGGCCGTGAAGCCCTGGGCGAAGACCTCCACGACGGCGGGGCCCAGCTTCACCTCCCCCCGCTTGACCAGCGCCAGAAGCGTTTCCAGCGCGTGGCAAAGGGCGACCAGATGGGTCAGGTTGACGGTGCGGGCCGCCCCCTTCAGCGTGTGGACCTCGCGGAAGGTCTTCTCGACCAGCTCCTTGCCGCGCTGCTCGGTGACCCCGGCCTCCAGTTCCCGCAGGCTGCCGGCCAGCGAGCCTACATGCTCCTCCGCCTCCACCATGAACATGGCGAGCAGGCGCTGAAGAAGCTGTTCGTTCCGGCTGTTCATCGCGTCGGCTCCGGCAGGCGAATCAGGCCTTGTAGTGGCTGACCAGCGATTTCAGCTTATGCCCCAGCGCATTCAGGTTATGCGCCGCGGTTTCCGCCTGCTTGGTGGCGATGGTGTTCTGGCTGCTGGCCTGCCGGATGCTGTCCATGGCCAGCGCCACCTGATCGATGCCCACCTGTTGCTGCTGGTTGGACGCCACGATCTGGACGCTGGCCTGGGTGGCGACCGCGATGTTCTGGGCCAGCCGTTCGATGGCCTGCCCGGCCTCCTGCGCCTGGCGCACGCCGGCATCCACGGCCTTGCTACCCTGTTCGGCCGCCAGAACGGCCGTGGCGGTGGCCTTCTGGATGTCGCCCAGAATGGCACGGACCTGCGACGTCGCCTCCTTGGACTGTTCGGCCAGGCTTTTCACCTCGGCCGCGACGACGACGAAACCCTTGCCCTGCTCCCCGGCGCGCGCCGCCTCGATGGCCGCGTTCACAGCCAGCAGGTTGGATTGTTCGGCCAGATCATTGACCGATGCGACGATGGTGCCGATGGCCTGGCTCTGTTCGGACAGCTTGATCACGGCCTCCGCGATCGACCCGATCTGCTCTCGCACGGCCGTGATACCGGCAACCGACTGTTCCACCGCGCGCTTGCCCGTGGCGGAAATCTGCGCCGTGGCCTGGGCGGTGTCGGCCACATGGCGGGCCTTTTCCGTGGAAAGCTGGGAGGTCTTGCGCACCTCCTCCATGGTGGAGGAGGTTTCGGCCAGGGCCGTCGCCGTCTCTGCCGCGGAAGCCGCCACCTGGGCGGTGGTGGAGACGATCTGGCTGCCGGCCGTGCCCAGCACATTCACGCCTTCCGACAATTCCTGCATGAGCTGGCGCAGGCTGCGCGTCATGTCGCGGAAGGTGTTGGACAGGATGCCCACCTCGTCCTGACGGCCGCTGGTGGCGATGTCCGTGGTCAGGTCCCCCTTGCCGATACGCTCGGCCGTCTGGGTGATGTCACGCAGCGGGGCCGCGATATTGGCGCTGAGGAACAGTCCGGACAGCAGGACGATGACCGAAGCCGCCAGCGCGCCGCCGATGATGGCGGTATTGGCCAGTTCGACATTGCGGTCCTTGGCCGTTTCGCGCAGCGTCAGCAACCGCTGCTCCACCGTGCGCATCTCGGCCAGGACGGCGCGGAAATCATCCATCGCCTGGCGCCCGCGGTCACTGAGGATCAGGGCCTGGGCCGCGGCGAAACCATCCGCCTGACGCGCCTGGCGCGCCAGGCGCACCTCCTCCAGCTTGGCCTGCATGGCCCTTTCCAGCCGCTCCATGTTGCGCAACTGGTCGGGATTGTCGCGCAAGAGGGTGCGCAGGTCGGCCACGATGCCATCCACGCTGCGCAGCGCCGCCTCGTAGGGCTGCAGGTAGCGCACCTCACCCGTGATGACATAGCCGCGCTGGCCCGTCTCCACATCCTGCACGGCCGACAGCAGGTCGCCCAGCCGGGATTCGACGCGATGGGAATGGACGGTCCAGACGGACGCATCCGTCAGGTCGTTCATCGTCTTGAGCGAAACGGCCCCAACGCCCAGCAGGACGAACAGGACGAGGCACAGGCAGCCCCAGATCTTGGTTCCGACCATCATCTTCATGTCAACCCTCCGCCCCCCTGTCCCGGCCGCCAAGGCCGGGTAGGCCGTCTTCTTCGAAAAATCCCGCGCTGTCCAGCACCAGGGCCCCGCCGGGGGCAACCCCCTGGTAGTAGCGCCGCGTGCCCTGCACCGTGGCCGGCACATTCCCCATATCGCCGCGCGACAGGGCATTCAGCCCATGGATCGGTCCCGCCAGCAGCCCCAGGGCGCGATTGCCCTGGTGCAGCACGATGATATGCGACGCCTCGTCCCGGTCGGCGGTGCCGGCACCCGACAGCCTGTCGAAATCCACGACCGTCAGCACCTCGCCGCGCAGATAGATGACGCCGGCGACCCAGGCCGGCACATTGGGCACCGGCGCGGGCATCAGATCGGCGCAGACCTCCCGCACCCAGCGGCTGTCCACGGCCAGAACCCGGTCACCCAGCGCGAATTCCAGCAGGCGCATGTCACCCTGGACATCGCCTGCCGCCTCATCCCCGCGTGCCAGCCGCGCCGCACGCTCACGCAGGCGGCGATCCACCTCCGCGGCCCCCGGCTCGAACCCGCGTGCCAGCCCGGCCATGGCGGCCGCGACGCGGGCATGCATGCCCTGCCAGTCGATGGCCACCTGTCCCGCCTCCCCCTTGGGGGTGCCGCCTGCGCCCTGCTCCCCGGCCCCGCTCATACCCTCACCTCCGCACTGGCGACGCGAATGATCTCCACCAGGCGGCCCGCCGTCAGCCCGTCGCCTTCCGGCAACGTATCATCTGAATTGCATTCGCGCAGCAATGCCAGCGCATTGCGATAGCAGCGCCGCGCCTCCGACGGTTTGCCCTCCGCCTTGGCCAGCCCGGCCAGGGCGACATGAGCCAGGATGAAATCGGGGTCCAGGAACAGGGCACGCTTCAGCGATTCGGTGGCGCCGCGCGCGTCGCCGCATTCCTGCCGGATCATGGCCAGCAGGTAATGCCGCTCCGCCGACAGCCGGTCGATCAGCAGGGCCCGCCGGCACCAGTCGGCCGCGAGATCGAGCTGCCCCTCGTTGGCATAAAGCCGGGCCAGCAGCGTCTGGGCCCGCGCATCATCGGCCAGCGCGGGATCGGCCAGCAGCAGTGCGATGGCCCCCGCATTCTCCCCCTTCTGGTAAAGCCGCGTCGCCTCATCCAGCAGGGCCTGCCCCTGCTCGCCGGCCACCTGATGTGACGGCGGCGGCAGACCCGGATCCGGGGGTTCCGGCAGCAGGGGGGATGATGCCAGGGGCGTCGGGGGATGCGGCGGCGGGGACACCATGGGCAGGGTGAAGGCCGGCTGCTTGCGGTAGATGGTGGCACCCGGCGCGCCGGAATTGACCAGCGGCGCGAACAGTTCCGACGACCCTTCCACCGCCGCCGCGACCAGCCAGCCCCCTTCCACCAGCGAATGCTGCAGGGCCGCCGATACGCGGCGCGCCCGTTCCGCACTGAAATACATCAGCACATTGCGGCAGAAAATGATGTCCATGGCGTTGGTGTTGTTATGCACCGCCGGATACTGATCCTCCGCCAGGTTGTGATAGGCGAAGGTCACCATGCGCCGGATCTGGGGCGCGATTTCCCAGCGCCCGTCGCGCAGGGTGAAATAGGCGCGGCGGATTTCCGGATCGATACCGCGGAAGGACCATTCGCCATACCGCCCGTCGATCGCCTTGCGCAGCGACCGCGGATTGATGTCGGTGGCCAGCAGCGTGATGTTCCAGTGCTGGATGTCAGGGATCAGCCGGTGCAGCAGGATGGCCATGCTGTAGGCCTCCTCCCCCGTGGAGCAGGCGGCGCTCCATATCCGCAGATGGCGATGGGACGCCGCGCGCCGCTGTTCCAGCAGATCGGGCAGCACGCGCGTTGCCAGGGCATCGAAGCTGGCCGGCTCGCGGAAGAAATAGGTCTCCCCGATGGTGAGATAGCTGGCCAGCGTCTCGATCTGCGTCCGCTCCACCTGGGCGGACAGGAAATGCCGCATGCAGGCATCCGCATCGGCAAAACCCAGCTCTGCCGCCATCTGCGTGACGGCACGCTCAAGATCGCCCCAGCGCTCCGGCGGATAGTGCAACCCCATGCGGTGGGCCAGGAAGGCGCTGAAATCCGCCAGGCGCTGATGGCTCAGCAGGCTTTGCATCATGCGCCCGTCCCGTGCTCGCCCACACCCCGGGCCAGGGCGGCATCCAGTGCCTGTTCTTCTGCCAGCGACAGGAAACGATCCACGTCATGGATGAACAGGGGACCGTCGGGAAGCGCCGTCACGGCATCGAAATAGCCGCCGGCCGCAACCACCTTCTCCACGGGAACCAGGTCATCGGGCGCACGGCTGATGGTGCCGTCCACATGGTCGACCCACAGGGCGACGGACCGGCTCTGCAGGCGCACGATGACCAGCCCGTCCGTCAGCCGCGGGGCATGGACCGCCAGGCCCAGGCGGGCGCGCACATCCAGGACCGGCAGGAACCGGCCGCCCAGATTGATGACGCCCGCGACCACCGGCGGCGCACCCGGCATGGGCACCACGGCCGCCATGGCGACCACGCGCTCCACCCGGTCGATGCGGATCGCATAGGGCCGGTCTTCCAGCGAGAACAGCAACAGCTCGATCAGCGCATCGTCCGTCGCCATCGCCGCGGCCTGCACCGCGTCCATCCATCCCCCCTTCTTCATGGCCTCGCCCCCATCGGTGGCGGGTTCATTCCTGAAAGCCGTTTTCCCTAGAAACCGCAAAAAACCGCCGCCCGCCAGCCCTTTCATGATGAACCGACGAATAGCCTGTTCCATGATCGCCCGGTGCCCGCCGAGAGGGAGCCCCCGCGACGGTTCCACTGTGACCTGTGACCTGCCATGTCATCGTCAGCCCTTTCATCGGCTGTCGGGTGTCTGGCCTGTTTTCATTTTTCTGTCCCTGTTGCCTCAAACTACCCTCAAACCCCCTGTTCTGTGGATTCCCTTTTTCAGGATTCTTTGTTCAGGGAGCGGTTTCAGGTGTGATTGCAGGGGGTTGAGGTGCCTTTCTGTGCCGGGGGACACGGGTTTCTGTGCCATGGCTTGCGAGTCCCTGTGCCGGATTGGCCGGGTTCATGTGCCCTGGAATACGGCTTTGCGGGACGGATTGCACGGGGCATGCGGCTGGCTGTGCCGGATGTCACGGGCGGAGCGAAGGGTTTGTATTTTTATCAATGGGTTAATGGGCGGTCATCTTCTTATTGTGCCAGATTGCACGGGCACAACGCGGCCGGATGAGGGGGTGGCGCCCGTCGGCTTGCTTCATGTGCCGGATTGCACGGGTGGGGAGGGGCTGAGTGTGCCGGATCTCACGGGCGGGGTGCCGGGGGTCCGATCGGGGTGATTCCCCCCGTCGGACCTGCACTGGATGTGGAGTCGTGCATTCTGTACCCGATCTCACGGTTGCCGTGACCCTCAAGCCTTGTCATTGTGCCGGAATGCACGGGCGAGAATCGGCCAGATCACCCCTTTCTGTGCCTTCTTGTACGGGGCGGGTGATTCCCGCTTGATCCTGTGCCCCATCGGGTGATGCTGTGTCACAGTGACATGGGACAGGCTCTTTTGGCACTTAAAGCGTGTCGGGTGGGGGAGATGATGGTAGCGCAGGCCAATGCGGTGAAGGCGGACTTTGTCCGGCCGCGGATCAGCGGCAATGTGCTGGACCTGTCCACGGACCCCACCCTTCCCAAGCCCCGCACCCAGATCGAGGTGATGGAGACCGGCAACGGTCTGACCCTGGCCGATCGTAAGCTTTTCAATGTCTTGCTGGCCTATAGCTGGGACAGGCTGGCCGATCCCGATGCCCCCCTGCCCCCCTTCCGCGCGTCCACCGCCGATCTGCGGCGGGCCATCGGCGATGATACGGAAAGCAACAATGTGCGCCTGCGCCAGTCCTTCGACCGGCTGATGCAGACGCTGGTGCGCTTTCCGTACTGGAGCGAGGCGGACCAGCAATTGAAGGAAGGCGGCTCGCCGCTGCTGTCCTTCCGGGCGCTGCCGCGTGGTGCCGGCTATGCCGAGTGGGAGTTTCCGCCGAAGCTGCGGCCGCTGCTGGCCAAGCCGGGAGCCTGGGCGCGCATCCATCTGGCCATCTGCGCGCAATTCTCCTCCAAATATTCCCTGGCGCTGTACGAGTTGCTGAGCCTGCGTGTCAACCTGCGGGAGCCGCGCTGGGAAGTGGCGCTGAACGATCTGCGCGACAGTCTGGGCTGTGCCGACAAGATGCCCAACTATGCCCATTTCCAGCGCCGGGTGCTGGACCCGGCCGTCAGCGAGATCAATGAATTGTCGGGCCTGCTGATCGCCTATCAGGAGATCCGGTCCAACGGGCGCGGGCGCAAGGTCGAACGGCTGCTGTTCGACGTGAAGAAGAAATCCAACAGCGATCTGGTGGCCACGGCCCGCATGACGGAGTTCGCCAAGGCGCCCGTCGGCCGGCCCACCGCCGGCGGCACGCGCGACCAGGATACGCCTGATCTGGAGGATGGCCGCACCGACCGGGAGCGGGGGCCCGCCGGCACGCTGGGGCTGATCCAGCGCGTCTCCCTGTCCGTGATCGAGGAACTGGTGGCGCAATATCCCGATGTGGACATGCAGACAGCCATCTTCAGCTGGGCCGAATGGGCCATGCGGCAGAAGGAACCCTGTCGCAACCCTTCGGCGGCGTTCCGCGCCTGGCTGGAGAAACTGCACCCCGCGGCGTCCGGCCCGGTGCGGCTGGCCCCGGAAGGCGCCGAACCCCCTGCCCTGTCGCCGTCGGCACAGCGGGCCCTGCACTGGCTGACGGGCGAACCCTATGCCGTGCGAGCCCGCTGGTATCGCAAGGCCCTGACCCTGGGGGCCGCGGAGATGCGGGCGGCGACGGCGCCGGAGAATATCACCCGCTGGGTGGAACTGGTCGCCGAAGAGGTTGCGAAGGGGTTGCGGGGATAGGGCCGGACCCGGACGGGACGGACAATCGGCGTTAACGGGCGGCGTCATCCAGGCCGCCCGTTCTGTTTCTGCCCGTTCTGTTTCTGGAGGATGTTTCCGGCCACCGGAGACAGAGGCACCAAAGGTCAGCCCAGCAGGTCGCCCAGAGCCTGTTCATAGGCCGCCAGCTTGGCCTTCAGGGCCAGCAGACGGGCCCGTTCCTCCGGCTTCAGCTTGGCAGAGCCCTTGGCGGCGACGGCATCCAGGCCGGCCGACAGGCTCTCTTCCAGCTTGGGCAGGCTGGCCAGGAACTTCTTTGCTGTAACAAGTCTCACGGGGGCAGGAGAGACAGCCCCGGCCGGGCGCTGCAGGCGGGCCCTGGCCTCCCGAGCCTCTCGCGCGGTCAGCCCGTCCTTCTTGACCTTGAGCCAAAGGCTCAACTGGTCGGGCTCCTCCATGCGGGCCAGTTCCAGCAGGACGGCCTTCGGCACCTCGCTGTGTGACGTCACACATTCGTGACGCACGGTGGGATGCAGCTTCAGCAGGGTCAGGGTGGTGTTCACCTCCGTCCGGGAGCGGCCCAGCAGGTCGCCGACGGCTTCCTGATTGTAATCATGGGTTTCGATCAGGCGGCGGATGCCCTCCGCCTCTTCCACCGGAGACAGGTCGACGCGCTGCAGGTTCTCGATCAGGGCGATCTGATCGGTATTGACGTCGGTCGGCAGGATATGGGCCATGATCTTGGTCAGACCGGCCATCCCCGCCGCCCGCCACCGCCGCTCCCCCGCCACCAGCTGGAAGCGCTTGGGCTCCGTCGGGTGGGCGGTGACCAGGATCGGGGAAAGCTGCCCGACCTCCCGCAGGGAGAAGCTGAGGGCCTGCAGCTCCTCCTCATCGAAATGACGGCGCGGCTGGTAGGGATTGGGTTCCACATCCGTCAGCCGCAGCAGCACGGTATCGCGTAGCCCGTCGGCCGCGCCGAAGATCAGGTCGGCGCCCGGCCGTTCCAGCGTCTCCCCGATGCTGCGGGCCACCGGCTGCTGTCCGCCGGCCTTGCGCCAATTCTTAACCATTGACGATCTCCTGCGCCAGGGTGCGATAAACGGACCCGATCGGGTGGTTCTTCGACAGCATCTTCAGCGGCACGGCGCCGGCATAGGTGGCCTGGTCGATCTCCGTGGAGCGCGGGACGGGGGGGAAGATGCGGGCCTTGTCCCCCAGGCTTTCCTGCAGGTCGCCCAGCACCTGCTGTTCGACGGCGAAATTGCGGTTGAACATGGTGGGCAGGATGCCCAGCACCTTCAGGCTGGGATTCTGCCGCCGCTGGATCTTCGACACGGTATCGAAGATCAGGGGGATGCCGCGCACGTCGTAACGGCTGGCCTTGGTCGGGATCAGCAGGAAATCCGCCGCGATCAAGGCCGTCACGGTGATCAGCGCCAGTTCCGGCGGGCAGTCGATGACAATGAAATCATAGTCGCGCAGAATCTCGGTCAGCTTTTCCCGCAGGACATAGCGGCCATCATCGGGGTCCAGCAGGATCTTGATCTGCGCTTCGGCCAGGGCGATGGTGCAGGGCAGGACATCGAACGCATCGCGGTGGACGATGGCGTCATGGATGGCGGTTTCGCCGAACAGCACATCTTCCAGCCCGCCACGGCGGTCCTGAACCTCCAGCGGGTCCAGCCCGGCGCCTTCGGTGGCCGTCGCCTGCTGGTCGGCATCGATGACCAGCACCTTCTTGCCCAACTCCCCCAGGGCATAGCCGAGGTTCAGCGCGGTGGTTGTCTTGCCGACGCCGCCCTTCTGGTTGGCCACGGCGATGATGCAGGCCGTGCGCTGGCTGGCCGCGGCCAGAAATTCCGCCACGCGCACGGGCAACCGCTCCGCCCCCGATTCCCAACGGCTGATGGTGGCATTGTCATATTTGCGGCCCAGCTTGGTATTGACCCAGGCGGCGAAGGCGGCCTGGCTTTCGCCCCGGCGTTCGCGGAATTGGCGCAGTTCATCGGGTGTCATGGCACCGGCCCGTTGGGGAAGGGGAGTTTGAGGGTTTGAGAATTGGCTCAAATCGCCCCTGCCGTCAATGATTGTTGCGGCTGGCGCTCTCTGTGCCATATCGCACGGCCTTTCGAATGGGTTCATGTGCCGGAAATCACGGGGTACCGACGCCCTTCCTGTGCCGGATTGCACGGGGTCGCGGCGCCCCTGTGTGACGTCACACAGCAGGTCCGTGCCGCAAGGATCACGGCCGGGACGGGTTCGGCTGGGCGGATGGGGGAGGCCCGCCCGTTCCTGTCGTGGCGTGCCTTATCTTCAGCCGTTTCGGCTGTTGCCGCCTGTCATGCTGGAACCAACACGAGCATCAAGCCGAAAACCAGACGGAAAGGGATGATCATGGACATGCGAACCAGCCTGAACACCGATGCCATCAAGGTGGAGGAGCGCTGGTGCGCCCATAATTACAAGCCGTTACCGGTTGTCATCTCCCGCGCCGAAGGGGTGTGGATGTGGGACGCTGAGGGGCGGCGCTATCTGGACATGATGAGCGCCTATTCCGCCGTCAATACCGGCCACGGCCATCCGCGCGTCCTGAAGGCACTGGTGGAACAGGCGGGCCGCGTGGCCGTCGTGTCCCGCGCCTTCCATACCGACCGGCTGGGCCCCTTCCTGGCGCGCCTGTGCCAACTGGCCGGGCTGGACGGTGCCTGCCCCATGAATACGGGGGCCGAGGCCGTGGAAACGGCCATCAAGGCTGCCCGCCGCTGGGGCTATCGCGTGAAGAACATTCCTGCCGACCGGGCCGAGATCCTGGTGGCAGAGGGAAATTTCCATGGCCGGACCACGACGATCGTGGGCTTTTCCGCCGAGGCGGCCTATCGCGACGGGTTCGGCCCCTTCGCGCCGGGCTTCCGGCTGGTGCCGTTCGGCGATGCGACCGCCATGGAAGCCGCCATCACGCCCCATACCGCGGCCATCCTGGTCGAACCGATCCAGGGCGAGGCGGGGATCGTGGTGCCGCCCGCCGGCTATCTGAAGCGGCTGCGCGAGATGTGCGACCGGCATAATGTGCTGCTGATCCTGGATGAAATCCAGTCGGGTCTGGGCCGGACGGGCCGCTGGTTCGCGCACCAGCATGAGGAGATCCGCCCCGATGGCCTGTGCCTGGGCAAGGCGCTGGGCGGCGGCGTGATGCCGGTTTCCGCCTTTGTCGCGCGGCGCGACCTGATCGACATGTTCGTGCCGGGCAACCATGGATCGACCTTCGGCGGCAACCCGCTGGCCGCCGCCGTGGGGCTGGCCGCGCTGGAGGTGATCGCCGATGAGGGGCTGGTGGAACGGTCGGCCGAACTGGGCGCCCATATGATGGCGCGCCTGTCGGCCCTGAACAGCCCCGCCATCCGCGCCGTGCGGGGCCGGGGCCTGTGGGTCGGGGTCGATATCGATCCCGCCTTCGCCACGGCGCGGGCCGTGTGCGAACGGCTGATGGACAAGGGCGTGCTGTCCAAGGAAACCCACGAGACGGTGATCCGTTTCGCGCCGCCGCTGGTCATCAGCCGGCCGGAACTGGACTGGGCCATCGACCGTTTTGCCGAAACGCTGGACGGCATGGCGCGCTGATCCGGCCGCCGGAATTCCAGGATAAAGACAGGGAAGGGGAGGGCGCATGAGCGGATGGTACGGGCTGGTGGGGGCACCCACCGATGTCGGCAATGTCGATTGCGGGGCCGCGGAAGGGCCGGGCGCCCTGCGTGCCATGGGCCTGCCGCGCCGTATGGGCATGGTGGACCGTGGCGATGTGCGCGGCCCCGCCTATGATGGCCGGCCCGATGCCACGGGCAGCCGCAGCGTGCGCGAAACGGCTGCCTGGTGCGCCGCCGTGCGGGACGGGGTGGCCGGCGTTCTGGCCGATGGCGGGTTCCCCCTTATGCTGGGCGGCGACCATGCCATGGCGCTGGGCTCCATTGCCGCCGCCGCCGCCCATGCCAGACAGGAGGGGCGGAACTTCTTCGTGCTGTGGTTCGACGCGCATCCGGATTTCAACACGCCGGAAACCACGCCGTCGGGCAACACGCATGGCTATCCCGCCGCCCTGGCCTGCGGCATCGGCCATCCCGATCTGCTGTCGGTCGGGGCCTTTACGCCGCTGATCCGGCCGGACCGGTTGATCCAGTTCGGTGTGCGCGACATCGACGCCGGGGAGCGGGCCAACCTGTTGCGCATCGGCGTGGAATTCCATGAGATGGATGCCGTCCGCGAAAAGGGGCTGGAGGCGCTGGTCGCGCATACGATCGCCCGCATCCAGGCAGCCGGTGGCGGGCATGTACATGTCAGCTTCGATATCGATGCGCTGGACCCGGCCGCCGCCCCCGGCGTCGGTACGCCGGTGTCCGGGGGACTGACGCCGGCCGAGACCGTGGGGGCCATGCGGCTGCTGGGAGCGTCCGGGCTGGTCCGGTCGCTGGATATCGTCGAATTCGCGCCCCGCCATGACCGGGACGGCATGACCGCCCTGACCGTGGAACAGGTGCTGGCCGGTTTCATGGCGGGCCGGACCGGGCAGCGGGCGCTGGTGGCATAGCGGCCGCATACCTGAGGGACCGGGGCCGTGCCAGGGCAGTGTCATTCTGGACCCCGATCTTCGCCGGGGATAGATTGCCCCGACCCCCTATCCTTATCCTTGCCATCGGAACCCGACCCGCCATGCGCCGCCGCCTTGATCAGATCGACCTGCGCATCCTGGCCGAGCTGCAGCTCGACGGGCGCGTCACCAATCAGGCCTTGTCGGAGCGGATCGGCCTGTCGCCGCGGCCCTGCCTGGAACGGGTCCGGCGGCTGGAACGGGAAGGGCTGATCCTGCGCTATCAGGCCGTGCTGGATGTCCGTCGGCTGCAAAGCTGTATCACCGTGCTGACCCAGATCGCCATGGAGCATCATGGCCGGCATGGCCGGCAATTGTTCGAGCGCCGTCTGGCCAATACGCCCGAAGTGGTGGAGTGTTTCGAGGTCAGCGGCGAGTTCGACTATATCGCCAAGCTGATCTGTCCCGATGTGGACGCCTATCAGGAACTGACCCAGGGCTGGATCGACGATACCGAACTGGGCGTCAGCCGCGTGACCAGCAATATCGTACTGCGCCCCGTCCGCGATCTGGCGCCCACACCCCTGTTCGGGCGGGAGGAGGAATAGGCCGGCGGCTTTCCCGATAAAAAGTTCGGCGTCGATTATATCGTGCGAGATATTATCGCGCTTGCTATCTTGAACCGGCCGGGGTCGTGAAATATCGCCACTACACAGCAATCCTGTTGTGATTTCCCCGCCTGACCTATTTCCTGCACCCGGCATCCGCGCTAAACAAACGTCCGGTTTCCCCGGATGAGGGTGCGGCGGCATGAGCAAGGCCTGGGTCAACGAGAATGCGCGCGAAACGGCGGACGATGATGACGGCCCCGACGATCCGCGCCCCCTGCCGCCCGGCACCAAGAACCACATCACGCCACAGGGTTTCCACCGGATGCAGCAGGAACAGCAGCAATTGCTGCGTGTGGAGCGGCCAAAGGTGGTGGAGATCGTGCATTGGGCGGCCGGCAATGGCGACCGGTCGGAAAATGGCGACTATATCTATGGCAAGAAGCGGCTGCGCGAGATCGACAGGCGCCTGCGTTTCCTGTCCAAGCGGCTGGAAATCGCCAATATCGTTGATCCGGCCCAGCAGAAACATCGCGATCAGGTGTTCTTCGGCGCCACCGTAACCTATGCCAGGGAAGATGGGGCGGAAAACACCGTCACCATCGTGGGCGTGGACGAAACCGACATGGCCCCGGGCCGCGTGAGCTGGGTTTCCCCCATTGCCCGCGCGCTGCTGAAGGGGCGGGAAGGTGATCTGGTGACGGTCCGCACGCCGACGGGGCCGGAGGAACTGGAAATCCTGTCCATCCGCTACCCCCCGCCCGGTTAGAGCCCGTATTCCGCTGACCGGAAACAGGGGGGCCTCCAGCTTTCAGTTCCACCCAGCGCCGGGGCGGCTCTCTGGCCAAAGGAAAGCCGCTTCGGGCCATGTCCCGCCCCTGAAAGCGAGGCCATCCGACGTCGGATAAGGGGACATGTCTGGGTTTCCGCAGCGCCCCCCGACCTAACCTTCTGCACCCCCCCGCGGTGCGGTACATTTGTTAATCAAGAATGGTGTCCTGATGTGACGAACCCTGCCGGGGTCTCGATGCCCTTCGCGTCCAGAAGGTTGCCGCTCGTTTTCCTGATATCCCTCGCCCTGTTATGGAGCGGGGTGGGGTTCCTGCTGCTGCTGGAGCGCGACCGCGTCATGGAACAGGCGGAGCGCGATGTCGCCAATCTGGCCCTGGCGTTCGAGGAGCAGTCCTATTGGGTGCTGTCGAGCGTCGATAACCTGTTGCATACCGCGAAGGCGGAATATGAGGGCGATCCCGGCGGGTTCGATATCCCCGTCTTCCTGCGCGAGCATGCGCTGCCGGCCGGCTTTTCGGTGCAGATGTCCATCGTGGGGGCCGACGGTTATCTGCTGATGTCCAGCCTGGGCATGGGGCCGGACGCACGCATCACCAACTATCTGGACCGGCCGCACATCATTGTGCATGCCCACCAGGATACGGGCCGCATCTTCATCGGCGCCCCGATCGTGGGGCGGCTTTCCGGCAAATGGTCGCTGCCGATCAGCATCCGGGTCAATGATGGCCAGGGCCGGTTCGCCGGGGTCATCACGCTGGCCGCCGATCCCTTCTATCTGTCCGGCTATTACCGGCGGCTGGATCTGGGGGCAGAGGGGGCCGTGTCCATCCTGGGCACCGACGGGATATTGCGGGCCCGTTCCACCCCGTCCGCCAGCCCTGATGGCCCGGCGGGCCTGGGCCGGACGCTGAACAGCATGCCCGTTGCGCGCCTGACGGAACAGGCACCCGCCGCCGTACTGGAACAGGTCAGCGACCTCGACGGGATCGAGCGGGTCACGGCCATGCGCCGTATCCGGTCCTACCCGCTGGTGGCCACGGTGGGGCGCGGCGTGGACGAGGTGCTGCGCCCCTGGTGGTCGCTGGTCTGGCGGGCCGTGGGCGCAGCCGGGCTGGCCAGCCTGGGCCTGACCGGCCTGTTCTGGATGCTGTGCCGTGAGGCACAGCAGCGCCTGCGGCAGGATCGCGATATAGCAGAGGCCAACCGCCTGCTGCGCCTGGCCGAACAGGTGGCGATGGTTGGCCATTGGCGGCTGGAGATCGCCAGCCGCCGTCTCACCTGGTCGGACGAGGTCTATCGCATCCATGGCCTGTCGAAGGACCTGTTCCAGCCGACCCTGGAAAAGGCGCTGACCGCGTATCATCCCGATGACCGGGGGCGGGTGCGCGAACTGGTGGCAAGCGCCATGCAGACGGGCAGTTCCTATGAGATAGCGCTGCGGGTGGTGCGGCCGGACGGGGAGATCCGCCATGTCGTCACGCGCGGCGTGGTGGAATTCGGGTCCGGTGACCGGCCCATGGCCCTGTTCGGCGCGCTGATCGATGTCACCGACCGCACCCATCAAGAAGAGGCGCTGCTGGCCGCGCGGCGCGAGGCGGAGGCTGCTGCCCGCGCCAAGACCGACTTTCTGGCTACCGTCAGCCATGAATTGCGCACCCCGCTGAACGCCGTGATCGGCTTTGCCGACCTGTTGCTGACGGCCGACCTGCCGGAGGCCGAACGCCGCCGTTACATCCGCCTGCAGGCCGAGGCGGGGCGCACGCTGCTGACCGTCATCAATGATGTGCTGGACTTCTCCAAGATCGATGCCGGGCATCTGGCGCTGGAGGAGGTGGCCACCGATACGGTGGGCGTGCTGCTGACCTGTGCCGAGCTGGTCCGCCCCATGGCGCAGGAAAAGGGCCTGAACCTGCAGGTGGACCTGGCACCGGACCTGCCGCCCTGGCTGCTGCTGGACCCCACGCGGGTGCGCCAGGTGCTGCTGAACCTGCTGAACAATGCCACGAAATTCACGCAGGCCGGCTCGGTCTCGCTGACGGCCGGCGTGCTGCATGATCCGATCGGCGGCGACCGGTTGCGCTTCACCGTGGCCGACACCGGCATCGGCATCCCCCAGGACCGCCAGGCCCACCTGTTCGAGCCGTTCCATCAGGCCGATGCCTCCACGGCGCGCCGTTATGGCGGCACGGGCCTGGGGCTGGCCATCTGCCGCCGTCTGATCGGGCTGATGGGCGGGCAGATCGGCTTTTCCAGCGAAGTGGGGCGCGGCAGCCTGTTCTGGGTGGAGATCCCCCTGCGGCCAACGGAGCCGCCGGCCCATGCCCCAATGCTGCCGACACCAGGGGCAGGGGAGGCGACGGCGCCCGGCCGGCCCCTGCATGTGCTGGTGGCCGAGGATCTGCCCGTCAACCAGATCCTGGTCCGGGCCATCCTGGAACGGGCCGGCCACCGCGTGGATATTGCGGTCGACGGGCAGGCGGCCCTGGACGCCGTGCAGCGCCAGTCCTTCGACCTGATCCTGATGGATGTGCAGATGCCGGGCATGGACGGGCTGGAGGCCACGCGCGCCATCCGCGCCCTGCCATCGGCTGTCGGGCGCATCCCCATCGTGGCGCTGACCGCCAATGCCCTGGCGTCGGAGGTGGAGCGCTGCCGCAAGGCCGGCATGAACGACCATATCGCCAAGCCGATCGAAGCCGAGCACCTGCTGGTCACGCTGTCGCGCTGGTCGCAGCGCATCCATTCCGTGACAGGCGAGCCAGGGGACGGCGGCGACGGTGCGGATGTGAAACCGGGCGGCCCGCCCCGCCTCGCCGTGCTGTCCGCCGATCTTCAGGCCCAGTTGGAAACCCTGATGGGCCGGGGCGCGCTGCTGCCCATGATGCAGGAACTGATTTCCACCCTGCGCACCCGGTTGACGGTGGCGCTTGACCCGGCCACTCCGCTGGATGTGGTGCGCACCCACAGCCATGCCACGGTGTCCCTGGCCGGCAATTTCGGCCTGATGGAGCTGTCGGCCACGGCGCGCACGCTGGAACAGGCCATCGATAACGGGGAGGACCGTGCCGCCGTCACGCTTCTGCTGGACGGGCTGGCGCCGGTGGCCGAACGGGCCCTGTCCGCGCTGACCGCACGGATCGAGGAATTGTCGGCCCCGCTGCCGGCCGGGAGCTGATACCCTGTGCCTTTGATCTCGACGTAATCGAGATCAAAGGCTTTGGCGGAACAAGCCGCCGCGGCTTTGGCGGCACAAGCCGCCGCCGCGTCCGTCGGCGCGGATATCAAGGGGCATTCTCCATGCCCCCTGGTATGAAACCGGCCGGGCCGTCCAATCAAGGACTTGCCATCCGGCGCCGGAGCGCCCATGAAAGGGTGATCGTTCCGGGCCGGGAAGCAAATTGCGATGCTGACACAACGGGCCAAATACGCCCTACGCGCCTGTATCCATCTGGCAGACCATTTCGAAGACGGTACGACTGTCCAGATTGCGGAGATTGCGGCGGCGGAGAATATTCCCGCCAAGTTCCTGGAGGCGATCCTGCTGGACATGCGCAAGGCCGGGCTGCTGCAGAGCCAGCGCGGCCGCCATGGCGGCTACCGTCTGGCCCGCGCGCCGGAAAAGCTTTCCGTAGGCGACATCATCCGTGTGATCGACGGTACGCTGGCCCCCATCCGCTGCGCCAGCCGGCTGCGGTTCGAGCCGTGCGAGGATTGCGAGGATGCGGCGACCTGCGTCATTCGCTGGGCCATGCTGAAGGCCCGCGATGCCATGGCCACCGTGCTGGACCGCTGCACCCTGGCGGAAGCCTCCCGCCGCCGCCGGTCGATGAGCCATCCGCTGGATTTCGTGATCTGATCCCGGCGGCGGGGTCACGCCCCGCCATGGTGACGGTTCCACAGGCTGCGCACCTGATTGGCCAGGTTCATCGGCTCGAACGGCTTGGCGATGACATCGATGACGCCCAGCGCCCGGAAGGCCTCGATCTCCCGCGGCTGGACCTTGGCGGTGATGAAGATGACGGGGATTTCCGTGGTTTCCGGATCGGCCTGCAGCGCGCGCAGGGTGGACGGACCATCCATCCCCGGCATCATCACATCCAGCATGATCAGGTCGGGGCGGAAGCGCTTGGCGGTGTCAACGGCCTTGGTGCCGCTGTCGCAAAGCTCCACCGTGAAGTTGCCGATGCGGGTCAGGGCCAGATTGGTGACGACGCGCAACATTTCCTCATCCTCAACATAGAGGATACGGTCCAGCGCTGGGATCATGGTCCAATCTCCACTGAGGCCGAAGGTATGACGACACCTTCCGCAGGCGTCATCCTATGTATCAGGCTGCGGATGGTTTGAACCAGTTCTTCGTTGCGGGCGCGCGATTTCACCAAGGTGGCCGCCACCTGGCGGAGACGGACGGGTCCGGCATCGGCCGCCGTGAAGACGACGATGGGGACCGGCCCCCCCTCCGCATCGCGCAGATGGGGGATCACGTCCAGGCCGCAGCCATCGGGCATGTCGATATCGACGATACCCACATCGAACGGGCCGGCGGCGGCCAGGCGCAGCGCCTCGCCCAGGGTGGGCGCGGCCACCATTTCCGTCTGCCCGGACAGGAGATGGCGGACCACGGCGCGCACATCCTCGTCATCCTCCACATGCAGCAGGCGGGGGCGCTGTCCCGGCCGGGAAATGGCGGCTGCGCGGCGCAGGGCAGAGAGAAGGCGCGGCTCCTCGATCGGCTTGGTCAGCCAGTCGATGATCCCCACCGCATCCCCTTCCACCGCGGCGCGGCCGGCATCACCGCTGGCCGTCACCACGATGATGGGCAGTTCGCGCGTTTCCGCCCGGTCCCGGACGGCCCGGAACAGGGTCAGCCCCGGCAGGTCGGGCAGCATCAGGTCCAGGGTCATGGCATCGAACCGGTGCCGTTCCAGCATGTCCAGCGCTTCCGCCGCCGTGGAGGCCACGCTGGTGG
Source organism: Niveispirillum fermenti (assembly GCF_052474395.1). Classification (NCBI taxonomy): domain Bacteria; kingdom Pseudomonadati; phylum Pseudomonadota; class Alphaproteobacteria; order Rhodospirillales; family Azospirillaceae; genus Niveispirillum; species Niveispirillum fermenti. The sequence goes on along the minus strand of NZ_CP156678.1, from coordinate 239,289 downwards.
CATAGCCCGCCCGGCCCAGCATCAGGGCCAGCAGCCGCCCGATATCGGGGTCATCCTCGCAGATCAGGACACAAGGGGCATGATCCGCCGCTGACGGTGGCAGGGCCGGCAGATGCAGCACGGGCGGCAGGGCCGCCGACGGGGCCGGTGGCAGGTCGATATGGAAACGGCTGCCGGCTCCGGGCTCGCTGTCGAAGCCGATGCGCCCGCCATGCCGCTCCACAATCTCGCGCGTGATGGCCAGCCCCAGCCCGGTGCCGCCCCGGTCGCGGCTGTCGGACCCGTCGGCCTGGGCGAAACGCTGGAATATCCGCTGGCGGAACGAGGGATCGATGCCGATACCCTGATCGGCAATCGTTACGCGAACGAAATGATCCCGAAGCGTTTCGGCCGACAGGGTTACGGTGCTGCCGGCGGGCGAGAATTTCACGGCATTGCCGATCAGGTTGGCGAAGGCCTGGGCCATACGGTCGGCATCGGCCCGTACACGGGTGCGGAGGCGCGTGCCCGGTTCCAGCCCCGGACCGGGCAGCAGCCGGATGCCGGCCTTCTCCGCCAGGGCATTGTTGTCCCGTACGGCCCTGTCCAGCAGATCGTCCAGCGCCTGCGGCGCCCAGTCGAAGCGCATCTTGCCCGAGGCGATCTTCTCGATATCCAGCAGATCGTTGATCAGGCGGATCAGGCGCTCGGTGCTGTCCTGCGCGATATCGGTCAATTGCCGTGCCTCCCCCGGCAGGGGGCCGAACAGGTCGGAATTCACCATCCCCAGGGCCGCGCGGATAGCCGTCAGCGGCGTGCGCAATTCATGGCTGACGGTGGAGATGAATTCCGATTTCAGCCGGTCCATCTCCTTCAGATGGGCGATGTCGTTGGCCACGCCGAGGAAACCCTGGATCTCGCCCCGCCCGTCGCGGATGGCCGTAACGGACAGCAGGACGGGCACCCGTTGCCCGTCGCGCGCGATATAGGTCCATTCACGCTGGTCCGGCTTGCCCTGCCTGGCGCGGTGGACCAGTGCCTCGAACGGATCGGCCACGGGCCGGCCCAGGCTGGCCACCAGCTTGGCGAGGGCCTCCGCGATTTCATTCTGGTCATGGAACAGTTTCGGCGTTTCCTTGCCGACAAGGTCCTGCGCCCGATAGCCCAGCATGCGCTCGGCCCCGCGATTGAAGGCCCGGATGATGCCGACGGGATCGGTCGCGATGATGGCATTGTCGGCGCTGTCGACGATGGCCTGAAGCTCCGCGGTCAGGCGCCTTGTCTCGGCCTCAGCCCGCTTGCGGGCCGTGACCTCCTCGGTGAACATCACGATGCCGCCGATGCCGCCATCCAGGTCGTGCCAGGGATGCACCTCCCAGCGCAGCCAGACGGTGCTGCCATCGGGTTGGGGAAACGGGTCCTCGGCCGCCGCCGCCTCCCCGGCCAGGCAGCGTTCCAGCACGGGCCGCCAGTGGGCGGCCGCGGCGGGAAACATGTCGTAATGGCAAAGACCTGTCAGGTCCCGGTCCTCCAGCCGGTAATCCTTCTGCCAGCGCCGGCTGACGGCCACAAAGCGCATCTGGGTATCCAGCATCGCGATGGCCGTGGGCGCATGACGGATGAACAGGTCCAGCAGCCGCTCGCGCCGGCGCAGCGCCTCGGCCAGGGCCTCTCCTGCCAGATGGACAGCACGGAAGGCGGTGGCCGCCCGCGTCAGGTCGCCGATTTCATCAGCCCGCGTGATGTGGGGCAGGGAGACATTGGTCTCGCCCCGGGTAATCTGCTCGAACAGGCGGGTGACCCCTGTGAGTGGTCGCAGCACACGGCCATGGACCAGCAGAAGCGCCGCCACGCCGCCCGCCAGGGCCAGCAGGCAGATGACGGCGCTGCGCACCAGCAAGGACGCGGCATCGTCGGACAGGGTGCGGGCCCGGTCGGTCACGACGCGCAGCGTGGCCGATTCCACCTGCCGCAGCGCATCCACGGCGAGGGAGGCGGCTGTATTCCATTCGTCCACCACGGTGGGATCATGTGCCCCGGACGCCAGCAGGGCGATGGCGCGCCGCCGCTGCGGTTCCAGATGGGTACCGATGAGCCTGTCGGCCCTTTCCACGGTCTGACGGACCAGGTTCAGCCCGTCCGCATCCTGCCCGCCATCGTTTCGTGCCACGCGCTGGCGCAGGCTGTCCCAGGCCAGGGTGAAGCGGGTGCCGCTTTCTGTCAGGGTCTGCAGGGTCGGCACGGCCCCCCGCGCGGTCAGCGCCCCCGTCAGCAGGGGGCCGGCCCGCTCCACCTGCTCCGCCGCGTCCGATGCGGCATAGCGCAACGCGATCTGTGCAGCCAGCACATCATCCATCACCACCGTGTGGTCATCCAGCATCTGGTGCAGCAGCAGGGCATGGCCGACCATGCCGTTCATGGCACCGAACCAGCGGTCGGCCCAGGCCTGGGGCCGGTCTTCCCATGGCAGGGTCAGGGTGTCGTCCATCTCCTCCCGCTGGGCGGCCAGACCGCGGCGCAGGCTCGCCAGCCCGGCCCGCAGGTCGCCGATCCCGGCTTCCGACAGTTCCGATGCGGGCAGACCGGCCGTCAGACGGTCCAGGGCGCCATCGGTACGCCGGCGCACCTCTTCCAAAGCAGGGAGATCAGGGATGTCCTCCGGCGACCGGTGGGCCAGACGGTCGTAGCCGTCGCGCCGTTCCGCGGCCATGGCCGAAACCGTTTCCACCAGCAGCGCATGCAACGGGTCGGCAGCCAGCGCGCGGTCGGCCGCATGTTTCAGCGCCCATTCCCGCGATAGCCCCAGCACGGCCAGCGCCGTCATGGCGCCAGCAAGCAGCAGGATCAGCAGCGGGATCAGCACACGAAGACGCATGAACGCCCGTTCCGGTCGGTGGGAGCTGCGGAATGCCGGCCTGGGGATGCCGGCTCCCGGTCCGACCCGTCCCAGGGACCATAAACCTTACCGACCGGCATACGCCAGACGAGAGGATGAACCCTATCCGGAAGCTTATGTCGTGCATAGGCGCCCAGGGCGCCCATGCGAGAAAAGGCCAGAATCCCTGAACCCGCAATCCCTGAACCCGCCGGGGGTGCGACCGCCGCCTGCGGCGTTATTCCAGGTAGCCATCCACCTCGGCCGCGGCCCGTTCCAGGGGCCAGTTCAGGCGCTCGATGATCTCGTCGATGGCGTCTTCCGCCGTCAAGGACCCCCGGCCCAGCCGTTCCAGGATGGCATCCAGGGTTGCCTCCTCCTTGGGGCTCGGACGTCCATAGGGCTTCAGAATCTCCAGAATACTGCTCATCAACTCCGCCTGTCCTTCAGATGGCCGGTTCCGGTTTCGCCGGAAGAGGGGGGAGATTACACAGGACCATCGCCGCTTGGCCAGAGAAGTTCGGACTGTTCCACCTGTGAATCAGCCCGGGGAAAGGTCCATCAGGTCCGGCGCCTCGCTGGCCAGCCGCTGCGACAGCTGCTCCACCCGCTCCAGCAGGCCGGCATCCAGGCGGCGCGCCACCGCCTCCTCCTCCTGCCGCAGGGCCACCAGCCGCTTCACCCAGCGTTCCGCCACGAAGCGCGTGCCGATGGGCATATGGGCGATGCCGGCAACCATGCGCTGCAGCCGCGGTTCCACCGCCGCCAGGTGCAGGTTCCACAGCGCCACGGTCAGTTGCGCCAGTTCCGCCTCCACCTGCCGGCGGCGCTCCTCCTCCATGGACCGGACATTGACCTGAAGGACCGAGGTGAAGGCGGCCACAGCCTCGAACGCAGGGGCCAGCGCCTTGAACTGCCGCAGTGCGGTGGTGACGTCCGGCGGTATGGGCAAGCCGGCGCACCGCCCCTGCAGACGGACCAGATCCTCCTGTAGCAGTGCCAATTGCAGCCGGATAGTCCGGTCGCTGGACTTCTTCTGCATCGGTCTATCTCCTTTGATATAGGTATAAACCGAATCGCCAGGATGTTCAGCGTAGAAATGGCGCGTGATGGCGACAGGCACGGCCAAGTAATGGCGACGGATGTTCAGCCGCCCGGCCGGCGCCGAGTGCCGTTGCGGCGCGGCAATGATGACGATTATGTGGTAGACCCCTGGGGGCAGCATTGCGCAGCCCGCTTCCGCACCAGCCACGCCATGCCGGGGGTTGAACATATATTTTCATTTATTTTCAATATGTTATATCATGTTTCCCGAGGAAACGAAAAACCCTTGCGCGCCCGTTGATTGTGGCTTTCCGGGCAGCCTTGTGGAAATTTCAACATCGCTTCTCTCAAGAACCCTCTCGCAACGCGAAAAAGAAATGGTATAAGGCTCAGCAGTCCAACCTCTGGGGAATTTTGCCAATGAAAAAGGAACTCCTGGCCCTGACGTTCGCCATCGCCCTGGGTGCCGCTCCGGGTGTCGCCAACGCACAGACCACGACTGAGGCCGCTCCGGCCGCCGCGTCCACCGCTTCCGGCTCCGCCGCCGGCGCTGGCGCTTCCGGTGTCGCCCTGGGTTCCCTGGGCACTGTTGCCGTTGTTGGCGCCGTTGCCGTTGCCGGCATCGTGGCCGCCGCTTCCGGTGGCGGTGATGAAGAGGCCCCGGGCCCCGGCCCCGGCCCCGGTCCGGGCACCCAGACCACCCCGCCGGCCACGGCGACGACGACAGCGTCGAACTGATCGTCGGTCGTTCCGCACAGGGTTCGCACCAAGGGGCTGTGGACTTGGACATGGAATTGGGACCTCCGGCGTCATGCCGGGGGTCCTTCCTCTTTTCAGGCCTGCCTCTCTTCCGCCGGTATCCTGCCGATCTTTCATGAGGGTCCTGGGTGAAGGTCCTGACCGACATGCCAGCGGATCGACACCGCAGGTCGATGCCGGAAACAGCATCTGGCGCATTCCTGTCGGGAATGCCGGTGGAACGGGGTCTTTCCTGCGACCCTGCAGGCCCGGCCCCGCTGCGGAAAGGCCCTGTCACCGGTCAGCCGGCGGGCTTCGTCACCTCGATATTGACGGCGCCGGTGCGGTCGTGGATGTGCTGGCGCGATTTCCAGCAAAAGCCCGTCTGCGGGTCGATCCAGTAATGGTTCTCGAACGGCTTCATCCCGGCGATCTCCACCTGCTCACGCAGATGAGACAGCCTGTGGGGCCGGTCCAGGATCGTCACCGTCTCCTCCCCCAGATCCGTCCATCGGCCGCGAACGGCAAGATCGAACAGGCCGGCCGCCTGGATGTCGATGAACCGGACCCATTCCTGACCGGCCAGCCGGCGCAGATCGGGCACCTTGTCATCGACAAAGCGGGTGCGGGACAGATCGCCGGGCAGGCCCACGGTCTGCACCAGGAACGGGCCGCGCGTCACCAGAACCTGGCGGGTCTGGCTATAGTAATAGTGTGCCCCATTTCCGCCGATTTCGCCCAACACCATGAAGGCCTTGCTGCTATCTTCCAGCCAAGCCAGAATCGATGCATAAGGCAGGGCGTCCGCCTGTTCACGGGTAACAGGCGACCCACCGCCCACACCGCCGACCGCCGCCACAGTTGCCCAGTACGGAGATTCAGTGTTAACCAGGGCACATCCAGACAGGGCGCTGGCCGGTAGCGTGCTGGCCGCGATCAGGCCCAGGCACTGGCGGCGGCTCAACCGGGCCGGAATGTCTGCCGGATTGTCTGCCAGAATGTCTCTGGGGTCGCACTTGGGAAGTGTCATGGAGAACTCGATGCGTCGTGTGTTCAGGGGGGCCGTCACCGGACGGCGCCTGGGGTTGGGTCTAGCATGTGCGGCCCTGCTTGTCAGTGTCGCGATGCCGGTATCGGCCCAGACCATCGAGTTGCCGAACGGCACCATCGATCTGCAGCGGCTCCAGGGACAACGCGGTGACATGGATGGGAACTACACTGTCCCGTCCGCCCTGGACCGTGCCCGGTCGGGCAGCCGGTATGACGATCCGCGCCTGACCGACCCGTCGCGCGGCACCCCGTCCCGCTTCGATACGCGCGACCCCGCCGGCTATTACGGGGCCGACACCGAGCTGGCGCGCCCGTCCGCCCTGGAGCAGCAATATTCCCAGCGCGCCGGCCGCAGGCTGGAACAGTTCGGCTATGACTGGCGCCATGACGGGCGGCTGGTGGCCACCGGCCTGCTGAACGGTGCCGTGCCTGAAGATTACGTGCTGGGAATCGGCGACGAGCTGGTCGTCACCCTGCGCGGCCAGGTCAACAGCACCAGCAGCGTGCGCATCGACCGCGAGGGCCGCATCGTGCTGCCCAACATGGCCCCGGTCACCGCCGCGGGCCGTTCGTTCGGTGAATTCCGCGACGATCTGACGGCCCAGGCCCAGGCGGCGTTCCTGCAGACCAACGTGTTCGTTTCCGTCGGTTCGGTGCGCAGCATCGGCGTGCTGGTCACGGGGGAGGTGAACCTGCCCGGCCGCTATACGCTGACCAGCTTCTCCAGCCTGATCGACGCCCTGACCCAGGCCGACGGCATCCGCAAGTCGGGCAGCCTGCGCAACCTGCGCATCATGCGCGGCGGCCGGACGGTGGCCATCGACCTTTACGACGTGCTGCTGGGCACGCGCACCGTCAACGACCTGCGCTTGCAGGACGGCGACCAGATCATCGTGCCCGCCATCGGCGACACGGTGGCGGTACAGGGCGATGTGGTCCGCCCCGGCATCTATGAATTGAAGTCCGGGCAATCCACCGTGACCGGCGTGCTGGAACTGGCCGGCGGCGCGCAGCGCGCCCGCGGCAACCGGCTGGATATCCTGCGGCTGGACCGGTCGGGCCGCAACCAGGTGCTGCGCAACGCGGCGCAGGGCGCCCGCATCCTGGCCGGCGACATCCTGCGCGTCGAGCTGCCGCGCGACGCCTTTGCCGTGGAAGGTGCCACGGAGCTGCCCGGCGGTCGTGGCCTGGCCGAGACCAAGACCCTGCGCGACCTGTTGTCCGATCCCTATGTGCTGACGGCCAACCCCTATCTGCCGCTGGCGGTGATCGAGACGGAGGACCCGGCCACGCGGCAGCGCCGTTATGTGCCCGTGGACCTTCTGCGGGTGCTGGACGGCTCGATGAACGTCTCGCTGCGCGAGCGCGACAGGGTGATCTTCCTCAGCCAGACGGATATCCGCTATCTGGGATCCGCCGATGTCCAGGCCGTGCTGCGCGGCGAACAGCCGCCCAGCCTGAAGCTGGCCATGGACAACCAGTTGATGGGCGAGAAGCTGGCCGTCAGCGGTGTGGCCGGCGCCGCCGGCGCGGCCTATCCCGGCACCGCGCAGGCGGCCGGGAACAATGGCGCTGCCAACCGCACGCGCGGCGAGGCGCAGCAGCAGCCATGGCGCGGCAGCGACGATGCCTATCGCGGCGACCGTCCGCTGGACCCGCTGCTGGTCAACCCCGATCTGGCGGCGGCGCGGTCGTCGCGCCGGCTGATCGGCACCTATGCCGACCCGCAGAATCCGGCGGGTATCCGGCTGATCGAATCCGATATCGAATGCGGCGGTCTGCAGACGCTGGCGGCGCTGGCGTCGGAGGGCCTGCAGCAGCGCTATTCCGTGGCCATGCGCTCCGGCGCGCGCCGGTCGGAAGACAGTTCGGTGATCGATGTCCGGGCCTGCCCCGCCGTCTTCAACCGCCATCCCGACCTGCTGCCCTTCCTGCTGGAATATGCCGTGTCCGTGGAAGGCGAGGTGCGCATTCCCGGGGTCTATCCCGTGGTTCCGGGCGCCCGCGCCGACAGCCTGCTGAAGGCCGTGGGCGGCGTGACGCTGGATGCCGACGGCGAGGCGGTGGAGGTCACGCAGGCCAATGGCCAGCGCGCCACGGGCATCAGCCTGCAGCAACTGGCCACCAGCACCGTCGGCCCCGGCGATGTGATCCGCATCAGCAGCCGCGTGTCCAGCCGCGAGGTCGGCGTGGTCCGCGTGGCGGGCGAGGTCGTGCGCCCCGGCCGGTATGACATCAAGCGCGGGGAGCGCCTGTCGGAATTGCTGCGCCGTGTCGACGGCCTGACGGCCGAAGCCTATCCCTACGGCGCCATCTTCACGCGCGAACGGGTGCGTCAGGCCGAGGAGGCCGGCTATCGCCGTGCCGCCCTGGAACTGGAACAGTCGCTGCCCAGCGTGCTGGCCGCATCGTCGGGTCAGGAGGCCGAGCAAGCCCGCCAGGCGCTGCCCTTCCTCCAGGGGCTGATCGGCAGCCTGCGCGCCGCGAAGGCGGTGGGGCGTGTCGTGATCGAGGTCGATCCCACGGTCCTGGCGGCCCGTCCGGAGCTGGATTTCGTGCTGGAACCGGGTGACACGCTGCTGATCCCCAAGCGGCCCTCGCATGTCACCGTCTCCGGCGAGGTGCTGAACTCCAGTTCGGTGATGTTCAGGAGCGGCCTGTCGGCCCGCGATTACCTGCGCATGGCCGGCGGTGCCACATCGGCGGCGGAACTGTCCGATGCCTTCGTCATCTATCCCAATGGCGAGTCCGAGCCGCTGCGCCTGGGCCGCTTCAGCGATGGCAGCGTTCCCATCCCGCCGGGGGCGACCATCGTTGTTCCCCGCGATCCGCAGCCCTTCAGCTTCATGACCATGACCCGCACGGTCGTCTCGCTGCTGAGCGATCTGGCCCTGACGGCCGCGTCGCTGGCCGTCATCAACAACAACTGATCGGGCGGAACATATTGTGAGGATCTATCGGTCCGGTGCGATGGCCACGGCCGCCATCGCCCTGATGGCGGTGGTGCCGGCGGCCAGCGGGCAGGAAAACCCTTTCCTGCCCTGGCGCCCGCCGGAAATCGTCAATGATTTCGGTGGCACGGGCCTTATCCAGACCCCGATCGCCCGCGCGGCGGAGGACGGGCAGGCCTATGCCGGCTTCACCTATGTCTGGCCCTACTCGCGTTACTTCATCACGGTGCAGGGACTGCCCTGGCTGGAAGCGACGCTGCGTTACACCAGCGTTGCCAACCGCTTTTACGGGCCGATCGATTTCTCGGGCACCCAGTCCTACAAGGATCGCGGCATTGACGTGAAGGTGCGGCTGGTGAAGGGCGATGCCAACTGGCCCAACATCGCCGTCGGCCTGCGCGACATCGCCGGCACGGGCCTGTTCGGGTCCGAATATGTCGTGGCCGACCAGAGCTTCGGCGATTTCGACATCTCCTTGGGCCTGGGCTGGGGCAACATGGGCACCCAGGGGCATTTCCGCAATCCGCTGAGCCTGTTCTCCAAGAAGTTCGACAGGCGGACGGACAGCTACACGCCGGGCGGCGGTGCCCTGTCGACCGATTTCTTCCGCGGCCGCGATGTGGCGCTGTTCGGCGGTGTCAGTTGGCGCACACCCCTGGAGGGGCTGACGCTCAAGGTCGAGTACGATCCCAACGATTACCAGCACGAGCCGCTGGAAAACAATCTGGCCCAGGACATTCCGGTCAATATCGGCATCGATTACAAGCCCTGGGACTGGCTTCAGGTCGGTGCGGCACTGGAGCGGGGCAACCGCGCCATGCTGCGCTTCGCGACCACTACGAATTTCCATAAGGCCAAGGGGCCCGGCAAGCTGGACCCGCCGCCCCCGCCCCTGATGCCGACAGGGCCGCAAGGCGGGCAGGCGACCACCGCCACCCCCCTGCCGGACAGCATGAGCCCGGCCGCCGCGGCACCCGTGGCGGGGGACGAGGCATCGGTGCGCACCGGCCTGGGCCGGCAGGCCGCCATGGACGGCATTTCGCTCCAGCATTTCGCCCGTATCGACGGAGAAATCCGGATCACCGTGGCCGGCACTCCGATGCGCGACGGGGCCAGTGTCGCCTATGACCTGGCCCGCCGTGCCGTGGAACTGGCGCCCGACTTCCAGGGCAGGGTGCATGTGACCCGGGTGGAATACAATCTGCCCTGGATGGAAGCCAGCTTCGACGCCGGCGCCCTGCGCGAGGGGATGCCGCTGGCCGCGGCCCCGGAAGCGGAGATGGTGCCGGCGGTGCAGGGTGCGGCCCCGGACGAGGAGGTGCGCCAGGAACTGGCCAGCCAGTTGCGGACCCAGGGTTTCTTCCTGTTCGCCGCCGACTATACGCAGCCGCGCGTCACCCTGTTCCTGGTCAATGGCCGCTATCGGCAGGTGCCCAAGGCCATCGGCCGGGCGGCCCGCACCGCCGCCGCCGTGCTGCCGCCCGAGTACCAGCAGATCCGCGTCATCTTCGTCGACAATGGCATGGAAATGCTGTCGGCCACACTCTACCGGTCGGACCTGGAGCGCGCCCTGTCGCCCCACGGCGGATCGATCGAGGAAGCCTGGATGCGCACCGAGATCGACCGGCCGGACATGCGCATGGAGGAGGCAAGCCATCCGGAGGAGATGAGCTTCCCCTCCTTCGCCTGGAACCTGCGTCCGGCCCTGCGCCAGACGCTGGGCCGTCCGGAAGCCTTCGTGCTGTATCAGGCATGGGTGCGCCTGAACGGCAGCGTCGTCGTGACCCCCGGCCTCAATGTCGCCGGTGGTCTGGGCATCAACGTTTCCAATAATTTCAACCGGATGCGCATCCCCTCGGACAGCCAGCTTCCGCATGTGCGGTCCGATATCAAGAATTACCTGCAGGAGGGCACCACGGCGATGACCTACCTGCAGGCCGACTATACCCAGCGCCTGGCCACCGACACCTATGGCCGCGTCTATGGCGGCTATCTGGAAGAGATGTTCGGTGGGGTCGGCAGCGAGGTGCTGTACAAGCCGTTCGGCCGGGAATGGGCCATCGGCATCGACGTCGCCTGGGCCAAGCAGCGCGATTATGACCAGTGGTTCAAGTTCCGCGACTATGATGTCGTGACCGGGCACATCACCGGCTATTATCATTACGAACCGATGGGCGTGGATGCGCGCGTCAAGGTCGGCCGTTACCTGGCCGGCGACAAGGGCGCGACGTTCGAGCTGTCGCGCACCTTCGACAGCGGCATCACGGTCGGCGCCTTCGCCACCTTCACCGATGTGTCGGCGGAGCAGTTCGGAGAGGGCCGCTTCGACAAGGGCATCTATTTCATCTTCCCGCTCGACAATCTCTATGTGAAGTCGACACGCGGCAGCCTGGGCTGGCTGTGGCGGCCCCTGACCCGTGATGGCGGCCAGACGCTGAACAACCGCCGGCCGCTGATCGGTCAGGTGTCGACAGCCGACGGCACGGCCTTGCGCCGCAACTGGAACCTGTTACTGGATTGAGGACGGGACCGGCCCGGGACCGGCTTGATTTAGCCGGGGCGTGTGGATCATGGTGGCCCGCCAGCCTGTTCCACACGCCCCGGAAATGGTTGATATCACACCGGGTGCCCGGGCACGGATGTTGATCATCATATCGGTTCCGGATCCACATCCGGGTTGAGCATTCGGTGTCTGAGCATGATCGAAATTCTCCTGGCCACCTACAATGGTGCCCGCTACCTGCCGGAAATGATCAGGTCGCTGGACGGGCAGGATGCACCGTCCTTCAGGGTGCTGGTGCGCGATGATGGCTCCACCGACGGCACCCAGGCGATCCTGATGGCCTGGCGGGACCGCTGCCCTGACCGGGTCGCCATTCTGGAAACAGGCGCGCCGACAGGATCGGCATCCGGCAATTTCCGCCGCCTGATGGAAGCCGCGTCGGGCGAATACATCCTGTTTGCCGACCAGGATGATTACTGGCACCCCGAAAAGATCAGCCGGACGGTGGCGGCGCTGCGCCAGGCCGGTGGTGACGGCAACCGGCCCGTGATGGCCTTCTGCGACCTGGTCGTGGTGGACGAGCAGCGCCGGCCCATCGCCGGCAGCTTCCGCCGCTTCCAGCAGCTTGATATCGGGCAGGGACTGACGCTGCCGCGGCTTCTGGTGCAGAATGTCGTGACCGGTTGCGCCATGGGGATCAATAACGCGGCCTTGCGGCTGGGCCGGCACGTGCCCGATGCGGCCCTGATGCATGATTGGTGGCTGGCGCTGATCTGTGCCGCCTGCGGAACCATCGTGCCCATGCCCGAGGCCCTGATCGATTACCGCCAGCACGGCGCCAACGTCGTGGGGGCCCAGGCCTACTCCACCAGGCGGACATTGCGAAGCTGGCTGACCGTCTGGCTCCGGTCGGAACGGCGCCATCGCTTCCAGCGCAACTATGCCCGCCTGATGGAGCAGGCTGCCGCCCTGGCTGAGAAACTCGGCTCCGCCTGCCCCCCGCAGGCGGCCCGCCAGATTGCCGGATTCCGCAGCCTCCCCATGGTCGATCCCGTGACCCGGCGGTTCCGCGCCCTGCGTGGCGGCTATCACCCATCAGGGGTATTGCGGGTTATGAGCTGGCTTGTAAGGATCTGAGAGGGCGCGTGTCCGGGCCGGGAGAATCAATCGCATGTGTGCCCGGCGCGGTGCGTCCCGTCCCCTGAAGGCTTCCGCCGGTTGCATCGGCATTGGCCGCAGGCCGCTTTTGCCGCCTGGTGTTGCATTTCAGCCAAGATTTTAGTCGCTTCAAAAAAAATCTTCGATATCAGTCGCTTGCGGGAATTTCTTAATCAAGGGCCGCTGATCAGCGAACCCATGTTAAAGAGTTGGTGAACATTTTGCGTGCCCCTTTGGATTTCCTTCGCATTTGCTGCTTGCATCACGCGGATAGCTCGCATAAAGAACCTAACGACGCATAACTTCGTGGGGGAGCGTTCTAGGGGCATGGTGTGGCCGAGCAAAATGTCTTCTGTCAGCTTTTTGCCTGTGCGCGCCGCCCAGATTTCGGCGGATGCCAACGTTTTATCCTATCCTTTGCGGACGGTGATTCGTCTGCAAATAGGCTCTTTGGCTCGCCGCATACCATTTTCCCAGAACACGCCTCTCTCAAGGTTAAGCGCGACCAAGCCTACTCACGGAGATTCATAGATGGCTGGACCCTCCATTTTCGTGTATAACGAAGCCTACTATCTGGCGCAGAACCCGGATGTCGCCGCTGCCGTTCAGGCTGGCGTGATCGAGAACGGTCTGCAGCACTGGCAGGCTTTCGGCGCGGCCGAAGGGCGGAAGGCTTCCGCTTTCTTCGATTGGGAAGTTTATCGCGACAACAACCAGGATCTGGTTGAGGCCGGTCTGACGACCGAAGCGGCCCTGACGCAGCACTTCAACCTGTACGGTCACAACGAACCCCGCGTGTTCCTGAGCTCGGCCGTCTTCGACGCCACCATCTATGCCGCTCAGAACCCGGATCTGGCCGTTGCCGGCGTGACCGGCGCCTATGCGCTGGAGCGTCACTTCGTGACGAACGGCGTGGGCGAGGGCCGCGTCGCGGTGGCCGGCCTGGACGGCGCCGCCTATATCGATTCCTTTGCCGATCTGAAGGCCCTGCTGGATGCCGGCGGGAACATTGCCGGCTTCACCGCCGCCCAGAAGGCCCAGGCCGGTATCTGGCACTATTACAATTACGGCATCTCCGAAGGCCGCCCGCTGCCGACGCCGGCGCCGGTCGTGACCATCACGCCGGCCAGCACCACCGTGCAGGAAGGCGCCGACCTGGTCTTCACCGTGAAGCTGTCCGTGCCGCTGACGACCGACACGGTGTTCACCTACAACATCACGGGCGATACCCGTGATGGCGCGCTGAACGCCGCCAGCCCGAACGACTTCACCTCCGTGACGGGCACCGTCACCATCCCGGCCGGCTCGACCAGCTATTCCTTCACGGTCACCCCGGTTGCCGACGGCATCGCGGAAGGCCTGGAAGGCTTCAAGGTCACGCTGTTCAACCAGAACCTCGTCGTGGTCAAGACCAGCGACGTGGTCGGCATCATCGACGCCCCGGCGCCGGTCGTTCCGCAGACCTTCACGCTGACCGCCGGCACCGACAATTTCGTCGGCGGCACCGCCAACGACACGTTCGTCGGCACGATCCGCACCGATGATCCGACGCTGTCCACGCTGAACGCGGGTGACACGCTGAATGGCGGTTCGGGCATCGATACGCTGACCGTCAACGTCGCCGGCAGTGGCACTGGCAGCCCGGCCATCTCGCCGACCCTGATCGGTGTCGAGCGCGTGCTGGTCTCCAACTCCGCCTCGTCGGGCACCGCCTCCATCGACCTGTCGCTGGCCGACAGCGCGCTGACCACCGTCGGCACGACCGCCTCGCTGAGCTCGGGCGTGAAGACGGAGTTCGTCGGTCTGAACAAGATCGTCGACGTGGTGGCCCGCGGCGCCGGTGACCTGACCGTGAACTTCGCCGCTGGCGTCGTTGCTGGTTCGGGCGATGCGCTGAACCTGTCGCTGAGCGGCGTGGGTTCCTCCGGTTCCGGCATCATCTTCGATACCAACGGTATCGAAACGCTGAACATCTCGTCCTCCGGCGCTGCGAACAGCCTGAAGTTCGGTACCGGCATCACCGGCACGGGCGGCACGCAGACCATCAATGCGTCGGGCGCTCAGGCCCTGACCCTGGACGGGATCGGCGGTGTCACGACCGTCAATGGCGCTGGTCTGACCGCGGCTCTGACTGTCAGCGGCATCGGCAGCGGCGGCGTCAGCATCACGGGTGGCGCTGGCAATGACGTGTTCGATTTCGGCAACACCTTCAACGCGGCGACCGGCACGGGCAATGACATCATTGCCGGTGGCGAAGGCACCGACACGCTGAAGATCACCAGCTCGGCTACCAACATCGCCGACGCTGCTTTCGCCAACGTGACCTCGATCGAAGTGCTGAACGTCGCCAGCGGCGGCACCGGCACCCTGACGCTGGGCGCCAACGCCGCCGCCGCGGGTATCACCACGCTGACCGAATCCGGCACCGGCGCGCTGAGCCTGACGGTTGCCAGCGGCTATACCGGCACCCTGACGGTCAACCTGAGCGGTTCCGGCAACTCGGTCTCGGTCGCTTCCGGCTCGACCGCCAATGTGGTGGTGAATGCCAGCGTCGCCAGTGTTTCCGGCCTGACCTTCGCCGGCTCCACCGGCACCGGCTCCACCGACACGCTGTCGGTCACCGGCACGGGCTCGGTCACGATCGGCACGGGCGTGACGGACATCGACGTGCTGAAGCTGACCAGCACGGGCGCGCTGTCGGTCACGACCAGCAACGCCAATGTCGGTTCCGGCCGCATCCTGTCGGTCGATGCCTCGGCGGTCTCCGGTTCCACCGGCACCGGCGCCAATGGCCTGACCTTTGACGGCACTGCCGAGAATGATGGCCGTTTCTCCATCACCGGTAGCGCCGTCAATGACAGCATCACGCTGAGCAGCGGTGCGCACACCGTTGTGGCCGGCGCCGGCAATGACACGATCGACGCCACGGCTGGCGGCAATGTCAGCCTGGATGGTGGTGCGGGCAACGACACCTTCGTCGTCGATCTGACCACGCTGGGCACCGGCGCCACCATCAATGGCGGCGAAGGCTCCGATACGCTGTACGTCCAGGGCACCGGCACGGTCACCTCGGCCAACCTGGCCAATGTGTCCAATGTCGAGCGTCTGGTGTTCGATGGCAACGCCACGCTGAACACGGCGATCCAGTTCTCCACCTTCGATCTGAGCGGCTCGACCGGCGCCAACACGCTGACCCTGGCCTCCGGCTACACCGGCGCCACCACGGTCACGCTGGGTTCCGGTGACATTGTCGACAATACCGGCGCGCGCGTCGACCTGACGGTCAATGTCACGGCGGCCGATTATGTCGCCACCAAGGGCGACGTGATCCGCGGCGGCAGCGGTTCGCACACCGTTACCCTGAACCTGGAAGCCAGTGTCGAAGGCACCGGCAGCCAGGTGGTCCTGGGGACCGGCGCCTATGTCGACGTGCTGAACATCGTCGATGGCGGTGACGTGGCCTCCGGCACCGGCGCCAATGCCGGCAAGGATGTCTCGGTCCAGCTGGCTTCGGGCTACAGCAACAACATCATCGTGAACGCCTCGGCGCTGGACGCCGGTACGTTCAGCACCGGTGGCTCGCCGAACGCCGACTTCGAGAACCTGCTGTTTGACGGTTCCCAGGCTCTCGGCACCATCGTCGCCACGGGCGGCGCCGGTAACGACACCATCTCCGGTGGCATGGGCAAGAACACCCTGCTGGGCGGTGACGGCGCCGACTACCTGTATGCCGGCAACGGCGGCACGGGCAGCTTCGACAGCATCAATGGCGGCAATGGCGACGACATCATCGTCTTCACGTCCGGCAATTTTGACGGTAACGACACCGTTGATGGCGGTGCGGGCAACGACATGCTGGTCGTGGCGCCGGGTACCGGCGGCATCCAGGATCTGGCTTTCCTGAATGTCAGCAATATCGAGACGCTGGGCCTGAGCGGTGGCGGCACCGGTACGGTCGTTCTGGATACCCGTGCGCAGGCTGCCGGCCTGACCGGCATCAAGCTTGCGGCGACCGGAAACTTCGTGGTCAACGCTGCCGGCTTCACGAACGGCCTGACCTTCGACGCCACCTTGAGCACCGGTGACGTCAGCCTGACCGGTGGCGCTGGCAACGACACGTTCGTCTTCGCCGGCTCCGGCCTGAATAACAGCGACCTGATCGTTGGCGGCTCCGGCACCAACAATCTCGTCCTGTCGAACAGCGGTGGCGGGGTCTCGGCCCAGATCGGCACCAACATCTCCGGCATCAGCGAGATCGTGGTCCGTGACGACGCGACCGGCACCGGTAGCACCGCCGGCGCCACCATCACGCTGAGCGGCTACACTGGTTCGGCGCTGAAGATCGATGCTTCGGCCCTGAACGCCACCGGCGAGACGCTGACCTTCACCAACAACACCAGCGTGGTCGTCACGGTGGTCGGTGGTTCGGGCAACGACATCATCACTGGTGGTTCGGGCAACGACGTCCTGTCGGGCGGCGCTGGCAATGACAGCATCATCGGCGGTGCGGGCAATGACCTGATCGTCGGTGGTGCCGGCAATGACACGCTGAGCGGCGGCGTCGGTGTCGACACCCTGACGGGTGGCGATGGCAACGATGTGTTCGTGTTCACCCCCGGTGATAACACCAGCACGGGTGCCGACGTCATCACCGACTTCGGTTCGGGTGACGTGATCGTCCTGAAGCACACGGTTGGCGCCAATGCGTCGATCGATGCGAACTACAAGGGCGCTGCCAACACCTACGCCGACGCCCTGTCGCTGCTGCAAGGCTCGACGGGCACCAACGCCGGCCAGTACGTCTACATCAACAGCCTGAACCAGCTGGTGATCGACGTGGACGGCAATGGCCTGATCCAGGCGAACGACCTGTACATCACCCTGCAGGGCACGAGCGGCTTCACCAGCGGTTCGGTGGCACTGGACCTGACCGTGACGGGCGCCGGCTCGACCATCTCCGGTGGTGCGGCGGATGACACCATCACCCTGTCGGGTGCCAGCTCGGCGACCATCGTCGGTGGCGCTGGCAATGACACGCTGAAGGTTGCCGGTTCGGGCAATACCGGCAGCTTCACGGGCGGTGCGGGTACCGGCGATGCCGTGATCTTCCTGAGCGGGGCCACCAGCGGCGCCGTGACGGTGACCACGGTGGAGACCGTTACCCTGGCGTCCGGTGCGGGCGCTGGCAATAACGTCACCTTCGGTGCCACCGGCAGCAGCCTGACCGTGTCCAACCTGAACGGTACGGGCACCTTGCTGACCGTCAATGGCTCCACCGGTGCGGACAGCCTGACGATCGCCTCGGGCAGCAGCGGCGCTGTCGGCGTCATCAACACCGGCGGTACCATCACGGTGACCGGTTCGGATGGTAACGACTACGTTGCCTTCCGCGGCACGGGTGGCACCATCAACCTGGGCAGCGGTGACGATACGCTGCTCCTGACGGGCGCCAGCTCCGTCACGATCTCCGGTGTCGAGCACGTTTCCGGCGCCACGGGCACCGGTGACATCTTCACCGTGACCCTGGGCAACACCGGCAGCGATGTTGTCCTGCTGGGCGGTGCGACCGGGTCGGGCGCCACGGTGTCCTTCAGCGGCTTCAACAGCGGTGACACCATCGACCTGGGTGCTTCCGGTGGCAGCGACACTGTGGTGTTCGGCACGGGTTCCACGGGTTCCGGCCCGGCGATCTCGAACTTCGACGCCGGTGCCAGCGGCGACGTGCTTGACTTCTCCGCGCTGAACGATGCCGGTTCCATCAACAACATCGGCGCGGCCTACAACCTGTCCGGTACGGGCGCCGACCTGTCGGTCGGTACCGGTGACGGTGTCGTGCTGGTGTATGGCAACGGCGGCGTGCTTTCCGAGGCCGATTTCACGGGGGTGGCGGGTGCAAACTCCGCGCTGGTTGTGGATGCGGCCAACAAGTTCATCGTGCTGTCCGCGGCTGACACCACCTCCACGTCGCTCAACGTCTACCTCGTTGATACGTCGCTGGCTGGTGGCGGTGCGACGGTCGATGCGGGTGATGTCCAACTCATCGGGACTATCAACCTGCTGACCGGTGACAACATCAACAGCTTCGTCGCAGGCAACTTCGGCGGCATCGTCTAAGTCGTCGGTTTGTTCACGAAGACTGAGTGACGTTTCTACCTCCGCCGCCCCTTACCGGGGCGGCGGATTTTTTTCGAGATGATGACGGCGGGTGCCGGTGGCGGCCGCCGACCAAGAGGTTTTCCGCATGCAGGCTTTTCTTCCCAGCGAGGACCATACGCTGTCGACCAACCGCTTCGTCCGTCATTATGTCGGCGGCAGCATCGACAAGGAGGTGCCGGTCGATCGGTTGATCATCGATATCGGGGGAGAAGCAGATATCCTGAAGAAGGCGCTGCTGCAGGCCCACAAGGAGCGGCATGCAAAGGACGAGGTCCTGCAGATCGGCAGCGGAGAGGCCGGCACGGCGGCGTCCGGTGCCGACGCGGCGTCCGGCGCTGCCGCGGATGGTTCCGGCGCTGCCGATGGGGCCACGGCCGATCAGGACGCACCCAAGGTGCATGTTGTGCAGGAGCATATGCTTCTGCCCTGGAGCGCCTTCCCGCCGCGGCTTGGCCGGGTTTCAAGCCGTTACGTCAATGACGGCCTGTTCCGGCATCCCGATGAGGGGGATGTGCTGTCCGGGCAGTTGACCGCGCTGAAGGCCCGCCATCCGGCCAAGAAACATTTCCGCCTGGCGGTCGTGAATGCCTTCGGCACCAATCTTGGCGACTGCATGCTGGGCATGACGGCGATGCGGCACATTGCCGGATATCTGCGCCGCCACCTGGACAGCGTGACCATCGATCTGCTGCTGGGCGCCAATTCCGGGGCCACCAATTTCGACATTGCCGGACATGAGGACTGGGTCGGCGAGCAGCACCTGCTGGGGCCGACACTGAATGATTTCGCCCGGTATGATGCCTATTTCGATTTCACGGGGCTGATCGGCCTGCCCCGGATCACCGAGCTTGCCATCGGCGACTGGTATCTGTGGTGGAGCGGCCTGGACCCGGCGACGGTACCCGTCCAAGAGAAACGCAACATCATGTATCATTCCTGGCCCGTCTGGCAGGAGGTGAGCCAGCACCTGCAGGGGATCAAGGGTCGCAAGGTCTTCTTCAACCCCAAGGCCAGTGTGCCGCTGCGCACCTTCCCCGACGAGCAGGCGGCCAAGTTCGTCAAAAGCCTGCTGAAGGCAGCACCCGAGTTGCATATTGTCGTGGACCGCGAGTTGAAGGTGAGCCACCCGCGCCTGATCGACCTGTCGAAGGAGATCAACTCCGCGACCAAGTTCGCGGCCCTGGTGGCCCAGATGGACGGCATGATCAGCGTCGACAGTTTCGCGCTGCACGCCGCCGACGCCGCCTCGGTGCCCAGTGTCGGGCTGTTCGCGTCCATCGATCCCTACGCTTATCCCTACTATCCGCATCACAAGGGGCTGCTGATCCCCGGCGGGGAAACGCTGCCCGCCTATAAGCGGTTCAAGATCGATGACGAGCAGGAATGGGCCAAGATGAAGGATGCCTATACCGGCGCCTGGGCCCAACTGAAGGCGGCCGATGTGCTGTCGGTTCTGCAGGACCGGATGAACGCCCGCAACGGCGTGCCCACCCATAATGGCATCCGGTTCGCCAATACCCCCCACGCCGTGCGTCGCCATGTGGAAACACCGCAGGGCCGCACGCCGCCGCATGAGAACGTGCCGGAGATCTGGCAGAAGGGGTACAATCGGGTGATGGAGATCGCCCGCACATTGGTGCGTCCCCGCACCAATACGATCCTGGTGACACCCGGTTCAGCCCCGCTGGCCGTTCAACTGGCCAACAATGCCGGCCTTGAAGGCCAGTTGCATATTTTCGAGCCGCGCCGCTTGCGCCGGGAACTGCTATCCCTCGACCTGATGGAGCGGGCATCGCAGGCGCGGGTGCATTGGCACGACACCATTCCCAGCAATGCCGAGCTGTTTGGCATGCCGCTGGATGACGAACTGTCGGAGACCAGCCCCGCCGCCTGGGGCAATCTGCGGCAGAAGCGGCAGATGGTCGGTGGCAGCATCGACAAGCTGGGGCTGACACCGCTGAATGCCATCATCATGGTGGCGCCCATGGCCTTCAAGATGGGGCTGGAAACCGCATTCCAGTCCTTGGAGACGTATCAGCCTGCCATCCTGTGCGGCCCGATCATGCAACTGGACGAGGTGCGCCAGATGGCGGCAATGCTGCATCCCCGCAAGTACCAATGCTGGATCGAGCAGATGCAGGCCGGCAACGCGCAGGCGTGCATCATGCTGGCTGTTGCGGCACATGTGAAGGTGCAAGGCCTGAAAAAGGTGCAACTGGACTGACCCGGCGGGCCGATCCCGTCTGACCATGGAGTTGAGTACATGTCCGCGAACTGGACCGATATTCCGCAATTGCCCGTCGCCTGGGGCGAGGTCTTCGACAAATGGACCATCCTTGTCATCAAGGAGGAGCGCATCGGCGATGCCGCGAAAATGCGCAATGTCCAGCGGGAACGGGTGGAGATCGAGAAGGTGATCGGCGACCGCACCCGGTTTCCCGCCGGGCTGGACGGGCTGGTCGAGGGGCTGCACGCGATCAATGCCGCGCTGTGGGATATCGAGGATGGCAAGCGCCGCTGCGAGCGGGAGAAGCAGTTCGATGACGGCTTCATCCAGCTGGCCCGCCAAGTCTATATGAAGAATGATGAGCGCGCCCGCCTGAAGAAGGAAATCAACCTTCTGCTGGGCAGCGCCATTGTGGAGGAGAAATCCTACAAGCCCTATTGATCCGGCCCGGCCCGCCGGGCCCTTTTTTCGTCCCCGTCGGGAGCCGACCCGTGCCTGCCAATACCGCAATCCTGTTTCATCCCGAAGCCTTCGACACGAACAGTCCGACGCTGATGGGCCGGCATGCGGCGGGCGAGGGTTTCCTGAAGGCATGGGCCCGGCATGCAGGGCATGAAAGGCTTTACTGCTATATCCAGCAGGCTCCCCATGCCGACGCATTCTTGCAGGTAGCAGCAAGCGCCGGCTGGCGGGGCCAGGTGGAGGGGATCGGTTGGGACAACCCGGCCGCCCTGGCGGGGCCGGGCGGTCTTTTCATACCGGGTCCCGGTCTGGACCGGCAGGCGTGGTTCCGGCATAGCCATGGCCTGTCGCATGCCTATTCGCTGGTCGGGATCACCCATACGACCGCCTCCGCCATGGCGCTGGACGATATCGGCAGCCTGCTGACCGGACCGGTGGAGGAATGGGACGCCGTCATCTGCACATCCGAGGCGGTCCGGTCGATGGTGGAACGCACCCTGACGGACCAGTTGAACCATCTGCGCCAGCGGCTGGGTGTCACCGGCACCCCGTCCGCCCCGCGCCTGCCGCAACTTCCCGTCATCCCGCTGGGCGTGGATTGCGATCAGTTCACCCCCCGGCCCGCCGCCCGTCAGGCCTGGCGGGAACGGTTGGGTATCGCCGCTGCGGATGTGGCCGTGCTCTTCATGGGCCGCCTCAGCTTCCATGCCAAGGCGCATCCGGTTGCCATGTACAAGGCCATGCAGGCCGCACTGCCGTCGTTGCCCGCCGGTGCCCGCCTGCACCTGATCGAAGCGGGCTGGTTCGGCAATGATGCGATCCGCGAGGCCTTCGACGCGGCCGCAACCCTGCACTGCCCCAACATCGTCCGGCATGTGGTGGATGGAAGGCAGGCGGATGCACGGCAGGAGATCTGGCACGCGGCCGACATCTTCTGTTCGCTGTCCGACAATATCCAGGAAACCTTCGGGCTTACACCCGTGGAGGCCATGGCGGCGGGTCTGGCCTGTGTCGTTTCGGATTGGAACGGTTACAAGGAAACCGTGCGCGACGGCATTGACGGGATGCGCATCCCCACCTGGATGCCGCAGGCGGGAATGGGTGCGGATTTCGCGCTGTACCACGCCATGGGTTTCCTGGAGTACGACCTTTATTGTGGTGCTGCCTGTCAGTTCGTGGCGGTCGATATCGCACGGGCCACCGACGCCTTCCGCGCACTGATCGCCGATCCCGCCCTGCGCCGGCGCATGGGGGAAGCAGGGCGTGCCCATGCCCGTGCCCGTTTCGACTGGCGGGTCGTGATCCCGGCCTATCAGACGCTGCTGTCCGGTCTGGAAGCACGCCGGACGGCAGCGCGGCAGGCCAGGGGCGAGGGGCCGCGGCGGGCCGGCACTTGGCCGTTGCGCGCCGACCCTTTCCATGCCTTCGCGCACTATTCCACCCATCATCCCGACGCCGATGTGCGGGTGGCCCTGGCACCGGACAGCACCACCGCCGATCTGGACGGGCTGCTGTCCGGTGCCATGGTCCGATATGCCGCCCCCCTGTTGCCGAAACGGGCCGACATGGCGCATGTGATCGCCACGCTGTCGGCCGCCGGTGGCATGATGACGGTGGCCGGTCTGCTCAACACCGTTCCAGCGGGACGCAAGGGCTTCTTCCTGCGTTCTCTTCCATTCATGGCCAAGCACGGCCTGTTGCTGTTGGCCCCACCCGACGGGCCGAGGGGACCCGCCTGATGCGCATACTTTTCGTCCACCAGAATTTCCCGGGACAGTTCAAGCACCTGGTTGCCGCCCTGGTCGATACCGGGCATGAGGTCGTCGCCCTGGCCATTACCGGCCAGAACATGCCCGGTGTCAGACTTGTCGACTACAAGCCCACCCGCGGCACCACGCCCGGCATGCATCCCTGGGCCGCCGACACGGAGACCAAGGTGATCCGGGGCGAGGCCTGTGCCCTGAAGGCGCAATGGCTGAAGGAACAGGGCTTCACACCCGATGTGATCGTCGGGCATCCGGGCTGGGGGGAGATGCTGTTCCTGAAGGATATCTGGCCTCGCGTGCCGCAACTGCATTTCCTGGAATTTCACTACAGCCCGGCCGGCGCCGATGTCGGTTTCGATCCGGAATTTTCCCAGCAGGGCTGGCGGGCACAGGCCCGCATCCGGGCCAAGAACGCCGTCGGCCTGCTGTCGCTCAACAGCATGGACGCGGCCTACAGCCCCACCCAATGGCAGAAATCGAGCTATCCCACGCTGTATCACGGCAAGATCGATGTCGTGCATGACGGCATCGACACCGATGCGCTGACGCCCAGCCCGCAGGCATCCGGCAAGCTTGGGGACCTGCCGGTCCGCGCCGGGATGGAGATTGTCACCTTCGTCAACCGCAACCTGGAACCTTATCGCGGCTATCACAGCTTCATGCGCGCCCTGCCGCGGATGCAGGCCCTGCGGCCGGAGGCGATCTTCATCGTTGTGGGGGCGGACGGCGTTTCCTATGGTGCTGCCGCGCCGGCAGGCCAGACCTGGAAGAACATCTTCCTGGAGGAGATGGGCGACCGTATCGACCGGTCCCGCCTGTTCTTTCTGGGCACTGTGCCCTATACCGCCTTCATCACCATCCTGCGCATGAGCGCCGTCCATCTCTATCTGACCTATCCGTTCGTACTGAGCTGGTCGATGATGGAGGCCATGAGTTGCGGGGCACTGGTCGTGGGCAGCCGGACGGAGCCCGTGGAAGAGGTTCTGGAGCATGGGCATAACGGCCTGCTGGTCGATTTCTTCGATTATGACGGCATCGCCGACACCGTGGCCGAGGGGCTGGCCAACCCCCAGCGGTATCTGCCATTGCGCGCCAACGCCCGGCAGACCATCATTGACCGCTATGACCTGCGGCGGCATTGTCTGCCGCGCCAGGGCAAGCTGATCGAGAAATTGCTGGCGTGACCGGCTGGTGCGGGTTTCAGGTGCTGTATGGATTTTTTTGAGGCGACGGCCATCGACATCCGCTTCCTGGTCGAGGAAGACCGGATGCATTTCACCCTGCGCACACCGGAGCAGGCGATCGACCTGCTGATGACCCGGCGTCTCACCCGGATGATGCTGGGCGGGATCGTCGAATTGCTGATGCGGTCCAATGTCGATATCGCCAATGCGGCCGCCACGCATCGCAACGATGTCCTGCTGTTCGAGCATATGTCGGCCGCCACCGCCTGGGAGCGGCAGAGTGCCGCGGCAGGGGCGGTTGCCGGCACGCCGGATACCGTCCCGGAACCTGGCCCCGCCGCCCCGTCCGCGATGGCCGGCAGCCCGCGCCTGATCACCAAGATCGACCTGACGGTCAAGGGCGGGGGGCTGAATTTCGTCTTCCACGACGCCGATGGTCCCCGCAGCACCATCGATCTGGTGCGGGATAAGGCCCATCACCTGCTGTCCTTCCTGCTGGAACGGTCGGTGGAGGCGCAATGGGACCTGCAGGAGCTTTACTGGCTTCACCGCCGCACCCATATCGTGGTTCCCGACAGGCCGCACCTGTGCTGACACCCATGCATGGCGTATGGGGGAGGGCACGAAAGTGCCGATGGATGTCAGTGAGTCACTGATGTTGCTCCGCACTATGCGTGGCTGTAAGATAGGATTTGTGTAGCTGTATGCCGCGGACCCGCGGCGCTACGTTTCAAAGCAGGCGATTGCAATGAAGATAAACATGCCCAACCGTCCGGCTGGCGCCACCTCGCCGTTGCGACAGGCGCTGCAGAAGTCGGCCCGGGCTTTCGCGTTTGTTGGCGTGTTCAGCTTTTTTGTGAACCTGCTGATGCTGGCGTCCCCCATCTACATGCTTCAGGTCTATGATCGGGTGCTGACCTCGCGCAGCGAGGCGACGCTGCTTTATCTCAGCCTGATCATCGCGGGCATGATGCTGGTGATGGCGATCCTGGAGGTCATCCGGTCGCGCGTGCTGGTCCGTGTTAGCGGGCGGCTGGATCAGGCGCTGGGCGGCCGCGTGTTCGACAGCATCTTCGCCCTGAACCTGCGCAGCCCCGCCGCCAATCGCAGCCAGTCGCTGCGCGACCTGGACAATCTGCGCCAGTTCATCACCTCGCAGGGACCGTTCGCCTTCTTTGATGCACCCTGGGCGCCGATCTTCATTGCCATCGTCTTCGTTCTGCATCCGATGCTGGGGCTCGTGGCCCTGGGCGGTGCGGTCATTCTGTTCGTGCTGGCCTATCTTCAGGAAGTGTCGACCAAGAAGCCGCTGTCGGATGCCAGCGGTCATGCCATCCGCGCCGCCTCCTTCGCGGAAGCCAGCCTGAAGAACAGCGAAGTGCTGGCGGCCATGGGCATGCTGCCCGCCATCCGCCGCCGCTGGCGCACCGCGCACAACAAGGCGCTGTACCTGCAGGCCGTCGCCAGCGATTCCGCCGGCACGATCTCGGCCTTCACGAAATTCTTCCGCCTGGCCATCCAGTCGGCCATCCTAGGGCTGGGTGCGTTCCTGGCGCTGGAAGGGCAGATCACCCCCGGTGTGATGATCGCCGCGTCCATCATCATGGGCCGTGGTCTGGCCCCGGTGGAACAGGGTATCGGCTCCTGGAAGCAGTTCATCAACGCCCGCGGGTCCTATGCACGGCTGAATGACCTGCTGATGGCTTTCGGTCAGGAGACCGAGGCCATGGAACTGCCGCCGCCCAAGGGCAACCTGACGGTCGAGCGCGTGGTGGCCGTGCCACCCGGCGGTACGAACCCGACGATCAAGGGTGTCAGCTTCGCCCTGGCCGCCGGCGAATCCCTGGCCCTGGTCGGCCCCAGCGCCGCCGGCAAGTCGACGCTGGCCCGGCTGCTGGTGGGCGTGTGGCCGCCGCATTCCGGTTCCGTCCGTCTGGACGGGGCCGATGTGTTCGCCTGGAAGCATGAGCAACTGGGCCCCTATATCGGCTATCTGCCGCAGGATGTCGAAATCTTCGACGGCACGATCAAGGACAATATCGCGCGCTTCGGCGAGGTCGATCCGGCCAAGGTCGTGGATGCCGCACAGTTGGCCGGCGTGCATGACATGATCCTGCGCCTGCCGCAGGGGTACGACACGCTGATCGGGCCGGGCGGTATCGCCCTGTCCGGCGGCCAGCGTCAGCGCATCGGCCTGGCCCGCGCCGTCTATGGCAACCCGCGCTTCCTGGTGCTGGACGAACCCAATTCCAACCTCGATTCCGAGGGGGAGGCGGCGCTGGTCCAGGGGCTGGCCAAGCTGAAGGAGCGTCAGGCCACGGTGGTGCTGATCTCCCACCGCCCCAGCATCATGAACCATGTCGACAAGATCCTGGTTCTGCGTGACGGCATCGTGGAGATGTTCGGGCCCAAGCAGGAGGTGCTGAGCCGCCTGACCCGGCCCGTGGCCCAGCCGCAGGTGCAGCAGGCAGCCGCCCCAGGCCAGATCGCCCCCAGCGCCGGCAAGGGCGCCTGACGCCGGTTGTCCCTTCAGAAGGTGAAAGTCCGTACCATGTTCAATCTTCTCACCAGTCCCAAGGGCAACCTGCCGGCCAAGACGGACGGACAGACGGAGGAGGGACAGAACGTCGTCCCCACCGACGATACGGCCGTCATCCGCGCGGGGCTTCTGGTCATTGCCATCGCGTTCGGCGGCCTGCTGATCTGGTCGGTATTCGCGCCGATCGCCAAGGGCGTCGTGGCGCCGGGATCCGTCGTGGTCGACACCAACCGCAAGACCATCCAGCATCTGGAGGGCGGCATCGTCGCCGAGATCCTGGTGCGTGATGGCGATCAGGTGAAGGCCGGACAGGTGCTGATGCGCCTGGACGAGGTGACGCCCCAGGCCCAGCGCGACGTGCTTTATGGCCAGTACCTGACGGCCAGGGCCCAGGAGGCGCGCTTCATCGCCGAACGCGAAGGCGCCAAGGCCGTGACCTTCCCCGAGGAACTGACCGGCGAAGGCGTCCATGGCCGCAATGCCGCCATCCGCGCCACCGAGGAAGAGGTCTTCCGGTCGCGGCGCGAAGCCATGAACGGTCAGCTTTCCATCTATGAACAGCGCATCCGCCAGCTTCAGGAACAGATGAAGGGCATGGAGGCGCAGGTCGAGGCCAATACCCAGCAGATCACCCTGATCGATGGCGAGCTGGAAGGCCTGCAGCAATTGTTCGAGAAGGGCTATGCCTCCAAGACCCGGCTGCTCCAGCTTCAGCGCGAGCGGGCCGAACTGGACGGCAACCGCGGCAATTACGTGGCGGAAATCGCCCGGTCGCGCGTCGCCATGGGCGAGGCGCAGTTGCAGATCCTGCAGATCCGCCGGGCGTTCGAGGAGGATGTGGCCAAGGGCATGCAGGATGCGCGGTCCCGCATCTATGATCTCCAGGATCGGTTGACCAGCGCCAACGACGTGCTGAGCCGGCGGGAGGTGCGCGCGCCCGGTGACGGCATCATCGTCAATTCACGGGTCCATACCGTGGGCGGCGTGGTTCGGGCCGGCGACCCGCTGATGGAACTGGTGCCGATGGAAGATGAGCTGATCATCGAGGCGCATGTCTCACCCATCGATATCGACGTGGTCAGCGTGGGCATGATGTCGGAGGTCCGTTTCTCCGCCCTGGCCCAGCGCAACATGCCCACGCTGATGGGCACGGTCATGACCGTGGCGGCCGATGTCACAACCGACCAGAACGGTGCCCGCTACTATGTCACCCGCGTCCGGGTGGACGAGGATGAAATGGTTAAGCTGGGTGACCAGAAGCTGGTGCCCGGCATGCCGGCCGACGTGCTGGTCAAGGCGGGCGAGCATTCGGTCGTGGCCTATCTGCTGATGCCGATCGCCGACGGCGTCTTCCGCGCCTTCAAGGAGATGTGAGACTGGGCGTATCGACCGCGATGACGGCCGGACAGGGGCCGTCGGGACTGATCTGGCGTTTGCAGGCGGCCCCGCGTGATCTGGCGCGGGGGCTCGATATCTGCGGGCTTTCCCCCA
Source organism: Niveispirillum fermenti (assembly GCF_052474395.1). Classification (NCBI taxonomy): domain Bacteria; kingdom Pseudomonadati; phylum Pseudomonadota; class Alphaproteobacteria; order Rhodospirillales; family Azospirillaceae; genus Niveispirillum; species Niveispirillum fermenti. The sequence continues at coordinate 211,166 of NZ_CP156678.1, read as the reverse complement.
ATTGCCTTGTCGTGCCCGATGCCACCTGGATGGACATGGTGCCCGATGCCGCCTATGTCGAATGCCCGACCTATTTCCTGGAGGACAAGGCCGGCTTCGTCGCCATGCTGGCCTTCTTCGTGACCAATGCGCTGCGCTTCCGGCTTTATGCCCGCGCGCCCAGCAGCGAGGCGGAAGGCCTGCTGATGGCTTATCCCCGCCTGGATGACGCGACCCTGGACATGCTGCGCCAGTTCGATCCACGGTCCGCATCGCAGATCGCGCTGCTGTGGGAGCGGCTGGAAACCTTCCTGGGCCGGATTTCCCGGCAATTGCCCTGGGACGAGGATTGGGAGTGAGACCAGGGGCATGAATTATGCCCCTGGTATGGGCCGGCGACTGCCGGCCCGGCGCTTGAGGTGCCGGAAACCTTGACCTTCGGCGGTTTGGTGGCCGCCGGATGGCAGCGCCCGGCACATGAGGGGCGCCTTGAGGTTGACCGACGGTCAGCCTCAAGGCGGATTGATATGATCAGGAGGGCCCCGGACTTGGACCCGGTGCCCGGCCGGCCTACTGCACGAGGATGCGGGGCATCTTGTCGATGGGGGCCAGGGTGATGCGGCGGAAATAGGTCACCGCCCCTTCCGACTGGAACTGGATGCGGCCGCGGGTCAGCGGCTCGCTCCCACCATCGGGCAGCAGACGGACGATGCCGGTCACTTCCATGACGGGCACGCCGTTGACCACATGGATCGCCCGGTCGCCCAGCACGTAGAGATCCAGGACATTCCATTCACCCACGGGCTTTTCCGCATCCGTGGCGGCCTCCACATTCCAGACGGGCGGCTTCACCGTGACGGGGCGCCCGCCGACCATGAACCGCCGCTGCAGCTCGACCAGCTTGGGGTCGCGCCCGACCTCGGTGTCGACCGTCACCGCGGTGCCGACGGGAACGACCATGCCCGTCGAGCCATACATGATCTCGAACTCCACCGATGGCATCCAGGTGCCGAAGACCGACCCCTGCTCCCCATGGGAGTGGTAGAGAAGGCCGTTATTCTCCGGCAGGTCGAGGCGGGGGGCGTAGCGCTCCCCGCTCCATTTGAACTCCATGCGCAGATGATAATCGCCATAATCGCCGCGATGCACGATGGCGCCCCAGGTCTTGCCATCCACGCGCATCGCCGGTTCCCCATCCTCCACAACCACCGTGAACATCGGGTCGCCGTCCGGGCGCGCCCCGATGGGCTTCGCCGGGTCGGGCAGGAAGGTCAGGGCCGGGTCCTCATACCCCAGCCAGATGTCCCAATCGGCCAAGTCGCGGCCGTTGAACAGGCTTTCCGCCGGGCCCGTATGGGTGGGGATATCGACCAGGACCAGCCGCTGCGGCGTGAAGGCCGGATCATCCGCCATCACCTGTTCCACGGTTTCCTCGGCCATGGCCTGAATGGGGGATATCATCAGCAACAGGGCCAAAAGGCCCGAACCCTTCATATGTCTCATGCAACTGCCTCCCTGTTTTGTTGCGGTCATTAGGCCCTTCAATAGACAGCGCTGTCAATCCCCTCGGCGTATCGATGGCGGGATAAGGGTTTTGCTTGGCGGCGCGGCCCGGTTGAAGGAAGGTGAGGGGGATCAAGATCACAGCCGGTTCGAGCATGCCCATGAAATCCGTCCTGTTCGTCTGCACCGGCAATATCTGCCGTTCCCCCACGGCCGATGGCGTGTTCCGCCAGATGGTGGCGGCGGCGGGACTGGCGGGGCGGGTGCGGGTCGACAGTGCCGGCACCCATGGCTATCACATCGGTGATCCGCCAGACCCGCGCACCGTGCGTGCCGCCGCGACACGCGGCTACGACCTTTCCCCGTTGCAGGCCCGCAAGCTGATGGCGGCCGATTTCGACCGGTTCGACCTGCTGCTGGCCATGGACCGGGGGCATCTGGACATCATGCGGCGCATGGCGCCTTCCGGCGGCACGGCCGAACTGGCCCTGTTCACGGCCTGGGCCCCCGCGCCCTTCACGAACCGGGATGTGCCGGACCCCTATTATGGCGGTGATGCCGGGTTCACCGAGGTGCTGGACATGGTGGAGGCCGGGGCTCGGGCCTTGCTGCGACGGGTCGTGGACTAGGGTTGCCGGCGGGACCGGCCCCCGGTCGGCACCCCTGCCGCGCGGTTGTCCTTCATGCTATCAAGGGTGCTTCCGGTTTCAACCAGATGCGGGGGGGCATTCGGGCATGGAAGGGGAGCGGCGCAGGGCGGCGACGGGCCTGCTGGATGCGGTGGCGGATTTCCGCGCCGCCACGGACAAGGCGGACCTGTGGTCGCGGCTGGACAGGCATCTGGCGCCCTTCGGCATCGGGGGCAGCATCTATGGGGCACAGGCCATCGCCTGCCATGACACCACGCTCAACCATATCGCCAACAGCATCCGGACCGACTGGCTGGACAACAAGTTCGCGCAGGACCTGTTCTATTGCGATGATTTCGTGCGCCATGCCCGCGTGGCCCACCAGCCGACCCTGTGGGCCGATGCCAGCCGCCTGCCGCACCTGACGCCGGAGGCATTGCGGTCGCTGGAGATGGATTACGATTATGGAGTGGTCACCGGCGTCACCATTCCCATGCGGTTTGCCGACGGATTGGGGGTCAGCGCCCTGGGCTGCCACGCGCCGGACCTGTCCTTCGCGGCGTTCGAAGCCGTCTGGCACCGCTGCCGGACCCGGATATCGCGGGTGGCCAGGGCCTTCGACCTGTGCCTGCGATGCCGCCTCAAGGAGGAGATGTTCACCTTGTCCCTGCGGGAGAAGGAATGCCTGCTGCATGTCGCCGCGGGGCATCGCGCCGCGCGGATCGCCGCGCGCATGGGCCTGACGGAAAAGCAGGTGCGGGCCGTGGCGGGCCACGCTTGCCGCAAGCTGAATGCCACCACGCTGTGTCAGGCCGTGACGGTGGCCCTGGTCTTCGATCTGATCCTGCCGTGAGGGGATCAGGCCGGCTCCTGCCCGTTCTCCTCCATGCCCGGGGTGTCGGGATGCAGGGATTGCGGGGCGATCAGCCGTTGCATGACGGCGATGGCCACCGCCTGCTCATTGGTCAGCGCCCCCAGCCGTTTGCGCGCGTTGCGCAGCGTTTCGTCGATGGTCTTGCGGGCGATGCCCAGCCGGGTTTCGATCTGTCCGATCCGCAACCCGCATGCCAGCAATTCCAGACATTGCCGTTCCCTGGGGGGTAATCGCGGCCGGGCCGGGGGTTCTTTCGTCGGTAAGGCATTGGTCATCGGAAAGGGCTTCTTGCTTGGGAGGGGCCGGCCGGTTCACCGGAATGGCCGACCCGGCAGGCAGAACATTATTCCGGCAGCCGGTCTTCCCGCCATTAGGGCATTTTTCCCGGCCGCCTGGCAGGTCAGGGGGTGATGAGGCCGAAAATCAGCGCCGTTGCGATGGCCTGTTCCGGCGAGGCGGCCCGCAGCTTATGGATGGCCCCGGCCAGCAAGGAACGGATCTGCCGTTCCGTCCGCCGCATCCCGTGGGCGATCTGCTTGATACGGCTGCCCGTGGCCAGATATTCCAGGCAGGAGCGCTCCGCCTCGTCCAGGGGGAAGATATCCGCCGCGAACCGTTCGCGCAGGGCCGTGTCGAAGGCATGGACGATGGCGCTGATCGTCCGGCCATGCGCATGCCACATCGCATCGAACTCGGCAAAAGAGGTGCCGGCCGCATGGCAGCCGATGCTGCTGCCCCCCAGCCCGCCGGCGAAGCGCATCGGGATGGTGACCCCGGCCAGGATGCCGTGATCGAAATCCAGTTCCACGGAAGCCCGCGCCGCCGGCGACAGGTCCGACAGCAGGGTCGTGTCGCTCCACAGCACGGGTGAGGGCTGGAACCGGGCCACGCTGACATACTGGTCGCAATAAAACAGGTCCTGGTCGATCTTCTCCGCCAGCCAGCCGCCCTGGATGGAATTGATGATCAGGCACGCCTCCTTGTCCCGTTCGGGGAAGGCGTCCGTCCCGTAAAGGCTGCCCGTGATGCCGAAGCCGGCCAGATGGGCATTCAGCGATGTCCACAACCCGTCCCTGTCGCGCACATCCGCGAAATCCTGCGCCGCGTCCAGGGCCGCGTGCGTCGATGGAGATGCCCGTTTCCGCATGCTCCTGCCCCCTCTCTCATCCCATCCCCGCCTGATCGATCCCCTTCCCCCGTCAGGGATCGATCAGGCCATAGACCAGTGCCGTGGCGACCGCCTGTTCCTGCGTCAGGGATTTCAGCTTGCCCCGCGCCCTTGTGGCGATTGCCCGCATCTGCCGTTCCGTGCAACGCATCCGGTCGGCGACCTGCTTGATCAGCAGGCCGGAGGCCAGATATTCCAGGCAGGATTTCTCCTGCACGCTCAACCCGAACATCTGTGCCGCGAAGCCGGTGCGCAAGGTGGCGTCGAAGGCATTGACGATGGTGGTGATCGCCGTTCCCTGCTGCCGCCAGAGATGCGCGAAACCGGCCAGCGACAGGCCCGCCGCATGGCAGCCGATGCTGCTGCCGCCCAGCCCGTCGCAAAAGCGCATCGGCACCGTCACGCCCGTGATGATGCCGTAATCATAATCAAGCGCCAGCGAGCGGCGGGCCGCATCGTCTATATCGTGCAGGTTGTCGATGGCGTCCCACAGAACCGGCGTCGGGTCGATGCGGGCGACACGCACATACTCGTCGCAATAGAACAGTTCGTGGGCGAACTTGTCGCCCAACCATTCATGGCCGATGCTGTTCAGGATGAAATTCGCTTCCCGCCCGGGACCGGGCAGCGCCTCCGTCCCATAAAGGATGCCGGTGATGCCGAGCCGGCCCAGATGCGCGTGGAGAGCCTGCCACAGCCCGTCGCTGCTACCGGCCGCCCGGAACGCCTCGATTGCCGGTAACAAAGGGCTCATGCCCGGACACCCCCCAAACCGCGCCACGGCAACAGGATGGCGCAGAACGCGGCCAGCAGCAATGCGGCGCTGATGAACAATCCATCGGGCGGCCATGCATCCATTGCCAGCCCGTGGGCCAGCGGCCCCAGCAGGGCGCCCAGAGCATAGAGCGTGCCGAACGTGGCATTGCCGGCCGCCAGTTCCGGGCCGGAGAACAGATCGGCCAGCAAGGCCAGCGACACGACATAGAGCGTGCCCGCCACCCCGCCCCAGGCCAGCATCATGGCAGCCAGCAGGACGAAATCCGTGCCCGCCGCGGGCACCAGCACCGCCAGGGCCAGGGCACCGGCCGCGCACAGCGCCAGGACCCGCCGTTTGCCCAACCGGTCCGCGGCCAGGCCGAGCGGCACCAGCAGCAGCACCTGTCCCAGCAGGAAGGCACTGGCCAGCCAGGCGGCCTCCGTCTCCGCCAGACCGGCGCGCACGGCATGCACGGGCATCAGCGTATAGGGCACCGCCTCGAACATGCCGAACAGCAATGCGCCGGCCATGGCGACCATCCCCAGGCCGGCCAGGGCGCGCAGGGGCATGGCCGGTGCCCGTTCCACGGCCGGCGGGCCGGAACGCAGGGCCGCGAACACCGCAAAACCGGCTGAGGCCAGGGCCAGCATGAACAGCACGGGTGGCCATCCCGCCAGACCCACCAGAGGCAGCACACCGGCCCCGACCGCGGCCCCGCAGCAGAAACAGACGCTGTAGATACCGACATTGCGGGCGCGGTGCCGGCTGTCGGAGCCGGCACTGATCCAGTATTCCACCAGCCGGAACACCATGCCGCACCCGCCGCCGAACAGGAAACGCAAGGCCAGCCAGGCGCCCTGATGATCGGTCAGGGGAAACAGGCAGACCGCCAGGGCCGCCACCCCCAGCAGCAGCAGGACCGCCCGCGGCGGGAACCGCCGCAGGGCCCAGGGCATCAGCGGTGTGGCCAGAAGCCAGCCCAGTGCCGGCATGGCGCCGTTCAATCCGATCGCCGCGGCCGTGGCGCCCATGCGGTTCAAGGAAAGGTCGACATAGGCGTAGGACGCGCCGACCGAGGCAGCCAGAAGTGCCGACGCGACGCAAAGTGCGGGCAGGGGCAGACGTGCTGGATATTGCATCGCGTCCACAGTGATATACGTTTTGGGCAGTTCCCGGACGGAGGAAGCCGGAAAACCCTTAGGGGAGAAAATACCGGGATATACTGCGGCCCCGTTCTGGGCAACAATGGATTGGGGTGAGTGGAAAATAAACCGCCGGCCATGTCGCATGCGCGGAAGGTAAAAATCCCCTAATTGACCGATTGCGTCGGTCCAGTATATTTTTATTTCTCCGGATGCAGAATTTCGCAAATATAAATCCGGGATAGAAAAACAATCCAGGATGCGGAGAGATTCCATGAAGAAGAAAATGGGATGTTTAAGTGTAGCGCTGGTCGGCGTCTCTATGCTGTTTTCGCCGGTGGCGGCCAGTGCCGCCACCATTATCTCCGCCGCCAATCCCCAGGCGATCTATGAAGTGGCGCGGGGGTTCGGCGCAGCGGAGATGGGCAAGGATTCCACTGGCGATCCGAAGATCACGGGGATGATCGAGGGCCGCAAATACAACATCATCTTTTCAAGCTGCAAGAATAACAAGGATTGCAAGGTCATCCAGTTCTGGGCCGCCTGGAGCGCCAGCAATGTCACGCAGTCCCAGATGAACGAATGGAACAAGGGCCGCGTCTTCGGCAAGGCCTATCTGGACAGTGACAATGACCCCAATCTGGAACTGACCGTCAACCTGAAGGGTGGCGTCACCAAGGAGAACCTGGAGGATACGTTCGACTGGTGGCGGGTGGCCCTGAAATCCTTCGCCAGCTTCATCACGGATTGATGCCGGGCGCCTGTCTTTCCGGCTGATCCGCCCTTGTGGGGAGGGCGGGGCAGCTGGGACCGTGACGGGCACGACGGCCCTTTTCGGAAGGTTTCGCAGCACGGATGCCGGCCGGCCTGGCCGGCATTTCCGTTTCCGCATTTCCGTTTCCGGCGGAACCTGTCCGCAGGCACTGCTGGCGGGAGGCCCTTCGCGTCCCGGCCCTATCCCTGCCCGCGCAGGGCTGCCAATGCTTCGGGAAAACGGCGGGACAAGGGGGCTGACTGCCCGCCCGACAGGGTCAGGGTCTGGTCACCCGACCCGTCCGGCGCCACGGCCCGGACATGCGCGGCATTGACCAGCCATGACCGGTGCGTGCGCAACAGGCCATGGGCCGACAATTCCCCCGCCAACTGGGTCAGTGTGGACCGCATCAGCAGCCGGCGGCCATCGGCCAGCAGAAATTCGGCATAATTGCCGGCCGACCGTACCGCCAGGATGTCGGCCACATCCACACGCCACAGCCGGGCCCCGTCGCGGATATCGAAAAGGGGCGGCCCCGGCATTGTTTCCTGCGCGCGCGCCGGGTTCGGCGCCGGCCCGGCTGTGCCCGCTATCCCTGCCGCGTCCGGTGCCCCGCCCGGCTCCGCCAAGTGTGCCGCCGGCCGGCCGTGGCCGAACAGCAGGAAGATGCCGGCCAGCAGCAGATAGGTCATGAAATCCTTGCGCGCTTCATAGACCAGCACGCCGCCCGTGATGGGAAAATCATATCCAAGGTCGAACAGGGCCGATGCCCCCTCCCGCAGCAGGCCCATGCCGGCCGTGTGCAGCAGGGTGAAGGCCAGGAAGGCCGGCCCATGCACCAGCGGCACCCGCCACCAGGGCCGGCCCAGCGGTGCGCGGGCCAGCGCCAGCCCCGGCAGCCAGGCCAGTGCCAGGATGACCACGCTGCTGCTGGTCTCGGTCAGGACCGGCAGCCAGACCGGCCAGTTCCGGTCATCCCAGGCCGACAGGATGTTGACCAGGCAGAAGGCCAGCGTCAGCAGCACTATCATCAGATAGGGCATCAGATAGGGCATCAGATAGGGCCGCCAGCCGCCCGTCCCGGATGGGGTGCCGTTCGTCCCGGCCGCGTCGCCGCGGGTGCCGTCCGTCACCGGCACCTTGCCCCGCCGGTGCCGGCGCCGCCAGAAGCGGGAGCCGGCACCCGTTTCCCGCGAACCCGATGATGATGAAGATGACGACGACAAGCCCTGCCCCATCCGTCACGACCGCCAGCGGCCAGCGCCTGCCCTTCCTGGACTGGGTCCGGGTCGGCGCCTTCGGCCTGCTGATCCTTTACCATGTCGGCATGTTCTATGTGAGTTGGGACTGGCATGTGAAGAGCCGCCATGCCGGTCCGACGCTGGAGCCATTGATGCTGCTGTCCAGCCCGTGGCGCCTGTCATTGCTGTTCCTGGTGTCGGGCGTGGCCACGCGCTTCATGGCCGACCGCATGGGACCGGGCACCCTGTCGCGCACCCGGCTTTCGCGCCTGGGCATCCCGCTGCTGTTCGTCATGGCCGTGCTGGTCGTGCCGCAACCCTACTTCGAGGTCGTGGAGAAGCTGGGCTATGCTGACGGGTTCGCCGCCTTCTGGGTACGCTATCTCAGCTTCGATCAGTCCTTCTGCCGGGGGGAGGATTGTCTGATTCTGCCCACCTGGAACCATATGTGGTTCGTGGCCTATCTGCTGGTCTATACGCTGCTGCTGGCCTTGCTGCTGTCGCTGGGCGCCGGGCGCTGGCTGGCGCGGCTGGGACAGGGCGTCCGCCTGCGGGGGCCTGGCCTGCTGCTGGTGCCCGTCATCGTCCTGGCCCTGCTGCGCATCGCCCTGCTGGACCGGTTTCCCATCACGCACAATCTGGTCTGGGACTGGTACAATCACGCCCTTAGCTTTGGCATGTTCGTGACCGGATATGCCATTGCCCGTAACGCGGACCTGTTCGACAGGCTGGCCGTGCTGCGCTGGGCCAGCCTTGGCCTCGGGCTGCTGGCCTGGGCGCTCTATGTCTGGTACGCGCTGACCTTCTGGCATGACGCCGCAGAGCCGCCGGGCGAGGGGCTGCGGATGGCCAGCCGCGTGGTCTATGCGGTCCAGCAATGGTGCATGATCCTGGCCGTGCTGGGCTTTGCCCGGCGCCACCTGAACCGGTCGGGCCCCGTGCTGCGCTATCTGTCGGCGGGGGTCTTTCCCTTCTATATCATCCATCAGACGGCCATCGTCGTGGCGGGCCACATGCTGACGCCGTTCGCCCTGTCCGGGGTGGCCGAGTTGGGCCTGATCATCGCCGCCACGCTGACGGCCTGCCTTGCCACCTATGAGCTGGCGCGGCGGGTGGGGGTGTTGGGCCCGTTGCTGGGCGTGCGGTGATAGCCGACATCCATCAAGGGAATCTTTACACCTCGCCCCGCATGATGGGCACCGGCCGGTTCGGGGTTGGAACCGGCAATGGGCCAAGAACGGGGCCGGGGGAATGCGATCGTGACAGGCGTGGCCGACATGCAGGACAGGGCCGTTGCGCGGCCGGCCGGACCCGCCGGGGACCGGCGGTTGCGCGAACTGGTCGACTACTGGGCCGGCAAGCGCGGGCCGGCGGGGGATGCCCCCCGCCGTCACGATCTGGACCCGGCGGAGATGCGGCCGCTGCTGCCCTGGCTGATGCTGCTGGATGTGCTGGAGGATGACTATCGCTACCGGCTGGTGGGGACGGGCCTGGACGGGCTGTTCGGCCGCCCGCTGACGGGGCTCACCCTGCGCGCGGCGTGGCCGGCGCGGCTGGGCGACCATTGGCGCCACTGGATGGACCATGCCAGCCGCACCGCGACCCCCGTGGCCACGTCGGCCACGCTGCATGGGCCGCGCGGGCCCCTGCGGCTGGATGCCGTGTTCCTGCCTTTGTGCAACCGGCCCGGCCGGGTGGACATGCTGCTGTCGGGCATCAGCGGCACCTGCCTGCGCCGCGCCACACCCATGCTGCTGCTGCGCCCCGGGGTGGAGGTGCTGGAAGATGCGGTGACGGGCTTCACCGCGGAAACGCTGACGGTTTGATGCGGGGTGCATCCCGGTGCTAGGGTGGCGGCCCTTCCCGGCACCGCAGATGATCCCCCGCCCGTGACGACCAGCAGCAAAACCCGTTCCGATGGCGGCTCCGCCGCCGCCATTTCCCCCATGATGGCCCAGTATCTGGACATCAAGCGGCAGCATCCCGGCTCGCTGCTGTTCTACCGCATGGGCGATTTCTACGAACTGTTCTTCGATGACGCGGTCCAGGCGGCCGGCGCGCTGGATATCACCCTGACGCGGCGCGGCCAGCACCAGGGGGAGGATATCCCCATGTGCGGCGTGCCCGTCCACAGCCATGAGCAATATCTGTCCCGCCTGATCCGGGCCGGATTCCGCGTGGCCATCTGCGAGCAGACCGAGGATCCGGCCGAAGCCCGCAAGCGCGGCGGCAAGTCGGTGGTGCGGCGCGACGTGGTGCGCGTCGTCACCCCCGGCACCATCACCGAGGACGGGCTGCTGGATGCCCGGTCCAACAATTACCTGGCCGCCCTGGCCGAGGCCGGGGGGGAGGGCGGCCTGGCCTGGCTGGACCTGTCCACAGGCGAACTGACCCTGTGCCCCGTGGAAAGGGACGGCCTGGCCTCGCTGCTGGCCCGGCTGTCGCCGGGGGAACTGCTGTTGCCGGAACGGCTTTTCGCCGCCGAGGGGATGGGGCCGCTGTGGGATGAATGGCGCGCGCGCCTGACGGTGCAACCCAATCCCCGGTTCGACAGCGAGAACGGGCGCAAGCGCCTGCTGTCGCTTTACAATGTCGGTACGCTGGACGCCTTCGGCGCCTTCAGCCGGGCCGAGGTGGCGGCGGCCGGCGCGCTGGTCGATTACGTGGAGCTGACGCAGAAGGGCCGCCTGCCGCGCTTCGACATCCCCCGCCGCCAGCCCGCCGGCCAGGTGATGGAGATCGACCCCGCCACGCGCCGCAACCTGGAACTGACCCGCACCCTGACGGGTGACCGCAAGGGCAGCCTGCTGGCCGCCATCGACCGGACTGTGACGGGGGCGGGCGCGCGGCTGCTGGCCGGCCGGCTGTCGGCCCCGCTGACCGACCCGGCCCGCATCGACCGACGCCTGGACATGGTGGCCCATCTGGCCGGCGAGACGGCGCTGCGCGTCGATATGCGTGAAGAACTGCGCCGCACGCCGGATGTGGAGCGCGCCCTGTCCCGCCTGACCCTGGACCGCGGCAGCCCGCGCGACCTGGCCTGTGTGCGCGATGCGCTGGAACGCGCCGTGTCGCTGCGCGGGCGCCTGGCCTACGGCGATGGTGGCCTTGCCATGCCGCTGCCGCCGGGGCTGGCGCGCATCGCTGTCGGCCTGGCCGGCGGTCCGGGTGCCGATCACGAGGGGCTGATCGCCCTGCTGTCGCGCGCGCTGGGACCGGACCTGCCGTTGCTGGCGCGCGACGGCGGGTTCGTGGCGTCCGGCTATTCCGCACCGCTGGACGAGTTGCGCATGCTGCGCGACGACAGCCGCCGCCATATCGCCAACCTGCAGGCGCAGTATGTCGAGCAGACGGGCATCCCGTCCCTGAAGATCCGGCACAATAACGTGCTGGGCTATTACATCGAGGTGACGGCCGTCCATGCCGACAAGCTTATGTCGGAAAAGCACAGGGCCGATTTCATCCACCGCCAGACCATGGCGGGGGCCGTGCGGTTCACCACGGTCGCCCTGTCCGAACTGGAACGCAAGGTGGCGGAGGCCGGTGACCGGTCGCTGGCCCTGGAACTGGAGATTTTCGCGCAACTGGCCCGGGCGGTGATCGATCTGGCCGATCCCATTGCCGTGACGGCCCGCGCGCTGGCCACGCTGGATGTCACCACGGCGCTGGCCGATCTGGCCGTCGATGCCGGGTGGTGCCGGCCCGAAATGGCCGCTGACCTGTCGTTCGAGATCAGGGGCGGCCGGCATCCCGTCGTGGAACAGGCCCTGGCCGAGGCCGGCGGCGGCCCCTTCGTGGCCAATGATTGCGACCTGTCGCCGGGCGGGCGGCTATGGCTGCTGACCGGCCCCAACATGGCGGGTAAATCGACCTTCCTGCGCCAGAACGCGCTGATTGCCGTGCTGGCGCAGATGGGCAGCTTCGTGCCCGCCCGCGCCGCCCGCATCGGCACCGTCGACAAGCTGTTCAGCCGCGTCGGCGCCGCCGACGATCTGGCCCGCGGCCGGTCGACCTTCATGGTGGAGATGGTGGAAACGGCCACCATCCTGAACCAGGCGACCCGCCATTCCCTGGTGATCCTGGACGAGATCGGGCGCGGCACGGCCACATTCGACGGATTGTCCATCGCCTGGGCCTGCGTGGAGCATCTGCACGAGGCGGCGCGCTGCCGGGGCCTGTTCGCCACCCATTACCATGAGTTGACCGCCCTGTCCGCCAAGCTGCCCGACCTGTCCTGCCACACGATGCGGATCAAGGAATGGAAGGGCGAGGTGATCTTCCTGCACGAGGTGGCGGCCGGCGCGGCCGACCGATCCTATGGCATTCATGTCGCGCGCCTGGCCGGATTGCCACAGGCAGTCATTTCGAGAGCGGAACAGGTGTTGCAGATACTGGAGAAGGGGGATCAGGCCAGCGCCGCCGCCCGCCTGGCCGAGGACCTGCCGCTGTTTGCCGCCATGGGGGCGCGGCCGCCGCCGCGGCAGGTCGTATCGGAACCGGAATCATCATTGGTGGAGGCCGAGCTGCGCGATATCAATCCGGACGAGTTGACCCCGCGTCAGGCGCTGGACGCGCTGTACCGGCTGCGGGGCCTGCTGGGAGCCGGCGGGGGTGGCCAACCTGCTTGACAAGCGTCGGGCGGGAAAATCATATGGGGATTGCAAGGATTGCCGGCGCCGACATCCGTCGGCTTGGCTTCACGCGACATGGGCCGCGCGGCGGCGGTCGCCGCCATGCCGAGCGTCGATGAGTTCTACTCATCGACGCTCGGCATGAGCATCTCAGAATGGGCGATTGCATGACGCAAACACAGAAAATCTTCCAGGACGTTTACAAAAGCGAGATTTGGGGAAAAGACAAATCCGGATTTTGCAGCGGCCTGGGCAGTGTCGACCCGGATATCGTGCTGCCTTATTGCCGGGCCGTGCTGTTTTTCCTCAACGCCATCGGCCAGAAGCAGAGCGTGGTCGATTTCGGCTGCGGCGACTTCAAGGTCGGTTCCAGGCTGCGTCCCTATTTCGCGGCATACACGGCCTGCGACATCGTGCCGGAACTGATCGAAAGCCATAAGCAGCAGTACAAGGATCTGAATGTCGATTTCCGTTGTATCGATGCGACAGTGGAGGAATTGCCGCAGGCGGAAATCATCATCATCCGCCAGGTGCTTCAGCATCTGAGCAATGCCGATATCCTGAAGCTTCTGCCGAAGTTCAAGAAATTCAAATATATCATCTTCACCGACCATACACCGGTTCACCGGAAATTCACGCCCAACCTGGATATCACGACGGGCGGCTATACGCGCATGCAGGCCGGGAGCGGGCTGGACCTGCTGTCCCATCCCTTCTATCTGGAACCCCGGGTCGAATATCTGCTCTGTGCCGTCCCGTCGGAAAGCGGCATCATCAAGACCAGCGTCTATCAGATGCATTGAGCGGGTGCAGCGCGGCTTTCGGCTTCGACCCTGCAGGATCAAAGCCGGAAGCCGCTGCCTTCATGCGGTTTTCAGTACCGTGGCGGCCGCGCGCAGTGCCATGGCGGCGATGGTCAGCGTGGGGTTGGCCGTGGCGATGGTGGGAAAGGTGGAACTGCCCAGGATATAGAGATTGCGATGGTCGAAGCAGCGCAACTCGCTGTCGACCACGGCTGTCTTCGCATCGTCGCCCATGCGGCAGGTGCCGACGATATGGCCGGCCCCCGAATAGGCGTATTTCTGGCCATTATAGGTGAAGGTCTGCGGCCCGTCGGCGGGGTTCTTGTCGGTCGCCTGCTCGGCCCCCATCCAGTCGAACAACTGGTCTGCCGCCTTGCGCGCCGCCTCGAACCCCTTCTTGGTATAGTCGGACAAGCTGTAATGGATTTCCGGGCGGGGCAGGCCCAGATGGTCGCGGTACTGCGCCGACAGGGTGACGCGGTTGTCGGGATCGGCCGTCTGTTCGACCAGGAAGCCGATGCGGAACTGCTTGGTGTAGAGCCCGTTCAAGGCCGCGACCAGCGCCGCCCCGCCGATGCCGGGGCCCGTGCGGTTGCCCTGATTGTCCTGGCCCGTGACCAGTTGCATCAGCGACCGGTCGGGGTCGCCATAGGGGAAATTCCAGCCCTCGTTCCCGATCTCGATCCGGAAGGCCGCCCGATCCTTGCGGAAGGCGCCGTCGCGCAGGCTTTCGATGCCCGAGGTCGAAAGCGGCCCGCGATAGGGATAGATATCCGACGAGGCCTTGGCCCAGGCCAGATAAAGCGGGTGGTCCATCAGATTGCGGCCCACCTGATCGCTGCTGTTGCCCACCCCGCCCGGCGTGCGGCCGCCATTGGTGGACATCAGGAGCAGTTTGGGCGTTTCGATGGCATGGGCCGCCAGCACATAGGTATGCGCCGTGGCGGTGCCGCGGGCCACGACGGGACCGCTGGCGCCATCATAGCGCACCCAGTCGATGCCCGTGATGTCCTGGCCATAGCCGCCCGTATTCACCGATACGGCGACACTGTTGTACTGGATCGTGACATTGCCCGTCTGCAGCGCCGCCTTCAGCGTCACGGACGGGTCATATTTGGCCTGGATGGGACAGATGGGGATGCAGTTGGTATTGCCGCCGCAGGCCCGCCGCCCCTGATAGGGGCGGGAATTGCGGGCGGCGGGCGTGATGGTGACCTTGACCGGATTGCCGTCGAGCGTCTTGCCATCCACCCCGGCGGCCACATACTGATCCACCATCGTGTTGGGCAGGGCCGGCATGGGATATTCATAGCCGGCCGGAAAGGTGATGCCGAGATAGGTCTGGTCCGCCTTGTCCGCCGAAACCCCGATCTCCCTTTCCGCCTCGCCGTACCAGACGTCCAACTCGGCATAGGTGACGGGCCAGTCGGTTTCCACGCCATAGGCCGTCTTCATCTGGAAATCATTGGGCACGTGTCGCAGGCAGGTGCCCAGCCAGTGCCGCGCGGTGCCGCCATTGATCCGTTCATAGGTGCTGCCGAAGGCCAGCGGCCCCTTCTGGATCAGATAGGCCTGCCGCGCATTCTGCCAGTTGCGGGCCCCGTTGGTCAGCACGGTCGGCCGCGGCGCGTTCAGCGTGGTGGGATCGGTCAGCGTGAAGGTGGCGTTATCGCTGAACAGGTCCGGCGTATAGGGCGATTCCGGCACCTTCGCGGGCGACAGGAAGAACCGCTCCATATAGTCATTAACGTTGGGCGGCATCTCGTCGCCCGCTTCCAGGATCAGGACCTTCCGGCCGGCCAGGGCCAGTTGCTTGGCCATCATGGCCCCGGCGATGCCGGACCCGATGATGACGGCGTCATAGGCGGGGGTGGCGGTGCTGTTGCTGCTGTCGGTCATCTTGCGGTCTCCCCCTGGCGTCACGACGTGACCGTGATGAAATCGGACAGCGGCGGCGGCGGGCTGTTCCAATAGCCGAACGGATAATCGGCCGAGCCCATGGGATGCGCCTGCGCCACCTGCCACATGTAGCCGGCCGTATAGGCATCGGCCGACAGGACATAGCTGATGCCGCCCTTGTACAGGCCGGCCGGCCGGTGCCATGTCCCGCTGTACCAGGCCAGGATGATCGATCTGGCCAGCAGGCCCCTCGGTCCCGTGTCGCTCAGTATCTTTTCCACAATCGCCGCGTCACTCATGTGGGTGGCGCGATCGATCTTGAAGACATCGATCAGCAGCTTGTAGACCATGCCGTCGGACCGGGCCGCATTCATGATCTGCAGGTACACGTCGTTGACAGGAAAGGCCGGCTTCAGCAGGCCCGGATCGATACCGGTCAGGACACCCGACAGGGCGATGAAATCATCGATCTCCGCCGGGGTTGGGGGAGTGGAACTGGTCATGTGGGGGCTCTCCGTCGCGCATCGGGGCGTGGGGGTGTGACGGGAACGCGCGCGGGCTCAAGGGGCCGCGCGCTCCAGGATATAGGTGAAGTCGGACGGCGTGCCGGCCGTGTCCACGGCATTGTTGTGGCAGAAGATGCAGGAACTGCTGCTCTGCGGCACGGTGCCCTGGATGTAGGTTTCCATGGTCGTGTTGGCCAGGAATTGCGGGAAGGGGAAGCCCGTGGGGTTGGCCTTGTTGTTCTGCTGCGTCGGCCATTGCGTGCCGATCAGCATATAATGGGCCCAGACCGACCCTTTCAGCGGTGCCTGCCATTTGGCATTCATCTGCTTGTAGGCCTCCACCAGGGCGATCACACGGGTCACCTGGCTCTTGTACCCGTTGGGGAAGGGCTGGACGGCGGGGTTCCAGGGGTGCGGCGGCGGCTTGTTCACGGGACAATCCGCCGGCGAACAGCCGACACGGTAGAAATTGAACGTGTCCGTGGATTTCAGGCGCGCCACATCATCGGCCTGCGGGACGTTGCGCACATGTTCGAACGTGGACCAGACCCATTGCGGGAAGCGCTGGACCTTATTGCCGATATGCAGGCCCACCAGCCCCATCTTCTGCTTCTGGCAGGTATCCTTGTCCGGTGTGGCGCCCTTTGTGTAGACCAGCGCATCCATGGTGTGGAAGGTGGCGGGATCATCGGTGCGGCCCATCACCTTCCAGGCCAGCTTCAGCATGACGGCACCGTCATAGCCGGGGGCGGTGGCCACGGGC
Organism: Niveispirillum fermenti; assembly: GCF_052474395.1. NCBI lineage: Bacteria > Pseudomonadati > Pseudomonadota > Alphaproteobacteria > Rhodospirillales > Azospirillaceae > Niveispirillum > Niveispirillum fermenti. The sequence continues at coordinate 194,517 of NZ_CP156678.1, read as the reverse complement.
TGGCCCGGCGTGACGGACCCCGTCACCAGCCCGCCGGGAAAGGTCATCATCGGCCGGGTGGCATTGGGCGGTGTCTGCGTCGGCTTGTAGGCGGCCTGCCCGGCGCGGGTGTTCAGCTTGTTGCCGATGATGAAATCGTACATCGGCTTGTTGATCAGGATCTGATAGCGGACGTAAAGCCCGTTCTGGTCGATCAGGGGACCGGTGTCGAAGGGCTGGTCGGCCGCCTCCAGCAGATCGGGGGTCTTGCCAACCATGCTCATCATCGGCGTCGTGCCGTCCACCAGCGCCGCGCAGGCGGCCGGCGGCGGCGCCACCTGTCCCCAGGCCGGCGGGTCGGGCGTCATGATGGTCAGCGCATCGGCCCAGCCCTGCCACGCGGCGGGCGCATCACCGCCGGGGCCCGCCCCCTGGCCGATCGCCGTCCGTCCATCCAGCGGCGAGGCGAGCGCCACGAAGCTCTGCCAGGAGAAGGTGTCGAAACTCTGCTGGATCAGCGTCGGGTCGTTCTTGTCGCCGCTGGTCGGCACGTCGCAGGGCATCAGCGGCGACAGGGCCGCCGGGTCGGCGCGCGTGTTTGCGTTGCAGGTCGCCGGCTGGGAATAAGGGTCGGGCGTGCCGGCCGCCAGGGATGCGGCCGGGCCGGACAGCAGCAGCCCCAGGCCCGTCAGGGCCAGGGCCGGCAGGTTGAGCATGCGCACCTTCGTTCCCTCCGATGGATTGGATATACGAAAGGTGGCATGAATAAGGGGATATATGCAAGTTTAGCGTTTAAATGGTTTTATGATTATTCAAACCCTTTGTTGTTGATGTGGAATCATATGAACCCGATTCCGGCCCATGGCGCCATGGCGGGACGTACCGCAGCCGGGCCGCCGCCGGCCAGCAGCACCGTCAGCAGCAGCCGTGCCTTGCGCGCGTCCAGGTTGCCGCCATCGATCAGTCCGCTGGCCAGCAGATGCGCCGCCGTGCCCGTGCCCCGGTAGGTGCCATGCGGGTCGGTGTCGCCCTGGGGACAGCGGCTGACCAGCAGCACCGGCCGGGTCGCGGCAATGGCGGCCAGCGGGGCGGCCAGCGCCTCGGGCACATGGCCGGACCCCATGGCTTCCACCACCAGCCCGCCCCAGGCGGGGTCCTGGAAGGCGGCGGCGTGCAGCGCATCGGCGTCCAGCGTCACCGATAGCAACCCCACACGCGGGATGCGGGCACCGGCCGGCCAGGATAACGGGCCGGGCGCCGGCAGAGGGGCCTGGGACAGGCGCAGCCGGCCTGTGACGATGGTGCCCGCGGGGCCGAAGCCGGGTGATGCGAAGGCCCCGACCCGCCCGGCATCCATCTTGCGCACGAAGCGCGCCGCGTGCAGTTCACCGGCCATGCAGACGAAGGTGCCGGGCAGGTGCCGGGGCAACGTCCGGGCCGCGACCAGCGCGTCGCGCAGGTTGCCGGGCCCTTCCGCCCCCGGCGCATCCGCCGTGCGCATGGCACCCGTCAGCACGATGGCCGCATCGGCCGGGACCAGCAGGGACAGCAGGAAGGATGTTTCCTCCATCGTGTCTGTCCCCTGCACCACAACGAAGGCGCGTGCGCCGGCAGCGTGCCGGTCCGCGATGTCGGCGGCCAGGCCTGTGATGTCGGCCAGGGTCAGGTTCTGGCTGCCCACGGTGCGCCGGGGCACGATGGTTACATCCGCATCGTCGGGACCATCGGCGGTGACGCCCGCCGCCCGCAACAAGGGCGCGCTGTCGGCCGGGCTGGCGCTGCCGGCCACCGAAAGGATTGTGCCGCCCAGAAGGTAGAGGATCGTCGGTCCGGCCTGGCCGTCCATGATAAGGGGGCTCCCCATATAAGCGGAAAGTGGCTTGTTTGTCGGACAGTATGACAAAATAAGACTAAAGGCCAGCGCGCGGGCCGTGGAAACCTGCCGGGCCGGCACCCTCATCCACCGGTGCCCCGCCCCAATGTCTCTTCAGGCGGGGGCGGGATCACCGCCGGCCACACGGTTGCGGCCGCGGGCCTTTGCCTGATACAGCGCGCGGTCGGCATCGGCGACAAGCGTATTGGCATGGGAGGTCCACGCCTCTGTGCCGGCCAGTGGCGGCAGCATGGTGGCGACCCCGATGGAGACCGTGACATGCCCCTTGCCCGGCCGCGCGGCATGCGGCAGGGCAAGGTCGCTGACCGTGCGGCGCAGCCCCTCCGCCATCGTCCGGGCCTGGGCCGGGTCGCACCCGGGCAGCAGCACGGCGAATTCCTCTCCGCCGAAACGGGCGACCAGATCGCCGGCCCGGCGGGCCGTGCCGGCCATGGCGCGGGCCACGGCGCGCAGGCAGTCATCCCCCGCCTGATGGCCATAATGGTCGTTGTAGAGCTTGAAATGGTCGACATCCAGCAGGGCCAGCGACAGCGGCGCCGTGCCGCGTGCCAGACGCCGCACCTCCTGCACCAGCACGGCATCGAACTGCCGGCGGTTGGCGATGCCGGTCAGCCCGTCGATGGTGGCCAGCCGCAGCAGGGCGTCGCTGCGCTGCTTCAAGGTCAGATGGGTGCGCACGCGCGCTTCCACGATGCGCGCGTTGAAGGGCTTGGCGATGAAATCGACCGCGCCCGCCTCCAGCGCCCGCACTTCCGATGCGGCGTCGTTGTGCGCCGTGATGAACAGGATGGGCACGCCCTCCATTCCCGGCATAAGGCGCAGAGCCGCGCAGGTCTCGAACCCGTTCATCCCCTCCATCTCTGCATCCAGCAGGACGATGTCGGGGCTTTCGTCGCGGGCGGCGGCCAGGGCATCGGCCCCGCCCGTGGCGAAGACGACATCACCCAGCCCCGTAACGACCTGGGCCAGCAGACGGATGGTGCCGACATCGTCATCAACGATCAGGATGCGGGATCGCGGTGCGGCACCGTGCGCCATGAAGAGAAGGGCGGTCACAGGGAAAACTCCGCGTCCAGCAGGGCCAGCGCCTCGCCATAGCGCAGCCCGTCAACAAGCTTTGACAAGGCTTGCACCTTGTCGGCGCCCAGCCGATCGGTCAAGGCATGTTCCTGTCTGGACAATATATCCAGGGCTGAAAGACTGCGCGACCGCAGGGAAAGCCGCAGCGCATCGAGGTCCAGCGCGGCATCCCCGGCGGGGACGGCCGGCGGGGGGCGCTGAGCCCTGGGGCGGGCGCGGATGGCCTTGCACAGCGCCTCCATCTCCAGGATCAACCGGTCGGTTGCCGGTCCCAGCTCGCTGTCATGGGGATCCCGGCGCAGCGCGGTTTCCAGCAGCGATGCCTGGCGGCTGATCTCCACGGCGCCGATATTGCCCGCGGCACCGCGCAGGTCATGCAGCTTGCGTGCGGCCTGTTCCCAATCCCCTTCGGCCAGCCTGCCCTTCAGCCGCCCCCCAAGGCTGCTGAACCGTTCGGCGAAATGGTCCAGGACGCTGTCCAGCAGCGCACGGTTGCCCAGCACGCGGCCCATGGCCTGTTCCAGGTCGATGCCGGGAATGACGGGGGACGCGGCCGGCTGCTGTCCGGGTTCCGGTGCCGGCTCCTGGCCCCCCGCCGGCGGGGCCTTGGACCCGGCATCCCCGGCTGTACCGGAAACGCGGACAGCACCAGCCAGCCAGCGGCGCAGGGTGGACAGGAGTTGCTCTGGCGCGAAGGGTTTGGGGATGTGGTCATTCATCCCGGCGTCCAGGCAGCCCTGCAATTCGCTTTCCTGCACGGCCGCCGACAGGGCCAGGATAGGGATCGCCTGACCGTTGGGCAGGGCGCGGATGGCACGGGTGGCCTCCAGCCCGTCCATGCCGGGCATCTGCACATCCATCAGGATCAAGTCGAACGCCGCACGGGTGACGCAAGCGATGGCCGCGGCCCCGTCATCGGCCAGATGCACCTCGGCACCGGCCTGCTGCAGAAAGCCGCGTGCGATCATCTGGTTCAGTTCGTTATCCTCCACCACCAGGATGCGCGCACCGGATAGGACATCGGCAGCGGCGGGAGCCGGTGGCAGCGGGGCCGGATCGGCGGCGACGGGCAGGCTGAGATCGATGGTGAAGCGGCTGCCCTGGCCCTGCCGGCTGTCGACACGGATGCTCCCACCCATCAGCACAACCAGCCGGTAGGTGAGCGCCAGACCCAGCCCGGCGCCGCTATGGTTGCGCTGGTGGCTGGCGTCGCCGGGGTTGAAGGGCTGGAACAGGCGGGCCGTCTGGTGCGCGCTCATCCCGATGCCGGTATCGCTGACCTGGATGGCAAGCCCCACCCGGCCGCCGGCGCGGCCCGTCTGGCGTACCCCGATGGCGACGGATCCGGTGTGGGTGAACTTGGCGGCGTTGCCGACCAGATTGTCCAGGATCTGGCGCAACCGCCTGGCATCACCCGTGACATGACCCGGAAGGGCCGGGTCCAGGTCCAGTTTCAGCGCGATGTTGCGGGCCTTCAGGTCCGGTGCGACCTGGTCGACGACGCCGTCCAGCGGGTCGCGCAGGCGGAACGGCTCGTCATTCAGCCGCAGCAGGCCGGCATCGATGCGCGAATAATCCAGGATGTCGTTGATGATGGCCGAAAGGGCCGTGGCGGACCGCAGAATATTGCCGGCCAGCACATGCTGGGTACTGTCCGCAGCCGCCTCGCGCAGCAGCAGGTGGGACGATCCGACGATGCCGTTCAGCGGCGTGCGGATCTCATGCCCCATATTGGCCAGGAAGGCGGATTTGGCCCGCGCCGCCGACTGGGCGGCGGTCAGCGCCTCACGCAGGCGTTCGGCCACCTGCCGCTGGGCCGTCAGGTCGCTGATGACGGCCAGATAGCCCGTGACGGTCCCGCCGCCGTCCCGCAGGGCCGTGGCGGCCAGCAGCACGGGCACGCGCAGCCCGTCCTTGCGCAGCAGGGTCCATTCCCGTGTATCCGGCCCGCCCTGTCCGGCCCCGGCCATGAAGCTGCCGGGGCCCTGTGCCGGGTCGATCCGCCGGGCCGACAGCTCGGCCGGGTCGCACAGCATGGCTGGTGTCGCCTTGCCCACCAGTTCCCCGGCACTGTGACCCAAAAGCCGCTCAGCGGCCGGGTTGAACAGGCTGATCGTGCCCGACCGGTCGGTCGCGATGATGCCGGACCCGGCATGTTCCAGCACGGCGTTGCGCAGAGCGGCCAGGGACTCGATCTCCTGCGTGCGGTCGCGCACCTGCTGTTCCAGCCGTGCGTTCAGCATCCGGATGTTCTGCTCGGCGGCGACCTGCCCCGTGATGTCACGGATGATCATGGCGGCGCCCGACACCCGGCCCTGGTCATGGACCGGGCTGATAGACACGCTGACATCGATGATGCGGCCGTCGGTATGCCGGCGGCGGGTGGTGAGGTCCAGCACGGGCGTGCCGCGGATGACCTGGTTCAGCGCATCCGCCTCCTCCCCCGCCAGGGCCGGGGGGACGATCAGATCGGTCGTGGCCCGGCCCAGGGCACGATCGGCCTTGATCCCGAAAAGGGCGGCGGCGGCCGGGTTCCAGCTTGTCACCTCGCCGTCGCGCGACAGACCGATCATGGCGTCGTGCGCACTTTGAACGATGGCGCCCAGCCAGGCGTCGCGAGTGCGTGAACGCCGGCTGCGCTGCGCCGACCCCCGCCAGAAACCCAGCAGCAGGCCGACCACCCCGATCAGGATCACCCCGAAGGTGACGACCCACAGGCGCGCAGTCTGTACGTCGGTTTCGATCATGGCATCGGGGACCGCCACGGCAATGGTCAGGAAGCGGCCGGGGTCATTGTCGTCCAGCGCCACACGGTGACGCACGGCATGCACGAGGCCGTCCGGCGTCTCGTAGCTGACCATGGCCGATCTTTCGTTCAAGGCATCCACGGGACGGAACTCTTCCGTCCAGCGGTGGGGCTGTCCGAAGGCCCAGCCGAAGGTCTGTGCGGCATCGGGATGGATCAGGAAATCCTCCCGCGCGTTCATGGCATAGAAACGCAGTGAGGGGTTCAGGTCGGCCGTTGCCTCCGCCATCAGGCGGCGGGCGTCGATGGCGATGACGAGGACGCCATACATGTTCCCGTCCGGGCCGGGAACGGCAAGGGCCACGCGCAGCAGCGGCAGGCGCGGCAGATCCACCGCTTTGTTGCGCCTTGCCAGCTCCAGGTCGGATACGAAGGCGTCCCGGCGGTCGCGGTGCAACAGGTCTGGTATCAGATAGGCATCGCCATCCCCGCCATCGGCCATGCCCATGTCCATGTCCGAGGCATCAACACGCACCAGTTCGGCCCCGGTCGCCGTGGCGATGTAGCTGATGCGCACCACGCCCTGCCGCGAGGCGACAAAGCCGGAGAAGATGGCGCCGAGCCGCTTTCGCCATAAATCCGCGCTGCTGTGCTCCTGTTCGTCGAACCCGTTGCTGGCGGCGGCACGGGCAAGGCCGGCCACGGGGGGCGTCAGGGACATGAAGCGCACCTGACTGCGCCAGTCATCGATGGTGCGGACCATCTGGTTCGCCCGCTGCTGGGCCAGAACGCGCAGACGCTGTTCCGTTTCCGCCAGGCGCTTTTCCCGGACGGCGTGACCGGCCAGCCCCGCCGCCGCCAGAACCAGGAACAGCAACCCGCCCACCAGCAGCAAGGTGAGGCGGGGGCTGACCCCTTCCTCGTCGATACGCCTCAGAAAACGCACAACACCATCCCCCGCATCCGGTGCCACGCCCCGGCCGCCAATCGTCCATGATCACTACCCATGGTCACAAGGTGGCGCGAAAACACGTCGAAGGGTAGATATCCGGTGGGCTAGGATCGGGTTTCGAAAATGTCGACCGCCCCCCAGTCAGGCGCCGGCCGCCAGCAGGCCGGCCAGCCGCCGGATGGCGGGATGGTCGGCGCCGTCCTGCCCGGCGGCCAGCCGTGGCAGCGCCACGGCCGGCACATCGGGCAGGAAGGGGGCCAGCGCCGCCAGCGTGGCATCCACCGGCACGGTGGCCCCCGGGGTGGTGCCCGGCGTTTCCGAAAGGACAAGGGCGGCAACCCGCAGCCCGCGCCCGGCCAGCACGGCATGGGCCGTCAGGATATGGCTGATGGTCCCCAGATAGGTGCCGGCCACCAGCAAGGCGGGCAGTCCCAGGTCGCCCATCCAGTCCAGCACGGTGCGACCATCATCCACGGGCGCCATCACGCCGCCCACCCCCTCGACCAGCAGCATCCCGTCGGTGCGGGCCAGCCGGCGGCGGCAGGCGGCCAGGACGGCCGGATAATCCACCTGCCGCCCTTCTGCCCGTGCCGCCATGTTGGGTGCCAGGGGGGCGGCGAACCGCCAGGGCGACATGCTGTCCAGGTCGGCCTGCGACGACGGGTCCCGGCCCAGGGCTTCCAGCAGCACCGCCGGATCGCTGCCGGCCGGGTCGGCGGGGTCGATGCCGCTGACCAGCGGCTTGAACGCATCGGCCGGCACACCGGCCGCGCGCCAGTGGCGCAGCAGGCAGCTTCCCACGAAGGTCTTGCCGATATCGGTGCCGGTGGCGGTGACGAAAAAGGCGGGCATGGGCTTTCCCTCCGAAACAGGTCACGGCATTCATGGCGATGACGGGGCGCGCCGTCATCTTCCCCTGCGCTCAACCCTGGCATACGTCATTTGACGGATCAGCGGTGAAACAAGTCTGTGCGGGCCACGTAACAGCCATTATACCACTACCCGGAACTTCGACCGTCCTTGTGGGAAGGGAACAGACATGAGCATCGCGTCCTTCGCCGAACACGCCGCCCAGGCCGGCAATCCGATCCGCACCGATTGGACGCAGGCCGAAGTGGAGGCGCTGTTCAACCTGCCCTTCATGGACCTGCTCTATCGCGCCCAGACCCTGCACCGGCAGTTTTTCGACCCCAACGAGGTGCAGATTTCCACGCTGCTGTCGATCAAGACCGGCGGCTGCCCGGAGGATTGCAACTACTGCCCGCAATCGTCGCAGTTCGATACGGGCCTGAAGGCATCCAAGCTGATGCAGGTGGAAAAGGTGCTGGCCGAGGCGCGCGCCGCCAAGGAGCAGGGTGCCTCGCGCTTCTGCATGGGGGCCGCCTGGCGCTCGCCCAAGGACCATGATCTGGAGACGGTCTGCGCCATGGTGGAGGGCGTGAAGTCCATGGGCATGGAGACCTGCGTCACGCTGGGCATGCTGCGCCCCGATCAGGCGCTGAGGCTGAAGGATGCGGGGCTGGATTACTACAACCACAACCTGGACACCTCGCCCGAGCATTACGACAAGGTCATCACCACCCGCACCTACCAGGACCGGCTGGACACGCTGGATGCCGTGCGGTCGGCCGGCATCAATGTCTGCTGCGGCGGCATCATGGGGCTGGGGGAAGGGCGGTCGGACCGGGCGGGCCTGATCCGCACGCTGGCCACGCTGCCGCAGCATCCCGACAGCGTGCCCATCAACCTGCTGGTCAAGGTGGAGGGCACGCCGCTGGATCAGGCCGACAGTGTCGACCCCATCGAATTCGTGCGCACCATCGCCGTCGCCCGCATCACCATGCCGGCCTCGGTCGTGCGCCTGTCGGCGGGGCGTGAGGACATGAGCGACGAGATGCAGGCCCTGTGCTTTGCCGCCGGTGCCAATTCCATCTTCTACGGCGAACGCCTGCTGACCACGCCCAACCCGGCACAGCAGCGCGACGGCCTGCTGTTCGACAAGCTGGGCCTGCGTCCCATGCAGGTAGAGGCGGGCGGCGAGGAATGACGGGGCCGCTGTCCGCGCCCGGCTGGCTGACGGACGGGATGCGGCATGTCTGGCTGCCCTATTGCCAGATGAAGCATGCCGACCCGCCGCTGCCCGTCGTGGCGACGGCGGGCACCCGCCTGCATCTGGCCGATGGGCGCGAACTGATCGACGGCATCGCGAGCTGGTGGACGGCCTGCCACGGGTACAACCATCCGCACCTGCGTGCCGCACTGGAGCGCCAGGCGGCGACGCTGCCGCATGTCATGTTCGGCGGCCTGGCGCATGAACAGGCGTTGGTGCTGGCCCAAAGGCTGGCGGCACTGCTGCCCGGCGATCTGGAGCGCGTGTTTTTCGCCGAAAGCGGGTCGGTCGCCGTGGAGGTCGCCATGAAGATGGCGACGCAATACTGGCTGAACCGGGGGGAGCGGGGCCGGACCCGCATCCTGTCCTTCACAGGCGGCTATCACGGTGACACGATCGCCACCATGGCCGTGTGCGACCCCGAAGAGGGGATGCACAGCCTGTTCACCGGCCTGCTGCCCGAACATCATGTGCGCCCCCTGCCGCGCGACCCGGACAGCCTGGCGGCGCTGGAGGCGTTCCTGGAGCGGCACGCGGGGGAGATCGCGGCCATCCTGGTGGAACCGCTGGTCCAGGGTGCCGGCGGCATGCTGTTCCATGATGGCGCGGTGCTGCGCCGCCTGCGGGACTTGGCCGACCGGTACGGGCCGCTGCTGATCTTTGACGAGATCTTCACGGGCTTCGGCCGCACGGGCACGATGTTCGCCTGCGAGGCGGCGGGCGTGGTGCCCGACATCGTCACCCTGTCCAAGGCGCTGACGGGCGGCACGCTGCCGCTGTCGGCCGCCGTGGCGCGGACGCGCGTCTTCGATGCCTTCTGGTCCGACGACCCCATGGCCGCCCTGATGCACGGCCCCACCTATATGGGTAACGCGCTGGCCTGTGCGGTTGCCAACGCCTCGCTGGACCTGTTCGAGCGGGAGCCGCGGCTGGCCCAGGTTGCCGCCATCCATGGCTGGCTGTCGGCGGGGCTGGAACCGTGCCGCGGCCTGCCCGGCGTGAAGGATGTGCGCACGCTGGGTGCCATCGGCGTCGTGCAGATGGAGCGGATCGGCGACCTTCGCGCGCTGAAGCGCCGGCTGGTCGCAAAGGGCGTGTGGGTCCGGCCCTTCCGCGATATCCTTTACCTGACGCCGGCCTTCACGGCGACGCAGGAGGATGTGATGCGGCTGTGCGGGGCCATCACCGATGTCGTGCGGCAGGGTGTGCCATGACCGGCCCCGCCGGCCTGCTCGACATGGCGGCGGCGGCGGCGCTGTCCGCGCTCGACAGGGCCGGCCGGCGGCGCGTCCTGCGTGCCTATGACCGCGACGGCATCCGGCTGCGCCTGCCCGACGGGCGCGTGCTGGTCGATGTGGCCTCCAACGATTATCTGGGCCTGGCGCAGGACCCCGGCATCATCGACCGTGCTGCGGAATTCACGGCCCGGTACGGCGCAGGCAGCGGCGCCTCCCGCCTGGTCTGCGGCACGCTGACGGCGCACCGGGAGGTGGAGGAGAAGCTGGCCGCCTTCCTGGGGACGGAGGCGGCCCTGCTGATCGGCACGGGATATCAGGCCAATGCCACCCTGCCGGCCGCCCTGGCCGAACTGCTGGGCGGCGATGTCGATCTGCTGGTCGACCGGCTGGCCCATGCCAGCCTGTTGCAGGGCTGCTTCGGCCAGGGGCTGAAGGCGCGGCGCTTCCGGCACAATGACCTGGACCATCTGGAGGATCTGTTGCGCACCTCCACGGCGGCCGCCCGGATGGTGGTGACGGAATTGGTGTTCAGCATGGATGGCGATGCGGCCGACCTGGGCGCGCTGCTGGATCTGGCCGACCGCCACGGCGCGCCCGTCTATCTGGACGAGGCGCATGCCATCGGCGTGCTGGGGCCGCAGGGGCGGGGGCTGGCCGCGCATTTCCCCGGCCGGGTGGCCGTCACCATGGGCACGCTGGGCAAGGCGTTCGGCGGGTTCGGCGCCTATGTTGCCGGTTCGCGCCTGCTGATCGATTATCTGGTCAACCGCTGCGGCGGCGTCATCTATACCACGGCCCCGCCGCCGGCCGTGCTGGGCGCCCTGGATGCGGCGCTGGACGTGATGCCTTCACTGGACATGGAGCGCATGCGGCTGGCCGGCATGGGCGATGCCGTGCGCATGGCCGTGCGCGGCGCCGGATATGACACGGCGGCCAGCAGCACGCAGATCATCCCCGTCATCGCCGGTGCCGAACAGGCAGCGCTGGACCTGCAGGCGCTGCTGGAACAGGCGGGCTTCCTGGCCGTGGCCATCCGCCCCCCCACCGTGCCCGCGGGCACCGCCCGGCTGCGGCTGTCACTGTCGTCCGCGCTGGACGACCAGACGGTCGGGCAGTTGCTGGGCGTCCTGACCTGCCTGCCGCCGCGGGGGATGGACGGGGTACCATGACAGGGCCGCTGCTGCTGTTCGTCCATGGCTGGGCCGGCACGCCCCGCCTGTGGGACCCCGTCCGCGCCGCCTTGTCGGCGCGCGGGGTGGACTGCGCCGATATGGCCTGTGTCGACCTGAACGGGCTTTACGGGACGCTGCCGGCCGGCGGCATCCGGTGGGACGGCCAGGGCGATCATGAGGGCCGGCCCGTCATCGGCATCGGCCATTCACTGGGCAGTGCGCTGCTGCTGGCCCATGGGCCGGTGCTGGCCGGGTTCGTGGCCCTGAACGGCTTCACCCGTTTCACCAGCGCGCCGGACTTTCCGGCCGGCACCCCTCCGCGTGTCCTGGCCCAGATGCGCCGGCGGCTGCTGGCCAATGCGCCCGCCGTGCTGGCCGATTTCCACGCCCGCGCCGGCCTGCCCCCACCCGCCGGCCTGCCGGGGGCGGATGTGCTGGCATCCGGGCTGGACCTTCTGGGCGGGATCGACGCGCGGACGGCGCTGGCCGCGCTGGACGTGCCCTGGGTGGCGCTGGGCGGTGCCGATGACGCCATCGTGCCGCCGGACCAGTCGCGCGCCAGCTTTCCCGCGGTACTTTTGGTGCCGGGTGGCGGCCATGCCCTGCCGGTCCTTCAGCCGGACCTGTGTGCTGCGCATATCCTGTCGGTGGCGGCACGATGCTGAAGCCCGCCGACAAGCTGGCCGTGGCGCGGCGCTTCGGGGCCGCCGCCGCGCAGTACGACGCCTCGGCCCGGGTGCAGGCCCGCATCGCGCAGGCCATGGCCGACCGGCTGGCCGCCCTGGCCCTGCCGCCCGCGGCACGGGTGCTGGAGATCGGCTGCGGCACGGGCCTGCTGACGGCGGCCGCCCTGGCCCGGCTGCCCGGCGTGGGCGCCTGGCTGGCCAGCGACATCGCGCCCGCCATGGCCGGCGCCTGCCGTGCCCGCCTGGGCGGCGATCCGCGCCTGATGGCCGCCGCGATGGACGGGGAAGTGCCGGCCGTGACCGGTCCGTTCGACCTGATCTGTTCCAGCCTGGCGCTGCAATGGTTTCCCGATGCCGGGGCGGCGCTGGCCCGCTGGCGCGGATTGCTGCGGCCGGGCGGGGTCCTGTGCGTGGCCACGCTGGGGGCCGGCACCTTCAGCGAATGGCGGGCGGCCCTGGCCATGGCCGGGGCGCCGGCTGCGGGGCCGGCCTATCCCGATGCCGCGACGCTGGCCGGCTGGCTGGGGCCGCAGGGCCGGGCGGAGCGGCAGGGCTTCGTGGAACATCACCCGGATGCGCGGCACTTCCTGCTGTCGCTGCGGGGCATCGGGGCCGATTACGCCCCCGGCCGCCTGTCCGCCCCCGTCCTGCGCCGCGCCATGCGCGCGCTGGAGGCGGCGGGGCCGGTCGGCGTGACCTATGATGTCTGCTGGCTGACGGTTCGCGGGTAACAAAGCGTCGCCGGGGTGACGGTGTGAAAACAGGCATCCCATCGGCCTGCTTTTCGGCCTGCCTTGACGCAGGTCATGGCCGGGCCATTGTTCCGCTGCCACAATGCCGGTGTCATGCCCGTCCGGAAGGGAGATGCCGCCATGCCCGATGGACTGTCCACGCCACCCGTTCCCCCCTGTTCCGACGGGGAAGGGGAGATGCCGGCCCCCGCCGGGGCCACCCTGTCGGTGCTGGACCGGCTGGTCCATGCCTGGATGGGGCGCCTTTCCGGGTCCATATCCCCGGCCGCGCTGGCGCTGGCCTGGGCCGACTGGGCCATCCACCTGTCGGTTTCGCCCGGCAAGCAGGCCGAGCTGGCCCACAAGGCCGTGCGCAAGACGGCGCGGCTGGCCCAGTATGCGGCCCGCTGCTGCGGTACGCAGCCGGTGGGCGGGCGCTGCATCGAACCCCTGCCGCAGGACCGCCGGTTCGAGCATCCCGACTGGATGCTGCCGCCCTTCAACCTGATCCATCAGGCGTTCCTGTTGCAGCAGCAATGGTGGCACAACGCCACCACAGGCGTGCGCGGCGTGGAACAGGGGCACGAGGCGGCCGTCACCTTCACGGCGCGGCAGTTGCTGGACATGGTCTCCCCCACCAACTTCCCCATCACCAATCCCGAGGTGCTGCGCACCAGCGTGGAAGAGGGAGGGCAGAACCTGGTGCGGGGCTGGCGCAACTGGATGGAGGATCTGCGCCGGCAGGCCGGCGGCCAGGGACCCGCCGGGGTGGAGGATTTCAGGGTGGGGGAGAATGTGGCCATCACGCCGGGCCGCGTCGTGTTCCGCAACCGCCTGATCGAACTGATCCAATACGCCCCGGCCACGGGCGGGGTGCGGCCCGAGCCCGTGCTGATCGTGCCGGCCTGGATCATGAAATATTACATCCTGGACCTGTCGCCCGACAATTCGCTCATCCGGCATCTCGTCTCCTGCGGCTATACCGTCTTCTGCGTTTCCTGGAAGAACCCGGATGCCGGGGACCGCGACCTGTCGATGGAGGATTACCAGCGTCTGGGGGTCATGGACGCGCTGCGGGCCATCGCGACCATCGTGCCCGGTGCGCGGACGCATGCGGTGGGCTATTGCCTGGGCGGCACGCTGCTGTCCATCGCCGCCGCCACGATGGCGCGCGACGGTGACGACCGGCTGGCCAGCATGACCCTGCTGGCTGCCCAGACGGATTTCACCGAGGCGGGGGAACTGACCCTGTTCATCGATGAAAGCCAGCTCACCTATCTGGAGGACGGGATGTGGAGCCAGGGCTATCTGGACACCACGCAGATGGCCGGTGCGTTCCAGTTGCTGCGGTCCAACGATCTGGTCTGGTCACGCATGGTGCGCGAGTATCTGCTGGGCCGGCGGGAGCCCATGTCCGACCTGATGGCCTGGAACGCCGACAGCACGCGCATGCCCTATCGCATGCACAGCGAATATCTGCGCCGGCTGTTCCAGCACAATGACCTGGCCTCCGGCCGTTATCGCGTCGATGGCCGGCCCGTGGCGCTGTCGGACATCCGCGTGCCCGTCTTTGCCGTGGGCACGGAGACCGACCATGTGGCCCCCTGGCGCTCCGTCTATCGCGCGCGACTGCTGCTGGATACCGACCTGACCTTCTGCCTGACCAATGGCGGGCACAATGCCGGCATCGTCAGCCCGCCTGGCCATCCCCGCCGCCGGCACCGGATCGAAACCATCCCCCATGGCCAGCCCTTCACCGATGCGGAAGGCTGGCTTGCCGCCAATGAGCCGCAATCCGGGTCCTGGTGGCTGTCCTGGGTGGAATGGCTGGACGCGCATTCCGGCCCGTCCGTGCCGCCTCCGCCCATGGGCCGCCGCGACGCCGGCCTTCCGCCGCTGGACGCGGCACCGGGCCGGTATGTCCATGGCCGGTAGACAGGCGGGGTCGGTAGACAGGCGGGGCCAGCCAGCCGGATTGCCGGATCCGCTATGCCGCCTGTGCCGACAGCCAGGCGGTGAAGGCGGACAGGGCGGGGCCGGGCATCCGCGATTTGGGCCAGGTCAGCCAATAGCGCCCCGTGCCGATCCGCGTGGGGAAGGGCTGGGTCAGCCGCCCTTCGGCCAGCAGCCGCGCGAACAGCATGACGGGGGCCAGGGCCACCCCATGCCCCTGCAATGCCGCCTCCACCATGATCCAGGAACTGTCGAAGACGGGGCCGCGGATGGGCGGGCAATCGCAGCCGGCCGCCGCGAACCAGGCCGGCCATTCGTCGGCGCGGTAGGAGCGCAGCAGCCGTTCGCCCGCCAGATCGGCCGGCCGGTGCAGACGGGCCGCCATGGCGGGCGTGCAGAGCGGCGCCATCGGCGCCTCGAACAGGGGTGCTGCCTCCATCCCGTGCCAGGCGCCGTCGCCAAAGCGGATGGCGGCGTCCAACCCCTCCGCCTGGATATCGACACGGTTGTTGTTGGTGGACAGCCGCAGGTCGATGAAGGGATGGGCGGCCAGGAAACCATCCAGGCGCGGCAGCAGCCATCCCGCCGCGAAGGTGCCCACCACGCCGACCGACAGCATTTCCGTGACCGGGCCGGTGTCGAACCGGTGCAGCAGCCGGGCAATCTGGTCGAAACTGTCGCGCAGGCCCGGCAGCAGGGCCAGCCCCTCATCTGTCAGGGCGAGGCCCCGGGGCAGGCGGCGGAAAAGCGGCACGCCCAGCCGCGCCTCCAGCCCCTTCACCTGATGGCTGATGGCGGCCTGCGTCACGCAAAGCTCGATCGCGGCGCGGGTGAAGGACAGGTGGCGGGCCGATGCCTCGAAGGCGCGCAGGGCGTTCAGCGGCAGGTGGGGACGGGTCATGGCGGGACGGCCATCCAGGGGGGCGGTGGTGGAAACTATCCCCGATCGATAGGCCGGCCCGCCCCCGGCCGCAATTAAAAATCCCCCGCCCGGCGGGCCGGGCGGGGGTTCAGGCTGGAACTGCCCGATGAAGGTGTTCGGAAGGGTTGGAATGTTTACTTTGCAGCGATGGTGACGGTGACGGTGTCGGCATAGTCACCGGCGATATACTGCTCGGAAGCGGGGATGGTGACCTTGAGGTCGGCCTTCTTGTTGAACTGGGCGTTGGCGCGGTCGATGACCATCTGGCTGTTGAGGTTGCCGCCATGGCCATCATAATTGACCTGATAGGCGATCTCGAAATTGCCGGACTTGAGCTTTCCGGCATTGGTGGAGGCCAGGGTGATCTTGTAGCCGTTGCCGGCGTTGCAGCTTTCGGTGACGGAGCCGATGGTCTTGTTGTTCTCGCCATTCTTCAGGGAGAGGTTCTGGCCCTGGTCCTGGACGGTGATGGTGCAGGACTGGGCGACATTGCCGCGCAACTGGATGGTGCCGGTGGCGTTCTGTGCGAAGGCGGGTGCGGCGATGGCGGCGACCAGCAGGGAGGCGGCGGCGGTCTTGGCGAAGAACTTGTTCATGATCGGGCTCCGTCGGTTCGTTGTGATGCGGCGTTGTCGCCGTCATGCCGAGGGAGGAGAGCAGGATCGATGCCAAGTTGGTGATTGACGTTGCGGTTGAGGGAAACTGCGCCTTTCCGGTATGTCCAAGCGGGTGTGGGCCATATTGCACTATGCAAAACTGCGAAATGCATAACTCATAATGCAACGACCATTGCCATCTGCAACGGTCGCCGCACCGCCAGCACAACCTAACCCTTTGTATGGTGATGATGGGCCGGCGCCCTGAAGCCTCTTGCCCAAAGCCCCTTGCCATGTGGCGGCAAGCCGTCCATTCCATCTTCCAACGGACGACAAGAAAGGTGTGAGGCAATCCATGGGTATCGACAAAGGCTGGCGCCGCCATATGGCCGGGGCCGTGGGGGCATTCGTTCTGCTGGCGGGCACGGCGGGTGCGCAGACGACGCTGATCCATGCCGGAACGCTGCTGGCCGTGCCGGGGCAGAAGCCGTTGGCCCGGCAGACGCTGGTCGTGACCGACGGCAAGGTCGCGGCCGTGCGCGCGGGCTATCTGGACGCGGCGGCGGCCGGGGTGGCGGGCGATGCCCGCATTATCGACCTGAAGGACGGGTTCGTGCTGCCCGGCCTGATCGATTGCCATGTCCATCTGATGGGCGAGTTGGGACCCGGCAGCATCCTGGCGGAAGTGCGCGACGATCCGGAGGTCGCCGTGCTGGAAGGAGCGATGTACGCCCATCGCACCCTGATGGCGGGCTTCACCACGGTGCGCGAACTGGGGTCCCCGGCGCGCACGGCCTTCGCCCTGCGCGACGCCATCGCCAAGGGCGAGGTGGAAGGCCCCACCATCCTGGCGGCCGGCCAGATGATCTCCATCACGGCCGGGCATGGCGATGCCAACGGCTTCAACGAGGCGGTGACCCACGCGCTGCGTCCCGAAAGCGTGTGCGACGGCGCCGATGACTGCCGCCGTGCCGTGCGCGAGCAGATCCGCAAGGGAGCCGACGTCATCAAGCTGGCCACGACGGGCGGCGTGCTGTCGAACATCGCGGCCGGCACCGGGCAGCAGATGTTCGATGACGAGGCCAAGGCCGTCATCGACACGGCCCACATGATGGGCAAGCGCGTCGCCAGCCATGCCCATGCCGCAGCCGGCATCAACCTGGCCCTGCGCCACGGCGTGGACAGCGTGGAACATGGTTCCTACCTGGATGCGGATTCCATCGCCTTGCTGAAGCAGAAGGGCGCCTATCTGGTGCCGACCCTGCTGGCCGGGCACACGGTGGTGGAGATGGCCCGGTCCAGCACCACCCTGACCCCGGCCCAGGCCAGTAAGGCGCTGGAGGTGGGCGAGCAGATGCGCAACAGCTTTGCCGGTGCCGTGAAGGCCGGCGTCAAGGTCGCCTTCGGAACCGATAGCGGCGTCAGCCGGCACGGCGACAATGCGCTGGAATTCAAGCTGATGGTCGATGCCGGCATGCCGGCCGCCGATGCCATCAAGGCCGCCACGGTGAACGCCGCCGACCTGCTGGATCGCACGGCCCGCATCGGCACGCTGGAGCCCGGCAAGGATGCCGACATCATCGCCGTGGCCGGCAATCCGCTGACGGATGTGACCGAACTGATGCGCGTGCGCTTCGTCATGCGCCAGGGCGTGCTGCACAAGCAGGATGGCGCGCCCGTGACCTTTGTGCCGGGCGGGCGGTGAAGAAAGCAGGGGAGAGGGGCGGGGATGGCTGTTTTCCGCGACGATGACGGAAGCCTGTACTGGAGTGACCGCAGCGCGCCCGTGCTGGTCCCGGCCGCCCCGGCGCCAGAGGGGGTGCCAGAGGGGGTGCCAGAGGGGGTGCCAGAGGGGGTGGGAGCGGGGGCGGCCAGGCCTGGCGCAGCGAAGACCGACACGCCGGTGGCCGGCCTGCGCCTGATCCGGCCGGACCGCTGGGCCGCCGTCGCCCACGGCAGCCTTTATGCCGCGCTGACGGGGCTGGGGCTGGGCGCTGCCGGTTTCGCGCTGTGGCTGGCCGGGCATCCGGCGGCGGGCCTGCCCGGCGGGCTGGGTTTCCTGGTGCTGGTACTGACCTCGGTCGCGGTGCAGCGGCTGGGCACCAGTCCCGCCGCGCATGACCGGCCGCTGACCCTGCTGCGCCCCCAGCCGGTGGGACCCGCACTGCTGTACCATCTGCGGTCGCTGGCGCTGCCGCTGCTGGTGTTTCTGGTGCTGCATGACTGGATGGGGCGCACCGAACTGGACAATACCCGGCTGCTGCTGGCCGCGCTGGGCGCCCTTTTCGCGCTGGCCTCCACCATCGTGGCGGTGCGCCAGTTGCGCGAACTGATCCAGGCGCTGCGCACACCGCCCTGATCAGGGCACCGCACCGGGGCCGCGCAGCCAGTCCACGAAGGCACGCAGCGGTCCCGGCAGGTGGCGGCGGCTGCTGTAGTAAAGGAACGGGCCGGAAAAGCGCAGGCCCCAATCCTGCAAGGCCGGCACCAGCGTGCCTGCGGCCAGATGCGGTTCCAGCAATTCCTGGAACGTGTAGATCCAGCCGAGCCCGTCCAGCGCCGCGCGCAGCGACAGGGCGCTGTCGGCACTGACCAGCGGCCCCGACGGATGCAGCTTCACCGTCTGCCCCGCCTTCTCGAACTCCCACGGCACGATGGCGCCGCCCGGAAAGCCCTGGCGCAGGCAGGGACGGGCCAGCAGGTCCGTCGGATGGGCCGGCATCCCGTCGCGGGCGATCCGCGCGGGTGCCGCAGCCAGGAGATAGCGCTGCTCACGCGGGCCCAGCGGCACCGCCACCACATCCTGGGCCAGCGCCTCCTCATACCGCACGCCGGCATCGAAGCCGGCCGCGAAGACATCGACCAGGGCATTGTCGGTCGCCACCTCCAGCGTGATGCCGGGATGGGCGGCCAGAAAGGGCGCCACGATGCCGGGCAGCACCAGATGCGATACGATGACCGGCACGTTCAGCCGCAAGGTGCCGAACGCGGTACCGCGATAGGGACCCAGGCTGTCCAGTGCCGCCGTCACGGCCGCCATGGCCGGCGACAGGCTTTCCACCAGCCGCTGCCCGGCCTCGGTGGGCGTGACGCTGCGGGTCGTGCGGTGCAGCAGGCGCACGCCCATCGCCTCTTCCAGGTTGCGCACGGCCTGGCTGAGGGTGGAGGGCGACACGCCCCGCTCACGCGCGGCGCGGCGGAAATTGCGATGGCGGGCCACGGACAGGAACGCATCCAGATCGGCAAGGGCATAAGGCGGCATTGTACGGATTTCCGAACAGAGCATACGGTATATGCAGGATTATCGCATAATCC
This sequence comes from Niveispirillum fermenti, assembly GCF_052474395.1. NCBI lineage: Bacteria > Pseudomonadati > Pseudomonadota > Alphaproteobacteria > Rhodospirillales > Azospirillaceae > Niveispirillum > Niveispirillum fermenti. Next base: position 175,143 of record NZ_CP156678.1, on the reverse strand, counting down.
GGACCATGGCAGCATTCCTTCCATCGTCACCATCCCTTGAAGGAAGCCTGCCATGATGATGCATCGCACCCTGGGGACCACCGGTCCCCTCACCTCCGCCCTGGGTCTTGGCTGCATGGGCATGTCCGACCTTTACGGACCCGCCGACCGGGCGGAAGGCATCGCCACGATCCATGCCGCCCTGGATGCTGGCATCACCCTGCTGGATACGGGCGATTTCTATGGCATGGGTCATAATGAGATGCTGATCCGCGAGGCGCTGCACGGGCGCCGGCGCGACAATGTGCTGCTGAGCGTCAAGTTCGGCGCCCTGCGCGGGCCCGACGGGCAATGGGCCGGCTATGACGCCCGGCCCGTCGCCATCCGCAACTTCGTCGCTTACAGCCTGAAGCGGCTTGGCACGGACCATATCGACATTTACCGCCCCTCCCGGCTGGACCCCGACGTGCCCATCGAGGACACGATCGGCGCCATCGCCGATCTGGTGAAGGAAGGATATGTCCGCCATATCGGCCTGTCGGAAGTGGGGGCCGACACCATCCGCCGGGCCGCCGCCATCCACCCGATCAGTGACCTGCAGATCGAATATTCCCTGATCAGCCGGGGGGTCGAGGAGGCCATCCTGCCGGTCTGCCGGGGACTGGGCATCGGCATCACGGCCTATGGCGTGCTGTCGCGCGGGCTGATCAGCGGGCATTTCACGGGCACCGCCGGAGGGACGGATTTCCGCAGCCACAGCCCCCGTTTCCAGGGCCCGAACCTGGACCATAATCTGGCACTGGTGGACACGCTGCGCCGTGTGGCCGCCGATATCGGGGCCAGTGTGGCGCAGGTGGCCATCGCCTGGGTCGCCTCCCGCGGGGCGGACATCGTGCCGCTGGTCGGCGCGCGCCGCCGCGACCGGCTGGCCGAAAGCCTGGGGGCGGCCAGTCTGGTCCTGTCGGCCGCCGAACTGGCCGCGATCGAAGCGGCCATCCCGCCCGGCGCCGCAGCCGGTGACCGCTATCCGGAGGCTCTGCTGGCCCATATGGACAGCGAGCGGGGGTGAGGCCGGCGGGGCCGCCCGGTGCCCGTTCCCGATGGGGCGTACTCACCGGGAACGGGCAAAATAGCATTATCCGCGTCCGTCACGTGCCTGCTGGCGAAACTCGCGCGGGGTGGTGCCGAAGGCGGCGCGGAAGGAACGGCTGAACTGCGAGGCGTCGGCGAAGCCGTTCTTCATGGCGATCTGCGTCAGGGACAGGCCGTCACAGCCCACGGCCGCCAGATCGGCACGGCAACGCTGCAACCGCCGCTGCTTGATCCATTCCGACACGGTCATGTCCGTCGCCTCGAACAGCCGGTGCAGATAGCGGGGGGAGAAGCGGAAGGCCGCCGCGATGCTCTGCGGCCCCAACCCGGGGTCGCCGGCCTGCGTGTTGATGTAATCCTGCACGCGGGTCAGCAGGGCGCGCTGGAAGGCCGATCCGTTCAGCCGTTCCAGTTCCGGCCGGAAGGCGATGGCCGCCAGTTCCACCGTGGCGCGCAGCATGGCCGGCCGGTCGGCGGGATCGATATTGTCGATGGACCGGTGCAACTGCCGCAGATGGGCCAGCAGCACGGCACCCACCCCGCTGTCGCCGCGCACCTGCAGACCGCACATATCCTCGATGCTGGGCAGGGCCGACAGGGCGGCCTGGCGGGGGATCAGCAGGGAATATTGATGCTGCACCTCCCGTGCGGCGAAATAGGCCGGCCGCGTGCTGTCCCACAGCGCGATGCTGCCCGCCCCCAGTTCGGTCTGGTTGCGGCCCTGTTCCAGCAGCGTGCGGCCCTGTTCCAGGAACAGCAGGCAGAAATACCCCGCCTGTGACTTGCGGATCTCGTCCGCCCGCCGCCACCCGGCCAGCGGGTCGGCCACGACATGGGTGAAGACGAATTCATCCACCGGACGGCGCAGCACCTGCGCGCTGTAATTGTCGCCACGGTCGACATGCAGGTCCCAATGGAAATGGGTGCGGTCCAGCACATCCTGGAACCCGCGGAAGCGGCGGTTGACGGGCATGGATTGCGACGACCAGCTTTCGGTCCCGGCCAAAGACATGACACCTCCCACGGATTGATCTTGGTCTTGGGCCCGATCCGTTCGGGTACCGCATAGTAAACCGCATCCTCCCCGCTGACGAGCCGCGGCATACGAAGCGATGCGCGCAGGAACAAGAATAAGGTCGCTGCCGCGCAAGTCGCCGCGCGCCCCGCGCTGTGGCGCATGAGTTCTGACGCTCAGCGCAAAGTCACGGGCCCGGTGGCCGCGATAGGGTCCCGCCATCACAGAAGAACGCCCGATCGAAGGGACAAGGGGGAGGAAAAACATGCAGTTCAGAAAAGGGGCGCGCACGGCGCTGGCCCTGCCGCTTCTGGCCGCGACGGCGGCAGCGGTCCCGGCCGGCGCACAGGAAGCCATCGAGGAGATCGTGGTCATGGCCCAGCGCCGGGCCCAGAACCTGCAGGAGGTGCCGGTCTCCGTCACGGCCCTGGGCGGGGCGCAGTTGCAGGAAAGCGGCCTGTCCAACAGCCTGGCCATCGGCGACATCGTGCCGAACCTGGAGATCAAGACCTTCGGCGGCGTGCCGAACATCTTCATCCGCGGTGTCGGCAACAATGATTTCAACTCCTCCTCCGTCGGGCCGGTCAGCATCTATCGCGACGATGTGGCCGTGGCCTCGACGGGCAGCCAGAGCTTCTCGCTGTTCGATCTGGACCGGGTGGAGGTGCTGCGCGGGCCGCAGGGCACGTTGTTCGGCAAGAACACGACGGGCGGGGCCATCGTCTATGTCTCCAAGCTGCCGGATGGCCGGCAGGAGGGCTATTTCCGCCTGGGCTATGGCCGCTTCAACCTGTTCGAGGCGGAGGCCGCAGCCTCCATGCCGCTGGCCGAGGGACTGTCGGCGCGCGTGTCGGCCACCTTGCGGCGCGGCGACGGCGAACGGGTGAATCTTTTCACCGGCGAACGCGCCATCGATGTGGACGAAGGGGCCGTGCGGGCCATCCTGCGCTATCATCCCGACGGCGACCGTGATGTCGATGTCAGGCTGGCCGCCGGCACAGGCCGCGACCGCAGCGACTATTTGCAGCCCAAGCCCGACGGGCAGATCAACGGGGGCGACCTGTTCGGTTACCGCGATCCGGCACCGGGCGAGGTGAAGATCCTGAATTTCAACGGCGACAGCCGCAACCATTCCGACAATCACTGGGTCTCGCTGACCGCCTCCTTCAGCCTGTCCGACACGCTGTCGGTGAAATCCATCACGGGGTACGACAAGGGCGACGTGGATAACCGCGTGGATGTGGATGGCGGCCCCCTGCGCATCGACCAGATCAAGTTCCTGACGGAGACCGAGCAGAAGTCGCAGGAGCTGCAGGTCGCCTATAATGGCGGCGGCATCCAGGCGCTGATCGGCGCCTTCTATTTCGACGAGGATTTCATCTCCCACTCGGAAGCCGATCTGGTGGGCGAACTGTCCTTTGCCGATGGGGCCGTGCCCCTGGTCACCGATGCCACGCGCCGGAACAAGAGCTATGCCATCTTCGGGCAGACGACCATCGATGTCGCCGAGGGCCTGCGCCTGACGGCGGGCGCGCGCTATACCTGGGACAAGGTGCGGGCCACGCACCAGGGCGTGCTGATCCCCGGCTTCTTCGATGCCGATATTCCCGACGGCGCACCCGTGGCGCTGGTGCCATATGCCGCGATGGGCGACACGTTCAAGGCATCGTCCTGGCGGCTGGCCGCCGATTACGACGTGACCCGGGATGTCATGGCCTATGGGTCCGTCACACGGGGTTTCAAATCGGGCAATTTCAATATCGGCATCATCACCAGCGTGGCGGAACGGACCAAGGTCGATCCGGAATTCCTGACAGCCTACGAGATCGGTCTGAAAAGCACCCTGCTGGATCGCCGGCTGCGCGCCAATATCGCCGCCTTCCTTTACGATTACAGCGACCTGCAGGTTCTGTCGGTCAACCAGCAGGGCAGCGGCGTGCCCACCCTGGGCCTGGACAATGCCGCCGACGCCCGTATCAAGGGGCTGGAGGTGGAACTGACGGCCATTCCCGCCGACGGGCTGGACCTGGGCCTCAACCTGGGCCTGCTGGATGCGCAGTACCGTAACTACACTTCCGGTGCCATCGATCCGGCCACGGGCCAGGCCCGCGACTTTTCCGGCAACAGGCTGCCCGGCGCGCCGAAATTCACCCTGTCCGGCTTCGCGCAATACCGGGTGCCGCTGACCGCCGCCTATGGCGCGGCCTTCCGGGCCGAATATAATTACACCGCCAAGAAATACTACAACAACGCCCAGGATGATCTGGTCAGCAGCCGGGGCGGCCATGGTCTCCTGAACCTGCGCGTGGCCCTGTCGTCGCCCGATGCCGATTGGGAACTGGCCTTCTGGGGCCGCAACGTCACCGACAAGGCCTATATCGTCGATGCCACCGACCTGCGCGATTTCGGCGTGATCCCGCTTTACTACGGTGAGCGGGCGAGCTGGGGCATCGAATTCACCCAACGTTTCTGACCGATGAAAGGACGGGACGCATGTCCACCGATGAAAGCCTGATCCCGGCGGAGGAAAAGCCGTGGGTTCCCCTGGCCGACGGGATCGATTTCCGCCTGCTGTTCACCAGCCTTGAAACAGGCCGCTGGACCGTGCTGCTGCGCTGCCAGCCCGGCAGTTCCTTCGGCCGGCACAAGCATTACGGCGCCGGCGAATATTTCGTGGTCAAGGGCCGCATGGAATACCGCATGGGCGTCGCTCTGGCCGGCACCTGGGGCTATGAGCCGCTGGGCACCATCCATGAATGCACCAGCTTTCCTGAATATACCGAGTTGCTGTTCACCAATCACGGACCTGTGATGTTCATCGAGGAGGATGGAACCATCCAGTCCACCCTGGATGGGGAATTGCTGCGCGGCCTGATCGCGGACAATGCCGTGACGGGGCCGGCGGGCTGATAGCGGCGCCCCTTGGGACCGGACCCCCGCCGGGGGCACCTCTCCTCCCAAGGGTCCGGTCCGGTGCCACAGAGCCTTCTGCATGCGGAAAATATCGGCGGCCCGTCCCGCTTGCCCCGTTGCGGGCCGTGATATATGCCCCAATATGTCGAACTTGTTTGACAGACGGAGCATCCGCTTGATCCCGCTTTCCGAGGCCCGTGCCCGCATCCTGGCGGCGGCGACGCTGCTGCCCGCCGAACAGGTCCCCATCACCGAGGGGCTGGGGCGCGTGCTGGCCGCCGATGTCGTGGCCCGCGTCACCCACCCGCCCACCGCCGTCAGCGCCATGGACGGCTGGGCCGTGCGCACGGCCGACCTTTCCGTCTTCCCCGCCACCCTGTCCCGCATCGGGGAGGCGCCGGCCGGCCGGCCGTTCGACGGCGTGGTCGGCCCCGGCCAGGCCGTGCGCATCTTCACCGGCGGTGCGCTGCCGGCCGGTGCCGATACCGTGGTGGTGCAGGAGGATGCGGAGGATCACGGCGCCACCGTGACGCTGAAGGATGGCGGCGGGCCCGGCCGCTGGGTCCGTCCGGCGGGCCAGGATTTCGCGGCGGGTGACATCGGGGTGCCGGCGGGCCGTCGCCTGACGGTCCGCGACCTGGCGCTGGCCGCATCGATGAACGTCCCCTGGCTGCGGGTTCGCCGCCGTCCCCGCGTGTCCATCCTGGCCACGGGTGACGAGGTGGTGATGCCGGGCGACACGCTGGCGCCGGGCCAGATCGTCAGTTCCAATTCCCTGGCGCTGGCGGCCCTGGTGCGCCAGTTGGGCGGCGAGCCGGTGGATCTGGGCATCGCGGCCGACAGTGTGGACAGCCTGTCCGCCCTGGTTTCCGCCGCGTCGGGCACCGATCTGTTGATCACCATCGGCGGTGCGTCGGTGGGGGAACATGATCTGGTGCGGTCCGTCCTGGGGGCGGCGGGGATGGAACTGGATTTCTGGAAGATCGCCATGCGGCCCGGCAAGCCGCTGATCTTCGGGCGCATGCATGGCGTGCCCATGATCGGGCTGCCCGGCAATCCCGTTTCCGCCCTGGTCTGCGCCTGGCTTTTCCTGCGCCCGCTGTTGCTGGCCATGCAGGGACTGCCGGCGGATGACGAATTGCGTGACGCCGTGCTGGGACGTGACATGGGGGGCAACGACGCGCGGGCTGATTTCATCCGTGCCCGGCTGTCCACCGATGGGGAAGGCCGCCTTGTGGCCGAACCCTTTCCCAAACAGGATAGCGGCATGCTGAGCCGCCTGGCCTGGGCCGACTGCCTGATCCTGCGCGCCCCCCACGCCCCGCCGGCCAGGGCGGGGGACCGCGTGCGGGTAATGCCGCTCGACGCGCTCTGACGCCGGTCGCCCTCTGACACCCGTCGCCGCGTGGGCGCTCCGGCCGCCGGGTCAGGCCCCGATACGGGCTGCTTCGGCGGCAGCGCGTTGCATGCTGGTCGACATGTCGCCGGCAACAGCGCTCTGCTGCGACACGGCGGCGGCGATGGAACTGACATAGTCGCTGACCTGGCTGATGGCGCCATGGATACTGTCGAGCGTCTGCACGACCTCCGTCGCCGTCTCCCGCAGGCTGCCGATATCATCATTGATACGGTCGGTGGCGGCGCGGGCCTGGTTGGCCAGGTTCTTCACCTCCTGCGCGACGACGGCGAAACCCTTTCCGGCCTCCCCGGCGCGCGCGGCTTCGATGGAGGCGTTCAGGGCCAGCAGGTTGATCTGTCCCGTGATGCCGGAGATCAGGTTCACGATCTCGACCATGCTGTCGGACAGCGAACTGAGGCGTGCCGTCACGGCACCGGCCGCGTCGACGCGGCGGTTGGCCGATTCGGCCTCGTCGCGGGAACGGGCCATGTTGTGAGCGATCTCGCGGATCGAAGCGTTCATCTGCTCCGCGCCGGCGGCAACATTCTCCATCATGCTGCGCACATGTTCGCTGCGCTGACGGGCCAGCACCTGCCGCGTCACGTCGCTGGCATATTTCACGACCTTGTAGGGCTTGCCATTCAAATCCAGGACGGGATTGTAGGAGGCCTGAATCCAGACTTCCTGCCCGTTGCGGCCGATGCGCCGATATTCGCCGGCCTGATATTCACCGCGGCCCAGCCGTTCCCAGAACTGGCGATAGGGGGCGCTGTCGCGCTCCTCCTCCGGCATGAACATGCGGTGATGCCGGCCCTGGATCTCCTCCAGCCGGTATCCCAGCGTGTCGAGGAAATTAGCATTGGCCGTGATGATCGTGCCATCGAGGTTGAAGGCGATGACCGCCTGGCTTTTGCTGATGGCCTGGATCTGGCTTTCGAAATCGGCCGTGCGGCGCTTCTGTTCCGTGATGTCGGTGGCGAATTTCACCACTTTCTCCACCCGCCCGTCCTCGTCGAGGATAGGGGTGTAGGTGGCCTGGATCCAGATGTCGTGCCCATCCTTGCGCACGCGCCGGAACTCCCCGCCATTATGTTCCCCGGCGGCCAGTTGCCGCCAGAACTGGAGATAGGCGGTGCTCTCCCGCTCCTCCGCGGGAACGAACATGCGGTGATGCCGGCCCTGGATCTCCTCCAGCCGGTATCCCAGCGCGGACAGGAAATTTTCGTTCGCCGTCATGATCTCGCCGCTGGACGTGAACTCGATCACGGCTTGTGACCGGCCGATGGCGGCCACCTTGGCGGCGAGATCATTTCGCAGGTGGATGGTTTCCGTAATGTCTGTCGCCAGCTTCACGACCCGGACCACCTGACCTGCCCGGTTGAAGACAGGATTATATGTGGCGCGGATCCAAATTTCCCGACCTTCACGGGTGACCCGGCGGAAAACGCCGGTCTGGAATTTGCCCTGCTTCAGCGTATTCCAGAAATCGCGATATCCTTCACTTGCATGTTCTTTGGGAAGAACGAAAATTTTATGGTGTTTCCCAATAATATCTTCACGATGATAGCCGAGAGATGTCAGGAAGTTCTCGTTTGCATCTAGTATATATCCGTTAATATCAAATTCAATGACACATTGAGAGCGATCGATAGCATCCCTTAAAGCGGAAAGTCGACGGGTTTCCTGAGAAGGCTTAAAAATACGCACCGGCAATTTCCTTATTGGAAAATTAGCTATATAAATATTTATAATGATTTTGATGGTGCTGCCACCTATCCTTTCGTATATGTGGTTTCCGGGATGTTTTCTCTAAGAAATTTTTAAATGTGCATGTTATGTCAGGTGAAACTTGATGAATACCTATCCAACATCCATAGGCCGAATGTTATAAGTACATTTTTGGTGTGGCTATATCCCCCTATAGTGGTGTCGGCGGGACGGATTGCGTGCTGATGGACATTGTGAAAGCACGAACCAAAATAGAACATTGATTGACGTTCCGGGATTGTTCTATAGTCGGACCGTATCATGCCGCTGCGTGGATGGGCGACGGGCGGTTGCGGTCAAGGGGATGCCATGCTGACGCGCAAGCAACAGGAACTGCTGTTCTTCATCAATGAGCGGCTGGAACAGGGTGGGGTCTCCCCTTCCTTCGATGAAATGAAGGATGCGCTGGGCCTGAAATCGAAATCGGGCATCCACCGGCTGATCACAGGGCTGGAGGAGCGGGGCTTCATCCGCCGCCTGCCGCATCGCGCCCGCGCGCTGGAGGTGCTGCGCCTGCCGGAGAAGCCGGCGGCCAAGGCCCGCCCGGCCGCCGCACCGGCGTCACAGCCGCCGGCGGATGTGACGCCGCGGTTCAAGCCCAATGTCATCAAGGGAGATTTCCGGGGCGCCCTGCCGGGGCGTCCGGCCAGCAACGACGCCGAAGCCGTGGCCCTGCCGCTTTACGGCCGGATCGCCGCCGGCCTGCCGATCGAGGCGATGCGCGACAGTTCGGTGACGATCGACATTCCCGCCAGCATGGTGGCGACGGGCGATCATTACGCGCTGGAAGTCGCCGGTGACAGCATGGTGGATGCCGGCATCCTGGATGGCGACACGGTGATCATCCAGCGCTGCGAGACGGCGGAGAATGGCGTGATCGTCGTGGCGCTGGTGGATGGGCAGGAGGTGACGCTGAAGCGCCTGCGCCGCAAGGGGAATTCCATCGCGCTGGAACCTGCGAACCCCAATTACGAAACGCGCGTGTTCGGGGCCGACCGGGTCAATGTGCAGGGCCGGCTGGTCGGGTTGATCCGCCGGTATTGACGGCGGCCACTGCCGCAATCGCGACACGGACATGCCGCGCTTTTGCCCGGACCGGGTGCCAGGGTGCCAGTCATCGAAACGGTTTGAAAGATGGCTGGTCACCCATGTCCGCCCTGTCGTCCGTCGCGGCGCGTGCGCTGCTGTTGCTGGTGCCGCTGTCGTTGGCCATGTCGGGCTGTGCCAGCCCCTGTGACCGTATCAATGCCGAAATGCGCCAGTTGAACGCCGATACCATCCGCGACCCGACCATGGCGGGTGACGGGCGCTATCTGTCCCGGTTTCAGGAACTGGCGGCGCAGTCGGTGGAACGGGGGTGTCTGGGGCCGGAACGCTGACGACCGGCAGGGTGCCGGCCGTCACAGCCGGGCCGGGGGGCGGGGATGGATCGCCATGCGGTGGCGGGCGCCGCAGCACCGGCCGCAGCACCACTCGTGCGGCGTAGCCAAGCCATTGGCATGTTGGCGCCCGGCATGTTGGCGCCGGCGCTTGAATGCGGTGATCGGAACCAACAAGGTCCGATCACCGCAGAATGGGAATGGTATGAACGGGCGCCACCGGCGCGGTGAATGAGTACGACCCGGATCAGGCTCAGCGCTTGTCCACGAAGCCGGGGGGCCGCAGCTTGACCAGATGGTCGGGGTCGGCCGGGCTGCCGTCCGGCAACAGCCCCAGATAATAGCTTTTCTGCCATTTGGCTGTGCGGGCGTCCGATCCGGGCTGGCTCAACTCCTCATTGAAGCGGGTGCGGCCCTGGGCCCAATCCTCGAACCGCCGGGCCAGTTCGGGATCGTCCGACAGGTTGCGGATTTCCGGTTCCACGCTTTCCAGCAGGCGGCGCTGCACGGGGAAGATCGTGCAGAAAGGTTCCATGGCGTCGAACCGGACGGTCCGGCCCGGCGCCGTGAATTTCCAGTTCATGGTGAAGCTGTAGGGTGCCCAATCCGTCTCGATGATGCCCGACAGGGCGGAAATACCATCCTTGGGCCGGTTCACGGGGCCCTGCGCGCACAGGCTCCACCCCGGCTCGGTGCGGAACACGGCTTCGATATGGAAGGTCAGCACACCGGAGCCGAAATGGCTGATGGCCGGGGCCGTCGTGCCGGGATCGGGCGTGATGCTGATGCTGTCGATACCGCTTCCGCCATCCCAATGGGCCGTGAAGCCACTGCGGTTCAGCAGTTCCCAGCCATGGGCATTGGCGATGTTGAGCGGCAGGCAGCGATAGGCATAGGCCTGCGGGGTGCCGTCCATCCAGTCGCGCGTGGCCGGTGCCGGACGGATCAGGGGCGGATCGCCATGAATGGCATAGCAGATCAGCTTCATGTGGGACCGGGGCCCTTATGCCCGGATCGGATTCAGGATGGCACCGACATCGATGCCGGGCTGGTCGGAAATCTGCATCAGCAACTCGTCCACCTCCCGTTCCGCGGTGTCGGCATAGCGGTCGAACAGGGCCTCCAGCACGACCTGCTGGTATTTCTCCCGCGTGCAGTTGCCGGCCGCATATTCAATCTCCAGCGCCATCTGCTGGGCCGTGCGGAAGGGCGCGGTCAGGGGGCCGGGAATGGCCGCCGCGTCCATCAGGCAATGCAGCCCCAGCACGCCATCATCCCAGGCCAGGATGCCGGCGGCCTGCGGCGTGATGTTGGCCCGTGCCGCCATGCCCGCCACGAACAGTTCCAGATCGCCCGCGCACAGGGCCCGGAACAGTACCTGCGGGGTCAGCCGGCCCTGGCGGTAGAGATGCTTGGCCACCATCTCCGCATCATCGGGGGAGACCAGCAGGGGCTGCAGGACGCGCAGCGTTGCGGCCTCCCGTCCCCCCTCGGCCAGCCGCTTGGCCAGGGCCGGCTCGATCTTGTGGTCGCGGATCAATTGCTGGCGCACATCCTCCGACACCAGGGCGATCATGCGTTCCACGATGGCGACGGTGACATCCGGCCGGGCGGCGACGCTGTCGGCAACGATCCGGAACTGCCCGAACCGTTCCGCCGCACGGCTCAGCGTCGCCTCCCGCACGGCGGCACCGCGATTGCGCAGCAGATGCACGACGGTGACGACATTGCCCGTTTCGACCAGGGCGGCCGACACGGCTTCCGACACGGTGCGGCGCCCGGCGATGGCTAGCTGCTTCTGCGGATCCCGCTCGGCCACGATCTCCAGCAACAGGTTCTCCGGCAGACCATCCACATATTTCAGGATGGGCACGGCCACCTGTGCCACGTCGCGGGCCAGCTTTTCCGCCATGTCGGCGGTCAGGATGGGGCTGTTATGGATCTGCCAGGCCACGGCGGCCCGCACCTCCATCTCCGCATCGGAGGCGAAGGCGCGCAGCACATCGAGCGCCAGCCGCTGTTCCTTGGCCGTCAGTCCGCCTTCCTCCATCTCCATGACCAGCTTCGTCATGGTATCGATGCGCGCGCCGCTGCCAGGCTGCTTCAGCAGCCGTTCCACGTCGCTGCTGTTCAGGCGGGCCCGGAGGACGGGTCGCGCCGGGGCCGCGGGGTCCCCGGCCGTCGGGGTCATCATCATGGGGTCAGTCCTGGCCACGGCTGTCGTAACGGACGACATCCCCCCAAAGCCGTTCCAGGCGGCGCAGCATGTTATATGTGGTCTCCAGGTCCCGGACATCGGATGCGGTGTGCAGCAACTGCGCGGCCTGCCGCTCCTCCAGCTTCTTGATCTCCGCACACAGCCATTCGCCCTTTTCCGACAGGCGCAGGCGGGCGGCCCGGCGATCGCGGGCCGAGGCCCCGCGGTCGACATAGCCCTGTTCGACCAGATGCTTGAGATTGTAGCTGGCGTTGGACCCCAGATAATAGCCGCGCTCCATGAGGTCGCGGACGGTCAGTTCGTCACCGCCGATATTCAGAAGCATCAGCACCTGCATGGGGCTGATGTCATCCACGCCGATCCGGCCCAGTTCGACGCGGACCACATCATGCAGACGGCGCTGCATATGGTCCAGCACGCGGGCAATGTCGCCATAAAGCGAAATCTCGCTTACCGGGGCCGGCTGGCTCCGGTCGGGGAAATGTTCCACCGGCGCTTCGCCGATGCGGGTCAACCTGATCATCCTGCCAATCCCCCACCCTTCATCACCCGCCATCATCGCTCGCCTCATGGCAGAAAGCCGGCCGGAGAAGAAAGCACTCGTCCCGCCCTTCCCCTACATTATCGTCTGTGGCGGCGACCGCAAGTGCAACCGCACAAAAATACCCCTCTCCGGCGGTATAGGCCCTTTGGATGGAGGGGGGCGACCTCAGCGGGCGAAGATCATGGCTTCGTCGCGGAACGCCTTGAATTCCAGGGCGTTGCCGGACGGGTCCAGCAGGAACATCGTCGCCTGTTCCCCCGGCTTTCCGGTGAAGCGGATGCCGGGTTCGATGATGAAGCGCTGGCCCGCCGCGCGCAGCCGGGCCGCCAGCATCTCCCAATCCGGCCAATCCAGGATCAGGCCGAAATGCCGGACGGGCACGTCATGCCCGTCCACGGGGCTGGTATCGCGCGCGCCGCATTCCCCCGGCGCCAGATGCGCCACGATCTGGTGACCGTGAAGATCGAAATCCACCCATTGAGGGGAACTGCGCCCCTCCGCACAGCCCAGCAGGCCGCCATAGAAGCCGCGGGCCGCGTCCAGGTCATGAACGGGAAAGGCCAGATGGAAGCGTGGCCGCGTTGTCATGCCGGGTTCCTCCGGGATGGGCGGGATGGGCGGGATGGGCGGGGAGGGGTAGGGAAGGTTATTTGGCGGCGATGCTGATCGTCACCGTATCCTCGTAATCGCCGGCCTGTCGGTTGGTGCCGGGCGGGATGGAGACGGACAGCACGGTCTGCCGCGCATTGCCGGACACGCCGCGTTCGGCGGCCAGGGTGCCGGTGCTGCTGTTGGTGTCCCCGTAATGCAGGGTATAGCCGATATTGGCCCCGCCGGCCGACAGGGCGCCGCCATTCTTGGACACCATGCTGACCGTATAGCCGTTGGAGGCGTTGCACCGCTCCTCCACCGTGGCGACGGGCAGGTTGGTGACGCCGGCATTCAGGTCCAGCGTGGCGCTGGTGGTGGACAGGGCGACGGTGCAGCTTTGCGGCATGCTGGCGCGCAGGGTCAGTGTCGCCTGGGTCGATCCCTGCGCCTGCGCCAGAACGCCCACCCCGGCGCACCCGGCCAGGACCAGCAGGGCCGTGACGCGGCCGATGGCATTGCGCCTGAACTGATTGGCCATATCCCACCTCACTTCCACCCGTTCTGGGCATTCCGGCAGCCCCCTGGGCGGGGAAGCGCCGTGCCGGCCATTTGGCCGGCAATAAGGATATTATTCGGTCGTGATCGTTAAGATCAAGTTGTCATGGTAGGTGCCGGCCAGCGCCTGCGGTGCCGCGTCGCTTTCCACCCGCAATTCGTAATTGCCGGCGCCGCCCAGCCCCACCGTGGTGCCGCTACCCAGCGACACGGCTCGGCCACCGACATAAAGCCGATAACCGATGCCCGACGGGCTGTCGCGGGACACCAGGCGGCCGGCATTCTCGGAGGAAAGCGACAGCGAATAGTCGCCATTGCCGCTGACCGACAGTTCGAACCGGCCGCTGCCGCCGCGCGTCAGTTCCCCCATGTCCAGCGTGCCGACCGATCCGGACAGCGGCCGCGACACCCCGTCGACCACCACGCTGGCGCTGACCACGGACCGCACCTTGGTACGCACCTGGGCCGTGCGGGACGCGATGGGGCCATAGGGCGTCCCGTCCCGCAGCTCATAGACATTGACGGTGACGCGGTCCTGATAGGTGCCCTTGGCGACAAGCTGTCCCGGCTCGATATAGCTGAAGACCTGCAGGCGGGCGGTATCCTGCTTGGCGCTCATGGCCAGGGGGAACATGGCCGATTCGTTGCCACGGATGTCGCCGACCCGCTGGCTCAGCCGGGCATCCTTGTAAAGTTCATAGACCAGCCGGTCCTTGGCGCTTTCCATGACGCGGGTGCCGTTGCCCCCGTCATCGATGCCGACCAGCAGCGCGCAGGCGCCGCCATCCTTGTGCCGCAGCTCGATCTCGTTATAGCCCGTGGCGCCGCCGCCATAGGGATCATACTCAGCCGTCGGCTCGATCCGGTCGATGGACCGGATGTCGATGTCGCACCGGTCGCTGTCCTTGGCCATAGCCGGCAGGGTCCCGGCCAGCAACAGCAGCACGGGCAGGAACGGCAGGCGCTGGAACATCGGGGGCATCGCACGTCTCACCCTGTCCGGAAGCTTGCAGAAGCGTGCAACCGACAATGCCAGCATCGGCCACCCGTCTCCAGACCGCCTGGTGCGAATTCGTATAAAGGCCCCGCACCGTCCGGACAGCCTGATCCAGGCAGACCAAACATACAGGCAGGCCAATACAAAAAGCGTCGCCGGAAATGTCCGGCGACGCTTTTGCGCGTGCCTTGCGGCCAAGCAGCTTACTTCAGGCCGAAGCTCTGGAAGCGCTTGTTGAACTTGGCGATCTGGCCACCGGTATCCAGCAGCTTCTGCACGCCCGTCCAGGCCGGATGGGACTTCGGATCGATGTCCAGACGCAGCGTGTCGCCGGCCTTGCCCATGGTGGTGCGGGTCTTGAAGGAGGAACCGTCGGTCATGACGACGGTGATCTCGTGATAAGCGGGGTGGATGTCAGGCTTCATGGTCGGCAGTCCCTAAATCGAAGCCGCGCTTATATACAAAGCCTGGGGCGGTGGCAACCCCATCCGGCCCCGCATCGCTGCAAGGCAGGGCTGATACACATGGGCGCGGCAGCTATGCCACCCGGGCGTGGATATTGCCCTGGCGCGGCCATGCGGTTACCACGGGTGCGTGTGGATTTCATCAGCTTTCTTCCTGCCGGAGCGACTTCCTTGGTCTTTCGTGACAGCAGTGCCGGAACGGGCGGCCCGGATGGCCGCAACCGCCGCGATCTCAAGCCCCTGCGGCTGCTCTGGCCCTTTTTGAAGCCCTATGGCATGGCCATGGCGGGGGCCACGCTGGCCCTTGTCGTGGCGGCGGGCACCGTGCTGGGCCTGGGGCAGGGGCTGAAGGCCCTGGTCGATCGCGGATTCGCGGCCGGCAATGCCGACCTGCTGAACCAGGCGCTGTTGGTCATGCTGGTGGTCATCGTACTGCTGGGGGTCTCCACCTTCACCCGATTCTATCTGGTGTCCTGGATCGGGGAACGGGTGGTGGCCGATATAAGGCGCAAGGTGTTCGACCATCTGGTCACCCTGTCGCCCTCCTTCTTCGAGACGACGCGCACGGGCGAGGTGCTGTCGCGCCTGACCACCGATACCACGCTGCTCCAGCAGGTGATCGGCACCAGCGTATCCATCGCGCTGCGCAACGCGCTGATGCTGGTCGGCGGCCTGGCGCTGCTGGCCCTGACCAGTGCCAAGCTGACGGGGCTGGTACTGCTGGTCGTGCCGCTGGTCGTGGCGCCCATCGTGGTGTTCGGGCGCAAGGTGCGCACCCTGTCGCGGGCCAGCCAGGATGCGGTCGCCGATATCGGCAGCACGGTGGACGAGGTGCTGGGCGGCATCCGCACGGTCCAGGCCTTCGGCCGCGAGCCGATGGAGGTGCGCCGCTTCGCCGACCGGGTGGAGGAGACGGTTGCCGTCTCCCTGCGGCGCATCCGCGCCCGCTCCTGGCTGACCATGCTGGTCATCGTGCTGGTGTTCGGGGCCATCGGCATGGTGCTGTGGATCGGCGGGCATGATGTCATCGCCGGGCGCATCAGCCCCGGCCAGCTTTCCGCCTTCATCTTCTATGCCGTCATGGTGGCGGGCGCGGTCGGCGCCCTGTCCGAGGTGGCCAGCGACCTGTCGCGCGCGGCCGGCGCCACGGAAAGGCTGTTCGACCTGCTGGCCACCGTTCCCGACATCCGCGCCCCTTCCCATCCGCTGCCCCTGCCGGTGCCGACGCGGGGGGAGGTCGTGTTCGATGGCGTGTCCTTCAACTATCCCTCCCGCCCCCGGGACAGCGCGCTGTCGGGTCTGGATCTGGTCATCCATCCGGGCGAGCGGGTGGCGCTGGTGGGACCCAGCGGGGCCGGCAAGACCACGATCTTCCAGTTGCTGCTGCGTTTCTATGACCCGCAGGCCGGCGTGATCCGGCTGGACGGCGTTGACATCGCCCGGACGGACCCGGCCGACCTGCGGGCCCGCATCGGCATCGTGCAGCAGGAACAGGTGATCTTCTCGGCCAATGCCATGGAGAATATCCGCTATGGCCGGCCGGGGGCCACGGATGCGGAGGTGCGTCAGGCCGCCATCGCCGCCCATGCCCTGGATTTCATCGAAGCCATGCCGGAAGGGTTCGACACCTTCCTGGGCGAGAAGGGGGTGCGCCTGTCCGGCGGCCAGCGCCAGCGCATTGCCATCGCCCGCGCCATCCTGCGCGATGCCCCCGTGCTGCTGCTGGACGAGGCGACATCGGCGCTGGACGCGGAAAGCGAGCGCGCTGTGCAGGCGGCGCTGGACGGGCTGATGAAGCGGCGGACCACCCTGATCATTGCCCACCGGCTGTCCACCATTGTCAATGCCGACCGTATCGTCGTGCTGGAGGCGGGCCGCGTGGTGGAGACGGGACGGCATGAGGAACTGATCCGCCGCAACGGCCTTTATGCCCGGCTGGCCGCGCTCCAGTTCGACCGGGGCTGACGCGCAAGGCTTCTCCCGCTTCCCCTCCCCCGTGTGACGTCACACACCCTGTCACACAGGGGGGGCGCGCGCATGGCTGCCGGCAACGGCGCACCGCGCCTGCCGTGCCCTCCCCCCACACGGGATGGTCGGGCGTGCTTGTCCGGAAATCCGCACGCGCGGCCCTGGAAATTGTCCGGATTTCCCGACAGACCGGCAGCCGGCCGGACGCCAAGTCCTTGAAAAGATGAAGACCACCCCTCTGGCACGCGACGTGCTCTGAAGGGGGCACGAAGGGCGGGACGGGGCCGGGGGCTCCCAACCCACCGATGGTCAACATCGAAACGGGAGAAGCGACATGGCCCAGGGTGCCAGCGTCACGGCCGCGCCGGTGGCGCGCGGGAAATTCTATCACAGCCTTTATGTGCAGGTGCTGGGCGCCATCGCCATCGGCATCGCGCTGGGCCATTTCTATCCGTCCATCGGCGAGAGCATGAAGCCGCTGGGCGATGCCTTCATCAAGATGATCAAGATGCTGATCGCCCCGATCATCTTCTTCACCGTCGTGCATGGCATCGCCGGGATGGAGGACATGAAGAAGGTCGGTCGCGTCGGCCTGAAGGCGCTGATCTATTTCGAGGTGCTGACCACCGTCGCCCTGATCCTGGGCATGGTGATCGTCAACCTGTGGCAGCCCGGTGCCGGCATGAATGTCGACCCCGCCGCGCTGGACACGAAGTCCATCGCCGCCTATGCCGCCAAGGCGCAGGAACAGGGCACGGTGGCTTTCCTGATGCATGTCATCCCCACCACCGTGGTCGGCGCCTTCGCCGAGGGGGAGATCCTGCAGGTGCTGTTCATCTCCGTCCTGTTCGCCTTCGGCCTGCACGGCCTGGGGGATCGCGGCCGGCCGCTTCTGCACATGATCGACCAGGCGTCGGGCGTGTTCTTCCGCATCGTCGCCATCCTGATGAAGGCCGCCCCCATCGGCGCGTTCGGCGCCATGGCCTTCACCATCGGCAAGTACGGGGTGGAGACGCTGGTCTCGCTGGGCCAGTTGATGGCCGCCTTCTATGTCACCTGCCTGATCTTCATCTTCGGCGTGCTGGGCATCGTGGCACGGGCGGCGGGCTTCTCCATCACCCGCTTCATCCGCTACATCAAGGAGGAGCTGCTGATCGTGCTGGGCACCTCCTCCTCCGAAAGCGCCCTGCCGCGCATGATGACCAAGCTGAACAGGCTGGGGGTGGAGAAGTCGGTCGTGGGGCTGGTCGTGCCCACGGGCTATTCCTTCAACCTGGATGGCACCTGCATCTATCTGACCATGGCCGCCATCTTCCTGGCGCAGGCGACCAATACGGACCTGACCATCTGGCAGGAACTGGGCATCCTGGCCGTGCTGCTGCTGACCTCCAAGGGGGCGGCCGGTGTCACGGGATCGGGCTTCATCGTGCTGGCGGCCACCCTGGCCACGGTCGGGCATATCCCCGTCGCCTCCATCGCGCTGATCCTGGGTGTGGACCGTTTCATGTCCGAAGCCCGCGCGCTGACCAACCTGATCGGCAACGGCGTCGCCACGCTGGTGGTCGCCAAGTGGGAAGGTGCGCTGGATACCGACAAGCTGGCCGCCGAACTGGCCAACCCGACCGGGATCGAGGAGGCGGAGCGCCCGCGCGCCGTGATGGCCCCGGCGGAGTGACGCCGGGCGCCGCCACCCGGCGGCCGGCTGGAGATAGAGCTTTCCGGCCGCGACGGCCTTGCCCTATCCTGGACCTGCCATGAGCCAACCCGAAACCGATCGTGCCAGGAACAGGGTGAAGACCGGCCTGATCGCGGCGGCCTTCGCCCTGTCGGCGTTCCTGCTGGCCTGGGCCGGTGGGGCGCTGGCCGCGCGGCTGGCCCGTGACAATCTGGCCGAAGCGGCGGGCCCGCGCCGCGCCCTTTATGTCGCCGGCCTGCGCAGCGAGCTGACGCGGCACGAGACGCTGCCCGCCATCCTGGCCCTGTCGCAGACCCTGCGCCGCGTGCTGCATGCGCCCGATGATCCCGCCGCCGTGGCGGAAGCCAACCTCTATATGGAGCGGATCGCCGACCGGACGGGGGCGGCGGCGCTTTATCTTCTGGATACGGGCGGCACCACGCTGGCGGCCAGCAACTGGCGCCGGCCCGACAGTTTCGTCGGCCGCAATTTCGCCTATCGTCCCTATTTCCGCGAGGCGCTGGCCGGCGGGTCGGGACGCTTCTATGGCATTGGCACGACCAGCCGGGAGCCCGGCCATTATTTCGCCCGCGCGCTGGAGGATGGCGCCCTGACATTGGGCATCACGGTGGTCAAGGTGTCGCTGGCGCCCGTGGAGCGGTCCTGGGCCCAGGCGGCCGACCCGATCCTGGTGGTGGACGCCAACGGCGTCGTCATCCTGTCTTCCAACCCGGACTGGACCTTCCGCATGCTGGCGGCCCCGACGGCGGCGGAGCAGGTGCGGCTGGCCGATACCCGCCAGTATGAGGGGGTGCGGCTGCGGCCGCTGGACTGGCGCCCGGGACCGGACGGCACGGCATCCCTGGCCGGCCTGCCCGACCGGTATCTGGTGACCGGCAGCGCCGTGGAGGGGACGCCGTGGCGGCTCTACCTCCTGTCCAGCCTGGACGGGGTGGACCTGGCCCGTGACATCGGCCGCACGGCCGGGGTCGGGCTGACGGCGCTGCTGGCGCTGGCCTGGCTCTATTGGCGGCAGCGGCGGCGGACGCGGCTGGCCTGGCGGCGGGCGGCGGCGGCGCTGGAGGGGCAGGTCGCGGCCCGCACGGCCGAACTGGTCGCCGCCAACCAGGACCTGCACCGTGCCCAGGACGGGCTGGTGCAGGCGGCCAAGCTGGCGGCACTGGGCCAGTTGTCGGCCGGCATCACGCATGAGCTGAACCAGCCGCTGGCCGCCTTGCGCACCTTTTCCGACAATGCCGCGACCTTCCTGGAGCGCGGCCGGCTGGACCGGGTGGCAGAGAATCTGCGCCATATCGCCGGGCTGACCGAACGCATGGCGCGGATCACCGGCCAGCTTCGCACCTTCGCCCGCCGGTCCGACAACCGGCCGGAGAATGTGCCGCTGGCCCGCGCCATCGATAATGCCCTGACCCTGCTGGTGGAAAAGACGCGGCGCACGGGGGCGGTGATGGTGATCGACCTGCCAGAGGGGCTGCCGGCGGGCGGACAGGTGCGCTGCGACCCCCTGCGGCTGGAGCAGGTGCTGGTGAACCTGCTGGGCAATGCGCTGGATGCCGTGGCCGGGGCGCCCGTCCGCCGGGTGCGGGTGACGGCCGGGCCGGCGGCGGCGGCCGGGCGGCTGCGCCTCGACATTGCCGACAGCGGCCCCGGCATCGCACCCGCCGACATGCCCCGCCTGTTCGAGCCGTTCTTCACCACCAAGGCGCCGGGACTGGGCCTTGGTCTGGGGCTGGTGATTTCGGCCGGCATCATCCGCGACCATGATGGTAGCCTGTCGGCGGCCAATGGTCCCGATGGCGGGGCGGTCTTCAGCGTGGAGTTGCCCGTGGGGGAGCAAGCATGAAGGACAGCGCGCCGCGCATCCTGCTGGTGGAGGATGACGACGCCGTGCGCCTGGGCGTGGAACAGGCGCTGGAACTGGCCGACCTGCCCGTCACGGCCTTCGCCGCGGCCGAGCCGGCGCTGGCGGCGCTGGGCCGGGAGGGCGGCGACCTGCTGGTCACCGATGTCCGCCTGCCCGGCATGGATGGGCTGGCCCTGCTGCGGGCCGCCCTGGAGCATGACCCGGACCTGCCGGTCATCCTGATGACGGGGCATGGCGATATCGCCATGGCCGTGGGCGCCATGCGGGATGGCGCCTATGACTTCATCGAGAAGCCCTTTGCCTCCGACCGGCTGGTGGCGACCGTCACCCGCGCGCTGGAAAAGCGCCGGCTGGCGGCAGAGGTGGGGGTGCTGCGCCGGGCGCTGACCCGGCAGGACGGGCTGGACGCCGTCCTGCTGGGCCGGTCCCCCGCCATGATGGCCGTCAAGCACCTGATCCGCCAGGTGGCCGATACGGGTGCCGACGTGCTGATCCTGGGGGAGACGGGCAGCGGCAAGGAGATGGTGGCCCGCGCCCTGCACCAGTTCTCCAACCGCGCCGCGAAGCCCTTCGTCGCCATCAATTGCGGCGCCATTCCCGACAGCATGGTGGAGAGCGAGCTTTTCGGGCACGAGGCCGGCGCCTTCACCGGGGCGGCCAGGACCCGCATCGGCAAGCTGGAATTCGCCGATGGCGGCACCGTCTTCCTGGACGAGATCGAAAGCATGCCACTGGCAGCACAGGTGAAGCTGCTGCGTGTCCTGCAGGACCGGCGCGTGGAGCGGCTGGGCGCCAACCGGTCCATCGCGCTGGATATCCGCTTCGTGGCGGCGACGAAGGAGGATCTGGGAGCCCTGTCGAAGCAGGGCCGGTTCCGCGAGGATCTCTATTTCCGGCTTAATGTCGTGCCCCTGGCGCTCCCGCCGCTGCGCGACCGGCGGGAGGATATCGCCCTGCTGCTGGACCATTTCCTGCTGCTGGCCGCCGACCGGCTGGGCCGCCCGCCCGCCCTGGTGCCGGCCGCCGACCGGCAGGCCCTGCTGGCGCATGACTGGCCCGGCAATGTGCGCGAACTGCGCAACGCCGCCGACCGGGCAGCGCTGGGCCTGCCGGCCCTGATGCGGGGGGCGGCCGTGGTGGAGGCGGGGCTGGCCGCCCAGGTGGAGGCGTTCGAGCGCCAGTTGATCCGCATCGCCCTGATGGAGATGCAGGGCGATGTCGCGGCGGCGGCGGACCGGCTGGGCGTGCCCCGGAAGACGCTTTACGACAAGCTGAAGCGGCTGGCGATCGATATGGACGATTTCCGCCCGTCACGCCCCGTCCGTTGAATCGCGGCGCACCAGCTTGTAGCCCAGCAGCTTCTGTTCCGGCCCGTCCCCGGCGCGCGGCGCCTGGGACCGGGTGCGCAGGGCATTGGCCAGCACCATGACGGCGGCCTTGCCCATGGCGGCGATGGGCTGGCGGATCGTGGTCAGGGCGGGCCAGACCGTGGTGGCGATCAGCGTATCGTCGAAGCCGGCCACGGCCACGTCGCCCGGCACATCCAGACGCAACCGGTGCGCCACCGAAATGGTGGCGGCGGCCATGTCGTCATTGGCGGCGAAGATGGCCGTGGGCCGCGGATCGGCCGCCAGCAGCCTTTCCGCCGCCATCAGGCCCGAGGCATAGTCGAACTGTCCCTGTTCGGTCAGGATGTCGGCATCGCCGATGCCGGCCGCCTGGCAGGCATCCAGGAACCCGTGCAGGCGCATGTCGCTGGCCGACTGGTTGCGGTTGCCCTTGATGAAGCCGAGCCGCCGGTGCCCCTGGCCGATCAGGTGTTCGGTCATCTGCCGGGCGGCGGCGTAATTGTCGATGCGGATGGTCGGCATCGTGGGGTTGGGACGCCCCGTGGCCACGGCCACGGCCAGCACGCCCGCCGCCTCCAGCAGGGAGAGGATGGGTTTGGACTCACAGAGCGGTGGCGGCAGGATGAAGGCGTTGACGCCGCCCTGCAGAAGCCGGGTGACGGCGGCAGCGGCCTTGGCCGTGCCGGCGCATTTCTCCACGACGAGCTGATGGCCCTCCCGGCTGCTCTCATCCAGCGCGCCCACCAGGAATTCCGACAGATAGGCGGATGACGGGTTGGAATAGAGCAGGCCGATGCGCAGCACCTCCGACCCCGCCAGCCGGCGGGCGGCGGGATTGGGGGTGTAGTTCAGTTCGCGGATGGCCGCTTCCACCAGGGCGCGGGTATTGTCGTTGACCTTGTCATCCTTGTTGATGACGCGCGACACGGTCATGGACGAAACGCCGGCCCGTGCCGCCACCTCCCGGATGGTGACCGCCTGTGTACCCCGCCGCCGCTGTCTTTCCGCCATCGCCTGCCCCTGAACCCGAAACGCCGGAGTTCCTTATCCGCCCTGTGCGGGTGTTAGCGCAACCGTTCAATGGTTCTGTCCGGGGTGTGGACGGCGCGGGCTCCAGCTTTCAATCCCCGGAAAGGAAGGACAATCTTTCAAACCCTTCGGGACTGGCTTTCAAACCCTTCGGGACCGGGCGTCCTCTCCCCCCCCCCGTACACCAGTTGCCGGCCGTTTTCGAAATGGCCGTCGGACAGCGGATCTGCCGCACAAAAGCCGGTGGCATCGAGGTCAGATCAACTGTGGCTGTCTTTGGCTGATAATGGCGGCGTGATTTTTCGCCCCTTCCATGCTGTGCCCCCATGGGGGCGCTGATGTGTTGAGCCTGGGTTGGGCGGGCTTATACCGTTTTGCGATGATCAGAACCTGTTGGCTCTAATCATCGCCCTCAGCGCCCGCCGCGGGCAGCACGAAATCGGTCAGCAGACGTTCGGACAGGCCGTGGGCATCCCGGACCCGGAAATTCGTGGTCGTGATGGTCACGACGATATGCAGCCGGGGGAATACCACGACCTTGTTGCCGCCCATGCCATTCATCAGCCAGGCGAGCTCCTCGCCCTGTGCCGTCTTCAGGCGCTTGATCCACCAGAGATATCCGTAGTCCGTCTGGTCATCGACCTGGGCCTGGGGGCTGGTCGAGGCGCGGACCCAGTCGGCGGAGATCAGGCGCTGGCCCTGCCAGATGCCGCCATCCAGATAGAGCTGCCCCAGCTTCAGCAAATCCCGGCTGCGCAGGCCCAGGCCGCCGCCCGTCATGGCGTCGCCCTTGGGGGTGAACTGCCACTCGACCGGGCCGAACTGCATCGGCCCGAACAGGCGCTGCTGGGCATAATCCTGGACGGTCTTGCCCGTGGCGCGCTGAATGATCGGCCCCAGCGTCGTAGCGCCCGCCGTACAATAGCTCCAGCTTCGCCCATGCGGCGACCGGGCCGGCGGCGACTCCCAGGCAGGGAAACCCCTGATCGGCAGGTCGAGCGTGAACCTGACCCAATCCTCGATCAGGTACATCCGCTCCTCGTTCCCGCGGGAGTAGGAGTTGCTGTCATTGCATTCGAGCAGCGAGCTCATGGTGAGGAAATCCTCCACCGTGATCCTATCCTTGCGCGGATCGGGATTCTGGAGGGGCTGCAGCTCGGGAAAGAAGGCGGTGACCGAGGATTTGACACTGGTCAGCGCCCGGTCGCCGATCGCCAGACCCACAAGCATGCCGGTGACGGTCTTCGTCACCGAGCGCGTGTTCCGGCGGGCGTCGCGGCCACCCTCATCGAAATAATGTTCATAGACCAGACGCCCGTTGCGGGCGATGACGACGCTGGTGACCCTCTGGAAGTCACCCTTTTCGATGGCGGCCGTCATGGCATCCAGACGTGCGGGGTCGAGGCCCCCGGATTGTGCATCGACGACCGCCCAATCCTGAGCAGGGGATTGCGCCAGGGCCGGCGCCATGGAGAAGAGGCACAGGGCAATGAGTGCCCATCTGGAAACCCGCCTGTTCATGCTTCCCCCCCTGGTCGTGCCATCGCGATGCATGGCATATTGTTGGCCATAGTCGGACGGCAGGCACCAGGGCCAATTCAAGGCTTGCGGGTGAACCGGTCGGCCGGGGCCACGCTCTGCCCTCCCAAGTTTCCGGCCAGACTCTTATACTATTTTGCGGTGATCAGAACCGACGGTCCTGATCAATGCTGCCCTTGTACCAGCGGCCGAAAACCCTGACCGGTGGTCAGGATTTTCGGCACCTCAATCGCCGGTGCCCCCATCCGTTGGCGTGGCTATGCCGCATCAGACGACCGTCAGCGCCACGGGCTTCAGATCCACGCTGTCGAAGCCGGTGCTGATGGTGAACAGGCCGGGTTCCACCTCGCGCTTCATGTCCATGTTCCAGATCGCCAGATCGTCCGGCGTCAGGGTGAAGCGCAGGGTGGTTTGTGCCCCGGCATCCAGCGTCACACGCTGGAACCGTTTCAGTTCCTTGATGGGGCGGGTGATGCTGGCCTCCTCGTCGCGCAGATAGAGCTGGACGACCTGATCGGCCCGGCGCCGGCCGGTATTGCGAATGGTGACGGACACCTCCACGCTGTCCCCCACGGCGATGGAGGAACGCGACAAGGACGGGGTGTCCATGTCGAAGGTGGAATAGGTCAGGCCGAAGCCGAACGGGTATAGCGGCGTGATGTCATCGAACAGATAGCCGCGCCGCGCCGACGGCTTGGCATTGTAGTAGACGGGCAACTGGCCCACGGAACGCGGGATGGTGATGGGCAGCTTGCCGCCCGGCGACACCCGGCCGAACAGCACATCGGCCACGCCGTTGCCCGTCTCCTGCCCCAGATACCAGCCTTCCAGCAGGGCATGGGCTTTTTCCGCCAGGCGGTTCACGGCCAGCGGCCGGCCGTTCAGCAGCAGCACGATGACGGGCTTGCCCAGCTTGAACATCTCCTCGGCCAGTTCGGACTGCTTGCCGAACAGGTCCAGGCTGGCGCGGTCGCCCAGATGGTTGGTGGCCCAGGCCTCACGGCTCAACTGCTCGTTCTCGCCCAGCACCAGCAGGATGGCGTCGGCGTTCGCCGCCTTGGCGACGGCTTCCCGGATCAGGGGGGCATTCTCCTCGTCCGGGACGGGGATGACCTCGTCCTCCTCCCATACCCGGGTGCGGGTCAGACGCACGCCTTCGGCATAATCGACTGTCAGCGCCGGGCCGGCAGCGGCCTTGACGCCTTCCAGCACGGAGACGACATGGCGCGGCACCTCCGAATAGCCGCCGATGGGCGTGTCCACGGCGTGGGTGCCGACCACCAGCAGCCTGCCGGCCCTGCCGGGATCAAGCGGCAGTGTCTGCTGCTCGTTCTTCAGCAGCACGATGGACCGGGCCGCCGCCTCACGCGCCAGGGCGACGGCGTCGGGCAGGGCGGTCAGCCGGTCGGCGGCCTTCGGATCGACATAGGGTTCCTCGAACAGCCCCGCCTCGAATTTCAGGCGCAGGATGCGGCGCACGGCCTGGTCGATCCGTTCCTCCGCCACGCGGCCGGCGCGGACCAGTGCCGGCAAGGCGGGGAACGCCTCCCCATCCGGCAATTCGACATCCACCCCGGCTTCCAGCGCCCGGACGGCGCCCTCGTCCAGGTCCCTGATCATGTGGTGGACCGTCTTCAGTTCGCGGATGGCGAAATAATCGCTGACGACGGCGCCCTCATACCCCCATTCGCCGCGCAGCACATCGGTCAGCAGCCATTTGCTGACATGGCTGGGCACACCGTCCACCTCGTTGTAGGAGGCCATGACGGACCGGATGGGCAGGGTCTTCACGGCCCGTTCGAAGGGCAGCAGGAAATTCTCGCGCAGGGTGCGTTCCGAAATGGGCGCGGGACCGACATTGGTGCCGCTTTCCGGCTGGCCATGGCCTGTCAGATGCTTCAGCGTGACCAGGACCTTGTCCTTGGCCAGCGGCAGGGTCGTGCCCTGGAAACCGCGCATGGAGGCCAAGCCCATCTCGGCCACCAGCCACGGGTCCTCGCCATAGGTTTCCTCCGTCCGGCCCCAGCGCGGGTCGCGCACGATGTCCACGACGGGCGACAGGGCCAGATGCACGCCGCGCAGGCGCATTTCCCGTGCCGCCACGCTGAAGATGCGCTCCACCATCTCGGTGTCGAAGGAACTGGCCAGCGCGATCGATTGCGGGAAGCTGGTGGCGCCGCGGCCCACGAACCCGTGCAGCGCCTCCTCGTGAAAGATCAGCGGGATGCCGAGCCGCGTCTTCTCCACGGCCCATTTCTGGGCGGTATTGGCATAGGTGGCGGCCTCCAGCCCCTCCCGGTTGACGATATTGGCCTTGGCCCCGGCCGCGATGGGGGCGCCATCGCGATCCACGGCGCCCACACGGTCGCCGGGACGGGAAAGCTGGCCCAGCCCGTTGGGGAAATTCTTCGATGCCAGGCGGGCATCGAAGCCGCCCTTGGCATTGTGGACCTTCTTCTTGTCCTGCCAGATGCCGATCATCTGGGCGACCTTCTCCTCCAGCGTCATGCGCTTCAGCAGGTCCTCCACCCGGTCGGCGATGGGCAGCGACGGGTCGCGATAGGGTTCGCGCCCGCGCGCGAACGCCATGCCGGCAGGCACGGAAGCGGCGGAGGTGAGCGCCAGCAGGCTGGCGCCGAACAGTCGGCGGGACAGCTTGGGGGTCGTCGGCAAGGTTTCCTCCCTGGGAACGTCAGCGTTGAGGTCGCCCTCTTCTGGAGCGATGGTAGCGCTATCATTGTGGCAAGTGGCGGGGATGTCAATGCAAGTCGGGCCGGACGGGGTGCTTTTCGGTCCGGCCTATCGCACCGGCAGTTCGAACGGGCCGGCCGGCAGCCGCGCCTCGTCATAGAGCGTGCAGACCGGGCTGTCGGCCCAGCAATAGCGCACCCGCACGGCCGGCCCGTCGCCCACCGCCAGCGCCACATTGTCGCCCGCCAGGGTGGCGTCGACATAGCGGCAGGTGCCGGGTGCGGCGTCACACAGTTCGAACCCGACGGGCCGGTGGCTGGACAGGGATTGCAGGGTGCCGGTGATGCCCGTGAAACGCACCGTCACCGTGCCGCCCTGGCGCGTGGCGTCCAGCGGCAGGGGACCGGACGGGGCCACGTCCTGGCCCAGCAGCAGGCCGCGCGCCGCATGCGCCAGACGGCGGGCCACACCCTGCTTGTTGGCGGGGTGGATGTCGTACCAGTCACCCAGCCCCATGGACACGGCCAGTGCGGCATTGCCGTCCGCGTCCACGGCTGCGCGCTGCGACCAGCGCAGCCGCGCCCAGTTGCTTTCCACGGGCTTGCCGGCGGCCGGATAGCCCCATTCGGGCAGTTGCACGATCAGGAAGGGCAGGTCCTGGCCGAACTGCCGGCGCCAGCCGGCCATCATGCCGGCCAGCAGCGACCGGTATTGTTCCGGCCGGGCCCAGTTGCTCTCGCCCTGGTACCAGATGGCGGCCCGCAGCCCATAGGGGCCGATGGGCGCCACCATGGCGTTATGGATGCGCGACAGCCCGTCCACCGTGCCCCAGGGCGCGCGGGGCACCGCGGCCGTGTCCACGGGCGTCGGTTTGTATTCCCAGGGGGTCCGCAGCGGGAGCAGGGTGCCGTCTGCCAGTTCGATGGCCTGCGCCTCGGCCGATCCGTAAAGGCCGCCATCGCCATAGCCGTCCAGGATGGCCAGGGTGATGGTGTTTTCCCCCGGTTTCAGCAGGCCGGCGGGCAGGGGATAGCGGCGGGGGTCGCCCGGCCCGTACTGGCTGCCCAGCGGCTGGCCATTCACCCAGGTGACGTCCAGATCATCCACGGGGCCCAGCCGCAGGGCGACCGCATTGCGGGCCTGTTCGGGCATCAGCGTGACGCCGGCCCGCATCCAGGCCAGGCCGTTATAGTCGGCCATTTCCGGCACGCCCCAGCTTTCCCAGGGCTTGAAGGTGGCGGGGGCGGTGCGCCATCCTTCGCCGCTGCCCAGGGGTTCGGCCCAGGGCTGCCCGGTGCCCGTGCGGCCCCACCAATCCTGCCACTCCGTGATGAAGCCGCGCACCCCCGCGACGTCGCCGCGCACAAACCGGGCCTGATGGTCCAGCGCGGCGGCATAGTCACCCTGGCGGCGCAGGTCCTGCGTGCCCATCCAGGCCTCGATCATCGAGCCGCCCCAGGCGCTGGCGATCAGGCCCACGGGCACATTGGTCAGCTTGCGCATCTCGCGCCCGAAGAAATAGCAGACGGCCGACATGTCGGGCACCGTCTGGGGCGTCACGGCCCGCCAGGCGACGGGCTGGGCGAAGCCATAGGCCGGCGCGTCCGCCACCATCTTGTCCACCGCCAGATAGCGGATATGCGGATGGTTGGCGCGGCCCGTCTCGCTCCAGGCATCCAGGGAACGATGTACCTGCATTTCCATGTTGGACTGCCCGGCACAAAAATAGACGTCTCCCACCAGCATGTCGGTCGCCGATTGCTGCGCGGTGGCCGTGCGCGCCGTCAGCGTAAAGGGGCCGCCCGGTGCCAGGGCCGGCAGGGTGGCCTGCCAATGGCCGTCGCGCCCCGCCCTGGCCGTGGCACTGGTCTGCGCGGCACCGGCCTGCCCGATGCCCACCGTCACCGTCTCCCCCGGCCGTGCCGTGCCCCAGACGGGGACCGGCCGGCCGTGCTGCAGGACGCCGTGATCCTGGAACATCGGGTGCAGCAGCGGGGCCGGCGCATCGGCCGGGGCGGGCAGGGGGGCGAGCAGCAGGGCGGCCAGCCCGAAACCAAGGGCTGCGCCTGCGTATCTGCGCGAGGAACCATTGCCGGTCATCGGCCGTCTCCCGGTGCGAAGGGGAAGGAAAGGGACTGGTAGTGGGAAAGGGGGTACGGCGGCGGGGCCTCCCCCGGCGGCAGGGGTAGCCCGTTGATCGATTGCCAATAGGCGACGCTGGCATCCCGCCACCATTGCGCCTCCTGCCGCTGTATGGCGAGGAAGGTCGACACCTCCTTGAAGCGGGCGGCGTCGATGCGGCCTTCCAGCCCCTGCCAGCGGGTGATCATGTCGTCGACGGCGGCGATGCCGCGACCGTACCGGTGCAGCAATTCCGCCCAGACGGTCCGGCCCGTGGACAATTTCCGGTCCCACCGCAGATGGTGGAACCAGAGCAGCAGGTCCGGCGGCGTGGTTTCCACCTTGTCGAACCGGTCGGCAACCGGCCCGGCATATTGGGAGACGGCATCGCTGCCCCGGCGCGTGCGGTCGAAGCCGATCCCGTCCTTCGTGGCGCGATGGAAATAGACGGATGTCCAGTCGGCGCGCGGCCCGCCATCGACCCAGGGACCCGGCCCGTAATGATGGCCGCGGCCCATCAGGTGGTGCAGGCCGAGCGGCGTCATGTAATCCACCACGGCCTGATGCGACGGCAGCATCATGGCCAGCACCGGTTCCAGCACGGCCGGGTCGGGGCTGAAACTGGCCGCGATCCATTCCCGCGCGATGGCTTCCGATGACAGCCCATGGTTCCAGGCCAGCCGGCCATAGGCGTACCAGTTGGCCTGATCGAAGGTGGAACCGGACCAGTTGCGGTCGCTGCCGATATTGGCCACGCCGGCCATGGCCGACAGGCCGTGCCCGTCCAGGCTGCCATCCGCCACCCGGGCCACCGTGGACCCGCGGGCGGGACGGAACGTGTCGGCGTCCAGCGCCTCCTTGTACATCGGGGCCAGATAGGCCAGATGCGTGGCGAAGCCCAGATATTCCTTGGTGATCTGGAATTCCATCATCAGTTTGGTCTTCGGCATGGCGCCGAACAGCGGATGGAAGGGCTCCCGCGGCTGGAAATCGATGGGGCCGTTCTTGACCTGCACCAGCACATTGTCGCGGAACGACCCGTCCAGCGGCACGAACTCGGCATAGGCCTGCTTGGCGCGGTCGTCAGGCACCTCGTCGCTATAGACGAAGGCCCGCCACATCACGATGCCGCCATGCGGGGCCAGGGCGTCGGCCAGCATGTTGGCCCCGTCGGCATGGGTCCGGCCATAATCCTGCGGGCCGGGCTGGCCTTCGGAATTGGCCTTGACCAGGAAGCCGCCGAAATCCGGGATGCGGGCATAGATCTCCGCCACCTTGGCCCCCCACCAGGCGGCGACGGCCGGGTCCAGCGGATCGGCATGCGGCAGGCCGCCGATCTCCTTGGGCGCGGAGAAGCGGGCCGTCAGATAGACCCGGATGCCATAGGGCCGGAAAATGTCGGCCAGGGCTGCGACCTTGTCCAGGTAGGGGGCTGTCAGGATGGTGGCGTTGGCATTGACATTGTTCAGCACGGTGCCGTTGATGCCAATGGAGGCGTTGGCGCGGGCGTAATCCTCGTATCGCGGGTCGTGCCAGTCGGGCAGCCGGTGCCAGTCCCAGATCGATTGCCCGGCATAGCCGCGTTCCACATACCGGTCCAGATTGTCCCAATGGTTCAGGATGCGCCGTTCGATCCGCGGGACCTCCCGGATGTTCAGCGTGTCCAGCCGGGCGCCCGTCTGTGCCAGGCGCAGCAGATGATAGGCGCCATAGAGCAGTCCCGTTCCCCCCTGTGCCGCCAGCACGGTGCGCGGGCCGATAGTGCGGATGACATAGCCGTCCGGCCCCAGGTCCGACAGGTCCAGCCGCAGGGCCCGGATGGCCGGGTCGTCGCCGGTGCCGACCAGCAGCGGCCCCTCGGTGCCGATCGGCACCGCCCGTCCCAGCAGGCCCGACAGGCCGCGCGACAGTTCGGCTGCCGCCAGTCCCTCCGGTGCGGTCGTGGCGATGGCCGAAAGCCGCGCTTCCGCCCCCGCCAGGGCCGTGCCCGTCAGCGGGCGGAAGCGCAGCCAGAGATCATAGCCATCTTCGGCCAGTGCCGGGGCCGACAGGCCGATGACCAGCAGCAGGCCCGCCATAAGGCGTCGAAACATGCTCAATCCAACCTCCCATTCCTTCGGCCCCGGTTTTGTGGAAGACGGGCCGTTCCTGATGGTTTTCGGCACCTCAAGCGCCGGAAGCGCGGCTGCCCGCTCAGAGCCGGTAGGCCTTCTTTGCCAGCCCATAGGCCAGGTCGCGGGCCAGTTCCGCTGCCTCCGCCTCGTCCAGCCGGTGTTCGGCCACCAGCCGCGCCAGGAAGGCGCAATCGGCGCGCCGGGCCACGTCATGCCGGGCAGGGATGGAGGGGAAGGCGCGGGTGTCGTCGTTGAAGCCGACAATGTTGTAGAAGCCCGCCGTCTCCGTCATCTGCTCGCGGAAACGGCGCATGCCTTCGGGACTGTCATGGAACCACCAGGGCGGCCCCAGACGCAGCGCCGGGTAATGCCCGGCGAGCGGCGCCAGTTCGCGGGCATAGGTCGTCTCGTCCAGCGTGAACAGGATGATGGTCAGGTCCCGCTCGTTGCCATAGCGCGCCAGCAGCGGCCGCAGGGAGCGCACGAATTCCGCGGCCGCCGGCATGTCGTCGCCCCGGTTGGGGCCGAACCGGCCTGTGACCAGCGGATTATGGTGGCGGGCGACGCCGGCATGGATCTGCATGACCATGCCATCCTCAAGGCTCATGCCCGCCATCTCGGTCAACATCTGGGCCCGGAAAAGCTCGGCGTCGGCCGGATCGAAGCGCCCGGACAGCACCCGCGCGAACAGGGCGGCCGCCTGGTTGGGCGACAGGTCCGCCGTGGCCGGCGTGGGGTGGCCATGGTCGGTGGCGGTCGCCCCGCAGGCCCGGAAATCCCGCCGCCGCTGGCGCAGCGCATCCAGGAAGCCGGCCCAGCCTTCCGTGTCCTGACCCGTCATGGCGCCCAGTGCCTGCACATGGGTCCGGAAGCCCGGCTGGTCGGGGTCGGTCACCTGATCGGGCCGGAAGGTGGTGATGACCCGCCCGCGCCAGCCGCTGGCCGCCAGCGCCTTGTGATGGGCCAGGTCGTCCAGCACCCCTTCGGTGGTGGCCAGCACCTCGATGTTGAACCGTTCGTACAAGGCGCGGGGCCGGTATTCCGGCCGGCCGAGGCAGGCGGCGATATGGTCATGGACGGCAGCGGCATTGCCGGGCGACAGCACCTCGTCCACGTCGAACAACTGCTTCAGCGACTGTTCCCACCAGAGGCGGGTCGGCGTGCCCCGGAACAGGTGCCAGTGGGCCGACACCGTGGCCCAGATGCGCCGCGAATCCGCCTCCACCGGCGCACCATCCAGGCGGGGAACGCCAAGAGCCTCCAGCGGCACACCCTGGCTGTAGAGCATGCGCAGCAGATAATGGTCAGGCGTGACCAGCAGGCTGGCCGGATCGGCGAAGGGCGCATTCCCCGCGAACCAGGCCGGGTCTGTATGGCCATGCGGGCTGATGATCGGCAGGTCGCGGATGTCGGCATAAAGCCGCCGCGCAATGGCGCGGGTACCCGGATCGGCCGGGAACAGGCGATCTTCGTGCAGCAAGGCGGTTTCCCCCTACCCGTCGGCGCCGGTGTTGGCCCCGGTCGCCGGTCGGGGATGCGGCGCATCCCGGAAGGATCATGGTAGCGCTATCAATTTTATGCAAGGGGCTGCCTGATCCATACTGGTATGGTAGTATGGATCGGTCGCGGCGGCAACGCCCTTGTTGCCGCCCCCTTGTTGCCGCCTATGACCGAACCAGGGCCAGCAGCGGTTCGAAGGCGTAAAGGGCGGGGCGCCGGCCCGACGCCGGTTCCACGATTTTCAGGAGTCCTGCATCGGCGAGGACTCGTGTGAATTTGTGGGCGGTGGGGACCGGTATTCCGGACCGGCTGGTGAAAGTGCTGTTGCGGAACACAGGACGGGTAAAGATGAAATCCAGGGCGCTGATGGTCCATTTGGAGGATAGGATGTCCCGGAACCGCTCCTTCATCGCCTCATAAAGGAGGGCTATCCTTTCCGCTGTTTCCAGATTCTGCCGCGCCTGGGTTTCAAGGGCGGAGAGGAAGAACAAGACCCATTCATCCCAAGCGCCCGACGCCGATGCCGCCCGCATACGGTCGATATACTCATCCTTGTTTTGCTCGAAAAAGTCGCTGATGTAGAAGTAGGGCTGACTGATGACGCCGGCCTTCCACAGCATCAGGGGAATGATCATGCGGCCGATGCGGCCGTTGCCATCCTTGAACGGGTGCAGTGCCTCGAATTCCAGATGGGCCAATGCCGTGCGGATCAGAATTTCCTGATCATCATCCGCCATATATCGGAACAGCGCCTCCATCCCGTCATTCAGGAATTCCGGACTGATCGGTACGAAAAGAATTTGTCGACGCAACCGGTCGGCCAGATAGTTCTGTTCCGTCTTGAATTCGCCAGGCGATTGATGAGCGCCCCGGCCAAAGCCTAACAGGACCCGGTGCGCTGACCGGACCAGCCAACTGCAGATCGGCAAGCCATCCTGGATGCTTTTCTGAGCCATGTCCATGGCGCGGCTGTAAAGATAAACCTCCACCGCTTCGCTTCGCGCGTTGCCATGGGCCGCATCCGCATCCTCGTCATATTCAGCTTCGATGCGCAGAACCTCGTCCAGGGTACTGACCGTTCCTTCCATGCGCGACGAGATGACGGCTTCCTGGCTACGCAGCGGTGCCAGCAGAATATCATTGTTATGCATGCTTTTGAGCATCTGGTCATAACGCGCCAGTGCTGCGGTTGCTCGCGTCAGCGGCTTCATGATCCGTGCATAGTCGCTGATCGCCGGGGGGAACTTCCCATAATGATACTGGACCGCTTCACCAAGGTCGTATCCGTTCGGAGTCTTGCTTCCCGTCATCACGTGCTTCCGTGTTGCATCCTGCCGACTGTATCTGCGGGAATATCGATAGACTATGGAGTTTGTGTGTGAAAAATCAAAGAATATGATAGACAAGTGACCTTGTCTGTCGAAAATGAGAGCCAAACTGGCTTGTCTGTCAAAATTCCCGGTTTTCGACAGACAAGCCAGTTTGTGTCACCAGATCGATAGCCAAACCGGCTTGTCTATCAAAATTCCGGCTTTCCGATAGACAAGCTGGTGTGCGCCCCTTGGCCCAGCCGTTTTTACCGCTAACATTATGCTTGACCCTTTCTGGTATGGTAGTATACATGAATGGTAACGGCAGCGACATTGCTATGATTGCCGCCGATCTCCACCCTTGAACGGGTGCCGGGGGATCGGGAATGAATTTCAGGGGGGTGAACGCTTGGAACGGGACCAGCAAAGGCCCGGCCTGCGGCCGATCGACATGGACAGCAGCGAACCCGTGGCGCGCCGCGTCTTTCGGGAATTGCGCCGTGCCATTGTCCGCATGGCCTTCCTGCCGGGGCAGGCCCTGTCGGAACAGGATATCGCCGACCAGCTGGGCGTGTCGCGCCAGCCGGTGCGGGAGGCCTTCATCAAGCTGTCGGAGGCGGGGTTGCTGCTGATCCGGCCGCAGCGCGGTTCCTTCATCGTGAAGATCTCGGTGCGGCAGGTGTTCGATGCCCGTTTCGTGCGCGAGGCGGTGGAGGTGGCCGTCGTCGCCCGTGCCGCGGCCGAGGCGGCGGCGCGGCATATTGATGAGTTCCGCGACAACCTGAAGCAACAGGCCGATGCCGTGGCCGACCGCGACCATGGCCGTTTCATGGAACTGGATGAAGCCTTTCACCGCGCCATCGCGTTATCCGTGGGCTGCGACTATGCCTGGCGCGTGGTGGAGGAGACGAAGGCCCAGATGGACCGGGCCCGCTATCTTTCCATTGCCGACACCACGCCCCTGCCGCGCCTGATCGCGCAGCACACGGCTGTGGTGGATGCCATCGCCGCGCATGACGGCGAGGCGGCCCAGGCGGCCATGCGCACCCATTTGCGGGAAATCCTCACCTCCCTGCCGGAGCTGGAGAAACGTTTTCCCGCCCTGTTCAACCATGATGTTCCGGAGACGCCGTAAACCTTGCGCGTTCCGGGGGAGCCACCCATGCGCATCACCAACGCCTATTGCATCGTCACCTCGCCGGGGCGCAATTTCGTGACGCTGAAGATCGTCACGGACGAGGGCGTGTACGGCATCGGCGACGCCACGCTGAACGGCCGTGAACTGGCCGTCGCCTCCTATCTCAACGACCATGTCATCCCGTGCCTGATCGGCCGCGATCCGCAGCGGATCGAGGATATCTGGCAATATCTGTACAAGGGCGCCTATTGGCGGCGCGGACCCGTCACCATGTCGGCCATCGCGGCCGTGGACACAGCATTGTGGGATATCAAGGCCAAGGTGGCGGGCCTGCCGCTCTATCAGTTGCTGGGCGGGAAAAGCCGTGACGGGGTCATGGTCTATGCCCATGCCAATGGCCGCGACATCGAGGAGGCGCTGGACCGCGTCGATTACTACCGGGAGAAGGGATTCAAGGCCATCCGCGTGCAGACGGGCGTGCCCGGCCTGGACAAGGTCTATGGCGTCCAGAAGGGGGAGGCGTATGAACCCGCCATCCGGTCAGCCGCCCCCGACGAGACGCTGTGGGCGACCGAGCCCTATCTGGATCATGCGCCCCGGCTGTTCGAGGCGGTGCGCGACCGGTTCGGCTGGGATCTGCACCTGCTGCACGATGTGCATCACCGCCTGACCCCCATCGAGGCGGCGCGGCTGGGCCGGTCGCTGGAACCCTTCCGCCTGTTCTGGATGGAGGACCCGACCCCCGCGGAAAACCAGGAGGCCTTCCGCCTGATCCGTCAGCACACGACCACGCCCATCGCCGTGGGGGAGGTGTTCAATTCCATCCATGATTGCCGGGAACTGATCCAGAACCAGTTGATCGACTATATCCGCGCCACCGTGGTCCATGCCGGCGGCATCACGCATCTGCGCCGTATCGCCGGCCTGGCCGAACTCTACCAGGTGCGGACCGGCTGCCATGGTGCGACGGACCTGTCCCCGGTCTGTATGGGGGCGGCCCTGCATTTCGACACCTGGGTCCCGAATTTCGGGGTGCAGGAATACATGATCCATTCGGCGGAAACCGACGCCGTGTTCCCCCATGCCTACAGCTATGCCGACGGTGCCCTGCATCCGGGCGAGGCGCCGGGGCATGGCGTGGATATCGACGAGGAACTGGCCGCGAAATACCCCTATACCCCCGCCTATCTGCCGGTGGCCCGCCTGCGCGACGGCACCATGTGGAACTGGTGAGGCCAAAGCGGGGGCCATCGCCCCCGCCGCCAGGGGCCGGTGAAGAGTGATTTGTAAGGTCGCGCGCGCGGGGAGGGTTGAGTGGCCCGCCGCGCCGACCGGTTTCGAGTAGCCAATCCCGCAACGCTGCCGCCGGCGCCCGATGGGCCGGTGAAGCCCCCGCTTTGCCTGAAGGAACGCATCCGCATGCCCACGGACAAGAGCATAGGCCGGCGCTGGATCGTCGTGGCGCTGCTGTTCACGGCCACGATCATCAACTATGTCGACCGGCAGATGCTGGGGCTGCTGAAGCCGTCCCTGTCGGAGGAGTTCGGCTGGACGGAGACGGATTACGCCGACATCGTCTTCGCCTTCCAGGCCGCCTATGCCGTCTTCTACCTGCTGTTCGGGCGGTTCATCGATGTCATCGGCGCGCGCTGGGGCTATGCGCTGGCCTTCACGGTCTGGAACCTGGCCCATATCGCGCATGCCGCCGCCGCCACGCTGGTCCAGTTCATGGTTGCCCGCCTGTTCCTGGGTGCAGGCGAGGCGGGGAATTTCCCGGCCGGGCTGAAGGCCGTGGCCGACTGGTTTCCCCGGCGCGAACGGGCCCTGGCCGTGGGCATCTTCAATGCCGGGGCCAATATCGGCGCCATCATCACGCCGCTGATCGTCCCCGTCATCGCCTATAAGTGGGGCTGGCAGGCGGCGTTCGTCATCACGGGCGTGCTCAGTTTCGGCTGGCTGGTGGCGTGGCTGGCTTTCTACCGCACGCCCGAACAGCATCCGGGCGTCAGCCCCGCCGAACTGGCCCATATCCGGTCCGACGCGGCGGAGGCGCCGGGCAAGGTGGCCTGGGCGGTCCTGTTGCGCCGGCGGGAGACCTGGGCCTATGCGCTGGCCAAGTTCCTGACCGACCCTGTCTGGTGGCTGTTCCTGTTCTGGCTGCCCGACTTCCTGCACCGGTCCTATGGGCTGGACCTGAAGGGGTTCGGGCCGCCGCTGGTGGCCATCTATATCCTGTCCGATGTGGGGTCGGTGGCCGGCGGCTGGTTCTCGTCCCGCCTGATGCGGGGCGGCATGGGGGTGAATGGCGCCCGCAAGCTGGCCATGCTGGCCTGCGCCGCCTGCGTGCTGCCCGTCATCTTCGCCACATCGGCGGAAAGCCTGTGGCTGGCCGTGCTGATCCTGGGACTGGCCACGGCCGGGCACCAGGGCTTCTCCGCCAACCTGCTGACGCTGCCGTCCGACCTGTTTCCCCGTGCCGCCGTGGCGTCCGTGGTGGGCATCGGCGGCATGGCCGGGGCCGTCGGCGGCATGCTGATGTCGAAATTCACGGGCTGGGTGCTGGATACGTCCGGCAGCTACACGCCCATCCTGCTGGTGGCGGCGGGGGCCTATCCGCTGGCCCTGCTGGCCGTCCACATCCTGTCGCCGCGGCTGAAACAGGCGGCGGTCGGCAACGGGTGACGGGCCGGTTCATCCCGCCACCCCACCGGTACCCATGACCCGCCCAGAGCGGGGCCATGGCGCCCAAAAATGGTAGCGCTATCAAAAACCAAGCGCTGGAACCCGCACGTGATCAGCCAAGCGCGGCCCGCAGCGGCCGCCTCAAAAGGGAGGGAGTGAACATGCGTGAGCAAACAGACCGGACCGGCCGTGCGGCCGGACGGGGCCGGGGGATGCCTGTCAGGGCGATGCTGCTGGTGGCGACCTGCCTGTCGGCGGGCGCCATGCTGCCGGCCCAGGCCCAGACCGTGACGGGCGGTGCCGGTGCCGACACGCTGGAGGAGATCGTGGTCACCGGCTTCCGGTCCAGCCTGGCCAACTCCACCAACGCCAAGCGCAACGCCACCGGCTTCCAGGACGCGATCTTCGCGGAGGACATGGGCAAGTTTCCCGATACGAACATCGCGGAAAGCTTCAACCGCGTTCCCGGCATCACCATCGCCCGCGAGGTGACGGGCGAGGGGCTGAACATCGCCATCCGCGGCCTGGGCACCAATTTCACCCGCGTGCTGCTGAACGGCGCCCCCGTGGCCGTGGCATCGACGGGCCGCACGGACGCCCAGAGCACGAACCGCGAGGTCGACCTGGACATGTTCCCCACGGAACTGTTCACGCAATTGACCGTATCCAAGTCGCCCCAGGCCAGCATGGTCGAGGGCGGGGCGGCCGGCACGGTCGACATGCGCAGCGCCCGCCCGTTTGATTATGATGGCCAGCGCGCCAGCTATTCGCTGCAGACGACCAAGAGCAGCAAGGCCGGCAAATGGGGCGGCCGCGGTTCCTTCCTGGCGTCGGACACCTGGGGCAAGTTCGGGGCGCTGGTCGGCGTCGCGGCCGTGCGCAATCATGTCAGCACACCGGGCTTCGAGACGATCGGCTGGACCAACGCCAACCTGACGGCGGCACAATGCGGCGGCGCCTCCCACTGCATCACGGGCACCGGCAGTACCAGCATCGGCGGCAACAACTGGTCCATCCCCGGCACGGTGCCGGCCAATGCCGGCAATGGCCTGACGACGGGCGCCACGCTGGACCGCGCGGCGCTGCTGGCCCTCAATCCCGGCCTGACGATCGAACAGATCGACAATGCCATGATCCCGCGCCTGGGCCGCCCCGCGGAGATCTTCGGCCGGCGCGACCGCGTCAATTCCGTCGCCTCGTTCGAACTGCAGGCCACCGACGACCTGCATTTCTTCCTGGACGGCATGTATGGAAAGAAGGCCAACGACCTGCAGCGTGTGGACATGAACTGGGTCGGCCGCAACGGTGCGGCCATCCCGCTGAACATGAAGGTCGATCGTGACGATTGCTCGCTCGGCTGCGTGGTGACGGAGGGTACCTTCGCCAATTCCCAGTTCTTCCTGGAATATCGTCCCTTCATCGAGGATACCGAGTTCTGGGGCATCAATCCGGGCTTCGATTACCAGATTACCGACAATCTGAAATTCGATGTGCAGGCCAATTACACCAAGTCCAAGTTCCACCGGGAATCGCCCACCTTCCTGGTGCTGACGCCCGCCAATTCCGGTGTCACGGTCGAATACAGCAATGATGGCGGCATCCCCAGCATCGTGCCCAACGTGGACCTGAATGATCCGGCCCAGTTCGGCTGGCCCGGCGGCCGCGTGAACATCCAGGACGAACGCCGCGAGACCCGGACCAAGGGCGTGCGGGGCAACCTGACCTGGGGTGACAGCGATCTGAACCTGCGGGTCGGCGCTGCCTGGGACGATGTTTCCCGCTATATCCGCGCCTATGACAACAGCGACGCTTGGCAGGCCGCCGTTTGCGGCAACAACCCGTCGGTCTTCATTCCCCGGCCCAACAGCCAGCCGCCCTGCAACGGGCTGAACCAGCCCGGTGCGGCGCCCGCCGGCTATCCGACATATCCGGGTTATGGCACGGGCTACACGGCGGGGGCGTCCGGCCAGATCAGCTATGGCGGATCGCTTATCCCCAACAGCGCGATTGCCAGCTATCTGCGTCCGGGCAAGTTCGGCTTCGTCACCGTGGACTGGGACCGGTTCAAGGCCGACAGCAAGTATGACCAGTTCCATGGCGACGCCCCGGAATCGGGAGCGTCGAATACAGGCGCGTCCGGCGGCTTCATCTGGGAGAAGACGCTGGGTGCCTATGGCGAGGTGAACGGCATCCAGGAGGTCGATGGCAACAACCTGCGCTTCAATCTGGGCCTGCGCTGGGTCCAGACCGACCAGAAGGTCGGCGGCCGGGTTTCCCTGACCGATCCCCGCAACACGCCGGTGGCGGGGGGGCCGTCGCTTCCCGACGGTGCGCAATATCCCTCCATCGTCAATGTCGTCTATGTGAAGAACACGTATGACAATTGGCTGCCCTCGGCATCGGCTGCCTATAATGTCGCGGATAATGCCGTGGTCCGCGCGGCCCTGTCCAAGACCATGACCCGCCCGGACCCCAATGCGCAGTTGCCGGGCCTGAATTTCAGCACGCCGTCGGCCGATGTCGGCTCGGTCGGCAATTCGGCCCTGTCGCCCTATATCTCCGAGAATATCGATCTCGGCTTCGAATATTATACGGGCCGTGAGGGCTATATCGGTGTCGCGGCCTTCCGCAAGTCGATCACGGGCTTCACCGTCAATGGTTCCCGCACGGTGGCGTTCGGTGCCCTGGCCCAGTATGGCGTCACCTACGAGACGCTGACGGCAGCCCAGAAGACCGCCATCGATGCCCGCGGCGGGCCGGGGTCGGCCACCGTCGTCCTGCAGCAGCAGGTCAATGCCGAAGGCCGCCTGACGGTCAACGGGCTGGAATTCAACTGGGTGCAGCCGCTGGACTTTCTGCTGGAAGACGTGGTGCCGGGCCTCGGTTTCCTGGCCAATGCCACCATCATCGACCAGAAGGGCAAGGGTGCCGCCCCCGCCGTGGCCATCGGCGTCGCGGATTACACCTACAACGTCACGGCCTATTACGAACATGGCGGCATCTCGGCCCGCATCTCGCAGACCTTCACCAAGGGATCGCAGTCCAGCGGCACGAACCAGAACGGTATCGGCCGGGCCGCGATCTTCAGTGACGATTACCGTCAGTGGGATTTCTCCTCCAGCTTCGACCTGGACGAACTGACAGGTTCCAAGGGACTGCCGCAACTGACCTTCGACGTCATCAACCTGACGGCATCGGAACAGCGCAGCTACTTCCAGTTTGAAAACGCCACCTTCACATCTTACAAGCCCGGCCGCACCTTCCTGGTCGGCCTGCGCGGCCGGTTCTGACCGGACCGGCTTTCCATTTCCCTGCCAAGCCTTGGGGGGCGGTGCCACACACCGCCCCCCTTCTTTATCCGCGGGGACGATGGCGCCATCTGATGGCGGGATCAGGCGGTGGGGTGCTGTTCAAAGCCCGACGGGCCGGGGTCGGCCGCTTCCGACACCTTGACATTGATGACGATGGCCGAGGGGGGACCCCGCCAGCAGGCATCCAGCATGGCATCGACATCGGCGCCATGGCCGGCGAACAAGGCCTCCACGCTGCCATCGGTCCGGTTGCGGACCCATCCGTCCAACTGCCGGGCACGGGCCTGCTCCACGGTCCAGCCGCGATACCATACGCCTTGGACTCGTCCCGTGACGGTGACGCTGACGGCGCGCCGGTCTTCCATGTTGTTCGCCACTTTGTCTCGCATCATTGGCGCCTATCCAGCCTGCTGGCGCCCGGCTTGTCAATCATGCTCGCCAAGGCCGGGATTCTGGGGCAGCATGGCAGCGGATGCCGCTTGTCCGGAGGAGGGCCATGACCGCCAGCCTGATCCGTTCCGCCAGCCCCGCCGATGCCGCGGGCATCGCCGCCGTGCATGTCGAAAGCTGGCGCGCCACCTATCCCGGCATGCTGCCCGACCGCTATCTGGTGGGCCTGTCGACCGCCGTTCATGAACGGCGCTGGCGCGGGCTTTTGCAAGGGCCGCCACAGCGCGGCCGCCGCACCTTCGTGGCCCAGGCCGGGGGTGAGGTCGTCGGCTTCGCCTCCTGCGGGCCGCAGCGCACGGGCCTGCCCGGTTATGGCGGGGAGTTCTACGCCGTCTACCTGCTGGACCGGGTACAGGGCCAGGGGCTGGGCCGCCGCCTGCTGGGGGCGATGGCGCAGGGGTTGCTGGCCGACGGGCGCGGGGCGGCCGTGGTCTGGGTGCTGCGCGACAACCCGTCGCGCTTCTTCTATGAACGGCTGGGGGGGGCGCTTCTGGCCGAACAGCCGCTGTCCTTCGCCGGGGCCCGGCTGACCGAATGCGCCTATGGCTGGGCCGACCTGCTGCCCCTGGCCCGCTTGGCCGCCGACCCGCCGGTCAGTGGCTAAGCAGATTTTCCGAACGCCGCCCACAGATGGGCGGGCTCGGAAAATCTGCAAACCATGGAGTCGGCAGGTTCCTCCAGGCCGGGCCATGTATGGCCGATCTGGAGGAACCTGCTTAGGAGGTGTGGACTTCTCAGAAGGACGCGACGGACAGCAGCCCGTCCAGGTCCAGATGGGTTTCCACCGCCGCGGCGCAGGCATCCAGGGCCGCCTCCACCGCCTGCCCGTAGGACAGGGCGGAGGTGACGCCATGGCCGGCCAGGAAATGCCGGCGGAAGCTGTCGGCCGCGAACAGGCCATGGATGTAGCAGCCGGCGATACGGCCATCGGCGGACACGGCCCCTTCCGGCCTTCCGTCCGCCAGGCGCAGCAGGGGGCGTTCGCGGGCGGGGCCATCCGTCAGGCCGACATGCATCTCGTAGCCGGTGAAGCCGTGACCGCCGGAAAGATCCGTACCGGCCACAGCCTGCAGGGTCTTGGCGCCCGTCAGCATGGTATCGACCTCCAGCCAGCCCAGCCCGTCGACGCTGCCGGCGGGCCCCTCGATGCCGCCGGGATCGGCGATGCGACGGCCCAGCATCTGATAGCCGCCGCAGATGCCCAGCACGCGGCCGCCGCGCCGGATATGGGCGCACAGATCCACGTCCCAGCCCTGGGCGCGCAGAAAGGCCAGGTCGGCCATGGTGGCCTTGGTGCCCGGCAGGATGACGAGGTCGGCATCCCCCGGCAGGGCGCGGCCCGGCGGCACCATGGTCACGGCCACCCCCTGTTCCAGGCGCAGCGGGTCGAAATCGTCGAAATTGGCGATGCGGGACAGCATGGGCACGGCGATGCGCAGCCTGTGTCCGCGGCCCGCGTCACGCCAATGGTCCAGCACGACCGCATCTTCCGCCGGCAAGCGGGCGGCGGCCGGCAGGAAGGGCAGCACGCCGAAGCCCGGCCAGCCCGTGCGGCGCACGATTTCCGCCAGCCCGTCATCGAACAGGCGGATGTCGCCGCGGAACTTGTTGATGATGAAGCCCCGGATGGCGGCGCGGTCGGCGGCGTCCAGCACGGCATGGGTGCCGACCAGGCTGGCGATCACCCCGCCCCGGTCGATGTCGCCGGCCAGGATCACGGGCACGCCGGCCGCCAGCGCGAACCCCATATTGGCGATGTCGCGGGCGCGCAGGTTCACCTCGGCCGGGCTGCCGGCCCCTTCCACCAGGATCAGGTCGGCCCCGTCCCCCAACCGCTGGAAGCTGTCCAGCACGGCCGGCAGCAGCGTGCCGCGGCGCTGTTGGTAGTCGGCGGCCTGGGCCGTGCCCGTCATCCGGCCCTGTACCACCACCTGGGCGCCCGTGTCGCTCTGGGGCTTCAGGAGCACGGGGTTCATGTGGACGCTGGG
This sequence comes from Niveispirillum fermenti, assembly GCF_052474395.1. Classification (NCBI taxonomy): domain Bacteria; kingdom Pseudomonadati; phylum Pseudomonadota; class Alphaproteobacteria; order Rhodospirillales; family Azospirillaceae; genus Niveispirillum; species Niveispirillum fermenti. Next base: position 131,480 of record NZ_CP156678.1, on the reverse strand, counting down.
CGCCACGCGGGCGGCGCGGGCCTGCAGCGCCTGGGCCCGCCCGATCTCCCCGCCATCGGCGGTGACGGCGGCGTTGTTGGACATGTTTTGCGGCTTGAACGGCCGCACGGCCAGCCCCCGGTTGCTGAAGGCCCGCGCCAGCGCGGCCACCAGCAGCGACTTGCCCACATCCGATCCCGTGCCCTGGATCATCAGGGCACGCGGTCGTGCCTTGGTTTCCGGCGCCATCAGGGCACCTCCTTCAAGGTCAGGGGCAGGCCTGCGGCCATGAACAGCACGCGCCGCGCGATGGCCGCGACATCCTGGTTCAGCCGTCCGGCATGGTCGCGGAACAGGCGCGACAGGGCGTCGCCGGGCACGATGCCCAGCCCCACTTCGTTGGCGACCACCACGGTGGGCACGGGCAGCAGGGATAATGTCCCCAGCAGCAGGCGGCATTCGGCCGGCACGTCGCGGCCGGCCAGGATGATGTTGGTCAGCCACAGGGTCAGGCAATCGATCAGCACGGGTCGGCCTGTGCCGCCGGCTGCCGACAGGGCGCCGGCCAGGTCCAGCGGCTCCTCCACAGTCACCCAGCCGGGTATGCGGCCGGCGCGGTGGTGGGCGATGCGGTCCGCCATCTCCGCATCCAGGGCGCGGGCCGTGGCGATATAGGTCCAGGGGCCGGGCAGGCCCGTGACCAGGCTTTCGGCCATGCGGCTCTTGCCCGACCGGGCGCCGCCCAGCACCAGCGTCGGCCCTGCCGTCACGGTGCCGGCCCGCCGGCCGGCATGTCCAGCCGCCGCCAGGGCAGAGCATAGGGCATGCCCTGATGCCCGCCACGCAGCAGCTCCACGCCATAGACCTGTTCGATGATGCCGCCATTCAGCAGGGGGACCGGGGGGCCGTCGGCCGCGACCCTGCCGTCGGCAGACAGAAGGCACAGGCGGGTGCAGTGGCGCAGGGCCAGCGACAGGTCGTGCAGCACGACGATGACGGCCATGCCGCCGCGTGCCAGCGCGGCCAGCAATTCCATGACCTGAAGCTGGTGATAGGGGTCCAGCCCGGCCGCCGGCTCGTCGGCCAGCAGGATGTCGGGTTCCCCCGCCAGGACGCGGGCCAGCATGACCCTGGCCCGTTCCCCGCCCGACAGTTTCAGCACGTTGCGGCCGGACAGCGCTGTGACGTCGCACCGTTCCATGGCGCGGGCGATGGCCGCCCTGTCAGCCGCCGTCTCCCCGCTCCACGGGCCGGCCCAGCCATTGGCATGGGGCAGGCGCCCCAGCGTGACCACGCGCTCCACGCTCAGCGGCCAGTGGCAATCGGCGCCCTGTTCCAGGAAGCCCAGCCGCCGGGCCCGCTGCGCCCGTGTCCAGGAGCCCAGCGGCTGGTCGTCCATCAGGACGGACCCGCCATCGGGTGTGGCAAGCCCCGCCATGATGGACAGCAGCGTGGACTTGCCCGCCCCGTTGGGGCCGATCAGGCCCACGCATTCCCCGCCCGTCACGGACAGGCCGGCACCCGTCAGCACCGGCCGGCCACCCCGCCGCATATGGATATCGAGGGCGGCCAGCCGCGTCATGGCACCACCCCTGTGCCATCCCAGGCGCCGGCAGCGGCGGCGGGCAGGGACCGGACGGGGGCGGTGCCGGGCCGCATCAGAAGGTCACCGTCACGCCGCCATAGGCCGACCGGCCCGGCGCACGGTAGGACCGGACCTCCTGATAGTCCTTGTCCAGCAGGTTTTCCACGCGGCCGAACAGGCTGAACCGGTCGGACACCCGCCAGCGGGCCGTGGCATCCACCACGGTGGAACCGGCCAGGATGGGGGAGGTGGCCGCGGCGGTGTCACGCTGCTTGCCGGCATAGCGCAGAGCCGCCCCCAGATCGATCCCGTCCACCAGTGTCCAGTCGATGCTGGCGTTGAAGCTGTCCTGCGGCCGGCGCGGCAGGTCGCGGCCCGTCAGCCGGTCCTTGGCGTCCAGATAGGTGTAGTTGGCCTGGATCAGCACGGCTTCCACGGGGCGCGCCTGGAAGCTCACCTCCACGCCCTTGGTCCGGGCGCTGGCCACGTTCACATAGGCGCTGGTGAAGCCGATCATGTTGTCATAGGTGTTGCGGAACAGGCTGGCCCCGAACGACAGGCGCCCGTCCAGCAGCTTCTGCTCGAACCCGACATCGACGCCCTTGCCATCCTCGGCCTGCAGGCTGGCATTGCCGTACCAGGGGGCATAGAGCTGGTAGAGCGAGGGCGCTTTGTTGGCCGTGCCGTAGGAGGCGCGCAGCACCGTGCCCGTGGCCGGCACCTGATAGGCGCCCGTGATGCGCCAGGTGGCCTCGGTGCCGAACTGCTCATGGTCGTCGATGCGGCCGCCCAGGGTCAGGGTCAGATCATCGGTCACCGCGGCCAGATACTGGGCGAAGGCGGACTTGGTCACAACCTTGTCGTCGATGTCGGTCGTGGTGGCCGTGGCCGTCGTATTGACGATCTTGGCGCTTTCCTCATCGACCGACAGGCCGATGGTGGCGACATCGCGGTCGCGCAGGCGCAGATTGCCCTGATAATCCAGCGCCTTGCGCCGGCTGTCATACTGGGAGAAGCGGTACCAGCCCGTCGGCTCGTCGAAATCGCGGTCCGTGCTGGCATAGGAGGCGGCCAGGCTGTTCTCGAACGCGCCGCCCAGCAGGGTCAGATTGGCGGCCGCGCGGACGTGCCAGTCCTCCTTCTCCAAGGCCGCGTCGCCGTCGGCGGCGAACGGATCATACTCGCTGTCCAGCCAGGACCAGCCGGCATTCAGGTCGAAGCGCAGCGTCTCCGACGCCTGATAGCCGACGCGGCCCGACACCGACCGCGCGTCGCTGCCATCCTTCTCGTTGCCCACGAAGGTGCGGGAAAAACCGTCGGTGTGGTAGTTGCTGGCCGTCAGGGCGTATGAGACATCCTGTTGCGCGCCCGTCAGCGACGCCTGCTGGCGGAAGGTGCCGAAGGCGCCGCCTTCCAGCGTGGCGCGCAGCGTCGGGGCGCCGGTGCCCTGGCGCGTGATGATGTTGATCACGCCGGCCATGGCGTCATTGCCATAAAGCGCGCTCTGCGGGCCCTTCAGCACCTCGATCCGGTCGATATCGACCGTCGACAGGCTGGCGAAGTCGAACTCGCCGCCGGTGGTGGAGGTGTCGTTCACCTCCACGCCATCGACCAGCACCTTGACCATGCCGGCTTCCGACCCGCGCAGCCGCAGGGTGGAGGTGCTGCCGAAGCCGCCCGAACGGGAAATGGAGACGCCGGGCACGCGCTTCAGCATGTCCAGCACCTGGACCTGCTGGCGCCGCTCGATCTCGGCGGCATCCACGATATCGACCGTGCTGCCTACCCGGTCCTGGGCGGTGGGCACGCGGTTGGCCGACACGATGATCTCGGCCACCTGCACGGGCTCGCCCTGTTGCGCCAGGGCGGCGGGCACGCACAAGGTGGCGCCGGCGCACAGCAGCGCACGGCGGAAAAGGTTATTGGCAGACACTTCGCACCACTCCGTTCCGTTCATCGACGAATTCGGATGGCGTGCGCCGGGCGCGGCTGTTCCTGACCGGAACGGCTGGCCGCTTGTCGAATGCATGTCCCGGTGCCGGGGCCGTCCGGCCCCTTCTTCCCCTGGTTCACCCGCGCACTCCTTCCGAAGCGCCAGCGCGAAACGGTGAACCGTCCCATCGGGGCACCCCGCCCAATGGCCGCGCGACGCATTGCCGATGGCAGGTCTCCTGGCTTGCGGGTCGCGGAGCTGCCCGGCCTTCCCAGTTTCCCAGTGGCCATGACGGGCATTTCTCGCCGCTTACAGTTGCGGGGGCAGCCGTGGCATCGACACCCTTGCGGGCGTCCCACCACGTTCCCTTTTCACCCCTTTCGAGGAACCATCGATGGCCCTCCCTTATCGCGGCTGTGAAAAGGGCGCAAGCGGCGATCCCCCATTCCCGCCATGCCGGAAACGGACATGTGGCACAATGGTGACGGCACGGATAAAAGCGCCAGCGGCCGGTAGCCGACAGGGACCGGGACATACGATCGAAGGTGGTATTTTTCGTGATCCTGCCCGCAAGATGACGGGTGAGCCGGCGGCATGCCCACCATTCCCCGCCGGCCGCAAAGCACATGGATGCAGTCACGTTTCCCACCGGATTTTAAGGGGAATGCCTATGATCCTGTCGCTGCGCTCCTCCTTGAAGACACGCCTGGTCCTGTCGGGGATCGGGCTTTGCCTGGGTCTGGGCCTGGCACTGACCATCGGTGCGGCCGTGCAGTCCCACCGCACCGCCGGCGAGCAGGTCCGCCAGGCCATGGCGGAATCCACGACAGGCTTCGCGCTGATCGCTGCGGACCTGATCGCCAAGGCTGTCGACAACGCCCATATCGTGAATGCCCAGGTGGAAGGCGGCCTGCGGTACGAGGGTTTCTCCCGCGCGATGCTGTCCGCGCAGGTCGCCGCGGCCGTGGCAGCCAATCCCGACATCATCGGCGTGACCACGGCGTTCGAGCCGAACAGCTTCAATGGCGATGACAGCACGGGCATCGGCGTGCCGGGGGCGGATGCCGCGGGGCGCTTCGTGCCTTACTTCTTCCGGGGGGCCGACGGCACGATCGGCACGGAGTCGCTGGTCATGACGGTGGAGGCCGGGATCAAGGAATGGTACCTGGACCCGCTGGCTGCCAACCGCACCATGCTGACCGTGCCCTATCTCTATCCGATCGAGGGCAAGGAGGTGCTGCTGGTCACCGTCAGCACGCCCATCCGCCGTGACGGCCGGCCCGTGGGCATCACCACCACCGACATGGCGCTGACCGCGCTTCAGCAGCAATTCGCCGCCTTTCGGCCGCTGGAGCGGGGCGATGTCCGGCTGCTGGCACAGAATGGCCATTGGGTCGTGCATCCCGACGGTGCCCGCCTGAACAGGCCGCTGGACGATAAGGGGCTGGCCGATCTGGTGGCGCAGGCCCGCCGCAACGGCCGCCCCACCCATGACACGCTGATGCTGGACGGGCAGGAGCGGCTGGTCTTCGCCACGCCGATCACCTTTCGCGGCGTGCAGGAACAATGGATGCTGGTCACCAGCGTGCCGACCGCCGTCATCCAGGAGGCGCTGCTGCGCAGCGTGGGCACGCTGGCCACCATCAGCCTGGTGCTGATCGCCATGGCCGCCGGCCTGTTCGCCTGGCTGGGCAACAGCCTGGCCCGGCCCATTCTGTCGCTGACCGCCGCCATGGCCGGCGTGCGGCGCGGCGACCTGGCGAGTGCCATTCCCGGGGCCGACCGCGCCGACGAGATCGGGCACATGGCCGAGGCGGTGGCCGCCTTCCGCGACGGGCTGGCGGCGGCGGAGCGGCTGCGCGCCGAGGCTGCGCGCAAGGAGGCGGAGACGGAGGCCAAGCTGCGGGCCGACCGTCTGGCACTGGCCGACCGGTTCGAGCGGGAGGTGGGCGCCCTGCTGCGCGCCGTGGCCGGCAATGCCGAGCGCATGGTCGATCAGGCCCGGCAGATGTCGGCCGATTGCGCCGACACCCAGCAGAGCGCCTCGATCGGCGCTTCTGCCGTGACGGAGGCGGCGTCCAACGTGCAGACGGTGGCGTCGGCGGCCGAACAGTTGCGCGCGTCCATCACGGAGATCGGCACCCAGGTCCAGATGTCGGCCACCATCGCCGCGCGTGCCGAAGAGGAGGCGGGCGGGGCCAGCACCACGGTCGATGCCCTGACCCGCAGCGCCGAGCGCATCGGCGACGTGGTCGGCCTGATCAGCGACATTGCCAGCCAGACCAACCTGCTGGCCCTGAACGCCACGATCGAGGCGGCCCGCGCCGGGGCGGCGGGCAAGGGGTTCGCCATCGTGGCGGCAGAGGTGAAGAACCTGGCGACCCAGACCGCCAAGGCCACCGACGAGATCGCCGAGCTTGTCGGGTCCATCCGCGGCAGTTCGGGCGATGCCGCCCGCGCCATGAACGGCATCATCGCCACCATCCGCACCATCAACGAAACGGCGACCGCCATCGCCGGCGCCGTGGAACAGCAGACCGCCGCCACGCAGGAGATCGCCCGCAACGTGAACGAGGCGGCCGGCGGCACGGACGACGCCTCGCGCGCCATCCAGGGCATCGCCGACAAGGTGCTGGCCGTGACGGAAGCCGCCGCCACGGCGCTGGACAATGCCAGCAAGGTCCGCGACAGCGCCGGGGCCGCCGATCAGGAGGTCACGCGCTTCGTGGCGCAGGTGCGGGAGGGATAGGTGCGGGCCCAGGGCCGAAGCCGAAGCCCATTGCACGGGCGGGTGCAGAACGGGTAATACCGTTTCCCGGTGATCGCCACCGATCACCGGGCTGCAATCGCCAGCGCCCCCGTCCGTGGGCTCGGGGCTACTGTGGGCTCGGCTATGCGCCAGGTGGCGTGCGGCGGCCGTCGCCGCCATACCGGTTCGCCCCGCCCCGCCCTTACAGGTGACTGCCCGCCCCATGCGCTTTCTGCACGCCGCCGACATCCATCTGGACAGCCCGCTGCTTGGCCTTGCCGCCCGCGCCGGAGAGCGGGCGGAAAAGCTGGTGGGGGCCACGCGCCGCGCGTTGGTGCGGCTGGTCGATACCGCGATCGGAGAGCAGGTGGCCTTCCTGGTCATTGCCGGCGACCTTTACGATGGCGACTGGCGCGACTTCATGACGGGCCTGTTCTTCGCGGCCCAGATGGCCCGGCTGGAAAGGGCCGGCATCCAGGTCTACCTGCTGCGCGGCAATCATGATGCGGAAAGCACGATGACGCGGCGGCTGGCCCTGCCGCCGAACGTGCATGTCTTCGATCACCGGCGGCCGGAAACCTTCCGGCGGGAGGATCTGGGCGTGGCGCTGCATGGCCGCAGCTTCCACACCCGCGATGTCACCGACAATCTGGCGCTGTCCTATCCGCCACCGGTGGCGGGCTGGCTGAATATCGGCGTGCTGCATACGGCGCTGGAAGGCCGGCCGCCGCATGCACGCTATGCCCCCTGCACACCGGCCGACCTGAAGGCCAGGGGGTATGATTACTGGGCGTTGGGCCATGTGCATGAGCGTGCCGTGCTGGACCGCGACCCCTGGATCGTCTTTCCCGGCAACCTGCAGGGCCGGCACGCCAACGAGGCGGGACCCAAGGGCGCCACGCTGGTCACCTGTGCCGCGGGCCGCATCGCGGACGTGGCGCACGTGGTGCTGGATGATGTGCGCTGGGCGCGGGTGGAGGTGGACCTGACGGGGTGTGGGGATGACCTGGACCTGGCCGACCGCGTGGCCGGCGCGCTGACGCGGGCCGTGCAGGAGGCGGGGGACCGCACCCTGGCCGTGCGGCTGGTCCTGTCGGGCGCCACGCCCCAGCACCGCCGGCTGAAGGGCGATCCGGCCCGGCTGGCGGCGGAAATGGAACTGGCGGCGGCGCGGGCCGGCGGTGACATCTGGATCGAGAAGGTCGCCACCCGGACCCGCGACATGGCCGAAGGCCCCGCCCTGCCGGGCGACGCCCTGTCGGAACTGGCCGACAGCCTGCGGGTGCTGAAGGACGACCCGCAGGCGCTGGCCCCGCTGATGGAGGATATCGGCCAGTTGCGGGCGCGCCTGCCCGACCGCGCGGTCGAGGCGCTGGGGCTGGAGGGGGAAGGCGCGCTGGCCGCCCTGCTGGACGATGCCGAGGCCCTGCTGCTGGACCGGCTGGCGGAGCGGACCTGATGCGTATCGACCGGCTGGATCTGGAACGCTACGGCCATTTCGAGGGGACGAGCCTGGACCTTTCGGATGGGAAAGCCCGGCTGCATATCGTCCATGGCCATAACGAGGCCGGCAAATCCACGACCCTGCAGGCCATCTGCGACCTGCTGTTCGGCGTGCCGGAGCGGTCGCGCCTGGGGTTCCGCCACGGCAACAGCGCGCTGCGCATCGGTGCCGCCCTGCGCCTGCCCGATGGCCGCGTGCTGGAGGTGAAGCGCCGCAAGGGCCGCACGGCCACGCTGCTGGACGGCGACGGCGTGGCGCTGCCCGACACCGTGCTGGCCCCATTGCTGGGCGGCATCGACCGCGCGGCGTTCGAGCGGCTGTTCGGCCTGGATCATGAAAGGCTGCGGGCCGGGGGCGAGGCCATGCTGCAGGCCGGCGGCGATCTGGCCCGCACCCTGTTCCAGGCCGGCAGCGGCCTGTCGGATCTGAATGACCGCCTGTCCCGTCTGGCCCGCGATGCCGACGAGATCGGCAGTCCCCACCGGCGGCAGGCCGGCAAACCCCTGTGGCAGGCCATCGACGCCCAGGCCGCCGCCGCGGCCCGCATGCGCAGCGAGGCCACGAAGGCCGAGGCGTGGGAGGCGGCGGAGGGCGCCGTCACCACGGCGCAGGCGCAACTGGCGGCCATCCGCGCCGCCCTGGCCGAGGCGCAGCGGACCCGCAGCCGGCTGGAGCGGCAGCGCCGCGTCCGTCCGCTGCTGGCCCGGCTGGACGAACAGGCCCGCCTGCTGGCTGCCGAGGGGGAGGGGCCGGACCTGCCCGATGATCTGGCCGACCAGTGGCGCCGGGCGGAAACCCACCTGATGACGGCCAGCCGGCAGGCCGAGCGGGCACGGGAGGAGGCGGGGGCCGCCACCGAGGCCCTGGAGCGGGCCGGGGAGGTGCCGGCCCTGCTGTCCCTGGCAGCCCGGATCGAGGCGTTGTACCAGCGGCAGGGGGAGATCGCCAAGGCGCGGGCCGACCTGCCGCGCCGCCGGCAGGAGCGCGACATCACGGCCGCCCGGCTGGAACAGGCGGCCCGCGATATCGGGCTGGATACCGACGATGCGGCCCGGCTGTCGCAACGCCAGCCCGACCGGCGGCTGGTGGCGCGCATCCGCGACCATATCCGCGCCCATGCAAGGCTGGACCAGGCCCTGGCCGATGCGCACCGCCGGGCGGACGCGGCGGCGACGGCCGCGCGCCAGGCCGACCGCCAGCCCGTGCCCGACGCCCCGGACCCCCGCGATCTGGCCCGCGCCGAGGCGGCACTGGCCGCCGCCCAGCGGCCGGGGGCCGTGGAACTGCATCTGGACCGGGCCGAACGCGCCCTGGCCGAGGGGGAGGCGCGCATCGCCCGGATGCTGTCGCGGCTGGGCCGTTTCCAGGGCACGGCCGCACAATTGGCAGCGCTGCCCCTGCCCGCCATGGATGCCGTGGAGACCCAGCGCCAGCAGGAGACCGCCTTGGAGAACCGCCGCCAGCGGCTGGAGGCGGACGCCCGCGCCATCGCGGAGGAGGGGCAGCGCCTGCGCCGGTCCTTGCGCGAACTGGCCGAGGGCGGGGAGGTGCCGACGCCGGCCGCCATCGCCGATGCCCGCCGCCATCGCGACCGGCTGTGGGCGGGCCTGCGGCCGCATCTGGACGGGCCCACCACCGCCCCGGCCGATGCCGTGCCCGGCTTCGAGCAGGCGCTGCACGGGGCCGACCGGCTGGTCGACCTGCGGGAACGCGAGGCCGCCCGCGTGGCCAGCTATATCCGGGCCGAGAGCGACCTGGCCGCCCTGATGGAGCGTGAGGCCGCCCTGGCGCGCGAGCAGGCGGCGCTGGAGGCCCAGGGCACGGAGATGGCGGCGCGCTGGCAGGCCCTGTGGGGCCCGGCGGGCGTCGGCCGGCCCGGCGCCCCGGCAGAGATGGCGGCCTTCCTGACCCAGGCCGATGCGGTCATTGCCGCCCATGCCCAGCAGGCGGAGCAGCGCGAGACGCTGGCCGCCCTGGCCGCGCAGGCCGGGCAATGCATGGATGAATTGCGGCAGGCGCTGGCCCTGTGCGGTGTCGCCATACCCGGCGACCAGCCGCTGGCCCGGCTGCGCGGGGAGGCGGAAGCGGCGGTGGCCACGGCGCGGCAGGCGCTGGAGGCCGCAACCCGCGTGGCACAGGAACGGCAGCGCGCCCGCGATGCGCTGGAGGCGGCGCGGGCGGAAAGCACCCAGGCCGAGGCGGCGATCGACGCCTGGCGGCAAGCATGGTCGGCCGACATGGACGCCATCGGCCTGCCCGCCGATGCCGGCCCGGCGGAGGCGGAGGCCGCCCTGCGCGGCTGGGAGGATATCGGCAGCGAACTGCGCCATCTGGCCGATCTGGATCACCGTATCGCGGCACTGGAGCGCGATATCGGGGGCCATGGGGCGGAAGGGGCGGCGCTGGCGGCGGCGGCGGCGGCCTTTTCGCCCGGCCTGGACCTGGATGTCGCGGCCGATGCCGTGCCCCGCGCGCTGTTCGCGGCGCTGGCCGCGGCGCGGGAACAGGCGGCCCGGCGCGACCTGCTGGCCGAGCGTCAGGCCCGCGCCGCCGAGGCGCTGGAGGCGGCGCTGCTGGCCGAAAGGCGGGCGGGTGAGGCGCTGGCCGATCTGCGCTGCCTTTACCGGCTGGCGGAGGGGGCCGACGTGCCGGCCCTGGTGGCAGCGGCTGCCCGGCGGCGGGCGCTGGTGGCGCAGGGGGCTGCCCTGAGGACCGAACTGGCCCAGGCCGGCGATGGCCATGACCCGGAGCAGTTGCGCGTGGAGGCCGATGCCGCCGACCCCGATGCCCTGGCCGCCGACGCTGCCGCCCGCACGGCGGAGATCGAGCGCCTGCAGGGTGAACTGGCCGACATGTCGGCCCGGCTGCGCGATGCCGAACGCGGGCTGGACGAGATGCGCGGCCGCGCCGGCATCGGCGGGGCGGCCCAGGACGCGGCCGATGCCGCGGCGCGGGCTGCCGAACTGGCCGGCCGCTGGCTGCGGCTGCGCGCCGCGGCCCTGCTGCTGACCCAGGCCGTGGAGCGGTATCGCGACCGCAACGAGCATCCCTTGCTGCGGCGGGCGGGGACCATCCTGGCTGCCATGGCGGTCGGCGGCGGCAACCCCGTCACGCGGCTGAAGGTGGATTACGGCGATGCCGACCATCCCGTGCTGGTCGGCGTGCGCCGGGATGGCGCCGACGCGCAGGTGGAGGATATGAGCGAAGGGCTGCGCGACCAGTTGTTCCTGGCCCTGCGCATCGCGGCCGTGGAGGCGCATGTCGCCCGCGCCACCCCGCTGCCCTTCATTGCCGACGACCTGTTCATCACGTCCGACGAGCGCCGCACCCGCGCCGGCCTGCTGGCGCTGGCCGAACTGGGCGGGGTGACGCAGGTGGTGCTGTTCACCCATCACCATTATGTGGTCGATGCCGGGCTGGAAGCGCTGGGCGACGGCGTGCGCATCCACCGGCTGGGCTAGGGCCGGGACGGCCTAAGCAGGTTCCTCCAGATCGGGCCACACATGGCCCGGTCTGGAGGAACCTGCCAACTCCATGGTTTGCAGATTTTCCGAGCCCGCCCATCTGTGGGCGGCGTTCGGAAAATCTGCTTATGCCTGTTGCCAGAGGCCCCGCACCAGATCCTTCAGCCGCTGCGCCTCCTGCCAGCGATCGGTCAGCTCCCGGCCCTGGCTGTCGACGACGGCATAGGGCGGTGGCCCCAGCTCGACCATGAAGCTCAGCGTGTCGCCGGCCGCGGCCCGTGCCCGCCAATGGTCGAACCCGCGCCGCCACCAGCCCGCGAACAGGTCCAGCCAGGGCTGGTGATGGCCGCCGATGGGGGCCTGGACCTGATGGGCCGTGGCGACACGCCCATGGAAGGCGTGCGCCCGGCGCAGCACCCGGTCGATGGCGGCGTGCTTTGCCGCGTCGATGGGCAGGTCCCATTCCCCGGCCACGACATAGTGGCAAAGGTCCGCCGTCAGCGGCAGGTCGGGCAGCGCGTCCAGCAGGCGCAGGAAGAAGGGCAGGTCCTGGCTCAGCCGCGCCCGGTGCGTCTCGTAGAAGACGGGAAGCCCGGCGGCCCGGCGCACGACCTCCATCCCCTCCATCAGCCGCACCGCGTCGGCCACCCGGTCCAGCGGCCCCCGGACCTGCACGTTCAGGTGATGGGCCCCCAGGCGGGCCGCCTCGTCGGCATAACGGGCCAGTTCGTCGGCGCTGCCGGCCAGCACCTGTGCCTCCCAGGCAAGGCCGCGTTCATTCATGAAGCGGGCGGTGACGGCCGTGCGCTCCTTGCGTACCAGATTGGTGCCGGCCCCGTCGAACCCGGCGTCGATGACGGCCTGCAGGGCCGTTTCCAGGTCGTTCCAGACATCGAAGCCGGGGCACTGATCCAGGCCCCAGATGGATTGCAGGACGAGAAGGCGGGGCATGGGCGGCATCCTGGCGGGCGGGGACAGGGGAGGGGAAACGGTATGAGGCATGGGCGCATCAGCGGACCATCAATGCGCCGTTCCTGTCTAGGTCCCGTCCGCGCAAGGGCCGATGCGCGCCGCTCATGACCCGCGCAGGCAGTCCAGCGCCTCCTGCCGCACGGCTGCGCGCAGCCAAGCGACGGGCGGCGGGGTGGGGCCGATATCGGGTTCCATCAGCGTGAAATCGAAGCCGATGGCCGGCGTCACGGGCCGCACGGGCAGCCCCAGCCGGCGATAGAGCCGGGCCGTGAACGGTTCCACGATGGCCAGGCCCAGCCCGGCCTCCACAAAGGCGTACATGGGCAGGGATTGCTGGCATTCGACATGGCGTTCCACATTCACCCCCGCCGCCGCCAGGGCGGCGTCGATGCCGTTCCACAGGGCATCGGCCTCGTGCATGGGCCCCACGAAGGCCTCTCCCGCCAGATCGGCGATGGCGATGGCGGACCGGTCCGCCAGCCGGTGCCCCGCCGGCAGGGCGCAGACATAATCGGCCCGTACCAGCAGGTCGGCGCGGACCCCCTCCCGCGGGGGGGCGGCGACGCCGATGCCCAGATCGGCCTGCCCCAGGAAGACCCGATCCTCGATCGCGTGCTGACCCACCGCCTCCACCGTCACCTTGACGTCCGGATGCTGCCGGCGGAAGGCGTGCAGGACGGGCGGCAGCAGCGAGATGGCGATATTGGCCAGGCAGGCGATGCGCACCGTCCCCACGGGATGGGCCCTGATGCGCCGCGCGGCCTGGGCCAGCAGGTCCAGCCCGGTGAAGGAGCGCTGCACGGCCTCGAACAAGGTCTCGGCCTGGGCCGTGGGATGCACCCGGCCGCCCCGCCGCTCGAACAGCGGGAAGCCCACCGAATGTTCCAGGTCGGCGATCAGCCGGCTGACCGATGGCTGGGAGATGTTCAGCAGGGAAGCCGCGGCGGTGACGCCGCCGCTCATCATCACGGCCCGGAAGGCTTCGATCTGTCGCATGCGCATGGGTTCATAGTATTCACGAATGAAGTGCTGATGCAATTCGATTGGATGCGATGGCCCGCGCCGCCGCAGAATGGTCCCCGGCATCAAACCGATTGGGGCCAAACCATAAGCGGGAGGAAAAGATGAAGTACGAACAGCAGCGCGAGCAGTTCCAGCGTGAAGGCTATGCCGTGTTCGAGCGGGTGCTGGAAGGCGAGCTTCTGGACATCCTGCGGGCCCAGTGCGGCCGCATGGTGGAACGCGAGGATGCGCGCCTGGATGCGCTGGGCGTGGATGTGGACGGCATCACCCATCGCGGCAACCGCTATTTCGCCGGCGAATGCCAGCGCGTGCAGCCCGAACTGCGCGAGATGCTGTTTTCCGAGGTGATGGCCGACATCTGCCGCGCCACCCTGGGCGACGACGCCTATTTCTTCTATGACCAGTATGTCGTGAAGGGTGCGGGCGGCGGCATGTCCTTTTCCTGGCACCAGGATAGCGGCTATGTCGTGGGCAATGGCGGACCGCCGGACCACAAGCCCTATCTGACCTGCTGGTGTACGCTGGACGACACCACCATCGAGAACGGCACCGTCCGCGTGCTGCCCTTCAGCCAGGTGCCCGCCACGCGCGACGGCATCGTTCCCCATATCCGCCAGCCCGGCACCAACGACCTGGTCGGCTGGTCCGGTGACGAGGAAGGCGTGGTGGTGGAGGTGCCGGCCGGCAGCGTGGTCGCCTTCTCCTCCCTGCTGCTGCACGCCACGGGGGCCAACCGCACCGACCGGATGCGCCGCGTCTATCTGGCCCAGTACAGCCCGGAAGTGATCCTGAACCCCGGCACGCGCCAGTTGCGCCGCAACGCCATCCCCGTGCTGCGCAATGGCCGGCAGGTGACGTTCTCCTGATCGGTTGGGGCGCGCGCCACATGGCGCGCGTCGGCAGTCGCCGCCGGTACCATACCAGTGGCCGAAAATCTTGACCGATGGTCAAGGCTTTCGGCACCTCAAGCGCTGGCGCCCACATCCGTTGGCTTGTGTTTTCGAAATGTCAGTAAGATGTGTGATCGCCGGCCGGGGCATGCCCCGGCCGGCGATCCGTCCGGAAGACCGCTCCGTGGAAAGGTAGATCATACACCGTAGCCAAGCATGGTTCTCCGGTCGGCCCCTTCATTGACCCGAACAGTTGCTTGGGGTTGCAGCCCCGTACGTGCAAGGCAGGGAGTATGAAGATGGCACAACAGGACTCTATCATCGCCCTGGACGTCAGCAAGGCCCGTCTGGACGGGTTGGATGCCGAGACAGGAGAGGCTTTCCAAGTCGAGAATGCCGAGGCTGGTTACAGTCTCCTTCGGCGACGGTGTGGCAAGCGCGCCGTGCAGGTCGTCCTGGAAGCCAGTGGTGGCTATGAGCGGCCGGTCATGGAGGCTTTATCGAAAGCCGGCATTCCCGTCCGCCTCGTCGATCCTCGCAAGGTCCGGCATTTTGCCAGGGCGCATGGACGCTGGGCCAAGAATGACCGGCTGGATGCCCGGATGATCGCCGCCTATGCCCAGGCGATCCCCGGAGCCGCCTACCAACCCGATCCGGAACGGGAGGTCCTGGCGGAACTGGCCACCTACCGGCGCCAGTTGCTCGACGAGCAGACCATGGTCAGGAACCAGGCCCAGACCCTGGCGGATCCGGAACTGCGCCGCTTGGCCAAGCGGCGCCTGGATGCCATCGCCCTGCTGATCCTGCGCCTCGACAAGCGCATTGCCGAGCAGATCGCGGCATCCAAAACCTTGAAGGTCAACGACAACCTGCTCCAGTCCATTCCTGCTGTCGGGCCGGTGCTGGCGGCCACCCTGCTGGCCCATATGCCGGAGTTGGGCACACTGACACGACATCAGGTCGCCGCCCTGGCCGGCGTTGCCCCGATGGATAACCAGAGCGGCAAACGCGATGGCCCGCGCAGCATCTACGGTGGAAGGCCCGTTGTCCGAACCGTCCTTTACATGGCTGCCGTCGTCGCCAGTCGGCGAAATCCACCCTTGGCCGCCTTCTATAAAAAACTCATCGCCGCTGGAAAGAAGCCAAAGGTTGCCCTCGTTGCCATCATGCGAAAGATCGTCGTCCTCGCCAATGCCATCATCCGCGATCAGAGAACTTACGCCGCATGAAAACAGTTGCTTGGCTACGCGCCACATGGCGCGCGGCGGCAGTTGCCGCCGGTACCCACGGTCAAATATTTCGACCGTGGGTATCAGTCCAGCGGGTGGTGGCAGGCGACGCGGTGGCCGTTGCCCAGCGTGCGATCCTGGGGCGGCACGGACCGGCACAGGTCACTGGCCGCGGGGCAGCGCGTATGGAAGGCGCAGCCGCGCGGCCGGTCGTAAAGGCTTGGCACCTCCCCGCCCAGGACGGGGCCGTCGGGGCGCCGCGCGGGGTCGATCGCGGGTTCCGACGCCAGCAGCGCGCGGGTATAGGGATGGCGGGGCCGTTCCAGCACGGCGCGGGTCGGCCCCGTTTCCACCAGATGGCCCAGATACAGCACCGCCATGCGGTGGCTGACATGGCGGACCACGGCCAGATTATGGGTGATCAGCAGATAGGCGACATCCAGGTCGCGCTGCAGGCCGGTCATCAGGTTCAGGATTTCCGCCTGTACCGATACGTCCAGGCCGGCCGTGGGCTCGTCGGCGATGACCAGGGCCGGTTCCATGGCCAGCGCCCGCGCCACGGTGACACGGCGGGCCTGCCCCCCGGACAGTTCGCGCGGATAGCGCCCGGCCATGTCGGGCGACAGGCCCACCATGGACAGCAGCCGTGCCGCCGCCGCCCGGCGGTCAGGCAGGGGGCGGCCATGGATGGCCAGCGGTTCCGTCACCAGATAACCCACGGTCAGCCGCGGGCTGAGCGAGGCGACAGGGTCCTGGAACATCAGGGCGGCACGCCGCCGTAACCGGTGCCAGCGCCGCTCCCGCCCCGTCAGGATGGCGTCCTGGAACCGGATGGTCCCGGCGCTGAAGGGTTGCAGGCCCATGATGGCGCGGGCCAGCGTGGTCTTGCCCGATCCGCTTTCCCCCACCAGGGCCAGCGTCTCCCCCTTGGCCAGGCCCAGCGACACGCCGCACAGGATTTCCAGCGGCTGCGGGCTCCGGCCGCGCAGCCGCTGCCACAAGGCACCGGGGGGCTGCACGCGCACGCACAGTTCGTTGATCTCCAGCAGGCCCGTCATGGCATGATCCGGTGGCAGGCGGCCCGATGCGCCGGTCCCACGGCGCCGGACGGCGGTGGCAGCGTGTGGCAGTGCGCCTCAGCCTCCAGGCAGCGCGGGGCGAAGACGCAGCCGCGCGGCGGATCGGTCAGGTCGGGCACGCGGCCGGGAATGGTGGGCAGGTCGGTGCGGATACCCTCCCGCCCGGGGACCGCGGCGGCGATGGCCAGATGCCCGGGATCGGCCGCGATCAGGCGGCGGGTGTAGGGATGGCGCGGCCGGGCGAAGATTTCCGCCACGGGCCCCGCCTCCACCACCGTGCCGGCATACATCACGATCACCCGGTCGCACAGACCCGCCACGGCGCCCAGATGGTGGGAGATGAACAGGATGCTGGTGCCGGTCTCGTCGCGCGTCTGGCGCAGCAGGCGCAGGATCTGCGCCTCCAGCGTCACGTCCAGCGCGGTTGTCGGCTCGTCTGCGATCAGCAGCGCCGGCCGGGTCAGCAGGGCGGCGGCGATGGCCACCCGCTGCAGCATGCCGCCCGACAATTGTCCGGGATAGGCGGCAAGCCGGCGATCCGGATCGACGATGCCGACACGGCCGAACATCTCCACGATGCGCTGCCGCTTCTGCGCTGCGGGAATCCCTGCCCGATACTGGAAATCCGTCAGCTGGCGGCCGATGGTCAGCACGGGGTTGAAGGCGGCCATGGGGTTCTGCGACACCAGGGCCAGCCCGTCGCCGCGCAGGGCGCGCATGGCCGGTTCGGGCAGGTCCAGCAATTCCCGCCCGGCCAGCCGCACGGACCCGCCCTCCACCCCGGCATTGCCGGCCAGCAGCCCCAGGATGGCGGCGATCAGCGTGGACTTGCCGCAGCCGCTTTCCCCCACGATGCCCGTGATCTCCCCCCGCCCCACGCACAGGTCCACGCCCCGCAGCACGCGCAGGGGCCCCCGGTCGGTGGCGTAGGAGACATGGAGGCCGCTGATTTCCAGCACGGGTTGCGTCATGTCATATCCGCCGTGCCGAAGGGTCCAGCCGTTCCCGCAAGGCTTCGCCCAGGAAGGTGAAGGCCAGGGTGGCGACCATGATGGGCAGGCCGGAGAACAGCACCAGCAACGGCGTGTTGCGGATGAAGACGAAGCCGTCGTTCAGCATGGACCCCCAGCTTGGCGTCGGCGGCTGGATGCCGATGCCCAGGAAGGATAATCCGGCCTCCAGCCCGATCACGACGGGAATGTCCATGGTCATCACCACCAGCAACGGGCCGATGACATTGGGCAGCATATGCACGAACAGGATGCGCAGCGGCCCCGCCCCCATCGACCGTTCGGCCTGGATGAAGGGGCTGTCGCGCAAGGCCATGGTCTGGGACCGCACCAGCCGCGCATAGCCGGGCACGGTGAAGAAGGCGATGGTGCCGACCAGCGTCCACAGCCCCGGCCCCAGCAGGGTCAGCACGGCCAGCGCGAACATGATCATGGGCAGCGAACTGATGGTATCCAGCACCAGCAGCAGCCCTGTGCCCAGCCAGCGCGGGCCATAGCCGGCCATCAGCCCCAGGGCCGTGCCGGCGATGACGGCGATGCCGATGGACAGCAGCGCCACGCCCATCGCCGTGCGCGTGCCCGTGATGATGCGCGAGGCCGTGTCGCGGCCCAGATGGTCGGTGCCCAGCCAGTGGGTTGCACTGGGTCCTTCCAGCCTGTGCGCGACATCGATGCGGGCGGGGTCGTGCGGCCGGATCATGTCGGCCGTCAGCGCCACCAGCGCGATCAGGATGCAGACAACCAGGCCGAACAGGCCGGGCCTGTCGATCCTGCGCTGGCCGGTGGCGGGTCGGGGCCGGGCTGGCGGCGGTTCAGAGGGCGGCATGGGTGCGGTGATCCAGCAGGCCCGTGACCAGGTCGGTCACCAGCATGGCAAGGGCATAGAGGGCGGCGGTCACCACGATGGCGCCGCTGACGACGGGATAGTTGCGGGCCAGCACGGCGTCATAGACGACGCGGCCGATGCCGGGCCGGGCGAAGATGATCTCTGCGAAGACCGATCCCGACAGCAGCGCCCCGAAACCCACCCCGATGATGGAGATGACGGGCACCAGCGCCAGCGGCAGCGCATAGCGCCACAGGATCAGCCAGGGCGGCAGGCCGAAGGCGCGGGCCGTTTCCACATGCTTCTCGCGCATCACCTCGATCAGGGAGGAACGGACGATGCGCGCGATATAGCCGACCCAGCCAAGACCCACGGCAAAGGCCGGCAGCACCAGCGCGTGCAGGCGGCTGGCCCAGTCCCCGGCCTCTCCCGCGCCGATGGCCGGGAACCAGTTCAGCGTCACCGCGAAGATCAACAGGCTGTAGATGGCCACCAGGAACGGGGGCAGGGCGATGACGCTGACGCTCAGCACCCCGATGGCATGATCGGTCAGGCTGCCGCGCCGTGCCGCCCCCAGGCAGCCCAGCCCCACACCCAGCAGCACGGCCGTGCCCAGCCCGGCGCAGGCCAGCGCCACCGTATGGGGCAGCGCATCCCACAGGATGGCGGTCACGGGCCGGCCGCTCCAGATGTCGGTGCCCAGGTCACCCCGCGCCACCCGCCCCAGGAAATGCCAGAGCTGGACGACCAGCGGCTGGTCCAGCCCCATCAGTTCACGGTAATGGGCCCGCATTTCCGCCGTGGCACGGGGGCCCAGCGCCACGGTCACCGGATCGCCGGGAATGGCATAGACCAGCAGGAAGATCGCCACCGTCGCCCCCAGGACGACGCCGAAAGCCAGGAACAGGCGGCGGATCAGGAAACCGGTCATCGACCGATGATCCCCGTCCCGCCGCCACGGGTCAAGCAGCCGGGCGGTTGCC
This sequence comes from Niveispirillum fermenti, assembly GCF_052474395.1. Lineage (NCBI taxonomy): Bacteria > Pseudomonadati > Pseudomonadota > Alphaproteobacteria > Rhodospirillales > Azospirillaceae > Niveispirillum > Niveispirillum fermenti. Next base: position 112,254 of record NZ_CP156678.1, on the reverse strand, counting down.
GGTCATATCCTGTAGCCTGGCGCTGGCTGGCAGGCATCCCGCCTTCCTCCCCCCGGTTTCCCCGAAAACGTCGGACGACATTATTGATCGTTCGTTCAATACGAACAAGGGGTAAATGCCGTCCGGGGGCTGAAATATCGCGGCCGGTCAGTCCGCCGGCCGCAATACCGGTTGCAGAAGATGCAGCCAGCCCAGGGCCAACAGGTAGGATACCGACACCAGCGCGAACATGGGCGCATAGGTGCCGCCCGCCGCCAGGACCCAGCCGGCAAGCTGCAGGATGAACATGCCGGCCAGGTTGCCGCACAGGGCGCCGATGGAAATGACGGTGGCGATGCGCCGCTGCGGGATGATGTCGGTCGCCGTGGCGAACAGGTTGACGGAGAAGCCCTGATGGGCGGCCAGGGTCAGCCCCAGCAGTGCCACGGCCAGCCAGTAATTCTCCACCATCAGCACCAGCGGCACGGGCAGCACCAGCAACGCGCAGACCAGCAGGGTCAGCTTGCGCGCCCGGTTCAGGCCCACACCGCGGGCCAGCAGGTGGCCGGAGAAATAGCCGCCAGCCAGCGAGCCGATGGCCGCGATGGCATAGATGGTGGCCAGCGGCACGCCGAAGCCGCGCATGTCCAGCCCGAAGACCCGGATGAACAGGTCGGGCATCCAGAACAGCAGGAACCACCAGACCTGATCGGAGAAGACCTTGGCCCCGGCGAAGGCCCAGGTGCGCCGGTCCGACAGCACGGTGCGCCACGGCACCCGCGCCCCCTCCACCGCTGTGGCCTGCGTCGGCGGCGGGTTCTGGAAATAAGGGCTCCGGGTCAAAGCCCACCAGGCCAGGACCCAGACCAGCCCCAGCCCGCCCATGATGTAGAAGGCGGCCCGCCAGCCATAGGCAAGCGCGATGACGGGCACGACCAGCGGCGCGATGATGGCGCCGATATTGCCGGCGGCATTCACGAAGCCCAGCGCCAGGGACCGTTCCCGGGCCTGGAACCAGACGGCCACCGTCTTGATGGCGGCCGGCGTGCCCAGGGCCTCCGTCGCGCCCAGCGCCACGCGCACGGCGGTGAATTCCCGCATGGTCGTGGCCATGCCATGCACGATGGCCGCCATGCTCCAGGACCCGACGGCGACGGGATTGCCCACGCGCCAGCCCAGCCGGTCGATCAGCCAGCCCGCAAAGATGAAGGCCACGGCCGCCGCGAACTGGAAGGCGGCGACCAGGAAACCGTAATCGGCGTCGCTCCACCCCAGCTGTTCTTCCAGCATGGGTTTCAGCACGGCGATGATCTGCCGGTCGGTATAGTTCAGGATGCCGGCCAGCATGACGAGCGCCAGCAGCAAGGTGCGATGAAGGCCGAAACGCATGGGGGCTCGCCCTTTTCCGGGAAGGGGATGGGAATGCCGGTCGCCAGTGGGGCCGGCACCGCTGCGCTATCGCCCCGGCGCGCGCGCCGGGGCGGGGGGTTGCCGGGTCAGACCGTGCTGGCGACCGTGGTGATCCCCTGGAACAGCGCCGTCCAGTCGCTGCCCCGGCGGAAGAACAGCGGCGGCCGGCCCAGCGGGGCCGCCACGGTCACATCCTGCCCGCCCTGGTGCGTGGCGCCGGTCCAGACCTCCACCCAGTCGGTGCCGGCCGGCAGCCAGGTGGTCCAGCGGTCCACGCCCGGCTGGATGACCGGCGCCACCAGCAGGTCGGCGCCATAAAGATAGCTTTCCTGCTGCGTATAGGTGCGCGGATCATCGGGGAAATGCAGGAACAGCGGCCGCTGCACGGGCAGGCCGGTGGCCGCCGCCTCATCCGACAGGGCGCGCAGATAGGGCGCCATATGGACATAGAGGCGGGTCATGTACGCGAAATGGGCCAGGACCCGCGCATCCTCGTCGATCTGCACATTCTCCCGCGGGCGGTTGCCCTCGTGGCTGCGCATGACGGGGGTGAAGGCTGCCATTTCCGCCCAGCGCATCAGCAGTTCCGGCGTGCGGACATTGCCGAACAGGCTGGTGTAACCGCCGATATCGCTGTGATGGTAGGCATTGCCCAGCAGGCCGGACGACAGTGCCGCCGTGATGACGGTGCCGATCCCGTCATGGCGGGAGAAATCCACCGACTGGTCGCCGGCCCACAGCAGGGGGCAATGGCGCTGCACGCCGCTATAGCCTGCCCGCATGAAGAACAGGGCCTCCCCCGTCTTGCCCCGGCTTGCCAGGGCCCGGGCATTCACCTCCGCCCACAGCACGGGCCAGGCATTGTGCGCCAGCATGCCGTCGGTGCCGTCATGCAGGCGCACATCGGTCGGCAGATATTCGCCGAAATCGGCCATCCAGCCCGACAGGCCGAAATCCAGCATGTTCCGCCCGATGACCTTGTCGGCAAACCATTCGGCCGCGGCGGGGTTGGTGAAATCCACCACACCGCAGTCGAATTCCCCGAAATCGACGGTATAGACCTCGTCACTGTCCCGCTTCAGCGCCAGATAGCCGGCGGCCGCCGCCTCGGGATAAAGACTGCCATCGACGCAGAGATAGGGGTTCACATAGCCCAGGAAGCGGATGCCGCGCGCGTGAAGCTGCCCGATGCGCGCATCCAGGTCGCTGTAGCGCGCCTGGTTCCATTTCCAGTCCCAGAACAGCCGGTTGCCGAAGCTGGTGATGCGCAGGCCCACCCAATCCTCGCACCACAGGCCCGACAGGGCCGCCCCGGCATCGGCATATTTTTCCAGCCGCGTGAAGCTTTCATCCCCGTCCTTCAGGCCGATGATCGCACCCTTCAGCACCCAGTCGGGCAGCGGCGGCTGCCGGCCGAACCGGTCGGATAGGGCCGTGACCAGCCCGGTGAAGCTGTCATCCGCCCAAAGCTCGACCGTGGCCGGGGCGGCCCAGACCTCCAGTTCATGGAACCCGTCCTTGCGGAAGTCGAAGGCGCTGTAGGCCGTGGTGTCGATATGCAGCGCATAGCGGCGGGAGGACAAGTATGTCGGCTGGGGGTAGTTGGTCTTGTAATAGTCGCCGCCGGAATTGCTGCGCTGGTCCGCCTGGAAGGTGAGGAAGGAGGATTTGTCCCGCCCGACACCCGGTTCCGATGTCCAGAGGGGGAAACGCCGGCCGCGCATGTCGAAATAGGAAAGCTGCTCGCCCCCGCCCCAGACATGCTCCGCCTTTTCCGCCACCACGCGCAGCCACAGCCGGTTCAGCGCGGGGTCATGGGCCTCCAGCCGGATGGCGCCCCCCTTGTCGGAACCGGTCAAGATCAGGCTGGCCAACGGGTCCAGTCCCGCCGCCTGCGACAGGTCGATACGGGTCGCCCCGTCCTGCCGATCGATGCTCGCATGGCGCAGGCCCAGCCGTTCGACGATCTGGTCCTCGATGTCGAAATGGCCGTGATGCATCTCCACCCGCGGGTCGCCGTGCCCGACATAGAGGCAGGGCTCATCCTGCCGGTGGCGCAGGATGGTCCGTCCCGCCAGGGTCAGGTCGAACCCGCCCGCCGTCTCGATCAAACGCATGACATTCCCTTCCCTCATGATGTCGTTCCCGGCCCCGTGGCTTCGGAGGGGTGACTATCACTTCATTGATACTCTTATATCTAATATAAGACCTATAAGGACGCGCTGTCCAGACGCCAGGATGCGGCCGGACGGGAATGATGAAATGACAAGGGGACCGGTAATGGGACCAGCAGGGAAAGGGAGTGCCGCCATGTTCGGTCTGATGCAGGAATGGGGACTGACGGTCGACCGCATCATCGATCATGCCGCCCGCTGGGATGGCGGGCGGCCCGTCGTGTCGCGCCGGGTGGAGGCGTCGGCCGACGGGGCGCTGGCGCGCAGCGACTATGCCACCATCCGGCGCCGCGCGCGCTGCCTGTCGGCGGCCTTGCGCGGGCTGGGCGTGGCGCCGGGCGACCGGGTGGCCACCCTGGCCTGGAACAGCGACCGGCATCTGGAATCCTGGTTCGCCATCATGGGCATGGGGGCGGTGTGCCACACGCTGAACCCACGCCTGTTCCGGGACCAGTTGCGCTTCATCATCAACCATGCCGGCGACCGGGTGATCCTGGCCGATCCGGTCTTCGCCGATCTGGTGGCCGATCTGCTGCCCGACTGCCCGACCGTCTCGCATGTCGTGCTGTTATGTGCGGCGGGCGATATCGACCGCGCGCGGCTGCCGCACGCCATCGCCTATGATGAATGGCTGGCTGCCACCGACGATGACGGGGTGCCGTGGGGCCGGTTCGATGAGCGCATGGCGGCGGCCCTTTGCTATACGTCCGGCACGACGGGCAATCCCAAGGGCGTTCTTTATTCCCACCGTTCGACCATGATCCATCTGTGGATGAGCCTGCAACCCGATGTCATGGGCCTGTCGATCGCCGACGTGGCCCTGCCGCTGGTGCCCATGTACCATGCCAATGCCTGGGGCATCCCCCTGTCGGCGGCGGCGGTGGGGGCCAGGCTGGTGCTGCCGGGATCGCGGCTGGACCCGGCCTCCCTTCTGGACCTGATCCGGGGGGAGGGGGTGACCTTCGCGGCGGCGGTCCCCACCCTCTGGCAGGCCATGGTCCAGCATCTGGAACGTCATGGCGGCGATTTCGGACCGCTGCGCCGCGTCATCATCGGCGGCGCCGCCTGCCCGGAATCCGTGCTGCGCCGGTTGCAGGATTACGGCGTGTCGGCCCGCCATGCCTGGGGCATGACGGAAACCTCGCCCATCGGCACGCATTTCAAGCTGGTGCCTGAACTGGCCGGCCTGCCGTTCGAACAGCAGATGCCCTATCGCCTGCGCCAGGGACGGCCGCCGCTGGGCATCGATCTGGCGCTGCGCGGCGCGGATGGGGGGCTTATGCCCCATGACGGGCAGCAGATGGGGCGCCTGCTGGTGCGCGGCCCCGTCGTGGCCAGCGCCTATCTGCAGGGTGATGGCGGGCAGGTGCTGGATGGGGATGGCTGGTTCGACACGGGCGATATCGCCGATATCGACCCTCATGGCTATATGCGCATCGCCGACCGGGCCAAGGATGTGATCAAGTCGGGCGGCGAATGGATCAGTTCGCTGGAGATCGAGAACATCGCCTCGTCCCATCCCAAGGCAGCCCTCTGTGCCGCCATCGCCATGCCCGATCCCAAATGGGACGAACGGCCCCTGCTGGTCGTGCAACTGAAGCCCGGCACGCAGGCCACAACGGCCGAATTCCTGGACCATTTCCAGGGCCGCCTGTCGAAATGGCAGATCCCCGACGATGTGCGCTTCATCGACGCCATGCCGCTGGGCGCCACGGGCAAGATCGACAAGAAGGCGTTACGGAGCCTCGTCCTGCCCGCCGGCTGACGCGCGGTTGGGATAGAGCGTGGCGCGGTCATGGCTGTGCCCCGCCTCTGCCGGCCAGGCCACGGCACCGTCCGGCAGGTCGCGAACCTTGCGGGCCAGGATATAGGCATTGCCATAGCCGGGATTGACCGGCATCAGCGCGAAGGGGCCGCGCCGGTCCTCCGGATAGATTTCCATCTTGTTGACCATGCCGGCGGCCAGCACCTCGAACCCCGTTTCCGGTCCGAACAGCACCTTCAGCCCCTCATCGGAAAAGCGCCAGAAATCATTGGGCTGTTCATGCATGGGATAGGTCTGCGGGGCGGAATGGAAGACCAGCCCGCCCATGGACAGTGCCCGGTTGGTGGCCGCCGCCAGCAGCCAGGGATGGCTCAGATGCTCGATGACGGAGAAGGAGAAGACGGCGTCGATGCCGCCGCGCCCCACCAGCGCGTCGAGTTGGTGGGCGTCGCCCACGATATCGACGCCGGGCGCGGCATGGATATCGATGCCGATGAAACGGCGGGCGCCGGGGAAGTAATGCCGGCGCCCGTGGCTGGCATCCCCCACGACGCGGGCCCCGATTTCCGCCACGGTCAGATGACGCTCATTGATGACATCGACGAAGCCGCGCAGGTTCAGGAAGAAATCATTGACCTTGTCGACCTGCCCCTCGGTCCACGGGCCGGTCAGGACGCCGGCCTGTGGCAGGTCAAGCCGCAACCGGCCCCGGCCCGCATCGGTCAGCACCTCCAGTTCCACCGGCTGGCCGGGCCGCGCCTCCAGATAGGCCATGAAGCCGGCATCGGCGACGTGGTCATGATCTGGATAGAAGTTCAGCAGGTCGGCGCGGCGTGACAGCGCGGGGATGTCGTACCGGGCATCACCCACGATGATGGCGGCACGGGTAACCCGATGCTCGTTGCAATGGACCCAGCCCTGCACGAACACGCCGTGCCGGTCACACCAGAAATTGTCGATGCCATAGACGATGCGCAGGTCCGGCGCGTCCGGCGGGGTGGCCCGCACGGGCGGCGGCGGGGGCGCGGCAGGCAGGCGGATAGGCATGCGGCGATCCAGGCCCAGCGACCCGCCGGCCGCGGCCAGATCCGCCATGCAAGGCGGCTCGGCCCGCTGATGCACGAACAGATGCAGCAATTCCCCGGCATCATGGCGGAAGGGGGGAAAGGGCAGGGTCAGGCGCGACGGTTCGTCCATCCGCCGCCAGTCCTTGACGAAGACCTGCCGCACGTCGCCATTGCCCGGCCGCAGCAGGGACACGATCAGCGGCACCCCGTCGCGCAGCGGCTGGGCAGACAGGTCCAGATGCAGTACCGACAGGTCCGGGACATCCGTATGGAACCGTTCGGCGATGACCAGCCCGTCCAGCGGGGAAGGCGCGACAGCGGGTGCCGCACCGGGGGGGCGGGCGCCTGTCGGGCCGGCCGGGCGGAAAAGGGCTGCCAATCGGTCGCGTATCGCCATGCGGATGTCGCCCGTCCTTCTTCGATCCCTGGCCAGCCGGCCAACCGGCCGCGACTATGGGCAACCCCTTTGGCAGGCACAAGCCCTATATCCGTGCCGGAAGCGATGGAACATCCCGTTGCGATTGCCTGCGCCCGTGAATTTCCGTAGACATTGCAACCGTCGAACAGGGGTGTTCTTTCCAGATATTCACCCGGGGGGCCAATATGTTACGCCGCTGGCTGGTGCCGCTGTATCTTTTCTATGCGGTTCCGATGGTGTTTTTCGTGGCCATCAACATGCCCGTCTATCTGATGGCGGACGAAACCAACCATCTGATGCGGTCGGAGACGGCGCTGCACGGTCACATCATCGGCAAGCGCACCGATGACGCGCGGTCCGGCGGCTATATCGACGGCAACATGCTGGGATTGCTGCATGTCCATTGGCCCCTGCTGTCGGTGGTCGATCAGCGGATGACGACGGAGATCAAGCAGACCGGAGAGAGCGTGCGCTGGGGCGGACCGCCCGTCTTCGTGGACATTCCCAACACGGCCATCTATCCGCCCACGCTGTACGCGCCGGTCATCGCGGGGCTGGCGCTGGGCAAGGCGCTGGACCTGTCGATGGACCGCACCTTCATCCTGGCCCGCCTAGTGAACGGTCTGGTTTCCATTGCGCTCGTCGCCCTGGCCCTGCAGGTGGCGGCGCGCGGGCGGCTGGTGATCTTCGCCACCATGCTGCTGCCGATGAGCGTGGCGCTGATGGCCTCGGCCTCGCAGGATGCCTTGCTGCTGTCGGGGGCGGCGCTGCTGGTCGCGCTGGTCACCCGGCCCATCGCGCAGCAGCGGCCGGCCACCGATGCGGAGTTCATCGCCATGGCGGTGCTGATCGTCGCCCTGTCCATGTCGCGCCCCACCAATTTCGCCTTTCTCCTGCTGCTGCTGCCCCTGGCGCCCCGCCTGCGGGGGCGCATCTCGCTGCTGTCGGTGACGGCCATTTCGACTTTCCTGGTCGTGGGCTGGGTCATCCTGATGGCAGCCATCGTGCAGGTACAGCAGACCTGGGGTGATGTCGTGCCGTCCATGTCGGGACAGCTTCGCCACCTGCTGGCCCAGCCGTTCGACTTCTTCCGGGCGCTTTACCTGACCCTGTTCACGGGGGCGGGCTATTGGGGCACGACAGTGATGATGCTGGGGTGGATCGGCTGGGGACAGTTCAACATCACGCTGGCGCCCTGGTTCTATCCGGCGGCCCTGTGGATGCTGGCGGCGGCCTTGCTGGCGGAACTGCTGGGCGGCGCGCGCAATCCGCCGCGCCTGGCGGCGCTGGCCGCCGGCACCATCCTGATCGCCGCGGTCGGCATCTATTTCATCCAGTATCTGAGTTTTTCCGCCGTGGGCGGGATGGAGGTCAGCGGCGTGCAGGGCCGGTACTTCCTGTCGCTGCTGGCAGCGACGGGACTGGCCATGCCCTCCCTGGCGCACCGGCTGCCGCAGCCCTGGGCCGGCCGGGTGCGGCAGGGGCTGGTGCTGGGCGTGCTGCTGTTCCCGCTGGCCACGATGGCCGTGCTGCCGCCGACCATCATCGCCCGCGCCTATATGCAATAGGGTCCGGCCAAAAAAATCCCCCGTCACCGGAGGGTGGCGGGGGATCGGGAGGAAGATGCCGGTAGGCAGGCGCCGTGTTTGTACAGACCGAAAACACGGCGCCTGCTTTCAATCCCCCGAAGCGCCGGCGCCGCATCCGCGGCTGGGGCTTCAAGGGTGGGGACGGACGACCCGCCCGTCCCCGGACATTCCGGGTCAGAAATTGGCCCGGACGGAGGCGCCGAAGTACCGTTCAGCGTCGCGCGGCGTGATCTGGCGCATGAAGGCCGTGCCGTTCGGGATGCGGCCGATGACATAGTGGCGGTCGGTGATGTTCTTGGCGATCAGCGACACGCGATACTTGTCGTCATGGGTCACGAAGGACAGGACGGCATCCCAGGTGGCATAGCCGGCCTGGAAGGCATAGGGGTTCTGCGTCAGGTCGAAATTCTGCTTGCTGGTGAATTGCAGCGTGTTTGACAGCCGGGCATCCATGTCCGGCAGCTCGACGGGCAGGCGCCAGTCGGCCGTGACCGATCCCTTCCATTTCGGGGCGAAGGGCAGGGGCTTGCCGTTGATGGCGTCGGCGCAGGTCGGCTCCGTCGCCGGGCACTTGAACCGGTCGATCTTGGCCTTGGTATAGGCAACGCCGCCGTTGAACTCCAGATCGGACGTGGCCGCCCAGGTGAAGTCCGCCTCCAGCCCGCGGGTGGAGACCGAGCCGGCATTGGTCAGGCGGGTCACCACCTGGCCTTCCACCAGTTCGCGGGTATTGGCCTGGTAGCCGTTATAGGTGGTCTTGAAGGCCGCCAGGTTCAGCATCAGGCCCGCCTCGGCGAAGCGGGTCTTCAGCCCCGCCTCGTAGCTGTCCGCCTTTTCCGCCGAGATGGGCAGCGTATCGGGCCCGATCATGTTGAAGAAGACGTTGATGGCCGGCCCCTTGTACCCGCGGGTATAGGTGGCGTAGCCGATCACCTCGTCGGTGAAATCATATTGCAGGCCGGCATTGCCCGACACGCCGTCCTTCTTCGTCGACCCGTCGGCCGCGAAATAGGGGCGCACGCCGGGGAAGGCCGCCGTGGAGGTGGACCGCCGTTCGAAATCGAACGACACCTTGTCCTTGGTATAGCGGCCGCCGATGATGGCGCGGAAATCATCGGTGAAGTTCACCGTGGCCTGACCAAAGGCGGCATAGTTCTTCAGCCGGGTCGTGAAGTCGGCATTGCCTTCGTTGGTGACATAGGTGGACGCACCCGGCCGGCAGGGCAGCAGGCCGTTTTCGGCGGGCAGGGTGGTTGCCGTGCAGGCCGTGACCGTGCGGTTGAAGAAATCCACTTCCTTTGTGGTGTAATAGTAGAGGCCCGCCACATAGTCGATGAAGTTGTTGCCCGTCGACGCGATGCGCAGTTCCTGCGTGAACTGGTTGAAATCGAGATCGCCGCGGTCGTGGGAGCGGTTGTCGCCGGCCGCGACACCCGTGGCGACGTAGAGCGGCCCGTCGGAACGGAAATCACCGTCGCGCTGCTGGTAATTATACCAGTGGCGATAGGCGGTGATGGAGGTCAGCGCCACGGCGCCGAGATCGAAATCGGCCTGCAGGGACACACCGCTGTTGCGGTCGCGGGTGCGCGGGTCCAGGTCGTTGTCGATATCCTTGTTGCGCGGGCCGGGCGTCAGCGGGGCCAGCGATGGCAGGAAGATCTGCTGGTTGAAGGCACTGGGGAAGACCAGGCCGATGCTGTCGGCAAAGCCGTTGTCATTGGCCTTGGCATAATCGGCGATGGCCGTCAGGCGCACCGTCTCGCTGGCGTCCAGCACCAGCTTCATGCGCGCACCCCAGCGCTCGTAGCCGTTTATGTCATTGCCGTTGAAGACGTTTTTGCCGTTGCCGTCATATTTGCTGTAAAAGGCCGTGATCAGGCCCGACAGATTGTCGGACACAGGCCCGGAGACCCCGGCCTTCACCCGGTATTCGTTGCCTTCATAGTAAGAGGCCTCGATATGCCCGCCGGGGGTGGAGCCGGGGTCGCGCGTGGTGATGTTGACCACGCCGGCCGAGGCGTTCTTGCCGAAGATCGAGCCCTGCGGCCCGCGCAGCACTTCCACCCGCTCCAGGTCCAGGAAGTCGGCCGTCTGCTGCCCCGTGCGGGCATAGACCACGCCGTCGATCACCGTGGACACCGACGGCTCGATGCCCGAGGCGAAGGAGATGGTGCCCACGCCGCGGATGGAGATGGCGCTGTCCTTGTTGGTGTTGCCCTTGCGGAAGGTGATGGTCGGCACGCGCTGGAAAAGCTGTTCGGCGGAATTGATGTTGGCCTGTTCCAACTGTGCGCCCGTGACGACGGAGATGGCCAGCGGCACGTCCTGCAGGTTCTGCACGCGCTTTTGCGCCGTGACGATGATCTCTTCCAGCAGCACGCCGCCGCCCTCCTGGGCCATGGCGCCGCCGGTCAGGCCCAGCAGGCCGAATGCCGCCGTCCCGGCGGCCAGACGCAGTTTCAGCATAGGCTTGTTCATGTCGTTTCCTCCCTGACCCATGTTTGTCGGCTCCCCTTGTTTCGCGGGGCTGATGCGATTCCTAACGCAAGGTCTGCGGTAAGACAATAGTTGTGTCTTATATAAGAGTTATCATAGATACTCGTCTAGTCCCAAAATGGCGGCCGGCAGTTCCGGAACGACGGTCCCGCCGCCCCCTCCCATGTGAAGGAAACAAGGTCATGACCATTCCCGGAGCGTTGCAGCGCCAGCAATGTTTCATCGACGGCGCCTGGAAGGATGCCATAGGCGGCGCTACCATCGCTGTTTCCAATCCCTCAACAGGTGATGCGCTGGGGTCAATACCGCGCTGTGGCCGGGCCGAGACGGCGGTGGCCATCACCGCGGCGCACCGCGCCTTCCGGGACTGGCGGCACTGGACGGCGGGCGAACGGGCCGGCCTTATGATGAAGCTGCACGACGCCATCCTGGACAACCGTGCCGATCTGGCCCGCCTGCTGACATTGGAGATGGGCAAGCCCCTGGCCGAGGCGGCGGGGGAGGTGACGCTGGGGGCCGCCTATATCCGCTGGTTCGCGGAGGAGGCGCGGCGCATCTATGGCGATGTCATCCCCTCGCCCTGGAAGGGACGGCGCCTGCTGGCGGTGCGCGAGCCTGTGGGGGTGGTCGGGGCCATCACGCCCTGGAACTTCCCCAACAGCATGATCGCCCGCAAGATGGGTGCCGCCCTGGCCGCGGGCTGCACCCTGGTGGTCAAGCCCGCGACCCAGACACCCTATTCGGCCCTGGCCATCGCTGCCCTGGCCGAGCAGGTGGGCTTCCCGCCCGGCGTGCTGAACGTCGTGACGGGATCGGCGGCGGAGATCGCGCAGGAGATGTGCGAGAACCCGCTGCTGCGCAAGATCACCTTCACCGGATCGACGGCGGTGGGCAAGAAGCTGGCGGCCCAGGCCATGGCGCACATGAAGCGGGTGTCGATGGAATTGGGGGGCAATGCGCCCTTCATCGTGTTCGACGATGCCGATCTGGACGCCGCCGTGGCCGGGGCCATGGTGGCCAAGTTCCGCAATGCCGGCCAGACCTGTGTCTGCGCCAACCGTTTCCTGGTGCAGGACGGCATCCATGATGCCTTCGTGGAGCGGCTGGGCACGGCCATGGCGGCGTTGAAGGTGGGTGACGGCACCGAAGAGGGGGTGACGCAGGGACCGCTGATCGACATGGCCGGTGTCGCCAAGATCGAGGAACATATCGCCGATGCCCTGTCCAAGGGTGCGCGGCTGGCGGCCGGCGGGTCCCGGCATGCCCGCGGCGGCGGCTTCTTCCAGCCTACCCTGCTGACGGGCGTGACCCCCGCCATGGCCGTGGCGCGGGAGGAAACCTTTGCCCCGCTGGCTCCCGTCTTCCGCTTCGCCACCGAGGCCGAGGCGCTGGGCATGGCGAACGATACCGAATATGGTCTGGCCGCCTATGTCTATACCCGCGACCTTGGCCGGTCCTTCCGCATGATGGACGGGCTGGAATATGGCCTGGTCGGCATCAATGAGGGGCTGATCACGACCGAGGTGGCCCCGTTCGGCGGACAGAAGGATTCCGGCATGGGGGTCGAAGGGTCGCGCCATGGCATCGATGATTACACGGTGCTGAAATATGCCTGCATCGGCGGGCTCGGCTGAGGGCCGCCGCCCCCCGGCTGCGCGCCGGGGGGCGGCCACGCCCAAAAACCTTGCCGCGATGCGCGAAAATTGTTTTATCTTATAGAAGTCTTCTTTCCCTCCAGGATATCCCCCGCTGATGGAAGTCCCCGGTTACCGCCCGCTTTACCGCCAGGTCTACGACATCATCGTCAACAAGGTGGCCGATGGCGTCTGGCGGCCGGGGGAGGCCATCCCCAGCGAGCAGGCTCTGGCGCGTGAACTGGGTGTCAGCCAGGGGACCATGCGCAAGGTGCTGGATGCGCTGACGGCGGAAAAGCTGCTGGTCCGCCATCAGGGCAAGGGCACCTTCATTGCGGAAAATACGCAGGAACGATCACTTTTCCGGTTCTTCCGCATGGTGCGGCCGGGCGGCGAGCGGGTCACCCCCGCCATGGGGGAACAGAGCGTGCGCGTGCGCGTGGCCCGCGTCGCCGACCAGCAGCGGCTGGACCTGTCGAAGGGCAGCCGGGTCGTGGAGATCAACCGCGTGCGCCTGGTCGACAGCCGGCCCACTATCCGGGAGACGATCATCCTGCCATCGGCCCTGTTCCCGCGGATCGAGGACCGGATGCCGCTGCCCAACACGCTCTATTCGCTCTATCAGACGGAGTTCGGCATCAACATCGTGTCGGCCAGCGAGGAACTGCGCGCCGATATCGCCACACCGGATGACCAGCGCATGCTGGGTGCCCCGGCTGGTGCCGCCATCCTGTGCATCGACCGCATCGCGCTTTCCCTGCAGGAACGCAAGGTCGAATGGCGGACCAGCCGCATCTATGCCCGCGACCTCACCTATTCGGTGACGCTGAGCTAGAGCGTGTTTGCGCTGACCGGAAACACGCTCTAGGGAAATTCCCGGACGGCGCCTTGCAGGACCGATGCCGCTGCCAGTTCCCGGAACTGTTCCACCTGTGCCGCCTCCCATGCCGCATCGCGGCCCAGTTCGGCGGCCAGCAGGGTGGCGACGGCGGGGGCGGCATCGGCCGCCGCGCGGGCATCCAGCAGCAGGGCGCGGGTGCGCCTTGCCAGCACATCCTCCACCGTGCGCGCCATCTGGTGGCGGGCGGCGAACACCACCTCTCCCAGCCGGTAGGGCAGGCGGGGATGCAGGGGTGCGTCCCAGCCGGGCCGTTCGGCCAGCACGGCCCGCACAAGGGGCGCATCGCTGCCATGGGCCGCCAGCGGATCGGCGGGATCGGCCGGCTGTGCCCAGCCATGCAGGCGCAGGTCGCGCGTGGGGCACGGGCGCCGGGCCAGCCCGGCGACGGCGACGGCGGCATCCACCGTCTGTTCCGCCATCTCGCGATAGGTGGTCCATTTGCCGCCCGTGATGGTGACCAGCCCGCTGTCGGACCGCATCAGCACATGGTCGCGCGGCACGGCCGACGTGCCCGACACGCCCTTGGCCTTCACCAGCGGCCGGATGCCCGTGAAGGTGGCCAGCACATCGGCCCGCGTGGGCGGGCGCGTCAGGTATTGGGCGGCATGGGACAGCAGGAAGGCGATCTCGCTTTCCAGCGCATGCGGTTCCAGGCTGGGGGCGGGGATGGGCGTGTCGGTGGTGCCCACCACGGTCCGGTCCAGCCAGGGCAGCACGAACAGCACGCGGCCGTCCGCCGTCCTGGGGATCATGATGGCATCGTCGCCCCCCAGAAAGGACCGGTCCAGCACCAGATGCACGCCCTGGCTCAGCGACAGGCCGTCGGCCATGTCGGGCTGATCCATGCGGCGGACCTCGTCCATGAAGATGCCGGCGGCGTTCACCACCGCCCTGGCGGCGATCCGGTGGGTGGTGCCCGTTTCCATATCCTGCGCCGTGGCACCGGTCACCTTGCCGTCCCGCTTCACCAGGCCCGTGACGCGGACATGGTTCAGCAGGGTGGCACCGTGGTCGGCCGCACTGGCGGCGATCGACAACGCCAGGCGGGCATCGTCGAACTGCCCGTCATAATAGAGCACCCCGCCGCGCAGCCCGTCCGGCTTGACCATGGGCAGGCGCGCCAGCGTCCGGGCGCGCGACAGCAGGCGCGACCGGCCCAGCCCGAGCCGGCCGGCCAGCAGGTCATAGGCGAGCAGGCCCGCGCCGTAGAACAGCATGTCCCACCAGCGGTAGCAGGGCACGATGAAGCCCTGCCGCCGCGTCACCTGCGGCGCATTGGCCAGCAGCCGCCCCCGTTCATGCAGGGCATGGCGGACCAGATGGATATTGCCCTGCGCCAAATAGCGCACGCCGCCATGCACCAGCTTGGTCGATCGCGACGATGTGCCCTTGGCGAAGTCATGCGCTTCCAGCAACAGGGTGCGGTATCCGCGGGCCGCCGCGTCCAGGGCCGTGCCCAGCCCCGTCGCCCCGCCCCCGATGACCAGGATGTCCCATTCCGGCGTCTCGGCCAGCCTTTCCAGGCCGGCGGCGCGATCCAGCCCGCCCGTCATGCCTGCCCCTGTTCCGCGGCCCAGCCGCGCGAATGATCCACCGCCCGCGCCCATTGCCGGTAGAGCCGGTCGCGCTCGGCCGGCTTCATCCCCGGCTCGAACCGGCGGGCCGGCTTCCAGGTGGCCCTGATCTCCTCCCGGTCCTGCCAGATGCCGGTCGCCAGTCCGGCCAGATAGGCGGCCCCCAGGGCTGTGGTCTCCGCGATCTGCGGCACCTCCACGGGCACGCCCAGCAGGTCGGCCTGGAACTGCATCAGGAAACCATTGCCCACGGCCCCGCCATCGGCCCGCAGCTCCGTCAGGGTGATACCGGTCTGCGCCTCGATGGCGCGCACCACGTCGCCTGTCTGGTAGGCCATGGCCTCCAGCGCGGCACGGGCCAGATGCGCCCGGCCCGTGCCGCGCGTCAGGCCCGCGATCAGGCCGCGCGCATAGGGATCCCAGTGCGGCGCGCCCAGCCCCGTCAGCGCCGGCACGAAATAGACACCCTCATTATCCGGGATGGAGCGGGCCAGTTCCTCCGTCTGCGCGGCAGACGCGATCAGGCCCAGCCCGTCGCGCAGCCATTGTACCGCCGCGCCCGTGACGAAGATGGCTCCCTCCAGCGCATATTCCAGCGGCTCGTCGCCGATGCGCCAGGCCACGGTCGACAGCAGCGGTCCCGGATCGCGAAGCGTCTCCGCCCCCGTATGCATCAGCAGGAAGGAGCCCGTGCCATAGGTGTTCTTGGCCAGCCCCGGCCCGTGGCAGGCCTGGCCGAACAGGGCCGCCTGCTGGTCGCCGGCCACCCCGGCGATGGGGATGCCGGCCACGCCCAGGAACCCGTCCGCCGCCGTATGGCCCAGCACGGCCGATGATGGCCGCACGACTGGCAGGCCGCGGGCCGGCACGTCCATCAGGGCCAGCAAATCATCGTCCCAGCGGCCGGCATGAATGTCGAATAACTGGGTGCGGGCGGCATTGGACGGGTCGGTCACATGGGCCGCACCCCCTGTCAGGTTCCAGATCAGCCATGTGTCGATGGTGCCGAACAGGATGTCGCCCTTTTCCACCCCGGCGCGCAGGCCGGGCACATTTTCCAGCAGCCAGCGCAGCTTGGTGCCGGAAAAATAGGGATCGACGACCAGCCCGGTGCGGGACCGGATCAGGGCCGTGACCCCGTCGCGGGCCCGCAATTCGTCGCAGAAGGCAGCGGTGCGCCGGTCCTGCCAGACGATGGCGCGGTGCGCCGGCTCGCCCGTGTGCCGGTTCCAGGCCAGCACCGTCTCGCGCTGGTTGGTGATGCCGATGCCGCGCAGGTCGCGCGGCGCCAGCCCGGCCTGCTTCAGCGCGCGGGCGGCGGTGTCCAGCGTCACGCGCCAGATCTCCGCCGCGTCATGCTCCACCCGGCCGGGCTGCGGGTAATGCTGCGTGAACTCCGCATAGGCCCGGCCGGCGATCCGGGTTTCCCGGTCGAAGATGATGACGGTGGTGCCCGTGGTGCCCTGGTCGATCGCCAGGATATGGTCGGACATGGCCCTTCTTCCTTTTCCGGCGGATATTCTCGAACGGTCTGCCAATGGTCACACTATCCGCAACCGCCCGCCCCCAGGGAAGCGGGACCGGGCGGGCGGGCGCAAAATAATCAGCTCACCGTTTCCTCCCGCAGCGTCTTGCGGGCCATCCAGAACAAGGTGGAGGCGACGAGGCCGAACAGGGTGAAGAGGATCAGCGACCAGCGCACGCCTTCCGCGCTGCCCAGGCCCATGGGCCCGCTCAGCAGGTCGGAGATGGCGCCCACGCCCAGCGGTCCCAGGCCCAGACCGATCAGGTTGATGATGAACAGCAGCACGGCCGTGGCCGTCGCCCGCGTCTGCGGCCGCACCAGCCCCTGCACGGCGGCATAGCCGGGACCGTACCAGAGCGTGTTCAGCACGGGCGGGAAGGCCAGCATGGCCAGGGCCAGCGTCGTATTCTCCACCGTCAGCCCGACGATGTAGAAGGGGATGCCCATGGCCGTTGAGACGGCGGGGATCGACATATAGGCCCGCAGGTCCTTCGCCCCGTGCTTGTCGGCCAGGAAGCCGCCCAGCCAGGTGCCGACCGCCCCCGTCAGCCCCAGGATCAGGCCCAGCGCCACGCCCAGGAAGCCCGCGATGCCAAGCCCGAACCCGTCGGCCATGTCGGCCAGGCTTTCGGCGTGGTTGCGGAAGAAGAAGGGGGCCAGGAAGGCCGCCGCGCCATAGCCGATGAAGGCCTTGATGGCGGCGCCGAAGGCGATCAGCCAGAAGGCCCGCTTGGACCGCAGCTCTGCCCAGGCCTCGCCCAGGCTGGGGGCCGCCGCGCGGCGCGCGGCAAGGTCTGCGGCCAGCATCTGCCGCCGCGGCTCGCGCAGGGTGAAGGCGGCGACCAGGGCCATCAGCACCCCGGGCGCGCCGGCCACGATGAAGGCCATGCGCCAGCCCCAGGCATCGCCGATCAGCCCGCCCAGCAACATGCCCAGAAGTCCGCCCAGCGGCGTGCCCAGCGAATAGAAGGCCAGGGCCGAGGCGCGCTTCTCCCGCGGGGTGTAATCGCTGATCAGCGAATGGGCCGGCGGCGTGCAGCCGGCCTCGCCGACGCCGACGCCGATGCGGCACAGGACAAGCTGCGTGAAATTCTGCGCCATGCCGCACAGCGCGGTGAACCCGCTCCAGGTGCCCACGGCCGCCGCGATGATCAGCGGCCGGTTGCCCCGTTCGGCCACCCGCGCGATGGGGATGCCCAGGAAGGTGTAGAACAGGGCGAAGGCCAGCCCCGTCATCACGCCAAGCTGCCAGTCGGCCAGATGCAGTTCGTTCTTGATGGGCTCCGCCAGGATGGCGACGATCTGGCGGTCCAGGAAATTCAGGATGTAGATGATGAGCAGCACCCACAGCGCATAGCGGCGATAACCGTCGCTGACGGGCGGAACGGCGGGAACGGGAGACGGTCCCCCCGCGGCGCTTGGGGCCTTGCCGGCCCCGGCTTGCATGGTCTGCACAACATCTCCTCCCACTATTCTTTCCAACTGCCGGGGCCGGTTTTCCGGCCGCCTTCACGTGAACCGGCGGGCTTTCCCCCTGCCGGCGTTATCCGCCCATCTCGATCCAGGCCAGGACGAACAGGGCGATGAACAGGGTTTCCGCCACGACCAGGGTGATGGCGGCGCGGCCCACCGCCATGATGTCGCGCGCCGATGTCTTCATGCCCAGGGCTGCGACCGAGATCAGCAGCAGCCAGCGCGACAGTTCCGACAGGCCGGTCGCCACGGGGCCCGGCACCCAGCCCATGCCGTTGACGCCGGCCAGCAGGACGAAGGCGATCAGGAAGCCGGGAAGGGGTGTCACCCTGGCTTCCCCGTCGCCCGTACCCGCCGTGGCCCGCCGCCGGGTGGCCAGCACGGTGATGGCCACGACGACGGGCAGCAGCATGGCAACCCGCATCAGCTTCACCACCGTCGCCGTGTCGCCGGCCTGCGGGGACTGGCTGTAGCCGGCGCCCACCACCTGCGCCACGTCATGGATGGACCCGCCGAAGAAGCGGCCCGCCGCCTGCGCGTCCAGCCCCAGCCAGCCGCCGATGGCCGGATAGGCCAGCATGGCCAGGGTGGACAGGGTGGTGACGCAGGCGATCACGACGACGGTGTCGCGCTCGGCATCCTTGCGCGGCCAGGCGGCGGCGATGGCCATGGCGGCGGAGGCGCCGCAAATGCCCACGGCCCCGCCCGACAGCACGCCGAACCGCGTCCCGATGCCCGTGACCCGCGCCACCAGCCAGCCGAAGCCGATGGTCAGCGGCACGGCGCAGGCGACCATGGCGGCGGTGGACCAGCCCAGTTCACCGATCTGCGCGAAGGTGATGCGCAGGCCCAGCAACGCCACCGACAACCGCAGCAGCGTGCGGGCCGACAGCGCGATGCCGGGCGCGTAGCGCGGTTCCCCCGGCAGGCTGTTCAGCGCCATGCCCAGCAGCAGGGCGAAGACCATGGAAGGGGCATTGTAATGGTCGGACAGATAGGTCGCCGCCAGCGCCACCACCATGGTGGCCACCAGGCCGGGCATTGCCGTGCGCGCCCTGTCCAGCCGGTCCTTCACGCAGGCGGCGGCCGGGGCCATCATGCCTCCAGTTCTTCCAGTACGGCGCGGGCCGTCACCTCGCTGACCCGCGCATTGCTTTCATCCGTCACGCCGGCGATATGCGGGGTCAGGATCAGGTTCGGCACGTCGCGGAACAATGCGCCCGAGGCCGCCGTCACCGGCTCGGTGGCGAAGACGTCCAGCGCGGCCCCGCCCAGCCCGCCGGCCCGCAGCGCAGCGCAAAGGGCCGGCTCGTCCACCACCCCGCCGCGCGCCGCATTGATCAGGATGGCGTCCTTCTTCATGCGCGCGATGGCGGGACCGTCGATCATGCCCGTGGTGGCCGGTGTCAGCGGCACATGCAGGCTGACCACGTCGGCCGTTTCCAGCAGCGCTTCCAGCGACTGGCGTTCCACCTGCACCCAGGCCGGATGGCGTTCGGGCAGGTGCGGGTCGTAGGCCGCGACCGAAAAGCCCAGCGCGCGCGCCTTCTGTGCCGTCAGCCGGGCGATGGCGCCATAGCCCACCAGACCCAGGCGCTTGCCCGCCGCCTCGCGCCCGATCAGGTCCATGCGCGGCCAGGACCCGTCGGCCACGCAGGCCGACGCGAACCAGGACCGGCGCAGCAGCATCAGCGCGGCCGTGACGACATATTCGGCCACGGCCAGGTCGTTGGCGCCCGTGGCGGGCCGGACCTTCACATTGCGCGCGGCGCAGGCGGCCGTGTCGATATTGTCCAGCCCCACGCCCAGCCGGCCCACGACCTTCAGCCCCGGCGCCTTGTCCAGCAGATCCTGGCGCACCTGGGTCCTGTTGCGCACGATCAGGGCGCGTGCATCGGCGATGGCGGCGGCCAGCCTTTCCGGCTGGTCCACCAGCCGGGGATCGTAAAGCACGTCACGGCCGCCCAGCACGGCGGCGATGGCGGCCTCGTCCATGAACTCGGTGATGACGATCTCGGGCATGATGGTTCCCGTTTGAAGTGTGGATGTCCGTGAACATCGCCCCCGCAGGGCCTTTTCCACATGCGCGGGCAAGGCCCTGTGGGGCGCGCCGCCGTACCCGCTTTGCGTTGAGTTCCACTCAACGCAAAGCGGGTATCAGCCCGTCAGCCCCAGTATTTCCGCATGCAGCGCTTCGGGGATGTTCAGCCCTTCGGCCGCCGCCTTCCGCCGCAGCGCCAGCCTGCGGTCCCCCGGCAGGCGGGCGGGTGCCTCGCCATCCACGACGGCCAGCATGTGCGCCATCCGTCCGGCATAGTCCCCGCCACCGAAGCGGCCGGGATCCAGCACGACCAGCAACTGCCCCAGGTCGGGCGGTCCGCCCTCCCCATCAAAGAAGCCGCTGGCGTTCCAGCCGAAATTGCCGCCGACCAGGGCAGCACAGATCACCTCCACCATCAGGGCCAGGGCCGCGCCCTTGGCACCGCCGATGGGCAGCAGCGATCCGCCCAGCGCCGCCTTGGCGTCGGTGGTGGGATCACCCTGCGCATCCAGCGCCCAGCCTTCGGGAATGGGCTTGCCGGCCTTCGACGCGGCCATGATCTTGCCACGCGCCGCCACCGACAGGGCCATGTCGATGACCAGCGGGGCGCGGCCGGGCAGGGGGGCGGCGAAGGCGACGGGGTTGGTTCCCATCAGCGACCGCCGCCCGCCCGGCAGGGCCATGGCGGCGGGTGTGTTGGCGAAGGCCAGCGCCACCAGACCCGCATCGGCCAGCCGTTCCACATGCCGGCCGGCCTGGCCGAAATGGTGGGAACGGTGGATGGCGGCGGCGGCCACGCCGGTCCTGGCCGCCAGGGGCACCAGCCGTTCGATGGCCAGGTCGATGGCGGGGTAGGCAAAGCCGTTGGCCGCATCGATGCGGAGCCCGGCATCACCGGCCGGTGCGGCGGCGGGCACCGCATGGCCCGCCACCTTGCCCACCCGCGCGTGCAGCGCATAGGACGGGACGCGGGACAGCCCATGGCCCGCCTGCCCATCCACCTCCGCCGCCACCAGGGCGGCGGCGGTGGCGGCCGCATTGGCGGGGGAGACGCCGCTGGCGATCAGCGCCCCCTCCGCCAGTGCCACGGCCTCTGCCAGTGTGATGGCAACCATGCTCATGCGGACCGGTACAGCTTGGTCATGACGAACTCCCTGTGGCCCAGTGCCTCTGCCGCCGTCAGGCGGCCGTTGGCCGTGCGGGCGATCATGTCGATCAGGGCGTCGCCGGCCTGGTCGATGGTCATGTCGCGGCGGACGATGCCGGACACGTCGACATCCACATGCTCGCTCATCAGGCGCACGGTACGCGGGTTACCGGTGATCTTGATGACGGGCATGATCGGGTTGCCGATGACGTTGCCCTGCCCCGTGGGGAAGCAATGCACGACATAGCCGGCGGCCGCCTGAAGCGTGCAGCATTCCGCAGCAGCCGACGATGTGTCCATGAAATAAAGACCGGGGCCGCGGGCCGGCGCTTCCGCCGGTTCCAGCACGTCGATGAACGACGTCTTCTTGCCGATCTTCTCCAGGTTGCCCAGCGCCTTTTCCTCGATCGTCGTCAGGCCGCCGGCGATGTTGCCCTTGGTCGGCTGGCTGTCGGACAGGTCGGAGGTCTTGTGCGCCTCGATCACGTCGTCCTGGTAGGATTGCCAGGTCTTCATGAATTTGGCCGCCACGTCGGCATCGGCGGCGCGGGCGGCGGCCAGATGCTCGGCCCCCGTCAGTTCGGACGTCTCGCCGAAGCAGCCATAAAGCCCCAGCTCCACCAGCTTGTCATACATGTTGCCGACGGTGGGGCAGGAGGCCAGGCCCGTCGTCGTGTCACTCTCCCCGCACTTGGCGGCCACCCAGACATCGGTGAGGGGGCATTCGGTGCGCACCAGTTCCGACGCCCATTGGGAAAATTCCTTGGCCTTCCTCGATGCGGCGGCGACGGTGGCGATATCGCCATTGCCCTCGATCCAGAAACCCGCGACCGGCTTGCCCGTGGCGGCGATGCCCTCGACCACCTTCTGGGTCCAGCCCTCCTCGATGCCGATCACGATGCAGGCGGCCACGTTGGGGTTGGCGCCCGTGCCGATGATGGTGCGGAAATGCAGGTCCAGGTCGGCGCCGAACTGCAGGCGGCCATAGGAATGCGGCAGCGCGATGGTGCCCTGGATGTGGGCGGCAACGGCCTCGCAGGCGGCGTTCGAGATGTCGTCCAGCGGCAGGATGGCAACGTGATTGCGCACGCCGACGCGCCCGTTCTCGCGGCGATAGCCCCAGATTTTACGATCGGAATAGCCCATGATCCCCGTCCCCTTACCAGCGCTTCGTCTTGAGATTGTGGGTGTGGACGTGGGCGCCCTTCCCGATCGGCTGCACGACCTTGCCGATATCCTCCCCGTACTTGATGACCGTGTCGCCCGCCGCGAAGTCGCGCAGCGCGACCTTGTGGCCGATCTGGACGGGCTGGCTGACGGTCATCCGGAACTCGCTGTTATCCTCCGTCACGACGCACAGCATGTCGGTGCCGGCCTCCAACCCCTCCACGACGACGACGCCGACATTGTCGCGCCGGTCATGGACCAAAAGATGTGGTGCGTCCACAGGAGCCTCCCTCGTTCTAGGCAAGTCTGAAGTCTTATATAAGACACATATGTGCAGATTGCCGAACGCTTGGCAAGCGGGCTTTTTGATGATTTTCAGGAATGGCGGTATTCTGCCGATTTTTGCATTGACTTTACGTTTGAAAGGGCCATTCATGTCAGCGGTCTTATATAAGAGCAGGTGACATGTCCAACCCGCCATCCGACCGGAAACGCCCCCTGCGCAGCGCCCGCTGGTTCGCCTCGGGCGACATGCGCGGCTTTGCGCACCGCCAGCGCACCCAGCAGATGGGATTACGGCGGGAAGAGTTCATGGACCGCCCGGTGATCGCCATCGTGAACACCTGGAGTGAGATGAGTCCCTGTCACATCCATCTGCGCGACGTGGCCGAGGCGGTGAAACGCGGTGTGCTGCGGGCCGGCGGCTATCCCGTGGAACTGCCGGCGCTCAGCGTGGGCGAGGTGATGGTGAAGCCCACCACCATGCTCTACCGCAATTTCCTGGCGATGGAGACGGAAGAACTGCTGCGGTCCCATCCCATCGACGGGGCCGTGCTGCTGGGGGGCTGCGACAAGTCCACGCCGGGCCTGCTGATGGGGGCGATCAGCGCCGGGCTGCCTGCGATCTATTGCCCAGCGGGTCCCATGGCAAACGGCCAGTGGCGGGGCACCAAGACCGGGGCCGGCACCCATACCAAGAAATACTGGGATGAATTGCGGGCCGGCACGATCGGCCCCGCCGACTGGCTGGACCTGGAATCGCGGATGACGCGGTCCATCGGCACCTGCAATACCATGGGCACGGCGTCGACCATGACGGGCATCGTCGACGCCATGGGCCTGACATTGCCCGGCGCCTCGTCCATTCCCGCCATCGACAGCGGCCATCGCCGCATGGCCAGCCTGTGCGGCGAACGCATCGTGGCCATGGTGGACGAGGACCTGACGCCGGCGAAGATCCTGACGCGCGACGCCTTCCTGAACGGGGTGGTCGCCTATATGGCGCTGGGCGGATCGACGAATGCCGCCATCCATCTGGTCGCCATGGCGGGGCGGGCCGGGGTGGACCTGTCGCTGGATGATCTGGCCGCCGCCGCCCGCCGCATTCCGGTCTGTGCCAACCTGTTCCCGTCGGGCAACGCGCTGATGGAGGATTTCTTCTTCGCGGGCGGCCTGTGCGCGCTGCTGGCCAAGCTGCGGGACCATCTGCGGCCGGATTGCCTGACCGTGACGGGCCGCACCCTGGGGGAGAATATTGCCGATTCCGTCTGTCACGATGACGAGATCATCCGCGACCCGTCCAACCCCGTCGTGCCGCTGGCCCGCGGCGCGACGCTGGCCCTGCTGCGCGGCAATCTGTGCCCCGACGGGGCCGTGATGAAATCCAGCGCCGCCGATCCGCGGCTGCTGTCGCATACGGGCCGGGCCCTGGTGTTCGACAGCAATGCCGACATGCTGGCCGCCATCGACGATCCGGACCTGGATGTCGATGCCGACAGCGTCATCATCCTGCGCAATGGTGGGCCCGTGGGGGCGCCCGGCATGCCGGAATGGGGCAACCTGCCCATTCCCAAGAAGCTCCTGGCCCGGGGCGTGCGCGACATGGTCCGCATTTCCGATGCCCGCATGTCGGGCACGCATTACGGTGCCTGCATCGTGCATGCAGCGCCGGAGGCGGCGGTCGGTGGTCCGCTGGCCCTGGTGCGCACGGGCGATCTGATCCGGCTGGACGCGGCCGCCGGCCGGCTGGACATGCTGGTCGACGAGGCGGAACTGCAAGCGCGCCGGACCGCCTGGACCCCGCCGGCCAGCCCCTATGAACGGTCCTATGCCGCCCTTTACCGCGCCCATGTCACCCAGGCGCCGCAGGGCTGTGACTTCGACTTCCTGGCCGGCACGGCGACAGTGCCGGAACCGCCGATCTATTGAGGAACCGATATGCCTGTCCCCCTGAACCCGCTGAAGCCGCGGCTGGCCGATACGTCCCGCCTGCTGACCGGCACCTGGCTGATGTCGGGCGCCCCCAGCACCGCGGAAGCGCTTGGCCATTGCGGCTTCGATTTCCTGGTCGTCGATATGGAGCATGTGCCCATCGAGATGCCGGACCTGGCCAATATCCTGCGCGCCATCGAATGCACGCCGGCCAGCGCCATCGTGCGGCTGGCCTGGAACGACCAGGTGCTGGTCAAGCGCGTCATGGATGCCGGCGCCCGCACACTGATGTTCCCGTTCGTGGAAACGGTGGAGGAGGCGCAGGCCGCGGTATCCTATACCCGCTACCCGCCCGACGGGGTGCGGGGGGTGGCGGCCGTGCATCGCGGTTCCCGCTATGGGCGGGTGCCCGACTATCTGACCCGCGCCAATGCGGAGGTGGCCGTCATCGTACAGATGGAAACGCCGCAGGCGGTCGAGCGTGCCGGGGAGATGGCTTGTGTGCCCGGCGTGGATGCGCTGTTCCTGGGGCCGGGCGACCTGTCGGCCGCCATGGGCCTGATCGGACAGGTGGGCCATCCCGACGTTCAGGCCATGATCGCGCGGGCCGCCGCCCTGACCCGTGCCGCCGGCAAGCCCATCGGCATCGTCGGCCCCAACCCGGAGATGGTGGGCCGGTTCATCGATTACGGTTACAGTTTCGCGGCCGTGGCGTCGGACATCGCCATGATGACGGGCCGCGCCGTGGAATGGCAGGCCGCACTGCGCGGACAGGCGGCGGAAGCGCCGGTGGCGGCCGGCCCTTATTGAGGAGCGCGGTATATGAGCGGCGCTGTGGCCGTGCTGCCGGAGCGGTTTTCGGTCAGCCGGGAACCGCTTCAGCGTTACGTTGTCGTCTGATCTGGCATCCGCCAGCCGTTCCCGCCAGGAGGCGACCGCCATGTCCGATCCCATTTCCCTGGCCGCCGGTGCCCTGCGCGCCGTGATCGCGCCGGGCCTGGGCGCATCGATCCTGTCCTTCACGCATGCCGGCGGCGACATCCTGCGGCCCGCCACGCCGGCGGCGCTGGCGGGGGGGCAGGTGCGGCTGACGGGTGGCTATCCCATGCTGCCCTTCGCCAACCGCATTGCCGATGGCCGTTTCCTGTTCGCCGGCCGCTGGCACCGGATACGGCCCAATTTCCCGGATCTGGGGCCGCACGCCCTGCACGGATCGGGCTGGCAGCGCGCCTGGACACTGGTGGAAAGCGGGCCGGCGCATCTGTCGCTGACGCTGGCCCATATCCCCGCGGCGGAGGGCGACTGGCCCTTCGCCTTCACGGCCGGGCTGGAATACCGCCTGACGCCGGCGGGGCTGGATGTGGGCATGCGGCTGGTCAATGACAGTGCCGGCATGGCCCCGGCCGGCATGGGGCTGCACCCGAATTTCCGGCGCGTGCCGGGCGCCATGCTGCGCTTTTCAGCCCTGTCGCACTGGCGGCCGGGACCCGATGGGCTGCCGGCCAGCGTCAGCATGCCGCCCGATCCGGATTTCCGCCACGGTCGGCTGCTGGATGACAGCGTGCTGGACGGGGATTTTCCCGGCTGGGCCGGCATCGCCCATGTCACGGGTCTGGCGCCCGGCCTGCTGGTCAGCCTGCGGGCCGACAGGCTGTTCGGCACGCTGCGCGTCTTTACCCCGACGGCCCGCGATTTCTTCGGGCTGGAACCGGTCACCCATGGCGCCAACGCCATCAATCAGCCGGAACTGCCGCCCATGGCCATCCTGGCCCCCGGTGCCGCCCTGTCCGGCACCATCAGCATCCTTGCGGAGCCGATCTGATGCATCATGATGCATTCACCCCCGTCCTGCCCCTGCGCTGCGCCCTGGGTGAAAGCCCGGTCTGGGACGATGCGGCCGGCATCCTGTCCTTCGTCGATATCCTGGGCCGGTGCCTGCACCTTTATCGTCCGGACGACGGGACGGTGCGCAGCCTGGGTCTGCCCGAACATGTCGGCTGCGCCGTGCCGCTGGCCGGCGGCGGCCATGTCGCAGGCCTGCGCACCGGGATTTTCCGGCTGGGACCCGACGCTACTTCCACCGGCCTGCTGGCGGTAAACCCCACCGACCCGGCCGATACCCGTTTCAACGACGGACGGGTCGATCCGTCCGGGCATCTGGTGATCGGCAGCATCGACGAGCCGAAATCCGGTTCCCGCGGCGCGCTATACCGGTTGGAGAAGACGGGGCTGCGCCTTCTGTTCGGCGGGCTGCTCACCTCCAACGGGCTGGCCTTCTCCCCCGATGGCCGCACCCTGTACCATGCCGACACGCCACGCTTCGCCGTGCATGCCTATGATTACGACCCGGATAGCGGTGCGGTGGCGGGCAAGCGTCTGTTCGCGCAACTGGACCCGTCGGCCAGCGACCGCGGCCGGCCCGACGGGGCGGCCGTGGACGAGGATGGCTGTTACTGGACGGCGCTGTTTGCCGGCGGAAGGGTGCAGCGATACGATCCCGACGGCCGGCTGATGGCCGAATACAGGCTGCCCGCGCGGTGCCCGACCATGCCCTGTTTCGGCGGGCCCGACCGCAGGACCCTTTATGTCACCAGTGTCGGGGCGGGGCTGGACGGTCCGTTGGACGGTGCCCTGTTTGCCATGCCGGTCGATGTCGCCGGCCTGCCCAGCCCGCCCTGCAATCCGGAGAGCCTGCCATGAGCGCCGTTGCCCGTTATCCCAGCCTGGAAGGCCGGTCCGTCCTGATCACCGGCGGGGCCTCCGGCATCGGGGCCGCCATGGTGGAGGCGTTCGCCGCCCAGCAGGCCCGCGTCAGCTTCATCGATATCGACGCGGCGGCGGGCACGGCCATGGCGGCGCGTACCGGTGCCCGTTTCGTGCCCTGCGACGTGACCGACATCGCCGCCCTGCGCGCGGCCATCGCCGATACCGAAGCGGCGGCGGGTGGCATCGACGTGCTGGTCAACAATGCCGGCAAGGACGATCGCCAGACGGTGGACGGGGTGGAGCCGGAGAGCTGGCGGCGCATGCTGGCGCTGAACCTGGACCACCAGTTCTTCGCCAGCCAGGCCGTAGCCCCCGCCATGATGGCGCGCGGGGCCGGGGCCATCATCATGCTGGGCAGCATCTCCTGGATGCGCGGCCGGCCCGGCATGGTCAGCTATACCACCGCCAAGGCGGCCATCAACGGCCTGACCCGCACGCTGGCCCGCGAATACGGGCCGGGCGGGGTCCGGGTGAACTGCATCGTGCCGGGGGCCATCCTGACCGACCGGCAGGCGGCCCTGTGGCTGACACCGGAACTGAACCAGCAATTCATCGATCTCCAGGCGCTCAAATTCCGCCTGACGGCCGGGCATGTGGCCCGCATGGCCCTGTTCGTGGCCTCCGATGAAAGTGCGGGCTGCACCGGCGCCAACTTCATCGTCGATGCCGGGCTGACCCAGAACTGATAACATCGGCCATCATGGGGTGGCAGGGTTTATTCCGGAAGCGGAATGAACTCCGTCTCCCCCGGTACGGCTGCGAAACGACCGTTGCGCCAATCGGCTTTGGCGTCCTCGATCCGTTCCTTGGAACTGGAGACGAAGTTCCACCAGATATAGCGCGACCCGTCCATCGGCTCCCCGCCCAGCAGCAGCAGGCGGGTGCGGCATTCGGCCCTCACGGTCAGGGCGTCGCCTTCGCGCAGCACCAGCAACTGGCCGGCCCCACCCTCTGCCATGTGGATGTCGCCCGCGATGTCCACACGGCCATCGGCCAGGTACAGCGCCCGTTCGGGGTGGCTGGCCGGAATTTCCAGCCGCGCGCCCGCATCCAGCAGGATTTCCAGATAGATGGTTTCCGACAGGGTGCGGACGGGGGAGGTCTCCCCGAACAGTTCGCCTGCGATCAGGCGCATCCAGACGCCATGGTCACTGATGATGGGCAGCCCGTCGCTGGGATAATGCACGAAGCCGGGGTCGATCTCCTCGAACCGCTGCGGCAGTGCCACCCAGCTCTGGAAGCCGGCCAGATGGTTGCCATGGGCCCGAAGTCCGGCCTCGGTCCGTTCGGAATGCGCGATGCCGCGCCCCGCCGTCATCCAGTTGACGGCACCGGGGCGGATGGCCTGCACGCTGCCCAGGCTGTCGCGATGCATGATCTCGCCCTCCGTCAGATAGGTGACGGTGGACAGGCCGATATGCGGGTGCGGGCGGACATCCAGCCCCGTGCCGGCCGGCAGGAAGCCGGGGCCCATCTGGTCCCAGAAGATGAAGGGCCCGACCATGCGGCGCTTCGCCGTGGGCAGGGCGCGGCGCACCTCGAACCCGCCGACATCATGGCTCTTGGGCACGACCACCAGTTCGATGGGGCTGTCGGGCGACACACTCATCCTCATTCCTCCTGCTCCTCGGGGGGTATGGCGCGGGGGCGGCCATGGTCATCGATGGCCACGAAGGTGAACAGGGCCTCCGTCACCTTGAAACGATGCTCATCCTTGCGTGACCGGCGCCAGGCCTCCACATGGATCTTCATGGAGGTGCGGCCGATGCTGTCGATGCTGGCATAAAGGCTGACCTCGTCGCCGACGAAGACGGGCCGGTGGAACACCATCCCGTCCACCGCCACGGTGGCGCATCGGCCGCGGGCCCGGCGGGCGGCGGCATTCCCGGCGGCAAGATCCATCTGCGCCATCAGCCAGCCGCCGAAAATATCACCGGACGGATTGGTGTCGGCCGGCATGGCGATGGTGCGCACCGCCGGTTCCGTGGGACATCCGTCCGTGACCTTCTGTTCTCCCGTCATCCCGCCCTGCTGTTGGTTTTTCTGTTTGGAAAACAGCATGATGCACGGACCCGGCGGCCCTGTCGACGGTCAAGCCGCACGGTTTGGCGGGGCACCCATGTGTCCGGCTGCGGGCGTTGTCACTTGCACAGGGGGCGGCGCATGGTCAAATAGTCCTTTCCGAAGCAACGAGGCCGACCCATGTCAGCGCGTCCTTCCTCCTATTCGCAGGCCCCCCAGTCCCAGGCGCTGGCCAACCTGGACCCGATCTGGGCCGGCCTGCGCACGGAAGCCGCGCAGGCCGTGGCGGATGAACCGTTGCTGGCCGCCCTGTTCTATGGCGCCATCCTGAACCAGCCCTCGCTGGAAGCCGCCGTGATCCACCGGGTGGCCGCCCGGCTGGCCCATCCCGACGTGCAGGGCGAATTGCTGGTCCAGGCCTTTTCCGACGCGCTGAATGCCGAGCCGGAACTGGGCCAGGCCTTCCGGGCCGACATCGCCGCCGTGCTGGACCGTGACCCCGCTTGCTACCGCCATATCGAGCCGGTGCTGTATTTCAAGGGATATCAGGCGCTGGAAACCCACCGCATGGCCCACCGGCTTTGGCATATGGGCCGCCGCGACCTGGCGCTTTACCTGCAAAGCCGGTCGTCGGTGGTGTTCGGGGTGGATATCCACCCCGCCGCCCGTTTCGGCCGCGGCGTCATGATCGACCATGCCACGGGCGTGGTGGTGGGGGAAACGGCCGTGGTCGGCGACAATGTCTCCATGCTGCACGGCGTCAATCTGGGCGGCAACGGCAAGGATCTGGGCGACCGCCATCCCAAGATCGGGTCGGGCGTGCTGCTGGGCGCCAACGCCAAGGTGCTGGGCAATATCCATGTCGGTGACTGCGCGCGTGTGGGGGCGGGATCGGTCGTGCTGCGCAGCGTGCCGCCCGGCGTCACCGTGGCCGGGGTCCCGGCCAAGGTGATCGGCGAGGCTGGCTGTGCCAACCCCGCCCGCGTCATGGACCATGTGTTCGCCGACTACAAGGATGCCGGCGCCGATATCTGATACCACCCTGACAGCGGCCGGAAACCTTGACCGATGGTCAAGGTTTCCGGCACCTCAAGCGTCGGCGCCCACATGCGTGGGGTTGGCCTCCCGCGGGCGTGTTCCCGCTGACTGAAAGCCGTTCTAGCCGCGGTGCCAGTCGCGGTCCAGCCGGCGGGACGCCAGCAGCAGCAGGATGGCCGCGATCAGGTAGAAGCCCAGGCAATAGAGGATGGAATAGCGCAGGCTGTCCTGGCCGTATTCGGCCCGCAGCACGTCGGACAGCACGCCCAGGAACCAGGTGCCGAAGCCGATCCCGATCAGGTTGTTGATGAACAGGAAGATGGCCGAGGCGGTGGCCCGCATGCTGGGCGCCACCAGATGCTGCACGCTGGACAGCACCGGCCCGGCCCAGAGCAGGGACAGGGCCTGCGGCACGATGAAGGTGAAGAACATCAGGGTCTGGGACGAGACATTCACCCCGATGAAGAAGAAGGGCAGGGAAATCAGGAACGCCACCGCCGGCAGGCGGGCGTAATTGGCCTTGTTTCCCGCGCCCAGCCGGTCCCCCAGCCAGCCGCCCAGCCAGATGCCGGCCAGCCCGCCGATGAAGATGATGGCGCTGAAGAACAGGGTCGTGTCCACCAGCGACATGCCGTGGCTGCGCTGGAAGAAGGACGGTAGCCAGAAGGCCAGCCCATAGCCCATGATGGAGGAACTGGAGGCCCCGAAGGCCAGCAGCCAGAAGGACGGCTTGGTCTTCAAGGTGGCGATCACCTGTCCCAGGCTGGCCGGCTTCGGCTTGGCCACGACATTGTCCAGCCCGCCGCGCACCGGCTCGCGCACCGTCAGCTTCAGCAGGGGGGCCAGCAGCAGCCCCACCAGGCCGCAGATGATGAAGGCCCAGCGCCAGCCGATCTGATGCGCGATCAGCCCGCCGCCCAGCACCCCCAGACCCATGCCGATCGGGATGCCGAAGCTGTAGGCGGCCAGCGCCCGCGCGCGGGTGTGGGGCGGGAAGTAATCGGAAATCAGGGAATAGGCCGGGGCCACGCCCCCCGCCTCGCCCACACCGACACCCAGCCGGTAGAGGAACAACTGCCAGAAGCCGTTGGCCGTGCCGCACAGGGCCGTGAAGCCGCTCCACACCGCCAGCGAGACGGTGATGATCCAGGTGCGGCTGTACCGGTCGGCCAGCATGGCGATGGGCACACCCATCAGCGTGTAGAACAGGGCGAAGGCCCAGCCGCCCAGCCAGCCCAGGTCGCTGTCGGACAGGTTCAGTTCCGCCTTGATGGACGGGGCCAGGATGCCCAGGATCTGCCGGTCGATGAAGTTGAAGATATAGACCAGGATCAGGACGAACAGCACATAGGTACGGTAACCCTGGTTGCCCGTTTCACTCGCGTTCCCTGCCATGTTCCGCCTGTTCTGCTTTTTCTGATACCGTTTTGCACTGATCAGAACCTGTTGGTTCTGATCAGTGCCCTCAATTCCCGGCGCCAACAAGTGTTGGCCTGGCTACGCCGCCGAAGCGGCGCGGCGGCAGTCGCCGCCGTACCAAATGGCGATAAGGTCTACTTGTCGCCATTTGGTAGAAGAGGGTGCCACACCCCGTCGGCGCGTGGCACCCTTATAGATGGTATTATAATGAAAGTCACTCGGCGAAGCGGGCCGGCGGGTGGAAAAATCCGGCCCGCCGGTTCCCTGGCGGGGATCAGAACCGGTATTCGACCGTGGCCGTGACGGTGCGCGGCGGGCCGTAATAGCCGATGATGCTGTCCGCGAAGAGGGCGCCCGGGAAATTGTAGCCGCCGACGCGGTACTTCTTGTTGCCCAGGTTCTTGCCATGCACGCCGACGGACCAGTTGTCGCTGGCCGCCGTCCAGACGGCCGACAGGTCGAACAGCGTGTAGCCGTCCTGGTCCAGCGCCGGGTTGGGGAACTCGAACATCGAGAAGGCGGAACGGTGGGCGGCGGCCCCCGTCAGCGTCAGCAGCCCGGCATCGCCCATGTCGTGGGTATAGGTCAGGCCGAAGCTGGCGGTCCATTTCGGCGTGTTCTGGAACACGGCCTGGTTGGCAATATTGTCATATTGCCCGGTGGCGAGATTGTAGCGCAGGAACGTGTCGAATTCCGCGCTGATATAGCCGACCACGACATTGGCGGTCAGGTTGTCCGTCACGGCCAGCATGCCCTCGGCCTCCAGGCCCTTGATGCTGGAGGAACCGACATTGTCCACGAAGCTGGCGATGCTGGCGCCGGCCGGCACCTGCGTCGTCACCTGCTGGCCCTTGTAGTCGGAATAGAAGGCGGCCAGGTTCAGGGTGGCGCGGCCATCCCAGAAGCGGGACTTGGACCCGATCTCGTAGCTGTCCACCAGTTCGGGATTGTAGCCGTTGACGGTGTCCGGGGTCAGGATGGCGTCGCCGCGCATGTCGAACCCGCCCGACTTGAACCCCCGGCTGTAGGAGGCGTAGAGCGTGAAGTCACGGTCGGGCTGATAGGTCAGGCTGACGCGCGGTGTGAACTCGTCGAAGGTGCGGCTGTTGGTATAGTCAGACCGGATCAGGGTCGGGTTGCGCGGCGTGCCGCCGAACAGCGGGCTGGTCAGCCCGTCGTAATTGACGCGGTAGACGGAGCCCGTCTTCTTGTCTGAGGTGTAGCGCGCGCCGACCGATGCCTTGAACTGGTCGGTGATCTCATAGGTGAAATCGGCAAAGGCCGCGTAGCTCTTGGTGTCGACGGCACCGGCGGTCAGCGTGGTCAGGTTGGCCAGGCCGACGATCGTGTCGAAGGCCCCCTCGGCATGGGCATCCATGTAATAGAGGCCGGCGACACCCTTCAGGCGCTCGCCCTCATAGACAAGCTGAAGCTCCTGGCTGAACTGGTCATCCTCGTAATAGGCGGGGATGTCCAGGATCTTGCCCGGCAGATTGTCGAAATCGATGACCGTGTCGGACCGGCCGTCGCGATAGGCGGTGATGGATTTCAGCGTCACGCTGTCGCTGGTCCGGTATTCGATGATGCCCGAGACGCCCTGGTTCTTCACCTTCTGCTTGCCCGTCAGGCCGGCCTGCGTGTCATAGACGCTGTCCAGCACGGGGAAGCCAGCCGTCGGCAGCAGGCGGTAGCCATGGCGGGGATTGCTGTCATCGACGGTCTTGTCGGCCGCCACGCGGATGAACAGATCTTCGTTGGGCTTGAATTCCACCGACAGACGGCCGGCGGACACGTCCTTGTCGTAATGCTCCTTGCCCGTGGTCAGGTTCTTGCCATAACCGTCGCGGCGGTAGAGCGCAACGGCGCCCGACACGCCCACCGTCTCGGTCACGGGGGAAGAACCGGAGATGATCAGGTCGGTCTGCTTGTAGGAGCCGACCTGCGCCTTCACCTTCATATGCGGCTCGTCATCGATGCGCCGCGTCACGTACTTGACGGCGCCGCCGATGGTGTTGCGGCCATAGAGCGTGCCCTGCGGACCGCGCAGCACCTCGATCCGCTCGATATCGAAGATGTCCAGCACGGCGCCCTGCGGGCGGGCGATGTAGACATCGTCCACATAAAGGCCCACGCCCGGCTCGAAGCCCCAAAGCGGGTCCTGCTGGCCCACGCCGCGGATGAAGGCGATGAGCGTGGAGTTGGAACCGCGCGCCACCTGCATGGTCAGGTTCGGGGTCGTCTTGGTCAGCGAGGTGATGTCGGGCGTGCCCTGCATCTCCATCTGCTCGGCCGTGAAGGCGGAGATGGAGACGGGGACGTCGCGCAGGCTTTCCGCGCGGCGCCGCGCCGTCACGACGATTTCGCCCAGGGTGAATTCGCCGGCGGTCTCCTGGCTCTGCGCCTGCGCCATGGCCGGCAGGGACAGCAGGGGCAGGGTGGCCAGCGCGGTGCCGGCGCAAAGCAGGGCGGATGCGGACTTACCGAACGACTTCATGGTTCTCCCTTTCATTTTCATTGACTTCATTGGACCCCGGCGGGGCGGGTGCCGCCGGGGTTTGGTGGGTCGTCGCTTTCCGGCGGGGGCAGGGCTGCGGCGAACTGGATCAGGGTGCTGTTGAAAAGCGCCGGCTCCTCCAGGTGCGGGGCGTGCCCGGACCGGTCGAAACCCACGGTGACGGCGTGGGCCAGCAGCGCGGCCAGCGCCCGTGCCGTGGCGTCGGAATAAAGCCGCGACAGGTGGCCATGCGTGATCAGCACGGGCAGGGCCAGGGCCGGCAATGCGGCGCGGAAATCCTGGGCGATCATCGAGCCCCAGAGGCTGGCCATCGCGGCCGGGTCGCTGGCGGCAACCTCCGTGGCGGCCCAGCGGCGCAGGATGGCCTGTTCCACCTCCCGCCCCTCCGCGAAGATGCGGGCGGCGACGCGGGGGCCGATGGCGGGCCAGTTGGCCGACATGCCGGCCAGCGTCACCTGGGCGGAGCGCCCCGGATGGCTGCCGCGCAGGCCGTGGGTCCAGCCATCGCCATTGATGACGCGCGGGGTCATGTCGATGACCACCATGCCGGCCACCCGGTCCCTCAGCCCGTCCAGCAGCGCGCGCCACAGCACCATGGCGCCCATGGACCAGCCCACGACCAGCAGGTCGCGCAGATCCAGCCCGGCGGCCAGTTCGATGATGTCACGCGCCAGCCGTTCGATGGTCAGCGCACCGGTCGCCGGCCGCGAACGGCCATGGCCGCGCAGGTCGACGGCGATCAGGCGGAACTGTCCGGCCAGCCCGTCGATCTGGGGCGCGAAGAAGCCGGCATGCGTGGCCCAGCCATGGACCAGCAGCAGCGGGCGTCCTTCCCCCACATCGTCATAGGCGATCCGCGCCCCATCGGTGGCAAGCAGATACGGCATGCGCCGACACGTCCCCTTGAATGCGTTCCTTCCCGCGCCGTTCATTTTTCCCTGCCCTCCACCGATCGGATCGGTCATGAAGGGGCGGTTCGTTCTGGGGGGATCGCAACGATCTCCCGTCCGGCGTTATGCCCATGCTTGCGGCAAATCGAAACCTGAGTCAATATTCAAGTTGAAGCCAGGGAGGAAATCATGAGCGGCGAAGAGACGGCAACGTCCAAGGCCCCGCGCACCGAAAGAGGCAAGCGGACATTGCGCAGGCTGCTGGATGCGGCGGCGGCGGAATTCGGCGAGCGCGGCTATCACGAGGCGTCGATCAGCGGCATCACCCAGCGGGCGGGGGCGGCGCTCGGCACCTTCTATACCTATTTCGACAGCAAGGAGCAGGTGTTCCGGGCGCTGGTCGATGATATGGGCCGCCTGACCCGCCAGCATATTGCCGAGCGCGTGACGGGCAGCACCGACCGGCTGACGGCCGAGCGGCTGGGCCTGGAGGCCTTCATCGAGTTCGTGCGCGAACACAAGGACCTGTATCGCATCGTCATGGAGGCGCAGTTCGTCGCCGAGGATGCCTATCTCAATTATTACAAGGTTTTCGCGGCCGCTTACCGCCGCAACCTGGCGCAGGCCGCCGAAAGGGGCGAGATCCGGCCCGGGCATGAGGAGGAGCGCGCCTGGGCCCTGATCGGCATGAGTGTCTTCCTGGGCCTGCGCTATGCCGTGTGGAGCGACGACCAGCCCGCAGCCGAGATCGCCACGGCGGCGGCCGAACTGATCACCTATGGCCTGTCGCCGGCCGCGAAGCCGGAGGGGTCGTCATGATCCCCTGCCTGTTCGACATCACGGCCAGGCGTGCCGAACTGAACGGCGGCGACATCGCCATGGAGGAGGTGGCGACGGGCCGCACCGTCACCTATGCCGTGCTGGAGGAACGGGCGGCGCGGGCCGCCGGCCTGCTGGCCGCCATGGGGGTGGGGGAAGGGGACCGGGTCGCCATCCTGTGCCGCAACCGCATCGAGTTTTTTGAACTGCTGTTCGCCTGTGCCAAGACGGGCGCCATCCTGGTGCCATTGAACTGGCGCATGCCGGCGGCGGAAATCCGGCCCCTGCTGGCCGATTGCACGCCGGGCCTGCTGCTGTTCGGCGCGGAGGATGCTGCCGTGGCCGGCCAGTTGGCCGATGCCGTGCCGGCATCGCTGGCGCTGGATGGCGATTATCCGGCCCGGCGCGATGCCAGCCCCCCCGGCCTCTGCCGCCGCCAGTGGCCGGCCGGCGGCATCTGGTACCTGCTCTATACCTCCGGCACCACGGGCCGGCCCAAGGCCGTCATCTACAGCTTCACCATGGCCATGGTGAATTATGTCAACATCTCCCAGGCCATCGGCCTGACGGGCCGTGACACGACGCTGAATTTCCTGCCGCTGTTCCACACGGCCGGCATCAATCTGCATACCCTGCCCACCCTGATCGCGGGCGGGCGGGTGCTGATCATGCCGGGCTTCGATGCCGACGTGATGATGGATCTGGTGGCGGCCGGCCGGCTGGACGCCATCTTCGGCGTGCCCGCCATCTATCAGATGCTGTCCCTGCACCCGCGTTTCGGCCAGGTGGACCTGACGCGGCTGCGGTCCTGGGGTTGCGGCGGCGCGCCCTTGCCCGACGTGCTGGTACGCCGCTTCCTGGAACGCGGCGTGCGCGTGTGCAACGGCATGGGCATGACGGAAACGGGACCGACGGCCTTCATCATGGACCCCAACCGCGTGGCGGAGAAGATCGGGTCGGTGGGCAAGCCGCAGATGCTGTGCGGTGTGCGCATCGTCGGGGCCGACGGGCGCGATGTGGCGCCGGGCGCGGCGGGAGAACTGTGGTTCGGTGGTCCCGGCATCACGCCGGGATACTGGAACCGGCCCGATGCCACGGCCGCCGCCTTCTCGGCCGACGGCTGGCTGCGGTCGGGCGACATCGCCCGGTGCGACGCCGACGGCTATTACTATGTCGTGGGCCGGATCAAGGAGATGTTCATCTCCGGCGGGGAGAATGTCTATCCGGCGGAGGTTGAGAATGTGCTGGCGCAGCACCCCGCCATCCTGGAGGCCGCCGTCATTGGCGTACCGGACGGGAAATGGGGAGAGGTGGGCCATGCCCATATCCTGCCCCGCCCCGGCCTGGACCTGCCCCCGGCCGACGAACTGGCAGCGTTCTGCCGCGACAGGCTGGCGCCCTTCAAGGTGCCCAAGCGGTTCATCACCGTTGCCGATTTTCCGCGCACCGCGTCCGGCAAGGTGCAGAAGCACCGGTTGTAAGGGTGTCCCGCCGCCGCCGCCTCGCGCGCGATGGCGCGTGCCTTTCCATTACCGTCCCCCCCCCCGATCGAGGAAGATGACCCGTGCCGGACCATGCCAGCATCGAGTGCAGCCTGACCCAGGCGGAATTCGACCTGTTCGCCCTGTTGTCGGGCGATGACAATCCCATCCATGTGGACCCGGCCTTTGCTGCCCGCACCCGGTTCGGCCGCACGGTGGCCCATGGGTTGCATCTCTGTTCCATCCTGCGTGGGCTGGCCGGGCGGCTGCGGCCGGGGGCGGGGCTGGCGGGCCAGGATGTACGGTTCCCGGCCCCCACCTATGCCGGGGAGCCCATGCGGTTTTCCGCCATGGTGACGGAGGGCGGGGGCGGGAACGCCATGACCCGCGTGGCGGTGAAGGCGGAGCGGCTGACAGACGGCACGGTCACCTGCGAGGGGTTTTTCGAGATGGACGGTGCCGCATGATCCGCATCGGGGATGAGGCCAGCGTGACGCGCGCCTTCACGCAGCAGGATGTGGCCGATTATCTGTCGCTGGGCGGGGCGCCCCTGCCGGCGGGCCAGGTGCCGGAACCCCTGGTGGGGGCCCTGTTCTCCTATCTGCTGGGGGTCCGGGTGCCGGGGCGGGGGACCAATTATCTGAAGCAGCAGACGCGCTTCCTGTGCCCGGCACCGCTGGACCAGGCATTGACGGCGCGGGTCACCGTCACCCGCATCCGGTCCGACAAGCACCTGGTGGACCTGGAAACCACCTGTCACGGGCCGGACGGGGCCCTGCTGGCGGAAGGGCGCGCCCTGGTCTATGTGGAGGATGTGGCGGACAAGGGTTGGTAAGGGGGGGCTGGTGACGGCCCCCTTGCCAGCCCCTCAATCCCGGTAATCGGGTGACAGCCGGTCCAGCCGGCGCAACAGGGCCGGCCAGATGAGCTGGTTGGCCACGGGCGTGATGGCCATGCGGCCCAGCACCATATTCTTGTCGATGACGCTGTCCGCCGTGGGATGAAGCGGCCGGCCGGCCATGGACAGGGTGCGCACCTGCATGGTGCAGGCCCGTTCCAGGAAATACATGCGTGTGAAGGCCTCCGCCACCGTGGCGCCAACCGTCAGCGTGCCGTGGTTGCGCAGCAGCATCGCGGATTTCGTGCCCAGATCGGCCTGCAGGCGCGGCTTCTCCGCCTCGTCCAGAGCCACGCCTTCGTAATCGTGATAGGCGAGGTCGGCCAGGGCCAGTTGCGCCGTCTGGTTCAGCGGCAGCAACCCCTCGGTCAATGTCGAGACGGCCGTGCCATCGGGCGTATGCAGATGCATGACACAGCCCGCATCGGCCCGCACCGCATGCACGGCCGAATGGATGGTGAAGCCGGCCGGGTTCACCGGCCAGGGGCTGTCATCCAGCTTGTGGCCATCCTGGTCGATCCGCACCAGACTGCTGGCCGTGATCTCCTCGAACAGCAACCCGTAGGGGTTGATCAGGAAATGATGGTCCGGTCTCGGCAGCCGGGCGGAAATATGGGTGAAGACAAGATCATCCCAACCATGCAGGGCCGCCAGCCGATAGGCCGCGGCCAGATCGCGGCGGATGTCGGCCTCTCCCGCCGCGACTGCTCGCGCGCCGGTTCCGGCCAGCGCCGCCACTCCTTGCGCCAGCTTTCCCCGCACCTGTTCCTTTTCCGCCTTCTTGTCCGCTTCCTTGTCCGTCATCAACCGTTCCCTCCCGTAAAGGCACCCGGTAGCGGACAGGGTAGCGCAGGTGCTGCGCACACAATACAACACAAAAGTATTGTCTATTTTATTAATCCACAAAATCCTATTGACGTTATGGGGGATTGTACGCAATATCCGACGTGATGGTGGTTCAACCATCCGCGGGCATTTGACATGACAGCAGCTTGCGCCGCGTCACCAAACGCTAAAGCGCCACGATCCCTCGTGGTGTCCGGTTTTGATCAAGGAGACACCCGATGCGTTTCTGTCGAACCTGACCTGACGACGTGCCGGCGATCGTGTCATTTCAAATCGCGGGCCGATCGAATAATCCACGAACAAGGCTGGGGTCCGGTTGCCAGGGGGGTGGCCGGAGCGGGGGATTTCGCACCTTCCCGACGGAGATTTGAAGAAAGGGCCCGTGGTTGCGGCCCTTTCCCTCTCCCTGGCCGGCAAAAACCGCACATGAAGGGAAGTTCCATGAAATCGCTCCGTTCCACCGCCGCCGCCCTGCTGGCCGGCGCGGCGTTTTCCGCCCTGGCCCTGCCCGCGTCCGCCCAGGCGGCCTCGGAGGTAGAGGCCCTGCGGGCCCAGGTCCAGGAATTGCTGGGCCGCATCGAGAAGCTGGAGCGTGCGCCCAGCACGCCCGCCGGCCCGCCGGCCAGCAAGGATGCGCCGCTGGTCCCCGCCGATGCCTATAAGGCGCCGCAGGTGACGCAGTCGGGCAACGGCAAGGTGAAGCTGACCCTGTCCGGTCAGGTCGGCCGCATCGTCAGCGTCGTTAGCGACGGCTACGATACCGACGCCATCCATGCCGACAACGCCACGGCCTCCTCGCGCATCCGCCTGGCCGGTCAGGCCAAGCTGGACGACAACTGGACGGCCGGCACCGATATCGAGCTCGAGACCTCGTCGGCCTCGTCCCGCAACACGGGCATCGGCACCGACAGCGGCGCCTTCTCCATCAATGAGCGCAAGGTGGAGATCTGGGTTCAGCACAAGGCCCTTGGCCGCCTGTGGATCGGTCAGGGCGACACGGCCAGCAACCAGACGTCGGAAATCGACCTGTCGGGCACCGTCACGCTGCTGGGCTACAGCGATATCGGACAGGCCTTCGGCGGTGTCGCCTTCCGCAACAAGGCCAACCGCGCCAACGGCCCGACCGTCAACGGCGTCTTCAACAACCTGGACGGTCTGCACCGCGAGGATCGCGTGCGCTATGACACGCCCACCTTCGGCGGCTTCCAGCTTTCCACCAGCGTGACCGAGGGCGGGGCCACCGATGTTGCCGGCCGTTATGCGGGCAAGATCGGCGATACCGAGATCGCGGCCGCCATCGCCTATGCCGACAATGACAGCCGCACGGGCTTCGACACCCAGACCAATGGTTCGGTGTCGGTGAAGTTCGCCAGCGGCCTCAACCTGACGGCCGCGGCCGGCACCCGCGACCTGGGCCCGCGCAACAGTGATTTCTGGTACGGCAAGGTCGGTTACCTGGCCAAGCTGACCAGCGTGGGCGCCAGCTCCTTCTCGGTCGATTTCGGCAAGCAGGAAGATCTGGTCGTCGCCGGCGGCAATGCCAAGGCCTGGGGTGCCGCCTTCGTGCAGACGGTCGATGCCTGGGCCGCCGATTTCTATCTCGGCGTCCGCAATCACGAGTACAGCACCCGCACGGCCGACTTCAAGGACGTGTTCGGCGTGATCTCCGGCGCCCGCGTGCGCTTCTGATCCGCCCGGCAATGGGGGGCGGCTGCGCGATCACCGGTCCCCATTGCCGCTTTCCCCAACCCCACCCGGAGACAGGACATGACAGGCACCGTGCTGCCCATCGCCACCGCTTCCCATCGCGCGGCGCCGTTGTGTGTCGTGCCGGAGACACCGGCCTTCACGGTCGGTTCCGACCTGTCGCCGGAGGTGGCGGAGGTTGTGCGCATCATCGCCGGCAGCGCCGATGGCGGCACCGACCTGACAGAGGCGCGCCGCATCTTCACCCAGGTGCGCCGCGCCCTGGGACCGCCGCCGCCCGACATCGCATCGGTGCGGG
Organism: Niveispirillum fermenti; assembly: GCF_052474395.1. NCBI lineage: Bacteria > Pseudomonadati > Pseudomonadota > Alphaproteobacteria > Rhodospirillales > Azospirillaceae > Niveispirillum > Niveispirillum fermenti. Next base: position 70,984 of record NZ_CP156678.1, on the reverse strand, counting down.
AGGAGACGATCATCGGTCCCGGCGGGCCGCTGCGCCTGCGGCTCTACCGTCCCTCCTTCGGGTTCCGGCCGCTGCCGGCCCTGCTGTTCTTCCATGGCGGCGGCTGGACGCTTGGCGACCTGGACAGCCATGACACGCTGTGCCGGCAACTGGCCGTGGCCACGGGCCATGCCGTCGTCGCCGTGGATTACCGGCTGGCGCCCGAGCATCCCTGGCCGGCGGCCATCGAGGATGGCTGGGCGGCGCTGCGCTGGCTGGCGGCCTATGCGCCCCTGCTGGCCATCGATCCGCTGGCCATCGGCGTGGCCGGCGACAGCGCGGGCGGCAACATCGCCGCCGTCCTGGCCCTGAAGGCGCGGGATGCGGGCGGGCCGGCGCTGAAGACCCAGGTTCTGATCTATCCGGCCGTCGACCTGTCGGCCGGCCTGCCCAGCCATTTCACGCGGGCCGACGGCTATCTTTTGACCCGCCGGGCCTATGTCGCCTATGTCCGCCATTATCTGGCCGGGCAGGAGGTGGAGGGTGACTGGCAGGTCTCTCCCCTGCGGGCCGACCGGCTGGACGGGCTGCCGCCCACCGTCATCCTGACGGCCGGGTTCGACCCGCTGCTGGACGAGGGGCGGGCCTATGCCGGCCGGCTGGCCGCGGCCGGTGTACCCGTGCTGCACCGGCTCTATCCCGACATGGTGCATGGTTTCATCACCATGGGCGGCCGGCTGCCCGCCGCCAACCGGGCCATCAACGATATCGGCCGGGCGCTGGCATCCTATGACATCTATGCCTTCAGCGACGGGGGCGGCATCTGATACCGGGATGATGGCGGTGCTTGCCGGATGACGGGGACCGGGCCGGCATGGTAGGACCCGCGCCGACCCATCCGTTCCGGACCGCCGCCGCCATGCCGATCCCGCCCGACATCCTGGACCAGGCCCGCGACCTGCTGGCAGCGGGGCGCTATCGCGTCGTCCGGCGGCTTCTGGTGACCGGCGGGGTGCCGCCGGACGATGCGGCGGGGCTGGGCCTGCTGGGGGCGGCCCTGGTCGGGCTGAATGATCACCACGCGGCCCGCGCCCATCTGGAGGCGGCGCTGCTGCGCACGCCCGGCGATCCGGTGCTGCGCTTCCATCTGGCCCGGGCCCTGAACGGGCTGGGCATGATGCATGCGGCCGTGCCGATCCTGGCGGACCTGCACGGCGCCCGGCCTGCCGATGCCGCAGTGACGGAGGCGCTGGCCAATGCGCTGCGCCGCGACGCGCGCTACGAGCAGGCCATCGCCCTGGTGGATGCGGCAGAGGCGCAGGGCCGGCTGGACCACGCCATCCTCTATCATCGCGCCCTGTCTTGGCATGCGCTGGGCGACGCGGCGGCGGCCCTGGCGGATTTCGACAGGCTGCTGGCGGATGATCCCGGCCATGCCGCGGCCTGGTTCGCCAGCCATGCCTGCGTGCTGGACGGCCAGGGGCTGCCGGCGGCCCTGTCCCGGCTGCGGCATGCGGCTGCCTGCACGGGTGCCAACCGCAAATATGCCGCCTTCCTGGCCGCCTATGACGTTCTGACGGGCGGTGCCGGCACGGATGGGGCGGCGGCGGCCAGCGACGGCCGGGCCGCCATTCTGGACGGCGCGCGTGCCCTGGTGCCGCATCTGGCGCCGGAATCGCGCCTGTTCGGCCTGTCGGCCGACCTGCTGCGCTTCGCCCTGTCGGCGGCGTCGGTGCCGGGGCTGGTGCTGGAATTCGGCGTGCGGCGGGGCACTTCGCTGCGCCATATCGCAGCCGCCTGCGGGCAGCAGGCCCACGGCTTCGACAGTTTCGAAGGCCTGCCCGAGGGCTGGGGGAACGAACCGGCGGGCACCTTCAGCCTGGGGGCGGAACTGCCGGCCATGCCCGGCAATGTGACGCTGCACAAGGGCTGGTTCGCGCAGACGCTGCCGGACTTCCTGGCGGCCTTTTCGGGTGCCGTCCGTTTCGCCAACATCGATTGCGACATCTACAGTTCCACCGTCACCGTGCTGACGGCGCTGGCCCCCCGGCTGGTGCCCGGCACTATCCTGGTGTTCGATGAGTTCATCGGCAACCGCACCTGGGATGCCCATGAATTCAAGGCCTTCACCGAGTTCACGTCCCGCACGGGCATGGGTTTCCGCCATATCGCCGTCAGCCCGTTCACGGGCCAGGTGGCACTTCGCCTGGAATAGGCGCCCGAGACAGGAAAGGTCCGCCGCCATGAAACCGCCCGTCATGCTCTATGCCTGCCATCAGGTGGACCAGGACGCCTGGCTGTCGGCGCTCGCCGCCGCCGATCCGGGGCTGGAGGTGCGTGTCTGGCCCGATATCGGTGATCCGGCGGAAATCGATTACGCCTTCCTGTGGAAACAGCCGCGCGGCATCCTGGACGGGCTGGTGAACCTGAAAGCCATCTTCTCGCTGGGTGCGGGCGTGGACCATGTGCTGCGCGACGACAGCCTGCCGGACCATGTGCCGCTGGTGCGCATGGTCGACCCGACGCTGGTGTCGGGCATGGTGGAATTCGTGGTGATGCGGGTGCTGCATTATCACCGCCACATGCCCGCCTATGAGCGCCAGCAGCGCGACGGGTTTTGGCGTCCCCTGCCGCAGGTGCCGGCGGCGCAACGGCGGGTCGGCATTCTGGGGCTGGGGGAACTGGGCGCTGCGGCGGGCCGGGCGCTGGCCGGTCTCGGCTTCGACGTGACGGGGTGGAGCCGGACGGCCAGGGATCTGGCCGGCCTGCGCTGCGTGGCCGGCGCCGATGGTCTCACCTTTCTGCTGGAACAGGCGGAGATCCTGGTCTGCCTGTTGCCGCTGACCGATGATACGCGCGGCATCCTGAACCGGGACACCCTGTCCCGCCTGCCGCGCGGTGCCTTCCTGATCAACGCCGCGCGCGGGGGTCATCTGGTGGAGGCGGACCTGATCCCGCTGCTGGACACGGGGCACCTGGCCGGGGCCACGCTGGACGTCTTCGCGGTGGAGCCGTTGCCCGCCGGCCATCCGTTCTGGTTCCATCCCGCCATCACGGTCCTGCCGCATGCCGCCGCCGTCACCCATCCGGTCACGGCGGCACGCATCATCGCCGGCAATATCGCCCGCCACCGGGCGGGCCAGGGGCTGGTGAACGTCGTGGACCGGCAGAGGGGATACTGACCGGCCGCCGCCGTTCAGCCCGCCCCGGCCTCGTCCCGTACCGCCAGCATGGCAAGGGCGGCCACCAGCATGGCGGCACCGCCCAGCACCAGGGCCCAGATGGCCTGCCCGCCGAAGAAGCCGCGCAGCACCACGCCCAGAATGCTGGCGGCCAGCACCTGCGGCACGACGATGAAGATGTTGAAGATGCCCATATAGACCCCCATCTTGGCGGCCGGCACGGCGCCCGACAGGATGGAGTAGGGCGAGGAGAGGATGGAGGACCAGGCGAAGCCGACCCCGACCATGGGCAGCCACAGCCAGGCCGGATCGCCGATCAGCGGGAAGCAGGCCAGCCCCGCCCCGCCCAGGCACAGGCACAGCATATGCGCACCACGCCGGCCGATGGCGCGAGCCATGGCGGGCAGCAGGAAGGCCGCGACGGCGGCCACGCCATTATAGACGGCGAACAGCAGCCCCACCCAGTCCGCCCCGTCATTGAAGGCGCGGCTGGCCGGATCGGTCGTGCCGTAATGGTGCGCCGTGACGGCCGACGTGGTGTAGATCCACATGGCGAACAGCGCGAACCAGCTGAAGAACTGCACGATGGCCAGCCGGCGCATGACGACCGGCATGGCGAACAGATCCTCCATCACCGAGGAGAAGCCGCCCGTGGCACGGCCGGCCTGTTTCAGCCGGGCATGGACCAGCAGCGCAAGGCCGAAGACGGCTAGGCCGCCACCCAGGATATGCACCTCCTTTTCCAGGCCCGCCGCCCCGACCAGGGCTGTGATCAGGATGCCGGCTCCCAGGCACAGCAGCCCTGTCTGCCGGAACCAGGCGGCCGGCCGGTCGGCCCGGGCGGGCGGGGCCATCCGGCGTTCGGCCAGCCGTGCCGCCTCGAACGCGGCCACCTGTCCGGGGCTGTATTCACGGGTGGTCAGCACCGTCCACAGCACGGTGACCAGGATGGCACCCGCCCCGACATAGAAGGCGATATGCACGGTCAGCGGCACCTGGCCGGGGGCGGCCGTATTGTCCATGCCGAACCAGTGGGTCAGCATCCAGGGCAGTGCGGAGGCGCCGACGGCACCGACCCCGATGAAGAAGCTTTGCGCCGCAAAGCCCGTCATCCGCTGTTCATCGGGCAGCATGTCGCCCACGAAGGCGCGGAACGGTTCCATCGCGATGTTCAGCGAGGCATCGAGAATCCACAGCATGGAGGCCGCGAACCACAGCGCGGGAGAGGATGGCATGATCAGCAGCGACAGCGTGACCAGCACGGCACCCAGCAGGAAATAGGGCCGCCGCCGCCCCAGCCGCCCCCAGGTGCGGTCCGACAGATGGCCGATGACCGGCTGTACCAGCAAGCCGGTCAGCGGGGCCGCGACCCACAGGATGGCCAGATCGTCGATATTGGCGCCCAGCGTCTGGAAGATGCGGCTGGCATTGGCGTTCTGCAGGCCGAACGCCACCTGGATTCCCAGGAAGCCGATGGACATGTTCCATATCTGGATCAGGCTGAGCCTGGGCTTTTGCATTTCCGTCCCCTTGCCCCCGGGGCCCTTGTCAGCGGGCCGCCCTGTTTGCGCGGGACGATGCGGGCGGGCGTGGTTTGCCGTCAACGGCCCTGCCGCCGCCGCCGGGGTGAATACGTAGTCAAGGAAGGCGTGCGCCATGAAAGCGGCGGTGCCCAGTGAGAAACCTTTATCCGGCCCGCCCTGATCGCATAGGCTGGCCTTGACCCACCCGTCCAGACCAGAGGTTTTTGATGACCCGCCTGCTTCCCGATCGACGCATGCTGCTGACCGGCGGCGGTGCCGCCCTTTCCATGGCGTTCCTTTCGGGCTGTGCCGGTGGGCCGGGCCGTCCGGCGGCCCCCGGGATGGCGGCGGCCGGGCCGGTGCTGAAACTGCCGCCGCTGCGCACCGGGATCGATCACATCACCCAGATCACCGTCTGCACCCGTCCCTTCCGGCCGCAGGGGCCGCGGATCGAGCGGGAACGGCTGGGGGAGAAGGATGTCATTCACCATTACGGCCATGGTGGTGCCGGCTGGTCCCTCTCGTGGGGATCGGCGGCGGTGGCCGTGGGGCTGGTCATGCAGACCGGTGCGCGTGATATCGCCGTGATCGGCTGCGGCGCCATCGGTCTGACCACGGCCCTGGAACTGCAACGGGCGGGGGCCAGGGTGACGATCTATGCGCGGGAGATGCCGCCCTTCGTGCGGTCCTCCTTCGCGTCGGGGGTCTGGTCGCCGGAAAGCCGCATCTGCCTGGACATGCATGCCACGCCGGCCTTCAAGGCGCAGTGGGCGGCCATGGCGCGCGCCTCCTACGACCGGTTCCAGACGCTGCTGGGCCTGCCCGGCACGCCCATCGAATGGTATGACAGCTTTATCGTGCCCATGGCGGGCCAGACCCCGCGCCCGCCCGACCCGCGTCCCGCCTTCGCCCACGGGCTGACGCGGGAACTGACGCCGGAGCTTCGGTCGCCCCGCACGACCTATGCCGCCGGCCGGCATGATTTCGGTGATCGGGATGTCCGGGCCGATACGGGCATGATGTTCAATATCGCCTCCTACTCCCATTTCCTGATGTCCGGCTTTCTGGCCAATGGCGGGCGGTTTGAGGTGCGGGACTTCCACAGCCCGGCGGAATTCGCCGGTCTGGCGCAGAAGGTGCTGGTGAACTGCACGGGCTATGGCGCGCGGGCGCTGTTCGGGGATGACACGCTGGTGCCCGTGCGCGGGCAACTGGCCCGCACCATGCCGCAGCCCGATGTGACCTATGGCATGTACCACGACATGGTGTCCTTCGTGCCGCGGCGCGACGGTTTCGTTTTCCAGTATGTCGGCGCGGATGAATATTTCGGCTATGGCATCGACGACCCGACGCCGGACCGGGCCGAGGCGGAGCGGGCCGTCACGACCATCGCCGGTCTGTTCGCCGGCGGGCAGGTGTGAAAGCGCCGCTTCCCCGGCCGCATCCTTGCCCCGGCGAATGATTGATCCCCGTCAAGGCCGTGGCCGGCCGGCCGTGCCATAAGAGAGGCAGGCCAAGGGGGCATGATGGATGGAATGGTCTGGTCGCTGGCGGCGGCCATGTTCACCACGGGGATGCTGGGCGGGCTGTCGCATTGCGCGGGCATGTGCGGCCCCTTCGTTCTGGCCCAGGTCGGCGCGCTGCCGGCGGGGACGGGGCAGGGGGCCGGCATCGTTCTGGCGCGGGCCCGCGGATCGATGCTGCTGCCCTATCATCTGGGCCGCATCACGACCTATGCCGGGCTGGGCGGGCTGGTCGCGGCCGGGGGCGGAACCGTGACGCGCCTGGCTGGCGTTTCCTGGGGGCTGGCCCTCATCCTCATGCTGGCCGCGCTGCTGTTCCTGCGCCAGGGGCTTTTGGGTCTGGCGCCCTGGCTGCCGGCCGGGCTGCGGCGGTGGCTGGCGGCCGGTACGGGCGGCGGCTGCGTGCAAGGGCTTGGCCGGCGGCTGACGGTGCCGCTGCGGCCACTGTTCGCGCAGCCGGGCGGCATCAACGGCTATCTGCTGGGGCTGGTGCTGGGCCTGCTGCCCTGTGGCCTGGTCTATGCGGGGCTGGCATCGGCCATGGGCACCGGCGACCCGCTGGCCGGCACCCTCATGATGGCAGCCTTCGGCGCCGGCACGGTGCCGGCCCTGCTGGCCATCGGCCTGCTGGGCGGTGCAGCCGCCAACCGCTGGCGTCGTCTGGCGTTCCTGGCGACGCCCGTGCTGATGCTGGTGAATGCCGCGATCGTGGCGCGGATGGCCTGGCACATGCTGGGCTGAGCCCACCCTATCCCCATGGATGCGATGTTTCGGTGCAGGGGCCGGTGTGATCCCTGTCACAAGCATACAATTGTTTGATACGATCGGGGCCAAGGGGCCGCCGGCCGACCCGCATGACGGCCCCAGGACAGGAAGGGAAATGGCCATGACCACCACCATGACGCATGATTGCCTTCTCTACACCCGCCACGGTGCCGAAGGCGTGGCGGAGATCACCTTCAACCGGCCGGCCCTGATGAATGCGCTGGACCTTGACATGGCCGCCGCCTTCGCGGAAGCCGCGACCATGGCCGCCAACGATCCCCAGGTCCGCGTCCTGGTGGTGACGGGGCGGGGCACCAGCTTCATGTCGGGCGGGGATATCCATGCGTTCCACCGCCTGTTGTCCGCCCCGGCCGGGGAGCGGCGGGATTATTTCTGCCGCCTGATGGACTTCACCCATCAGGCCGTCACGGCCCTGCGCCGCATGGAAAAGCCGGTGATCGCCGGCATCCATGGCACGGCCGCCGGCCCCGGCATTGGCATCACGCTGGCCTGTGACCTGGTCGTGGCCTCCGACAAGGCTGTGTTCCAGATGGCCTATGGCCCGCTGGGCACCACGCCCGACGCCGGCGCCACCCATTCCCTGCCGCGCCTGGTGGGCGCGCGGCGCGCGGCGGAACTGTCTCTGCTGGACCGTCGCCTGACGGCGCTGGAGGCGTTGGAACTGGGCCTGGTCAACCGCATCTGCCCGGCACCCATGCTGGCGGAGGAGACGCGCTGCGTGGCCCGCAAGCTGGCTGGCGGGGCGGCGGCCGCCTCGGGCCGGACCAAGCGGCTGCTGTACCTGTCGCTTGAGCATAATTTCCAGCAGCAACTGGCGGCGGAGCGGGAGACGTTTCTGGCCGCCATCGACAGTGCCGAGTTCGCCGAAGGGATCACGGCCTTCGTCGAACGCCGCCGGCCCTATTTCGGCAATACCTGACCCGCGGGACCTGCCATCCGTGCCCTTGGCGCGCGGATGGCTTCGGTCGTCGATTTGCGTTTGCAACTAAGTCGCATATGAGATAGGACCCGTATGACATTCCATTGAGGATCGGTGACAATCATGCGGACAGGCATGCGATGGGCGGCGTGCGTGGCGGCGGTCTTGATATCCGCGCCGGCCCTGGCGGACCCCGTGATGGCGGGGCACAACCTGTCCCCCTGGGGCATGTTCATGGCCGCCGACTGGGTCGTGAAATCGGTGATGATCGGGTTGGGTGCGGCATCGGTGGCCACCTGGACCATTTTCGTCGCCAAGCTGCTGGAACTGTCGTCCGCCAAGCGCCGCGCCGCGTCGTCGCTGTATCTGCTGGACGGTGCGTCCGGCCTGGGGGAGGCCACGGCGCGGCTGACCGACCCGCGCGATCCGGCGGCCTTCCTGCTGCGCGCCGTGGGGGAGGAAATGGAACTGTCATCCGACCTGCCCGCCGATGGCGTGAAGGAGCGTGCGGCCAGCCGCCTGGAACGGATCGAGGCGGCCGTGGCGCGCCGGTCGGCCCGTGGCACCGGGGTGCTGGCCAGCATCGGTGCCACGGCGCCCTTCGTCGGCCTGTTCGGCACGGTCTGGGGCATCATGAACAGCTTCATCGGCATCGCGGAAAGCCATACGACGAACCTGGCCGTCGTGGCGCCGGGCATCGCCGAGGCGCTGCTGGCGACCGCCATTGGTCTGGTGGCGGCCATCCCGGCCGTGCTGGTCTATAATGCGCTGACCCGCGTCATCGGCGGTTATCGTGCCCAGGTGGGTGATGCCGCCGCCGCCGTGCTGCGGTTGCTGTCGCGTGACCTTGACCGGCGGGCGGCCGCCGCGGCCAAGCCCCGCCTGCGCGTGGCGGAGTAGGCGCCATGGCCGCGAAGCTGCGCACCGGCGGCGACGATGATCTGACGGAAAATCATGAGATCAACGTCACGCCCTTCATCGACGTGATGCTGGTGCTGCTGATCATCTTCATGGTGGCAGCGCCGCTGGCCACCGTGGATATTCCCGTCGATCTGCCGGCCGCCAGCGCGCCGCAGACCCAGCGTCCGCCCAAGCCCCTGTTCCTGTCGCTGCAGGCGGACCTGTCGCTGGCACTGGACGAAACGCCTGTGGCCGGGGGCCCCGATGCCCTGGTGGCGGCCCTGGATGCCGCGACCGGCGGTGACAAGGACCAGCGCGTCTTCCTGCGCGCCGACAAGACGGTGCCCTATGGCGACCTGATGGAGGTTCTGAACGGGTTGCGCGACGGCGGCTATCTGAAGGTCGCCCTGGTCGGGCTGGATGGCGCCGCCGTGGGAACCGCGCCATGAGCCTTCCGGCGCGCAGCCCGGCCGTCCCGTTGTCCGGTGGTGGGGTACGCTGGGGGCTGGCCTTCGCGCTGGCGCTGGGGGCCCATCTGGGCGTGGCCGGTGTCGTCGCACTGAAGCCGCAGGCGCCGCCGTCCCCGCCACCGCCGGGCCTGTCGGCCATCATGATGGATCTGGCCCCGCCGGCCCCACCGCCACCGCCGCCCGCACCGTCCCAGCCGGCCGTGACCCCGCCGCCGGCCCCCAAGCCGCCCCCCGTCATCGAGCGGGCGGAGGCGCGGCTGCCGCCTCCGCCACCCCGGAAGCCGCCGCGGCGTGAGCCGGTGCCTGAGATCGCATCCCGGCCCGTCATGGCGCCGTCCCCGGCACCTGCGGCCGAAAGCAGCGCCGACAGCGCCCCTTCGCCACAGCCTGTGCATGCCGGGCCGCCGCCGGCCGATGCGCTGGCCGCCTTCCAGGGCCGGTTGCTGGCCCATCTGGCCCGGCACAAGCGCTATCCGATCAGTGCCCGGCAACGGCGGCAGCAGGGCACGGCCTGGGTCCGGCTGACGCTGGATCGGGAGGGAAGGGTGCTGGCCCATCGCCTGGAGCGTGGCAGCGGCATCACGCTGCTGGACCGGGAGGCGGAGGAATTGCTGGCCCGTGCGCAGCCATTGCCGCCCCTTCCGCCCGAGTTGGGCCGGGACCGGATGGAACTGGTGCTGCCCGTGGAATTCTCCCTGCGCTGAGGCGCGGGCGCACGCCCCACTCGGGTCACATCAGTCCCGCCGATTTGAAGCTGACATATTTGCCGCCCTTGCCGATGATCACATGGTCGTGGATCACGACGCCCAGCGCGCTGGCGGCCGCGATGATCTGCTTCGTCATGTCGATGTCCGCCCGGCTGGGCGTGGGGTCGCCGCTCGGGTGGTTGTGGACCAGGATGATGGCGGACGCCCCCAGTTCCAGCGCGCGGCGCACCACCTCCCGCGGGTAGACGGGCGTATGATCGACCGTGCCGCGCTGCTGCACCTCGTCGGCGATCAGGGTGTTCTTGCGATCCAGGAAAAGCAGGCGGAACTGTTCCACCGGTTCATGCGCCATGGCCCCGGCGCAATAATCCAGCAGCTTCTGCCAGGAGGACAGGATCGGCTGGCCGATCACCTGCTGGCGCGCCATGCGCAGGCCGATGGCCCCGACGACACGGATATGGGCGATGGTGGCGTCGGAAAAATTGAAGCGGGCCTTCAGGCTTTCCGCCGGGGCCTGCGTGACGGCCCACAGGGTGCCGAAGGCGGACAGAAGCTCCTTGGCCAGCGGCTTGACATCGCGCCGCGGGATGGCCTGGAACAGCAGCAGTTCCAGCAATTCGTAATCCTGCAGCGCGTCCGGCCCGGAGGCCAGGAAGCGCTGCCGCAGCCGGTCCCGGTGGCCGTGATAATGCGGCTTGTCCGGCTCCGGCTCCGGCGGTTGGGGCCGTGACTGCCGGGCGGGGCCGGGTGCCGCGGAGGCGGGCACCGGCCGGCCGGCGACAAGGGCCGCCAGCAGGTCGTCATCCGTCAGCGGCGGCCCGGCCATGGCCTCGTCCAGCCGCTCCGCCTGTGGCATCAGCTTGCCTGCCCGTTTCACCGCCGCCGCTCCACATCCATGATGTGCATGACCCCTGCCGTCCACTCGCCTATAAGTGTAACAGCCGGGGGTTGGGCGCGCCAGACGGGAAGTGAGCCTGATCCGGCCCGCAGGTCAGGCGTAGGGTGGCTTTGTATGGCCGGCAGGGGACAGGGTGAATATCTCCGACCCGTCCTTGGTGACGCCGATCGAATGCTCGAACTGGGCCGACAGGCTCTTGTCGCGCGTCACGGCCGTCCAGCCGTCGGACAGCACCTTCACCTCGTACCGGCCGGCATTGATCATGGGCTCGATCGTGAAGAACATGCCTTCTTCCAGCACCGTGCCCCGGCCCTTGTGGCCGTAATGCAGGATCGACGGGGCGTCGTGGAACACCCGGCCCAACCCGTGCCCGCAGAAATCCCGCACGACGGAGAAGCGGAAGCTTTCGGCATAGGACTGGATGGCATGGCCGATATCGCCCAGCGTGGCGCCCGGCCGGACGACGGCGATGCCCCGCATCATGGCTTCATAGGTGACATCCACTAGGCGCCGCGCCTTCAACGGCACGTCACCCACCATGTACATCCGGCTGGTATCGCCAAACCAGCCATCGACGATCACCGTCACGTCGATATTGGCGATATCGCCGTTGGTCAGCCGCTTGGGCCCCGGAATGCCATGGCACACGACATGGTTGATGGAGATGCAGCTTGCCTTGGTATAGCCCTTGTAGCCGACCGTGGCCGACGTGCCGCCATTGTCCAGGACGAATTGCAGGATCCTGTCATCCAGTTCCCCCGTGACCGCGCCGGGCACGACGAAGGGGGTGATGTAATCAAGCGTCGCGGCGGCTAGGCGGCCGGCCTTGCGCATGCCCTCGAAATCCTCGGGCTTGTGCAGCTTGATGGAACGCTTGTCCTCATATTCTTCTTCGGCGAATTCGGCCTGTGTCATCGCGGTCTGATACTTTCCAACCATAAGACTGCCGGGGGCCTGACGCGCCCCGATCGATTTTCAGGGTCCAACTCTACACGATGGGGGCGGGGCGGGGCAAACACGCCGTCCCCGATGCCTGCCGTCCGGGCGGAGCATGGCCCGCCCGACAGGACGGCCCTGCGCAGCCACCCCCTGCCCAGATGCCCGCAGATCGGCTATGGTGGGGGCATCATGCAAGAAGACGACCTGATCCTTCCCGCCCCGCCGCCCCCGCCGGAACCCTGCGCGACCTGCGGCAAGCCCGATGATTTGTGCCTGTGCGCCAGCCTGGTGCCGGAGCGCACGCGCCTGAAGCTCCTGATCCTGCAGCATCCGCAGGAACAGGATGTGGAACTGGGCACGGCCCGCCTGCTGGCCGGCCAGATCGAGGGGGCGATCGTCAAGGTCGGCCTGTCCTGGCCGTCGCTGTCCAAGCTGCTGGGCCGGCAGGTCGACCCCAAGCGGTGGGGCGTGCTGTTCATGGGCTCCAAGGAGGAAGTGGCCAAGGTGCCGCGCGGCGCCATCGCCATATTCGGCCGCAAGGATGTCCTGCCCGACAGTGACCTGATCCTGGCCGATCTGGAAGGCATCGTGCTGATCGATGGCACATGGGCCCAGGCCAAGACCCTGTGGTGGCGCAATGCCTGGCTGCTGAAACTGCGGCGCATGGTCATCCATCCGGATTTCCGTTCCGCCTATGGCAATGTCCGCAAGGAACCGCGCCGCGAAAGCGTGTCGACGCTGGAGGCAGGTGCCTTCGTCTATGGCAGGCTGGAAGGCGATCCGGGGCTGCAGGACAGGCTGCTGAAGCCGTTCGACACGCTGCTGGACCGCTGGCGCCGCCGCCGCCGTCCGGTCAGACCGGTCTCCGCTGCCCGATAGCCCGCCCCCTTAGGCGGCGGAACGGCGCAACCGGACTAGAAATTTCCGAAGGGCCCGAAAAGCGAATAGAAAAGCCCCAGGGCCGCGAACACCGCCAGCCAGATGGCGATGTAGGGCAGTATCTTCCCCGGTGCGATATGGCGTCCCCGTCCCCGCAGGACGATGATCAGCACGAGGATCAGGGAAACAAGGGCCAGAAGCTGGTTTTCGCTCATCCCCGGCAAATGGGGTCGCAGGGCGCCGCCATCAAGGGGGCGCCGCGGCGCTGTCGCGGTTTCACCCAAGACGTGGCCCACACCGGTCCGGCCTGGGGGTTGCCTTTGACCGCGGGGCCGCATCGGGGGGCGACTGCCCGGCCCCGACATTAAGGATGCGGCGCTGGTGGTTTGCAGGGTCGGAAGAGCCGCGGGCCGCCGCCAAGGCGAGCCTGTGTGGCCGTCTCGCCCTCCCGCCCGGCAGCTTGTTTTCCGGGGACCTGTCACGGTTGATCAGGCAACCTGTGCCGCTTTGTTGGTGCTGCCATTGTATTGCGGACCTTGGATCGGGAACTTCCGTGCATCCCCTGCTATCGGCGGTTTCAGGTTACAGCAAGGGAAGGCAGGCATTATTGTAAGAAACCTGACATAACTTTCGTCTATGCCCCGCCGGACAATATTCACCCTTCCAGATGCATCTTCCAAAGGCCCCGTTTGATGCAGCCTGTGACTAATAACAGTTTCATCCTCCGGGGATTCGGGGTATGTGACGGTCGATGATGAACAGGCGGACGTGGCGAAACCGGTAGACGCAGCAGACTTTGATTGGAGTGCCCCGGTGGAAATGCCGGGAGTAGAACCGCTCAAATTCGGGGAACGCCGAGGGGTTTTCGACCCTGGCCAATCCCGAGCCAAGCCCGCCCCGGCGGGAAGGTGTAGAGACTAGACGGGCGGCACCTAAGGCCTTTCTCGCGAAGGCTATGGTGAAGGGATAGTCCAGACCACGAACACCCCCGGCCCCGGCCGGTGCGGCGGCGGCGGAAGCCGAAGTGGTAAGAAAATCTGCTTTCCACAGGAAGTGCGGGTTCGAGCCCCGCCGTCCGCACCATCATCCTGCCCGTCGAATGACAAATCTTCGGGATCGGTCTGGCTCATTGCCGCCGCCGCACCCCTGCGCGCGCTGCCGCTGGGACGGCGGGAGGGGGCCATCATCCGTTCTGTTCAAACATTCTGTTCAAAGGCGGGGTCTTTGGCGCGGCTGCGGAACCTTCCGTCATCCTGCGCGTTGGAATGGGTGTGACGACCTGTAGTGGAAGGAGATCGAAATGGCTTCCGTCAAGGAAAATGGTGATACGCTGAAGACCGGCAATGGTGCTGCTGCGGCCGCTGCGGCGCAGGATATCGAGGCGCAACTGGAGAAGCTGCGGGCCGACCTGTCGGCGCTGGCTTCCACGGTTGCGGCGAAGGGGGCGACCCAGGCCTCCAACTACAAGGCCCGGGTGCGTGAAATGGCCAGCGATGCCTTTGGTGCCTCGCAGGACGCCGTGAAGCATTTCGGTGACGAACTGGTTCATCTGGAAAAGAAGATGGAGCAGCAGGTGCGCGAACGGCCCGTGCGGTCGTTGGGCATTGCGGCTGCCGTCGGCTTCGCCCTGGCCCTGATCGCCGCCCGGCGCTGACGCGATGATCGGCCGCATTGCCGGCGTGCTGGCGCCCTTGCTGCTGCGCGAGGTGGTGGGCGGCACCGCGCGCCGCCTCGCTCATGACGTGGTCTGGTGGGTCGCGATCGGCTTCTTCGTCTTCGTGGCCTATGTCCTGGGCATGGTTGGCGGCTATCAATGGCTGGCAGAGCGGCACGGGTCGGCAGTGGGTCTGCTGGCGCTGGCCGGCATCAACCTGCTGGCCGGGCTGACCGCGCTGCTGGTGCGCCAGATCATTCAGCGCCGCAACGCGCGCAGGGAGGATGAGGAGGGCTTTCCGCTGCTGGACAATCTGGGGCCGGCCCTGGCCGCCCTGGCACCGCTGCTGCTGCGCTCGCCGCTGGCCGTCGCCATCCTGGTGGCGGTGGCGGTGGCCGGTTTCATGCCGTTCGGCGGTGACGATGACGGCGATGAATCCGCGTGTCCGCCCCGCGACTGACGTGGTAGCATTTCGCCCGTGAGGTGGTGTGCCGCCCTGTCGCGGGTGGCATGTCGCTTGAGGCATGTCGGGTCGAAGGGGGGGCGGATCATGGTTTCGGTTCCGGCTGGTGGTGTGGGTGCCTGGGCTGCACGCGCCACAAGCCTGTTCGCCGCCGGCTTCCAGGTCCGACCCGGCCAGGCCGGCACCGGGAGCGGGACCGGCAGTATTGCGGGGGCCGGGACGATGTCCTTAGGGGCGATGTCCTTAGGGACGATGACCTTGCAGGACTTCGTCGATCCCGAAACCCGCAAGAAGCTGGATGCGCAGCACAGCAATACCCAGTCCCTGATCCAGAAACTGGAAAGCGGTGGCGAGAACGCCAAGGAGGCTGCGGCCCGTAAGGCGGAGGAAGCCAAGCGCAAGCTGGAAATGCTGAAGATGCAGGCCCAGCTTGCCGCCGCTGCCGGTGACAGGAAGGCGGCCGCCCGCATCGCCAAGGAGGCGGCGCAGGTGGCCAAGGAGCTGGGACAGGCCGTCAAGGGCGGTGCGGGCGGCGGCGGTGCGGGCAGCGTCCAGGCCGGTGCCCAGGCCAATGCTTCCCAGGCCAGTGCATCGACGTCCGGCGGAGCCATCGCCGACACGGCCCCGGATGGGGTCGGGAATGCGCTCCCCGGCGCCACCAACCTTGCGCCGGCAGCGCCTGGGGGTGCATCTGAGGCAGCACCGGCACAGGTGCCTTCCGAAACCCCGGCGGGACCTGAACGGAGGGTTTCGTCTGTTCCGGCCCGTGGCGACAATTCTTCCGGTGATGGTGTCGGCGAAGGGGAGGCATCGGCGGCCCCGCCGCCCAGCGATGCCGGGCTCCCCGGCCTGTCCGGTGCCGACGCGGGGCGTGCGGGCCTCTCTGGAACAGAGCGGGAGCAGGCCGGCCGCGATGGCAATTTGCCCGAGGGTCTGGCCGAACGGCGCGACGCCATTTTGCGCGATGGCGCGGACCGCAAGGCGCAGGCGGAGTTCCAGGCCGAAATCCGCCGCATCATGGACGGCTTGCGCGCGGTCCACCGTCAGATGAAGGGGCTCGCCGAAAAGGACGGATCGGCGGGGATGAAAGCGCAGATGCAATCGGCAGCCCGTGACATGGCGGATGCCGATCATCTGGTCGATCAGGCTTTCGGCGGCGCTGGCGCCACGCCCTGGGCTGTGCCGTCGCCCGGTACGCCGGTCCCCCTTGACATAAGGGTCTGATGGCCGGGAGCCCGTCCCTGCGCTTTGCATGCCGTATCCGGGCTGCCTTTACACGACCTGACCGCGTGACCCGACCGCGTGCCTTGGGCGCGCCGTCCGCACAACCCTGCCGGTGGCAGGATGGGGGCGGGCGTTGGGTATCCCTTTGTCCATTCTCCTTGCCCTTTGGCCCGAATCCGGCCATGAAAGCCCTTGTCTTTTTCCGATATCAACGAGTGCAGAGACGATGGCTTACCGCATTCAGGGCGAGACGGGTGAGTGGGAGGTCGTGATCGGGCTGGAGGTTCATGCCCAGGTCATTTCCAATGCCAAACTGTTCAGCGGGGCCGCCACGGCCTTCGGCGCCGCCCCCAACAGCCAGGTGAGCTATGTCGATGCCGGCTTTCCCGGCATGCTGCCCGTGATCAATCAGTTCTGTGTCGAACAGGCCGTGAAGACCGGTCTTGGCCTGAAGGCGCAGATCAATCTGCGCAGCGTTTTCGACCGCAAGAACTATTTCTACGCCGACCTGCCATCGGGCTATCAGATCAGCCAGTTCAAGCAGCCCATCGTCGGCGAGGGCACGATCATCCTGGATCTGGCCGATGGCGCCACGCGCGAGGTCGGGATTGAGCGGCTGCATCTGGAAATGGATGCCGGCAAGTCGATGCATGACCAGCATCCGTCCAAGACCTATGTCGACCTGAACCGGGCCGGCGTGGCGCTGATGGAAATCGTGTCGAAGCCGGACATGCGCAGCCCGGAGGAAGCGGCAGCCTATCTGCGCAAGCTGCGGACCATCCTGCGCTATCTGGAAACCTGCGACGGCAACATGGAGGAAGGCTCCATGCGCTGCGACATCAACGTATCGGTGCGCAAGCCGGGCGGCCCACTGGGCACGCGCACGGAAACCAAGAACGTCAATTCCATCCGCTATGTGCAGCAGGCGATCGAGTATGAGGCGCAGCGGCAGATCGAGCTGATCGAGGAAGGGGGCGCGGTCGTCCAGGAAACCCGCCTGTGGGACCCGGGCCGGAACATCACCCGTTCCATGCGCTCCAAGGAAGAGGCGCACGATTATCGCTACTTCCCCGATCCCGACCTGCTGCCGCTGGTCCTGGAACAGGAACTGGTCGACCAGATCAAGACAACCCTGCCGGAACTGCCCGATGACAAGAAGGCCCGGTTCATGGAGCAGTACAAGCTGCCCGTCTATGATGCTGGCGTGCTGGTGGCCGAGAAGGCCCGCGGCGATTTCTACGAAGCCGTTGCCAAGGGTCGGGACCCGAAGGTCGCCGCCAATTTCGTCATCGGTGATCTGCTGGGCGCCCTGAACAAGACCGGGAAGGACATCACCGAGTCTCCGGTCAGCGCTACCGATCTTGGCGGCCTGATCGACCTGATCGCCGACAACACGATCTCGGGCCGTCTGGCCAAGGACGTGTTCGCCATCATGCTGGAGACGGGCAAGCCGGCCGCCGTGATCGTGGACGAGAAGGGGCTGCGCCAGGTGACGGACACCGGCGCCATCGATGCCGCCATCGCGGCGGTGATGGACGCCAACCCGGACAAGGTGGCCGAATATCGCAGTGGTAAGGACAAGCTGTTCGGCTTCTTCGTAGGGCAGGTGATGCGCGCCACACAGGGCAAGGCCAATCCTGCCCTGGTAAACGAGATACTGGCGGCCAAGTTGAAGGGCTGATCCGCCCTTTCCAGGCGACATGAGGAAAGGCCCCGGGGTTGTTGCCAGCCGCCGGGGCCTTTTTCATGTCGGCGCCCTCCGGCTTGCGGCGCACGGGCGCCGGGCCGGCAGTTGCCAGCCTATATGATACTATTTTGCCGTGATCAGAACCTATAGGTTCTGATCACGGCCCAACCGCCGGCGCCCACATTCGTGGGCGTGCGCCGGCGCCAACATTCGTGGGCTTGGCTGCGCCGCACGAGCGGCGCGGCGTCAGTCAAAAATTCATGCCCCTTGGCTCAGCTATTGGCGCCGCTGGTCACCAGTTTCGTGATCTGCTTTGCCCAGCGGCGGGTGAACCGGTCCGCATCGCCATAGATCGTGTAGGTGTTGACGTTGTCGGGGAAGGGCAGGCCCATATCGGCATCCGCAATCACAGCGACGATCTGGCCCGACTGGCTGTCGCTCAGCACGGCCTGGAAGGCGGCCCGGCCCACGGAATAGACGCGGTCGATGTAACCCCCGCCCCGCGCCTTCTCCGCATGGAAAGACCGGTTCGGCACATAATCGGTAAAGGTGATGGCCATCTTCAGCACCCCCGGCCCCGGCTCGGTCACCAGCGCGGCGCCCAGTTCCTCCTTCAGCCGTTCCGCCATGTATTCCACGGCATGGTCACGGTCGCGCACGGACAGCAGCACTTCATCGGAGCGGCGCTCCACGGCTGCGTCGATGGGTGCCAGGATCACCTTGCCATAAGAGGCCAGGTTGACACCGGGCCGCACGAAGACCTTGTCCAGCGTGGAATGGTCCTGCTCGGTCAGCCCCTCGGTCGGCAGGGGCGGTGCCTTCTGCGAAGGCAGCGAACTCCAGGCATTCTGCGCGGACGCGGTTCCGGTCAGCAGCGTCAGGCCCAGCAGGCCGGCGACCGCCCCGGAGAGCAACCGGTTGGTTTTGGCACGAATCATGGTTGTTTCTGTGGTGTTGCAGGGCTTTTCATGTCCGAACATGAGTTCGAACTCCATAAGGTGCGCGAGGGTCCATCCCCCGCGCAAAGCCGCAGATCTGCGGCGATTGGCCGGACCGCCCCCGTTCCGGTCGTGCCACGGCGACAGGCCGCGATCACCTTTTTAGAATGGGACGTCGCAGCCCCGTTGACAAGCCCGCTTCATGTCACTAAACACCCGTCTCACCGAAGCGATCCCGGCCCTGCCGGCCATCGCGACACGGTGCGGAGGGGTGGCCGAGCGGCTGAAGGCAACGGTTTGCTAAACCGTCATACCGGGAAACTGGTATCGTGGGTTCGAATCCCATCCCCTCCGCCATGTGCGGCCGGGTCCGGGCTGATCCCCCGGGTGGTGGCGGGCAAATATCTGGATGGTCTGCCGCGCTCTATCGGCAATCGGCGATGCTGGCCCGTGAGGGCATCGAGATCGAGCGCGCCACCCTGGCCGACTGGGTGGGGTACGCGGCCTGATGGGTGACGCCGCTGGCCGAACGGGCCGGAGCCCATTTGCGGGGTGCCCCGGGCACCCATACCGACGGCACACCCGTGGCGGTGCTGGTCCCGGGACAGGGGCGCACCCGGACAGGTCGGCTCTGGACCTATCTGGTGGATGAGCGGCCCTATGCAATACGCCTTCAGCCACATCGCAAACCGCAGAAGCGCTGCTGCCTAAGAACAGAAAACACGTGGG
This sequence comes from Niveispirillum fermenti, assembly GCF_052474395.1. Classification (NCBI taxonomy): domain Bacteria; kingdom Pseudomonadati; phylum Pseudomonadota; class Alphaproteobacteria; order Rhodospirillales; family Azospirillaceae; genus Niveispirillum; species Niveispirillum fermenti. Next base: position 51,584 of record NZ_CP156678.1, on the reverse strand, counting down.
GAACAGCTGACGCTTGCGCTGAACTGCCGTGCGATCTTCGATCATCCCTGGCAGGTGCCCGTCGTGTCGGCATTCCGCCGTACCCCTGCGACTTTTCGTGCAGGACACCTAGTTTCCTGCGTCATTTGATTTATCGCAACGCGCGCCGCATGGCGCAGGCCTAGGGTACGGTCACGGTGGGTTGGCCACCGAACTGTTCAAGACCGTTTCCAAGGGGTGCCCCGATGGCCGGGCCGGAGACATTGCTGGAGAAGGCGGCGGCTGCCGATGCGGCGCAGGCCGCCTTTGAAAAGGGGTCGGCGCAGGCCGCATTTGAAAAGAGGTCGGTGCAGGCCGCGGCCGCGGCCGAGGCAGGGGCGGCGCGCAGAGGCGCGCCTGTGCCCAAGGCGGCGGCGGTACCGCCGCCGTCACTCTATGCCTCCCGCGTCAAGGTCCAGCCCCGGTCGGTCACCGGTAAATATCGGACCATCAAATGGTCGGTCCTGGCCTTCTGTCTGGCCATCTATTATCTGGCGCCGTGGATCCGCTGGGACCGTGGGCCGGATGCGCCGGGTCAGGCGCTGCTGATCGACATGACGGCCCCCCGTGCCTACCTGTTCGGGATCGAGATCTGGCCGCAGGAGGTCTATTTCATCACGGGCCTGCTGGTGCTGGGCGCGCTGGGCCTGTTCCTTGTCACCTCGCTGTTCGGCCGGCTCTGGTGCGGCTATGCCTGTCCGCAGACGGTCTGGACCGACCTGTTCATGCTGGTCGAGCGCTGGGTGGAGGGAGACCGGGGCGCCCGCATCCGCCTGGACAAGGCGCCGATGAGCCTGAACAAGGCCGTAAAGCGCGGGACCAAGCATGCGCTCTGGCTGCTGATCGCGCTGGCGACGGGTGGTGCCTGGGCGCTCTATTTCAATGATGCGCCGACCTTCGTGGTGGATTTCTTCACGGGCCGGGCCACGCTGATCCAGTATTTCTTTGTCGGCCTGTTCACGGCGACGACCTATGTGCTGGCCGGCTGGGCACGCGAGCAGGTCTGCACCTATATGTGCCCCTGGCCCCGCTTCCAGGCGGCCATGCTGGACGACCAGTCCATGGTCGTCACCTATGAGCGCTGGCGCGGGGAGAAGCGCGGCCCGCACAAGGCGGGGACAGGCTGGGAAGGCCGGGGCGACTGCATCGATTGCGGTCAATGCGTGGCCGTCTGTCCCACGGGCATCGATATCCGCGACGGGCTGCAGCTTGAATGCATCGGCTGCGGCCTGTGCATCGATGCCTGCAACGAGATCATGGCCAAGGTGGGCCGCCCCCGCGACCTGATCACCTTCGACACCGAGGCGCGCCAGCAGGCCCGCGCGCGCGGCGGAGAGGCGAAGTGGCGGCTGCTGCGGCCGCGCATCGTGATCTATGCCGTGCTGCTGGCCCTGGTGGGCGCCGTGATGCTGGCGGCGCTGATGACGCGCACCACGGTGGAGGTGAATGTGCAGCGCGACCGCGCGCCGCTGTTCGTCATGCTGTCGGATGGCGGCATCCGCAACGGCTATACGCTGAAGGTGCTGAACAAGCGGCGGGAGGCTGTGGATTTCCTTCTGGCGCTGAAGGGCCTGCCGGGCGCGCAGCTGCTGGTGCAGGATGTCGGCGTGGCCGATGACGGCCAGTCCGTCATCCTGCATGCCAAGCCCGACAAGGTGGCCAGCTTCCGCGTCTTCGTCACGGCCGCGCCGGACGGGGCGCGGGACGAGCGCCGGGAGATCGAATTCGTGCTGACCAACCCGGTACGTGGGGAGGGCGACGCCTATGACGCGGTGTTCGTCAGTCCCCATACGGCCGGCCGGCCAAGGAACTGAGGATATGACCATGACCGCCGAACAACCGCGCAAGAGCGCCTGGATTCCCTGGGTCTTCGTCGGGGCGATGATGGTGGTCATCATCGTCAATGCGGTGATGGTGACCTATGCCCTTAAATCCTATTCGGGTCTCGCCGTGGAAAAGCCCTATGAGCGGGGCGTGCGCTACAACGAGGTGCTGGCCGTTCAGCGCGGGCAGGATGCCCTGGGCTGGCGTGTATCCGTGACGGTGGAGCCGGGACGGCTGATCCTGCGTCTGGCCGACCGCGACGGCAACCCGCTGGAACGCACGGGCGTCACCGCCCGGCTGGAACGCCCCGTCGGGACGGACGCGCCCCTGCCCCTGGCCTTCACCCACCAGGGGGGCGGGGTGTTCGAGGCGCCGCTGGGTGATTTGCCGCATCCGGGGCAGTGGGACGTGAAGGCCGCGCTGCGCCATGGCGACGACCAGTATCTGCTGGTACATCGGATCGTGGTGACGAAATGACATTTGCCGCGGCCCTTTCCGCCGGACCGCAGACCGCCTGCATCCATTGCGGGCAGCCGGTCGTTGACGGATCGCGCTTCTGCTGTGCCGGATGCGCGGGGGCCCATGCGCTGATCCATGATCTGGGCCTTGATGCCTATTACGCCCGGCGCGATGTGGCCGCACCCGCCCCGGCGGGGGAGGCGGCGGCACCGCTGGACCTGTCATCGGCCGTGGAGACGATGCCCGATGGCGGCCTTTGCCTGCGCCTGGTCGTGGATGGTGTGACCTGCGGGGCCTGCGTCTGGTTGATCGAAAGCGCCCTGCGCCGGGAAGACGGGGTGGCGGCGGCCCGTGTCAACCTGACCACACGGCGGCTGACCGTGACATGGCAGGGCGGACCCGACAGGGCGGAGCAACTGGCCGCCATCGTCCGCCGCCTGGGCTATCGCCCCGCCGTGGCCGGAAGCGATACGGGCGATGACCCGCAGAAACGGTCCGAACGCGAACTGGTGCGCGCCATGGCCGTGGCGGGGTTCGGCATGATGAACATCATGCTGCTGTCCGTTTCCGTCTGGTCGGGACATGCCGGCAGCATGGGCGAGGCGACCCGCACCCTGATGCACTGGCTGTCGGCGCTGATCGCCCTGCCCGTTGTGGGCTATGCCGCGCGGCCGTTCTTCCGCTCGGCCCTGACCGCGCTGCGGGCCGGGCGTTCCAACATGGACGTTCCCATCTCGCTGGGCGTGACACTGGCCGTCACGGTCAGCCTGTGGGAGACGGCACGGCATGGGGAACATGCCTATTTCGATGGCGCCGTCATGCTGCTGTTCTTCCTGCTGGTCGGGCGTTTCCTGGATGCGCGCGCACGGGGACGGGCACGCTCGGCGGCCGAGCATCTGCTGGCGCTGGGCCGGGCACCCGTCATGGTGCTGAACGGGGAAGGGGCGGCCGTGCCCATGGCACCGGCCCAGGTGCCCGTCGGCGCCACGGTGCTGGTGGCGGCGGGAGAGCGCATCGGCATCGACGGGACGGTGGCCGACGGGGTTTCGGACATCGATAGCGCCGTGGTCACCGGTGAAAGCCAGCCACAGCCGGCCCGGCCCGGCGACCGTTTGTTTGCCGGGATGGTCAACCTGACGGCCCCGCTGCGCCTGACCGTGACGGCCCGGGGCGAGGGCACGCTGCTGGCCGAGATCGTGCGGCTGATGGAGGCGGCGGAACAGGGCCGGGCGCGGTTCGTCGCCCTGGCCGACCGGGTGGCGCGTTCCTATACCCCCGTGGTCCATACAGCCGCGCTGGCCACATTCCTGGTGTGGGTCATCTGGGTCGGCATCGCCTGGCAGCAGGCCCTGTTCATCGCCGTGGCCGTCCTGATCATCACCTGTCCCTGTGCCCTGGCGCTGGCCGTGCCGGCCGTGCAGGTGGTGGCAACGGGCCGGCTGATGCGCAGCGGCATCCTGCTGAAATCCGCGACCGCCCTGGAACGGCTGGCGCGCATCGATACCATCGTCTTCGACAAGACGGGCACGCTGACCCTGGGCCGTCCCGACCTGCTGCCCGATCCGGGGCGTGATCCGGCCGACCTGGAACTGGCCGCCACGCTGGCGCGCGGCAGCCGGCACCCCCTGTCCCGCGCCATCGCGCGGGCGGCGGGACAGGGGTCTGTGGCGGAAGGCGTGCGGGAAGTGCCCGGCGCCGGCCTGGAATGGCGGGGACCGGACGGCGTCGTACGGCTGGGCCGGCGCGGCTTCGTGGGGCCGGTCCCCCTGCCGGGGGGCCTGGTCGAAGGTCCTGAACTGTGGCTGGCCCGGCCGGGCCGGCCGCCGCAGCGCTTCACCTTCGCCGATGCGCTGCGCCCCGATGCCATCACTGTGGTGGAGGGATTGCGACGCCGCGGCTACCGGCTGGCCCTGCTCTCCGGTGACCGGGAACCCGTGGTGGCTTCCATGGCCCGGCGTCTGGGCATCGTGGAATGGCAGGCGGGCGTGGATCCGGCCGGCAAGGCCGCCGCCCTGGCTGCCATGAAGGCGCAAGGGCGACAGGTGCTGATGGTGGGCGACGGGCTGAACGATGCGGCGGCGCTGTCGGCTGCCGATGTCTCCGCCTCCCCCGGTTCCGCCGTGGACGTGGCGCAGACGGCCGCCGATGCGGTGTTCCAGGGTGACCGGCTGGCCCCCGTCGCGGAATTGCTGGCTGTGGCCCGCGGCGCCGACCGGCTGGTGGTCCAGAATCTCGGTTTCTCGCTTCTTTACAATTTGTGCGCCGTGCCTATCGCCATGCTGGGGCACGCCACACCGCTGATCGCGGCGCTGGCCATGTCCAGTTCGTCGCTGGTGGTGCTGGGCAATTCGCTGCGCCTGTCGCGCCGCCGCCGCAAGGGAGTGACGCCATGAACAGTCTGCTGTTCCTGATCCCCATCGCGCTGGGCATGGGGCTGGCCGGTCTGGCGGCCTTCCTGTGGTCGGTACGCAGCGGTCAGTTCGAGGATCTGGACGGGGCCGGCGCCCGCGTCCTGTTCGATGACGGGCAGCCCCTGCCGCCCGCCCAAACCCCCGTTCAACCGAAGGAGAGGTCAAATGCATAACATCGTTCTGCGCCTGCTGGGTGCCGGGCTGGGCTTTCTGGGACTGTTCATGGCGGCCGGGGCCGTCGATTCCGGCATGTTCCTGGGTGGCATGCTGTTCACCCTGTTCGGCGTCGCCCTGAATTTCTGGCTGATCGCCCAGGATTATCCATCGCATGGCGGCATGTCGGAACATACCGGCGCGTCTTGACGAGAGGGGCGCCCGCCGGGGCATCTGAACGGCAGCGCCGTCCGATGCCCCGGAGGTCCTATGATGGATGCCTACTGTCCTTTTGGGCACTTGACGGAAAATACATTCGAAGTCTTCCTAATTTCGATATAGATTGATTGTGGATCGACTGCGAACAACGCAGCGCCGGACCGGGTGTCGGATGGGGATACAACAGGTCGAGGAAGAGGTCTGCTGGCCGCGGGTATTGCGCATGCTGCGCGGGACCCGCTTCTGGACTTGCGCGCAACTGGCGGCCCAGTTGAAGGTGCCCCTGGCCCGCCTGCGGGCGTGGGAGGATGGCAGCGATGTTCCGGACCCCGGCTCGCAGCGTCTGGTACGCGACCTGATCGGCCTGGCGGTGGAGGATGTGCGGCTGGCCGACATGGTGCGCGGGGGCAACGCCCATCGCTACCTGTTCCGTACCGACCGCCCTCCGCAGGCCGGCAAGCCCAGCCGTATCCTGGAGGTCAGCGAGACGCTGGTCACCGATCAGCCCTATGGCCGCGAGGTGTTCTTTGCCCCGCGCACGGCCCAGCAGGCCGACCTTACGGCCGAATTGGACGATTTGCTGAACAGCCAGGGCCGCTTCTATGGCGGTGAAATGGTCATGGCAACGGTGCGGGCCATCTGGCTGCAATATGTGCCGGGCGGCATGACGGTGCGCCATGCGCTGACCCGCTGGGTTCCCATGCGGCTGCCGGACGGCACACCCGTCTGCCTTTATGAGCGCCGCACCGTCACACCGTCTGCCTTCATGGCGCTGCCGGCCACGCCCATCTTCACGCCACTGGACGCGCTTGTCGGCTGATCGTTACATCCGCCGCGCCTCCCGCCCCGATTGACGCCCCCCCGCCGATTGGCTAGAGCGGGGATGGTGCCGGACGGCGGTAAAGCGGGAGACGGATGATGACGGACAGCGGGCATCCAGGGGCTGAGCCGGTGGCCCCGCGGCTTCTGCTGCTGCCGCTGGAGACGGTCCGTCCGCGACCCGACCAGCCGCGCCGCCATTTCAATATGGATGCCATGGATGAGTTGTCGGCCAGCTTGGCGCGGGTCGGGCTGCTGCACCCGCTGCTGGTGCGGGAGACGCGCGACGGCGGCCTGTTCGAGATCGTTTCGGGCGAACGGCGCTGGCGTGCCGCCCGCCGTCTGGGCTGGGTGGAGATACCCGCCCTGCTGACCCGTGGCGATGTCGACGAGATCAGCCTGATCGAGAATCTTCAGCGCCAGGATCTGAACGCGCTGGAGGAAGCCGCCGCCCTGCAGCGCCTGATGGACAAGCACCATTACACGCAGGAGGCGCTGGGCCAGGCCGTGGGGCGCAGCCAGGGACAGATCAGTTCCACCCTGCGCCTTCTGACCCTTCACCCGGACATCCTGCGGGCCTACCCGGAGCAGGAACGGCAGGTTTCACGCTCCATGCTGGTGGAACTGGCCACCATTGACGAGCCGGAACGGCAGGTGGCCCTGTGGCAGCGGGCTTGCGACGGAACCCTGACGGTCCGCGCCATCCGGGCGGAGAAGGCCGTCGCCCGCCCGGCGAATCCGGCGGGAGACGAGGCGCCGGCTGACCGGCTGACCGTGGCCCTGCGGCAGGTGGACCGCACCGTGACCATGCTGGAGCAACTGCGGCCCGCCCCGGCGAACCTGACCGACGGCCAGCGCGCCCACCTGCTGGCGCTGTCCCGGCGCATCAACGCGCTGATCGATTGATGTTGCGGCGCAACAAATCTTCCAATTCGGATGCGCGGCGATGAATTTGCATTGCCGCGCCTGTCCGTCATCCGCATCCTGTCGGCCGACAAGACGGGATTGTGCAACGGGAGGGGGCCCATGCGGCATGTTCGGTCGGCCCTGGCGGTATTCCAGGGGCAGGCAGAGGATCTGTCGCGCATTTTCGCGGCCGCCTGCCGGGATATCGTGGAGAATCTGGCCGTCAGCAGCGGCAGCGTCTGGTTCTTCGATGATGAGGGGCGGACCATCGAATGCGTGGCGCTGTTTGATGCGCGCGATGCCCGGCTGCTGCAGGGGACATACCTGCGCGAGGCCGATTGCGCCCCTTATTTCAATGCCTTGAAACGCGATCACCGCGTTGTGGCCGACGATGCGCGCACCCATCCGTCCACGCGGGGGCTGGGGGTCTATCTGCTGCATCGTGATGTGCATTCGTTGCTGGACCACGTGGTCTGCGCCGATGGCCGTCCCGTGGCCGTCCTGTGCTGTGAACAGGCCGCGCGCCCGCGTCACTGGTCGGATGATGATGCCGCCTATCTCCAGCAGATGGCCATCACGCTGGGGGTCGCCGTCGACCTTCTTGCCCAGCAGCGCCGCCGGGCGGGTTAACGCGCCCCTTTTGTTGCGCTGCACAAATATGCCAATGGTTTCAAGCCTCTGGACCTTGGTCGCAACGACCAAGGTCGGGGCTGCGTTAACCTTCATCCTGCCACATCGTTGCAGCCTCTAACCGATCCGGGGCCAAGAACAGGTCGACCCGTGGGGCGGCGCATAAGATCGCCGGGCCGGTTGCGTCAACAGCACATGAGCGATCGAGGGAGGGCACATGGCAGAGGTTGCAGTGGGCGGCAAGGCAGCCCCGCCGCCGATGACCAAGGAAGAGAAGAAGGTGATTTTCGCCTCTTCGCTTGGCACGGTGTTCGAATGGTATGATTTCTACCTTTACGGCTCGCTGGCGGCCGTCATCGCCAAGCAGTTCTTCTCCGGCGTGAACGATACGGCGGCGATGATCTTCGCGCTGCTGGCCTTTGCCGCCGGCTTCTTCGTGCGTCCGTTCGGCGCGCTGGTGTTCGGCCGCCTGGGCGACATGATCGGGCGTAAATACACCTTCCTCGTCACCATCCTGATCATGGGCGCATCGACCTTTATCGTCGGTATCCTGCCCAATTATGCCACCATCGGCATCGCCGCCCCGATCATCCTGATCATCCTGCGCATGTTGCAGGGGCTGGCGCTGGGTGGTGAATATGGCGGTGCCGCCACCTATGTCGCCGAACATGCCCCGCATGGCCGCCGCGGCAACTACACCTCCTGGATCCAGACCACGGCGACGCTGGGCCTGTTCCTGTCGCTGCTGGTGATCCTGACCTGCCGCATCTCCATGTCGCCGGAAGCGTTCGACGATTGGGGCTGGCGTATTCCGTTCCTGCTGTCCATCGCGCTGCTGGGCATTTCCGTCTGGATCCGCCTGATGCTGAATGAAAGCCCCGCCTTCAAGAAGATGAAGGAGGAGGGCAAGCATTCCAAGGCGCCGCTGACGGAAGCGTTCGGCAACTGGAAGAACCTGAAGGTCGTGATCCTGGCCCTGGTCGGTCTGGTCGCCGGTCAGGCGGTGGTCTGGTACACGGGCCAGTTCTACGCGCTGTTCTTCCTCACATCGACATTGAAGGTGGATGCCTATACGGCGAACCTGCTGATCGCCACGGCCCTGCTGATCGGCACGCCCTTCTTCGTGATCTTCGGCAGCCTGTCGGACCGCATCGGCCGCAAGCCGATCATCATGGCGGGCCTGGCGCTGGCCATCGTCACCTACTTCCCGATCTTCAAGGGCATCACCCATTTCGCCAATCCCGAACTGGAACAGGCCGTCGCCACGTCGCCGGTCGTCGTGTTCGCCGACCCGAACCAGTGTTCCTTCCAGTTCAACCCGGTCGGCACCTCCAAATTCACCAGTTCCTGCGACATCGCCAAATCGGCGCTGGTGAAGAAGGGCGTGCCCTACAGCAACGAGGCGGCCCCGGCCGGCGCCCTGACCCAGATCCGGGTCGGCAGCGTCGTCATCGACAGCTATGACGGCTCCGGTGCCGCCACCAAGACGGAAGTGTCACTGCATGGCCCGGCCCACAGCAGTGCCGCCCCGGCCGACCCGGCTTCCACCGCCGCCGCCTTCGACCGTGCGCTCAGCACGGCCCTGAACGAAGCGGGTTACCCGGCCAAGGCCAATCCGGACAAGATTAACAAGCCCATGGTCGTGGTGCTGCTGTCCATCCTGGTCATCTACGTGACCCTTGTGTATGGCCCCATCGCCGCCATGCTGGTGGAAATGTTCCCGACCCGCATCCGGTACACCTCGATGTCGCTGCCCTATCACATCGGCAATGGCTGGTTCGGCGGGTTCCTGCCGGCCACCAGCCTGGCCATCGTGGCAGCCACGGGCGACATCTATTCCGGCCTCTGGTATCCCATCATCGTCGCCGCCGCCACGCTGGTCATCGGCCTGCTGTTCGTGCGGGAAACGAAGGACGTGGATATCTACAAGGACGATTGATCATCCGATCCTGGCGGTTTCCCCTCTGAACTATTGGGCGGGTGGCATAACGCTACCCGCCCTATTCTTTTTTTTGGAAATGACTGCTTGCGTCCTTGTCCTGATTGCGCATGATTCCCTAGTTGAAAAAGGCGGCGGGACAGCCGCTGGCAAGCGAACCGTCCGGGAGGGGCCCTGCGTATGGCGATCCGCATTCTGGTGGCTGACGATCATCCGTTGATGCGGGCGGCCCTGTGCCAGTCGGTCGCGGGAACGCTGCCCGACCTTTCCACGGTGGAGGCATCCAGTTTCGATGAGGTGGAAGCGGTGCTGAAGCGGGAGGGTGCCATCGACGCCATTCTGCTGGACCTGCACATGCCGGGCATGAACGGGCTGATCGGGCTGGCCCTGTTGCGCAATGAACATCCGGCCATTCCCGTCATCGTGGTTTCCGCGTCGGAGGATGCGGCCACCATCCACCGCGCCATGGAATATGGCGCCTCCGGCTTCGTGCCGAAATCGGCCCCCATCACCCATATCGGGGAGGCGATCGGCGCCGTGCTGGACGGGGCGGTATGGCTGCCCACGGGCAGCGGCACCCCATCGGCCGCCCCCGTCGCCGATGCCGACATGGCGGCGCGCGTCGCCGGCCTGACACCGCAGCAACTGCGCGTGCTGGCCGGCATCGCTGAAGGCAAGCTGAACAAGCAGATCGCCTATGAGATGGGCGTGGTGGAAACCACGGTGAAGGCGCATGTCACCGTCATCCTGCGCCGTCTGGGCGTGGTCAGCCGGACCCAGGCGGCCATCGTGGCCAGCAAGCTGGCACTGACCCCCGCCGAACCGCAGGCAGAAGCCAGTTGAACGGCGGCCAGCGGGGCTCCCCTGCGACGGGGGAGGTCCGACCGGAGAGGATGCTGGCTTGGTATCCAAGCGGCGGGAGCGCGCCCGCATCCCGCGATACGGTGCGGGTGATGCGGTGTGGGTGTGGCGTCAGGCCCTCTGCACGCCTGGCCGCCGCGGATCGACGGCGAATTTCGCGCGGGTGGAGATGTGCCCGCCCGGGCGGGATACCTGATCCATCACCCGCATTTCCATCAGCAGCCGCTTGGGCGTGACCTCGCAAACGCCATAGCCGCGCTGGTCGTTGATCAGCTTGATATGCGGGTTTTCCGCCAGCATGCCGGCCGTGGCCTTGCGCGCATCCCCCCCGTCCCCGCCGGAAGAGATGGAGGTGATGACGAATTCGCTGGCAACCGTCGGGCTGTCCTTGTCCTTGTCGTCCAGGATGACATTGCCGACGATATGCTGGTGTTCGTCGCCGGTCAGCACCACCGTGTTGCGGATGTCATTGTCCTTCAGATGGTTCAGCAACCGGGCGCGCGCGACGCGATAGGGGTCCCAGCTGTCCAGGTTGCGGATATTGTCCGCCCCCGGTTCCCGGTCGCAGGGCATCATCATCACCTGCTGGGCCAGCAGGTGCCAGCCGGCCTCCCGGTTGGCCAGATTGCCCAGCAGCCATTCCTCCTGCGCCGCGCCCAATACCGTCAGGGACGGGTCGTCCACCTCCGGACAGGCCGGGCGGAACCCGTCCTTGCAGGGCTGGTCGCTGCGGTACTGGCGCGTGTCCAGCACATGCATGTCGACCAGCCCGCCGAAGGAGAATTTGCGGAAAAGCTGCATCTGGGCGCCGGCCGGCAGGGAGGAGCGGCGGAAGGGCAGATGCTCGTAATAGGCCTGGGCGGCCGCGGCACGGCGCAGGCGGAAAATCTCCGGCGGGGTCAATGCCTTGTCATGGTCGCCGACCCAGTTGTCCACGATCTCGTGATCGTCCCAGACCGCGATCCAGGGGGCGGCGGCATGGGCCTTCTGCAGGTCGGTGTCCATCTTGTACTTGGCATAGCGCAGCCGGTAGTCATGCACCGAAAAGGTGTCGGGCAGGTCGGCACGCCGCGGACAGGGCACGACATCATCGAAATGGCGGCTGAAATAGAAGGGCTTGCTCAGCCCTTCATAGATGTAGTCGCCATAATGGAAGACGAAATCCACCTCCTCGCGGGACAGGTGGTCATAGGCGGTATAGAGCCCCTGTTCGTAATTCTGGCAGCCGGCCACGGCGAAGCGCAGCTTCTGCACCGGCGCGCCGGCCGCCGGGGCCGTCATGGCACGGCCCTGCATGGACCGGTGATCCCCGCAGCGGAACCGGTACCAGTAGGGGCGGGATGGCAGCAGGCCGGTCAGTTCCACATGCACGGCATGGGCGAGTTCGGGATGGGCCAGCGCCGTGCCCTTGGCCGCGATGGCGCGGAAGGACGAATCCTCCGCCACCTCCCAGTCGACCGGGATGGCTTCCGGCGCCATGCCATAGCCCACGTCCAGCGGACGCGGGGCCAGACGTGTCCAGATGACGAACCCGTCGGGCCAGGGTTCCCCCGATGCCACACCGAGCTGGAAGGGAAAATCGATGAAGCTTGGATTGCCGAAGGCCAGGCGCGTCGGCGCCATGGGAACGGCCAGCGCCGACACCGCCAGGGCACCGGCCCCGCGCAGCAGGGTGCGGCGTGACAGGGCAAGGGCAGAGGGCAACACGGATTTCATCAAGGGCGACCCACTGGTAACGCCAGCCCCGTCCGGCACCACCAAAGGCGGTGCCGTGGGGGCGGAATATGCAACGGATGGTGAAACCGGCCATGCGGTTTCGCTGCCTCGCTTTTGACACCGGACGGGGCGCGTTGGCAAGTCCCTGATGCACTGCAACAAGCCCCTGCCACCCCGCCCCGGGCCGATGCGGCGGACACCGTGTGCAAAGGGTCACACGCCCAGCACACCGCCGCCCTTGCGGGTGATGGCCACGACGGAGGGACGGGGCGGCATGTCTTCCTTGAAGTCGGGCCAGCGTGTGCCGGGATCGGCGAAGCTGCCGCCGCGCGCACCGGATTTCGTATAGTCGCCCACCCCATCGGAGCCGGGATGCTGCACCGCGACGAATAGGGTCTGGTCGTCCGGCGTGAAGGTCGGGCCCGTCAGTTCGGCGCCCACGGGCACACGGAAGAAAAGCCGCGCCGTGCCGCGCAGCGACCCCTGCGTCTCCAGGGCCCAGACGCCATCGGCATAGCCGCTGGTCCGCTGCCATTTTGTGCCCTGGTCGGTGCCGATCCACAGCCGGCCCCTATGGTCGAAGGCGCAATTGTCGGGGCAGGAGAACCAGCCATCCTCCGTCGTTGCCTTGTTGAAGGTGGCGCCCGTCGCCGGGTCGGCCGGGTTGCCGGCCTTCACCAGGATTTCCCATTTGAAGCTGTCGGCCGTGTGGTCGCCATCGGGCGGCAGCATCTCCACGATATGGCCCCAACTGTTGGCGGGCCGGGGATTGGCGGCATTCACCGTGGACAGGGGGGAATGGTGCGGCAGATCAGGCAGCCGGTCGTCATTGTTGGTCAGCATGACATAGACAATGCCCGTCACGGGATTGACCTCCACATCCTCCGGCCGGTCCATGCGGGTCGCCCCCAGCAGGGTCGCCGCGATGCGGGCACAGATGACGACATCCCCCTGGTCGTTGAAACCGTTGGCCGCCGTCAGCGGCCCCTGACCATGGATCAGGGGCAGCCAGGTCAGGGTGCCGTCGGCGTCATAGCGGGCCACCGACAGGGTCCCCTCGTCCAGCAGCGTCATGTTGGCCTTGCGGTCGTCGGGATTATAGCGCCCCTTCGAGACGAACCGGTACACATGCTCGAATCGCTGGTCATCGCCCATATAGACGACGACGCGGCCATCCTTGTTGACGGTCACGCCGGCCCCCTCATGCTTGAACCGGCCCAATGCCGTCAGCTTGCGCGGCGTGCTGGACGGGTCGTAGGGATCGATCTCGACGATCCAGCCATAGCGATTCGCCTCCATCGGTTCCTTGTTCACATCGAACCGGTCGAAATGCCGGCCCCATGCCGTCCAGGCAGACGGAACCGTCATACGGTCGTGATTGCGCTGTTCGGGATGGTTCTGATCGATGGTTCCCATGAAATAGCCATCGATATTCTCCTCTCCCGACAGCACGGTGCCCCAGGGCGTGAAGCCGCCGGCGCAGTTGTTCAGCATGCCGATCACGGTCCGGCCGTCCGGGTCGTCACTGGTCTTCACGCGGCGATGGCCGGCGGCGGGGCCGGTCAGGGTCATCCGGGTGTTCAGCGCGTTGATACGGCGATTGAAACGGCCGCCCTTGACATAGGTCCATTTGCCATCGGTTCCGCGCTTCACCTCCACGATGCTGCCGCTATGGGCCGCCATCTCCACTTCCGCCATCTCGCGGGTGATGTGGGCATGGTCGTAACGGTCCTGGCCTTCGGGTACCAGGCCGGGGAACATCATCTCGGCCTGCGTATATTCGTGGTTGACCCAGAGCAGCCCGTGATCGGCCTTGTCCGATCCCTGCGGCAGGGGGAAGAAGGCCGTATAATCGCAATTATAGCCGAACTGCTTCAACTGACTGTCGGCCGTCTGCTTGTAGGGGTCGAAATCGGGGCTGTCATCGAACAGCGGGTCGCCCCAGCGGATCAGCACATCGGCGTCATATCCGTCGGCCACATGGTGGGTGCGGTCCACCCCGCGCTTCAATTCCTTGAAGGCGAAGCCGAAACCGTCGCCGGCCCCGGCAGGCGCCTGGGCCCGGGCATCGGCCGGGGCCAGCACCGCCGGGATGGCAGGGGCAAAGGCGGCAATGGCGCTGGTGCCCAGCATGCCGCGCAGGATGTCGCGGCGGCCCAGGCGCTGCTGCACCACGTCCCCGAAGGTGGGCGCATCCGCCGGGGAGGCGGCGCGATCCTGGACGGCTTCGAATTCGGCATAGGTGAGCAGGCGGGGGTCGGTCATGGCGGGCGGGGGCCTTCTGGTGCGGACTGCGGGGTCCCGTGGGGTCGGGACGAATTTATAGGCCCTTGATGCTACAGTTATTTGACGATGACCAGAACCCGTCGCGTCGCGCAACGCGCGCCATCGGCGCCGCCCCGCCGGCCGATATGGGGCTGGCAGAGGTGGCAGCGTTAAGATTCCGCACCCGCACAGCCGCCTTGGGCCGCGAGGCACCTTGCCCGCCGCCGATGAACTGGATAGCTTGTCCGACTGGTAATATTGCGATGAGCCTTTGCCGGTGGCCGCGGTCCAGCCGCTGAGGTCCATCGCCCTTTCGGAACGGAGCCGATGACGTTTACCCGTCGTGCCGCCTGTGCGGCCCTTGCCCTTTTCATGTCCACCGCCGCCACGGTCGCCCCCGCCCTTGCCTTCGAACCCGCCATCGTGTTCGACATGGGCGGTCGTTTCGACAAGTCCTTCAACGAGGGGGCGAATAACGGCGCAGAACGGTTCAAGGCCGATACCGGCGTCAATTTCCGCTGGTTTGAGGTGACGAACGAGGCGCAGCGCGAGCAGTTCCTGCGCCGGCTGGCCAGCCGCAAGGCCGATGTCATCGTCTCCGTCGGCTTTTCCATGGCCCCGTCGGTGGAGAAGGTGGCCAAGGAGTTTCCCAATGTTCGCTTCACCCTGATCGACGGCCATGTCGATCTGCCCAATGTGCAGTCGGTGGAGTTCGCCGAGCATGAGGGGTCCTATCTGGTCGGCGTACTGGCGGCGCTGGCCAGCAAGACAGGGACGGTCGGGTTCGTCGGCGGCATGGACATTCCGCTGATCCGTCGCTTCGCCTGCGGCTATGAACAGGGCGTCAAGGCGACGAAGCCGGCCACCGCCATCCTGGCGAACATGGCCGGCAGCACGCCGGCGGCCTGGGCCGATCCCACGCGCGGGTCGGAACTGGCCAAGAGCCAGTTCGATCGCGGGGCCGATGTGATCTTCGCGGCGGCCGGCCAGACGGGCATGGGGGTTCTGCAGGCGGCGGCGGATGCGGGCAAGCTGTCGATCGGGGTCGACAGCAACCAGAACTATCTGTTTCCGGGCAAGGTGCTGACCAGCATGGTCAAGCGCGTCGACGTGGCCGCCTATGAGGCGTTCAAGACGGCCCGCGACGGCACATGGAAGGCCGGGCACCAGCGCCTGGGTCTGAAGGAGGACGGCGTCGGCTGGGCCGACGATGCGCACAACAAGGCCTTGATCACGCCGGAGATGCGCGCCGCCGTCGACAAGGCCACGGCGGAAATCAAGGCCGGCACGCGCATCGTCGCCAATTACGACGATGCCAAGGGCTGCAAGTACTGATCCCGCCCGCTCGCATGACTTCCGGACGCAAGTGACGCCATGTCGGCCGCCCCATCAAACGTTTCCCCCTCCTGGGCGGTCGAACTTGTCGGCATCGACAAGCGATTCGGCCCTGTCCATGCCAACCGCAACGTGACCCTGCGTTTCGCACCCGCCAGCATTCATGGGCTGGTGGGGGAGAACGGGGCGGGCAAATCCACGCTGATGAGCATCCTCTACGGCTTCTACGAGGCCGATGAAGGGACCATCCTGGTCCGCGGCCAGCCGGTCGACATCCGCACGCCGCAGGATGCCATCCGGCTGGGCATCGGCATGGTCCACCAGCATTTCATGCTGGTGGAGACCTTCACTGTACTGGAGAACCTGTTGCTGGGGCATGAGGGCGGCCCCGTGCTGGGCCCCGCCATGGCCCGCGCCCGGGCGGAGGTGCAGGCGCTGGAGGATCAGTTCGGCCTGGAAGTACCCCTGGACGCCATCGTTTCCGACCTGCCCGTGGGCGTGCAGCAGCGCGTGGAAATCCTGAAGGCGCTGTATCGCGGGGCGGAGGTGCTGATCCTGGACGAGCCGACGGCCGTGCTGTCGCCGCCGGAGGTCGAGCAGCTTTTCCGCATCCTGGAGCGGCTGCGCCAGCAGGGGCGCAGCGTGCTGCTGATCACCCACAAGCTGAAGGAGATCATGGCCGTCACCGACCGCGTGTCGGTGCTGCGCCGGGGGGAGGTCGTGGCCGAATTCACGACCGCCGAAACCGACCGGCAGGCCCTGGCCGATGCCATGGTCGGCCGCAAAACCTCCCTTTTCGTGGAAAAGGCCCCGGCTGTGCCGGGGGATGTGCTGCTGTCGGCGCGACAGGTCAATGTCGTGGACGGGCGCGGCGTGGCGACGCTGAAGGATGCCAGCCTGACGGTGCGGGCCGGTGAGATCGTGGGCGTGGCCGGCGTGGCCGGCAACGGTCAGTCGGAATTGCTGGAGGTCCTGTCCGGCATGCGTCGTTTTGAAAGCGGAACGGTAACGCTGAAGGGGGAGGAGATCGGCCCCCACACAGCCTATGATGCGGCCGGCGCCCGCCGGCGCGGCCTGGCCCATGTGCCGGAAGACCGGCTGAAGCTGGCGGTGATCAAGGAATTTCCGGCCCATGAAAGCGCCATCCTGGGCTATCACGAGGACAAGGACCTGTCGCGTGGCCTGCGGCTGGACTGGAAGCGCGTCGCGCTGAAGACCATTTCGCTTATGGAACGGTTCGATGTGCGCCCGCTGAACCCCAATCTGCGCACCTCCCTGTTCTCCGGCGGCAATCAGCAGAAGCTGGTGATGGCGCGGGAGATGGACCGCGAACCGGACATCCTTCTGGTGGGGCAGCCGACACGCGGCGTCGATATCGGCGCCATCGCCTTCATCCATCGCCAGCTTGTGTCCCTGCGTGACCGGGGCAAGGCCATCCTGCTGGTCTCCGCCGAACTGGACGAGATCCTGGCCCTGTCGGACCGCGTCCTGGTGATGTGCGACGGGGAGATCGTGGGCGAGCTGCCGGCGGCGGAAGCGACCGAAAGCCGGATCGGAACGATGATGGCGGGCATCAAGGAAGCCCCCGCCGCCGAAAGGGTTGCACCATGAGCGCAGGCGGCGGTCCGGACAATCTTCCCTGGTGGGCCACGGGCCTGCTGTTGCCCGTGGTCAATGTGGCGCTGGCGCTGCTGGTGTCGGCGCTGGTCATCCTGGCCATCGGGGAAGACCCGGTGGGTGCCCTGGGCAGCATGCTGCGGGGCGCCTTCGGCACGGGCGAGGGCATCGGCTACACTTTCTATTATGCCACCAGCCTGACCTTCACGGCGCTGGCCGTGGCCATGGCCTTTCATGGCGGGCTGTTCAATATCGGCGGGGAGGGGCAGGCCTATATCGGCGGGCTGGGCGTGGGCCTGGTCTGCCTGTCGCTCGGCGGCTGGCCCTGGTGGATGGTGCTGCCGCTGTCGGTGATGGGCGGTGCGGTGTTCGGGGGGGTGTGGGCGGCCATTCCGGGCTGGCTCCAGGCCTATCGCGGCAGCCATATCGTCATCACGACGATCATGTTCAATTTCATTGCCTCTTCCCTGATGGTCTATCTGCTGGTCAATGTGCTGATCAAGCCGGGCCAGATGTCGCCGGAGAGCGAGGCGTTCGATCCCAGCACCTTCCTGCCCATGATGGCCGACATGGCGGCATCTGTCGGGATCGCAATGGAAAGCTCGCCGCTGAATTTCTCGGTCTTTCTGGCGCTGGCCGCCTGCGTCGGGGTCTGGTTCTTCATCTGGCACACGCGCTGGGGCTATGCGCTGCGCGCCACGGGTGCCAACGAGAATGCGGCCCTTTATGCCGGCATCGACCCCCGGAAGGTGATCGTCGTGACCATGGCGCTGTCGGGGGCGCTGGCCGGGCTGCTGGGCGTCAACGAGCTGCATGGCGTGCAGCACCGCCTGATGCTGAATTTCCCGGCCGGGCTGGGCTTCACGGGCATCGCGGTGGCGCTGATGGGCCGCAACCACCCCGCCGGCATCATTCCGGCCGCCATCCTGTTCGGGGCGCTGTATCAGGGCGGGACCGAGCTGATCTTCGATTACCCCACCATCAGCCGTGAACTGGTCGTTGTGATCCAGGGCGTGGTGATCCTGTTCGCCGGGGCGCTGGAACATATGTTCCGCCCGGCGCTGGTGCGCCTGTTCGCCCGCCGCCCGTCCGTGGCGGCCAAGCCGGCGGGGGCCTGAGGCCATGGATTTCCTTCTCTCCCTCCTGTCGCTGCTGGATAGCACCCTGCGTCTGGCGACCCCGCTGCTGCTGGCGGCCCTGGCCGGCTTCTATTCGGAACGGGCCGGCGTGGTCGATATCGGCCTGGAAGGCAAGATGCTGGTGGCGGCCTTCGCCGCGGCGGCCGCGGCGGCCATGACAGGTTCGGCCTGGGCGGGGCTGGGGGCCGGCATCCTGGCTTCCCTGCTGCTGGCATTGCTGCACGGTTTCGCCTGCATCACGCACCGGGGCAATCAGGTCGTCTCCGGCGTGGCGCTCAACATCGTGGCGCTGGGCCTGACGGCCGTGCTGGGCAATGCCTGGTTCCAGATGGGTGGCCGCACACCCAACCTGCCGGCCGGTGCCCGGTTCGGGGAGATCACCCTGCCGCTGGCCGAGGGGCTACGGGGCGTGCCGCTGCTGGGTCCGCTCTATTACGAGCTGGTCAGCGGTCACAATATCCTTGTCTATCTGGCGCTGGCCGCTGTTCCCCTGACCTTCTGGGTCGCCTACCGCACCCGGTTCGGCCTGCGCCTGCGGGCCGTGGGCGAGAATCCGGCTGCCGTGGACACGGCCGGCATCTCCGTCACGGCGCTGCGCTATCAGGCGGTGCTGATCGCGGGGCTGTTGTGCGGTATCGCCGGCGCCTATCTTTCGACGGCGCAAGGGGCGGGGTTCCAGACCAACATGACGGCGGGCAAGGGGTTCCTGGCGCTGGCCGCGCTGATCCTGGGAAAGTGGAAGCCGGTGCCCACCCTGTTCGCCTGCCTGCTGTTCGCCTTCGCCGACGCCCTGCAGACCCGCCTGCAGGGGGTGCGCCTGCCGGGCATCGGTGAGGTGCCGGTGCAATTGATCGAGGCGCTGCCCTATCTGCTGACCGTGTTGCTGCTGGCCGGTTTCGTGGGCAAGGCCATTCCGCCCAAGGCCAGCGGCAGGCCCTATGTGAAAGATCGGTGATGTGAGGGAACGCTGACCGGGCCATGGCCGGTGGCCGCCCGGATCAGTTCACCGTCAGGCCGTTGCGGCTGTTCCAGGCGGCCTCCACCTCCGGTGTGCGCTGCAGGAGCAGCCCGTACCAGCCCAGTCCTTTGTAGGTCTCATAGCCCGGTGTCAGGGCGAAGGCGACGATGGTGCCATCCTCCGCCTGATAATAGCCCATGTCCTTGCCGTCGGTATGAAGCGGATAATGGCCGATCAGCAGGTAGCGCTGATCGCTGGCGGCCAGGACGCGGTGGCTGCTGTCGACGATCAGGCATTTCGTGCGACCTTCCAGCCGTTCCTCCTCCGTCAGGCGGACTGATTTCACCACCGCGCCGGCCTGCGGTGCCCAATCGAAGAAGATGCCCAGCACACCCAGCGGCCGGCCGGTTTCAGAACCGCCGGCCCGGATGGCAGTGGAATAGATGGCGACCGGCTGATTGTTCAGCCATTCATGCGGCGCCACGTCGGCCACCGCGAATTCGGTGCCGTCGCGCGTGGCCATGGCGTCGCGGAACCAGCTTTCACCGGCCACCGACCGGCCGCGCACGGCATAGCGGTCGGGCCGGCCGTTGGCGACAACCCGGCCACCGGCGTCGGCAATCCAGATATCGAGATAGACCGTGTAGGATTTCAGGATCACGCCGGCCCGATGGGCGGCATGGTCGGCCGTCAGGGCCGACGGCTCCTCCAGGGCTGCAACCACGGCATTGTCCGTGGCCCACCAGCGGACATCGCACGATCTCTCGTACAGGTTGCGATCGATGATGTCGATCATGTTGAGCGCGAGATCGGCCAGCCGTTGCCCGCGCATGGAACCGACAAGGTCCTGCCCCAACTGGTGCAGGCGGTTGGCGCTGCCCACGATCTCATCACGCATCCGGGCCGCCGTCGCGTCGATTTCGGCGGAGATGGACTGCACCTCCGCCGCGACGACGCCGAACCCCGCCCCATGCACCCCGGCCCGCGCCGCTTCGATCTTGGCGTTCAGCGCCAGGATCTTCGTGCGCCGGGTGATGTCGCCGATGGCGCTGGTGCGCTGCGCGGAAACCTCGGCAACTTCGCGTGCAAGTTCGATGATGGTTTCCGGCGAGGCGTCCGTTTCGGCCCCGACCTTCGGATGGGCGGAATGATCCGCCAGCAGGTCTTTCGGCATGCTACCCGTATTCGGCTCTTGGATTGCGATTTGCTTGGGCGTGATCGGTCCCTGTTCCTGAGCGTTACTGTGGCGCATCACGGAAGGAGCTTCTTGTTGCATAAATATTAACAAATGCTCAAAATATATCCAAGTTAAAATATTGATTAAAATCTAATCATATTTACGTGAGATTAATGGATGTAACCGCTTGTAAAACCGCCGGCCGGAATCGGCTGGTTAAATATTGGCCATCTGTGCCCATTATTTAGACGATTGTGCCGGGCACGGCACGGGGGCGGTGATGAGCCATGCCAGTCCGTGCCAGGGCCCGCAAACCCCCTTCTGTCCAATTCCGTCCTGCACTAGACCTGCGTCGGGTCGACGGGGATGCGGTCCGGTGTTTCAACCCCGTTGAAAACCCAAGTGAAGGGAATGCCGATGGCCACCATATTCATCGCGCGCAGCGCCGCTATCAGCCAATGGGGCTCCGATGTCGGGCTGGGCAAGAACCTGTTCAAGGTCGGGGTGACCGATGGCGATCCGGCGACCCTGGTGGCGGAAGGCTGGGCCGGGGAGAGCGACTGGACCCTGGTCAAGCAGCAGCCCGATGTCGACATCACGCAGGAACAGGCGGTAGAGCGCCTGGCCAAGCGCCAGAAGCGCGTCGATCCCACATACTATCCCCGGATCAAGGGCGAGACGGCCCTGTTCAAAGTGGTTGATGCCGATGTGCAGCGCCATATCGTCCTGGCCCGCGCCATGGCGGGAGACAGCGAGCGCACGCCCATCCGGTTGAAGCCCGCCGACTATGCGGCCTATCTGTTGAGCAACGCCCTGCGATAGGTGCTTGGGCCTGTGTATTGCGGGGCAGTGCCGGCGGCGGTGCCCCGCAAGAACGCCACCCTGTTCAGATCTTCGCGACGCGCAGATTGTTCGTGCTGCCGGCCTGGCCGAAGGGAATGCCGGCCACGATGACGATGCGCTGGCCCGATTGGGCGAAATCGGCGGTGACGGCCAGTTCCTTGGCGCGCTCCACCATCTCCTCGTAATTGCCGACATCGCCCGACCGGATGGCATGCGCGCCCCAGACCAGGGCCAGACGCCGGGCGACGTCGCCATTGGGCGTGGCGGCCAGCACCGGCACGTCCGGCCGCTTGCGCGCGATGCGGGCCACGGTATTGCCGCTGGCCGTGAAGGCGAAGATGGCGGCGGCCCCGATGGTGCCGGCCAGATCGCCCGCTGCTGCGGCCACGGCATGGGAGGGGGTATGATCCACCTCCGGTTCCAGCGCCGTGACGATGGGACGATAAGCGGAATGTTTCTCGGTGCTGGCGATGATGCGGTTCATCATCGACACCGCCTCCACCGGATATTGGCCGGACGCGCTTTCCGCCGACAGCATCACGGCATCGGCCCCGTCGAACACGGCCGTGGCCACGTCGGACGCCTCCGCCCGGGTGGGGGTAGGGCTGGCCACCATGCTGTCCAGCATCTGCGTCGCCACGATGACGGGCTTGGCGGCCAGCCGGGCGGCACGCACCAGTTCCTTCTGCCGGCCGGGCACATCCTCATGCGGGATTTCAACGCCCAGGTCGCCGCGCGCCACCATGATGGCGTCGGACAGGCGGATGATGTCGTCGATCTTCTCCAGCGCCTGCGGCTTCTCGATCTTGGAGACCAGACCGGCGCGGTCGCCGATCAGGCCCTTGGCCTCGATCACGTCGGACGGGCGCTGCACGAAGGACAGGGCCACCCAGTCCATGCCCAGGGACAGGCCGAACGCCAGGTCCGCCCGGTCCTTCTCGGTCAGCGGTGACAGGTCCAGCGCCGTGCCCGGCAGGTTGACGCCCTTGCGGTTGGAAATGGCGCCGCCCACGATCACCTCGGCCGTGATCACCTCGTCGGTGACGCCGCGCACCCGCACCCGGACGCGCCCGTCATCGATCAGCAGATCCTGGCCCGGCATGATGGCCTTGAAGATTTCCGGATGCGGCAGGGGGATGGACTGCTTGTCCCCCGGCTCCCGCCCCAGCCGGAAGATCACGCGCTCGCCCGTGATCAGGTCCTCCCGGCCAGCGGTCAGCGTGCCGATGCGGATCTTTGGACCCTGCAGGTCCTGCAGGATGCCGATGGGCCGCCCCACCTCCTGTTCCAGCGCGCGGATGGCGGCATGGACCTTGGCATGGTCCTCGTGCGTGCCATGGCTGAAATTCAGGCGGAACACATCGGCCCCGGCCAGGAACAGTTCCCGCAGCCTTTCCGGCGTGTTGCTGGCCGGGCCGACGGTGGCGACGATCTTGGCGTGGCGATGGCGACGCATGGGGGCCTCAAACTCTGGTGGTCCGACGATCGGTTGCGGGCGCTTGCCGCCCGTCCTTGATCTTCCTTGTATCACGGTTCCCGGAAAATTCGATGCCCGTGTTACAGGAAACCCCCATAAGATCGGTAATTTGATTACATTTCACCGAAGTGGCGCGATTGCCGGCATCCTTTGTGGGCAAGAACCCTGTCGCCTGCGCGTGGATGTGCGGGTGACACCCCCCCGCCTGCGGCACCACTGCTTATACCAACTTGCGATGAGTAGAACTCATCGCAAGTTGGTATTATGCCACGGGCGGGACCATCTGTTTTGGGTATCATGCCCGCTACCGATCACCCGACCCGGAAAGGACTGGCCCGCCATGCGTGCCGTCATGCTGCTGTTCATCGCCGCCGCCCTTGGGCTTGGCATGCTGGCCTTCGCGACCTTCCGGGCGACGGAAACGCTGGCGCCGTTGCCGCTGGCGGGGCGCGGCGCCATCGCCGCCGCCTTCATCGGGGCTGGGCTGCTGTTCGGCCTGTTCGTGTGGCTGCAAAGGCAAAGCCGGCGGCGCGATCGTGACCGGTCATGAGGATGGTGCCACCATGCGCATGAAGCCGGCGACCGTGGCCTCGACATGGGCATCCATTTCCGCCGCATCGGGCAGCGGCCGCATGCCCGTCACGGTCCGGAAGAACAATTCCCCTTCCACCAGCACCGCGAAGGCCTGCGCGGCCCAGCGGCTGTCCGGGCAGTGAACGACGCCCTTCTCGTGCAGGCCGGCCAGATAGGCTGACAGCTTCGCCAGGAACGGGTCGGGGCCGCAGCGGAAATAAATCTCCGGCAGACGCGGGAACTTGATCCCTTCCCCCATCACCATGCGCCACAACCCCTGAGCCTCGCCATCCATCAGCACGCCGGCCAGGGCGCGGGCCAGCCGCGTCAGCGTTTCCCGCGGGCAGCGCGCCTCCATCTCGGGCACGGCCAGCGGCTCCAGCACGTCGCCGCAGCGCTGCGTCACCATGGCCTCGAACAGCCCCTCCTTGTTGCCGAACAACTGGTAGAGCGTCGTCAGCGAACCGCCGGACCGGCGCACGATGGCGCTGAGGCTGGCCCGCTCGAACCCCTGTTCGAAGAAAATGGCAGCCGCCGAGTCGATCATGGCCTGCCGCCGTGCCTCCATGCGGGGCGACAGGTCGGCGGGGGGAGGGGGCGCAGGCTTCATCGGCAACAATTCCGGGCAACGGTTCCAGGTGCGAATGGATCGGGGGGCGATCGGTCGCACCACGAGGGTGATGGCCGTCACTTGCTCTTGTGTAATGTAGGTTACATTATCCGAACGTCATCACAAGCGATCTTCGGGGGACAGTGTATCATGGCAAGGGGGACCCGTGCCGGTGCCATCGCGTGGCCGGCCTTGGCCGTGATGGTGCCTTTGCTGCTGGCGGGCTGCGGCGAGCCGCTGGAAAGGCCGGTAGAGGTGCGGCCGGTGCGGGTGGCACAGGTCGCCTTTGACACAGCAGCGGGTGACCGCCACCATACCGGCTACATCGTTCCCCGGACGGAGGTGCAGGCCGGCTTCCGCGTGGCCGGCCGCATCGCCGCGCGGCTGGTGCAGGTGGGCGACCGCGTGGAACCCGGCCAGGTGCTGGCCCGGCTGGACCCGGTTGACCTGGACCTGTCCCTGAAGGCGGCGGAAGCGCGCCTGGCCCAGGCGGCGGCACAGGATGTCCAGGCGGCGGCCGACCTGAAGCGCTATACCCCGCTTCTGGCCTCCGGCACGATCGCCCAGGCGCAGTATGACCGGGTGAAGGCCGCCGCGGATGCCGCTGCGGCCCAGCGGCGGGAGGCGGCGTCCGGCCTGGATATGGCCCGCAACCAGCGCGCCTATGGCGCCCTGACTCTGGACCAGGGCGGGATTGTCACCGATGTGCTGGCCGATGCCGGGCAGGTGGTGGCTGCCGGCCAGACCGTGCTGCGCATCGCCACCGACCTGGGGCGGGAAGTGGCCATCGACGTGTCGGAGGCCGATGTTGCCCGTCTGAAGGTCGGCGATGCCGCCCAGGTGGAATTCTGGGCCGACCGGCATGTCGCCATGACGGGCACGATCCGGGAGATCACCCCCGCGGCCGACGCGGCCAGCCGAACCTTTCGCCTGCGCCTGTCCCTGCCCGGCGGCGCAGCCGGCGACAATGCCGTGCGTCTGGGCATGACGGCCCAGGTCCGCTTCCCCGATGCCGGCGCGCCGGCCCTGGCGCTGCTGCCATCCTCCGCCTTGTTCCAGGATGGCGACCGGCCGGCGGTCTGGGTGCTGGCTGCGACCCGCGACCGGGTACAGTTGCGCCCCGTGGAGGTGGCGGGCTACCGCCATGACGGGGTGTTGGTGAAGGCGGGCCTTCAGGCCGGTGAACTGGTCGTCACGGCCGGCGCCCACCGGCTGGATGCGGGCCTGCCTGTGCGCGTCTGGGACGGGAGCCTGCCGTGAACGGATTCAACCTGTCGGCATGGGCCATCCGCCACCAGGCGCTCGTCCTGTTCATGATCATCATGTCGGTGGCCGTGGGCGCCTATGCCTTCGTGACGCTGGGCCGGGCCGAAGACCCGAATTTCACGATCCGGACCATGGTGGTCACGGCGCAATGGCCGGGCGCCACGGCGCAGGAGATGCAAGAGCAGGTTACCGACCGTATCGAGCAGACCCTGCAGCAGGTGCCGAACTTTCATTTCACCCGGTCCTATGCCCGGCCTGGCGAAACGCTGATCTTCGTCAACCTGCACGACTATACCCGGTCCAATGTCGTACCCGACATCTGGTATCAGGTGCGCAAGCGCGTGGCGGACATCGCCCATACGCTGCCGGCCGGCGTCATCGGCCCCCAGTTCAACGACGAGTTCGGCGACACCTACGGCATCATCTATGCCTTCACGGGCGACGGGTTCCGGGATGCGGAAATGCGGCAGGTGCTGCTGGCCGCCCGCCAGCGGCTGCTGCGGCTGCCGTCGATCGGCAAGGTCGATCTGCTGGGCGTGCAGGACGAGAAGATCTATGTCGAGTTCGATACCGGCCGGCTGGCCGAAATGGGTGTCACCATCCAGCAGATCGGCAATGCGCTGGCCGCCCAGAACGCGGTAACGCCCACGGGCCTGATCGACACGGGCGCGGACCGGATCCGCGTCCGTGTCACGGGCGCGCTGACGACGGAGGATCAGGTGGCCGGCGTGCCGGTTCAGGCCAACGGCCGGCTGCTGCGCCTGGGCGACATCGCCGTCATCCGCCGGGCCGCCATGGACCCGCCCGACCGTCTGATGCGCCACAATGGCGAACAGGTGACGGGTCTGGCCATCTCCATGGCCACGGGCGGCAACATCCTGGACCTGGGCGACGCCGTGAAGCGGGAAATGGCCCTGATCCAGGCTGATCTGCCCCACGGGATCGAAATCGCGCCCGTGGCCGACCAGCCGACCGTGGTCCGCGCGTCCATCGACGAGTTCGCGGCCGCCCTGGCGGAGGCGCTGGGCATCGTGCTGCTGGTCACCTTCATCAGCCTGGGCCTGCGCACGGGCATCGTCGTGGCCCTGTCGGTGCCCCTGGTGCTGGCCGTCACCTTCGCGATGATGCTGGCCATGGGCATCGACCTGCACAAGATATCCATCGGGGCACTGATCATCGCGCTGGGGCTTCTGGTCGATGACGCCATCATCGCCGTGGAAATGATGATGGTGAAACTGGAACAGGGCTGGGACCGGGCACGGGCGGCCGCCTTCGCCTGGACCTCCACGGCCTTTCCCATGCTGTCGGGCACGCTGGTGACGGCGGCGGGCTTCGTGCCCGTGGGGTTCGCCCATTCCGCGGCCGGCGAATATACGGGCACCATCTTCTGGGTGGTGGCCACGGCCCTGCTGGTGTCCTGGCTGGTGGCCGTCATCTTCACCCCGTACATGGGCTACAAGATGCTGCCCGCCGCGCATGAGGGCAAGCCGGCGGAAGACCACAATGCCGCCTATGACAAGCCGCTCTACCGCCGCCTGCGGGCCAGCCTGGTCTGGACCGTGCGGCACCGGTTCCTGGTGATCGGCCTGACGCTGGCCGCCTTCGGCCTGTCGGTTGTGGGCTTCGGCTTCGTCCAGCAGCAGTTCTTCCCCTCTTCGGCACGCCTGGAACTGGTGGTCGACCTGGAACTGCCCGAAGGCACCTCCATCGCCGTCACGCGGCAGCGGGTGGCGGAGATGGAGGCGATCTTCGCCGCCGAAAAAGGTGTGGAAAGCCACAGCGCCTTCATCGGCGGCGGTGCGCCGCGTTTCTACATGCCGCTGAACCAGGAACTGAACCGGCCCAATTTCGCACAATTCATCTTGATGACGCACAGCCTGGACGACACGGTGGTGCTGTCGCACAGCCTGCCCCGGCTGCTGGAGACGCGGTTCCCCGACCTGCGTATCCGCGTCGCCCGGCTGGAGAACGGGCCGCCCGTGGGCTACCCGATCCAGTTCCGCGTCATGGGGCGCGATCCGGAAACGCTGCGCACCATCGCGGGGGAACTGCGCGACCTGATCCGCGCCAATCCCAACACGGTGGATGCCAACCTGGACTGGACGGAGAAGGTCCGCTCGGTGCGGCTGGTCGTGGACCAGGACCGGGCCAGGGCCCTGGGCGTGACCAGCCAGGATCTGGCGCTGGCCATGCAGACGGTCATGACCGGATATACGGCCACGCAGTATCGCGAGGGCAACGAACTGATCGACGTGGTGCTGCGCGCCGGGCAGGACGAGCGCACGGCCGCGGACCGGCTGGGCGACATCCGCCTGCGCGGTGCGGCCGGTCCGCTGCCGCTGTCGCAGATCGCGCGGATCGAGTACGGGCTGGAGGAGGGGATCCTCTGGACCCGGTCGCGCGACCTGACACTCACGGTCCGGGCCGACCTTGCCGGCGCGCATGTCCAGGCCCCCACCGTGACGGCCCAGATCGAACAGGCCCTGGCGCCGCTGCGCGCCCGGCTGCCCGCCGGCTACCGGATCGAGATCGGGGGTGCCGTGGAGGAAAGCGCCAAGGGCCAGCAATCCATCATGGCCGTGGTGCCCGCCATGATCCTGATCATGATGGCCGTGCTGATGGTGCAGTTGCAAAGCTTCCAGCGTGTCCTGCTGGTCTTCCTGACGGCGCCGCTGGGCCTGATCGGCGTCACCCTGGCCTTGCTGATCTTCCAGCAGCCCTTCGGGTTCGTGGCGCAACTGGGCGTCATCGCGCTGGCCGGCATGATCATGCGCAATTCGGTGATCCTGGTGGACCAGATCGAACAGGACATCGCCGCGGGCCATGGCCGGTTCGATGCCGTGGTCGATGCCACCGTGCGCCGGGCCCGTCCCATCGCGCTGACGGCCGCCGCGGCCGTGCTGGCCATGATCCCGCTGTCGCGCAGCACTTTCTGGGGGCCCATGGCGCTGTCCATCATGGGGGGACTGATCGTGGCCACGGCGCTGACGATCTACAGCCTGCCGGCCATGTATGCCGCCTGGTTTCGCGTGCGGGAGGAGGAGACCGGCCCCACGACGCCGGGCGGCTGGGCCGCCTGAAGCCAAGTCGCGCATGCGGCACCGGCGCTTCGTGGAACTGAAAAAGCCAGAGCGCATTTCCCCGGCTGGTGCCACCAAGTGGCCGGCCTACTCGGCCGGTACCAGACGGCGCGACAGGGTGGCGCGGGGTGGTGGTGCCTGACGGGCGCGGTCCAGGATGCCGCCCAGCCGTTCTGCCGCGCGGGCCAGCCTTTCCGGCGTGAAGGCGGCATAGCCCAGCAGCACGGCGCCGGGATCGCCGGCCGGGGCCGTGCTGCGGCGATGGGCCGACAGGGCGGGCAGGACAAGCCGGGCCTGCGCCGCCAGGGCCGACAGGCCGGCATCGTCGGTGCCCAGTTGGGGGGCCAGCCTGCCCAGCAGGTGAAGCCCGCTGCCGGCCGCTTCCACCTGGATGGCGCCGGCCCAGTGGCGGTCGGCCGCGAACAGCAGCGCCTGCTGGCGTTCGGCATAAAGCCGGCGGGTGCGGCGCAGATGGCTGGCGAAATGGCCCTCGGCGATGAAATCATGCACGGCCATCTGCTCGGGCAGCGGCACATGCAGGTCCATCCGCGCGCGCAGCGACTGGGCCGCCGCGACCAGCGGACCGGGCACGACCAGCCAGGCCAGC
The DNA here is from genome assembly GCF_052474395.1 of Niveispirillum fermenti. NCBI lineage: Bacteria > Pseudomonadati > Pseudomonadota > Alphaproteobacteria > Rhodospirillales > Azospirillaceae > Niveispirillum > Niveispirillum fermenti. Next base: position 22,682 of record NZ_CP156678.1, on the reverse strand, counting down.
CGCAGGGCCGGCACCAGCATGTTGTCCAGCGCCCCCAGATGCAGCACCCGCTCATTCTCGTCCAGCCCCTGCAAAGCGGGCAGAGGCCGGCCGGTATAGCGGTAGCCGCCGTCGCGGTCATCCTCCAGCAGCCAGGCGCCGTTGCGGCGGGCCCAGGCCAGGACAGCCATGCGGCGGCGCAGGGGCATGGTGCCGCCCTGGGGGAACTGCCAGCCCGGCGTGACGACGGCCAGCCGGGCGTCGGGCGCCAACCGGGCGCCACGCTCGGGGTCCAGCCCTTCCTCGTCCACGGGCACGGGAACGGCGTTGATGCCGCGCTGGCCGAAGGTCAGGGATTGTACAGGGCAACCCGGGTCCTCCAGCCAGATGCTGTCGCCGGCTGCCAGCAGCAGCGTGGCGACGAATTCCAGACCCGCGCGGCGGTCGGGCAGGATCAGGATCTGTTCGGGATCGCAGGCGATGCCGCGGCTGGTCTGCAGATGGCCCGCCAGCACGCGGCGCAGCGCCGTCCAGCCGCCGGCCGTGTCATGGCCCAGAAGCAGGCCGCCGGCATCGCGCCAGCGCTTGGCCAGCAGCCGGCGCCAGGTGTCGATGTCGAACTGTTCATAGGCGGGGGCGCCCGGCTGGAAGGGCAGCAGCTCGGCACCGGCCGCCGGCACGGGCATGGCGGGGCGGGGCGGGGGGCGCAACGGGGCCGGTGCGGCCAGGCGCACGGCCGGCGCCATGGCATCGTCGGGCAGCGTCCGGCAGACGAAGGTTCCCGATCCGATGCGGGCTTCCAGATAGCCTTCCGCCGTCAGCCGGTCCACGGCCGCCACCACGGTATTGCGTGAGACGCCGAGATCGGTGGCCAGCGTCCGGGTGGAGGGCAGACGGTCACCCGGCCGGATGGCGCCATTGACGATGGCACCCCGCAGACGGTCGAACAGGCGCTGCTGCAGGGGCGTGCCGTCGGTGCCGTCGAACAGCGACAGCAGGGGGCCTTGGCTGAGTTTCATGCGACCGTACCTCCGGCGAAGAGCCCCAATGGCATCGGCGGGTGCCGGCATGGCACCGATCTGGCGCCGGGCCGGTGGCGCCGGCGGACAGCGGACGTGATGGGGTCACCCGCCGCCCGCCGGACCGACCTGTGGAGCGGCCGGACAACCGGGGAAGGCCGCTCCACCATCGCCGCCCACGGGGCGGTAGCCGGCGATGGTCCGGTCAGGGGGGCATCAGCCCACGATTTCACCCGTGGCGGGGTCGACCTGCAGGGTCTTGAAGCGGATGCCGTCGGCCGATTGCAGCTCGATCATCAGCATGCCCTTCTGCTTGCGGATATTGCCGACCCGGCCGAAGCGGATGTCGTTTTCCTTCATCCAGGCCTTGGCGATGTCTCGGGCCTCGGAGTTGCTCACCGGTTCGGTGCGCGTGACCGTGGCGGCCGGTTCCTTGGCGGCGACCTGGGCGGTATCAGCGGCGTGCGCAGCGGAAATGCCAAGGGTGGCGGCGAAGGCAAGGGCGATCAGGGTACGCATGGGTGGTTCCTCTCATCTCTGATCCGGTCACCGGTCGTTCCCGGCGACAGGCCCATCTGACCATCGCCGTTTTTCCGTTGCATGACGGGAAGGGGGCTGTTGTGAAACACTTCGTTTCCGGCCCCCGGGAACGTTACATTGTGGTAACAACATGGTCGTCGGCACCCCGCCCGCTATTCGATTATGATCGAGCCATGACCGAGAGCAGCACCCATCTCCTTGTCGTCGATGACGACCGTGAAATCCGCGACCTGTTGACGCGCTACCTGACGCGCCATGGCTACCGTGTGACGGCGGCCAAGGACGGGCAGGAGATGCGCCGTTACCTGGCCGACCGCAATATCGACCTGATCGTGCTGGATCTGATGATGCCGGGCGAGGATGGCCTGTCGCTGTGCCGCGCGGTGCGCGCCGATGGCGGCCCCCCGGTCGTCATGCTGTCGGCCATGGGAGAGGATGCGGACCGTATCCTGGGGCTGGAGATCGGCGCCGACGATTACCTGCCCAAGCCCTTCAACCCCCGCGAACTGGTGGCGCGGATCAAGGCCGTGCTGCGCCGGGCCGCAGGCCCCGGCAACGGGGCGACGGTCACGGCCGGCGCCATCCAGTTTTCCGGTTTCGTGCTGGACCAGGCGCAGCGCCGCCTGACCGACGCGAAGGGGGAGGAGGTGACGCTGACGGCCGGCGAATATGAATTGCTGGTGGCGCTGGCCACGCGCCCGCGCCGCGTGCTGTCGCGCGACGACCTGCTGGAGATCACGCGCGGCCGGTCGGCCGGGCCCTTCGACCGGTCCATCGACGTGCAGATCAGCCGCCTGCGCCGCAAGATCGAGGTCGATCCCGCCGATCCCGCCATCATCAAGACGGTGCGGTCCGGCGGCTATATCTTCTCGCCGGAGGTCCAGTCGCCATGAAGGCCCTCACCGACCGCATGTCCTATTCGATCTTCGCGGTGCTGGTCGGTGGCATTCTCCTGTCCCAGGCCATCGCACTGGGCCTGTACCGCTCCGACCGGGCGGAGGCGGTGGCCGATGCGGAGGGGGGGCAGCTTGCCAATTGCCTGGCCGGCTTCGCGCAGGCCATCGAGGAACAGCCGACCGACGTGCGGCTGGCGGTTCTGCGCTCCCTGAAAGAGCGCGAACTGACCGTGCGTACCAGCGCCGGCCATGACGTGCAGCTCGATGTCTATGAAAAGCAGCCCAGGGTGGCGGGAAAGCCGGAAATGTCCCCGGCCGTTTCCATCCCGCCCTTCGGCATGCCGGTGCCGCCGCCGCCGCAGCCCAGCGTCATCGAAGTGTCGCGGCAATTGAAGGATGGCACATGGATGCGGTTCCATGCGCCGGTCACGGCCACCGATGCCCTGCGCGAGCCGGGCTTCCTGGCCTCGCTGGGCGGGTCGGCCGCGGTGGCCATCCTGCTGTCGGCCTGGGTGCTGGGCTTCACGACGCGGCCCTTGCGCCGGTTCGCCGCCGCCGCCAACCGGCTGGGCATCGACATGAACGCCCCCTCGCTGGAGGAGGCGGGCCCGCGGGAGGTCCGGCTGGCCGCTGCCGCCTTCAACAAGATGCAGCGGCGGCTGCGCGCCTTCGTGGAGGACCGGACCCGCATGCTGGCGGCCGTCAGCCACGACCTGCGCACGCCACTGACGCGCATGCGCCTGCGTGCCGAATTCATCGATGATGATGTGGTGCGTGACAAGATGCTGGACGATCTGTCGGAGATGGAGGCGATGATCGGCTCCACCCTGGCCTTCGCCCGCGACGAGGCCAAGCACGAGACCATCGAGCCGCTGGAACTGAACGCCATCCTGGCCCGGCTCGGCGAGGACATGCGGGAGGCGGGCAAGCCCGTGGGCGTTACCCCGTCCCCGTTCCCCGTTCCCATCGTCGGCCGGCGCATGGCGCTGCGCCGCGCCTTGGGCAACCTGATGGAGAATGCCGTCAAATACGGCCAGTCGGCACAGGTGGCCGTGGCCATCACGGGCGAGAATGTCACCATTACCATCGATGACAAGGGGCCCGGCATCCCGGAGAGCGAGTTCGAGAACGTGTTCCGCCCCTTCTTCCGGCTGGAGGCGTCGCGGTCGCGTGATACGGGTGGCACGGGGTTGGGCCTGTCGGTCGCCAACGACGTGGTGCGGGCCCATGGCGGGGAAATCCGCCTGGCGAACCGCCCGGAAGGCGGGCTGCAGGTGACCGTGGTCCTGCCGATGGACCCGGCCACTGCCGCCGCATAGCGGGTAACCGTCGCGACGACGGTCCCCGCATCATTTCCCGGCATTCACCCGCCCTGCCTTGCGCGCGCCAAGGGGTGGGTGATGCGGCGGGTGTCAGAAGGTGTAGGCTAGGCCCATCCCGCCGGTGAACTGGTTGCGGCTGCCATTGTCCTTCACGAACGGGCTGTCGGCGGCATCGCCCAGCATGCGGGCATAGCCGACAAAGCCCGTGACGGACCAGTTCTTGTCCAGGGGTTGAATGAGGATGGCCATCAGGCCCGCATCCTTGAAGCCCGATCCGGCCTTGTAGCCGACCGCCGAGCCCGGTGTCACGGGATCGGCCGGATCGACGGGCCGCAGCCGGTCAGTCGTGGTGCTGAAGAACCGGTGCATGTAATCGCCGCTGGCCCAGGTCAGGGAGGGGCTGATCAGCAGCCCGGTTCCCGTCGCGAACTTGAAGATGTAGCCCGCGCCCAGGGTGACCGTCGTGCCCTTGTGGCCGCGGCCCAGCACATCGGTCGTGATGTCGGCCGACAGGCCCAGCGGGCCGACATCATATTCGATGAAGACCCGCCCGACGGCGGTATCACCGACGCCGCGATAGCCGCGCAGGGCCGGATGCTTGCCGCTGCTGCGTCCGCCATCGAAGCCGATGGCGGCGCCCACGGTCAGCGGTCCCCCGTTCAGCACGTTGGCCCCCAACCCCATGCGGGACAGGAAGTAGCGGTCATCATACGAGATATCGATGTCTGGCAGCGGGCGCAGCTTGTAGCTGTCCGAACCCTGGTATTCGGGCATCACGAACCCGACGGCGCCCAGCCGGATGGACCAGCGGTCGTCGGGGTCGGCCGGTCCGGCGACGGCGGGGCTTATCGTGGTCACGGCTAAAAGGGCGGCGATGGCCGCGGCCATGTGCAAGCGCCCGCTGGGGGAACGGGTGGTCATGGTCTCAGTCTCTCCGTCTGGGTATCGAACGGGCAAAGCAGCGTCAAACAGGGCCCCTCCATGCTTGGCCCGGCGGCTCGCGCGGGAGGCGGAACGACCGGTGCCATTCTCATGAACACTGATCATCCGAATATGTTCACCGCGTGCGGTACGGTTTCTCCCTTTCCCCGGCATCGCTTTAGCCGATAGAGTGTCGCCCAGCGTCGCTTGCGACCAGAATCCCTCCCGTATGACCAAGGGTGAACCATGCCCCGGCGACAAGGGGCAAGCGCCTGCCGGAGTTTCAGTGACCATGCCCATCATCAATCGTATCGCCGACTTCCACGCCGACCTGACCGCCTGGCGCCACCACATCCATGAGAATCCCGAAACCGCCTTCGAGGAGTTCCAGACGTCCGACTTCGTGGCGGGGAAACTGACGGAATTCGGCATCGAGGTGCATCGGGGCATCGCCGGCACCGGCCTGGTGGGTGTGCTGCATGGCAAGGGCGGGCCGACCGGGACCGCCATCGGCCTGCGCGCGGACATGGATGCCCTGAACATGCAGGAGGACAATAGTTTCGCCCATGCCAGCAAGGTTCCGGGCAAGATGCATGGCTGCGGCCATGACGGCCACACGACCATGCTGCTGGGAGCCGCCCGCTATCTGGCGGAGACCCGGAACTTCAGCGGCACCGTGAATTTCATCTTCCAGCCGGCCGAGGAAGGGGCCGGCGGCGGGCGGCGCATGGTGGAAGAAGGGCTGTTCGACCGCTTCCCTTGCGACATGGTGTTCGGCATGCACAACTGGCCCGACCTGCCGCCCGGCGAGATGGTGGTGAAGGCCGGTCCCATCATGGCCGGCGCCGACCAGTTCGAGATCAAGGTGGCGGGCAAGGGCGGCCATGCGGCCCTGCCGCATCATGCCATCGATCCGGTGGTGATCGCCGCCCATATCGTCACGGCCACGCAGACCATCGTCAGCCGGAATGTCAGCCCCATCGAGAGCGGCGTCATCTCCATCACGCAGATCCATGCCGGCAGCGCCTATAACGTGATCCCGCAGGAAGTCACCATGCGCGGCACCGTGCGTGCCCTGTCCCACGAGGTACGCGACCAGCTGGAAACCGGGCTGCGCCGCATCGTGGAGACATTGCCGGCTGCCTTCGGGTCCAGCGCCACCCTGGCCTATCGCCGGGGATATCCGCCCACGGTCAACCATGCCGGGGCGCCGACCAATCTGGCCACCCGCGTCGCGGCCGATCTGGTGGGAGACGACAAGGTCCATAACGATGTCGGGCCCAGCATGGGGGCGGAGGATTTCGCCTTCATGCTGCAGGAGCGGCCCGGCTGCTATGTCTGGATGGGGCAGGGCGGTGCGGCGCTGGGCTGCCTGCTGCACAATCCGCGCTATGATTTCAACGATGATATCCTGACCATGGGATCCAGCTACTGGGCGCGCCTCGTCGAAACGGCGATGCCCGCGGCGGCCTGACCATGCCGGGATGGAGCAACAGGGCGGGACGGGTCGCCCTTGGTGGCCTGTTCCTGGCGGCGCTGGCCTTCGTGCCGGGATGCGGGGGCGGTGCCAGCGCCTGGCTGGCCGGGGAGGCCGGTGGCGGCATGGCCGGGATGTCCGGCGACGTGCCGCCGCCCCTGGCTGCCCGCGCCATGTGGCGGGCCGATAATGGTCGTGCCCAGTCGCAATCCTTTCTGGTAGCCCGTAACGACGCGGAATGGCTGGCCCTTTGGGATCTGGCCGGCCGGTCGGCGCCAGGGGGGCTGCCGGGGGACCAGATGGCGCTGGGCGTCTTCCTGGGCACGCGCACGACAACCGGCTATTCGGTCGACATCATTCGCCTGCGGCCTGAACGGCGGACGGGTCAGCGCGACCGGCTGGTCGTGGAATATCGGGAGATATCACCGCCGGACGGCATGATGACGGCACAGATCCTGACCAGCCCCTATGCCATCATCCTGGTCGATCGCAGCGAAGCCATCGTGCGCTACAACCGTATGCCCTGAACCGCCTTCCGCTGGGGCCCCGGGTCGGGGATGCCGGCCGTCCCAGCCGGAAAGCGATGGGCGCGAAGGACCTTTTCCTGCCTGGGGTGTTATAAAACAGGCCTGATACCGTGTCCCGGTGATCGCATCGATCACCGGGCACTGGTGTTAACAATAACAGGGGGAGCATCCGGACATGACGAACCCGACCCGTACCGGTGGCCGCATCCTGGTCAATTCGCTGGTGGCGCTGGGCGCCGATACTGCCTTCTGCGTGGCCGGCGAAAGCTATCTGGAGGTGCTGGACGCCGCGACCGATCGGCCGGAACTGCGCCTGATCACCTGCCGCCAGGAAGGCGGGGCGGCCTTCATGGCGGAAGCCTGGGGCAAGCTGACGGGCCGGCCGGGTGTCTGCATGGTGACGCGCGGTCCAGGTGCCTGCAATGCCGCCATCGGCATCCACACGGCCTTCCAGGACAGCAGCCCCATGGTGGTGCTGATCGGCCATGTGGCCCGCGGCCACCTGGACCGGGAAGCGTTCCAGGAGATCGACTATCGCCAGATGTTCGGCCCGGTGGCCAAATGGGTCGGACAGATCGACCGGGTGGAGCGTATTCCCGAATATATGGCCCGGGCGTTCCGCGTCGCCACGGCTGGCCGGCCGGGTCCCGTCGTCCTGGCCCTGCCGGAGGATGTGCTGCGCGACAAGGCGGCAGTGGCCGATCCCGCCACGGCATGCGATTTCGCTGATGCCGCACCGGACGCCGACACGGCCGACAAGGTGGCCGTCATGCTGCGCACCGCCCGGCGGCCGCTGGTCATGGTCGGTGGCGGCCATTGGAGCGATGATGCCAGTGCCGACCTGAAACGCTTCGTGGAGGGGTGGAACCTGCCCGTGGTCTGCGCCTTTCGCCGGCAGGACATCATGGAGAATGACAGCCCCTGCTATATCGGCGACCTGGGCACCGGCGCGGCACCGACGCTGGTCGAACGGGTGAAGCAGGCGGACATGATCCTGGCCATCGGCACCCGGCTGGGTGAGACGATGACCCAGGGTTACACGCTGCTGACGCCGCCGCGCCTGTCCGTGCCGCTGATCCACATCCATGCGGATGCGGGCGAGCTGGGCCGGGTCTATCAGCCGGACCTGGGGGTGCAGGCCACGCCGGCCGCCGCCACCCGCACCCTGGCCGATCTGAGGGCGCCCGGTGATTGCCGGTGGGCCGACTGGACAGCCGGCGGGCGGGCGGATTACGAGGCATGGCAGGTGCCGGCCCCCTGCAATGGCACGCTGGACCTGGGCGCCATCATGCTATGGCTGCGCGACAACCTGCCCGATGATGCCATCATCACCAATGATGCCGGCAATTTCTCCGGCTGGGGCCACCGGTTCCTGCGCTATGGCCGGCCGGGGCGGCAGTTGGCGCCGGCCAACGGGGCCATGGGCTATGCCTTTCCGGCGGCCCTGTCGGCCAAGCTGGCCAGCCCGCAGCGGCTGTGCCTGTCCATGTCCGGTGATGGCGGGTTTCTGATGACGGGTCAGGAACTGGCCTCCGCCATCCAGTGCGGCGCCGCGCCCATCGCCTTGGTCTTCAACAATGGCATGTACGGCACCATCCGCATGCACCAGGAACAGCGATTCCCCGGCCGGGTCAGCGCCACCAGCCTGACCAACCCGGATTTCGCCGCGCTGGCCCGTGCCTATGGCGCCTTTGGCGCCGTCGTGGAACGGACGGAGGATTTCGTGCCCGCCTTCCAGGCGGCCATCGACAGCGGCACGGCCGCCGTGATCGAATTGCGCATGGACCCGGAAATGATTACGACCCGCACGACGCTGAGCGCCATGCGGGCCGCGGCCCTGGAGCGCGGGAAATCCGCATCGTCCTGAGGGATCGGCTCCCGCCTTCGCCGGCCGGCCAGTCGCTTCCGGATGGGGACCGGCCGCAGCCGGACGGGAACAAGGGAACCAGACGGGGTCGGCCCTACTCACCCGCCCCGTCGGCCACCACGCGGTTACGGCCGCTGCGCTTGGCCTGGTAAAGCGCCGTGTCTGCCCGGCGCAGCAGGGCATCGCCCGATTCAGGATTACCATCGGCATCCAATGCGCCATCGGCCAGGGCCACACCGATGCTGATCGTCACATCGATCCGGCCCACCGGGGCGGTCACGGCGAACGGCTCCTCCGCAATGCGGCGGCGCAGCCGTTCCGCAACGGCCATGGCCTGGACCCCGTCCGTATCGGGCATGATGACGACGAATTCCTCCCCGCCCAGCCGGGCCACGAGGTCGAAATTGCGCAGGTTGCGGCTGGCGCGCTGCGCCACCTCCTTCAGCACCTCATCCCCGACACCATGGCCCCATGTGTCGTTGACCACCTTGAAATGGTCGATATCGAACAGCAGGGCGGACACGGGCTTGTTGTTGCCGCCCGAGCGGTCCAGCAGCCGGGGAAGATGGGCCGACAGATAGCGGCGGTTGAACAGGCCCGTCAGGCTGTCGGTCAGCGCCATGGACAGGCTGGCCTCGTAATTGGCGCGCAGCTTGTCCTGGTAACGCTTGCGGCGGACCTGCGTGCGGGTGCGGGCCAGCAGTTCATTCCGGTCGATCGGCTTGATCAGATAGTCGTTGGCACCCAGCTCCAGCCCCTTGGCGACACGGTCCATGTCCGTCTCGTCGGCCAGCAGCAGGACGGGGATCTGGCGGGTCTTCTCATGGCTGCGCAATTGGGAGCACAGGCGCAGCCCATCCTCCCGCATCAGCGTCAGCGAGATGACGATCAGCTCGAACTCCTCCGCCAGCGCCAGTTCCAGGCCGCCGGCGCAACTGTCGGTGTCCGTCACCTCGTCCCGGTCGCGGGCCAGCGTCTCGGTGATCTTGTCCAGATCGATGGCGCTGTCCTCCACCACCAGGACACGGGCACCTTCCGCCGTCTGGGTATGGACCGAGTTGGTGGAAACCAGCATGCCGAGCTGGCCCGAGGTGCTTTCGCGCAGCCGCCATTCGTCCGTCATCATCTTCAGGCGGACCAGGGACCGCACACGGGCGAACAGGGCCACGTCATTGACCGGCTTGGTCAGGAAATCGTCGGCCCCGGCCTCCAGCCCGCGCACGCGGTCCGACGCATCGGACAGGGCGGTGACCATGACGACCGGTATGTGCATGGTGGCCGGATCGGCGCGGATCTTCTCGCAGACCTCGAACCCGTCCATGCCGGGCATCATCACGTCCAGAAGAACGATATCGGGGTGCTGCGCTTTGATCCGTTCCAAGGCCTCCGGCCCGGAATTGGCGGTTACGACATCGAAATATTCCCGCGTCAACTTGGCCGCGAGCAGTTTCACATTGGGCAATACGTCATCGACGACAAGGACCCGAGCCGACATTGTTCTCTACCCACCGACCCGGCAATCCGGGCCTTCAGAGGAAACGTTGCACCGTCTGCAGAAACTTCGCCACCGAAATCGGCTTGGCGATGTAGTCCTCGCAACCACCTTCGCGAATCTTTTCCTCATCCCCCTTCATCGCGAAAGCCGTCACGGCGACCACGGGTATCGTCCGCAGATCATCATCTTCCTTCAACCACTTGGTAACCTCAAGCCCTGATACCTCCGGGAGCTGGATATCCATAAGGATAAGGTCGGGCCGATGCTCCCGTGCCAAGCGCAGCGCCTCCATCCCGTCGCGGGTCTGCAGTGTCGCATAGCCGTGCGCCTCCAGCAGATCGTGGAAGAGCTTCATGTTCAGCTCATTATCCTCCACGATCAGCACGCGGCGGGGCTTCGGCATGGACGTGTCGGCATCCTGTGCGCTATCGGGAACCATTACGTGCCACTCCGCCATTCTCGTCGTATTGCCGTCCCGTGGGGCAGGGGGCGGCCCCCGCCTGCAACCTGCCCCGGAACCTTACCATATTAGACGGCTTCAAACCTTAACCATTCGTTACCTCAGCACCCATCATGCAGCAGCATCCGCCCGTTTCCCCACCCCCCGGTCAGGGGCATGCCGAGGCGCTGTGCCGTGATTGCGGCCAGGCGCAGGGGGCGGCGCGCCGGTGCGTGCCGTGCGGGTCGGCACGGATGGTGTCCCATGCTGAGTTGCACAGCCTGTCCATCGCCCATATCGACTGTGACGCCTTCTATGCCAGCGTGGAGAAGCGCGACCGGCCGGAACTGGCCGATCAGCCCGTCATCGTGGGCGGCGGTCATCGCGGTGTGGTCTCTGCCTGCTGCTATATCGCGCGGCTCTATGGCGTGCGCTCGGCCATGCCGATGTTCAAGGCGCAGCAGCTTTGCCCCGGCGCCGTGGTCATCAAGCCCGACATGCGCAAATATGCCACCGTGGGGCGGCAGATTCGCGCCCTGATGGAGGCGGTGACCCCGCTGGTGGAGCCGATTTCCATCGACGAGGCCTTTCTGGACCTGACGGGCACCGAACTGCTGCATGGCGGCAGCCCGGCCCGCACCCTGGTCCGGCTGGTGCGGCGCATCGAGACGGAGATCGGGGTCACAGCCTCCATCGGCCTGTCGCACAACAAGTTCCTGGCAAAAGTGGCCAGCGACCTGGACAAGCCACGCGGCTTCGCCATCATCGGCCGGGCGGAGACGCTGCCCTTCCTGGCGCCCCGGCCCGTGGGCATGATCTGGGGCGTCGGCAAGGCGCTGCGCGCCAGGCTGGAGGCCGACGGGCTGCGCACCATCGGTCAGTTGCGGGAAGTGGAAATGAAGGTGCTCGCCCAGCGCTATGGCGCCATGGGCATGCGGCTCTACCATTTCAGCCGTGGCCAGGATGACCGCCGTGTCTCCCCCCACAGCCCCACAAAGAGTGTGTCGGCGGAAACCACCTTCAACAGCGACCTGTCGGCCCTGGTCGATCTGGAACGTGAATTGTGGCCGCTGGCCGAGACCGTCTCGCGGCGCATGAAGGCCGGCGGCCATGCCGGGCTGACCGTGACGCTGAAGCTGAAGACACCGGATTTCAAGCTGATCACCCGCAACCAGCGGCTCTCCTCGCCCACGCAACTGGCCGACCGTATCTTCCGAACGGGGCGGGACCTGTTGCGCGCGGAATGCGACGGCCGCCGGTTCCGCCTGCTGGGCATCGGTTGCCACGATCTGGTGGACCCGCGCGATGCGGACCCGCCCGATCTGGCCGATCCCGCGCAGCAACAACGGGCCCGCGTCGAACGGGCCATCGATGCCGTGCGGGCCAAGCTGGGCGGGCAGGCCATTGCCAAGGGGCGTGGATTGCTGGCGGCGGGCGGCAAGCCCGGACGTGATCCGGTGGAGCGATAGGGTGGCGTAATAGAGTGGCGCGCCGCCGCATGCTCATCGTCGCCAGGCAACCGCCTGGGGGCGCCGGCGCTGGAGAACGGGGGCCGGCTACGATAACCGCGCCATGACATCACTTGCCGAATGTGAAGCGCACGCCGGCCAGCGCACTCCAGGTCTGGGCCGTGCCGTGCGTGGCGAAATCATCCGTGGCGGTGAAGGCCGCTTCCCCGCCGCGCAGATAGCGTCCGTCGGCGAAGAAGGAAAGCCCGTCGCTGAACGGCACGGTCAGGCCGACGATGCCCTGGTAGGCGAAACTGTCGGTGCCACGAAGGTCGGGATAGCCCATGGCCAGCCGCTCCGCCTCTGTCCGGGTCCAGCCTACGCCAAGCCCGACATAGGGGGTAAGCCAGTCATTGACCCGCATATTCACGCGGGCATTGGCGATGCCGCCACGAGGGGCGCCGGACGCCTCCGCGGCGGGGGAGGTCAGCAATGCCGGCTCCCGCTCCTTATAGGCATATTCCAGTTCCAGGCGGAAGCTTTCCATCGGATGCCAGTCGGACCCGGGCTGCAGCGCCGCAGTGCCCGCGCCAAGGCCATATGTAGCGCTGTTACCGGCACCGGCCCCGAGATAGCGGCCCGACAAACCCTGAAGATAGGCGCCCGGCAGCTCTGAATCGGTAACGGCCGCATCCTGCGCCGAGGCGCAAAGGGCGGCGGAACCGAAACAAAGAAGGGACAGGGCGATCTTCAGCGTCTTCATGACCTCTGCTCCGAATGTTCTTTACATAGTCCAAAAGAACAACAAAGTCATGCACCCAGTCGGATGACGGCCGTTCCGGCTGCGGATAGGCTGCCATGTGTGTCAGGGTTGACACGGAATTTTATTCCCGGTGGCGGGCTCAGCCGGGCCGGGCATCCACATTCTGCACGCGCGATCCGGCCGACCAGCGTGCGGGGGTCCGGGTCCGGACACGCAGATGCAGGTCGCCCGTGCCGAAATCGAGCGCGAATCCGTCGCTCATCCCCAGCAGGTCCATGCCCAGGATGAAGGCCGGCTCATCCTCCAGCCCCAGGGCCGTGAAGGCGTGGGCGTCGATCAGGGTGGCATAAAGGTTGGAGACCGTGATCGGGCCGAGGCGGATGCCCGGCAGCATATGCACTTCCGCCAGCCGGCGCTCACCGGCCAGGTTGACGATCTCGATCCGGCCCATCAGTTCCGTCTGCCGGCCGCGCGCCGTCAGCTTGTCCAGCAGGCTGGGGTTGAACATGGATCGTTCCGCCCCCGTATCGACTAGGGCCTTGGCCCGGACGCCGCCGATTTCGATGGGCACGATGACCAGCCCCGCCTCATGCACGCTGCCGCGAACGGTATCGTGACCCAGGGGGGCGGTGCGGCGCGAATTCTCGATCCTGATCTCGTCGCGGCGGAAATTCACCGACAGCCGCCGGTCCATCAGGCTGTTGGTGCCCAGCACGCCGCCGGCCCCGGATTGATCGCCCAGGGACAGCACGGGTGCCACCATGTCGGTTGCCGCAAAACGTCCCATGTCGATGCGTCCCACCCGCATGGTGGGCATGATGACGGGCCCCAGCACATCATGCACCCGCATGAGATTGTTGTTCACCGTGACATCGGCTGGCAGGGCGGTGCCATCGGGAGCGGGGGGCGGGTTGAAGCCCAGCGCGCGGGCGATGTGCAACCCCACCATCGTGCCGCTGCACCCCGTATCGACCAGGAAGCGGACGGGCCCGTATCCGTCGACCACGACCGGGGCCAGCACGCGGCCCGCACGGTCCGGACGGGTGGGAATGGCATAGATCGGTTCCGGCGCCACCGGGGCCGGCATTTCCGCCAGGGCGGGTACGGCACCCAGCAATGCCGCCATCACCTGGGTCATCAAAAGGCGCTTCATGGCCATCTCCCCTGCGACCGGCGTTTCTTCGTGACTGCCGTGACTGATGACAGTGTAACCTGGAATACCGGGGTAACCGACCCATCATGAATTCATGGCTTGCAGGGGAAAGGTCCGCTTTCCCGCCGGGGCTGCGGACCAACGGGCGGCATGGAAAAGGGCCGGACATCGACTGTCCGGCCCTTTGTGAAGCGGCATCCCTTGGGAAGCCGGGATGGGGAAGGCGGGGTGGGGAAGGCGGGGGGGCGGCTACTGACCGCGCCCGCCGCCCGCTGCGGGAGCCGCACCGGCGGTCGGCATGGTCAGCGGCTGCTGCCCCTTTTCCTTCAACACCTTCAGGATGCTGGCGGCGGCATTGTCGGCCTGTGCCTTGTCGGCGTCCGCCGCCTCGTGGGAGAAGATGTTCAGGACGCGGATCGCCTCGGTCTGGCCCTGTTGTTTCGGAAGCTCAATGAGCTGCATGACAATGGCGACATGGATCTTCGACCCGCTTGCATCGCACGTTACGGACCCGGAACGAAGATGGTAGGCCGGCAGCTTCTCGGCCGCCTTCATCGACTGGTTGAAGGTGCCCTCGCAGCTTTGCTTCAACTGGGTCAGATAGGTGTCGGCGACCTTGTTGAAGTCACCGGCCGCCTCGCCCATGGGGAAGCTGCGCACGGCGCCCAGCACCTTGTCGCCGATCTGCCAGGCGTAATCGCCCGGCCGCTGCTGCGGTGGGATCTTGTCGATGGGAATGGCGCGGGCGGACGACAGCCCGGCATCGACCAGCAACTGTGCCAGGGTGGGCGCGATGACCGGCTCCGACGGCGGCGGCAGCTTCAGGGTGCCAGCCACGCCCTGATCGACGCAGGTCGTCAGTTCGTTCATGGCCTTGGTCGTGCCCTTCAACTGGAAGGCCGCGACGTCGCCCGGCACCTCCAGCGTCATGACATTGCCCGAACCCAGACCCTTCAGAATTTCTGCATCGTCGCCCAGGCCGATGGCCAGGGCATTGGGCTGGTTGACGATGGCGCCCAGCTCGCGGTTGATCTTCCCGTCGATGGACAGGCGCACGGCCGTGCGCTGGCCCGGCGGCATCTGGGCACCGGGAATGCCCAGCACCATCTGCACCCGCTTGGCCGGATTGCGCAGCAGCAGCAGATGCAGATTGTTGTCGAACTCCACCGCGGCGGCGCACATCTTGAAGCTGCCATCGGTGAAGACCTGCGGTTCGACCCGCCATTCGCCGCGGGGCACGCCGGGCTTGGGCGGGGTAGCCGGGCGTGCGGGCGCGGCGGCGCCGGCCTGGCCCTGGGCCGCCGCACCGACGGTGCCGGCCGCCGGGGCCTGCGGCTGCGGCTGTCCGATGGTGCCTGCGGCCGGGCCGCCGATCGTCCCGGCCGCAGGGCCGCCGATGGTTCCCGCCGCGGGGCTGCCGCCCTGCGGCGCGGTCTGCACGGTGCCGGGCAGGATCAGGCCACCGCCCGCGGGGGGCGGCTGGTTGTCACCGCCCGACTGCGCGGCGGCAACGCCGGTCAGGCACAGAAAAGCAGCGCCGGCCAGCAACAGATGCGAAAGGCTGCGCGAAACGGTACGGGACAGGCTCGGGACCACGGAAATCAACCCCTCTGCACATTGGCGAGGGGACCCTAGGCTTGTTGAAGGCGCAAGGCAAGGGGGCATGTGAGTGCCGAAGAACGCGCAAATGGGCGAGGAAATGCGCCGCGCATCCGCTGATTGAACGGCGCTCACTTCCCCACCCCGGCCCCCACCCCGGCGCCCACCCCGGCCCCGGCCCTTTCCAGGGCCTGTTCCAGGTCGGCGATCAGGTCGGATGCCGCCTCGATCCCACAGGAAAGGCGCAGCAGGTCGGGAGGGCAGGGGCTGTCCGGTCCTTCCACCGATGCCCGATGCTCCACCAGGCTTTCCACCCCGCCCAGCGAGGTGGCGCGCGTCCACAGCTTCAGCGCTGCTGCCGTGGCGATGGCGGCACGTTCGCCGCCAGCCACCCGCAGCGACAGCATGCCCCCGAAGCCGCCCTGCATCTGCCGCCGGGCCAGCGCGTGCTGCGGGTGGCTCTCCAGCCCCGGATAGAGGGCGGCCGCCACACGCGGGTGAGCGGAGAAATGGCGGGCCACGGCCATGGCATTGGCCGAGGCGCGTTCCACCCGCAGGGCCAGCGTGCGCATGCCGCGCAGCAGCAGCCACGCCTCGAACGGGCCGGGAATGCCGCCCTGGTCACGGCGAACCCCTGCCACGCGCTCCCAGAACGCATCCTTTCGGGCACAGGACAGCGTGCCGCACAGCACGTCGGAATGACCGTTCAGGTACTTGGTGGCCGAATGCATGACGATATCCGCCCCCAGCTCCAGCGGCCGGGTCAGGATCGGCGTGGCCGCCGTGCCGTCCACGGCCAGCAAGGCCCCCGCCCCATGGGTCAGCCCGGCCACGGCCGATATATCGGTCAGGTCCCAGGTCGGGTTGCACGGCGTTTCCACCCAGACCAGCTTTGTCCGGCCGGGGCGCAGCGCCGCGGCCAGGGCTGCGGTGTCCGTCATGTCGACCAGGTCGATTTCGAGGGCCCATTGTGCCGCGAACCGCTTCAGCCAGCCGCGCAAGGCCCAGTACATGACCTTGGGCGCCACCACATGGTCGCCCGGCGACAATGCCTGGAACAGGGCGGTGGCCGCCGCCATGCCCGATGCGAACAACAGGCTTTCCGCCGCCCCCTCCAACCGGGACAGCAGCGCTTCCGCCGCCGCGAATCCGGGATTGTCGGGCCGGGCATAGACCAGCCCGCCGGGATAGGAGAGATCGCCGGCCCGCAGAAAGGTGGTCGCGGGATGGATGGCGGGCACCACGCCGCCCGTGGCCCCGTCATGCCGCCCCAGTGCCCGGGCCAGCCAGGTCTCTGCCGACAGTCCCTGTTCGTCTTCCATGGCCCTTGTTCCCCATGCATCGCGATGGACAAGCCATAGCGCAGAAAATCCGGCATGGCGACATGCGGTGCCGGCACGGCGGCGACGTCAACGAAACATAACCGATTTCGCACAAATTTGGGCTCGCCCCCTTCGGGCCCCTGTCGTATCAATTCCAACGTCGGGTGGTACCGGGGGGCGGTCCATATCCGGCGGGGGGCGAAGGAACGGCCATGCGTTATGAAGAGCCGCGTTTACCTCACTCGGGCATCGTCCTGCCGGACTGGGCCCGTTCGGATTGCTGGTGGGCATTGACCCGCCGGTTCGCCGACCTGATGGTCAATGACCATGCCTTCATCCGCATGGCTTATCGGAATTTCCATCCCATCGGGCCGGATATGTACCGGTCCAGCCAGCCGACGCCGGGGCAGATGCGCCTGCTGGCCGATATGGGCGTGCGCACCATCATCAATCTGCGTGGTCGCCGCCCCACCTGCGGCTCCTATTTCTTCGAGGTGCGGGCCTGTGCCCGCCTCGGCATCGACCTGATCGATTTCCCGGTGCGCTCGCGCGATGTTCCCCGCAAGGAGGATCTGTTCGCCGTCCAGGATCTCTGGCGGCGGCTGGAGGGCCCGACGGTCATGCATTGCAAGGCCGGCGCCGATCGTGTCGGGCTGATGAGCGTGCTGTACCAGTTCACGGGTCTGGGTCTGCCGCTGCCACAGGCGCTGGGGCAGCTTTCCTGGCGCTATGGCCATCTGCGCCAGTCGAAGACTGGCATCCTGGATCATTTCTTCGAAAGCTTTCTGGCCAGCGGCGGGACCAGCGTCACAGATTTCTATCAATGGGTCGAACATGATTACGACCCCGTGGGCATGAAGGCGGCGTACAGGTCGCGGTCCTGGGCCAATCTGGTCACCGACCGCATGCTGGTCCGCGAATAGGCCGGCCCGTCTCAGGTCGGCTCAAGCCAGCCTGTCTATGCGCTCCGGCGACAGGTTGCCTGGCACGATCAGCAGCGGGATTTCAAGCGCACCTGCCAGTTCGCCCGCCAGCCAGGAGATGAGCTGTCCCTTGCGCTGTGTCGGCGGGGCGGCACCCACCACCAGGGCATGGATATCCCCGTCTTCCTGCACAGCGGCCAGGATTTCCGCGCCGATACTGCCCGTGCGCAGCAACAGCTCCGGCCGGATGCCCGTGAGCATCTGGACCTCGCCGGCCAGGCCGTTCAACAAAATCTCTGCCTCTTCCCGCTGCTCGGCCTCTGCCGCGGCGGCGATGCTCATCCATTCATGGCAATCGATGGGTTCGCAGACATGCAGCAGGGCCAGCAAACTGTCCGTGTTGCGGGCCCGCAATGCCGCGAAGCGTAAGGCCGCGCGGGATTGCGGACTGTCATCGACACAGACCAGAAACTTGAACCGCTCGCAAGGCTCTGCCACGGGGACGAGCCCCGCCGCTGACAATGGCATCACCGCAGGCACTTCGCCACGGGGGGACCAGGATGTGCCGGATATGGATGTGAACATCGGTCGATCTCCTGTCTTGGCAAGGGCAGGGGATGCGCGTCCGGGGTGTCGCGTGGGGAAGGCGGGCCGGGTTCAGACCCGGCCGGCCACGTAATCCCGCAGGCTTTCCACCTCGTGCGTGTACTCGGCCAGCCGGTATTTCACGATATCGCCGATGGAGACGACGCCGGCCACCCGTCCTTCCTCCATCACCGGCATATGGCGAAACCGCCCCTCCGTCATGCGCGACATGACGGAGGCCACCGAATCCGTTGGTGCGCAGGATACGACGCGCGCCGTCATCAGCGCCGATACCGGCTTGTCCATGACACTGGCGCCATGCAGCGCCAGCCCCCGCACGATGTCGCGTTCCGACAGGATGCCGGCAATTCCGCCCGCCTCGTTCAGGACCAGGATGGCACCGATACGATTGGCATGCAGCACATGGGCGACGGCGGCGACATTCTCGTCCGGCCGCGTGCTGATGATCGTGCTGCCCTTGTTCTTGAGGATGGCTGACACATGCATGGGCGGTCCTCCCCTTCCTATCCAGGCGGCGGGCGGCCATGCAAGCGGCTGCCAGCGTATTTAAGATATGGTTAAGGGAACGCGATGTTGCGCCGCACGCGCAAGCCTATTCCGACAATCTGTCCAGCCGGGCTCGCAGTAATCGCCTTTCGGGGTGGTTCAGCCCTATCCGTTCGGCCAGGGTCAAGGCTTGGCGCAATGCCATCACGGCCCCGGCCCGGTCGCCCAGCCGTTCCAGCAGGGCGGCCCGCGTGGCGGCATAAAGCGGATAGCGGGCCATCGAGCCGTCATCGGCCAGCCCTTCCAACGCGGCCAGCCCCGCTGCCGGCCCCCGTGCCTCTGCCAGGGCCACGGCCCGGTTCAGCCGTGTGACCGGCCCGGGGCACCGTTGCGCCAGCCGGTCATAGAGGGTCACGATGAGCGGCCAATCCGTGTCGGACCAGCGCGGGGCCACGGCATGGGTGGCGGCGATGGCAGCTTCCAGGTGCCATCGCGTTTCCTCCGGTCCCGCCGTACCGGCCTTCAGATGGCGCAGGCCCGCGGCGATCAGTCCGCGATGCCAGCGGGTGCGGTCCTGGTCCGCCAGCAGGACCGGCATGCCGTCGGGGGACAGCCGGGCCGGCAGGCGGGCGGCCGTCAGACAGGCCAGGGCGGCCATCGCTTCCGCTTCCGGCCGGCCGGTGACGGGATGGTCGGCCAGTTGCCGCGCCAGATGCAGGGCTTCCGACACGATGTCGGGGCGTATCATCGCCTCTCCCGCCGTTGCCCCCACCCCCTCGTTCAGCAGCAGGTACAGGGTGGCCAGCACAGCGTCCAGCCGGCCGGGCAGTTCGGCGCCGGCGGGAATGGCGAAGGCAACGCCCGCCTGCGCCAGCCGCGCCTTCGCCCGGGTGATGCGCTGGGCCGTGGCCGGCACGGACAGAAGGAAGGCCCGCGCGATCTCTGCCGTGCCCAGGCCGCAGACGGCCTTCAGGGTCAGGGCCACGCGGGCCTCCAACGGCAGTACGGGATGGCAGCAGGCGAAGATCAGGCCGAGCTTCTCGTCGGCCAGTTCCGCCTGCAGACGTGTATCGGCCGGGTCCCGCCCGTCAGGCAATCTGTCGGCCAGATCCTCCGGGGTGAGCGAGGCGTTGAACCGCCGCCGCCGCAACCGGTCGACGGCTTCGTTGCGGGCTGTCCGCCAAAGCCAGCCGGCCGGATTGTCCGGGATGCCGGCATGCGGCCAGGCGTGCAGGGCCTTCAGAAGGACCGACTGCACAATCTCCTCGGCCTCATCCAGCCTGCCGGTGCCCAGCAGGCGGGCCAGCCGCGCCGTCAGATGCGCGGCTTCCCTGCGGAACAGGCCATCCACCAGCGGGCCGGTGTCGCTTGTCGTCCGCCCGTCGGACACGATGGCGCTCAGCCGCCGCTCATATCGTCGATGCGGCGCAGTTCCACCACACCGTGGCGCAGGTGCGGGCATTCCGCCGCGATGGTCTCCGCCGCGGGATAGTCCGCCGCCTCGATGATGAAGAAGCCGCCGATGACTTCCTTGGCTTCGGCATAGGGGCCGTCGGAGACGACCAGGGTGCCGTCGCGCGACGTCAGCCGCCGTCCGCCCTCCTCGCCCAGCTTCTCGCCGCCAGACAGCAGGCCGGCTCTGGCCAGCTTGTCGCTCCAGGCCTGGTATCCGGTGATGATGGCCTGCATCTCATCGGGGGACAGGCTGGCAAAGGTGGCGGGGTCTTCGCGCAGGATCAGGATGAACTTGGCCATGGGGGCTCCCTTCCGGTTTCGGGGGGCCGGTGCCGGTCACCGGTCCCGCCCCTTCTGACGAGCCAGGGTCGGTGCTTTCGACAGCAATGTCGAAATTTTTCTCCGCCGGGTCTATCAACGGGGAGGTGACGACCAGGGGTGAGGCGGCGATGAAGCTGGAAGATCGTTTGGCGGTGAAACTGTTGGCCCAGGCGTCGGCGCAATTGGGCAAGGCCGTGAATGAAACATTATGTACCGAGCCCGATCGCCGGGTCATCCGCGCCATGCTCAATGATGCCAAGGAACTGCTGGCGGAATTCGAGGAACAATATTTCCGTCCGTGATCCCCCGGCCTTGACCGCTGACCGCTGACCGCTGACCGCTGAACGGCAACGCCCCCGGGCATCAATCTCCGATGCGCGGGGGCGGCTCCTCGCTCGACAGGGGTGCTGGAAAGATCAGAAGATCAGTGGCGGCCCACCCTGGCCTTGCGCTGCTCATGATCGGTGGGGCGCGCGGCCTCCCATTCCCGCCCGCGCAGGTTATGGTCGCCGTCGCTGTTCTGGTGTGGCTGGCGGGCCGCGGGATGGTCCGTGGGGCCCGGTGAACGGCGGGCCTGGCGCCATTCGGCTTCGGCCAGGCGCTGCTTGCCGTGGTCAGGGGTCTTGCTGGGGGTGGAAGCATGGTCTTGCATGGTTTCCTCCATTTGGACAAAAGGCATGGGGCCTCCGCCATGAAGGCCCGTCCCCGTGCCGGGGATGGGCGGCCCATCATCAACATGTAATGATGATGGTTGGGAATAACGACCCGCCGCCACGGATGTTCCGCCGACACTGCCTGATGCATCATCCTACGCCTGTCAGGCCCGCGGGTCAGCCCCCTCGCCGGGGCAAAGCGTGGCCACCTATCCGTCGGCGCGCAAAAAAAGATTAACGCTTTCGGTGGATAGTGCGATGGTTCGCCGGGGCGGCCGCATCGCCCGCCCCGATATGGGGACGCTGGGCCCATCACTTGTACGGGAGCGGGATCGTGAGCCGGTCCATCGACGGTGTTACCAACTGGATGCACATGTTCCGCTGGATCGTGAAGCTGATACGGGACGATTACGGCGTCGATGAGAAAATCCTGACCCGCACGGCCATGCTGGAGACCGATTGCGGCCTCGCCATCGAGCAGGTGGAGGAGGTATTGGACATCATCGCCGAAAGCTTTGATGTCCGTTTTCCCGGTGGCACCCTGGATGAGGTGCTGAAGCTGGAGGAATTGTGCATGCTGGCGGCCTGGCTGCGGGGCTTGTTCAAAAAGCCGGAATTCATCTCCGCGGAGTTCGAGGGACGCTGCCGCGCCACCAACCCGCTTGCCGGAGCCTGAGCGCGGGTCCATATCAGTCGCCCGTTCCCGTCAAGCATCCGGGCGTATGCCGCTATGACCATTCATCTCCTGCGTCTGGCTGTTGGTGCCGACAGTCTGCAATCGATGCGCGACTGGCGTCGTGATCACCAGATCATCTGGCAAGGTCACAAGGCCGTGCCCACCTGTACCAAGCGGGCTCCAACCCGCGCGGCGGAACTGCTGGATGGCGGCTGCATATACTGGGTCGTGAAAGGCTTTGTGCAGTGCCGGCAGCGGTTCATCGGTTTCGACATGGTGCGCGATGTGGATGGTGGCGACTATTGCCGCATGCTGATGGACCCGGAACTGGTGGAAACCGTGTCCATGCCCAAGCGCCCCTTCCAGGGATGGCGCTATCTTAAGCCGGAGGATGCGCCTGCCGACCTGGCCGAAAGTCAGGGGGGTGACGTGTTGCCGGAACATCTTCTGGCCGAACTGCGGGCATTGGGGCTGGCCTGAAGAAAAATGCGGCGATGCGAAAATAGTTGTTGCACCGCCCAGTCACCGGGTCTATACCCCGGCTCCCGCTTGGGCTGGAGGTTATCTTCTGAAGCGCAGGGGGAGTTGGATGGTGGATTTTTCCAGTATCCGTTGGTTCTTTGGTCAGTAAGCTGGCCGGACAAGTTAAGATAGATTTGATCATCGCCTGGCTGATGATTGTTCAGTGTTCGTTAAGGACTGCTGATTGATTGTCGGATTTGGCTGGTTTGTTTTTGATTTTTTTGGTGCCTGCAAGGGCGGCGAAAAAAGCTGAAAAGACTGGTTGACAGGGTT